>NZ_NGUR01000012.1:0-193552 GCF_002179865.1 Pandoraea sp. PE-S2R-1 | reverse complement strand
CTAACGCCCCGGTGCAACCGGGAATAAAAAAAGGCTGCACGGCAAAGCAGCCTTTCTTCAAAAATTCGTTTGGTGGGGCGTGAGTGACTCGAACACTCGACCTACGGATTAAGAGTCCGCTGCTCTACCAACTGAGCTAACGCCCCAACGAGACCGAGATATTATCGGCTCTTCCGCATGGGGTCAACCCTTAATGATGAAATTCCGCAAAAAAGGTCTCACGCGAGCAGCGGGACGAGTTCGAATGCCAGCACGGCAAGCACTGCCCCCACCACGACCAGCAGCGAACGCCAACACATTCGCACGGCTCCCTTGCACGGCATCGCGCCGACGACAATCGCTCCGAACACTGCAATCGCAAACATCACGACGAGTTGCGCATTGGAAAGGTGGGGCATGACCATGGTCCATCTCCCGGTCGATATCACGCGGCGTAAGACGCGATTCGAGTATAGAAAATGGCTCGCCCCAAGCAAAGCGGCGCGGCAACCGGGATTTCCCCAGTGGCCGCGCCGCATGCGATGCGTTTGGACTTGCGCCACCGCGTGCTTATCAGCACGTTGTCGCGCGAGTGAGCATTAGTCCGGCAGGTCGAGAATCAGGACGATCGTCCATGCGTCTTCGCCTTCGTGGTGATACTGGCGCTCCACCACAACGAACGGCTGCTTTTTGTCGCCCTGACCGAGAAACAGCACGTCGCCTTCGGCTGGCATGCATTCGATCGGCGGCAGCGCGATGGGCGTGTCCTTCTTGATGATCCGCTCGGCCTTTTTCGCTGCGCGTTCGGTCCACTCGATATCGAATTCGATTTGACTCACCGGATGATCCTGTCTATGCAAATTGAAACGGCAGCATGGTAGCACGCAGTGCACGTGCCGCTACGAAAAAAGCCCGCTCCCTGGGCGAGGGGCGGGCAGAAAGTCCCATGCGTGCCACGCAATAGCGCAGGACGCACGGCGACAGGAGATGCGCCCGAAGGCATCGTCGGCGCCTGCCCCGGCCAGAGGGGAAGAGGACTGGCCGGATGTGCTTGACGATGCCCCGGAAAGACGCGGGCGCGCGCCTGTCAACGGACCCTACGGCACCGATACCGGGGTGATATCGATGTGACGTAAAGAGGTGACGCAGCGCAAGCCGGAGATGCCGTCCGACTTGCGTGCGTCGTGTTGCGTTGTCGCGATACAGCTGAGGGGGCGACAACGCAACGAGGGCCGGAGGTCGTACGCCTGCGGACTTTCGCAGGCGGCCGACGCATGTGAGTGACGAAGGGGAAGTGCGCATTGCCCTGCGCTAACTGCACCACCCACGCCACGAGTGTAGAGGCCGGGCGACGGGGGAGAAACCGCAATTGAGCAAATGAACCCCTCCGCTTGACGCAACAATGCGGAAGACGTTCTGGTTATCGCGTCGCGATGGCGACCGCTGCGCCAGCCATCACCGTGCCGGTGGCCCGGTTCAGCCGACGCACGGCACGGGCGGAACTGAGCAGGCGGCGCGCACGCGCGGCCAGCAGGATGTAACTGCCGAACACGATCGTGAGCACCGAGAGCGTCACGCCCACGACTTCGAAATAGCCGAGTGCGGTGATGCGTTGCAGGTCGAGCAAGTTGGGCAGCAGCGCGAAATAAAACACGACGACTTTCGGATTGCCCAGCGTGACCGACAAGCCGCCGAGGAACAGCCGCCACGACTTCTCGCGCGGGGCGTTGGTCATCGGCTCGGCCGGCGCCACGGCGGGGGCGTGCCACATCTTCCACGCGAGATAGAGCAGATAGGCAGCGCCCGCGTACTTGATCGCCAGAAACACGCCCGAGAACGTATGGGCCAACGCCGCCACACCAAGCACCGCCAGCGTGAGCCACACGACGTCGCCGATTGCGACACCTGCCGAGAACGCTACGGCACCTTGCATGCCGCGTCCGAGCACGCGCGCCACGATGGCAGCGATGCCGGGGCCGGGCGTTCCCGCGCCCACGAACAGCGCGAGGGCGAAAGTCAGCAGATGGGTCCAGTCCATGGGGGATGTCTCCTTGCGGCGATGCGTCGTTGTTGTGCTTGCGTTGTTCGATCGGTTGTTCGGGTTACGTACCCGCGTAACCCGATGGCTTCATTTGAGCGGGAACGCTCCGAATTGGTGAATCGGTGAATCGGTGAATCAATGATTCGGTGCTTTGATGACTTGGTGCAGTGATCTTACGCGCCGAGCCACGGCAGCCCGCGGAAGCACCAGCCGCTCACATGTTTGCGATGACCTGCGCTGTCCTTGTCCCCTTCAAAGCCTTCGAGGATGTCGAACGATTGCGCGTAACCGGCTTCATAGGCCACTTTTGCGGCCGCCTTCGAGCGCGCGGCGCTGCGGCACAGGAATAGCAGCGGCGTGTCCTTGCTGGCGGCCTGCGACGCCAGTTGCTCCAGAAACTGCTCGTTGGGCACACCGCCGGGGTAGCGCACCCATTCCACATTGACGTATTGGCCGTCGGGCACCTGCGGGCGGCCCACCCAATCGAGCTCCGCGCGCGTGCGCACGTCGATCAGACGCACCGCCGGATCGGCTTGCAGCAGCGCCAGCGCTTCTTCCGGGGTCACGGCGCCAGAGTAGGCAAGTTGGCCGGCGGCGCGGCGTTGGGCGGCTTGTTCGAGAATGGCTTTCGCGCTTGTCATATTGCTGTGATCTCGTTGGTCGAAGGTTGACTCTCATTCTAGCGTGCACTTTACGTCACATACATAGCCGATCGTGCGCGCTTCAGAGGATGACCACGTGTACAGACGGTGCATTCGGATGCACAATTTCGGGTCGGTGCAAATCGGCGAGTGGCACCTAAAAGGTGCATAATTCGCCAATGCACCAACATGGGGTTATTTTGGTGCGGCCTGCACCAAAACGGCACCAAGAGGGAGAATCGCCGCCCGGGAACGGGAATTCTTCCGCCGGCAATCGCTCAATTCATTATTTCCTTAGAAATCAGAGGGAGATAGGGCGAAACCCGGACGGAAACCGCCATGCGGCGAGCGCAGTATCAGTGGCTGGCACGCTTCGTGCTAATCACTGGTGAATCCGAACACGGAGTTCGTTAAGAGGGTGCGGCGACGCTGGTGACTAGCGCCGGCAGCGCCAGTATTGAATCTTTCGGGAGATAGCATGAGCAAATCAGTGGCAGATGTGTTGAACCTGGTGAAGGAAGAAGATGTCAAGTTCGTCGACTTCCGCTTTACCGACACGCGCGGCAAAGAACAACACGTCTCGGTGCCGGTGTCGCACTTCGACGCCGACAAGTTCGAGAGCGGTCACGCTTTCGACGGTTCGTCGATCGCCGGCTGGAAGGGCATCGAAGCCTCGGACATGCTGCTGGTGCCGGACGCCAACACCGCCTACATCGATCCGTTCTATGAAGAAAGCACGCTGGTGCTGACTTGCGACGTGGTTGAGCCGGCTGACGGCAAGGGCTACGACCGCGACCCGCGCTCGATCGCCAAGCGCGCCGAAGCGTACCTGAAGAGCACGGGCCTGGGCGACACCGCCTTCTTCGGTCCGGAGCCGGAATTCTTCATTTTCGACTCGGTCCAGTGGGGCACCGACATGTCGGGCACGTTCGTGCGCATCGGCTCGGAAGAAGCACCGTGGTCGTCGTCGAAGGACTTCGAAGGCGGCAACACCGGCCACCGTCCGGGCACGAAGGGCGGCTACTTCCCGGTCGCACCGGTCGACACGTTCCAAGATATGCGCTCGGAAATGTGCCTGTTGCTCGAACAACTGGGCGTGCCGGTTGAAGTGCACCACCACGAAGTCGCCGGTCAAGGCCAGAACGAAATCGGCACCCGTTTCTCGACGCTGGTGCAACGCGCCGACTGGACGCAAATCCTGAAGTACGTGGTGCAGAACGTTGCCCACAGCTACGGCAAGACGGCCACGTTCATGCCGAAGCCGATCGTTGGCGACAACGGTTCGGGCATGCACATCCACCAGTCGATCTGGAAGGATGGTCAGAACCTGTTCGCCGGTAACGGCTACGGCGGTCTGTCGGAATTCGCGCTGTACTACATCGGCGGCATCATCAAGCACGCCCGTGCCCTGAACGCGATCACGAACCCGTCGACCAACTCGTACAAGCGTCTGGTCCCGCACTTCGAAGCCCCGGTCAAGCTGGCCTACTCGGCCCGTAACCGTTCGGCATCGATCCGCATTCCGTACGTTGCCAACCCGAAGGGCCGCCGCATCGAAGCGCGCTTCCCGGACCCGATGGCCAACCCGTACCTGGCCTTCTCGGCCATGCTGATGGCCGGTCTGGATGGCGTGCAGAACAAGATCCACCCGGGCGAAGCTGCTGACAAGAACCTGTACGACCTGCCGCCGGAAGAGGATGCAAAGATCCCGACCGTGTGCTCGAGCCTCGAACAGGCGCTGGAGTACCTGAACGAAGACCGCGAGTTCCTGACCCGTGGCGGCGTGTTCACGGACGGCATGCTGGATTCGTACATCGCACTCAAGAGCGACGAAGCCCGTCGTATCGCGATGACCACGCACCCGCTCGAGTTCGAGATGTACTACTCGCTGTAATCGAAGCGCTGCGCAGGGAATGCGCCGGCATGACGGAACGCCAGCGGCCGACCGTCATGCTTGCAAGCCAGAGGGGGATGGCCGCGGCCGTCCCCCTTTTTTATCCCTGCGTGCCGTGACCGGCACTGCCAGTCACCAGGTTATCCACCATGAATTTATCGCCTCGATCCTTGATGAAAAGTGTACGAGCCGGTGCCCGGCCGAAGGGCGAGACGCAGGCGGCAATGGTGTCTGCCGATGTGGCAGCCGAGCCGTTGCTTGCGCAGAGTGACGATCCGTCGGCTGTGAAGCTCGCGGCGACCGGCATTTTGCCGGGCCTCGAAGCGTTGCCGACTGTGCTGCTGGTGCTCGAAAAGCACACGCTGCGCGTGGTGTTCGCGAACCCGGCGGCCGAAGCGTTGCTGGCGCTCTCGCGCCGCTCGCTGTCGCAGATGACGTGGAGCGACGTGTTCACCAACGGCGACGTGCTGGCGTCGACCATGGTCGAGCTGATCGCCAATCACTTTCAGACCACGCGCCTCGATTTGGTGCTTGAACGCACCGCGCAGGAGCCTTTGCACACGCACGCGATCGTGGCCGCCCCCGAGGCGGCGCCCGATTTCGTGATCGTCGAGCTGATCGAGAACGAACAGAAGATCAAGAACGAGCGCGAAGAACGCATCATCGATCAGGCGTTGATGAACAAGCAGCTCATCCGCAATCTGGCGCACGAGATCAAGAATCCGCTCGGTGGCATTCGCGGGGCGGCGCAGTTGCTGGAGTTCGAGCTGGATCAGCGTGAATTGCGTGAGTACACGCAGGTCATCATCAAGGAGTCCGACCGGCTGCAAACGCTGGTCGACCGGCTGCTCGAGCCGCATCGCCATCCGTACATCGCCACCGACGTGAACATCCACGAAGTGTGCGAGCGCGTGCGCTCGGTGGTGCTGGCCGAATTCCCGCAGGGGCTGTCGATCGAGCGCGATTACGACGTGAGCCTGCCGGACTTTCGCGGCGACAAGGAGCAGCTGATTCAGGCGCTTCTGAACATTGTGCGCAACGGGGCCGAGGCGTTGCGCGAGCAGATTGCACGTGGCGACGCACGCATCGTTTTACGCACGCGCGTGGCAAGAAAGATCACGATTGCCAAACGTTTGCACAAGCTGGCATTGGAATTGCATGTCATCGACAACGGGCCTGGTATTCCCGCTGACATTCGTGACCGCATCTTCTATCCGCTCGTCTCCGGGCGCGAAGGGGGAAGCGGTCTGGGACTCACACTGGCGCAGTCTTTCGTACAGCGTCACGACGGTCTGATCGAATGCGAAAGCCGGCCCGGACGGACGGATTTCCGAATCCTGCTGCCCCTGGGCTGATGCGGCCCTCACGCCGTCGGCCGTACACCTGCGGCCGGGCATAGACGTTACACGGTGAACAATGAAGCCGATCTGGATAGTAGACGACGACCAATCGATTCGATGGGTGCTTGAGAAGGCGCTGACACGCGCCAACTTGCCGGTGCGCAGCTTTACAGGCCCGCGCGAAGCCAGTGCTGCCCTCGAACACGACTCGCCGCAAGTGCTGGTCTCGGACATCCGCATGGCGGGCGGTTCCGGGCTCGAGCTTTTGCAAATGGCGAAACAACGCCACCCCGGCCTGCCGGTCATCATCATGACGGCGTTCTCGGATCTCGACAGCGCGGTTGCCGCGTTTCAGGGCGGGGCGTTCGAATACCTCGCCAAGCCGTTCGACGTGGATCGTGCGGTCGAACTGATTCTGCGGGCCGTGGAAGAAAGCCTGCGCGAAGCGACCGACGACGAGCGCATCACCGAAGAGCCCGAGATTCTTGGGCAGGCGAGCGCGATGCAGGACGTGTTCCGCGCCATCGGCCGCTTGTCGCATTCGAGCGCGACGGTGCTCATCACGGGCGAATCGGGCTCGGGCAAGGAACTCGTTGCCCGCGCGTTGCACCGGCATTCGCCACGCGCTGCGGGGCCATTCATCGCGCTCAATACGGCAGCGATTCCGAAAGATCTTCTGGAATCCGAGCTGTTCGGTCACGAGCGTGGCGCGTTCACCGGCGCACAAGCCACCCGGCGCGGGCGCTTCGAACAGGCCGAGAACGGCACGCTGTTTCTCGACGAAATCGGCGACATGCCGCTCGATCTGCAAACGCGCCTGCTGCGTGTGCTCTCGGACGGCAACTATTACCGCGTGGGCGGGCACAGCCCGATCAAGGCCAACGTGCGCGTGATCGCGGCGACTCACCAGAATCTGGAAGATCGTGTGCGGCAGGGCCTGTTCCGCGAGGATCTGTACCACCGCCTCAACGTCATTCGCTTGCGTCTGCCGTCACTGCGTGAGCGCAACGAAGACATTCCGCTGCTGGTGCGTCACTTCCTGCAAAAGAGTGCGCGCGATCTCGGCGTCGAGACCAAGCGCATCAGCGAGGGCGCGCTCAATCACCTGACGCGCTTCCCGTTCCCGGGCAACGTGCGCCAGTTGGAGAACCTGAGCAACTGGCTCACGGTGATGGCGCCGGCACAGACCGTCGAAATCAAGGATCTGCCGCCGGAATTCCAGACGTTGGCACCAACATCCATCACGGGCTCGGGTGCGCCCGCGCCGGCCTATGCGGCAGCGGTGGCGGCGCCTGCAAACGCTGCGGTCAGCACGCCGGTCGGTGGCGTGGCGGGTGCAGCGGGTGCGGGCTACGCAGGCGCAAACGGCATGTCCGGTGGTGCGGGTGCCGCTGTCGCGCAGAACGGCGCGAATGGTGCGCCTGCAACGGGCGACGCGACCGGAGCGGATAGCTGGGAACCGATTCTGCGTCGCGAGGTAGCGAGGTTGCTGCGCTCGGCGTCGCCGGATGTCATGGACCAGTTGACGCGCCGCTTCGAGACCGCTCTGATCAACGAGGCGCTCGACTTCACGCGAGGTCGGAAGGTCGAGGCGGCAAGCCGTCTGGGCATCGGCCGCAACACCATTACCCGGAAAATTCAGGAGTTGGGGCTGGAAACCTGAAGGTAATCGCGGTAGGCTCCCCTGTTTCACCGATCTGATCCGAGACAAGGGAGTCGTACCATGACGAGACGTATCCTGCTGACAGGCGCCACCGGACAAGTGGGCTGGGAATTGGCGCGTTGCCTGCAAGGCATGGGCGATGTCTACGCACCTGCGCGTAGCGAGATGGACCTGCTCGACACTGACAGTGTCGTGCGTACTATTCGCGACTTCGCCCCCGACATGATCGTCAATCCGGCCGCCTATACGGCCGTCGATCGGGCCGAAACGGAAGAGGCGGCGGCGTATCAGGTCAATGCCGTGGTGCCCGGCGTCATGGCCGAGCAGGCCAAGCGCCTCGGCGCACTCGTCGTTCACTATTCCACCGACTACGTTTTCGATGGCACGTCCAGCGTGCCGTATCGCGAAGAAGAACCCACCAATCCGCAGAACGCCTATGGCCGCACCAAGCTGGCTGGCGAAGCCGCCATTGCGGCGAGCGGTGCGAATCACCTCGTACTGCGGACGAGCTGGGTGTATGGCAACCGTGGGGCCAACTTTCTGCTGACCGTGCAACGGCTGGCGCGCGAACGCGATGAACTGCGTATCGTGGCCGATCAGCACGGTGCCCCGACCTGGTGTCGCACGATTGCAGAACTGACGGCACAGACGCTGGCGCAAGGGACCAACGAGCAGGGCTTCGATGCCGACTTCTGGCGTGAGCGCAGCGGCGTCTATCACCTGACGGCGGCGGGCCAGACAACGTGGCACGGTTTCACCGAGGCCATTCTCGATCTGAGCGCTGCGGAAAAGCGTCCGAATGTTGTGCCGATTCCCACTTCTGCGTATCCGCTGCCGGCCAAGCGCCCGGCGTATTCGGTACTCGACAATGACAAGCTCGCCCGCACGTTTGGCGTACGCGCGCCCGATTGGCGCGACGCGCTGACACTCTGCCTCGGCTGATGCTGAAGCGCGGGTAGCGCGCCCGACGTCGATGGTACGGGCAGCACCGGACAGCCCTGCGTAATACCGGGCGGCACAACGGGTTTCGACTCGGTGCCGCCCGATTTTTTTGTGGCGTTCGCGGCGGCAGTTCGCGTTTCTTGTGGATGGTGTCGGACGCCGTCACGCGAAGGACGCCCCTCACGTGTCGGTGTACTAATTCGGAATTTACCCAACGCGCTGGTCCGGTTTCCTTCGGCACCATGGTCGCTTTTTGTTCGCGTCACGCATGAGCGTGCGCGACGAGGAGCCACACATGGTCCTGTTCTCAAACGCATCCGCCCCCACACAGCGTTACCCGAGTGTCCGCCCGTCCGAGCGCATGTCGGCAGAGGACGCGCTGTCCTATCACGATCTTGAGCAACTTAGTGCGGCACCGCCCGAGGCGCTGCGTAGGTTGATTCTGTGTGCCGGGAAAGACGAACGTCGCGCGATCGGGCAGCAAGTGGCGTGGCTGGTGCATGTCCTTGAACAAGATGCCGGGACGTTGACGCGGCACGCTGTCTCGGATCGCTCGGATCGACACACCGAACCCGGCTCGACGTGCGGGGCATCGTCGAGTGCACTGCCCTTTGACGAGCGGGCGCTGACGCGGGCATGGCGCTTGCGGTTCGCGCATCTTGCACCGGACGGTAACGTTGCCGGGGCGCTGCGTGCACTGGTCCAGTGGTGTCGCGAGGCTCAGGTTCAGACGCCGCCATCGGTGACTCACGCCACCGCAGCGGCGGCGGCAACCCGGCCAACGCAGTGGCACTGGGTGGCCTTGGCAGACACCGACGGATTCGACGTGTCGCATTGCCGTCACTCGCCGGTGCGCGAGTGGCCGGCCGGGGTGCTGGGCGTTGCGCTGACGCTGACCGACCTGCGCAATGCCGACTTGCCCGACCTCTCGGTGCCGATGGCCGACTTGCGTGGCGTGCAGGCCTCCGGGGCCCGGCTGAGTCACGGCTGCTTCGACGGCGTGCAGTGGGGCGGTGCATCGCTCAACGGGGCAAAGCTCGACGGCACGCGCAATGTAGGGGCCGATTTCGAGGGCGCCGATTTGCGCAATGCCACCTTCCGGGCAGCAGACCTGAGCAGCGGGCGGTTGTCGAAAGTCCGCGCGCAAGGCGCCGATTTCCGCTTCGCGGCGATGGCGGGGGCGGACTTCAGCGATGCCGATTGCGATGCGGTGGTGTTTGCACACAACCGTCTCGACGATGCGTCATTGCAGCGCACCCGGCTGCGGCGCGCGAGTTTCTTCGACTGCGGTGCCACCGGCATGCGCTTGACAGGCGCGAGCGCAGCGAAGTCTCAATGGGGCGAAGTGACGATGGCGGGAGGCTGCGTGGCGGGGGCAGATTTGCGTCGCGCAGTGTTCCGGCACTGCGAACTCACCGGCTTGAATGCGCGGGAAGCGAAACTCGATGGCGTGTCGTTCTTCGCTTGTGATTTGCGAGAGGCGCATTTCGGCGGGGCACGTCTGAACGATCTTCGCATCGGCCCCGGTTGTCAGTTGGGCGGCACGCAGTGGCAAGGGGCGCAGATACGGCTCGACGCTGACTGGTTGCGTGCGCGCTCGACAAGCGAGCTGGGTGAGGTCGTGCAATCGTGGATGACGCTGCCATTCGACCAGCCGGCCTTGCGCGCCGATGTCTTCGGGCAGGTACTGCGTGCGCTGGCCGGCCGCTCGGGCGCGATACCGTCGTGGCTCGGCGAGGCTTCACCGTCATTACCTGCGTTGGCGCGCCTGCGCATCGATGTACAACAAAGTGAATGGTTGGGGCGGCTGCTGGCTGCCGAGCCCGCGCTTGGGGGGTGGGCAAGCTCGATGGTTTTGCACACTTGCGAGCGCAATGGCTCACGCGGGCTATCGGTGACCTGTCGGCGACACCGCTGACCCGGGTGCAGGCGGCATGGGTGTTGCCGGCAGTGCTTCAGGCGCTGCTTGAGCATTGTCTGACGCATTCGCCTGACGCTGTCTGGCCGCTCGCCGGTGCAGTTTGCCAGACGCTGTACTGGGCTGAGGCCGGTGTTGCGGGGATCGCCGATGCGCACGCGCAAGCGTTGCGTAAGGCTTGGCACGATGCGCTGCCGGCGCATCTGCATAGCGCGTTGTCCGTCGATGGCACGGATGCGTTCGGCCCCAAGACTTACGTGCTAACCAGTGCCGATGGCCGCGTGGGAATGCGTGTGCCGAAGCACTTGCTGGCGGTTGGGCTCGAGGGCGATGCCCGTGATGGCGAACCGTCGGTGCCGACGGCGTCGAATGCCACGGACGCGATAGCATCTGAACCTGCGGCGCGGCGCCCTTCGACTGGCTGGCATTGGCTCGGCGTTCGCGTGGCGACATGCGAGCACGGGGCGGACGGCATGACAGACATGGGCAGTGTGGACGGCCCTTATGCCCCGGGCGATATGTCGCAGCTTCACACGCTGATTCGCGACTTTGGTTGTCTTCGCGGCATCTGGCCGACGGAGCGTAAGTTAGAGGCCTTCGTCCGCTTGCTCGGCCGGTGGCTTGGGGACGCGGGCGGCGATGCCGCGAATGCTGTTCTCCATAGTGACACCGTGCCGGGAGACCCGCTGCCGTTGGTGGCGATGTTGACGTCGGATCGCGTCGATGCGCTGGTCGGGACCGCCGCACAGCCGGACAGTGAGCGGCTGCGGCGCCTCGCGCATCTCGATATCGACGATGTATTCCGGACGGTGGTGTTGACGGCTCAGGAGACCGAGGTGGCCTGCACCGCCTCCCGGCAGGCCGTGCAGGCGACGCAGCGCACGCGATTGCTGGCGATCGCAGCGGGGCTGACGTGGCTGGCAGTGCAGCCTGAATATCGGGCGGTACGAGGCCACAGCGCAGGCACGCACGAGTGCCCCGAAAGCATGGGTATGGCGACGCTGCCTGAACAGGCGCCTGCCTTGCTCCCGCCCGACTTGCTCAAACATTACGCGGTGGCGGCGTTCAACGACGCTATGAGCAACGAGCGGGCATGGCGCGAACTGCCACAGAGCCGGATCTTGCGCACCTATCTGGCTGACCCTGCCTGCGATGCTGAAACCTTGGCGGGGGCATTGGCCGGCTGGCTGGCAAGCCCCACGATACAAGGCACTGCGGGGCTCACCGGGTTTCTTGCGCAGACGCTGCCGTGGTTCTGGGTGGCCCGGCTACCGCTCACACCGGCCGACGCGTCGGCCTTGTCGGGCGTTTCGCCGGCGGCGGACGGGCACGGAATGACGGCAATTTCCCCCGATAATGCGCTGTAAGGATCGGGGCGCTTTCGTGGTACAAAGATGAACGCGCAAGGCGCTGCCCGTCAGGGCGGCGCTTCCGGCCGGCCGGAGGCGCGAAGTTTGTGTAGGTTGGCGACATTTGTGGGGTGTTGGCCACGGATGACGGTGCAAAGAGGGTCGCCCAAGACGTGGCCCCGGGCGCCGGAATGCGGGGAAGGTCAATGCCTTGTTCCCAGGCTCTCAAGGGGTTTGTAACCCTCTCAGGCATCATGCAATCGACTTGTATCGCGTCAGGCTATCCGGGGTTCGTGGCGGTCAATCGCCGCGAGCTTGACGCACATGTTCCACTCTCCTGGCCTTTGTTCGACGCCGACGGTACGCCATTGCTGGCGGCCGGCGAGCGTTTGCCCTCAGAGGCCGATCTCGATTGGCTGTTCACCATGTTCGCGCCGCACCGGCCGCTGCCCGAAGGGGCCAGCACGGGCGAAGCAGCAGGGCGCAGCGAGGCGGCCAATTCGGCATCGCCGCTCGACACGGCCACCGCCAGCGCCTCGACGGTGTATCTGCACGGCTTGCCCGTGCCGTTACCGATCGGCGCCTGGTTGCAGGTGCGCGTGGCACCCGATGCCGAAACCATGCGGGTGCGCGCGCGGTTGATCGGCCGGGCACCGAACGGCATGCTCATCATCACGCCACCGGCGGCAGGCGACACGCGGCTGCCCGTGGTGGCCGGCGACAAGCTTGCCCTCTGGACGTTTCCCGGCGACAACCTTTACGAATTCACGTGCGACGTGCACAGCGTGCACCACGGGCCGTTCGATTACGTGGTGCTCTCGCGTCCGTCGCAGGTCCGTGAGACGCCCGTGCGGCGCACGCCGCGTGTCGATACGCGGCTGGTGGCGCGACTGTCGCCGCTCGACGAAAGCTCGCGTGCGTCGTTCACACGCATGCTGGCCGACCCGGAGGACACCCCGGAGTGGCTGGTGCTCGTGCGCGACATCAGCGCTGACGGGGCGGGCATTGTCGCCAAAACGGCGCTGCCCGACGGATGCACGCACGTGGCCATGCAGTTCCGTGTGCCGATCGGTGCGGACGTCGTGCCGATTCTCGGCATGGCGGCCGTGCGAGGCACGGAAGGGCCGCGTGCCGACGGGACGTGGGTTTATGGGCTGGAGTTCATGCAGATGGATACGCGCAACAAGGCTGCGATTCGCTGCTACGTCTATGAGTCGCGTCTGACCGATCCGCGCGCGAGTCAGTAGATTGAGATCCTTGCGGCGCTCGGGTGAAGCGAGCGTCGGCAGGCCAATAAAAAACGGCACCGTATTTCGGTGCCGTTTTTGTTTGTCGCGCAGGCGGTGGCTGTTCGCGATGCTTCCGCCGATGCTGCCGCGCCCGACATGCTGGCCGTAACGCTCAGTCCTTGAACGTCGCCACCACCGGCGTGTGATCGGACGGCTGCTCCCACGTGCGCGGTTCGCGATCGATTTCGCAGCCGGTACAGCGCTCCGCCATGGCGGCGGTCACGAGGATGTGGTCGATGCGCAGGCCCGCATTGCGGCGAAACGCGCCCATGCGGTAGTCCCACCAGCTGAACGACTTCTCCGGCTGATCGAACATCCGGAAGGTGTCGCGCAGACCGAGCCCTTGCAGGCGCGCGAAGGCCTGACGTTCTTGCGGCGAGACGAGGTTCTGACCTTCCCACTTGGCCGGGTCATGCACGTCGCGGTCTTCCGGGGCGATGTTGTAGTCGCCGAGCAGGGCGAGTTGCGGATGACGCTCGAGCTCGTCAGAGAGCCAATGCGTGAGGGCGTCGAGCCAATTGAGCTTGTACTCGAACTTGTCTGAGCCGACGGCCTGACCGTTCGGGAAGTAGCCGCAGACCACGCGCACGCCACCAACGGTGGCCGCGATCAGGCGGCGTTGTTCGTCGGCAAAATTCGGCAGGTTCATCACGATGTCGGTGGCTTCACCGACTTTGGCGTGATTCACCAGCAGCGCGACGCCGTTATACGTCTTCTGACCGGTGAAGTGCGAGGTGTAGCCGAGCGACGCAATTTCCGCGATCGGAAAATTCTCATCGGTGAGCTTGAGCTCTTGCAGGCAGAGCACGTCGACGGGGTTGCTGCGCAGCCAATCCTGCACATGACCGACACGGACCTTGAGCGAGTTGACGTTCCAGGTGGCGAGTTGCATGAATGTCCTTGGGGGTTGTCGGTGGCTTGAAGCGGCTTGAGGCGAACTTAAGCCTTGGTATCCGGGGCGGGCTTAGTGGTGCGCTGCGCGTTTTGCGCATCCGCAGAGGGCAGTTGCGGCACCGACACGAAGTCGTCCAGCGTCAGCCCTTTCTCCCCCAGCAGCGCTTCGAGCACGGGCTGCAAACGGCCGAGGCTTTCTTGCACTGCCTCGCGCACGGTGTCGACCACGACCTGCGTGCTGCGCTCGATTTCGATATTCACGCGGGTGCCGTCGAGCTTGTCTTCGAACGTGGTCATGCGACGCGTTTCCGGAATCAGCCACACTTCGAACCAGCCTTCCTGCCGGTTGACTTCCGAGACCGTGAGGCTCGCGCCGTTGATCGCGATGTAACCCTTCGCGAACACGTACTTGCGAAACGCTTCCGGAATCGCGATGCGCAGCACACGATTCGTGTCCGAGGTGCGCACGCTCAGAATGTCGGTCGAGAAGTCGATATGGCCCGAAAGCGGATGGCCGCCGATTTCGGCGCCGTCTTTGGCGGCACGCTCGACATTGACTTGCGCGCCCACGCCGAAGCTGCCGAGCGTGGTGACGTTCAGACTTTGCAGAATGACGTCGAACGATGCGGCGGTGGGGGAGAGCAGTTGCGTGACGGTCAGGCACACGCCGTCGACCGAGACGCTGGCGCCCAGCGTGAGGTCTTCGCAAAAGCCCTCGGGAAACGCCAGCGCCAGCGTGCGCATGCCGTCGCGATCTTCGATGGACGACAACGTGGCCGTGCCTTGAACAATTCCGGTGAACATCGTGATGTCGGTAAGAGAGTCGTAGGTTGCTATGCCGCAGTATTCTACTGCCTGACGACGATATGCCGCCCGTCGTGCTACGATGCCGCCTTTTTGCGGGATCGGATATGGGTTTCGAAGGCTGCCTGCTGGCGGGCGATTTTTACTACTGGGCGGAAACCGCGCCCATGCCTGACGGGCAGTTTCAGGGAGTGGTGCACTTTACCGGCTGGCGCGACGTGGACGACGTGATCGAAACGCTCGACCCGCCGCTCGTGCACACGACACCCGATACCTGCCGCTGGGCAGGCGATGCGCTCGAAGCCGCCCATGCATTGGCAAAAACGCTCGTAGAAGACGGCGCGCTCGGCATCGATCCCTGAGCGACCACCGCTACGCTGTACCGGCCTCCGAAGCGGAGGTCACAAGGACATCATCATGACGCTCAAAAAATTCGACCTCGCCAAGCAACAAGGACTGAAGATCAACGCCGGCGTGCGCCGCGGCCCGCCCTCGGGCAATGGCGTGGGCGCGCAAGGCAAGCGCAACCCCGCTGGCAGCAAGCTGCTCGGCTCGCTGCTGGGCAAGGCCCCGGCACCGGCTGAAGCCGACGCAGGCAAGCACGACGCGGGCGGCGATACGGGCGCGGCAACGCCCGCCAAGGGAACGTCGAAGTCCTGATTTAGTCCCTTACGGCACGATCGCGAGGAACAGGAACGCCGCGAACAGCACAAGGTGAACCGCGCCTTGCAGCACCGTAGTGCGTCCCGTGCCAAGCGAGATCACGCTCACCAGCAACGTGACTGCCAGCAGTACCGTCTCTTTGGGTGCCAGACCCAGTTCGATCGGGATGTGGAGGAACAGGGAGACGGCCGCCACCGTAGGAATGGTCAGGCCGATACTGGCGAGTGCCGAGCCGAGTGCCAGATTCAGGCTCGTCTGGAGCTTGTTGGCACGTGCGGCACGCAGCGCGGCCAGCCCTTCCGGCAGCAGCACCAGCGCAGCAATCACAATCCCCACCACCGCTTTCGGCGCCCCTGCTTCGGCCACCGCTTGCTCCACCGCCGGCGACAGCTTCTTCGCCAACGCGACGACGGCGAGCAACGCGATCACCAGCAAGCCAAGACTCAGCACGGCAGTACGGCGCGAGGGCGGCGGCACGTGCACTTCTTCACTGGGCGCCTTCGCGAGAAAATAGTCGCGATGGCTCACCGTCTGCACGAACACGAACACCATGTACAGCACCAGCGCAATCACGCCTTCGAAGGCCAGTTGCGAGGACGTGAGCCCCGGTCCAAGCACTGAGCTGGTGTAGTTCGGTAGCACCAGCGTGAGCACCGAGAGGGCACACAGCACAGCGAGAGCAGCGCTCGCGCCTTCCACGTGGAAGCCTTGCGTGTGATGGCGCACGCCGCCGAACAGCAGGCACAGACCCACAATCCCCGTCGACACGATCATGATGGCCGCGAACACCGTGTCGCGGGCGAGACCGGCTTTGTCCGGGCCACCCGAGAGCATGACCGAGACGATCAGTGCCACTTCGATGATGGTCACGGCCACGGCGAGGACCAGCGTGCCGAACGGCTCGCCGACCTTGTGGGCGACGGTTTCGGCGTGGTGCACGGCGGAGAACACCGCCCCGGCGAGCGCGATGGCACATACCGTGAGCGAGACACCGTAGGGCAGGACACCGGCAACGCCCCACGCGACGAGGGCCACGATCGGCATGTACATGGTCCAGTGACCCAGCTTGGCGGTCTTTGAGGAGGACATCGTCGGAGACTCCAGAATTCGGGGGGATTCGAGGGATAAAGCGGATGCAGCGGATACGGCGGGAGCATTGCCCCGGCAGGAACCCCGGGGCAGCGAATCATGGTCGCAGAAAAGCGACACCCAGACAACAGAAAGGGCGCAATGGCGAGGAGCCATCGGCCAAAACATCATTTGGCTCGAAACGCGCATGGCCAAACGATTTGCAGCCATCCATGCATTTGACTCGGAGTGCGGAATCGGCAAGAAATTCCATAGGATGAAACATTGAGCTCAATGAGTTGACATCCGATCGGTATCAGTCGTATCGTCGTGTTCATTGGTCTTACCACTGAACGACGGGCATTCCGCCATCGCCGCATTTGGCGCGGCCTCGTCCAGTTCACTTCACGATCTGGCTGCCATGTCCTTCGATCCCATCGTGCAGGTCTCCGTCTCGGAGCAAGTCGCCCAGCGGCTGCTCACGATGATTCGTACCGGGCTGCTCAAGCCCGGTCAGCAACTCCCCCCTGAACGCGATCTTGCTGCAATGCTCGGCGTGGGCCGGCCCGCCGTGCGTGAAGCGATTCGCGGATTGGCGTTGCTGGGTCTGCTGCGCATCCGGCAGGGCGAGGGGACGTTTGTCGGCACGCTTCAGACGCGCGAACTGCTCGAACCGCTGGAGATGGTCATCGAGCTGAACGCGGGCACGCTCGAGGCGCTGTTCGATGCCCGTCTGGTCATCGAGCCCGGCGTCGCGGCGCTGGCAGCCAGCCAGATGAGCGATGCCCACCTCGCACGGCTGCATGCGCTTGTCGAGGACGAGCAGTCGCTGCTCGGCAACCCCGAGACCTTCTCGGCGGCCGATATGGCGTTTCACGAGACGATCATCGACGCGTGCGATAACCCTTTTCTGCAAAGCATCGCCAACAGTCTGTATCTGCTTGGCAAGAAGAGCCGGCGCGTCACGTCGCAAGTGGCGGGTGTGCTGGAGCGCAGCTTGCAGGATCACCGCGACATCATTGCCGCCTTGCAGGCGCGCGATCCGGCGCAGGCCGCCGAGGCGATGCGCCGGCATTTGTGCCGCGTACGAGAGGCCTACATCGGCAGCACAGCGCCTTCCGAGCCAACCCGGAACACCGAGCATTCCGAGCATTCCGAACATTCCCAGAATCAAGGAGACAACGATGGCAGGCCGACTGGCGGGTAAGACCGCCTTGATTACCGCCGCAGCACAGGGCATCGGACGCGCCAGCGTCGAAGCGTACTTGCGCGAGGGCGCCCGCGTGATCGCGACCGATCTGAATGCGCAAGGACTGCGCACACTCGACGATCACCCGAACCTCGTGCGTCGCCCGCTCGACGTGACCGATACCGCCGCCGTCGCGGCGCTGGCCGACGAAATCGGCCCGGTCGACGTGCTGTTCAACTGCGCGGGCTTCGTGCACCACGGCTCGATTCTCGAGTGCGACGACGCGGCATGGGACTTCTCGTTCGACCTGAACGTGAAGAGCATGTACCGCACCACGCGGGCCTTTCTGCCGGCCATGCTGGCTGCCGGGCGCGGTTCGATCATCAACATGTCGTCGGCGGCGTCGAGTGTGAAGGGCGTCGCCAATCGCTGTGCCTATGGCGCGACCAAGGCGGCGGTGATCGGGCTGACGAAGTCCATCGCGGCCGACTATGTGGCGCGCGGCATTCGCTGCAATGCCATTTGTCCCGGCACCGTCGAGTCGCCGTCGCTGCGTCAGCGCATTGCGACGCAGGCCGATGCGGCGGGCACGGACGAAGCGGCGGTGCGCGCGCAGTTTGTGGCGCGTCAGCCGATGGGACGCGTTGGCTCGCCTGACGAAATTGCGGCGCTTGCCGTGTATCTGGGTTCCGACGATGCGGCCTTCACGACCGGGGCCATTCACGTGATCGACGGCGGCTGGTCGAACTGATCCACCGCTACCACTGCTCCAATTGGGAGAACTGCTTTGAAATTGCTGCGTTACGGCCCCAAGGGCCAGGAAAAGCCGGGCCTGCTCGATGCTGCCGGCAAAGTGCGCGATCTGTCGAACGTGCTCACCGATATCACCGCCGAAACGCTGAGCCCGGAAGGGCTGGCGGCGCTGCGTGCGCTCGACGTCGATGCGCTGCCGATCGTGGCCGCGCCGGGGCGTCTGGGGGTGCCGTTCACCGGACTCGGCAAGTTTCTTGCCGTGGGCCTCAACTACAGCGACCACGCGGCCGAAGCGGGGTTGGCTGCGCCGCCCGAGCCGGTGCTCTTCACCAAGTGGGACAACTGCCTGAACGGGCCGAACGACCCCGTGGTGCTGCCGAAAGACTCGGTCAAGGGCGACTGGGAAGTCGAACTCGGCTTTGTGATCGGCACGACGGCGCGCTACGTGCCGCTTGAGAAGGCGCTGGACTATGTGGCGGGCTACTGCATCGTGAACGACGTCTCCGAGCGCGAGTACCAGATCGAGCGCGGCGGTACGTGGGACAAGGGCAAGGGCTTCGATACCTTCGGCCCGGTCGGTCCGTGGCTGGTGACGACTGACGAGATCCGCGACCCGCAGCAACTCGGCATGTGGCTCGACGTGAACGGTGTGCGCCGTCAGACCGGCCACACGTCGACGATGATTTTCAACGTCGCGTTTCTCGTGCACTACATGAGCCAGTTTGCGACGCTCAAGCCGGGTGATCTGATCACCACCGGTACGCCGCCGGGCGTAGGCATGGGGCAGAAGCCGCCGGTGTACCTGAAAGCGGGCGACGTGATGCGTCTGGGGATCGAAGGGCTGGGCGAGCAGGAGCAGCACGTCCACGCTTACGACACGCGCTGGCTTGACTGACGATCTGAGGATTTGAGGATTTCACTATGGAAGACCTGAAAGGCAAATTCGTGCTGATCACGGGCGCGAGCACCGGCATCGGTGCCGCCGCGGCGACAGCGTTTGCGGCGCAAGGCGCCAATGTGGCCGTGCACTACAACCGTTCGCAGGAGAAGGCCGAGGCGGTGGCCGAGGCCGTGCGCGCCTATGGCGTGAAGGCCATGACCGTGGCCGCCGATGTGGCCGACACCGGCGCCATCGATGCCGCCGTGGCGCATGTGCTCGACGGCTTCGGGCGTATCGACGTGCTCATCAACAACGCGGGCAGTCTCGTCAAACGCACGCCTTTTACCGAAGTCACCGACGCGTTTTTCGAAGACGTGCTTAACGTCAACGCGCGCTCGGTCGTGGCGTTTTCACGTGCGGTGGTGCCGGCGATGCGCAAGCAGGGCGGCGGGGCCATCGTCAACGTGACGTCGATTGCGGCGCGGCATGGCGGCGGCCCCGGGGCGCTGATCTATGCGGCGGCGAAGGGGTTCGTGAGTACGCTCACGCGTGGCATGGCAAAGGAGTTGATGCCTGACCGTATTCGCGTGAACGCTGTCTCGCCGGGCGTGATCATGACGCCGTTCCACGAGCAGTTCAGCACCGAAGCGCAGATCGAGGCGTTCCGTCAAAGCATTCCGATGGGGCGCCTTGGCGTGCCGGACGAGTGCTCGGGCGCGTTCCTCTACCTCGCGTCGGAGACACTGGCGAGCTACGTGACGGGCCAGATCATCGAGGTCAACGGTGGACAGTTGATGCTGTGAGTCGAGGTGCCCGCAAGGCGCCGATTCCGAGTGGGCACCCGGAAAATTCCGGGCCATCGATGCCGTAGTGCCGAAAGCAACCCGCCACGCGATGCGTGGCGTGTGCTTTCCCGGTAAATGCTGGCACACTTGCGTCAATTCAATGACTTTGTCTGCGGCGCGAAAGCGCTCAGGGCGCAACGATCGAGGGGCCAATGGAACGATGTCCATGGAGCGAGGGCTTCGAGCAGTACCGTCAGTATCACGATGAGGAATGGGGCGTGCCGCTGCGCGATTCGCGTGCGTTGTTCGAGTTGCTGATGCTTGAAGGGGCGCAGGCGGGATTGTCGTGGTCGACGATTCTCAAGAAGCGCGACAACTATCGCAAGGCGTTCGACGGCTTCGATCCGGTGCGCATTGCCGCCTACGGTCCGCAGGACGAAGCGCGACTGATGGCCGACGCGGGCATCGTGCGCAACCGCCTGAAGGTGAACGGCGTGATCAAGGGTGCGCGGGCTTATCTGGCCATGGAGGCCTCAGGTACTCGATTCTCCGATTTCGTCTGGCAGTTCGTCGGCGGCGAGCCATTGCAGAATCGTTGGGAGGCACTGGGCGAGGTGCCCGCGAGCACGGCAGTGTCCGATGCGATGAGCAAGGCGCTCAAGAAGGCGGGCTTCACCTTCGTCGGCTCGACCATCTGCTATTCGTTCATGCAGGCGGCGGGCATGATCAACGACCATTTGGTGGCATGCCCGCGTCACAAGGCCGTCAAGGCGCTGGCGAAGGGTGGCGCCAAGGCGGCAAAGCGCGCCTGAGCGCGGGGCGTTGCAGGATGTTTTCGAGGTGTTTGCGAGGTGTTTGCGAAGCGTCCGATGGGTTTTAGTGCGACGCGATTGAGGGCGCTGAAGGTGCGGAGAGGGCGCTGGGGCGCCGCGTCGGCTACAATCGCGCCTGACGAATCAGGAACTGCCTAATGTTCAGCTACCGCCATGCCTTCCACGCCGGCAACCACGCCGACGTACTGAAACACTTCATCGCCGTCGAATGCATCGATTACATGCGCCAGAAAGACACGGCGTTCTGGTATATCGACACGCACGCCGGCGCGGGTGGCTATGCGCTTGACGGCAAGTGGGCCGACAAGACGGGCGAGTATCACACCGGCATCGGCCGTCTGTGGGAACGTAACGACCTGCCGCCCGCGCTGGCGGACTACGTGGCGTTGGTGCGTGAGTTCAACTCCGACGGCCAGTTGCGCTACTACCCGGGTTCGCCGTATTTCGCACTGCAACTGCTGGGCGATCGCGACCGCCTGCGTTTGTTCGAGGCCCACCCGACGGAGCAGGAAGTCCTGCGCGAGAATTTCGAGGCACAAGGCCGTGAAGTGGCTCGCCGCACGATGATCTTCGGCGCCGATGGGTTCTCGGGTCTCAAGACGATTCTGCCGCCGGCCCCGCGTCGCGGCTTCACGCTGATCGATCCGTCGTATGAAGACAAGCGCGATTACACGCGCACGACGCAAGCGGTGCAGGAAGGGCTCGATCGCTTCCCGACCGGTATGTACGCCGTGTGGTATCCGCTGGTGCAGCGCCGCGAGGCCGCGCAACTGCCCGAACGCATGAAGCGACTGACGATCAAGGACCAGCCGATCAAGAACTGGGTGCACGTGACGTTGACCGTGAGTTCCCCGGTGCCGGGCGGCATGGGGTTGCACGGCAGCGGTATGTTCATCGTGAACCCGCCGTTCCAGCTGTATGAAACGCTGAAAACGACCATGCCGTATCTGGTCAAGGCGCTGGGACAGGACAAGGGTGCCCAGTACGTGCTTGAGGACGATAGCCACAAGGTGCTGCTGCCGCGCGGCGGTGCCTCGCGGCCGTCAGCGGGCGGGCGTGGCGCGTCGGCTGGGGCGTCAACGGCTGCCAAGCCGGGCACACCGGGCACGTCCTCGACCACTGGGGCGGCTGGCAATTCGGCGCCCGGGCGTCCGGGTGCCCGAACCCCCGGTCCGCGACGCGGCGGGCGGTAAGCCGGGCGGCTCATTGCGCGACTGACTTGACGGCTTCGTTGGTGGCTTAGTTGGTGGCTTAGTTGGCACCGCCCTCGTCGCCGTCGTTACCATCGCCACCGTCGTCCGCCTCGATTCCACCGATTCCACCGATTCCACCGATTCCACCGATTCTGCCGAATCCGGCGGTGTTGGCGTTACCGCTGACCGGTTGCTGGAATTTCGTACGGCAGTGACAGCAGTTCGTCGGGGTTGAGATAGCGCCATTCCCCTTCCGCAAGTGTCCCCATCGGCAAACCGCCGATGGCGGTTCTGACCAGACCTTCCACCCGATTGCCCGCCGCAGCGACCATCCGCTTGACCTGATGGTATTTGCCTTGCGTGATCGTGAGCGCGATCTCGTGTGACGAAGGGCTCATCACGTCGGTGGCGGCCAACAGCTCGGTTTCGTCGCGCAACAACACCCCATCACGCAACGCTTGCAGCATCTCGTCCGTCACAGGGTGCTTGGTGGTCGCGATGTAGCGCTTGGGGACGTGACGTCGTGGCGACATCATGGCGTGCAGAAACGGGCCATCGTCGGAGAGCAGCAGCATGCCGGTGGTGTCCTGATCGAGACGTCCGGCGGGTTGCACGCCACGCACGGCCAACGGCAGTGGCAGCAGCGAATGCACGCCTTCATGGTGTGTGGGGCTGGTGGAGCACTCGAAGCCGGCGGGCTTGTTGAGCAGCACGTAGACATGCTCGCGGTATTCCCACGGTTCGCCGTCCAGTGTGAAGTGCAGGCCGTGCGGATCGATCGATTCGCGCGGGTTGTCGCGCACCACGCCGTCGATGGCGAAGGCGCCGGTGGCGACCAGCTTGCGGCACATCTTGCGACTGCCGAAGCCCTGCGATTGCAAAATACGTTCTAGCTCGATGATCCGTTCTCCGTCGGGCGTCATGAATTCAGGCCGCTATTGTAGCGGCCTGAGGGCACGAGGTAGCGCGAATCAGGATCAAGGGCCGCATCACCCATGTGGACTACATCCGGATCACGCGCGTGGCGGATGGGGGACTGGCCCGCCTTGTCTGACGGGATGGCCTTGCCTTTCGGGGACGGCGAGGGGGCAAATTGCTTCTTAGAATAGGTACGTCAGCGACGCGAGACTTGCGAGCGAAATCGCCCCGTGTTCACCGCCGCCGACGGTCTCGCGCCATTCTGCCGTCAACGGTCCACGCCCGGCCTGAACACTGAGTTCAGCCAAGCCGAACAGACGGGCGCGGTAGGCGGCCGTCTGACTGATGCCATAGCCCTGGAGCGTGCCGAAACTACTGACGGTCGCCGGGCCAAGCGTGCGTTCGAGTCCCAGTGTCAATGTCGGCCGGAATGTCCATGCACCCAGCGCTCTGTCGTGAAAGTGCACGTCGAGCCGCGCACGCGTGGTGAGGACGTGCTGCTTTTGGCCCTGCATATTGAGCGCGAGTTCGCTGCCGCTTTCGGTGAAGCTGCCCAAACGCCCCTGGGTATAGCGCACACCGATTTGCGGCGTGAGCGTCATCCCTGGCATGTCGAACGACTTCCCGAGCATGGCCGTGGTGCTGTACAACCAGCTTCTGCTTGAACCGGTGGCCGTGCCCAGACCATTGCCCAGGCCGCGCGTGCTTTGATAGTTGCCCCGGCTGCCCATGACGCTACCGTCGACGAACAGGCTGTTTTTCCCGGGAAAGAACGCGTAGCGTGTTCCTGCGACCAGTTGCAAGCTGTCAAGCGTTGACATGGCGTCGGCAGTTTCCGTCCGCTGATTTTCATTCCCGGCTGCGGCGTATAGGGCCAGTTGTGGCGTTACCGGCTGTGTAATCCCCGCGAGGACGCCGTACTCGCGTTGCTTGCTGCCAGCCACGCCGGCCGCGCCGCGCGCGCGCGATGTATTTGCCCAGACCGTCACCCAAACAGGTGTCTGTCTGACAGCGGCCGGTGCGGTGACGTAGGCACGCATGGCCGACTCTACGGCCAGCGGTTGTCTGAGCAGATTGGCCGTGGAATCCGCGTGAATCTGACCACCGATTTGGTTGGCGACCCCACCGAGCGTGCCCCCATCGACGGCGGATTGAAAATAGTTGTTGAACGCTGTGTAGCGTCCCGAGAGTGGGCTTTCTTGCAGCTTGACGAGCAACTCGGCGCCGCGCGCCGCGTTTCCCTTGAGCGCGGCCTGACCCGGCAGGGAATGGTAGTGGACCATCTTTGCGCGCAGCACATAGATGTCCGCCTGAGTGAGGCGCAACCCCTGAATCAGGTAGTTCTGCATGTTGCCGTATTCGCGCGTCACGGTATCTAGCGACGTCTGTAGCCATACGGGTGACACGCTCGCCAGGGTGCCTTCAGCGTCGGATATTTCCTGAGCAACGGATGCGCCGAGCAAGGGGGTGTACTCGGCGAGTCTTAGTTGTTTCAGAGACTCGATGGAAAGAGCCGAGTACTGGTTTGATGCGAGAAAATCGTCCATCAGCTGGGCAGGTGCCACACCGGCAATGTCTTCCAAAATTGCCATTACCCAGCCGGTCCGGTCTTTGCCTACCGTGCAGTGGATGAGTACGGGGCCATTGGATGAGGCAAGGTCGAGCAGCACGGTTCTGAGCGTGTCGCGCGCCGCGGGATCGGTGACAAATTTTCCATAAGTTGTCACAAATGCCGCGTTCGTCGCGACCACGGATGTCGCGGGTCTCGTCAAAATCTCCAGATCCATTCGGCTGAACATGTCGATGTTGCGAAAGACGGTCCCCGCAATAGGTTTGTCAGTGCGCTCGGCAATTTCGGCGGGCATGCGTAGATCGATCACTTCCGTGAGCCCAATGGAACCGATCGCGGCTTCTTCAGCGAGGGAGGGGGCCGGGAGGGCGCCGGATCGAAAAAAGATGCCGGTGCGCATGACACCATTGTTGGCGACGCCATTGCTGAGACCCGTGCCACCGTATTTGGCCGCGACGCCGGCAATGTCGCGGAAATTTCTTGTCGACGTTAGCAATGGCGTTTGGATTGGAAACGTTACGCCGGCGTACGAAACAGCGCTGGCGATCATGCCGAGCGCGATAAGCCCACTGATGCGAAGGTAATCATGCATTGCCGTCATGCCTCGTATGAGTATCGAAAACGCACTGGATCGATTCATGCCGAGTTGGGCAAGGGATCTGGTGTCGTACGAGGCATGCTAAGAGCGTGCTTTATGAAAGCGTTCGGCGTCTCGCGTTTTTGGGAGATGAGACGGGAGGGCTGACGCGGCGACTCGTCAGCCCGTTGACGCCGGGCTTAGCGCGCCTTCACGGCGCACCAGATGGTGTGGTGAACAAGGCCGGGGAGGCGCTCGCTCACTCGTCGGTCATCGTTCCGCTAAAGCGGCGATAGATGAAGCGTGCAGCCCAATCGAGGCCGAAGCCGAGCACGCCGATGACGAGAATGACCGCCGTCAGCTCCGAATAGGCCAACCGGTCGCGGGTGTCGAGAATCAGGTAGCCCAGTCCGGCGTTCACGCCCAGCATTTCTGCCGGGACCAGCACGATCCACAGAATGCCGATCGCCAGACGCACGCCCGTCAGCACATGCGCCGCGATGCCAGGAACGTAGACGTGCCAGAGCATCTCCCAACGGGTGGCGGCGAGACTCTCGCCCAACTGCACCCAGCGCCGGTCGATTTGCGTAACGCCTGCGGCGGTGCTCATCACCAGCGGCCACAGTGCTGCAAACGCGAGCAGAAAGTACACTGCCGGATCGCCAACGCCGAGCGACATCACGGCGATCGGCATCCACGACAGTGGCGACACCATGCGCAGGAATTGCAGCGACGGCGTGAGCGTCGCGTCGAGCCAGCGCACGCGACCGATCAGAAAGCCGAGCGGCACGCCCAGCACCAGCGCCCATGCCAGCCCGACGCCGATGCGTCGCAAGCTCGCGAGAATATGCAGGCCGAGTTGCTCGTCGCGAAACAGATCGGGCAGGGCGCTCAGCGCTGCTGCGGGTGAGAACTGCGCGGCCAGTGAGCCCGGTGTGGTCAGTAACGCAATGCCCAGCCACCAGATCGCGATAATGCCTGCCAGTCCCGCCAACCCTAGCCAAGCGCGGTGGCCAGCGGAGACTGCACTCGCATGGGTTGCTGAGCCTGCGGTACCCGCAACGCTTGCCTTTGCGGACGCCAGATCAGACAACGATGACCTCCTGACGCGTGAACCCTTCGGGCAACCCAAAGGCCTTCATGCCGCCCGCCGCCGCAATGCTCTTCTTCACGAAGCGGTCGTCGACCAGATCGCGCGCGACAAACGCCGGATCGAGCTTGGCGAGGAATTGCGCGTTGCCTTCCACCTGCGTCTTCTGCATACGACGCACGAGGGCTTCGGTATAACTCGGGTACGGATACGGCTGGAAGTCGATGCGCTTCTCGTGCCAGTCGGCATGCACGATCGCCTTGTCCGCCAGATAACGGCCTTCTTCCGCCGCCGACGGGGCCAGCACGCGCTGCAACACCTGGAACGGATGCGGCGTGTAGCGATTCTCGCCTTCCTTCGAGAGCAGGCGGGCGGCGTCTTCCGGATGCGTGCGCGTCCATGCCTGTGCCTTCACGATCGCGTCGACGACCTTCTGCGTCCACTCGGGGCGTGCGCTCAGATCACGTTCGTGCATCGTTACCACGCAGCAGGCATGGTTCTTCCACACGTCGCCGGTAAAGCGCAACACTTTGCCGACCTTGAGGTTCTCGGCCGCAGCGTTGAACGGTTCCGCGACGATATAACCCGCGATTTGCTTGGCGGCCAGCGCCGGTGGCATGTCCGACGGGGCCATCACGATCAGGTTCACTTCGTTGGCCGCCGGCGTGCCGGACTTCTTTAGTACCGGCGTCAAACCGTTGGCGGCAAGCAGCCCTTGCAGCACTACGTTGTGAATCGAATACCAGAACGGCACGGCAACAGTCTTGCCGCCAAGGTCGCTCACCTTGTTGATGTCGTTCGTCACGGTAATCGCACTGCCGTTGACGTGGTTCCACGCCACGACCTTGGCCTGCGCCTGACTGCCGTAACGGGCCCAGACGGTCATCGGCGAGAGCAGGTGAACGACGTTGACCTGACCCGACAGGAATGCCTCGATCAACTGTGCCCAGCTACGCAGCAGGGTCGGCTTTTCTGCTTTGATACCGGCCTGCTCGAAGTAACCGTTGTTGTGCGCGACGAGCAATGGCGTGGCGTCGGTGATCGGCAGGTAGCCGATGCGCAACGGCGCATCGGGCTCGGCCGCGGCACGTGCAGCCGCAGAAGCCAGCAGCGGCGCAGCGCCGGCGACCGTCATCATCGAAGCAAGCTTGAGCCATTCACGGCGGGAAATTTGGCACATGGATAAGAGATCCCCGTAGGTCTGGTCGGTGTGGTCGATTATTTACAGCGAATTCGCCGTCGCGTTTGAGGCGTCCGGCGTGTTTGCGGCGCGAGACAGACGCGATTCGCCCGGTGCGTTTGCCGCACTCGTCGCGTCGCGTGACATCGCGCGTTGCAGCGCTTGCAGGATTTCAATGCGCAGGGCACCCAGCGCTTCCACCTGCGTCTCACGCGGTTCGGGAATGTCGACGTGCCATTGCGCCAGCGTGCGGCCCTGATTGCCGAGCAGCACGATGCGATCGGAGACGAGCAGGGCTTCGTCGATGTCGTGCGTCACGAGCACGGTGGCCGCGCCGGTATCGCGCACGACGGTGACGAGCAGTCGCTGCATGTCGGCGCGCGTGACTTCATCGAGAGCGCCAAATGGCTCATCGAGCAGCAACGCGCGTGGTTGCCGCGCGAGGCAGCGTGCCAACGCAACACGCTGCGCCATGCCGCCCGACAACTGGCGCGGATGCAGATGATGCGCATGGGCAAGCCCGACTTCGGTGAGTGCCGCGTCGATGCGCTCGCGACGGGTTTCGCGCGAGAGCTTGGGCTGACGCGCGAACGTGAGGCCGAAGGCCACGTTGCGCTCGACCGAGAGCCACGGCAACAGGCAAGGGTCTTGAAACGCAAGGGCAACGTCGGGGCGCGGACCGCTCATTGGCGTGCCATCGATATCGACGGTGCCGGTGCTCGGTGGCAGCAGCCCGGCGGCGATCCGCAACAACGTCGACTTGCCCGAACCACTCGGGCCCAGCACGGAAACGAGTTCGCCGGGTGCGACGCTCAGGTCGACGCCCCGCAGAATCTCTCGCGGCCCGTAGGCCAGTCCGACACCGCGCAACGTGAGGAACGGCGTGGCGTTCACGCTCGGCGTTGCAGATGCGTTTTCCGATGCTTTGGCAGCGCGCTCGACGTCGCGCGAGTCATCCTCGTGTGCCGGGGTGCTCAGCGTGTCGGCACGCGCGCGTTGCGTCGCCGTGGGTTGGTTCATGAGGCCGTTCCGGTCCGGGGTTGTGCAGCAGAAGCTTCGGATTCGCCCGACTTCGCTCGCTGCGCCGCCAATTGATTTTTCAACTGCACGAGGCTCGGCGTCACGATCGGCACGAACGCTGCCTCGCGCTGACGTCGCGCAACGCCCGACAGCCCACGCAGGTAGCCTCGTCCACCGCCCGTTTGCACTTCGAGCGTCGCGGCATCGTGAACCACGCCCGCCAACGCAATGCGCAACTCGAATAGCTTCGCCGGTGTGGTGACGAATTCGCCTTGCGCGACGCCGGATTTCAGGCGCGTGGCAAGCGTGTCGATCTGGTCGGCAAGCGCGCCAACTTCATCGGCCACGGCGGCGCGTGCACCTGGGCCACCGTCGCTCGTCGCCGCAAGACTGCGGCGCGCAAGACCGAGCGACATACCGCACTGCAAGCCGAGAAACGCGGGCCGCACACGCACCAGCCATGCGGGGGCGTCGTCGGTAATGCGATCGTTGTCGTCAAGCGGCGTGTCCGTCATTTGCAGTGCCGCTGTGTTCGTGCCGCGCAAACCGATCAGGTCGAGATCGTCGCTGCGCGTTACACCCTCTGCATCGTGCGCAATCGCGAAGATCGATGGCGGGCCGCCTGCGTCGTGGTCGGCCGCAGCCGCTGCGACGAAGCCCTGTTTGCGCAAGTTGGTGATCCACGGCAAGCCACCCGTCACGTGCCACGCAGGCGTGCCACCCGTACCGGTGCGGTCGGTCGCGCGAATCTGCAACGGCTCGATGGCCGATAAATACTTCATCGCATTCGACAACCCCGTTGCCCCGGCAAGCTCGCCACTGAGCAGCGACGGCAGCAAACGCTCACGCAAACCGCGATTCGGGCTTTGCAACAGATATTCGATAAACGTGCGCTGGCCCCACAGCACGAACGCAGCGGCAAATGAATGACTCGCCACCGCCGCAACGCTGTCGATGGCGTCGCCTATCGTGCCGCCAGCCCCGCCCAGTTCCACGGGCACGCCAACGCGCAACAACCCGGCCTGTGCCAGTTGTGGCACAACCTCGGCGCTCAGCGTGGCGTCGGTGTCCAGCACTTCGGCATGCGCGTCCAGCCATGTGGCAAGTGCGGGCGCGCGCTCGCTCAGGCCGAAAGGGACGTCTGCGGTGTTTGCCGTGTTTGCCGTGTTTGCGGTTGCGCCGGCCGCAGCAGCGGACGGGCTGGCGTGCGTGCTCATGCCGCCTGACCCTTCGGCGCCCAGCGATACGCCGCCAGTTGCGGATTCAGTTCGTTTTGCGAGAGATTGTTGGCAAAGTTGCACAACGTCGCCAACGATACGCCGAGCACCACTTCCAATGCGGCCGCATCGTCAAACCCGGCAGACTTGAATGCCGAGAACTCGGCATCGGAGACCGCGCCGCGCGTGGCAATGACAGCACGCGTGAACACGGCAACGGCATCGAGTTTCGCATCGGAAAGCGTCTGCTGATCGCGGATTTCATTGACCAGTGCTTCGGGGAGTTGGGCCTTCTTGAGCGCCACCGCCGTGTGTCCCGCGACGCAGAACCCGCAGCCATGAATGCCGGCCGCCGTAATCTGCACCACTTCGCGCTCGGCCAGCGTCAGACTCGCACGGCCGTTGATCGCGCCCACGGTCAAATACGTCTCGAGCGCCGTCGGCGCATTGGCAAGCGACGCCACCAGGTTCGGCAGGAATCCATTCGCCGCCAACGATTTTTCCAAAAACGGACGGCTCGCCTCCGGGGCGGTCTCAACGGTATGCAACGGCAGTCGGCTCATATCGGGCTCCTCAAAGTCGAGCCTCCATTGTGCAGAGGCCCGGCCAAGCACTCAATGCGCGCGCGTCTGGAAATACTGCGGATTCGTCTCATCCGGCAGACTGCGGCGTCTGACGTTGCTTTGCTGCGGCGCTTGGTCTGGCTGGACGCGTCGGAGGTATTGCTGAATTTGCCATGCCCTCCCATGAGCGGGCATGGCGACGCGGGCGCGTCAGTGTAACGCGTAATGTGTGACGGTTGCGTCAGCGGAAGGCGCAGGGGAGGGGGCTCGCAAACGCGCGTCGGTGGTGCTATCGGTGCTCGTCTGCCGACGCCACGCGCCCGGCTGAATGCCTGTGACGCGCTTGAATGCCTGCGCGAACGCAGACTCGGACTGATAACCGACCTGCTCCGCCGTGTCGGGTAATGACACGCCGGAACGTAGCAGCGCTGCCGCCGTTTTCATGCGCACCAATGTCACGAACTGCGCAGGCGGCTGACCGCCGATCTCAGCAAACTGCTTGCAAAAACGGGCGCGCGACATGTGCACGAAATCGGCCATCGTGTCCGTGGTCCATCGCTCACCCGGCGACTCGATGATGGCTGCGGCGAGACGGCCAAAGGCGTCGCGCCGCATCAAACGCCACATGCCCGGCGCAACGTCCTCGGCATGCACGGCTTCACGCAACGCATAGTAGAAAAGCAAGTCGGTGAGCCGCGCGAGCAACGGGGAGGGTGTCTCGCTCGGGCGCCGTGCTTCCGCTTGGATTAACGCGAAGACTTGCGTGAGACCCTCATGCCGGCCGCTGTCGCGCCGCGCAATGATCGGGTTCGGCAACATGCCGAGCACCAGCGCGTCCAACTCGGTGCGGAATTCGAAGAAGCCGCAGGCTAAGGCGACGGTTGAGGTGGTGGTGTGCTCGTCTTCCTTGGCGGGTAACGCGGTCATTTTTCCCGCGCGCACTGATAAGTCTGCGGGCGGGGCCGCATCCGGCGACAAGCAGTGACTCAGGTCCGAAAGCAAGAAGACCGCATCGCCCTTGCTCAGTCGTATCGATCGCGCAGGCTGGCCGTTCTCTGCGCCTACGTGCAAGTAACATCCACCCGCCAACACCACATGGAAACTCGCACGTTGGTGACCCGCCGTCGACGCCTGAAAAGCCCCGCAATATTCCCCAACATGGAATAACGTGCTCTTTAATTCCAACCCCGCCAATAACCAATCCGCCACCCGGTCAGGTTGCTCGGATGGATCCGACGCTTGATATCCCGCTTCGTATCCCGCTTCGTCACTCGTCACCCGATCTCGCGACATGGCTGCCAACTCTCTCTCGTGCCTCGCCCATCACCTCAGGCAAAACATCCATCCTCCCCACACACATCTCCCCACACAACTATTTTTTTGTTGAATGCTTATGACTGGAGTGGAGGGTGAGGTGAAGGGTGAGGGTGAAGGGTGAAGGGTGAAGGGCTACGAGGGAATGGCGCCGCCGCGATGTACTGGCCCACGATCAGCGGCATCCTCATCCTCCCATACGGCGCCTACCGGCACCGAGAGGACTCGGTCACACTCCGCGCGACCCCGGCATCGCTTGCAAGCGATGCCTTTCGAGTCCCCACGCAATGTGCATTAGCACATTGCTTTCTGACCACCAAAACAAAAAGCCGGTGATCTTTCGATCACCGGCTTTTTTTGTCTTGGTGCCCAGAAGAGGACTCGAACCTCCACGGTGTTACCCGCTAGTACCTGAAACTAGTGCGTCTACCAATTCCGCCATCTGGGCATCGCCAGCTCACTCGTTTTTGCGTGCTCGCTGCGAAGAAGTGAGATTATGCCGAGACCCTCACATGCTGTCAACAGGTTTTAACGAAAAAGTCATCAACACCCCCAGCATTTCTTTAACTCACTTCATAAAGCACCCACTCACGCTTCCTCAAGCCGCTCGCCCCATATGCTCGGATCGAATCATGTCGATCAAGTGCCGCAACCCAGGCAACGTCTGCCGGCGACTCGGGTAATACATCGACAACGGCGGCCCATCCACCGCCCATTCACTTAACACCGCCTCTAATGTGCCCGCCGCCAATTCCGCCCTCACATTCTGCTCAAGCACATAACCCAACCCCAACCCACCCAACGCCGCCGCCACAACGCCATCGGTCTCGTTGATACTCAACGCCCCAGGCACATCCAGCTCGATCGCATTCGACCCGTTCCCCAATTCCCACTTGTACAGCGAGTTGTCGCCCAACCGCATCCGAATGCAATTGTGGGACAACAAATCCTGCGGCAACTTCGGCCGCCCATGCCGCGCCAAGTACGCCGGCGATGCCACCACAATCCACTTCAACGACGGCGTCAACGGTGTCGCAATCATGTCGCCCGGCACGGTGTCGCCATATCGCATCCCCGCATCGAACCCCTCAGCCACGATATCCAGCATGCGGTCGTCAACGGTGATGTCCAACTCGATGTCCGGATACGCCGCCACAAATCGCGGCAAGATCGGGTCGAGTAACAGCCGCGCCGCATCGCGCGGCACGTTCAAACGCAATCGACCCGCCGGTGACGCCCGATAACGATCCAACGCCCCGATCGCCGACGCAATCTGCTCAAGACCCTGCTCCAGTTCTTTCGCCAACGCCGCACCCGCCGCCGTCGGTGAAACCGACCGGCTGGTGCGGTTGAGCAACTTCACCCCCAAACGTGCCTCAAGGTTGCGCATGGCATGGCTCAACGCCGATGTGGTCACGCCCAACTCGGTGGCGGCCTCCCGAAAACTCTGCCGGCGGCAGATGGTGACGAAAACGTTCAGATCGGCAAGCTCGCCGCGAGTGAAAGCAGGCATGTAGGTCCCAACAAGTATCAAATATCCAAAACCAGAAACGTCGAGCACGTACAACGAGTTAAGCGTTCGTTGAATAATACTCAATTTTTTATGAGCTAAATTCTACAGAATTACATGTTTTCGGGAGGTCGCTCAATGAAGGACGTGACAGAAACGCTACACATCGCAGGCATCGACACGCCGGTCAGCCGCATCGGCCTGGGGACGTGGGCCATCGGCGGCGCCATGTGGGGCGGGACGGACGACAACGCCTCGGTCGCCACGATTCGCAGCGCGGTGGAGCGCGGTATCAACCTGATCGATACAGCCCCGGTCTATGGCTTCGGCCACTCGGAAGCGATCGTCGGCCGTGCCCTCGAAGGCCTGCGCGACAAGGCCGTGATCGCCACGAAAGTCGCGCTGGCGTGGGGCGACGACGGTATTCGCCGTAATTCGACGCCCGCCCGCATTCAGACGGAAGTCGAGGACTCGCTGCGACGCCTTCGCACGGATTACATCGACCTCTATCAGGTGCATTGGCCGGATACGCTGGTCCCGTTTGATGAGACGGCCGCCACGCTGGAAAAACTGCGTGAAGCCGGCAAGATCCGCGCTATCGGTGTCAGCAATTTCTCGCCCGCACAGATGGACACGTTCCGCCGCGCAGCGCCGCTCGCCGCCGTGCAGCCGCCGTATAACCTGTTCGAACGGGCGATCGATGCCGATGTGCTCCCGTATGCCAAGCGCGAGAAGCTCGTCGTGCTGGCCTACGGTGCGCTTTGCCGTGGTCTGCTTTCGGGGCGCATGAACGAGAACACGACGTTTGAAGGCGACGATCTGCGCAAGTCCGACCCGAAGTTTCAAGCGCCGCGGTTTGGCCAGTATCTGGCCGCCGTGAGTGCGCTCAAGGACTTCGCGAAGGCGCGTCACGACAAGTCGGTGCTCGCGCTGGCGATTCGCTGGGTGCTCGATCGAGGGCCGACGATTGCCCTCTGGGGTGCGCGCCGCCCGGATCAACTCGACGGCGTTCACGATGCCTTCGGCTGGCAACTCTCCGCACAGGATCTTGCCGATATCGACGAAATCCTCGCCAAATACGTGACTTCGCCAATAGGACCAGAATTCATGGCACCCCGCCTGCGCGACGCGAAAATCTGACCGTAATCCCGAAGCATGCGGTGAGCGCGCAGCCGCTGCCGCATGCGTGCGCGAACACCCGCAACGAACGTCAGATGGCGTCAAGATGGCAGTTTCCTGACACCTGCAAGCCGCGCAAGCTTTCTCTATAGTGCTCGAATGGATTTGCGGCGAACGGTCGCCGTCCTCAACGATTGCCCTCAGGGAGCCTCTCGATGAAGGAACATGCTTGCCATTCCCCCCATTCGTCATGTTCCAGCCACGCCCATGGCTCGCATGATGGCCATCAACCCCCGCAGTCACCGCCGTCGCCCGATTCACCCCATTCACCCGATGCTTCGGTTCATCCGCCATCGCCGCCCACAGCCGCCGCTCATGCTGCCGCCGCCGTGGCCGATCCGGCCGGACGCCGCCGGTTTCTGAAGTCGCTCGGCGCGTCGAGCCTTGCCGGTGCCAGCGCCGCGTGGCTGCCCAACGCCCATGCGCAAACCACTGACGGGAATGCCATCGCCAACACGAGCGCCAACGCCGGTGCTGCGGCGCCTGTCGAGGGGGAGCCCCTCACGCTGACGGTGAACGGCCAGCGTCGCGCGCTGCATGTGGCGCCGAACGCCATCCTGCTCGATGTGCTGCGCGATCAACTTCAACTCACCGGTACGAAGAAGGGCTGCGATCACGGCCAGTGCGGTGCCTGCACGGTGCACGTCAACGGCATTTCGATCAATTCATGCCTCTCGCTGGCGCTGATGCACGAAGGCGACGCCGTCACCACGATCGAAGGTCTCGCGCGCGGCGACACGCTGCACCCGGTGCAAGCGGCGTTCTGGGAGCACGACGCCTATCAATGCGGCTACTGCACGTCCGGTCAGATCATGAGCGCGGTCGCGGTCCTCGCCGATAAACGCATCGGTCACGACGACGCGGCCGTGCGCGAAGCCATGAGCGGCAACATCTGCCGCTGCGGCGCCTATCGCAATATCCTTGCCGCCATTCAGGATGCGCGCTCGCGCATGGGAGGCTAAGCACCATGCGACAGTTCGAATTCATCCGGCCACAAAGTCTCGCGCAGGCGATCAGCGTCCACGCGACGGCGCACACCACGCCCGAGAACGCCGCAATGTATGTGGGTGAGGGTGTCTATCTCGCGGGCGGCACGACGTTGCTCGATCTGGTCAAACTCGATGTGATGCGGCCGGCCCGCGTGATCGATATTCATCGGCTCGGCATGGACCGTATCGATCGGTTGCCCGACGGACGTCTGCGCATTGGTGCGCTGGTGACGAATACAACGCTGGCGTATGACCCGAATGTCGTGCGCGATTACCCGGTGCTGTCACAGGCGCTGCTGAGTGGCGCGAGTACTGCGCTGCGTAACAAGGCAACGACGGCCGGGAATGTGATGCAGCGCGTGCGATGTGGTTATTTCCGTGACGGCGTCTCGCCGTGCAACAAGCGGGAGCCGGGCTCGGGGTGTGCCGCCATCGGCGGCCACCACCGCAGTCTGCACGCGGTGCTCGGTGGCAGCGCGCAATGCATCGCGGCACATCCTTCCGACATGTGTGTCGCCATGGCCGCTATCGGCGCGACGGTGCACGTGCAAGGCGCGTCAGGCGAGCGCGATATCGCCTTCGCCGATTTTCATCGGCTGCCCGGCGACACGCCGTGGCGCGAACATGCACTCCTCGACGACGAAATCATTACGCATGTGACGCTCGATGTGCCGCTCGCAAACGCGCGAGGTGCCTATCTGAAACGCCGGGACCGGGCGTCCTATCAATTCGCGCTGGCGTCGTGTGCCGTGATTCTGTCGCTAGACGGGGGTGTGGTGCGCGACGCGCGGGTGGCGCTTGGCGGGGTGGCGACGAAGCCGTGGCGCGCCTTGCAAGCTGAACAGGTGCTGCGGGGCGGGCAAGCGTCGCCCGCACTCTGGCAGCGGTCAGCAGCGGCGGCGCTCGACGGCGCACATGACTACGGACAGAACGGCTACAAGATCGCACTGTGCGAACAGGCCATCGTCCGAAATCTCTCACGACTCGCGGCGGGAGGCACGGTATGACGACGCCCACGATCGGTCAGCCGATTCGTCGCATCGATGGCCGCAAGAAGGTCACCGGTGCCGCACATTACGCCGCAGATTGGCATCCTCCCGGGCTCTGTTATGCGTACGGCGTGTTCTCGACCGTAGCGCGCGGCACGATCCGCAGCATTGATGTGCGCGACGCGCGGCGCGTGCCCGGTGTCGTCGATATCTTTCATCACGATCATTTCCCGGCGCTCTTTCGCGTGCCGCAACGCGGTGGCGGATTCAACGCGATTCTCGAGGCGTCGATTACCGACGAGCACCGGCTGCCGTTTGAGGATGACAAGGTCTACTACGCCGGGCAGTTTGTCGCGCTGGTGGTCGCCGATACGTACGAACATGCGCGTGAAGCGGCGTACCGGGTGCGGGTGGATTATCTGAAGGAAACGCCGCTCACGAGTCTTGAACAAGGCGTCGCCCGCAACGGCACGCAAGACGGCGGGCGAGGGCACCAGCGCGGTGACGCCGCCGCCGCGTTCGATAGCGCCGCACGCCGCGTGGATGTGGTTTATCGCACGCCCGTCGAAACGCATAACCCCATGGAAATGCACGCCACCACGGCGCAGTGGCGCGATGGCGGACTTCATCTTTATGAGGCGACGCAAGGCGTTACCGTGCACCGCAATACGATTGCCCGCGTGTTCGGGCTTGATCCTGAGCGTGTGGTTGTCGAGGCGCCGTTTATCGGCTCCGGCTTCGGCTCGAAGCTGTTTATTTGGCCGCATTCGATTGCTGCGGCCGCTGTTTCCCGCGAAGTCGGACGGCCGGTGAAGTTGCTCGTGCCGCGTGCGCAGATGTTTACGACGACGGGGCATCGGCCGCAAACGGAGCAACGGCTGCGGCTTGCGACGGATGCTGACGGGAAGCTTGTTTCGCTACGACATGAGTCGATTTCCACGCAGGCGTTTGTCGATAACTTCACTGAAAACTGCGGGGGGATGTCGAAGAGTCTTTACGGCTGCGCCAATGTTCTGGTGAGCCACCATACGACTCGGGTGCACCAAGGCGCGCCGACGTCCATGCGAGCGCCGGGCGCTGCGCCCGGGCTGTTCGCACTGGAGTCGGCGGTGGATGAGATGGCGCTCGCCGCCAGTCTCGATCCGCTGGAATTTCGCCTGCGTAATATTTCTACGCGAGATGAAAGCAGCAATCTCCCATGGTCGAGTAATCATCTTCGTGAAGCGATTGTGCAAGGGGCGGATGCGTTCGGATGGCGCAAGCGAGATGCCCGTGTTGGGATGATGCGGGACGGCGATGAAGTCATCGGTATGGGTATGGCCGCCTGTAGCTGGGATGCGATGCGTACGCCTGCAAGGGCTCGCGTGATGCTGCGCGCTGATGGGACGGTAGAGGTGACCTGCGCGGTGCAAGATATCGGCACCGGGACGTATACGGTGGTCGCGCAGACGGTGGCGGATTTGACTGGGGTCAGCATCGCGAAGATTGATGTGAAACTCGCCGACTCGGCAATGCCCGCAGCACCGCTCTCCGGTGGCTCATGGGCGACGGCCAGTGTGATGCCCGCTGTTGCTGCGGCGACGCGCAACGCTATTGGACAACTCACTTCGTATGCGGTGGCAGGGAAGGGCGCATTTGCCGGGGCTAAAGCGGAAGAGGTGCAGTTTGCGGACGGCGCGCTGGTCTATCGCGGGAAACACGTGCCGTTCGGCGACGTGCTTAAAGAGCTTCGGCTCGGACTCGCCATCGGCGACGGCGCCACCGGCGGTGCCCCTGAAGGCAAAGTCTCCTTCCGTAGCTTCGGCGCCCATTTTGTGGAAGTCCGCTTCGATCCCGGTATTTCTCACCTGCGCGTTTCTCGCGTGGTCAGCGCGATCGATGTCGGCAAGATCGTGAATCCGCTCACCGCCCGAAATCAGGTGGAAGGCGCCATCGTCATGGGCATCGGCATGGCCCTCTTCGAAGCCACCGACTACGATCCCCACTCCGGACTCCCAGCCAATAACAGCTTCGCCGAATACCTCGTCCCCGTTCACGCCGATCAACCCGATATCAACGTGATTCTTCTTGATTACCCTGACCTCGCGCTCAATGAGTTTGGCGTGAGAGGGATCGGGGAAATTGGGATTACCGGATTGGCCGCTGCGGTGGCGAATGCGGTGTTTCACGCTACCGGGAAACGCGTGCGGGATCTGCCGATTACGGTTGAGAAGGTGATGAGGACTTAGGCGCTCGTTAGCACCGGAATAACACCGCCAATTCTGGCCCACGATCAGCCGCAACCCCATCCGCCCATACGGCGCCTACCGGCACCGAGAGGACTCGGTCACACTCCGCGCGACCCCGGCATCGCTTGCAAGCGATGCCTTTCGAGTCCCCACGCAATGTGCATTAGCACATTGCTTTCTGGGCGCCAAAACAAAAAGGCAGATGATCTTTCGATCATCTGCCTTTCTTTGTCTTGGTGCCCAGAAGAGGACTCGAACCTCCACGGTGTTACCCGCTAGTACCTGAAACTAGTGCGTCTACCAATTCCGCCATCTGGGCATCGCCAGCTCACTCGTTACTGCCTGCTCGCTGCGAAGAAGTGAGATTATGCGCATGCACCCTCGCACTGTCAACACTTCCGCACAAAAAAATTTCAAACTCCCCACCCAACCCCCACGCAAAAACCAAAATCCGCACAGGTGGCAGTTTTCGCAAGGTTTGCCGTATGATTGTCCTTGTTCTCGCCACACACCCCCTTTACCGGTGCGCGAACATCACCACGGACCGTAGGGCGCATGGTGCGCCGCTCGGCCGGACTCAACCGGCACAGTAACGCTACCGACCTTTGAGCAAATATCCCTATCCGATTCCGAGCCGCGAAGAAATCCTCGGTGTACTGCGCACCGCCGATTCCGCGCTGTCCGCCAACGATATCGCCGAAGCCCTGGCCATCAAAAAGCAAGAACGCGAAGGCTTCTTTAAACGCCTCGCCGCCATGGAACGCGATGACCAAATTCGTCTCGATCGCCGTGGTTACTATCAACTGACTCACCCCTCGAATTTCATCGCCGGCCGTGTCATCGGCCACCGCGATGGCTACGGCTTCGCCGTGCGCGATGACGATGGCGATGACCTCTATCTCCCCACGGAAGAGATGAAGAAGGTCATGCACAATGATCGCGTCCTCCTGCGCGTCGCCGGCTACGATCGCCGCGGCCGCCCAGAAGGCCACATCGTCGAAGTCGTCAGCCGCGCCAACACCCACGTCATCGGCCGCCTTCTCAACGAGAACGGTGTGATGGTCGTCGCCCCGGAAGACAAACGCATCGGGCACGACATCCTCATCCCGCCCCGCTCGCAAGGCAAAGCGAAGGTCGGACAAGTCGTTTCGGTCGAACTCACCGATTACCCCAGCCGCTACAGCCAACCCATCGGCCGCGTCTCGGAAGTGCTCGGTGATATCGATGACCCCGGCATGGAAATCGAAATCGCCGTCCGTAAATACGGCGTGCCCCATCAGTTTTCCCCCGAAGCCCTCGCCGCCGCCGGTGCACTCCCCGACGAAGTTCGCGCCCCAGACCTGCGCCACCGCGTGGACCTGCGCGATGTGCCCCTCGTCACGATCGACGGTGAAGATGCCCGCGACTTCGACGATGCGGTCTACTGTGAACCCGTCAAGATCGGCCGCGCCAACGGTTTCCGCCTGATCGTCGCTATCGCCGACGTGTCGCATTACGTCACCTCAGGCGGCCCGCTCGACGCCGACGCCCTCACGCGCAGTACCTCGGTCTACTTCCCCCGCCGCGTCATTCCGATGCTGCCGGAGAAACTCTCGAATGGCCTCTGCTCGCTGAACCCGGACGTCGATCGCTGTGTGCTGGTCTGCGATGCCATCGTCACCCCGACCGGTGACGTGAAGGCATACCAGTTCTATCAGGCCGTGATTCACTCGGCCGCACGCCTCACGTACACGGAAGTGGCCGCCGTACTCGGCAACACGAAGGGCCCGGAGGCCCAACGCCGCGCCGCACTGCTGCCGCATCTGCAAAATCTCTACGAGCTGTACAAGGTGCTCGCCAAAGCGCGTAAGTCGCGCGGCGCCATCGAGTTCGATTCGACAGAGACGTATATCGTCTGCAACGCGCAAGGCAAGATCGAACAGATCCTGCCGCGCACCCGCAACGACGCCCACCGCCTGATCGAGGAATGCATGCTGACGGCGAACGTTTGTGCCGCCGACTTCCTCAAGCGTCACAAGCAACCCGGGCTCTACCGTATCCACGCAGGGCCGAAGGGCGAGAAGCTTCAGGTGCTGCGCACGTTCCTCAAGACGCTCGGCCTCTCGCTCGGCGGCGGCGATGAACCCGCAACCTCGGATTACTCGGAGCTGATGACGCAAATCGAATCGCGTCCCGACGCACCGATGCTCCAGACAATGCTGCTCCGCTCGATGCAGCAAGCGGTCTACAGCCCCGATAACATCGGCCACTTCGGCCTCGCTTATCCGGCCTACGCCCACTTCACGAGCCCGATTCGCCGCTACCCGGACTTGCTCACGCACCGCGCGATCAAGGCCATTCTCGCCGGCCGCAAGTACGAACCCGAGATTCCGCAGGGCGTCGATATGACGACCGGGATTTCGCCGCACGCCCGTAAGCTCCAAAAGGACGACGCGGCGAAGAACAAGAAGTCACCCTCGGCGAAGAAGCGCGACGCAGTCTGGGAAGAACTCGGCCTGCATTGCTCGGCCAATGAACGCCGCGCCGATGAAGCCTCGCGCGACGTGGAAGCCTGGCTCAAGTGCTACTTCATGCGCGACAAGCTCGGCGAGGAATACGGCGGCACGGTCAGCGCGGTCACGTCGTTCGGTATCTTCGTGCAACTCGACGACCTCTTCATCGAAGGCCTCGTCCATGTGACGGAACTGGGCAGCGATTACTTCCAGTTCGATGAAGTCCGCCACGAACTGCGTGGTGAGCGCACTGGCATTCGCTACCGCCTGACGGACCGCGTTCGCGTGCAAGTCAGCCGTGTGGACCTCGATGCCCGCAAGATCGACTTCCGTCTGGTGAAGGAAGCCAATGCCCGCAGTCTCGCCAAGACCTCAGGCCGCACGGAGCGCGGTGGCGCACCGGTGCCGACGCCTGCCGCTGGTACGCCGGGCGTAGCAGGCACGGCTGGCGCAGGGGCAGGGCCGTCGGTGCGTCAACTGCCCAAGGGCGGCGCGCTGCTCAACGGCGTGCAACTGGCCCCGGCCGGCAAGCACGCAGCCAAACCGAAGCCGGCAAAGGTCAAGATCCCCCACGGCGAACGCGGCGCACCCACGCCCGTGAAGCGCTCGGGCGGTAAAACGGCCTCGTCGAAACGCGCAGGCGGCCCGGCAAAGAAGCCGCGCCGCTGACCGGATTGCCCTGTGCCTGACACGATGCACCCAGTGCACGATGTCATGGAAAGCGCAGGGGCCGTTCGCGCTTTGCAGTAAGATGTGCGCCTTGTGCCGACCCCCGTGTCCAAGCAAGGCAGCGCAGAAGACCGCGTAGGGTTGCGGCGGCGGACACCCGGCAAGGGTGCCGCCGCCGTCGTACTTTGTGCGACAGCCGGGCGAATTCAGAGAATTCGACGCCCCCGGCCAACGCGACCCGTCCGGCCCGCCCGACGTCGGGGCCTGCCTCGGCACACGCTATTTTGAGGATGTGAAATGAGTCAATTGAAAATGCTGTTCGGCTTTCACGCCGTCACAGCCCGCCTGCGCCACGACGCAACCAGCATCGAAGAGATCTACTACGACCCGACCCGGCGCGACCGCCGCATGTCGGACTTTCTGAAAGCCGTGGAAGCCGCCAAGGGCGCGCCGGGCGTGAAGATCAAGGTGGTGCAGGCCGATGGCAAACGCCTCGACGGCATGGCCGGTTCGTCACGCCACCAAGGCGTGGTCGCCCGCGCGCAGGAAGTCTCGCTCGCGCTGAACCTCGACGAATTGCTCGACGGCATCTCGGGTGACCCGCTGCTGCTGATTCTCGATGGCGTGACCGATCCGCATAACCTCGGCGCCTGCCTGCGCGTGGCTGATGGCGCCGGTGCTCACGCTGTGATCGCTCCGAAGGATCGCGCGGTCGGCCTGAACGCAACGGTGGCCAAGGTCGCCAGCGGTGCCGCTGAAACGGTGCCGTACATCATGGTGACGAACCTGTCGCGCACGCTGCGCGAACTCAAAGATCGCGGCATCTGGGTGGTCGGCACGTCGGACGACGCACCCGCCGACATCTACGGCACGAAGCTCACCGGCCCGATGGCGATCGTCATGGGCGCAGAAGGCGAGGGCATGCGCCGCCTCGTGGGCGAGAACTGCGACATGCTGATGAGCATCCCGATGTCGGGCGGCTGCGAAAGCCTGAACGTCTCGGTCGCCAGCGCCGTGTGCCTGTACGAAGCCGTGCGTCAACGCAAAGTGGCCGCCAAAGCGAAGTAAGTCGCATGTGAGTCAAGAGTCAAGGGTCAAGGGTCACGGGTCACGATCCGCGCAGCAGCAACGCAAAAGCCGGCTTTCGCCGGCTTTTTGCTTTTGATCCGCCCGAACCTTGTGGCTTATCGTGCCGCTTCGATCAACGCTTCGAGCTTGATCGCATCCGCAGCAAACGCGCGAATGCCTTCGGCAAGCTTTTCGGTCGCCATGGCATCGTCGTTGAGCTGGAAGCGGAACGACGGCTCGTCGGTCTTCACGCGATCGATCGCCGCATCACGCGCGTCTTTGACATCGAGCTTGCGCGGCACGTCGCCTTCGGTCGTGCGCAACTGCTCAAGCAGCGCCGGGCTGATGGTGAGCAGATCGCAACCCGCCAGCGCCAGAATCTGGCCGGCTGACCGGAAGCTCGCGCCCATGACCTCGGTGTCGTAACCGAAATGCTTGTAATAGCGATAAATCGCCGCGACGGATTGCACGCCCGGATCGTTGTCGCCTGCGTTGGCGGCTTCGTCCCACTTGGCCCCGGCAGACTTCTTGTACCAGTCGTAAATCCGGCCGACAAAGGGCGAAATCAGTTGGGCACCGGCTTCGGCGCATGCCGCCGCCTGCACCAGCGAGAACAACAAGGTCATGTTGCAGTGGATGTTGTCGCGCTGGAGAATCTCCGCCGCCCGAATGCCTTCCCACGTCGACGCGATCTTGATCAGCACGCGCTTGCGCTCAATTCCCTCGGCTTCGTACATGGCAATGATCTTGCGCGCACGGGCAACGGTGCCCGCAGTGTCGAACGACAAACGCGCATCGACTTCGGTGGACACGCGCCCCGGCACGATGTCGAGAATTTCGCGCCCGAACGCAATCAGCAGCCGATCGATGATTTCGTCGACGGTCTCGGCACGATGCTCACTCACCACGCGCGCGAGAATCGGTTTGTAGGCGTCTTTTTGCACGGCACCGAGAATCAACGACGGATTGGTGGTCGCGTCCTGCGGCTTGTAGGCATCCATGGCCTGGAAGTCGCCGGTGTCGGCAACGACGATGGTGTGGCGCTTGAGCTGATCGAGCTGATTCATGATGGCGGGCCTTACGAGTAATGCACTGCATGACATGATGCCGATGATGCCGCCCCGCAACGGGGGGGCGGTCGGCGCGAAACTGCCGGCATGCCGTGCGACGAAATACGGCGCGGCACGCCCGACTCCGGTAAACTTCCGACTTTACCAAACTTTGCCGGAATTCCCCATGACCCAGGACGAACTCAAACGCTTGGTCGGCCAGGCTGCTGCCGACTATGTGAACCAACACGTGCCCGAAGGCAGCGTGATCGGCGTGGGCACCGGGTCCACGGCGAACTGCTTTATCGACGCCATCGCCGCCCACAAGGGCCGCTATCGCGGCGCGGTATCGAGCTCGGAAGCGAGCACGGAGCGCCTGCGCAAGCACGGCATCGAAGTGTTCGACCTGAACCAGATCGACAGCCTGCCCGTCTATGTGGACGGTGCGGACGAAATCAACGCGCTGGGCCACATGGTCAAGGGCGGCGGCGGGGCGCTCACGCGCGAGAAGATCGTCGCCTCGGTCGCGAAGGAATTCGTCTGCGTGGTCGACGCGTCGAAGCTCGTCGCCGTGCTCGGCGTGTTCCCGCTGCCGGTGGAAGTCATCCCGATGGCGCAGGCCAGCGTCGCCCGTGCACTCACCGCCCTCGGCGGCAAGCCGCAAGCGCGCGTGCGCGCCGACGGCAGCCCGTACATGACCGATAACGGCTGCGCGATTCTCGACGTGCACGGCCTGCAAATTCTCGATCCGGTGGCGTTCGAGACGCAAATCAATCAACTGCCGGGCGTGGTGACGGTAGGCCTTTTTGCGCAACGTGGTGCCGACCTGACGCTCATGGGCACGCCCGAGGGCGTCAAGACCATCGACTACAAATAACTGACCCTGGAGGGCAGGATGGCTCAATCGCGTCGTCTTCCCGAAACTTGGTTTCGCCGTGGGTTGTGGCTGATCGCCGTGCTGTTTGCGGCGTTTTTGATCGGTCTCGGCGGTCTGGTCGTCGACAAGCTGCCGGGCGTCGCTCCGGCGCCCACGCTCGATTCGTTTATCGATCCGGCACAGGCAACTCGCGCCGATGCCGCCATCAAGCAGGCAGAAACGCAGGCCGAAGACATCCAGACGAAGTTGGAAACGGCACGTCTGCAACTGAAGGCGCGCAGCACGGCTTATCGCAATGCGCGTGAGTCGTTCAACGATTGGGTGGCCACGCGCACCGCTACGGCGCAGGCGAGTCAGGATGCCGAACTCGTCTCCCGCACGCGCGCCCTCGACGCGCTCAAGGCTGCCGAACGCGATGCGCAAACGCAGGTCGACACGCTGGAAACGAAGCAACTCGACGCCTCGCGCGCAGTGCAGTCGGCCCGTACGGCACGCTTTGCGCTCAACACGGCAGCCAGCGAACAGTTGGCCGCGATCCAGCGCTCGCAGGACCTGAAAGTCTTCGGCATTCGTCTGGCGATCACGTTGCCGTTGCTGGCCATCGGCGGCTGGCTCTTCGTGCGTCAGCGCAAGAGCACGTGGTGGCCGTTCGTCTGGGGCTTTATCTTCTTCGCGCTGTTCGCATTCTTTGTCGAACTGGTGCCGTATCTGCCGGACTACGGTGGTTATGTGCGCTATCTGGTGGGCATTGTGTTGACGGTGCTGATCGGGCGCTACGCCATCGTCTCGCTGCAACGCTATCTGGCGCGGCAGAAGGCGGAGGAGCAGTTGCCGGATCAGGAGCGCCGCAAGACGCTGTCGTACGATCTGGCGCAAGCGCGGCTGTCGAAGGCGGTGTGCCCGGGGTGCGAACGTCCGGTGAAGCTCGACGACCCGGAGCGCGATTTCTGCATGCACTGCGGCATTTGCCTGTTCGACCACTGCGGCACGTGCAAGACGCGCAAGAACGCGTTCGCGCACTATTGCCACCACTGCGGGGCAGCGTCGCTCGGTGCCAACGCGGGAAATGCGGCGGTTGAAGGCATGGGCATGACGGGCAAGCCTGCCTGACACGCATCCGGTCAACGTTGACAGCCGCTGGCAGTCAGCGGTTCAGGCAAAGAAAAAGGGGTTCACGACATGACGTCGAGAACCCCTTTTTTCATCTCGGCCGGCGGTGACCCTCAATGACCCTCAAGGCCACCGGCGGTGCGCGAGGCTTACTCCGAGGGCGGCGGCACGTAGCCTTGCGCCACATCGGCGCCTTCGCCGAAGAAGTACTTCTCGGTCTGCTTGACCAGATACTGGCGCGCGCGCGGGTCAGCCATGTTCAGACGGTTTTCGTTGATGAGCATGGTCTGCTGCTTGAGCCAGCCGGCCCATGCTTCTTTCGACACGCTCTCCCACAGGCGCTTGCCGAGCTCGCCGGGCATCGGCGGGAAATCGAGACCTTCGGCTTCCTTGCCGAGTTTGATGCATTGAACCATGCGAGCCATGGGGAACTCCTTCGTAATCTTGGGTAGGGCGTGAAAAGAGCGGCCACGCACTCACGCGACGACATCGAGACGTCGTTTGCCGTGGCCGATATCCGGATATGGGGGCAGGGCGCGTCAGACTCAAGGTGCCGATGAAACATCGGTCTCAAACCACGCGGCCCGTCCCCCGGTGTCGTGTTACAGCTTCTTGATCAGCACCAGCGACCGGCGCTGCCAGTTGTAAAGCCGGCGACGGTCGGCCGGCAGGTCGTCGACGCCTGCCTTGACGAAGCCGCGCTTGAGGAACCAGTGCTCGGTACGCGTGGTGAGCACGAACAGCCGCTCCAGCCCCCGCGCCCGCGCGCGTTGCTCGATATGCTTGAGCAGCCGCTCGCCGTCCCCCGAACCCTGAGCTTCCGGGTCCACCGTGAGGCAGGCCATCTCGCCGATGCGCTCGCTCGGGTACGGATACAATGCCGCGCAGCCGAACAGACGCCCATCGTGCTCGATGACCGAGAAGTGGTCGATATCGCGCTCGAGCTGGTGACGTCCGCGACGCACCAGCGTGCCGTCGGATTCCAGCGGCTCGATGAGCTGCAAGATGCCGCCGACGTCGTCGACCGTCGCTTCACGCAGGCTTTCCAGGTTCTCGTACGAGATCATGGTGCCCACGCCATCGTGCGAGAACAGTTCGAGCAGCATGCTGCCATCGAGCGCGAACGGCACGATGTGCGCGCGTCCCACGCCCGCGCGGCAAGCGCGTGTGGCGTATTTCAGATAGAACGCCGAGTCGCGGTCGAGCGCGCCCTGCGACTGCATGCGCTGGGCGTCTTCGAGCGTCAGCTCACGCTGCAACTCGTTGTATTCGTTGAGAATGCCCGGCGTCTCGGTGATGAAGATCAGCTTGTCCGCGCGCAGCGCAATCGCCGCCGAGGATGCCACGTCTTCCATCGTCAGATTGAACGACTGACCCGTCGGCGAGAAGCCGAGCGGCGAGAGCAGCACGATCTTGCCGTTGGCGAGCGACAGGCGAATCGATTCGGCATCGACCTTGCGCACCACGCCGGTGTGCTGGAAATCCACGCCGTCGACAATGCCCACCGGGCGCGCCGTGACGAAGTTGCCCGACACCACGCTGATGCGCGCGTTGCCCATCGGCGTATTCGGCAAACCCTGGCTGATCGACGCTTCGATATCCAGACGCAACTCACCGGCCGCTTCCTTGACCGCTTCAAGCGCGGCCGCGTCGGTGATACGGAGCTGCTGGGCAAAGTGCGATTCGATATGTCGCAGGCGCATCTGCTCTTCGACCTGGGGTCGCGAGCCGTGCACCAGCACGATATGCATGCCCATGGCGCACAGCAGCGCGACATCCTGAATCAGGGTATCGAGCCCGCCGGCCGCAACAAGTTCGCCACCAAAGGCGACCACGAAGGTCTTGTCACGAAATGCATGGATGTAGGGGGCGACCGAGCGCAGCCAATCCACAAACTGGGCTTGGTGGGCGGTCTCTTCGTCTTGTAGGGCGGGATCGGGTTCGGTCAGCATGGGTGTACGTGCGCAAACATCCGCAGATTATATAATGCGCGCCCATGGCAAGTGATGAACGAAATCGACAATCTAAGCCCCCGAAGCCGACAGTGCCGGCTGCGGGACCTAAACGCGGACGTGAGAATGCCGGCGAACGCCGCATGACGGCCGCCCAACGGGCTGAACGCGACGCCGAGCGGCTGGCCGCGAAGCAGGCCGCCGCCAACCGAATTCCCGAGATTCAGTTTCCCGAAGCGCTGCCGGTGTCCGGCCGCCGCGAGGAGATCGCCCGCGCCATCGCGGGCCATCAGGTCGTGATCGTGAGCGGCGAAACCGGCTCGGGCAAGACCACTCAGCTTCCCAAAATCTGTCTCGCGCTCGGTCGCGGGCTGGGTGCGGGCGGCACAGGCCTGATCGGCCACACGCAGCCGCGCCGTATCGCGGCCTCGGCCACGGCACGCCGTATCGCCGACGAATTGAACACCCCGCTCGGCGAAATCGTCGGCTTCAAGGTGCGTTTCAACGACACGCTTTCGAATGGCGCGTCGGTCAAATTGATGACCGACGGCATTCTGCTGGCCGAGACGCAGACCGACCCGCTGTTGCGTGCGTACGACACCATCATCATCGACGAGGCGCATGAGCGCAGTCTGAACATCGACTTCCTGCTCGGCTACCTCAAGCAACTGCTGCCGCGCCGGCCCGACCTGAAGGTGATCATCACCTCGGCCACGATCGACGCGGACCGCTTCGCCCGTCACTTCGGCACGATGGACGGTGAAACGCTGCACCCCGCGCCGGTGATCGAAGTCAGTGGCCGCCTGTACCCGGTGGAAGTGCGCTATCGCCCGATTCAGGACGACGCCCGCATTGCCAACGCGGAAGGGCGCGAGGGCAGCCGCGCCAGCGCGCGCGACCGTGATCGCGATTTGATGGATGGCATCGTCGACGCGGTGGACGAACTATGCCGTGAAGGCTCGGGCGATGTGCTGGTGTTTCTGCCGGGTGAGCGCGAAATTCGCGAAGCCGCCGAGGCCCTGCGCAAGCACCATCCGCCGCACACGGAGATTCTGCCGTTGTTCGCCCGCCTCTCGGCGACGGACCAGGAGCGTGTTTTCAAGGCGTCGAACGCGCGGCGCATCGTGCTGGCCACCAACGTGGCGGAAACCTCGCTCACGGTGCCCGGCATTCGCTATGTGGTGGACGCAGGCACCGCGCGTGTGAAGCGCTATTCCTATCGCAACAAGGTCGAACAGCTTCAGATCGAATCGATCTCGCAGGCGGCGGCGAACCAGCGCGCCGGGCGTTGCGGCCGGGTGGCCGATGGCGTGTGCATCCGCTTGTACGACGAAGCGGACTTCCAGTCGCGCGTGCGCTTCACCGACCCGGAAATTCTCCGCTCGTCGCTCGCCGCCGTCATTTTGCGGATGCAATCGCTGCGTCTGGCGAAGGTCGAGGACTTTCCGTTCATCGAGCCGCCGCCGGGCCGCGCGATCGCCGACGGGTACCAGTTGCTGAACGAACTGGGTGCCGTGGACGACACCAATCAGCTTACGCCGCTCGGGCGCGAGCTGGCCCGTTTGCCGCTCGACCCCCGCGTCGGCCGCATGATTCTCGCCGCGCGAGATCAGCAGTCGCTGCGCGAAGTGCTCATCATCGCCGCCGGACTGGCGGTGCAAGATCCGCGCGATCGGCCCATCGAGGCGCAGGACGCCGCCGATAACGCCCATCGCAAGTTCGCCGACGAGAAGTCCGAATTCCTCTCGTGGATCAAGATGTGGCGCTGGTTCGACGAGGCGATTGCGCACAAGAAGTCGAACCGCTTGCTCGGGCAGGCGTGCCGCGAGAACTTCCTCTCGCAGTTGCGCTTGCGCGAATGGCGCGACGTGCACAGCCAGTTGCTGACGGTGGTGCGCGAGCAGGGCTGGCGCCTCAACGAGTCGGAAGCGACGTATGAACAGGTGCACCTCGCGTTGCTCGCCGGTCTGCTCGGCAACATCGGCTGCAAGGCCGACGACGATCCGCATTTCCTCGGCGCCCACGGCATCAAGTTCCATATCTGGCCGGGGTCGTCGCTGGTGAAGAAGGCGGGCCGCTGGGTGATGGCCGGTGAACTGGTCGAGACGAGCCGCCTGTATGCGCGCTGCATTGCCCGGATCGAGCCGGAATGGATCGAGCGCGTGGGCAAGCATCTGGTGAAGACCTCGCTGTCCGACGCGCACTGGGAAAAGAAGGCCGCGCAGGTCACCGCCTACGAGCGTGGCACGTTGTACGGCCTGACGATCTACGCGCGCCGCCGGATGAATTTCGGCCCGCGCGATCCGCGTCGTGCCCGCGAGATTTTCCTGCGCAGTGCGCTGGTGGAAGGGGAATGGGAAACCAAGCTGCCGTTCTACGCGCATAACCGCAAGCTGATCGCCGACATCGAACAGTTGGAACACAAGTCGCGCCGGCAGGACGTGCTGGTCGACGACGAGCTGATTTACGCGTTCTACGACGCACAGGTGCCGGAGGATCTCTACGACGGCACGAGTTTCGAGCACTGGTATCGCGAGACGGCGAAGGGCACGCCGAAGCTGCTGTATCTGGTGCGTGACGACCTGATGCGCCACGAAGCGGCCGGCGTGACCACCGATCTGTTCCCGAAAAAGACGGTCATCGCGGGGATCGAGATGGTGCTGACGTACCACTTCGAACCGGGTTCGCCGCGCGACGGTGTCACGCTCGCCGTGCCGCTCTTCGCGCTCAATCAGGTGGACGCGCGCCGCTGCGAGTGGCTGGTGCCGGGCATGCTCAAGGAAAAAGCGCACCTGTTGATGAAGTCGTTGCCGCAGAAGTTGCGGCGTCACTTCGTGCCGTTGCCCGAGTACGCGGCGGGGTTTGTCGACCGTGCGACGTTCGGGCAGGGGGCTTTGCTCGACGCGCTGATGGCCGATGCGCGCGAGCAGACCGGTGTCATGCTCAGCCCCAGCGATTTCAAGCTGGAGATGCTGCCCGCGCACTTGACGATGAACTTCAAGATCGTCGACGAGCACGGGCGCCAACTCGGCATGGGCCGCAATCTCGCGCAATTGCGCGCAGAACTCGGTCAGCAGGCGCAGCGTACGTTCCAAGAGCTCGCGGCAAAGAGCGGCACGACGCCCACTGGCGTGCTTGCGAGTGGTGCGGGCAGCGATGGCGGTGGCCGTCAGTCTGCCAAGCAGGCTGGCAAGGGCGACATGACCGGCGCGGCGGGGGCTGCTGGGGGTGCGAAGGGCGCAGCCTCGCGCGGCGCGGGTGCCGGGCAGGGCGCGTCTGCGGCAGCGGTGGAGCCGGGCCGATACGACAACCTCACGACGTGGAGCTTCGGCGAACTGCCCGAAATGCTCGAAATCCGGCGTGGCGGGCAGACGTTGTTCGGCTACCCGGCACTCGTCGATCGTGGCGATCACTGCGATCTGGAAGTGTTCGACGACCCCGATGAAGCCCAGCGTCAGCACCGCGCCGGGCTGCGGCGTCTGTTCGCCATTCAGTTGCGCGAACAGGTGAAATTCCTCGAGAAGAACATCCCCGGCCTGCAACAGATGGCGATGCAGTACATGAATCTGGGCACGCAGGAGGAGTTGCGCGATCAGATCGTGGATCTCGCGCTGGAGCGCGCCTGCCTGCAATTGCCGTGGCCGAGCGATAACACCTCGTTCGTCGCGCGCAAGGACGAAGGGCGCGGCCGGCTCACGCTGCTCGCGCAGGAGATCGCGCGGCTGGCGGGGCTGATTCTCACGGAATATGCGGCCTTGCAGAAGAAGCTGGCGCAGGCCAAGCCGTTTGCGCAGGCCTACGCCGACCTCACGGCGCAGTTGCAGCGTCTGATCGGCAAGCGGTTCCTGATCGACACGCCGTACGCGCAACTGGCCCATTACCCGCGCTATCTGAAGGCGATGGCGGCGCGTATCGACAAGCTCAAGGCCGACCCGGCCCGCGATGCACGTGCGATGAGCGAACTGGGCCCGCTGCTGCAAAACTGGCAACGGGCGACGTCGCAGCGCCGCGACCACGGCGATGTGCGGCTGGAGGAGTTCCGTTGGCTGCTCGAAGAGCTGCGGGTATCGCTCTTCGCGCAAGAGCTGCGCACGCCGATGCCGGTGTCGGTCAAGCGTCTGCACAAGGTCTGGGAGGCGTTGCAACGCTGATTGCCCGTGCCGGTTTGCGCTACATCAGGAACTGTCGAGATACTGTTTCGTCTGATCAAAAAAGCGCCGGTGAGGCGCGCGCTTAGGCAATTTCCCAGCCTACAATAGCGAAACTTTTTCGCGACGCTGCGGCGGCCAGACGATGGCCCCGCAGCGAGCTCGCAGAGACTCTTCAGTGACTCTTTTTTCCCGAGAGATTTCGCAATGCGTAAATTCCTGATCGCCGCCAGTCTGGCTGCTTCCTTCGGCCTGACGGCGCTTGCCGGGCCGGCGGCCGTGGCCGCACCGGCCGCGCCCGCAGCGGTGCCGGACGGCGTGGTGGTGGTGCTCAATTCCGGCGACGCCAGCGTCAGCCTGATCGACAAGACTAGCCAGAAGGTCATCCAGACGTTTCCGGTCGGCAAGGAACCGCATCACCTGATGGCGACGCCCGACAACCAGTCGCTCATCGTGGCGAATTCGGTGGGCAACAACCTCGTGTTCCTCGACCCGAAGACGGGGCAGATTCAACGCAAGATCGAGAACATCGAAGACCCATATCAGATCGGTTTTTCGCCGGACAAGAAGTGGTTCGTCGCCAACGGTCTGCGTCTGGATCGCGTGGACGTCTACAAGTTCGACGGCAAGAATCTGACGGTAGCGTCGCGCATTCCGCTCAAGAAGATGCCGAGCCACCTGGTCTTCACGCAAGACAGCAAGCTCGTGTTCATCTCGCTGCAAGAGTCGAACGAAGTGGCCGCCATCGATCTGGCCAGCCAGAAAGTGATCTGGAAGATGAAGGTCGGCGACAGCCCGGCAGGGGTGTGGCTCACGCCCGGCGACAAGTACTTGCTGGTGGGCATGACCGGTGCCGATTACGCGGCTGTGGTGGACTGGCGCAACCAGAAGGTCGTGAAGACGATCCCGACGGGCAAGGGCGCGCACAACTTCCGCTCGCTGGCCGACGGCAAGCACGTGCTGATTTCGAACCGCGTGTCGAGCACGATCAGCATCATCGATCAGGACGCGCTCACCAACGTGGGCGACATCACCGGCCTGCTGCCGGGGCCTGACGACATGGAGCTCTCGGCGGACCGCAAGACGCTGTGGGTGACGTTCCGCTGGGCGCGCAAGGTCGGCATCATCGACCTCGCGTCGCGCAAGCTGATCAACACCATTCCGGTCGGCCGTTCCCCGCACGGGATCTACTTCTACGACCGCGCGCCGGTGCTGTAACATCGGGGCATTGCCGCAACGGCTTCTCTGACCGGGTGTCCCCGTGACGCCCGGCCCCGCTCCATGTTCGAAACGCTGGTCGACGGTTTCTACGCCGCCTTCTCGGCGGCGCAGACCGAGATCTATACCCGCATCGTGCAGCCCGTGCTGTTCGCCACCGGGCTGATGTCGTTCGCCGACGATGCTTACGACGCCGTGCAGTTCTTCCTCATCGGCGTTCTCCAGATTGTGCTCATGCTGGTGCTGCTGCGCCCGCTCGAAGCCATTGCGCCCGCTGAAGCATGGCGCGAACGGCGCGCCGTGCGTGTGGACGTGCTCTACACGCTCGTGCACCGGTGCGGCCTGTTCAATCTGGTGTTCTTCTTCGCGTTCCGCCCGCTCTTTGACGCCTTGCAGTCGTGGCTGCGCCTGATGGGTTTCGTCAATCTGAATTTGGAAGATGTCTGGCCGGGGGTGACGGATCACGCGCTGGCGAGTTTTCTGATCTATCTGCTGATTCTCGATTTTGCGGGTTACTGGTATCACCGCTGGGGCCACACGTTCCGCTGGTGGTGGGCGCTGCACGCGGTGCATCACAGCCAGCGGCAAATGTCGCTCTGGACGGATAACCGCAACCATTTGCTCGACGATCTGATCAAGGCCGCGTTTTTTGCGACCATCGCGATCCTGATCGGCGTGAGCCCGGTGCAGTTCGTGCTGCTCGTGGCCGTGTCGGAATGGCTGCAAAGCTTGCAGCATGCGAATACCCGGCTGCGCTTCGGGTGGCTGGGTGAGCGGTTGCTCGTGAGTCCGACGTTCCATCGCCGCCATCACGCCATCGGCGCCGGACATGAGGGGCGCCATCGCGGCTGCAATTTCGGCGTGCTGTTTCCTTGGTGGGATATGGCGTTTCGCACGGCAGACTTTTCGTCCGCCGCCGTGGCGACCGGCATTCGCGATCAACTGCCGCCGCCGGCCGGCCGCTCGGCCGACTATGGCGAAGGGTTCTGGGCCCAGCAATGGCTCGGCCTCAAACGCATGGCCAGAAGCCTGCGGCCGACTCGCCGGAATGGCCCCAATGTCACCGGTGTCACCGATATCACCAATGGCCCCAACGGTCGTAATGACCGCGATGGCCGTCCATCCGCTTCCCGTACTGACCGCACCGAATCTGCATGAACGATATTCTTCGCGCGCTTGGCCGCGCGCTCGTGAGCCTGCTGCACCCGCGCATGTTGTGGCTCACGGCGATGCCCTTTTTTGTTTCCGGCCTGATCTGGGGGGCCGTGATCTGGTTCGGCTGGGAGCCGTTCACCGACTTCCTGCGGCTGTGGCTTGAGCAGTGGGAGTTCACGCAGTGGATTTACCGGTTCTTCGGCTACTTCGGCGTAGATAGCGTGCGCATGGCGCTCGCCCCGTTCATTCTCGTGGCGCTGCTCGTGCCGTTGATCGTCGTCACCGCGCTGCTGCTGATCGCCGGCTGGTCGATGCCGGCCGTATTGCGGCATTTGTCGCGCCGGCACTTCATTCATCTGGAAGCGCGCAAGGGCGGCTCGTTCTGGGGCAGCCTCGGCCAGTCGCTGGGCGCTACTGTCATCTTTCTCATCGCGGCACTCGTGACGTTGCCGCTGTGGCTCGTGCCGCCGTTCTTCGCGATCGTGCCGCCGCTGTTGTGGGGCTGGCTGACGTATCGGGTCATGACTTACGACGCGCTGGCGTTTCACGCGAGTGCGGAGGAGCGCAAGCGGATCGTGCGGGAACGACGCTTGCCGCTGCTGGTCATCGGGGTGGCGACCGGGCTGCTGGGCTCGTTGCCGACGCTGCTGTGGGTGTCGTCGGTCATCATGATCGTGCTGTTCCCGGTCATTGCGTTGCTGGCGATCTGGCTTTACGTGGTGATCTTCGTGTTTTCGGCGCTGTGGTTCGCGCATTACTGCCTGCGCGCGCTCTCGCGGTTGCGCATCGAAGAGGCCGCCCATCACGAACCGACGCTTCACGGCACCGTGCTGCCGGCCGCCACGACGCTGACCCACGAAAGTGGCGATGCTGCGGGCGCAGCGGGCGCAGCGGGTGCTTCGGGCACCTCGGGTGCGCCGCCCATGCTGCCGCCGCCGGAAGGGCGGTGACGCGGCAGTGAGCGGGCGACGCTCGTGTGCAAGTGCTGTAACGATTAGCCGCGAAAGTGGCACAATCGTTGATCTGCGGACGTTCAGTGGGCCGGACGGCCGCGGTCCGGATTCAAGACCCTCCCCCAAGCGCCGACGGCGCGCTGCATCGGGCAAAACGAGCAACGCGAGCGCGTCGGCAAGACAACACAAAGGAAGCATCATGGCGGTCGGCATCATCATCATCGGCGACGAAATCCTCTCCGGTCGTCGCCACGACAAGCACCTGCCCAAGATCATCGAGTTGCTCGCCGAGCGCGGCATGCAACTGGGCTGGGCCGAGTATGTGGGCGACGATCCCGAGCGCATCACGGCCACGCTGCGCCGCACGCTGGCGACCGACGACGTCGTGTTCGTGACCGGCGGCATCGGCGCCACCCCCGACGACCACACGCGTCAGTGCGCGGCGGCGGCGCTCAACGTGCCGCTGGCCCTCACGCCCGAAGCCGAGGCGCTCATCATGGAACGCATTGCAGACACGAGCGGTGACGGCCGTGCCGACATGACGAACCCCGACAACCGCCATCGTCTGAAGATGGGCGAGTTTCCGGTCGGCGCGCGCATCCTGCCCAATCCGTACAACAAGATTCCCGGTTTCTCGGTCGAACAACACCATTTCATGCCGGGTTTCCCGGTGATGGCGTGGCCGATGATGGCGTGGGTGCTCGACACGTATTACACCCAGTTGCACCATCTGACGCGACACGCCGAGCGCTCGGTGCTGGTGTTCGGGCTGGCGGAATCGACGCTGACGCCGCTGATGGAAGCCATCGAAGCCGAATATGACGGCATCAAGGTATTCAGCCTGCCGAGCGTGGGCGATGCCGAGCGCGGTGCGGTCTATGCGCGGCGCCACATCGATCTCGGGGTGAAGGGCGACCCGGCGCAGGTTGGCGCAGCGTTTGAGCGGCTGGTGGCCGGCGTGAACGCGCTGGGCGGCGAGATCATCCATCCGGCCGAAGCGGTGGCGTTGTCTGAAGGGACGGTGCCGACGACGAAGTGAAGCGGGCGGGGCGGGTGCCCGCGCGTTGTCGTGAACAGGATGTAGAAAAGGCGTCTGCGCAATCGTGCGCAAACGCCTTTCTTTTTATCGGATACCGGGCTCAGAATCCTGCCAGCACCAGCTTGCCGATGGTGCGTCCGCCTTCCAACTGCGCATGGGCGCGGCGCAGATTGACCGCGTTGATCGGGCCCAGCACCTCACCGACGGTCGTGCGCAACGTGCCCGCGTCGACCAGTCGCGCCACTTCGGTCAGCAGCTTGTGCTGCGCAATCATGTCGGGCGTTTCGAACATTGCCCGCGTGAACATGAATTCCCACACGAACGTGGCGCTCTTGCTTTTCAGCAAACCGACTTCCAGCGGCGCCGAATTCTCCACGATCGAGCAAATCTTGCCCTGCGGTGCGACGGCTTCGGCCAGCGCGGGGAAATGCCTGTCGGTGTCGTTCAGGCACAGGACGAAATCCACATGACGCAAGCCGAGCGCTTGCAGTTGCGAAGGGATGTCCTGATAGTGGTCGATCACGTTTTGGGCACCCAACTGACGGCACCAGTCGGCAGACTCGGGTCGCGAGGCAGTCGCCACGATATTCAACCGGGCAAGACGGCGCGCTAGCTGAATCGCAATCGATCCGACACCCCCGGCACCGCCGACGATCAAAATCGATTTGCCTTCGTCGCTGCCGTCCGGGGCGATGCCGAGGCGGTCGAACAGGCCTTCCCAAGCGGTGATGGTCGTCAGCGGCAGCGCCGCGGCATTCGCAAAGTCGAGCGACGCCGGCATGTGGCCGACGATGCGCTCATCCACCAAATGGAACTCACTGTTGGCACCGGGGCGCGTGATGCTGCCCGCGTAGTACACCGGGTCGCCGACCTTGAAGAGCGTGACGTCCGGACCAACGGCGGCGACGGTGCCCGCTGCGTCCCAGCCGAGCACGCGCGGCGCGTCTTCCACCCGGTCTTTCGGGGCACGGACCTTCGTGTCGACCGGGTTCACGGAAATGGCCTCGACCTTGACCAGCAAGTCGCGGCCCGCCGGAGTCGGTGTGGGCAGTTCGACGTCTTCGAGCGACTTGGGGTCGTCGATGGGCAGGTAACGCGTTAATCCGACAGCTTTCATCTGTTTTCTCCTTGAAAGGGCAAGGCGCTTCGCCCTGAGGCTAACCAGCGCCGACCATGATGACGAGAGATTACGACTGGTCGATTACTTTGATAATCCGCATAATGCAGAAAAGATTTTTTTGAAAAGGCGATAAATGTCGTTGGACCTGGAGACTGTCGCGTTGTTCGTGCGGGTGGCGGCACTGGGAAACGTGTCTGCTGCGGGCCGCGAACGCGGTTTGTCGCCTGCTGCGGCCAGTACACGGCTCACCCAACTTGAAGCCGTGCTCGGCGCGCGCTTGTTTCATCGTACGACGCGCCGGGTGGCACTCACGCAGGAAGGCGATATTTTTCTCGTGCAGGCACAGGCGTTGCTGATGGCAGAGGCGCAGGCGCTGGCGTCGGTCGGGCAGGGGCTTGCGGCACCCCAGGGGCGCTTGCGGGTGTCGTGTTCGTCGTCGTTCGGGCGGCAACACGTTTCGCCTGCACTACCTGCGTTTCTGGCGCAGTACCCGGGGATTTCGCTGGATTTCCGGCTGACCGATCGTGTGGTCGATCTGATCGAGGAGGGCGTGGATCTGGCGATTCGCGTGGGGGCGCTGCGTGATTCGACGTTGATTGCCCGGAAGCTCGCACCCAACCGGCGGGTGTTGTGCGCGTCGCCGGCCTACCTTGCTGCCCGTGGTGCGCCGAAACATCCGGGCGATCTGGCCGGGCACGACTGCCTGACACTGGGCGATCAGCGTGACTGGCGCTTCATGACTTCTGGCGGTGCACTCAGCGTGCGGGTGACGGGGCGGCTGTCGTCGGATAACGGCGAAGTGCTGCGTGACGCCGTGGTCGCGGGGCTTGGCATTGCGCCCAAGTCGACGTGGGATATCGGGGCGTACTTGCGGCGCGGCGAACTGGTGCCGGTGCTGTCGGCGTATCCGCTGGCCGATGAAGTCGCAATCTGGGCGGTGTACCCGAGCCGCGCTTTCGTGCCGCCGAAAACACATGCGCTGATCGATTTCCTTCAGGCGCGTTTCGGTCCTGCGCCTTATTGGGACAGCCAAGACGACACGCAGGACGACACGCAGGACGACACGCAGGACGACACGCAGGACGATTCTGCCGCCACGGACGCGGGCGTGTGAGCCGTAGAGGCAGGGAGTCGGCCGTCGTCGGCGAGCAGGTGGGGGGCTACCCGTCCGACTAGTTGCAGGCGGTGAAATGCAGGCGACGTCAGTGCAGCCGAAGTCCGTGCCGACGAAGTCAATGCAGGCGATGCGAGTGAGACGTCGGCGAGCGGGTATCTTCGTGACCGATGGCGGGGCTCGCGTGGTGAAGGGCGAGGCGCCAGCCGTCGGCTTCCTTGAGATAGACGTTGGTGGCAAGCACAAACGCGTAGCGCGCTTCGGGATGCGTTTCCACCAAAATCTGTTCCAGCACGTTGTGTACGGCGCACAGCGGGTTGCGTGCGACCTGAAGATGACTGACGGCCAATTGCAGGCCGCCTTTGGACAGAATCTGACGCCAGCTCGTGCGCACGGCCGCAGGGCCGACATGGCGCGGACCGGCCGGATGAATGCAGACGATCTCCTCGTCTTCCGACCACACGTTCATCAGGATATCGATGTCACCGGCACGAAGCGCTTCGTAATAAGCGTGCTCGGCGTCTTCCGGACTCAGAAAAATGGCTGCGGGCATTACGGCGGCCTCCGTCGGGGTGATGCGCCGGACCACAGGTGGCGGGACGGCGAACGCGCCGATTATGGAGGGTTTGCCCGGGCTTGTCGAACGCCTGCGCGCACCGCCCGGCCTGTGTCGCGAATCGCGTGCGTCGTCGTCGACGTTACGCGACTCTTGATCTGGCGCAAGGCGGGCGATCCAGTCGACCGGTAGCTTATCGGTTAGGCGCGCAAGCCGCTCTTAGCAGGCGGAGGGGGCGCCAGCCAGTGTGCGCAGAGCGGTGGCGTCGATGATCTTGACGTGGCGCTGGCGGATTTCGATCATGCCGTTCTGGGCAAAGCGGGAGAACAGCCGGCTCACCGTCTCGAGCTTGAGACCGAGGAAGCTGCCGATTTCTTCGCGGCTCATGCGCAGCACGAATTCGTTGGCAGCGTAGCCGCGTGCGGCCAGACGCTCCGACAGGTTGAGCAGGAATACCGCCAGACGCTCTTCGGCGCGCATGGTGCCGAGCGCGAGCAACTGCTGGTGTTCGTTGCGGATTTCCTGGCTCATCAGGCGGTGCATCTGACGTTGCAGCGTGGGCACCTGACGCGAGAGCGTCTCCAGTTCGCCAAAACGGGCAATGCAGAGTTCGCTGTCTTCGAGTGCGACGGCGGTGCTCGGGTGGTGGTTGTCGGCGATGGCATCAAGGCCGATGAGTTCGCCTTGCAGGTGGAAGCCGACGACCTGCTCGCGCCCGTCCGGTGCCGTAACGCAGCTCTTGAGAGAGCCGAAACGGATGCCGTAGACGGCGTTGAGCGCATCGTTGGCGTGATAGAGCACTTCGCCCTTTTTCAGGCGGCGGCGCTCGCTCACGAGTGCATCCAGTCGTTCCAGTTCGGGTGCCGGAATGCCGACGGGCAGGCAGAACTGCCCCAGCGAACACGTGGAACAACGCGGCTGAGCGACTGGAATGCGTCCGATCTCGGTGGTCATGAATGCCCTTGAAGTTATTTCAGAAGTTTACCATGGTGCGTCTACCCGCCGTTTCAAACGACGGCGTGGCCTGTTGGACTCGATAGGGGCGCAGAACGGGCGTTTGAGGGGTTGTGTCGGTCCGCGCCGTGTGCGAATGCGACAAGACGCCGCAGGCTGGCAAATGGCGGCCGGCGGGGCGATGGCGGCATTCTCCCGGCCGGTAAGGGCGAGCGCGGGACCCAGACATATCGACGACGCTTTACGGGCGACAGTGTTTCAGTAATAATTGCGCACATACCGGACGTCCGTCTCGCCGCACTATCGGCCTGGGCGTTTTCCCGGCAGGTCGTTTCGAAGCATCCAGGTCGCGCCGCCGTCACTACGACCGAACACAAAAGGGCGCGCGCTTATGCGAAGCGGTTACGACCGTTTCTCGTGTTCCAAGCATCCATTTATTCCTGATACCGGGTCGCCAAGCCCCCGGTCTGCTTAGTCGCACATGAATACCCAAGAGGCGAAACTCGTCCTCGAGACCGCGTTGATTTGCGCGCAAGAGCCGCTGAAGGTGGGCGATCTGCGAAAGCTTTTCAATGACACCGTGTCAGGCGATACGGTGCGCGCGCTGCTCGAGGAAATCCGCGTGCAATGGGATGGCCGAGGTGTGGAATTGGTGGCTCTGGCCACCGGCTGGCGTTTCCAGAGCCGTCCGCGCATGCGTGAATATCTCGATCGCCTCAATCCGGAAAAGCCGCCGAAGTACTCGCGGGCTGTGATGGAGACGCTGGCGATCATTGCATACCGTCAACCGGTCACACGTGGCGATATTGAAGAAATTCGCGGTGTGACGGTCAATACACAGATCATCAAGCAGCTTGAAGATCGTGGCTGGATCGAGGTGATCGGCCATCGAGACGTGCCAGGACGCCCTGGTCTGTACGCGACGACCAAGGATTTCCTGGACGATCTCGGCTTGCGTGCACTCGACGCACTGCCGCCGCTGGAAGACCCGGCGGCGCAGGCGCAAATCGATTTGCTCGCGCAACAGAACATCGAATTCGGCGAACGTGCCGAAGGCGAAGACAGCAACAACGAGGCGACCTCGGACGATGCGCCGGTCGCCGACGCCGAAGCGCTGGCTCGACTGGCCGAAGCGCGTGCCGACGATCTGCCGCTCGCTCAGGGCGTGCCGGAAGACCAGCGGCCGGTGTCGGAGGCGGCGCAGGCACTCACCGACGACGCACTGCTCGATGCAGTCATTGCCGAGGGTGAAGACGGTGTTTTGCCGGTATCGACGGAACTCGCGGGCGTTGAGCACGTCAGTGAGCAGGACGATGCGCAGGTCAATGAGCACGTCGATGAGTCGGTCGACGCACTGGACAGTGATCCGGTCGATGCCGAACAAATCGATGCCGCTGTCGAGCAGCATGAGGAATATTCCGAAGACTCGGAAGCTGCGGCACCGATCGACAACGATCCGCCGCAAGATATGCAGCACGTGACGACGCAGGCGGCCGATCCCGCCGCGCCGGCAACGCAAGATGTGGCCCCGCACGCTGCCGACACGGCGGCGAACGAAGCCGCATCCGGGCAGCCCTTGCCCGGTGCGGACGAGGACGACGACGAAAACGGCGGGGACGACAAGAATCTCGTCACCGGTACCTGAGGCTCCGGCGCATCGCGCCGGGTTCGCACAGGGCCGTTAGCGACAAAAACGAAGCCGCGGCATAGGTTTGCCGCGCATTCATGGTGCGAACACGGATCAGGGCAGCGATAGTTGCCTGCCCGCCACGATCCCGTTTTCCAATGAGGTTGTGTTGAAACAAAACGAAGAATCCCAGGACCTGCACGCACGCGATGCCGGTGCCGAAGCACGCGCGCCGGAAGGCGAGGGCGGCGATGACAAGGCGTCGCGCCGCGGTTTGCGCCGTGGTCCGCGTAGTCTGATCGCCCGCCGTCGTGCGGCCCAGCAAGCCAAGCGAGAAGGTGATGAAGGCGGCCCGGGCGAGTCCGACTCGGCCGACGCCCCGCAGGGCGACGCGCCGCAAGCTCAGGAAGTGGCTGCCGATGGCGCCGCGTCTGCCGCACAAGGCCGTGGCCGCAGCGGTAATGGCACTGGCGCGCGCAAGCCGCGTGCCAAGCGCGATGGCACGGGCCAAGGGGCGCAAGGCGCGCCTGCTGGCAACGCAGCCAATGGCGGGAATGCAGGCGCTGCCGGTAATGGTGGCGGCGCAGGTGCTGGCGCAGGCAAACCCCAGGGCGCAAGCAAGGGCCGTGGACGCAAGGCGACCGGCAGTGCCGGTGCAGGCCCCCGCGGCGGAAAAGCCGGCGACGACGATCTGTTCGCGTTTGTGACGTCGGGTGGCTTCGATAGCGAAGAAGCCGAAGGCGACGCCAAGCGTGGCGGTGCCCGCAAATCGGCCGATCGCCGTGTGCTTTCGCCGGACGACGAAGCGCCCAAGCTGCATAAGGTGCTCGCCGAGGCGGGCATGGGCTCGCGTCGCGAGATGGAAGAACTGATTCTTGCCGGTCGCGTATCGGTTAATGCCGAGCCGGCACACATCGGCCAGCGCATTCTGCCGACCGATCAGGTTCGCATCAACGGCAAGCTCGTCAAGCGCCGGATCACCAGCAAGCCCCCGCGCGTGCTGCTGTATCACAAGCCATCGGGCGAGATCGTCAGCCATGCAGATCCGGAAGGCCGCGCGTCGGTGTTCGACCGTCTGCCGCCGATGAAGACTGCGAAGTGGCTGGCCGTGGGCCGTCTCGACTTCAACACGGAAGGTCTGCTGATCCTGACGACGTCGGGCGATCTGGCCAACCGTTTCATGCATCCGCGTTATGGCATCGAGCGTGAATACGCCGTGCGCACGGTCGGCCAGTTGAGCGAATCGTCGCGTCAGCAATTGCTGCGTGGCATTGAGCTCGACGACGGCAAGGCCAACTTCCTGCGCTTGCAGGATGGCGGCGGCGAAGGTTCGAATCACTGGTATCACGTGGCGCTGACCGAAGGGCGTAACCGCGAAGTGCGTCGTATGTTCGACGCGGCAGGTCTGATGGTGAGCCGTCTTATCCGTACGCGTTACGGCCCGCTCACGCTGCCGCGCGGTCTGAAGCGTGGCCGCTACGAAGAACTGGACGACGCTCAGGTGCGTTCGCTCTTCGCCGCCGTCGGCATGAAGGTGCCCGGTGCAAGCGAAGCCGAAAAGGGTGGCAAGGGTACGCGTGGTGGGGCAGGTGCGCCGAAAGAGCCGCGCCGTCAGCCGGACCCGATGCAGACCGCGCTTGGCGTGTTCACTCGCGAGCAGGGCTACGGTCAGGCACGTCGTCCGCGTGCTAATCCGCTGACTACGTTTGTCGGTCCGAGCGGTGGTTTCCCGGCGCCGGCGGCATCGCCGCGCGGTGAAGGTCGCCGCTTCGGTGGTGGCAATGCGTCCGGTGGTGGTTTCGGCGGCCAATCGCGCGGCGGCAATTCCGCTGGCGGAGGTGGTTTTGGCGGCCAGTCGCGGGGTGGTAATTCGGCGGGTGGCGGTGGTTTTGGTGGTCAATCGCGCAGCGGCAATTCCGCGGGTGGTGGCGGTTTCGGCGGTCAATCCCGAGGCGGTAGCGGCGGCGGTGGCGGTGGCGGTCGTGGCGGCAACGCCAACGGCAATCGCAGCGGCGGCGGCAATCGCAGCGGCGGCGGCAATCGTGCCGGCGGCGGTGGCGGCCAGGGCAACACGGGCGGCAACCGGGGCAATCGCGGCGGTAACCGTTCGCGCTGATGCTTCACGGCAGGCCCGGCATGGCGGAGCGGATGCACGGCATTCGCGACACCCCGGGCGCCCGACTGACACGCTGGAAGGCGGCGGACTTATTGCATTGCAGCGGCGTTGTGAAGACGCCCGTCCCACGGGCATTTGCCATGCCAAGCGTTGCAAAATGGCCAAAAAACCATATAAAATCAGTGAATAAGCTGGTTGGCGTGCCGGACTTTCTGTTGCGGCGCGCACCTCATGCGCAATGAGGATGTAAGAAATGGGCGTTTCGCCCATTTTTTTTTGCCGCGAGCGTTTTGCGCGGCCGATACCGCCGCGTTGGGGAGTGGGTGTGTCGACACAGGCACGCCGGCCCGGACGGTCGAGGCAGGTATCGTGCGGCGTCCCATGCGGGGCGCGCAGATATAGTCGGGCGCTGATGCGCACGAGTTTTTCTAGGGTGAGCAAAGTTGCAATTGCCAGAACTGATCGAGACCACGGTCGAAGGCCTGGGTTACGAGCTGGTCGATCTTGAACGCGCCGGCGGCGGTTTGCTGCGCGTTTATATCGACAAGCCTGAGGGCATCGGCATCGATGACTGCGAGACGGTAAGCCGTCAGCTCTCGCACGTGCTGATGGTCGAGAACGTCAACTATGACCGACTCGAAGTGTCGTCACCGGGGCTGGATCGTCCGCTGCGAAAGCTGCGCGACTTCGAGCGTTTTGCCGGTGTTGAAGTGAGTCTCACGTTGCGTGTGCCGCTGGACGGCCGCAAGCAGTTCCGCGGCATCTTGCAGGCGCCGCAAGGCGAAAATCTGAGCCTCGAGTTCGAAGGCAAGGGCGGCCCGGCGCTGCTCGAATTCACCCTCGCGGATATTGACCGTGCGCGCCTAGTGCCGCAGATTGATTTTAGGAGTCGCAAACGATGAGTCGCGAAGTATTGCTGTTGGTCGATGCGCTCGCGCGCGAAAAGAACGTCGACAAAGATGTCGTGTTCGGCGCGCTGGAAGCAGCATTGGCTTCGGCCACCAAAAAGCGCTACACCGAAGACGTCGACATTCGCGTGCACATCGACCGCGAGTCGGGCGAGCACGAGAGCTTCCGTCGTTGGTTGGTTGTGCCCGACGAGGCTGGCCTGCAAGAGCCGGACAAGCAGATTCTGTTGTTTGAAGCCAAGGAAGACAACGACGCGATCGAACTCGGCGAATTCGTCGAAGAGCCGGTTGAGTCGGTCGAATTCGGCCGCATCGGCGCGCAAGCCGCCAAGCAAGTGATTCTGCAACGCATTCGCGATGCCGAGCGCGAGCAGATCCTGTCGGACTTCCTCGAGCGCGGCGAAAAGATCATGACCGGTACGGTCAAGCGTCTCGATAAGGGCAACCTGATCGTCGAGTCGGGCCGTGTCGAAGCGCTGCTGCGTCGCGATCAACTGATTCCGAAAGAAAACCTCCGCATCGGTGACCGCGTTCGCGCGTACATCGTGAAGGTCGATCGTACGGCCCGTGGCCCGCAGATCGAACTCTCGCGTACCGCACCGGAGTTCCTGATCGAGTTGTTCGGCATGGAAGTGCCGGAAATCGAGCAAGGCCTGCTCGAGATCAAGTCCGCTGCCCGTGACCCGGGTGTGCGCGCCAAGATCGCCGTGGTGGCCTACGACAAGCGTATCGATCCGATCGGTACGTGCGTGGGTATTCGCGGTACGCGTGTGCAGGCCGTGCGTAACGAACTGGGCGGTGAGAACGTCGATATCGTGCTGTGGTCGGAAGACCCGGCGCAATTCGTGATCGGTGCCCTGGCGCCGGCGGCGGTGCAGTCGATCGTCGTTGACGAAGAGAAGCACAGCATGGACGTCGTCGTCGACGAGAACGAACTGGCCGTGGCGATTGGCCGCAGCGGTCAGAACGTGCGTCTCGCGTCGGAACTGACCGGCTGGCAGATCAACATCATGACGCCGGACGAATCGGCCGAGAAGCAGAGCGAAGAGCGCGGTACGTTGCGCACGTTGTTCATGCAGCGTCTCGATGTGGACGAGGAAGTGGCGGACATCCTGATCGAGGAAGGTTTCTCGAGTCTGGAAGAGATCGCCTACGTGCCCCTCAACGAAATGCTCGAAATCGAAGCTTTCGATGAAGACACGGTGCATGAGTTGCGCAACCGTGCGCGCGACGCACTGCTGACGCAGGCGATTGCCACCGAGGAGAAGGTTGAGGGCGTTGCGCTCGACCTGAAGAGCCTCGACGGCATGACGCCCGAGTTGCTGGCCAAACTGGCCGAGCATGAAATTCAGACGCGCGATGATCTGGCCGAGCTGGCCGTCGACGAACTGACCGAAATGACCGGTGTCGACGAGGAAGCTGCGAAGGCTTTGATCATGAAAGCGCGAGAGCACTGGTTCCAATGATGACCTGCCCCGGCATGCATATGGAACAGTGAACTTTGAAGTTAACCGCAAGGCGCGTGGCCTTGCTTGAAGAGGTTTGAATGGCGAGCATCAACGTAGCCCAATTTGCTGAAGAACTGAAAATGCCGGCCGGCGTGTTGCTGGAGCAACTCAAAGCCGCCGGTGTGGACAAACTCAGCGCCGACGATTCGGTAACGGAAGCCGACAAGGCCCGTTTGCTGGAACACCTGCGCCGATCGCACGGCGCTGGCGACGGCGACAAAAAGAAGATCACTCTGACGCGTCGCCAGACCTCGGAAATCAAGCAAGCCGACTCGACCGGAAAGGCGCGCACGATTCAAGTCGAAGTCCGCAAGAAGCGGACGTTCGTCAAGCGCGACGATGTGGCTGAGGGCGCTGAAAACGCTGCGGTTTCGGCCGAAGACGAAGCACTGCGCCAACGCGAGGAAGACGCACGCCGTGAGGCGGAGCGTCTTGCTGCCGAGGCTGCGGAACTGAAGCTTCGCCAAGAGCAACTCGAACGCGAAGAGGCCGAGCGCCGCGAGCGTGAAGAGAAGGAAGCGGCTGAGCGTCGTGCCCGTGAAGAAGCGGAGCGCGCTGCGGCGGCGGCCAAGGCTGCGGCTGAGCTGAAGGCCAAGGCGGAAGCGAAAGCCGAAGTCAAGGTCGATGCTGAAGCCGACAAGGCTGCTCAGGCCGAGACGGAAAAGGCTGAGCAGGCCAAGCAAGCTGCTGCTCAGGAAGCTGACAAGGCAGCGGCCGCCAAGGCAGACGCTGAGCGCGAGCAGGCCCGCAAGGCCAGCGAAGAAGCGCGTGCAGCCGCCGAGAAGGCCAGTGCTGCGGCCGACAAGGCGCGTGCCGAAGAGGAAGCGATTCGCAAGCGTCGTGCAGCGGCGGAAGCCGAAGCGCGTGCCATTCGCGAAATGCTGAATGCCCCGCGCCGCGTGCTGAAGGCACCGGAGCCGGCACCTGCACCGGTAGCGGCGCCGGCCGCCGCCAAGCCGGAAGCCAAGGGTACGTTGCACAAGCCGGCCAAGCCGGAAGGTTCGACGTCGGCCAAGCCGGCAGACAAGAAGCCTGCGACCACGGCTGCACCGTCGACGACGACCGCCGACAAGAAGGACAAGAAGCCGGGTCAGTGGCAGAAGGATGCCGATAACCGCAACAAGCGTGGCGGCATGAAGACCCGCGGCGACGCAAGCGGTGGCTCGGACGGATGGCGTGGCGGTGGCCGTGGCGGCCGTCGTGGCGATCGTCATGCGCAGGACAATCAGTTCCAGGCACCGAGCGAGCCGATCGTACGTGACGTGCACGTGCCGGAAACCATTACCGTGGGCGATCTGGCTCACAAGATGGCGGTGAAGGCCTCGGAAGTCATCAAGCTGATGATGAAGATGGGTCAGATGGTGACCATCAACCAGGTGCTGGATCAGGAAACGGCAATGATCATGGTCGAGGAACTCGGCCACCGTGCAATTGCCGCGAAGATGGACGATCCGGAAACGCTGCTGTCGCTGGGCAATGACGCACCGGAAGGCGAAGCCTTGCCGCGTCCGCCGGTGGTGACGGTGATGGGTCACGTCGACCACGGCAAGACCTCGCTGCTGGACTACATCCGTCGCGCCAAGGTGGCGTCGGGCGAAGCGGGTGGTATTACGCAACACATTGGTGCGTATCACGTTGAAACGCCGCGCGGCACGGTGACGTTCCTCGACACGCCGGGTCACGAGGCCTTTACGGCCATGCGTGCCCGTGGTGCTCAGGCAACGGACATCGTGATTCTGGTGGTGGCGGCCGACGACGGCGTGATGCCGCAGACGAAGGAAGCGATCGCTCACGCGAAGTCGGCCGGCGTGCCGATCGTGGTGGCGATCAACAAGATCGACAAGCCGGAAGCCAACGCCGACCGCGTGAAGCAGGAACTCGTGGCCGAAGGCGTGGTGCCGGAAGAGTACGGTGGCGATTCGCCGTTCGTGCCGGTGTCGGCGAAGACCGGTACGGGTATCGACGATCTGCTCGAGAACGTGCTGCTGCAAGCGGAAGTGCTGGAACTGAAGGCACCGGAAGCGGCCCCGGCCAAGGGGATCGTGATCGAAGCCAAGCTCGACAAGGGTAAGGGTCCGGTGGCGACGATTCTGGTGCAGTCGGGCACGCTCAAGCGTGGCGACATGGTGCTGGCCGGTCAGGCTTATGGCCGCGTGCGTGCCATGCTCGACGAAACGGGCAAGAACGCGAAGGAAGCCGGTCCGTCGATCCCTGTGGAAATTCAGGGTCTGTCGGAAGTGCCGGGTGCCGGTGAAGAAGTGCTGGTCGTGCAAGACGAGCGCAAGGCGCGTGAAATCGCCTTGTTCCGTCAGGGCAAGTTCCGCGACGTGAAGCTGGCCAAGCAGCAAGCCGCGAAGCTCGAGAACCTGTTCGAACAGATGGCCGACGGCGAAGTCAAGACGCTGCCCCTCATCATCAAGGCAGACGTGCAGGGTTCGCAGGAAGCACTGGCGCAGTCGCTCAACAAGCTCTCGACGCCGGAAGTGCGTGTGCAGATCGTGCACGCCGCCGTGGGTGGTATCAGCGAAAGCGACGTCAACCTGGCAACGGCTTCGAAGGCGGTCATCATCGGCTTCAACACGCGTGCCGATGCACTGGCGCGCAAGCTGGCCGAGTCGAACGGCATCGACATCCGTTACTACAACATCATCTATGACGCAGTGGATGAAGTGAAGGCGGCAATGTCGGGCATGCTGGCACCGGAGAAGAAGGAAGAAATCACCGGTCTCGTCGAAGTTCGCCAGACGTTCCGTGTGCCGAAGGTCGGTACGGTTGCCGGTTGTATGGTGCTCGACGGCTTCGTCAAGCGCTCGTCGAATGTCCGCGTGCTGCGCGACAACGTCGTGGTCTTCACGGGCGAGCTGGATTCGCTCAAGCGCTTCAAGGACGACGTCAAGGAAGTCAAGACGGGCTTCGAGTGCGGTTTGTCGGTGAAGAACTTCAACGACATCCAGGAAGGCGACCAACTGGAAGCGTTCGAAATCACTGAGGTTGCGCGTTCGCTGTAAGGCGCGACGTTCAACGGATGTGGAATGGCCCACCAGGCCGGGTAACCGGTGGGGTGGGCCATTGCATTACTAGCGAGTGAGTCATGGCAAAGAAACGTAATATTCCGGGCGGCCGCAATCTGCGCATCAACGATCAGATTCAGCGCGATCTGTCCGAGCTGATCCAGCGTGAAGTGAAAGACCCGCGTATTGGTCTGGTGACGCTGCAAAGTGTGGAAGTCACGCCGGATTACGCGCATGCGAAGGTGTACTACACCACGCTGACGGGTGACCCCAAGCAGACGGGCGAAGCGCTCAACGAAGCGGCCGGTTATCTGCGAAACATGTTGTTCAAGCGTCTGCACATTCACACCGTGCCGACGTTGCACTTCCACTTCGACCAATCGATCGAACGTGCGATCGAAATGTCGCGCCTCATCGACACGGCCAACGCCACGCGCGCGAAGGAAGAAGAGGAAGCGGGCGGTGTCGACGAAGAAGAACAAGACACGAACGACGTTGATAACGAAGGTAAGGACGAAGGCAAGGACGACGACCGCAAGTAAGCGGTGGTCTCCGTAGTCCCGGGTTCGACCGACTGAGCACGCCGGGCTGCCGAAAGGCCAGTCCGGCGGTGCACGAAGCCTGCTGGCGCACGACGCGCGGCGTGGCTGATTCTCCACGAAAATCTCAAGCTCTCCCGCATCATGACGGACCCGCGTTCGCAGGCACCCCGCCAAAAACTTCCCCGATTCGCCCTCGATGGCGTGTTGCTATTGGACAAGCCGTTGGGTCTGTCGTCGAACGACGCGCTCATCAAGGCCAAGCGCTTGCTGCAAGCGTTGAAAGCCGGGCATACCGGCACGCTCGATCCGTTGGCCACCGGCTTGCTGCCGCTGTGTTTCGGTGAGGCCACCAAGTTCTCGCAGGATTTGCTCGAAGCGGACAAGACTTACGAGGCACGTGTTCGCCTTGGCGAGACCACGACGACGGGGGATGCCGAAGGTGAAGTGCTGCAAACCCGCGACGTGACGGTCGATGAGGCGGCCATTCGCGCCGTATTGCCGCAATTCACCGGACCGATCTCGCAAGTGCCGCCGATGTATTCCGCACTCAAGCGTGACGGCAAGCCGCTGTATGAGTACGCACGCGCCGGTCAGACGCTCGAGCGCGAAGCACGCCAGATCACGATTCATTCGCTCGAATTGCTGGATTGCTCGCTGCCCGACGCGCCGGAGTTCACCTTCCGTGTGACGTGCAGCAAGGGGACGTACGTGCGTACGCTGGCGGAAGACATTGGTGAAGCGCTGGGCTGTGGTGCTCACCTGCGAGCACTGCGCCGGACAGCGGTGGGCCCGTTGACGCTTGACGGTGCGGTGACGCTGGAAGACCTCAACGCCATCGACCAGCCGCAGCGGGTGGAAAAGCTCGCGCCGGTGGATGCGTTGCTCAAGACGTTGCCGACGGTATGGCTCGACGACACGCTTGCGAAGCGCTTCGGCCACGGTCAACGACTGCGGCTCGACGAAACGCGTTGCCCGCAAACGCTGCGCACCTGCGCGTCCGGGCACGAAGAGGGTATCGAAGTGAAGGTTTATGCGGAAGCGTTCGATGACAACGCAGCACGCCTGCTCGGCGTCGCCCGCCTCGACAGTGAGGCACTTCTCACGCCGCAGCGCTTGCTCAAGACGCAGTAATCCGCAGCAACAACGTCATTTACAGGGACTCGCGTTCGCGAGTCCCATCACACATTTTCCGAAGCACCGGCGAGCGTGACGCGCCGGCGGCTACGAGCCGGATGTTGACGGCTTCCGGACCAGGGCGGGCCTCACCGCGAATCACTCGGTTGCCACGATTTTCACATTCTTCGCCATGGGCCCCTTGGCGCCTTGAACGACGTCATATTCGACAGGCGTGTCCGCTTCGATACCCATCGCTGCAAACCCCACGAGTGAGGCCGAAGGCAGGAAGACAGCATCACCGCCATCATCCGGCGTGATGATGCCGAAACCTCGGTTGTTGTTAAAGAATTTGACTTTACCTCGTGACATTTTTCGCTCCTTAAAAGGACTTGCGGATCTTGCGCTCAGGAAGTCATTCGAGCGCCGCTCCACCAGTCCATACCGTCAAAAATCCTGCTCAGCCCCGACTTTGCGAAACCCGGTGCCATGACGCTTGTGGCATTGCGGCAAAACAGACCGTCGACAACCTTGTAGTGGTATCCGGCGCCGGCGAGGGCGTCCATCACTTGGTCGAACGTGATTTGTTGCATAGGTAAGAGGAGGTCGACGCCGTGCTGACGGTCCAAGTTGCCGAACAGCCCCCCTATGTCGAGCGACTTTGTGTTGGCAAGGCCCTGCATCTCCTTGGCGTAGGCTGCCGTTGAAAAATCGGTAGACAGGTAGTTGGACACTTTCGCCGCAGCGTCGCCGTACGGCGTGGATCCATAGGCACCGTTGATCACGCCTGCGTAGCTGTTTCCCTTCGTGAGCGCTTTGAATCCCTTGTTGCCTTGGAGGCCCATTTTTTTCGTGGCGTTGCCGGCAAAGCCGGGCTTCACCCGGCCAAAGCGAGCGACCATCCGGCTATATAAGCCGCCGCCTCGAAGTCCCTGACCCGCAACCACCGCAGGCGCCCGCCGTGCCGTGCCCAATACCCCGGTGCCCAGATTGACCACACCAAAACCAAGTCCGAGATACCCCAGTACGCTCGCCAGCTCCGGATCACTATCCTCCAGGACAATGGAGGAAATATCGAACGCGCTGCCGACCGCAGCGAGCCCGGTCACGCCGATCGCAAGGGCAAGAGAACTGCCGCTGGTAAATGGCGTCGCCAGAAGGCCCAGCACGCTTGCCGCAATACGGAATTCCTGCGTGTACATGAGCGGCATCGTGTCGAGGCGACTGTACTGCGCAATCTCCGCGTGCCCGCTCGGATCGTGATAGTTGAGGGGGTCGCCGTGGCAATAGACGTAGGCGGCAATTCCTCCTATGTCGAACGGACTCATGATGTCGGGCGACTGGAAGCGGCAATGCTCCGGGTCGTACATCCGGTAGCCGTTGCCGAGATGGTAGAACCCCACATAGTTCAGCGGCTCGCCTTTGAAGCCGAGCCAGGTGACCGCACCGGGATCCGAAGTCCGGTAGCCGTAAGGGGAAAAGCGGTAGTACGTGATGGCCTTGGTGTCGAGGTCGATGCTGGCGAATACGGTCCCCGCCTGATCGCGAAGTTCGAACGAACTGGTTGCCGTCGTCTTATCGTCGATCGTCGTGGATGCTTCTTGCAGGAAGCATGACGGGCTGTCGTTCTTCAGGACGAGCGTGCGCTTGTTGAAACCGTGCTTCTTTGCATCGTCCTGCTGAGAAACGGCATATCGCCGTTGCCCACGGTAGTGGTAGGTCTCGTTCCACTTTCCCTTACCGGCAGAACCCCCACGAATTCGCCCAAGATCGTCATACGTGAAGACGAAATCACCGTCTTTCCCACCTGCCGTGGCAGAGCAACTCTTGGCCCGGCCGTTGCCATAGTAGGCGAGGGTGCGGTTCGATCGCTTGGTCAGCCGCCCGGCGTCATCGTTGTCGTACGGCTTGCCGTCCAATGAGGTGAGCACACCGGGTTTGGCGTCGTAGGTGCGCGTCGTCGTCGACACCGAGAGCACCTCCGGACGGCTCGTGCCGGTGTAGAACTCGTTCTCGCTCGACAGTACATTACCGAGCTTGTCGTAATCGAAGACCTGTTTGACGTATTGCTTGCCGCCATAACCTGCGAAACCCGCCTGCGAGCAGGACCAGGTTTTCAGGCGTTGTGAGGCGTCGTACTCGAAGTAGTCGGCGTTCGACGTCTTGTCGTCGACCTTGAGCATGATGCGGTCGATGCGTCCGTCGCCGATGCGTTGGCTTTCAATGACATGCGTCTTGACGCCGGTGCATTCGAATTTGCGCTTGATCTCGATCCCCGAGCGGTTGTAGCTGTACTGCACCGTCATGGTGAGATTCTGTTTCGCGGCCTTGATCGTTTCTTTCGACAGCAGGCCGTTATCCGAATAGACGTACGTGGCTTCGCAGCTATCGTTGATGGAGCGCTCAAGTCGTCCGAAAGCGTCGTACTGGAAGGCCGTCTTCGCGCCGGTGATGTCCTCGAACGCGATGATTTGTTGCCGATGGCTGAAGTGTGTCTTCGATGCACGCGTGCCAGCGTTGTCCGTCATGGTCTCGGTGTACCTCAGCCCGCTGCCGTCGATCTCGCTCTTGTAGCCCGTGACCGTTGCGGGACGCTCGCCAGCATCGATTTGCCTGCCCCAGCGCGATGCGCCGTTGTACTCGAAGATGGCATCGGTGCCGTTGCTGATCTCTCGGGCGGGACGGCCGAGACCGTCGACCCGCTGTTCGCCCAGCGAGATCGTGCCCTTGTCGTCCTTGAGGTAAGCCGTGACGGCGACACTGGCAAGTGTTTCGTCGGGAAAGATGTTGCTGATCTCGATGCCGTCGGTGGTCGACGTGAGCAAGCGGTCGAAGCGGTCGTAGGTAAAGGCCGTGGGAGCGCCTTTCGCAGGCGTGAGCGTCTTCAGGCGGCCTTGGCCGTCGTAGGCCATCGTGATCTTGTCTCCGGGGAGCGTTGTTCTGCTCCCGTCGATGGTCTCGGTGTTGACCGACGTCATGTTGCCGCCGGCGTCGAAGGCGGTGAGTTTCCTGAATGACGGCGCACCCGATGCGCCGGCACTTTCAGTGAGCGTGCGTTCGGCAGCATCGTAGTCGCGCTGCGTTTCGGCGGCACCGACCACCATGGTTTCGCCCATGGCTTTGCTCGCGAGTGTCAGCGACTGGGTGTCGAGCTCTTTCCCGCCGGCGTCGGTCTGAACTTTCTTGACGCTGCACGTGTTTTTGGCGTCGTCATAGGTCCAGTTCGTCGTCAGCATGCTGTGTTTTACGTTCGCGTAGTCGTAATCGTATTGCTCGTCGCTCGCCAGACGGCCTTGGGCATCGTAGGTGCATCGGCTCATCAGCAACCAGACCTTGCCATCGGGACTTGCCCAGCTCTCACAATCGCGTGCCAGTTCGTCTCGGATCACACGGGTGCGTTGCTTCGAAACCGAGTCGAGGGTTTCGTGCTGCCATCGCCGGCCTTTGAGCGGTGTGATGGTGTACTCGCGTTGCCCGGCAGTGACACCCCCCTGCGAGGCGGTTTCCTTGATCAGCGTGCCGACCTTGTCATAGTTGCACGTGGTCTTGACGCCCTCGCCATCGACAGATTCATCGATGCGTCCGGTTAGCGCGGAGCGTGTCTGGCTCAATGTGAACGTCGTTGCATCCGCCGTCTCGGTCGTCGTCAGGACGGTGATCTTTCGCTTGTTCTTGGCGTCGGTCTTGTAAGTGAACGAGGTCTTGATTTCCGAACCTCTGACCTTGCCGCCGCCCGCACCGATCAGCCACGCCGAGGTTGTGCTGATCTGGCCAAACCCGGGGTCGTTGACGTTCGTCTGATAGGCGATGTCTTCGAGGTGCATCGAGCGGTCGGTCCACTTGCCGGCGCTTGGCTGTTTCAATTTAAAACCGCGGGCGTTGGTCTTGCTCTGCTGGACCAGACTTTTGTTCAGTGTGTCGATGAGGCTCTGCGTCTGGTCCTTGGATTTCTTGTCGCCGGCGGTACTGAGTTGTTTGTCGAGACTATCGAACAGTGCCTTAGCGGCTGCTTTGGCGATTTTCAGTTGCTCCGCGCTGACGTCGATTTCTTCGTATGACGGGTGCATCACGGTGAGTTTTCTGCCCGGCAGAAGCACGTATTCCCGGTCAACCCCACTCACGGGTTTGCAGGTGAGACTGGCATAACCGTAGTACGTGAGACGTAGCGCATATTTCTTGTCGCCATCCCGTCGACAAACGAGTTCGGACTCCACGTGCGAGGTGAAGTTCTGGGTGTCGCCCGCGTAGCTCATGTCGAAAGGGAGTTGAAAGGCGGCTTTCGCGTAGTCGTTTTTGGTGATCGACATCGTGACCGTCGAATCGATTCTTGTGCCCCATGTCAGCCCACCGGAACCGAACGCGACGAAGCCGAGGCCAATCGGATTGGTGAAATCCACGACCTTCAACAGGATGCCGAAGAAGCTGGTGTCGTGATAGCTCGTCGCGTTTTCCTTGACCGTGTACGCAGCGTAGTTGTTGAAGTAGGTCCATTCGGTGATCGTGTCACCTTGAGTGGACTTGATGAGGTTGCCGCTGGCATCGTATTCGAGCGCGAGTTCGTCAACGACGACATTGGCGATTTTCTTGATCGTTTTATGCGTCGCGGTGCCGCGCGCCTTGTCGATGCTGACGCTTTGTTCCGTGAGTACGGTGACATCGGCGGCGGTGACGGCTTCGGAGACTTGTCCGGTGTCATTGAACGAGTACACGCGCGAGAGAACGTTCTTGTTGCCTTGTGTGCAGGCAATGGTGGTCTTGTTGGCGTCGTACTTGTAACTCTCGATCAAGGCGGTGACGGTCTCACCGGGCAGGGTGGTGTGCTTGACGATCTGCTTGTCGTTGAACTCCATCAACTCGGCGTGCGTTGAGGTTTCCAGCACATCCGGATCTCCCTTCTTTTCCGCCGGCAGTGACTGCTGGCGGCGCATTTCGAATTTCTTGATCGCGCCTTGTTCATTTTCGAGAACGTAGATTGTCTTGGCGGTTCCGATCGCGCCTGTGACTTCAATGGTTTGCTCGAAAGTGTTGGGGTACTTGGCGTATTTGCAGGTGTAGCTCACCTGTTCGTCGCTACCGGGGAAAAGGGTGATGTTTTTCAAGGCGGGTGGTGGGATCTCGAGGCCGCGTCTGTCGGCCGGAGAATCCATCCAGTCCGCGTCAAGCAGACGCCCGTCGTCGTCACTGATGGCGACAACTCGCGGTGTGGCTCGGAACGTTTTCCAATCGAATTTCAGTGATCGGCCCGAGGGCAGAATGTAGTGCGTCGGGAATATCCATAATTTTTGAGCGTTTGCCTGCGACCCAAGTGTTTCACTAATTTCGAATTTTTCGGAGATCCCATTCTTGTGATAAACAATCACCGCGCTGCCTGCTTGCTCTATCAGAAAGTCTCCGCCGTTGAATGATTCACCTCGGCGCAACTCGAAGTTGAGTGTGCGCCCGTCGTACAACGGCAGGTCTTCATATCGACGGAAGGCCCCGCCACTGGCCATGCTGTCATTAAAGGACGTGTAGATGCCGCAAGGAAGAATATTGAGGTCGCCTTCGTGGGTCTTGCACGACAGACTGATGTCGAGCGCCGGTGACGTACCGGCATCGGCGAAAAGACTGGCGATCGGAATTCTTAAAAGGCCCTGACCGCTTTTGGGGCTGACGACTACGTGCCGGTTCATCGACGCATAGGTTTCGAACGCCAATTGTGCGTTGCTGCTGAAATGCTTGATCGGAGACATGTTGACGCTCCCACGAAGGCGGCGATATGCCGGAGTTGCCTTCATTGAAGCACCACGAATCACGGCCAAACACTGTCAACGTTGACAGGCGACAGCCGTCAGACGCCGTGGGACGCTAGCGTCAGAACGTGGGAGCGAGGGGAAGTGGGGCAGGGCGGGGGTACGGCGAACGCTGACTAAACAGCATGGCGGGCGGTGAGACTACCGCCCGCATTGCCGACTTAGTTGGCGACGTTCTCGGGCTTGAGGGCGTCGATGGCGCCCAAGGCAGCACGAACGTCCATGGCGTACTTCGCAAGCGCTTTCTGCTCGTCGGTCTTCGGCTCGAACGACGGCACGCTGACCGGGTGATTGCTCTCATCGACCGCGACGAAGACCATCAGGCAGTCAGTCGTCTGACGCAGCTCGCCCCATTTCGGGTCACCTGCGTGCACCGACACATGGATGTGCATGCTCGTGCGCCCCGTGGCGACGATGCGCGCACGCAGTTCCACCAGATTGCCCACCAGAATCGGCCGGTGGAAGTGAATATTGCCCACGCTTACCGTGACGCAATAACGGCCCGACCACGTGGCGGCGCAAGCGTAGGCCACTTCATCGATCCATTTCATCAACGAGCCCCCGTGCACCTTGCCGCCAAAGTTGACGGCAGCCGGTTCGGCCAGGAATCGGAAGGTGATCTCGGAGCGGTCGCTCTGGTTTTGCGGGGTATTCATGATTGTGCTGATTGTGCGGGGGAAATGTATCGTCGGGCGCCGCCCATTGCAGAGCGTTCGGCCGTCAGAACGCCGATGATACTGCGAATGCGCAAAACGCGTGCCGACGGGTGACATTTCCAGGCAGGCGAAATCTGAAAGCGGATGGACAATGGCCGCGCATAACGTTGTGATTTCCCCCGCTACGCAATGTGGGGTGACGCGATGCCAGGCATCGTCAACGTCGCCGGCTAGCGTCGTGCCATGGCACGAACCTCGGCGCCATGGAGCTTGCAGGATGCTATCCAGCATTGGCGGATTGCCCGCCGCAGCGACATCAGTTGTCCCATTGAATTCCTCGCCTCCCGGAATCGACCCTCCTTCGGAACACCAAACCATGCTCCCGGCCGAGGCGCTTCCTCGCTATTCGCGGGTTGCCGGGGCAGGGGTGCTGATGGCCCACATGGCCAATTTTGCCGCGCAAGCGGCAAGCGCAGCCGCCCCGTACATGGCGCCGGGGTACTTCGCCGGGATCGCTGCCGAGGTTATGTACGAAGCGACCATGGTGCCATCGACTTCCACCTCTTCCACAGTATTTCCACCCAACCCGGCGTATTCACCCGTTCAAGTGTTACGCATCGGAAGCGCTGTCTTCACGCCGGGGATGATGCTGGCGCCGTATTTCGCATTGCTCGCGCTGGGCGACCTGATTTGCTGGTCCATCGAAATCGGTAAGCCCGGGGCCCTGCGGTTTCGGGGCGACAGCGTTGCCAACCTCATGGGATGGATGAATGAGCTCGGGGTCTTCGAACAAATGCTTGCCGCGCTGGGGCCGCCCGAACCTTCCGGCGGCGAAGCGCCCGGCAGCATGGTCACGCCAAGTCCATCGATTCGCGCCGCCATGCTCACAACGGTTCTCGACAAATTACGCGCAAAGCTCGTCATGCATGACGATCCGCATTGGCAGAAGCAACTCGCGTGCTATATCCGTTCTGCCTCTACGACCCTATTTATCCTGCTCGTGGCGCGTTTGCCGTTCAGCAGCGATGTGTCGACGGTGCCCGATGGTTTGATTGCGCTTTATCGATGGATCGAGGGCGTGGCAGGGGCGACGAAAGCCGCCGCGTCAACGTCGGACACGCTGGTCGATAAGTACTATGCGCCCGATGCACCGGCGTACCCATTGGAAAGCGTGCATGTCGAGGCGCGTGATCCCGACGTGCGGGAGTGAACGGACGAGGTACATGTGTGTGCGGTGCCCGCCATTGGGGCACGCCGCCAAACGAAAAAAACCCCGCTAACGTCAGCGGGGTTCAAGAAGTGCCCGGTAGTACAGAGCAGGGCCGGGCACTCGGGGGGAAGAAGGTTCCCGGGGGTGTCGCGAGGGTGCTGCTTAGTGAGCCCCCGCCGCAGCGTCGCCGCCGCCACCGCCACGTATCGGCCGCGTAATCCACACCATCGCGATCATCAGCACGAACAACAGCGCCGAGATCCAGAAGATGTCGTTTGCGCCCAGCATCGCCGACTGCTGCGTGACGATGCGATCGATGTAGCCATGCGCCTGCGGTGTCGACATGCCCAACTGATTGAGCGTCTGCACCGAGTCGTTGAACGTCGCATCGTACGGTGTCAGATGCTCGGTCAACTGCGCGTGATGCAGCGTGATGCGGTTATCCCACACCGTGGTCGCAATCGACGTGCCTACCGCGCCGCACGTAATCCGCACGAAGTTCGACAGACCTGCCGCTGCGGGAATGCGGTGCGCCGGCAAGCCCGACAGAATGATGGCCGTGAGCGGGATGAAGAACATCGACATCGGCACGCCCTGCAAGAACGTCGGAATCATCAGCGTGCGCGTATCGACCAGCGTGTTGAAGTGCGAACGCATCACGAAGACCAGCGCGAACAGCAGGAACGACACCGTCACCACCCAGCGTGCATCGAGCTTTGGCAGCGTCTTGCCGATAATCGGCGACAAGATGATGGCGAATAACCCGACCGGTGCCATCACCAGCCCGGCTTCGGTTGCCGTGTAGCCGAGATAGATCTGCAACCACTGCGGCAGAATCACCAGATTCCCGAAGAACAGCCCGTAACCGACCGAAATCGCCACCACGCCGCCCGTGAAGTTGACCCGCTTGAACAGCGTCAGGTCCACCACCGGGTGCTTCTCGGTGATCTCCCAGATCACGAAGAAACAGAACGCCACGAGTGCGACCAGCGCCAACGCGACAATCGTTGCCGAGTTGAACCAGTCGAGTTCCTTGCCCTTGTCGAGCATCACCTGCAACGAGCCGACCCAGATTACCAGCAAGGAGAGCCCGATCTTGTCGATCGGCTTTCGCTGCGTGGGCGTTTCGCGTTTCTTGTAAATCATCCACGTCACATACGCAGCGGCAATACCCACCGGAATGTTGATGTAGAAGATCCACGGCCAATGGTAGTTATCGGAAATCCAGCCACCCAGAATCGGCCCCATCACCGGGGCGACGAGTGTCGTCATGCCCCAGAGTGCCAGGGCCATCGAACTCTTGGCCGGCGGATAACTTGAGAGCAGCAGCGACTGCGACAGCGGAATCATCGGGCCGGCCACGGCACCCTGCAACACACGCGCAGCGAGCAGAATTTCGAGCGTGGGCGCCATGCCGCACAGCCACGAAGCCAGCACAAACAACAGAATCGACGTGATGAACAGACGCACCGCGCCGAAGCGCTCGGTGAGCCAGCCCGTCAACGGTACAGAAATGGCGTTGGCGACGGCGAACGACGTAATCACCCACGTGCCCTGACTCGACGAGACACCGAGGTCACCGGAAATGGCAGGGATGGACACGTTGGCAATCGACGTGTCGAGCACGTTCATGAACGTGGCGAGCGACAACGCGATCGTGCCGAGTACCAACTGGCCGCCCGAAAGCGGGCCAGGAGCGTTTTGAGTTGCCATGAGTTGTCAAAGGGGGTGGGGGGCACCCCCCTCCGCTTTACAGGGGACGCGCGCGAGCGGGCTGGTTGCGCGTGTCGTTGGCGGCGCCCGAAGCGCCCGAACCAGCAGCCGCGCCAGCGTTTTCAGTGATGATCTTCGCCACGATGTCGTCGGCGTCGTGCCCGACCTTGTCGTACACGTCGGTCGAATACACCGGCAGCGTCGGCGCTTCACCCAGCTCCTTGCCGTCGGTGTTGCGCACGTTCACCTTCACCTGCATCGACAGGCCCACGCGCAGCGGATGCTGTTGCAGTTGCTTCGCGTCCAGCGCAATACGCACCGGCAGACGTTGCACCACCTTGATCCAGTTACCCGTGGCGTTCTGTGCCGGCAGCAGCGAGAACGCGCTGCCCGTACCTGCCGAGAAGCCCGCCACCGTGCCCTTGTACTCGACCGCCGAGCCGTAGACGTCGGCCGTGAGCGTCACCGGCTGACCCACGCGCATGTGCGCAATCTGCACTTCCTTGAAGTTGGCATCCACCCAGACTTCGTTGAGCGGCACCAGCGCCATCAGCGGTGCACCCGTCGCGACACGCTGGCCGACCTGCACCGAACGCTTGGCGACATAGCCGTCCACGGGCGCCGGAATCGACGTGCGGGCGTAGTCGAGATACGCGGCACGCACTTGCGCGGCCGCCTGCTGCACGTTCGGATGCGTGGTGACCGACGTCTTGTCGGTCAGCGCCTTGTTCGACACCAACTGCGCACGGGCCTGCTCAAGCGCGGCTTGTGCCGACTTCACAGCATCCTGAGCGTGAGCCAGTTCTTCGCGCGACACGGCGCCCGAGGCAATCGCCATCTCGCGGCGCTTCACGTCGGCCTGTGCCTTGGCCAGATCCGACTCGCGCATCGAGACCGTCGCCGCGTAGGCGTCGTTGTTCACGAAATACGTACGCACCTGACGCACGGTCTGCGCCAGATTCGCTTCCGACTTCAGCAGGGCCACGCGGGCATCGGTCTGGTCGAGCGTGACCAGCGGCTGGCCAGCCTTGACCATCTGCGTATCGTCGACCTTCACGCCCGTGACGGTGCCGGAGACTTGCGGCGTGATCTGCACCACGTTGCCCGCCACGTACGCATCGTCCGTGTCTTCGTAATAACGCGCATAAAGCGCGTAGTAGGCGCCGTAGCCAATCGCTGCAATCACGATCACGGCCGTCAGCGTCAGCATCATGCGGCGTCGCTTGCCGTTGTTCGGGGCCGGCGTAGCAGGCGCTTGTTGTTGGTTGTCGCTCATCATTCGCTCCGTACTAATCTCTCAATGTGCTTTTTGACGTTGTGTCTTGTGTGTCTTATGTGCTGCTGTGCGGTTCAGGGCAGGTCAGTGCGTTTGCGTCGCCGCATCGCCGTCGGCCGTGGCCGGGCGTTCCTGCCCGACGACCAGACCGGCTGCCTGCGCGTCGAAGCCACCGCCCAGCGCCTTGATCAGTCCGATCTGCTGGTCGCGGCGTGCGCCTTCGATATTCACGCGTGTCTGTTCTTGCAGCAGCAGCGACGACTCGGCTGTGAGCACTGTCACTTGCGGCGTGAGGCCTGCCTTGTAACGGTCGATGGCCAGATCGTAGGCACGCTGCGCAGCGTTTTGCGCCACGCGCTGCGACACCATCTGCCGGTCGGCGGAACGAATCGATGACATGCGGTCGGCGATATCGCCGAGTGCCTTGTTCAGCGTCGAGTCATAGTTCGCCACGGCGCTTTCATACGCGGCGTACTGACCCTTGAGGTTGGCGCGCAGGCGCCCGCCGTCGAAGATCGGCAGCGAAATCACCGGGCCGGCCTGAATGTTCTGGCTGCTCGGATCGATCAGCTTGCCCAGCCCGAAGGTCGAGAAGCCGAAAGCGGCGTTGAGGTTCACGTCCGGGTAGAAGCGTGCCTTGGCAACGTCCACACCCTTGAGTTGAGCTTCCACGCCCCAGCGGGCCGAGACCACATCGGGACGGCGGCCGAGCAGGGCGAGCGGCAGGTTGTCGGGCAGCGCCGGCGTCGGCAGTTGTGCAAGCTTCGGACGCTCGATTTCAAGGCCGCGGTCCGGGCCCTTGCCGAGCAGCACGCCCAGTTGGTGGCGCGTGAGCAGGATCTGGCCGTCGAGTTGCGCGAGTTGCGTCTCGATATCGGCGGTATTGCTTTCGGCCTGTTTCTGTTCGACTTGCGTGTCGAGTCCGGCGCGCACACGGTCGTTCGTCAGCTTGCCCAGGTTCTGGCGCTGCTTGCCGATGCGCTCCAGCACGTCATGCAGGGCGTATTGCTGCGCGAGCTGGTTGTACGAGCGAGCCACTGCGGTGGAGAGTGCGAGGCGCACTTCCTGATCTTCGGCTTCTTCGGCGCGCTCGGCGTTGGTCGCCTGCGCACGTGCCGAGCGATTCTTGCCCCACAGGTCGAGTTCCCACGACAGCGAGGCATTCAGGTCGCCCTGAGTGAACCAAGTGCCGCCGTAACCCGGCGGATAAATGGTGTTTTCCGTGAATTTCTCGCGATACACGTCGGCCTGGAAACCGACGGACGGCAGCAGCGCCGCAGCGGCACCTTCCGTCTGGGCCTGTGCGGCCTTCAGACGCGCGGCTGCCGAGGCCAGATCGGGGTTGGTCGCGAGCGCTTCGTTGATCAACGAGACGAGTTGCGGATCGCCAAAACGCTGGGCCCAGTCAGTGCCCGGCCATTGACCGCCCTCGGCGGGCAGGCTGCGCTGGGTCTGATACTGGTCGGGCGTGGAGATCTGCTTGTCGCTATGGATGCCGGCGAAATTCGCACAACCGGCAAATCCCAGCGTTACTGCCGCCAGACAAAGGGCGGAAATCGCTGAGCGGGCCCGCAGACGCGGGAGGAACGGTGAGGCCGCTTTCATCGCAAAACCTTTACGAGTGAAGTCTTCTACTGACAATAATCGGGGAATCGGGCACTTGCGAGTCCGTGCAATAGTGGACATGGCAAGCTTTATTCGAGGGGAATCCGGCGGTTATCCGCTCTCTCCGTTGGCAATGACGCGCCGCAGGAGGCTCTTCAGAAAGCCCATTTCTTCGACGGAGAAGCCACGCATCAGGTGATCGGCGGCACGCACGAAGATATCCGGCATGCGGTCGGCCATCGCGTTGCCCGCCTCGGTCGCACTCAGATCGACCGTGCGGCGGTCGGTCTTGCTGCGCTCGCGCACCAGCAGACCGTGCGCTTCGAGACGGTCGAGCAGCCGGGTTACGGCGCTCGCATCTATACAGTAGTCGCGCGCCAGATCGGCTGCCGTCTTGCTTTTGCCCGTAGCTACCTTATAGAGCATGGTGGCTTGCGTGCTGGTCAGCCCGTACTGCGAGGTTTCCTTCGTCAGTTCGGCCATGATCAGCTGACGCACCCGGGCCACCAGATAGCCAAGGGAATCGTCGATGTTGTAACCGTTACGGGGCGGGTCGACGGCGGGCGCCGCATCGCTGGGCGGCGTCGGCGCTGAATCGTTGAGCGTGGCGGGTGGTTCGGCCATTTTCGTGATGATGCAATAATTGACTTGTCACGATTATAGCGGGCACTTAATAAAAAGCAAGGCGATGCAATAGTTGACTAGGCATATATTTTACGTCGCACTAGAAAGAAGCCTCTAATTGGTGCGTGGCGGGAGGTTGGCGTGCGAGGGAAATTCGTGACGGCGCGGTGTCAATGCGGTAAGCCGTTGTTGCATTGCAGAAATGCCATGACGTGGGACATGCGCAAGTGGTAGAATCGCGGATTCTCCAAAGGCTTTTTTCGAGCACCTTTTCATGACCCGCGCTCTCCGTAACATCGCTATCATCGCGCACGTCGACCACGGCAAAACCACGCTGGTTGACCAATTGCTGCGCCAGTCGGGCACCTTCCGCGAAAATCAGCACGTCGCTGAACGCGTGATGGACTCGAACGACATTGAAAAAGAGCGCGGCATCACGATCCTCGCCAAAAACTGCGCCGTCGAATACGAAGGCACCCACATCAACATCGTTGACACCCCGGGTCACGCTGACTTCGGTGGTGAAGTCGAGCGCGTGCTCTCGATGGTCGACAGCGTGTTGCTGCTGGTCGATGCCGTCGAAGGTCCGATGCCGCAAACCCGCTTCGTGACCCGCAAGGCCCTGGGCCTCGGTCTGAAGCCGATCGTCGTGGTCAACAAGATCGACCGTCCGGGCGCACGTCCGGACTGGGTGATCAACCAGACGTTCGATCTGATGGACAAGCTCGGTGCTACCGACGAGCAACTGGATTTCCCGGTTGTCTACGCCTCGGCACTGAATGGTTTCGCGAGCCTCGACTCGGACGTGCGTGAAGGCGATATGCGCCCGCTGTTCGACGCGATTCTCAAGAACGTGCCCGTGCGTGAAGCCGACGTCGACGCGCCGCTGCAACTGCAAATCAGCTCGCTCGACTACTCGACGTTCGTCGGCCGTATCGGTATTGGCCGTATTACGCGCGGCAGCATCAAGCCGGGCCAGCAAGTGGCCATGCGCTTCGGTCCGGAAGGCGAAGTGCTCAAGCGCAAGATCAACCAAGTGCTGACGTTCCAAGGCCTGGAGCGCGTGATGTCGGACGGCGCGCAAGCCGGCGACATCGTGCTGATCAACGGTATCGAAGACGTGGGTATCGGCGCGACGCTGTGCGACATCGATACGCCGGAAGCGCTGCCGCTGCTGACGGTGGACGAGCCCACGCTGACCATGAACTTCTGCGTGAACACGTCGCCGCTGGCTGGCCGTGAAGGCAAGTTCGTGACGAGCCGCCAGATTCGCGACCGTCTGCACAAGGAACTGAACCACAACGTGGCGCTGCGCGTGAAAGACACGGCCGAAGACTCGGTCTTCGAAGTGTCGGGCCGTGGCGAACTCCACCTGACGATTCTCATCGAGAACATGCGTCGCGAAGGCTATGAACTGGCCGTGTCGCGTCCGCGCGTGGTGCTCAAGGAAATCGACGGTGTGAAGCACGAGCCGTACGAAATGCTGACCATCGACCTGGAAGACGATCACCAGGGCGCGGTCATGGAAGAAATCGGCCGCCGCAAGGGCGAAATGCTGGACATGGTCTCGGACGGCCGTGGCCGTACGCGTCTGGAATACCGCATTCCGGCCCGTGGCCTGATCGGCTTCCAGGGCGACTTCCTGTCGATGACCCGTGGTACGGGCCTGATGAGCCACATCTTCGATGCTTACGCACCGCTCAAGGATGGTTCGCTGGGTGAGCGTCGCAACGGCGTGCTGATCTCGCAAGACGACGGCGCTGCCGTGGCCTACGCACTGTGGAAGCTGCAAGATCGCGGCCGCATGTTCGTGTCGCCGGGCGATGCGCTGTACGAAGGCATGATCATCGGTATTCACAGCCGTGATAACGACCTCGTGGTCAACCCGATCAAGGGCAAGCAGCTCACGAACGTGCGTGCGTCGGGTACCGACGAAGCCGTGCGTCTGGTGCCGCCGATCGCGATGAACCTCGAATACGCGGTGGAATTCATCGACGACGACGAACTGGTTGAAGTCACGCCGAAGACGATTCGTCTGCGCAAGCGTTACCTCAAGGAACACGAGCGCAAGCGCGCTTCGCGCGACGCGTCGTAAGGTCGTCGCCGGCGATAGGCTCGGCAGCCAATGGGAGTCTCCCGTCCGGTTGCCGATGCCAGTCTGTTGGAAAGAAAGCCGGTGCTCAGCGCCGGCTTTTTTATTTGACGCGCCCGTGCGTTTTCGACCCGGCCGAGTCACTTTGTACGTTCCCACTTCACATCAACCCCCTCGATCTAGCTATTCGACATGACTGAGTTTGTTCGCACTGAGATTCGTGGCCGTATCGGTTTCATCACGCTCGCACGCCCGAAGGCGCTTAACGCACTCTCGCACGACATGATTCGTGCGATCGCCAGCGCTTTGCACGTCTGGCGAGACGATCCCCAAGTGCTGGGCGTCGTGTTGCAGGGAGAAGGCGAGAAGGGCTTGTGCGCAGGCGGTGACATTCGCTATTTCCATGAAGTCGTCAGCCGGGGTGGCGAAGCGACGGCGGGCATCATGGACTTCTTCACCGACGAATACACGCTGAACTACACCATCGCCACATATCCGAAGCCGTACATCGCGTTGATGGATGGTGTGGTGATGGGCGGTGGCATGGGGATCTCGCAAGGCGCAGCGTTGCGCATCGTGACCGAAGCCACACGCATGGCGATGCCGGAGACAGCCATCGGCCTGTTTCCCGATGTTGGCGGCGGGTTCTTCCTCGCGAATCTCGCGGGGCACCTCGGTGAATATCTCGGCATGACGGGCGCGGTGTTCGGCGCCGTTGACGCCTGCGAGATCGGTCTGGCCGACGTGGTGATGCCGCGTGCGTCGCTGTCGGCGCTATGCGAGCAACTGGCAACGGGGGACTGGCAAGATAGCGATGCCGTGCTGAATGCAGCCCGCAATTTCGCGCGCGAAAGTCTGCCGCCGGTTGGGCTGGTTCAGGGCAAGCTCGCGGCACTGCGTGACGTCATCGACACGCACTTCAGTCATGCTGACGCCACGGCAATTCTGCATTCGCTGGCGCGTGAAGCGCGTTGCGAATATGCCGGCTGGGCGCAGGAAACCGAGGACCTGCTGCGTAACAAGCGCTCACCGCTGATGGTGTGCGTCACGCTGGAGCAAGTGCGGCGTGCTCGCAAATTGTCGCTGGCGGAAGACCTGCGGGAAGAATGGCTGATGATGCGCTGCGTTTTCAATCTGGATGGGCGCACGGGTGCCGAAGGTGTTGAGGGCATTCGCGCCCTCGTGGTCGATAAAGACCACACACCGCGTTGGCAACACGCTCGCATCGAAGACGTCAAACCGGCAGACGTTGCCCGGTTCTTCGATGGCGAGCGTGGTGGTGCCGATCACCCGTTGGCAACGCTGGGCGAGTAAAAGACGCCGCGCCTACGCGCGAATACACGCGCCTACACCGCTGCCTGACAAAACTGCTCGCCAACGGCCTGATCGAGTTTGCGACAGATGTCGGCGATGCTGCCGACCATCACGATGTGCGAGACGTCACGATAGACGCGCACATCGTCATGCGCGTCGCGGCGTGTCTGCAATTCACGCACATTTCGCGATGCCTTGACCGCTTGCGCAGCGGGGCAGGCGCGACGCGCAGCCGAACTGACAACGGAAGCGATAGCGCGGGGCAGGGCGGTGGTGCGGGTACGCGCCGGGACCGTGTAAGAACGTGCGATGGCCGGTGCGGCCGCGAACGGTCCGGACAAGGCCGACAGGCCATACACCGCAGACAGACGCGCCTGCGCTGAGGCGGTGGCCGTGCGAATGCGAGGTTGACCGAGGGACGTGCGCAGCAAACCAAAGAGTCGAGCCATGATGCGTTTCCTTCTTCCAATAGCGGTTGGAGAGAGGTGTCCTGTCGCATCGCTTCACAAATCGCAGGCGCAGCAGGGCACGGGCGCCGGACCCAGCCCGGCGCAAATCAGCGTTACTTGATCGTCAGGGAATGGCGCGCGACGTGAAGTCGTTGCGCGCCTTTGGCTTGCGCCTAGAGATCGTTATTGCGAATCAGGCCGACCGCGATCCCTTCCAGCGCAAAATCACCACTGCCTTCGTTGACGTTGATGTTCTCGAAGTCAGGGTTCTCGGCAATCAGCTCCACGCCGCCCTTCACGCGGTGGAAGCGCTTGACCGTGACGTCGTCGCCGATACGCGCCACGACGATTTGTCCTTCGCGCGCATCTGCGGCTTTCTGCACGGCCAGCAGATCACCGTCGAGAATGCCGGCATCGCGCATCGACATCCCGCGCACTTTCAGCAGGTAATCGGGCTGACGGGCAAACATGTTCGGATCGCACTGGAAATTGCGTTCGATATGCTCCTGCGCCAGAATCGGGCTGCCTGCGGCCACGCGCCCGACGAGCGGCAGCGAGAGTTGCATCAGCCCCATATGCGGCAGCGTGAACTGATGCACGCCGCCCGCCTCATCGAGACGTTTGAGCCGGATGCCGCGCGATTGCCCGGCGGAAAGCTCGATCACACCCTTGCGCGCCAGCGCCCGCAGATGTTCCTCGGCCGCATTGGCCGAAGAGAAGCCCAGCTCGGCGGCAATCTCTGCGCGTGTCGGCGGGAAGCCGGTGCGCTCAATGGCCTGGCGAACCAGTTCGTAGACCTGCTGTTGACGTGCGGTAAGTTTGATCATGGCATCACTGTATGGAAGCACAGGTGGCTGTATTTTTATACAGTGTTTCCAAAAGCGCAAGCGAAAACTTCAAGTACTTCATGAGCTTCGCGGTCAAATACCCCGATTTCTGCCGCAAACCGGTGCCTCTCATCCCTCAGCACAAAATCTCTAATCCTTATTCCGGTATAAACAAAAGCCAAAATATTATTTTTAATTATTTAGCCGCCCCCCTAGACTGGCCTCCTACCACACGAAAGCAAAAAAGGAGCGAAAGTCATGAGCATTGCAGCACGGGGTTCGAAAGCTAAGAAACTGGCGACCGCACTGGGCGCTATCGCACTGTCCGTCGGCATGACGGTACAGGCACAAGCGGCAAGCTTTTCGCTGCTCAACGTGTCGTACGACCCGACGCGTGAGCTTTATGCCGATTACAACAAGGCTTTCGAAGCCCATTACAAACAGACCACGGGTGACACCGTCACGCTGAAGGCCTCGCACGGCGGTTCGGGCAAGCAAGCCCGCACGGTGCTCGATGGCGCACCGGCCGATGTGGTCACGCTCGGTATTTCTGCCGACATCGACGAACTCGCGCAAGCCGGTCTGGTGAACAAGGACTGGCAGAAGCGCCTGCCGGACAACGCCACGCCGTACACGTCGACCATCGTGCTGCTCGTGCGCAAGGGCAACCCCAAGAACATCAAGGACTGGGACGATCTGGCCAAGCCGGGCATCAGCGTCGTGACGCCGAACCCGAAGACGTCGGCCGGCGCCCGCTGGAACTACCTCGCCGCATGGCTGTTCGCGCTCAAGGCACCGGGCGGTAATGAACAGAAGGCGCAGGACTTCGTCAAGGCGATCTACAAGAACGTGGGCGTGCTGGACTCGGGCGCACGCGGCGCGACGACGACGTTCGTCGAGCGCGGCATCGGCGACGTGCTGATCGCCTGGGAAAACGAAGCGCTGCTGTCGGTGAAGGATCTCGGTCCGGACAAGTTCGACATCGTGGTGCCGTCGTCGTCGATTCTGACGGAGCCGCCGGTGGCCGTGGTTGACAAGAACGTCGACAAGCATGGCACGCGCAAGGTGGCCGAAGCCTACCTCCAATGGCTGTACTCGCCGCAAGGGCAGGAGATTGCCGCGAAGCACTTCTATCGTCCGCGTTCGCCGGAAATCGCCAAGAAGTACGCGTCGCAGTATCCGAAGCTCAAGTTGTACACGGTGGATGCCGATCTCGGCGGCTGGACCAAGACGCAGGCCAAGCACTTCGCTGACGGCGGCATCTTCGATCAGATCTACACCAAGAAGTAATTCAGAAAAAAAGGAACGAAGGGGACCATCGCATGAGTACCGCACTGTTTCCAATCTGGCGTAAGCCGAGTGCATTGCCGGGCTTCGGCCTGACGATGGGCTACACCGTGGCGTACCTGAGTCTGGTCGTGCTGGTGCCGTTGCTGATGGTCTTCATCAAGGCTAGCTCGCTCGATTGGGCGAGTTTTGTCACCGCCGTGAGTTCGCCGCGCGTGCTGGCGTCGTATCGCCTCACGTTCGGCATCTCGCTGGCGGCAGCGCTCCTGAACGCTGTGTTCGGTTTCATTCTGGCGTGGGTGCTGGTGCGCTACACGTTCCCCGGCAAGCGCATCGTCGATGCGCTGGTCGATCTGCCGTTCGCGTTGCCCACGTCGGTGGCGGGCATCGTGCTTGCCGCTATCTACGCGCCGAATGGCTGGATCGGCCGCTGGTTCGAGCCGCTGGGCATCAAGATCGCCTTCACGCCGCTGGGTATTTTCGTTGCGCTCACGTTCATCGGTCTGCCGTTCGTGGTGCGCACGCTGCAACCGGTGCTCGAAGAGTTCGAGCGCGAGCAGGAAGAAGCGGCGGCTTGTCTGGGCGCTTCGCGCTGGCAGACCGTGCGTCACGTGATCCTGCCGGCGGTGTTGCCGGCGCTGCTGACCGGCTTCGCACTGGCATTTGCCCGCGCGGTCGGTGAGTACGGTTCGGTCATCTTTATCGCGGGCAACATTCCGATGGTCTCGGAAATCACCTCGCTGCTGATCGTGACCAAGCTCGAACAGTTCGACTACGCAGGCGCTGCGGCATTGGCCGTCGTCATGCTCGTGATCTCGTTCGTGCTGCTGCTCCTCATCAATACCCTGCAATGGTGGCTGCAACGCCGTCATTCGGGCCGACGCGCCAGCGGCGCGTGATTCCAGAGAAAGATTCGATCATGTCCGATTCGCTTACTCTCCCGGCCGCCGCTGCGCACGTGCCGAAAGTGCGCAGCACCGATCCGACCGACGAGCCCAGGCTCGTCAAGGTCGTGTTGATCGGTCTGGCGCTGCTGTTTTTCGCCTTGTTTCTGGTGTTGCCGCTCGCGTCGGTGTTCGTCACTGCACTGGGCAAAGGTATTGGCGCCTATTGGGACGGCATGACCAACGACGATGCGCTCTCGGCCATCCGCCTCACGTTGTTGATTGCCGTGATCGCCGTGCCGGTGAACGTGGTGTTCGGTGTGGCGGCGTCGTGGGCGATTGCGCGCTTCGACTTCAAGGGCAAGAGCGTGCTGACCACGCTCATCGACCTGCCGTTCTCGGTGTCACCGGTGATCGCGGGGCTCACGTTCCTGCTGATCTTCGGCCGTCAGGGCCCGCTGTGGGACTGGCTCGACGCCAACAACCTGCGCATCGTATTCGCGCTGCCGGGGCTGGTACTGGCCACCATCTTCGTGACGTTCCCGTTTGTCGCCCGCGAGCTGATTCCGCTGATGCAGGCGCAGGGCAGCGAAGAGGAAGAAGCGGCGCGCGTGTTGGGCGCCAGCGGCTGGCAGGTGTTCACGCGGGTGACGTTGCCGAAGATCAAATGGGGCCTGCTGTACGGCGTGATTCTGTGTAACGCGCGGGCGATGGGCGAGTTTGGCGCGGTATCGGTGGTGTCCGGCCACATTCGCGGCGAAACGAACACGCTGCCGCTGCATGTGGAGATCGAATACAACGATTACCACACGGTGGGTGCGTTCGCGGCGGCATCGATTCTCGCGCTGCTGGCGCTGGCGACGCTGGGCCTGAAGCTGTGGGCCGAACGCAAGCTGGCACAGGACAAGGCCGCACGCCGCATCGACGCGACCGCCACCTGAAGCCGCAAGCAAACGCATACGCATACCAAAAGCACACCAACGAACACGAAGGCAGACGCGAACGCCGCCAACGCGGCCATCGCATCGAGGAGCAAGGCAGATGAGCATCCAGGTACAACAGGTTTCGAAGCGTTTCGGCGATTTCGCGGCGCTCGACGACGTGAGTCTCGAATTTCCCACGGGCGAGCTGGTGGCGTTGCTCGGGCCGTCCGGTTGCGGCAAGACCACGCTGCTGCGCATCGTGGCCGGCCTTGAGTTTGCCGATGCCGGGCGCGTCGTGCTCAACGGCGAAGACGTGGCGAGCGTGGGCACCCGCGAGCGTCAGGTCGGTTTCGTGTTCCAGCATTACGCGCTGTTCCGTCACATGACGGTGTTCGAGAACGTGGCGTTCGGCCTGCGCGTGAAGTCGCGCCGCGATCGCCCCTCGGACGCGCAGATTCGCACCAAGGTGCATGAGCTGCTGAGCCTTGTGCAACTCGACTGGCTGGCCGATCACTACCCGGCAGAACTCTCCGGCGGGCAGCGTCAGCGTATTGCGCTGGCCCGTGCACTGGCGGTCGAACCGAAGGTGCTGCTGCTCGACGAGCCGTTCGGCGCGCTCGACGCCAAGGTGCGCAAGGAACTGCGCAGCTGGTTGCGCCGCCTGCACGACGAGCTTCACATCACGACGATCTTCGTGACGCACGATCAGGAAGAAGCACTGGAAGTGGCGGACCGCATCGTGTTGATGAACCGCGGCAAGGTCGAACAGATCGGTGCGCCGCAAGACGTGTACGACACGCCCGAAAGCGCCTTCGTCTACGAATTCCTCGGCGCGGCCAACCGCCTGTCGGGGCAATTGCAGACGCATGACTTCATCGCGGATGCGGGCGCGTATCGCGTGACGGTTGCCAAGGACGATCTGCCGGCACTGCCGCAGGACGGCCGTGCCATTGCCTACGTGCGCCCGCATGAACTCGCGTTGCTGCCGGCGCACGATGGCGGCCCGGGCATCGACGTGTCGGTGCGCCGTGCGATCCCGCTGGGCGGCACCGTGCGTGTGGAACTGGCGGCACCGGGCGATGCGGTTTGGGAAGCCGAACTCACGCGCTCGGGCTGGCAGGCATTGGGTGCGACGGCGGGCGAACCGCTGCGCGCCGTGCCGCGTCAGTTGCGCGTGTTCTCGGCGCAGGCCTGAACATGAGCGCTCCCGGCAACGGGGCGGTCAGCAGCACCTGGGACAGCAGACAGAAAATCGATAAGCAGTTAAAGACAAGACGTACTAGGTAGATGTAACAGACAAGCGATAGGGCGGAGTCACACCATGAATTTCCAGCAATTGCGCTACGTGCGCGAAGCCGTACGGCAAAACCTGAACCTGACCGAAGCCGCGAGTGCGCTTTACACCTCGCAGTCGGGCGTGAGCAAGCAGATCAAGGACCTTGAGGATGAGCTCGGCGTCGACGTGTTCGTGCGTCGCGGCAAGCGTCTCACGGGCCTCACCGAGCCGGGCAAGGCTGTGTTGCAACTGATCGAGCGCATGTTGCTCGACGCGGAAAACCTGCGCCGCGTAGCGCGTCAGTTTGCCGATCAGGACAGTGGGCATCTGGTGGTGGCCACCACCCACACGCAGGCACGCTACGCATTGCCGCAGGTCATCAAGCAGTTCACTAGCGTGTATCCGAAGGTGCATCTGGCCCTGCGTCAGGGCAGCCCGCGCCAGATCGCGCAGATGGTCATTGACGGTGAAGCCGATATCGGCATCACGACCGAAGCACTCGATCGCTTCCCCGATATCGTGACGTTCCCGTGCTATTCGTGGCATCACGTCGCCGTGGTGCCGAAGGATCACCCGCTGGTGGGCCGTGAGAGCGTCACGCTGGCCGACATTGCCGAATATCCGATCATCACGTACGACGGCGATTTCACCGGCCGCTCGCACGTGGACAAGGCGTTTGCCGACCAAGGACTGGTGCCGGACATCGTGCTGACCGCGTTGGACACGGACGTCATCAAGACGTACGTCGAGATCGGGCTGGGCATCGGCATCGTCGCGGCGATGGCGGTCGACCCGCGCAAGGATCAGGATCTGGCCGTGCTCGAACTCGACAACGCGTTCGAGCCGAGCACCACGCGTATCGGCCTGCGTCGCGGCGCGTTCCTGCGCTCGTATGCTTACCGCTTCATCGAGATGCTGGCACCGGCGCTCAAGGAGCAGGAAATCTCGACGCAACTGCGCGAAGCGCTGGAGTTTGCGGCCTGAGATCAAAATTCCCCCGGCTCGCGTGCCCCGTGCGCCGGGGCACGCCGCCCGTTGGGTTTTCCGCGATTGGGAACCGGGGCAGGATTCGATACAATCGCTGGCATGACCTTGACCTCTTTTAATCCGACCCCGCATTACACCGTGCCCACCGGCGAATTGCCGCGCATTGTGCTGCTCGCCACGGGCGGCACGATCGCAGGCAGCGCCGCTGACGCGACGCGTACGGCCGGTTATCAGGCGGGTGCGCTCGGTGTACAGGATCTGCTCGCGGCCGTGCCGGCGCTGGGCAGCATTGCGCATATCCATGCCGAGCAAGTCGCGCAAATCGACAGCAAGGACATGAGCTGTTCGCTGTGGCAGAAGCTTGCCGCACGCCTGAACGCCTTGCTCTCGCAGCCCGACGTCGCCGGGGCGGTGATTACCCACGGCACCGATACACTCGAAGAGACCGCTTACTACCTGCATCTGACGGTCAATAGCCGCAAGCCGGTCGTGATTACGGCCGCCATGCGTCCGGCGACGGCATTGTCTGCCGATGGTCCGCTCAATTTGCTCAATGCCGTGCGTGTCGCGACCGATCCGATTTCGGCGGGGCGCGGTGTGCTGGTCGCCATCAACAATCAAATTCACTGCGCGCGCGACGTCATCAAGACAAGCACGTATGCGGTAGATGCCTTCCTGTCGCCGGAAATCGGCGTGCTTGGCTGGGTGCAGGACGAGCGTGTCGCGTTCCAGCGTGCCGCGCTGCAATACCACACGGTCGAAAGCGAGTTCGTCGGTCTGTCGGGCGAATTGCCGGCGGTAGAAGTCGTGTCGAGCTATGCGGGGGTTTCGCGCATTGCCGTCGACGCACTGGTCGAGGCGGGCGTGCAGGGCATCGTGGTGGCAGGCACGGGCAACGGCTCGCTGCATTCGCTGCTGCAACAGTCGCTTGCCGAGGCCGTGCAGCGTGGCGTGGCGGTGGTGCGCGCTGCGCGTGTCGGCAGTGGCCACGTGATGCACAACGGTGCGGCGCCCGACGATCAGTACGGTTTTGTGAGTGCAGGCAATCTGCATCCGTACAAGGCGCGTGTGCTGCTGATGCTGGCGTTGCAGGCTGGCGTGCCGCGCGATCGCTTGCAGAGTCTGTTCGACGAGTATTGATCGCGGTGGGGGCGTGATCGAGACGTGATCGTCACGACGAACGCAGGCAAAAAAATACGGCGCCAGTCATGCGACTCGCGCCGTTACCGTTTCAGCGATGCGCCACTCGCGTGGTGTGACGCATTCACCTCCCCTTACTGGTCATGCTGGCGGCCTGTGGCGGCCGCTTCTTCATCTTCTCGCGAACTACCCGATGATTCACGCCCCGCGTGAGGGCGGGGCGTGAGATTCGCTGACTGCGCTCAGGCAACCGTGTGGTTGGAGAGCAGTTCCAGCGCGCGCACCATACCCGAGTGATCCCAGCTCGAACCACCGTTGGCGGCGCAGGCGTTGAACAGCTCTTGGCACGTGGCCGTGTTGGGCAGCGACACGCCGAGTGCCTTCGCACTTTGCAGCGCCAGATTCAAGTCTTTCTGGTGCAGCGAGATGCGGAAGCCCGGCTCGAAGTTGCGCTTGACCATGCGCTCGCCGTGCACTTCCAGAATGCGCGACGAGGCGAAGCCACCCATCAGTGCCTCACGCACCTTGGCGGGGTCGGCACCGGCCTTCGATGCGAACAGCAGGGCTTCGCCCACGGCTTCGATGGTGAGTGCGACGACGATCTGGTTGGCGACCTTGCAGGTCTGACCGGCACCGCTTTCGCCCACCAGCGTGATGTTCTTGCCCATCAGCTCGAAGAACGGCTTCACGTCGTCAAACGCGGCTTGCGAGCCACCGACCATGATCGACAGCGAGGCAGCCTTCGCGCCGACTTCGCCGCCCGAGACCGGCGCGTCGAGGTATTCGCAACCCAGCGCCTTGATCTTCTTGGCGTATTCCTTCGTTTCGATCGGCGAGATCGAGCTCATGTCGACCACGATCTTGCCGGCCGTCAGGCCTTCGGCCAGACCGTCTTCACCGAACAGCACGTTACCGACGTCGGGGGTGTCCGGCACCATCACGAAGATGATGTCGGCACGCTTGGCGACTTCCTTGGCCGACGTGCAGCACGTAGCCTGACCGTCGATCAGGTCTTGCGGGGGCGTGCGGCGCTCGTACAGGAACAGCTTGTGACCGGCGTTTTGCAGATGCTTCGCCATCGGCGCGCCCATGATGCCCAGACCAATAAAACCGAGTTGTGCCATTTCGAGACTCCTTGTTGCCAAAGTTTGAATGTTGTCGCTGCTGCTGAGGCTGCCGCTGCGGTTACCGGTCAGCGAGGCGGGCCGTCATTGCCCGTGTCCCCGTGCTCCGGCCGCATGCCCCCTGCATGCGGCCGGCGGGGCCCTTCCTCGTCGAAACGCCGTCAGCAGCCTTGCTTGTGTCGTGCTTGTCTTGTGCTTGCGCGTACGTGCGTGTTGTGGCGTCGGACTTATGCCGCTTCGCGCAGACCCGCCGCCTTGAACCAACCCAGACCGTCGGTCGTGGTGGTGGCGGGCTTGTACTCGCAGCCGATCCAGCCGGTGTAGCCGATGCGATCGAGCAGGGCGAACAGGTAGGCGTAGTTGATTTCGCCCGTGCCCGGTTCGTTGCGGCCCGGGTTGTCGGCCAACTGCACGTGGGCGATGCGCGCCAGATTCGTCTCGATGGTCTTGGCGAGCTCACCTTCCATGCGTTGCATGTGATAGATGTCGTACTGCAAGAACAGGTTGTCCGAGCCCACGTCGTCGAAGATCTCCAGCGCCTGCTTCGTGCGGTTCACGAAGAAGCCCGGAATGTCGTACGTGTTGATCGGCTCGACCAGCAGGCGGATGCCTTCAGCCTTGAGTGCGTCGGCGGCAAAGCGCAGGTTGCCGACGAGCGTTTCACGGGCGGCGTCGGTCGACAGATCGGCACCTTGCTTGCCCACGAGGCAATTCAGTTGCTTCACGCCCAGCGCCTTGGCGTAGGTGATGGCTTCGCCCACGCCGTCGCGGAACTCGGCGATGCGCTCGGGGAAGATCGCGATACCGCGCTCACCCGCTTCCCAGTTACCGGCCGGCAGGTTGTGCAGCACCAGATCGAGCTGGTACTGGTTCAGTTTGTCGGCGATCTGGTCGCGATGGAACGCATACGGAAACAGGAACTCCACGCCACGAAAACCCGCTGCGGCGGCCGCCTTGAAGCGGTCGAGGAACGGCACCTCGTTGAACAGCATGGTCAGATTGGCGGCAAATTTCGTCATTGCGCTGACTCCTCTCTTTCTTATAGGGGGTTGGTTTCGACGATTCGATTCAGGGTGTTTCGGGTGGTACGGGGTATTGCAGGGATTGCAGGGCGCGTGCTGGGCCGATAAGGGGGTCTAGGTCTTATCGGAGGGGACGCACACGCCCCGCAAACGGTCACAGGCGGGCGGCTTACGCCGTCACTGCGCTGTTGTCTTCTTCCACGACGTCGATGATTTCTTCGAACTCATTGACGTTGTTGATTTCGGTGCCCATCGCAATGTTGGTCACGCGCTCGAGAATCACTTCCACGATCACCGGCACCGAGAACTCGGCCATCAGCTTGCGGGCCTGTTCGAAAGCGGGCTGGATGTCGTTCGGCTGATGCACGCGGATGGCCTTCACGCCCAGACCTTCGGCAACCTTCACGTGATCGACGCCGTAGCCGTTCAATTCCGGCGAGTTCACGTTTTCGAACGCGAGCTGCACGCAGTAATCCATGTCGAAGTTGCGCTGTGCCTGACGGATCAGACCCAGATACGAGTTGTTCACCACGACGTGGATGTACGGCACCTTGAACTGCGCTGCCACGGCCAGCTCTTCGATCATGAACTGGAAGTCGTAGTCACCCGAGATGGCCACCACGTCCGACGACGGCGACGCCACCTTCACACCGATCGCTGCCGGCACGGTCCAGCCCAGCGGGCCGGCCTGACCGCAGTTGACCCAGTGGCGCGGCTTGTTCACGTGCAGGAACTGTGCGGCCGCAATTTGCGACAGGCCGATGGTCGAGACGTAACGCACGTCGCGGCCGAAGAAGGCGTTCATTTCCTGATACACGCGTTGCGGCTTGATCGGCACCTGATCGAAGTCGGAGCGGCGCAGCATCGTGCGCTTGCGCTTCTGGCAGTCGGCGACCCACTGCGAGCGGTCCGGCAGACGACCGGCGGCCTTCAGTTCCTTGGCCACTTCGACGAACAGCGTGAGCGCAGCCTTCGCATCGGAGACGATGCCGTAGTCCGGGCCGAACACGCGGCCGATTTGCGTCGGCTCGATGTCGACGTGCACGAACTTGCGGCCCTTGGTGAAGACGTCGACGCTACCGGTGTGGCGGTTGGCCCAGCGGTTGCCGATGCCCATCACGAAGTCCGAGGCGAGCATCGTCGCGTTGCCGAAGCGGTGCGACGTTTGCAGACCGACCATGCCGGCCATCAGCGGGTGATCGTCGGCGATGGTGCCCCAGCCCATGAGCGTGGGGACGACCGGCACGTTGACGGTCTCGGCGAATTCGACGAGCAGGTCGGCGGCGTCGGCGTTGATCACACCGCCACCCGACACGATCAGCGGACGCTCCGAGGCGAGCAGCATCTGGATCGCCTTTTCAGCCTGCGCGCGCGTGGCAGCGGGCTTGTAGACCGGCAGCGGCTCGTAGGTGTCGGGATCGAATTCGATCTCGGCGACCTGCACGTCGAACGGCAGGTCGATCAGCACCGGACCCGGACGGCCCGAGCGCATCAGGTGGAATGCCTGCTGGAACACGCGCGGCACGAGTGCCGGCTCGCGCACGGTCACGGCCCACTTGGTCACCGGCTTGGCGATCGATTCGATATCGACGGCCTGGAAATCTTCCTTGTACAGACGGGCGCGCGGTGCCTGACCCGTAATGCACAGAATGGGGATCGAGTCGGCTTGTGCCGAGTACAGACCCGTGATCATGTCGGTGCCGGCGGGGCCCGAGGTACCGATACACACGCCGATGTTGCCGGCTTCTGCACGGGTATAGCCTTCGGCCATGTGCGACGCACCTTCGACGTGGCGCGCGAGCACGTGCTCGACGCTGCCGGCCTTGCGCAGTGCCGAATAGAACGGGTTGATTGCTGCGCCCGGCACGCCGAACGCGGTGGTGATGCCTTCCTTCTCCAGCACCCGAACGGCGGCCTCTACGGCGGTCATCTTGGCCATGTGACTCCTCCAATGTGTAATCGGTAATGATCTTGGAAGCCACTTTAAGCCGGTACGATTTGTTTGATAAGATCACAAAAGATCGTTTTTTTAATAACAAAAAGTATCGAATGGAGGCGGGATGGACCGTTACAAGCAGATCGAGACCTTCGTACAGGTGGCCGAAGCGGGCAGTCTGGCGGCGGCGGCGCTCAAGGAGGGCGTCTCGCCGGTGATTCTCGGGCGGCGCATCGACGCGCTCGAAAAGCGGCTGGGCATCAAACTCATGTACCGGTCGACGCGGCGGCTGGCGCTGTCGGAAGAGGGCGGCGCTTTTCTGGAGCGCTGCAAGCAGTTGCTGGGCGACTGGGACATGGCGGAGAACGAGATCAGTGCCGGGCGGCACGCGGTGTCGGGCCACCTGATCGTCTCGGCCCCGGCGGCGTTCGGGCGCAAGCACGTGGCGCCGCATGCGCCCACGTTTCTGCGCCAGCATCCGGAAGTGCAGATTTCATTCAACCTGACCGATCGCGTGGTGGACATCGTGCGCGAAGGCTACGACATGGGGATTCGTATCGGCGGCTCGGTCGACCCCAACTTCGTGGCGGTGAAGCTGGCGCAGAACCGGCGGGTGGTGTGCGGCACGCCCGCGTACTTCGCGCGGCACGGGCGGCCCAAGACGCTGGAGGATCTGGCGAAACACAATTGTCTGGCGTTCAACCTGCAAGGCGGGCAGCAGCGCGGCTGGTACTTCAAACGGCAGGGCAAGCTGGTCACTACGCGCGTGAACGGAAATCTCGACTGCAACGACGGCGAGCTGCTGCACCGCTGGGCGTTGGAAGGGCTCGGGCTCGGCTGGCGCTCGACGTGGGAAATTCAGCGCGAGTTGCTTTCGGGCGAACTCGAAACCGTACTCGACGAGTATGCCCTGCCGGATTACGACATCCTCGCCGTCTACCCCCAACAACGTTTCCAGCCCGCTCGCGTGCGATTGTTCATCGATCATTTGCGGCAGGTCTTTGCCCGGCCCAATTACTGGCTGGAGCAGGAGTAGGGGGCTTGCTGCCAAGGGATGGGCCGTCTCTCCGGCAGGAAAACTCACCCGCCGGATTTTTGCCCCGATTCCTTACGTGCCGGGCGACGTCCGGTGTGCCCACGGGGTATGGGTTGGTGTGTAGCGCTGATAGACCGATGTCTCGCGGCGCAGAAGCCCTCCGATCCGACCGTGCTGGGCGGGGTCGTGCGCGTAGGCGATCGTGAGAATCAGGTGTTCCAGCGAGTCGGCATGTTGCACGATGTCGCGGATGGCGTTATCCCCTTGCTGGTTCAGCATCTGGCCAATGTCGACACGCAAGCCGTCGTTCACCAGATAGTCGCGCACGATCAAGTGGTAGCGGGGGGTGTCGGAGCGATCCATGATGTCGGGCGGAAAGCGATTATCATCCCCCTCGCCGGAAGGGGCCGGAACCATCGTCGGCAACTCTCGCTGCGTACGAGGCGCCGGTACCACACCCGCGTAAATGTCGCGGCCATCGGAGAGTGCGTCGCTGCTGGCGACGGTGGCATGGGAGATTTCATGCAGCAGCACCGCCGCCAGCATTTCGTCGGGCATCGATGCCAGTGCCGAGGTATCAAAGCCGATCACGGGCCGCTGCAAGTTGGACGCATACTCCGGGTGTCCTAACGTGCCGTAGAGCGTCTCTGCGACGGCACCGGAGATATTTTCCATGACGCCCATGACCGTGTCCCGCTCGCGCCGGGCCACTTGCAACCCTTCATGCATTTTCGCGAGAACCGGGGAGAGCGCAGCCGCCAACTCATGGGCCCTGCCTGGCACGAAGCGATCGAGCAGACAGATCACCATGGGCGCGAGCTGGCCACCCAGCGCCGTGCGTGCCTCCACCAGCAGGCTCTCGGCGCGGCCAAAAATGCGATCAAATTGTGCCTCCAGACCCGGGGAATCTAGGTCGCGCAGACTGCCCAGCATTTGGGTCTCGCCGACCCAGCGCGCGTTCAAGTCGCTGTGCAACGCCGCCTGGAACGTGTGGAAATTTTGCTGCGCATCGGGGGTGAGCGGTGCAAATGACACGGGATAGGGGCGCTGCGTCCGCCCTCTCGTTCGATGCATGAGAAAGCCGTAGGCGTCTGCGCCGAGCAACACCACCGCAGGCTGCTCGTTGCCCTGCGCCACCGTCTCGGCGTAGGGCAACGCCACTTTCATGGTGAACGCCCCTTCCGGCGATTTCGTTCGTCCGCGGCTGGTCCCCGGCCCCGGTTCAGCGGCGCGATTGCCTTGTCCCATCGCGCGTGAGGCGTACAGCGCACGCCGCCGTTCAAAGTGCAACGGCTCCGCCAGCGTATCGAGATCGATGCTGACGTCGATGCGCACATAGCCATGCTCGGGATACACCACGCCAGTGAGTACCGGTGGCAGATGGAGTACGCCGGCGAGCAGGTAGTTTTGCTTCGCCCCTCGTGTGGTAGGGCACCAGAATACGCGGTTGCCCTTCAGATAGTATTCATCGAACGTATCGGGGATCGGCCACGCTACTTCGCCGATGCGGGCCGCGACATCGTTGGCGTCGACATCGCGCCACTGCTCGGTTTTCGTGTCGAAGTGCCGCAACGGGGGCGGCTGCTGGAACAACGGCGTGATGACCGCCGATTTCGCGCCTTGTTGCCGGGAGAGTATGGCGCACGGTATCGTGCCGCGCGTTACGGCGCGGCGTTTGCGTAATTCTCCGAACGTTTCAGGTGCAGGGCATGCGTCGGGTGCGCCCGCCGGCAAGAGGTCGCTCGATTCCGGTGCGGGTGCTCGAGGCGCATGGCGCGTGCGCAGTGTGACGGGAGTCGGCGCAATGATCTTACTGTGCGCATTCGTCAAAAATGCCGGCCCGTACGTTTTTCCAGAGTGCGGATTCGCCAGACGCAGCCATGCCCCATCGCGTTTCATAACGGCGCCGGTGTGCGCATCCCAGTCAACCAGATCGAGTTGCCCGCCATCGGCCGCCACTATCGGGCGGGCGGCGGGGAAGGCGCCGGTCTGTCCGTGTGGCACTTGCCATACCCCTGCGTGGTGCACATAAGTCACGGCGGCATCGGCTTCACGTGTCCACGCGTTGACGGTGCTCGGGGCGACCTTCACGGCGCGAAGCTTGTCTCGAAGACGTCGCGCGAAGTCCGGCAAGTGCAGTGTTGCGCGCGTTGCCAACTCAAATCCCGGGTCAACGAAGCGCACTGCCGCTAACCCGGTCTGGGAGAGGCGAAAATTGGTGAGATCGACGGCGGCAAGCACCGCAGGCTCTGCAAGCAGGTGTGGGACGAGACGCGCCGCGCCGCGCAAGCCGGCGCGGCGCGCGACGCCGTGCGACAGATCGTCGATGGCGGCCTGCAACAGCAAGCGCGAGGCCTGCCACGTAGCCTTTTGCGCCGTCATGGCGGCATAAGCCAACGGGATGGCGCCGACAACATCGATACCGCAGTCGACCAATGCCCGCCGATAGCTGCCGGTTTGCACGTCGTCGGCGCAGTCGTGGAACGGCACGAACCCGAGCAGTAACCGATGGACGGATTCTCGATGCAACTCGATCGGTGTCTTGTCATACGCGGCGGTCCGGAACGCCTCCAGCCGGGCACTGAATTCGGCGGCGAGTGCGCGCGTCGGCGACTCATGCAGATTGCCCGCGGCAGGCTTGATCATTCGATAGCTTGCGACGTCATTGCGTGCGCGCAGCGGCGGTTCGTCACCCTGCGTGCCGACCAGCTTGCGGGCAAAGGCATGCATCCAGGCGTCGGCGTCACCGTCGAATCTCTCGATCCTGAGCGGCGCAAGCGTGACCACAAAGTGGTTTGCCGCACCGTCCAGTGTGGTATCGATGAAAACGGTATGCGTCGCTTCGGTGTCGGCGAATTGGCCCTCGGAAAAACCTCCCGCACAAGACGCACACGTGTGGGCGTTTGACGATTCGTCCGGCACCAGCAGCCTCACGGTGGGCACGCGCATCTGCCACGTACCGCATGTCCAGTATCGAAACGCTTCCGATGCGAGTCCGCTGACGAGTGCCTCCAGCGCTGGTTGCAAGATCACGTCGCGAATATGCGCCACGCTCGCAGTGAACTCGGCGTCGAAGCGTTGATTGACCCCTTGGGTATCGAGTCCCGCGTCGCGCAGCCGGGCGCCGAGTGCCGGCGCGATGCGATGTATGTCATCCATGCAGCCGTCGAGAATCAGGTCCTCCATGGCGGAAAACTCGTCTTGCCTAATGCAGTCACCGCGCAGTGTCTTGTAAAACGCCAAGGCAACCGTGATCAGTCTTCCAAAATGGGTCGTCTCGAAATACTTTGGCACCGGTGCCACAGTGAAGTACACCGACTCGACCTCCGGGAGCCGGTCGGAGAGCGCCCGCGTCAGAATCGCTGCGCGGCTCGGCAGCTCACCACGCAAGGCGTCGATCCATTCGGCGTGATCGTTCGAGAACGATTCGGCCATCTGAACGTGGAACAAGTCCATCGCATCTTGCAATGCTGCCGCGGCCAGTGCCTTGTCGTCGCGCAAATCCACGGTCCCCGAGGCATGCGCAAACAGCAGCACGATGTCGGCGTTCGAGTGAAAAAACGCGGTGACCGCTTCCGGTCCGAGTTCGAGCGCCGTCAGGTAAGCCGTTGCGGCTGTCGTGACCCATTCCGGGGCGCTCGATTGCCACGCACTCAAACCGGTCACACGCATGCCGATTCGCTGCAACGCCCACGGCAGGCTGCCCACGCGCACAGGGGCGGCGTTTGCATCGACGGCCAATATCGGATCGAACAGGGCGCCCAACAGCCGGTATGCCCACGACTTTGCCTGCGCGAGATCGGCGCCTTCGTCTGCGAAGACCGTATCGCCCAGGCGGGCGAGCCACCGATCCGCATTGCCGGCCCGTTCGAAGTGCCCGGTGTCCTCGCCCGCGCACGTCGCATTGAACGCATCGGGGCGGAGCCACGTTAGCCACTGGGTGCGAAGCGATGCCGGAATTTGATCGTTCGCATCGTTCATGCCGGGAAAGATCATGGTGCGGAGCAACCGGGCCAGCATGCCCTGCGCAAAGGTAGGGTCTGCATACGCGGCGGGTGCCGTGCCGTAACCCAACGATAAGCCGATGCGTTGCAGCAGCGCGTCGATGGCCCTGACTTCGTTGCCGAACGCGTCGGTGGCTGTGCGCTTGAAATTCGAGGCATCCCACGGTGAAACGCCCGGGAGATCCTGCGGATCTAGTGCCTGATAGAGCGCATTCAGAAACGATGCCCGGGTCTCGCCGGGCGGCGTGCCGTTGCCGAACATCGCGACGAAATCGGTGAACGACGGGCCGTCCAGGAACGTACTCAGATCACTCCCGGCAAGCCAGTCGCCGTCAAGTGCGGGGGCTGACGATGCCGCCGGGGACGCGGGAGGCGCGGAGGCTGGCCCTGTTGGTATCGCCGTGACATCGTCGATTCCCTGCCACATTGCGACGCGTGACGTCGACCTCACGAGTGAGGGGGAAGCGCCCGCCGTACGGGGTGTGGCTGTCGTCACGACCTCGTTGTGCACGCCGGTTAGTGCATCGGTCGCATCGGCCGCATCGGCCGCATCGGTCGCGCCGGTCGCATTCGTCACACCCGTTGCACCCGTGGAGCGCGCCATGGGAGACGCGCCGCGTGGGTGACGGGCGCGCGCGGCCACACCCGGCGGGCACGCGGCCATCAGCAGGGCAGCGCCCATCAACAACGCTTTCCATGACACCTCCCCCGGTCCGTCCAGCGAAATGTCTGACAGTGTGTGCGGTGACGTGTGTGGCGATACCACGCCGGATAGCCCGCGAGCCTTGACCCGCACGCTCCCGGTGTCGGCAATACCCCGCGCGCACCGGAAGTCGCCACGCCATCGCTGAGTGTGGCGGGAATGCGCCACGCACTGCATGTTTTCGCTGCCTGACGGCGGTCGCGAGCGCTGTGCGTGCGGGCGCCGGGGTGCGCCCGAACTGGCCGCACGCCCCGTCGGGCGCGTGGCACAAGAAGATGACTTGGACATATGACCTCGCTTGATGAATGGCGCGCGGGGTCGGCGGATCCGGCCAGCGCCCACAAGGTCATCATGTGAACTTTGTTATCCCGGCGGTTAGGCAAACGGCGGTGGCGCGCTGGGATTTGGCCGGTCGACGCGTCAAGGCCCGCAGCGCCTTGTCCGATCCAAGAAATGCCGCTCGCCGATGCCACGCATGATGCCGCGCTGAGTGTCGGCCGGATGGACCGGCGGGCACCGTCAACCGAGAGTCATCATGCAAAAGCCGTCGTTTTACGCACGAAGTCATACGCGCCCACCGAGACGCACTCACGCGAGCGGCACGGCCGAGGCGCTTTGCCGTGCCGGGCAACACCGCGAGGGCCAGACCTGGACGGCGAGTTTGCGATGGGTGAAGCCCGCCCGCACCGGGCGCGTGCCCGCGACACTGGCATCGTCCGCACCCCCATCGCTTTCGACGCACGCGCCGGCCACCGCCGATGTTGCTGGCTCCGGGGTATGGAAGACATTGCTGATGGGGGCGGCGCTCGTGAGCGTTGCGTGCCCGGTCGTGGTGGCACGCAGCCTGCCTAGTCACAGCGGCAATGCCCGATCGCGCGACGGGGCGTCCGTCAACAGCGATCTCGATATGAACGTACGCCAGCGCTACGTGCCGCCCACCGCGCCGTCAGCGTCCGATGCAAGCGTGCTGGACGAGAGATTCAGCGATGCGACGACGCTCGCCCGAGCGCCTCAGGCGTCGCAAGCGGTTAATGTCGCCGACGTGGATAACGTGGCTAACTCGACTAACGTGACCCGTAGCGTCCGCGCGCTGCGGACACCTCGTACGGCAGACGCCAACGACACTGTCTTGACGACGGGGGCGGCATCGCTGCTGAGTGAAGACTGGCTTGGCAGCGGCAATCTGACCGGCTTTTTCGATGGTCCGCCATTTGCTGCGTTTCTGACGGAGTTCTGCGGCGAGGCATTGCCGGGCGAAGGGGCTGAACGGCTGAAAACGCGCGAGTCTGCGTTGCTCGCGCTACACGGTTGCCTGCGCCCCGCCAAGGCAACCCATCGTTCGCCATGGGACTCGGCGAACTTCATTACGACCGCCTTCGACGCGTTGGTCACCCGCGCAGGTATTTCGCTGGGATATGGCGCGCATGCGACGTCGCTGCAAGACGATCCCACGTTTGTTCAGGCGACCTTCGTTCGCGTGATGACGGCCATGATCTGGCCGGCACGGGGCGACGATCCAGCGACGATTCCGCCGTCGTTGCGCACGCAGTGGTTGACTTGGCTGCATCCCGGTCATCAGCAGCAAACGTGCGAGACCGAGCGAGATGCCCGGTATGGCGAACGTACGCTTGCCGTGGGCGTGCCCGATGCTGACCTGCTACGCGCCCGCTTGGGTGACCTGGTGTTTGGCAGCGAGCGCTGGGAACTTGGCGATGCGCGTTCTTGGGTGTACCGGCTGGCGGGCGCATTGATCGACCCGGCACTTGGCTTGCCCGACAGCATGGGGGGGATGCGGGTAGGGGATTTGCCGTGGGCGCTCACCCGCATCGGTATGACGATGGCCGGACCGGATGCCTGGCAGATGTCGCCGCCGGAGCTGACGGCACTGGCCGCGACGGCTTATGAGAGCGCGATCGAGAGTGCCAACGACAACGGCACGGCGATCGACGTGTTTTTCTACATCAACGCGGAACCGATTTTGCTTCACGCCCACGCGCAGGGACTGATCGATTTACGTGACGAAGATTTGCACGCCGCGACGGCGATGAAAACCGCCATCGATGCGTTTGACGAGCGCATGCATCGGGCTTTCGGTGCACCGGCCGCGAATGGCATTGAAGCCTTGCGCGGTGAGTTGCCAACGCGTACGGCGGTGCTGACTCGCGAGCTCGTCAGGCAGTTGCCAGACGACGACGCGTTGTACTTTTCCATCGACGTAGGGCCGCCGAGTATTCAGAACAGCGGTTCGTGGCTGTTGGCAAAGGCGGGCGCGAAGTTGCTCCGGGCGGTGCGTGGCGACTGCGTCAATCCCGGCGACCTCATTGCCATGGAAGACCTGATTCTCGATGGCTGCATGGCGGATATCGACCGGATCGACCCAGCGTTGGGCGAACGGCTCCATGACGCAGGGCTGGACTCCGAGGGGCTTGCGGCGCGCTTCGACACCGAGTTTGCCGCCGGCGTGAAGCATATCCGGGACACTATATTGCTGCCCGCACTCGAGGGGCTTGTGAGGGCGCTTGCCCCTTACGACTTCCGGCACTGGACCTGCGGCGAGTGGAAAATTCGTGTGCCGAGCGTGAAGCTGTTGGTGCCGTTGGCTGCGGCGAGTTCGCAGTCGCGTCGGCATTTTGTTGGCGAGCCCCGGACGGAAATCATCGAAAAAGAGGCGACGAACGTTGTTTTCATCGATGCCACGATGGGCGGGACAACACGGCACTTCGCGGTGACGCTGTCTGCGCTGAAGATCACGGCCTATGACGGACGCACCGAAGCGTGGTTGCGCGCTTCGCCTGAAACGCTCTTCGGTCCGGGGGAGGGGGTGCCGAAGCGCACGCAAAGCGATGTCGCTGCGTACCGCATGATTGCGCCTGCGGCAGGCAAGCCGCACGAGTCACCGACGCGCGCCGTGGCGCAGGCGTTCGGTGACCGGCTGATGGCATTCAGGGAGGGGGCCTATGGCAAGACGCCGACCGAAGTCCATCGGGAGGCCGTCCGGCGCGCGTTGCTCGGATTTATCCCGTTCTACAACTGCGTCGAGGATGTGACGTCGGGGAGTTATCGCATTGCGATGCTCGACTGCGGTATCGATGTTGCCAACGCCATTCCACTGGTCCACGCGGCGGTGATGGCGGAGAAGGCGGTGTTGCAGGTCAGCCGGACGCTGGTCGGTGCCGTGCTCGACGACGTCTCGCAGAACGTCGTGCGCCGCGCCGGTCTGACGGGTGGCTTTACGCGCGTGTTGTCCGACCCGGCGGTGTCCGCCGCGATTGACGTCGCCAACGCGCAGTTCAAGCACACCGGCGTGGCCCTTGCGCGCTTTGTCGATCCCGGTGTGGAACTCGGTGTTCGGGGCATGCTTCGTCTGCCGGGATTCGGGCGCCGTTGGCTGACGCGTATCGGCAGTCTGCCGCTGCTTTCGCGCGTGGCCGAGCGTTGGGCGCATGAGGCCCATACCGGCGCCGTCTTTCTCCATCGCGACGGGGTTTGGTATGTGCCGTCTACGCTTGCGGCCGAGCTGCGTGCCAATGGCGAGACACTTGAGGCCGCCGGTGAGGCGCTTGAGCTGGCCCGTCTGGGCGGGCGGGAGCACGTTGTGGTCCGGCGTGCCTCGGAGGGCGTACGGCTCGTCAATCCCCATACGGGGAAGATGTATGGCCCGTGGCTTGGCATGGATGACGCAGGGCGGCTGACGTTAGGTGGGCGAGAGGTCGGGCCGGCAAATACCGTACGTGAAGCCGGGCACACGGATATTCGTCGTCAATCCGCAGCATGTAGCGTGCGGGTAAGGCGTTCACCCGCGTCAAGCGCATGCGACGTGTTGCGGGGTCCGTCGCGCTTGCAGATGCGAATTCCGCAAGCCTCTGCGCCGCTCATGTATCGCAGACGCGATCTCAACGGCCTTTGGCAACCCGTCGATCTTACTGACGTCGCCGTGCGTGTGAAGCGCGTCGACTGGCCTGACGGAAGCACGCATGACGATTATTGGCTGGACGGTGACGACATCATGTGGCGCACGATGCTCGATGGGGAGCTGATTCAGCGCAAGGTCGGCACCCTGAGCCATGACCTTGAGCCGTTGGGGACGGCCTACCCGGACAGCGGATATGTCCGGGTCAGCTTTTACGTTGAGCTGGATGAAATTCGTGACGCGGAACACGCAAACCGACGTGCGCTGCTCAGTGAGAAGATGCTGGAGAATCGCGACAAACCGAATCGTCCGTGGTTTAAGGAGGAGTCCGTCGAGATCCAGATGGCGCTCCCCTACGCGGAGGGTGTCGATGCGTCAGACCGAAGATTCGGCGTTGTCATGACCCGCGACCGAGCGTACCGGTTCGTCATCGCGCAGCACAACGACAAGGCGTTCAACATTGTCTTGAAGCCGATGACGCCACCCGACGTCACTCGGTTTGGGCTGACACAACGCATGTCGGACGGCACGCTGAACGCGCGCGAAATCAATGGGAATCCCATGTTGAAGAGTCTGCGTGATATCGAAACGCCTGCGCTCAGGACCCGTGTCGACGACATGTTCGCGCGAGCGGGCGAGATACTCAGCGATGCGCGTGCCGCATTGAGTCCGAGCCTGTCCGATGATGCGCGTTGTGTCCTTAAGCGTTTTGTGCCCGATCAGGCGCAGGAACTCGCCGAAGCGCTGCGTATCGACCTGGGGCGGCTGGACGCTGGGTTGCAGGCGGTGTCGGCGGCACGTCTGGACGTGATCGGCGTGATCGAACATACCGACGGCTCAATGGCCGAGACGTTGAGCGGGGTACTTGAGCATCTTGATCTGATACCCCACCTGGGGCGTCCGGTCATCGTTTTCGATACCTCGTCCATCATTGGATACTCGACCGAGGTACTGGCGTCGACGTTGCTGCATGAATTGAGCCACGCCATATTGCGAACGAGGGATTCGCGGGTGATTGGCGGATCGAGCCTCTACCCTGAATTCAAGCCGGCCTTGCCGGCACATCGAGCGATTGAGCAAGTCGAGGGGATGAGCGAAATGGTTGCGCAAGGTGAGCACTCGTGGGACGACCTCATGCGCAACACCAATACCCCCCGGTATCAGTTACTTGCGCGGGACCGCATCGTCTACGACGGGCTGGTGCCGGAAGTCAGTGCGTTGCTCGGGCAAAATGGACATGGCGCGGTCCAACGGGTTTTGGGGCATGCTGCCTCGCTTGAGCACCTCATCGGCATATTGGCCTACACGCGCCGGGCCGGGCAACGCGTGCGCATCAACGAGTTTCTCGGCGGCGCCGGCACGTATCAACGCTACACGCCGGGGCACACCCCGTGGAATCGTCAGGCCGTGCCCGACTGACGCCTCGCGGTGACATTCCAGTCATGTCCGGCTAGCGGGAGCGCGGCATGATGGGAACGCGGCGGTTTGCGGCTCGTTTACCGCCCGTTCTTGAACAGTCACGCGAAAGTGGCTATAATCGCGAGTTCTGCAACCTTGCTGCACTGATCTGACGCTCAGGCGGCTATTTCCAAAAGGAGCTACATATGCGTCACTACGAAGTCGTATTTATTGTTCACCCCGATCAAAGCGAGCAAGTGCCTGCGATGATCGAACGCTATCGCGGCATGGTGACGGCCAAGGCTGGTCAGATCCATCGCGTCGAAGACTGGGGCCGTCGTCAACTGGCTTACATGATCGAGAAGCTGGCCAAGGCTCACTACGTTTGCATGAACATCGAGTGCGACCAGGAAACCCTGGACGAACTGGAACATGCATTCAAGTTCAACGACGCCGTTCTGCGCCACCTCGTGGTTCGCATGAAGAAGGCCGAGACCGCACCGTCGCCGATGATGAAGGAAGTGGCCCGCGAAGAAGCCAAGAAGGCTGCCGCGACGCCCGTCACGGAAGCTGCCGCTTCGTAATTAGCGCACCGGAACGCATCAGGGCGCCATTGGAACCATCGACCGCGTGAATCGCTTACGGCTAGAAGCCAGCATCGTCGAAATCGGCACGCTGCGCTATACCCCAGCCGGGCTTCCCGTGATCGACGTGACACTGGCCCATGCGGGAGCGACCGAAGAAGCGGGCATTGCCCGTCAGGTCGAGTTCTCGATTCCGGCAGTTGCGATCGGTCCCATCAGTGCCAAAGTGATGGCATTGGGACTCGAGAAACCCGCTCAGTGGGCTGGGTTCCTCGCCAAGAAGCATCGCAATAGCCGAACCCTGGTGTTTCACATCACAGCATTGCAAGAGTTTGAAAAGGATTGTTGAACATGCCGCGTCCTAACGGTAAAAACAAGAAGTTTGATCGTCGCCGCCAACAGCAAAACCCGCTGTTCAAGCGCAAGAAGTTCTGCCGCTTCACCGTTGCCGGTGTCGAGCAGATCGATTACAAGGATGTCGAAACGCTGAAGGACTTCATCGGCGACAACGGCAAGATCACCCCGGCTCGCCTGACGGGCACCAAGGCGCACTACCAGCGCCAACTCGATACGGCTATCAAGCGCGCGCGTTTCCTGGCGCTGCTGCCGTACACCGATCTGCACGGTGCTTAATCGCCAGTCGACGAAGGAGAATAGATAATGCAAGTGATTCTGCTGGAAAAAGTCGTCAACCTGGGTAACCTGGGCGACATCGTGAAGGTCAAGGATGGTTTCGCACGTAACTTCCTGATCCCGAACAAGAAGGCTCGCCGTGCCACGAAGGACGCGATCGCCGAATTCGAAGTTCGCCGCGCCGAACTGGAAAAGGCTGCTGCTGAGAAGCTGGCCGGTGCACAAGCCGAAGGCGAAAAGCTGTCGGGTCTGACCGTGCAAATCTCGCAGAAGTCGGGTGTTGACGGCCGTCTGTTCGGTTCGGTCACCAACCACGACATCGCTGAAGCGCTGGCTGGTCAAGGCTTCAAGATCGAGAAGATGCAAGTGCGTCTGCCGAATGGCCCGCTGAAGACCGTGGGTGATTTCCCGGTTCAGGTCGCGCTGCACACCGACGTCGTCGTCGATGTGACCGTCTCGGTCCTGGGCGAGCACGCCTAAGTATTACGCGTCAGCTTCCCGACGCGTTGAAAAGACGGAAGCCGGTCCGCCGGCTTCCGTTTTTTTATGTCCGTCTGTTCTGTCCGTGCAGTTTTCGTTGCTGCACAAAGATCACTGCCGTGATTGCCCGTCTGATCTCGCTCCCGCCGACCGCCTTCCGGTTGCGCGTTCCGTTCCACGTTCGTTACGTTCGATAGCTCCGACTTATGCTGCCTCCCGGGAAACTGCTGGACAAATCTCGTTCGGGAAAATCGTCGCGCAAGCGAGAATTTTCCGGTCAGGATCGCGACAATGGCGGATCGCACGAGCACGGTATAATGCCCGGCATGAACGCGCCCGATCCCCAGCTCGACTCCCTGAAGGTGCCGCCGCACTCCATCGAAGCGGAACAATCCGTGCTCGGTGGGTTGCTGCTCGATAACGGCGCCTGGGATCGTATCGGCGACTTTCTTTCCGAATGGGACTTCTACCGCTTTGACCACCGGCTGATTTATCAGCATATCGGCCGGCTCATCGCGAGCGACCGTCCGGCCGACGTCATCACCGTCTTTGAATCGCTGACGAGTGCAGGCAAAGGCGAAGATGTCGGTGGTCTGGCTTACCTGAATGCCCTCGCACAGAACACGCCGAGTGCGGCGAACATTCGCCGTTACGCGGAAATCGTGCGCGACCGCGCGGTGCTTCGCAAACTGGTGACGGTTGCCGACGAGATCGCGTCCGACGCTTTCAATCCGCAGGGCAAGGAAGTGCGGCAGATGCTCGACGCGGCCGAGGCGAAAGTGTTCGCCATCGCCGAAGAAGGCTCGCGCAGTGCCACCGGTTTTCTCGAACTGCAACCGCTGCTCACGCAAGTGGTGGAGCGCATCGACGAGCTGTACCACCGCGAAGGCGGTAGTGACATCACCGGCATTCCGACCGGCTTCGTCGATCTCGATCGCATGACCTCGGGCTTCAACGGTGGCGATCTGATCATCGTGGCCGGCCGTCCGTCGATGGGTAAGACGACCTTCTCGATGAACATCGGCGAACATATCGCCGTGGAAGAAGGGCTGCCTGTCGCCGTGTTCTCGATGGAAATGCCGGGGACGCAGCTGGCCATGCGTATGTTGGGTTCGGTCGGGCGTCTCGATCAGCATCGCTTGCGTACCGGCAAGCTGGTCGATGAAGACTGGCCGAAGCTCACGCACGCGATGCAGAAGATGAACGAGACGCAGCTTTTCGTCGACGAGACGCCTGCACTCAACCCGATGGAATTGCGAGCCCGTGCGCGTCGTCTGGCACGTCAGTGCGGCAAGCTTGGGTTGATCATCATCGATTACTTGCAGCTGATGAGCGGTTCGGGCAACGGTGAGAACCGTGCGACTGAAATTTCCGAAATTTCGCGTTCGCTCAAGGGGCTCGCCAAAGAACTGAACGTCCCCGTGATTGCGCTCTCGCAGCTCAACCGAAGCCTCGAACAACGCCCGAACAAGCGCCCGGTCATGTCCGACCTGCGTGAATCGGGCGCCATCGAACAGGATGCCGACATCATCCTGTTCATCTATCGCGACGAAGTGTATAACCCCGATACGCCCGACAAGGGCACCGCCGAGATCATCATCGCCAAGCAGCGTAATGGTCCTATCGGTGCGGTTCGCCTGGCGTTCATCGGTGCGTACACCAAGTTCGACAATCTGGCCGGCCCCCAATACTGACGCGAAATTACTGCCTGTTTGAGAAGGCGTGCGGTGACGCACGCCCGCAACAGGGTAGAATGTGACGTTTTTGTGTCGACCAGTCCCCACTCAATACCCGGAGTTTCCCAATAATGTTCGGTCGCTTCATGCCCACCGAGGGCAAGTTCTTTGACCTGTTCAACCAGCACGCGGAGTGCATGATTGCCGGCAGCCGAGAGCTTGCCGCCATGCTCAACGACCTGCCGAACGCAGAGTCCCGTACCGTCGCCGTGCAGAACAGCGAAAAGAAGGCGGATCGCATCACGCACGAGACAATCGACCTGATGCACAAGACGTTCATCACGCCGTTTGATCGCGATGAGATCCATAAGCTGATCAGTACCATGGACGACATCCTGGATCTGATGGAAGACGTGGCGACGGCTGTCTGGATGTATGACATCAAGAGCGTGCCCACCGAGGCACGTCAGCTCGGCGAGATCTGCGTGAAGTGCTGCGAGCGCGTGCAAAGCGCCGTGGCGCTGCTCAACGACATGGATCGTGCCCGCGACATCCTGAAGTTGTGCGAAGAAATCGACGGTCTCGAATCGGAAGCCGACCGCCTGCTGCGCGGTTCGCTCTCGAAGCTGTTCCGCGAAGAAGCCGATGTGAAAGAGCTGATCAAGCAGAAGGCTGTGTCGGAATTGCTCGAGTCGGTGACCGACAAGTGCGAAGACGTTGCCAACATCATCGAAGGCATTGTGTTGGAAAACGCCTGAGCGGAGACGATTGATGGCAACGCTTCACATCAGCCTCTGGCTGGTCGGACTATTGGTCGCGCTGGCGCTTCTGTTCGACTTCATGAACGGCTTCCACGACGCCGCCAACTCGATCGCTACGGTGGTCTCGACGGGCGTGCTGAAGCCGCATCAGGCGGTGGCTTTCGCCGCCATGTTCAACATCATCGCGCTGTTCGTCTTTCACCTGAAAGTCGCGGCGACGGTGGGCAAGGGCACCGTCCACCCGGAGATCGTCGATCACTATGTGATCTTCGGTGCACTGGTCGGGGCGATCGCCTGGAACATCATCACCTGGTACTACGGCATTCCGTCGAGCTCCTCGCACGCCCTGATCGGTGGTCTGGTCGGTGCGGCAGTGGCCAAGGCGGGCACCGGGTCGCTCGTCGCGAGCGGTCTGCTGCAAACGGTCGCGTTTATTTTCGTGTCGCCGCTGCTCGGCTTCGTGCTTGGCTCGTTCTTCATGCTGCTGGTGTCGTGGCTGTTCTTCCGAACGCCACCGGCACGGGTCGACCGCTGGTTCCGTCGTCTGCAACTGGTTTCGGCCGGGATGTATAGCCTCGGGCACGGCGGTAACGATGCGCAGAAGACCATCGGTATCATCTGGATGCTGCTGATCGCTGCGGGCATGTGGCCGCAAGAAGCGGCTGAACCGCCCCTGTGGGTGATCGTCGGCTGCTATCTGGCCATCGGTCTGGGAACGATGTTCGGCGGCTGGCGCATCGTGCGCACGATGGGTCAGAAGATCACGAAGCTCAAACCGGTCGGCGGCTTCTGCGCTGAGACGGGCGGGGCGTTCACGCTGTTCTTCGCCTCGTGGCTCGGCGTGCCGGTCTCGACGACGCACACGATTACCGGCGCCATCGTCGGTGTCGGCGCCACGCGCAAACTCTCGGCCGTGCGCTGGGGAGTGGCAGGTAACATCGTCTGGGCCTGGGTGCTCACCATTCCGGCGTCGGCGTTCATTGCCGCCATCGCCTGGTGGGTCGGCAAGCAGATCCTGTAAGGTCAGTTCCGGCAAAACAAAAAAGCGGCTTCGGCCGCTTTTTTGTTGCCCGTCGTGCGTGACGTGGTGAGCATTGCGATGATCTATCGGTGTCATCGCGACAATCAATTTCAATAGCTAATTGCAATTGATTATCATTTGTCCATAGCGTTTAATTGCATGGCAAAGGAGCCCAACATGACCACGATGATCCAACGTTCGCTGCGTATTCGCCCGCTGGCTACCCTGATGGGCGTCGCCATTAATGTTGGTGGTGCCGCAACCTTGCTTGCGCATTTGCACTGATCCGGCAAGACAAGGCCGAACGGGGTGCAATACCTCGTCGGCCAGAAGTCGTTACATCGAACTGTTGGCGAATCGTGCGATGGGGTCGTCGTCCTGAGCGGGCGACGGGGCCAGATTGGCCGTGCGATTCGGTGGTGCCGCTTGCGGTGCCACTTGTGGTGTTTCGAGCGGCGAGGGCGTCGCTGACGTCAACGGACGGTTCGGTGCGGTGTTCATCGGCACGACTGGCAGTGGTGCCGTTGCCGGCGTCTGTGCCGCCACCGTATCCGGTGCGGAACGGTTCACGTAAGTCGTATTGCCTGCCGGCGCCTTGTTGGCCGCCACGCGCCGGACGCCATCGATGCGGCGTGCCCAGTACGGGATGTACAGGCTTTCCAGCCGTACTGTCCCGCCCGTATTCGGCGCGTGCACGAATTTCCCCTGACCGACATAGATACCCACGTGCGAGTGGGCGCGTCCCGTCGTATTGAAGAAGATGAGGTCGCCGGAGGCGAGGTCGTCGCGTTCGAGCGGCGTACCGATGCTGCTCATGTCGGCGGTCGTGCGCGGCAGATTCACGCCAGCGGCGCGCGCCACCACATAACGAACCAGACCGCTGCAATCGAAACCGGAATCCGGCGTATTGCCGCCGTAACGGTAAGGAATGCCGACGAGACTCATCGCCTCGATCGTGATTTCCTCCTGCCCGGCGCTACGCTCGGGGCCCATCGTGCGGTTGCCGAAATTGGCGTTGCTGCCTTGGCGGACGCTGGGGCCGGAGGAGCAAGCCGCGACCAGTATGGTGACGGCCAGCGCGGCGACGCAACGTCCCGACAACCACGACAGTGACGGCAGCGCATGCGCACGCGGCGATGCCGGGTGGGCGGCGGTGGAGCGATGAATGCGGAAGGGGCGCTGGATTCGCATGCGCCGAGTTTACGACGCTTACCGGGCGAATGCATCGCATAAGTGCCGAAATCCGGACTTTTTGTGGCGTCGAGGTCACAAAACAGGCAGTTCCCGGGTGATTTTGTCAGCGCCGCGCCATCAATGCTGCGTTTGGACTGCGAGGTCGGTGGAGATGACTGACCGTTCGACAACTTTTCAACAGGCATAAAAAACGGCGCCCGAAGGCGCCGTCATCGCTGCGAGTGAAGCTTCGCCAGCGTTACAGGATTTCTGCTGCGTAATCGGCCAGACGCGAACGCTCACCACGTGCGAGCGTCACGTGACCGCTGTGACCCCAGCCCTTGAAGCGATCCACGACGTAGGTCAGACCCGAGCTGCCTTCGGTCAGATACGGCGTGTCGATCTGCGCGATGTTGCCCAGGCAGATCAGCTTGGTGCCAGGACCGGCGCGCGTCACAAGCGTCTTCATCTGCTTCGGCGTCAGATTCTGCGCCTCATCGATGATGACGAACTTGTTCACGAACGTGCGGCCGCGCATGAAGTTCATGCTCTTGACCTTGAGTCGCGAGCGAATCAGTTCCTGCGTGGCTGCGCGGCCCCATTCACCGGCGGAGTCGTCGGTCTTTTGCAGCACTTCGAGGTTGTCGTCGAATGCGCCCATCCACGGTTGCATCTTCTCTTCCTCGGTACCCGGCAGGAAGCCGATATCTTCACCGACGGGCACGGTTGCGCGCGTGATGATGATCTCGTTGTAGCGCTTCTCGTCGAGCGTCTGCGCCAGACCGGCCGCCAGCGCCAGCAGCGTTTTGCCGGTGCCTGCCTGACCCAGCAGCGTGATGAAGTCGATTTCCGGATTCATCAGCAGGTTCAGCGCAAAGTTCTGCTCGCGGTTGCGCGCCGTGATACCCCACACGTTGTTCTTGTGGTGACCGTAGTCGCGCAGCGTCTGCAACAACGCCGTCTTGCCGTTGATCTCGCGCACCTGAGCGTAGAACGGCGCTTCGCCGTTATTCGTCTCGAGATACACGAACTGGTTGATGAGGAAGCTGGTGCACGACGGCCCGGTGATGCGGTAGAACGTGGTGCCGGTGCGGTTGTCCTGCCAGCTTTCCATGCCCTTGCCGTGCTTCGTCCAGAAGTCCGGCGGCAGGGACATCACGCCCGAGTAGAGCAGATCGCTGTCCTCGAGCACCTTGTCGTTGAAGTAGTCTTCCGCCGGCAGGCCGAGCGCATGCGCCTTGACGCGCATGTTGATGTCCTTCGACACCAGCACGACCTGACGATCGCGGAACTTGTCCTGCAAGGCACGCACGACGCTCAGAATCTGATTGTCGGCCTTGCCCTGCGGCAGCCCTTCGAGCGGCGGCGGTTCGGGCAGGTCGGTCTGGAAGTACAGGCGGCCCGTGGCGTCCTTGTTGCCAAGGCGCGAGAGCGGAATGCCCTCGGACATCGACTTCGTGCCGCTTTCGGCGACCAGCCCGTCGAGCGTACGGCTCACCTGACGCGCATTGCGCGCCACTTCCGACATGCCCTTCTTGTGATTGTCGAGCTCTTCCAACGTCATCATCGGCAGATAGACGTCGTGCTCTTCAAAGCGGAACAGGCTGCTCGGGTCGTGCATGAGCACATTCGTGTCGAGCACGAAGAGCTTGGCCGGTTCCAGGTCTTTCACGCGCGCGCGTTTCGCGCCGTTGGCCGGTGCGGGCGCCTTCACCGCCTTGAGCGGCGTATTCGCGCCTGACGGGTCGGCTACAGGTGCCGAACGCGGCGAGCGTGCAACAGCGGGTGGCGACTGAGGTGCAGTCTGCGCCACGGGTGATGTCGTGGGGACGACCTTCAATTCGGCCGTACCAGCCGCACCAGACGATTCGCCCAGTGCATGTTGTTCAGACGAGGGGATCGGTTTCTTGGCCTCCGTGCGCGAAGGTTTGAGGCGAGTGGGGAATTGTTCCGGGGCAAGCAGCGTGCCCGGTTTGGTCGGCGCCGATGGCAATGGCATAGATTTCCCGTTCAAGAAAACACAACACTACTCGGCCGGGACAGACCGCAATACATCACATCCCGGCAACAAAAAAGCCGCCTGCCCGGACGCACCGGAGAGGCGGCTTGGCTGAAGGCGCCGCCGTGGCGACGCCTGCAATAGTCTCGTTCAATGCGCTTGATCATTACGACCGACTATAACGTCTCTGACGGTGCTTGTATAGCGTCGAATCACCTGACTGGCGGCGTCGTCGACGCTTTGGCAACACGTTCGCGAATAGCGCTCGGACGCTGACGCTCAGGTCGGCCGGACATTGCCCGGCACCGTTGGGTCAACGCTGCATCAGCGCTGCATCATCGCTACGCCGATGCGCCATTTTCACCTTCAGAGTGCCTTGACGGCAGCGAGCACATCGCTGACGTGGTCCGGCACGCGCACGCCACGCCATTCCAGACGCAGCACACCCTTTTCGTCGATCACGAACGTACTGCGTTCGATCCCCATATGTTCTTTGCCATACAGTTTTTTCAGCTTGATGACACCGAACAACTTGCACACCGCTTCGTCGCCATCGGAGATCAGCGGGAAGGGCAGTTCGAGCTTGCGCTGGAAATTCTCGTGCGAGCGCAGACTGTCGCGCGACACGCCGACGATCTGCGCGCCGGCCGCCTGAAACTCGGCGTAGCTATCGCGAAAGTTCATGCCCTCGGTGGTGCAGCCGGGCGTGTTGTCTTTCGGATAAAAATAGATCACTACCTTCTGGCCACGATGGGCCTTGAGCGAGAAGTCGCCGCCAGTGGCCGGTGCGGTGAAGTCAGGCACGAGAGTGTCGATGGCTACCGTCACGTTGGTCTCCTTGGGGTGGCCGTTCAAGGCCGGAAAAGGGAATCTGGGGGGATCGCGGGAAAGCGGGTTCAGGCGGCTGCCTGGCCCTCGAGAATCAAGTCGCCCGAGCGGCCCTGGACTTCGCCCCACATCACCGGACGTGCCGGCAGGCTGGCAAGATCGAGCGTCTCGTAGTACTGACCCATGGTCACCAGATCATGCCCCTGGCGACGCCATCCGGCCAGCACCTGGCGGAACAGTGGGGCAAGCTTCTGACCTTCAAGTTCCGCGTGCAGCGTGAACACGTGATCTTGCGCCGGATCGCGAGTCAGGGCAAGCAGGTGTTCGGCCACGGCATTCGCGTCGCGGTCATCGACGCCGAGCAGTTCGTCGACCGTCGGCAGCGTCGTGGGCATCTGCACGTGATTCAGGCGCACGCCGTCGACGATCGGGTAATGCGGGGCGTGGCCGCGCCCGTCGGACGAATACTTCATGCCCCAGGCGTCGATCTGGCGAAACGCGTGGTTGTTCATCTGCCAGCCGGCCGCGCCGTGCGTCACCGGCGGTGCACCGAAGATCTGGCCGAAGCGGGCGTAGGCCTGTGACATCTGGCGTTGCGTCCAATCGGCGTCACGTCCGCGCACATTGTCCTGCCAGTACGTGTGGTCCCACGTGTGGATGCCGGTCTCGTGGCCGGCGGTCTGCACGGTGCGCATGACGTCGGCCGCACGCAGGCCGATATCGGGCCCGGGCAGCAGCGTGCCGTACATCAGCGTCTTGAAGCCGTAATGCTCAACCACCGACGTGCGCGAAACCTTTTTCAGAAAGCCGGGACGGAAGACGCGCTTGAGCGCCCAACCGGTATGGTCCGGCCCCAGGCTGAACAGGAAGGTGGCCTGCGCCTGATGCTCCGCCAATGCGGCGAGCAGGTTGGGCACGCCTTCGCGAGTACCGCGCAGGGTGTCGACGTCAATCTTCAGGACAATCTTGGCCATAGCCGTCCTCGTGTGGGGCATCGTGGCACGCCGGGTGCCCGATGTTGCGGATGCCGCGAAAACATTAGCTGCGCACGCGATGCCCGGGCGATTCACGAGCCATTCGCGGGAAATGCGCAGGCATTACGTAGACATTACGTAGGAAATACCGAGTCAAAAACGCCCGATGCGCCAGGGGCGCACCGGGCGTGCAGTGCGATTCATGCAACGAGACCCGCCACCATGGGGGAGCGGGTCTGATGCTTACTCGACCAGTCGGCGAGCTTCGGCGACGTGGCCGCGATATGCTTCGAAGATCTTGCGCAGGGCGTCATCCATCGTCGTGGTCGGTGCCCAGCCCAGTTCCTGCATCGTGTTTTCGATCTTCGGCACACGGTTCTGCACGTCCTGGTAGCCGGTGCCGTAGTAGGCGTCCGACGACGTTTCGACGATCTGAACCTTCTTGGCCGTCTCGGCGTACTCGGGGAATTCGCCGGCCAGCTTCAGCATCATGTTGGCCAGTTCGCGCACCGAGAAGTTGTTCTTCGGGTTGCCGATGTTGTAGATCTTGCCGCTGGCAACGTTGTTCTTGTTGTCGATGATGCGCACGAGCGCGTCGATACCGTCATCGATGTCCGTGAACGCGCGCTTCTGGCTGCCGCCGTCGACCAGGCTGATGTTCTCGCCACGGGCGATGTGACCCAGGAACTGCGTGACCACGCGCGACGAACCTTCCTTCGGCGTGTAGATCGAGTCCAGGCCGGCGCCAATCCAGTTGAACGGGCGGAACAGCGAGAAGTTCAGGCCTTCCTGCATGCCGTAGCCCCAGATCACACGATCCATGAGCTGCTTCGAGCAGGCGTAAATCCAGCGCGGCTTGTTGATCGGGCCGTAGATCAGCGGCGAGTTTTCCGGGTCGAATTCACCGTCGGTGCACATGCCGTAGACCTCGGAGGTCGACGGGAACACCAGATGCTTGCCGTACTTCACGGCCGAGCGAACGATCGGCAGGTTCGCCTCGAAGTCGAGTTCGAACACGCGCAGCGGCGCCTTCACGTAGGTTGCCGGCGTTGCAATGGCCACCAGCGGGAGAATCACGTCGCACTTGCGAATGTGGTACTCGACCCATTCCTTGTTGATCGTGATGTCGCCTTCGAAGAAGTGCATGCGCTCGTGGTTGATCAGATCGCCAAGGCGGTCCGTGAGCATGTCCATGCCATAAACTTCCCAGTCGGTCGTCTCCAGGATGCGTTTCGACAGATGGTGGCCGATGAACCCGTTGACACCGAGAATCAGGACTTTTTTCATATTACGGTCAGTGATTGAGCTGGGAAAACTGTGTCGGCGTGACAACCTTGCCGTCCAGCGTTAGTTCATGAATGACGAGGGCATTTCCGTCGCCGCAAACGCCAAGGAGCGCATTATCCACTACTTGCACGCCGCAGGGCAAACCGGCGGGGGCGGGCGCCCGTGACAGGCGGGCCCGCGTGACCACCCAGCGGCGCTCGCCGACATCGGTAAACGCGCCCGGATACGGCGGGGCGACCGCACGAATCAGGTTATAGACCTCGACGGCAGGCTTCGTCCAGTCGATACGGCCGTCTTCCGGCTTGCGGCCGCCAAAATAGCTGCCTTCGGCCAAATTGTTGGCGTGGCGGGGCGCCGTGCCCGCCAGCAGTGCCGGCAGGCAACGCCAGAGCGTCTGCTCGGCGGCCACCGTGACTTTCTCGAACACCTCGCCCGCCGTGTCGTCCGGCAGGATGGGCACCGACGTCTGGTCGATGATGGCGCCCGCGTCCGGCTTGAGGGCCATCTCGTGCAGCGTGGCACCCGTTTCCGTTTCACCCTTCAAAACCGCCCAGTTTACCGGCACGCGGCCGCGATACTTCGGCAGCAGCGAGCCGTGCATGTTGAACGCCCCCTTCGGGGCGATCGCCAGCACCGGCACCGGGATCATGTGGCGGTAATAGAACGAGAAGATGAAATCCGGTGCGACGGCGGCGATCTGGGCCGCCAGCGCGGGATCGGCCGGATCGTCGGGCGTGATGACCGGAATGCCGTGCTCGGCGGCGACCGAGGCCACGCTGCCGAACCAGATGTTCTCGTTCGGGTTGTCCTGATGGGTCACCACGAGCGCGACATCGACGCCGCGTGCGAGCAGCACTTGCAGGCAGCGCACGCCGACGTTGTGATAAGCGAATACGACAGCTTTGGAACTCATGACGTGTGTAATTTCCGGGCCTGTCAACGTGCGCCCGTGCGATGGGCGGGGCTGTCCGATGCGGCATCCTGCGCGGCGTCCGCACCCAGTTCCGTCGCGCCGGCGGCCGAGCTGTTCGAACTATTCGACAGGGCTGCCGTGGCGGCACTGCGGCCCGACTGCTCTTGCAGCACGGCTTGCACCAGATAGCGCGGACGCTGACGCACCTGCTGATAGATACGGCCGATGTACTCGCCGAGCAAGCCCATGCCGAACAGAATCACGCCGAGCAGGCAGAACGTAACAGCAAACAGGGTGAATACGCCCTGGACTTCCGAGCCGAACAGGAAACGGCGTGCCATCAGCACGACGAACAGCACGCCCGACGCGGCGGACAACGTAATGCCCACGCCCGAGAGCCATTGGAGCGGCACGACCGAGAAACCGGTCACCAGATCGAAGTTCAGGCGAATCAGGCTATAGAGCGAGTATTTCGACTCGCCGGCAAAGCGTTCTTCGTGCGCGACGTGCACTTCGGTCGGATTCTGCGCAAAGGTGTAAGCCAGCGCCGGGATGAACGTGTTGATCTCGCGGCACTGATTGACGGTGTCCACGATATGGCGGCTGTAGCCGCGCAGCATGCAGCCCTGATCGGTCATGCGGATGCGCGTGATGCGCTCGCGCAGACGATTCATGAGGCGCGAGGCATTCCGGCGGAACCACGTGTCCTGACGGTTCATGCGGATCGTGCCCACATAGTCGTGACCGGCGGCCAGTTGATCGACCAGCTTGCCGATTTCTTCCGGCGGGTTCTGGAGGTCGGCGTCGAGCGTGATGACCCATTCGCCACGCGTGTGTTCGAAGCCCGCCAGAATGGCCATGTGCTGGCCATAGTTGCCGTTGAACAGCACGACGCGCGTCACGTCCGGGCGCAGGCGGTACTGTTCGGCAAGAATGGCGGCCGAGCGGTCGCGGCTGCCGTCATTGACGAACACCACTTCGTAGGTCAGCCCCAGTTGGTCGAGCGCCGGGTATAGCCGGGTGAAGAGGGCGGCGAGGCCAGCCTCTTCGTTATAAACCGGGATGACGACGGAGAGTTGTGGATGAGTCATTTTTGATGATTGGCGCTAATGGCGTTGACGGCGTCGCAAACGCGCGTGACGTCGTCGTTCGTCATGGCAGGGAACAGGGGCAGCGTGAGGAGCGAGCGACCCAGACGCTCGGTCTGCGGGAACTGCCCTTCGTGATGTCCAAGTGCCCGATACATTGTAAACAGGTGAATGGCGGGATAGTGTACGCCGCTGCCGATGCCGGCCGCCTTGAGCTTTTCCATGAAGTCGGCGCGGCTGATCGTCAGGCGATCCAGCGGCAGTTCGACCTGGAACATATGCCAGTTCGAGTTCTCGAAGTCGGCGGGCGGCAGGCCGAGGCCCAGCGCGGCGGCCGCACCGTTCGAGAGTCCCTTGAAATACAACTGGGCGAGTTCGGTGCGGCGGCGGTTGAATTCGGCGAGGTGCGGCATCTGGCCCACACCGACACGGGCGGCCACGTCGGTCAGGTTGTACTTGCCGCCGAGCACGTCGACATCCATGCCGTCCATGCCGATACGCGTCACGCCTTGCAGACGGTACTTCTCGGCCAGACGCGCTTCGTCCTCGTTGTTGAACACGAGGGCGCCGCCTTCGATCGACGTCAGGTTCTTGTTCGGATGGAAGCTGAACGAGATCAGATCGCCGAACGCGCCGATGCGCTTGCCCTTCCAGGTCGAGCCCATGGCCTGAGCCGCGTCTTCGATCACGCGCAGGTTGTGGCGGCGCGCGATGTCGTACAGACGATCCATATCGACCGGCAGCCCGGCGAGATAGACGGGGATGATGGCGCGCGTCTTCGGGGTGATCGCCTTTTCGAGCAGATCGAGATCGATGTTGCGCGTGGCCGGATCGACATCGACGAACACGGGCGTGGCGCCCACTTCGAGAATGACGTTCGCGGTAGCCACCCACGACAGCGGCGTGGTGATGACTTCGTCACCGCTTTGCACGCCGGCAATGCGCAGGCCGATTTCCAGCGTGGCCGTGCCCGAATTGAACGTGCGCACAGGGCGCCCGCCGAAAAATTCGGACAACGCTTGTTCGAAGGCCTTTACTTGCGGGCCCGAGGTGATCCAGCCCGAACGCAGCACTTCGGTGACGCCTGCAATGGTCGCGTCGTCGATGCTGGGCCGCGTGAACGGCAGGAACGGTTGATTGGCAGTGGGGGTCGCCGATTCGCTCATGGTAGTAGACAAGGCCTCAGGTAAGCGGCGCAGAGCTTAGCTGCGCGCAAGAATATAAACACCGACCAGAATGATGCCGATGGCGATGACACGTTGCATCGACAGGGTCTCGCCGAACAGGTACCACGCGGCAAACGCGTTCACCACGTAGCCGAGCGAGAGCATCGGGTAAGCAATCGAGACTTCAACGCGCGAGAGCGCCAGAATCCACACGACGACGCTGATGGCATAGCACACCAGGCCGCCCATGATCGGCACCTGCGTGGCGAGCTTGATGCCGATGGGCACGATGTTGGCGCGCGTGAATTCGAGCGCGCCGATGGAATTGGCGCCTGCCTTGAGCAACAGCTGGGCGCACGCGTTGAGCAGCACGCCCGTGAGAATAAGGGAAAACGTAGCGAGATTCATGGAACGTTTGTGAACGTTTGTGAATAATTATGGATGGCGTTCCTTGGCTGATCCTTAGGCCGCGCCCGCTGGCGCACGGCCCGAACGGCCCGGGTCACACCCCTGTCGATTTCAATAGTCCTGCGCACGCACCGACACTTTTCCGAAGGCAGGGGCTCCCCGCGAACCCCGTGCCTGATAATTTCGGATGTTGAGACGAATGCCGCGGCCGGTAGTCGAACCGGCGCTTGAAACGCACTATAAACGCGCTATTTTACGTTGTCTTGCGGAAGTGGTTTGCTAATAACAACGCGCCGGGCGTCGCGCGCGATGACACGCATGGGCAAGTGCTCGGCTTCAAGCTTGCCGAACGTGTCCGGATCGACCAGCGCGAGCGCCTTCGGATCGGCGCGCCAGCGCGTGTAAAAGTCGGCCAGCGTCGGTACCCATTTCTGTGGCTCCTGCTTTACGCCGAATTCGAGTTCGTCCGGGTGCTGCACCATGATCATGTCCGTGCCGAGATAGAACGGCATGGTGTGATCGAGCACATTGACTGAATAGAACGGCGTGCCGGGTCCGAGTCGCTGCATCTCCGCCTTGATGGCCGGCACCAGCAGCACGCCCGAGCTTTGCCGCCCGAAGACCTCGTGGCCCATGCCGCCGATGGTCGTGAGCAGCAACATGGCCGTGGCGAACATGATGACGGCCCGGCGGGCGCTATGGCGCGCGAGCCGCCAGGCGACCAGCGTGCCTACCAAACCGGCACCCAACGCGAAATACAGCCAGATCTGGAACGCCTTGTACAACTCGTTGGGGTTACGCACGCTGCCCGAACGGCCGACGAAGATCGCCACCATGACGAGCGCTGCGATCAGAAACACGGCATACCCGGCCAGATGCACACGCAACTGGTCACGGCGCATCTGCGCCAGATACAGGCCGAACAGCAGGGCCATGGCCGGCGCGATCGGCAGCAGGTACGAGATCAGCTTCGAGTGCGAGACGCTGAAAAAGACAAAGATGAAGATCGACCACGTCCACATCAGCACGGTCGGCGCGAAGCCGTTGGGCTGATGGGGCATGCGCCACGTGGCGCGCACGGTGCCGGGCAGTATCGACAGCCAGGGCAGGAAACCCACGAGGAACACCGGTACGAAGTACCAGAGCGCGCCGTCGCGGTTATGACCTTCCTCGGCGAAGCGGCGGAAGTGCTCGTTGATGAAGAAGAAATCAAAGAACTCGGGGTTGCGCATCTGCACGAGCACGAACCACGGCGCTGCGATCAGGAAGAACACGATCAGGCCGCTGCCGAGGTACAGGCGCTTCCACAGCGCCCAGTCGCGGGCGACGAGCGTGTAGAGCACGAGCACGGCGCCGGGCAGCACGATGCCCACAAGCCCCTTGCTCAACACGGCAAGCGCCATGGCGGCCCAGCACAGCCACATCCAGCCGCGCACCGACGGGCGGGGCAGTCCGGGGCGTTGCGCGAGCAGCAGGGCACACAGCGACAGCCCCATGAAGAACGACAGCCCCATGTCGAGCACGTTGAAGTGCCCGAGCAGCGCCCACAGCGGGGCGCTTGCCAGCGCGGCGGCGGCAAACAGGCCCACACGCGCGTTGAACACGCGCCGGCCGGTGTAGCCCACCATCAGCACGCCGGCGAAGCCGGTCAGAGCCGTCCAGAGTCGCGCCTGCCATTCGCCCAGACCGAACGCCGCGAACGTGAGCGCATTCATCCAGGTTTGCAGCGGCGGCTTCTCGAAATACTTGTAGCCGTTGTAGCGCGGCGTAATCCAGTCGCCCGTCGTCCACATCTCGCGCGCCATTTCGGCGTAGCGGCCTTCGTCGCTGGCGATCAGATGCCGATAATCCAGCATGCCGAACCATACGAGGGCAAAGCCGATGAGCAGCGTCCAGAACGCGGCGGGCGAGAGCGGGTACGGTGCAGCAGGAGAGAGGTCAGGGGGCAGCGGCGCGTGAGCGGCAGGCAGCCCTGAGTTCCCGGTCTTGGCGGGGGCGCGGGTCACTCAGGCATTCCGTTGTCGACGAGCACGACCAGTACGACGCGGCGGCCTTCACTCATCAGGATGTTGTAGGTGCGGCAGGCCGCTTGCGTATCCATCGAGTCGACGCCGATGCGCGTGCTGGTCAACGAGGCGGTGAGACGCGGGTGGGCGAAGCGCAGCCGCTCGCCGCTGCCGAAAATCACGACTTCCGGGTCGAGGGCACGTAAGGCTTCGAAATGGGCCGGCTCGAGCGCATCGAACGCCGATACCGGCCAGGCTTGAATCTCGCCCTCGGGCGCGACGATCACACTGTGGTTGTGACGCGTCTTGTTGATCTCGATATAACCCGGTCCGTAGCCGGTGACCGTGTTCAAGGCTTGCGAGGGGTCTTGGTGCAGTTTCACTTTCGGAGATTCCCTACCGGATGCGGACGGAATGGATAAGGGATAGAGACGGAGTGGCAGCAGATCGCTTGATGAACGGAACGGATTTATACGCTCGGCGCGGTCGGGCATCTTGCCTCGCGTGGCGGAAACCGTCAATGATGCATTGCCGAACTCTGTCATAATTGGCTAAATTATAGCTTTTTGCCGTACGCAGCACGGCAAACCGTTGCAGTGCGGCATTTGCGACACCGGAACCGGGGACATCGGGCATTTTGCCTGAGGATAGCCGGTCCGCTCAAATCCCGCCTGCGGTCCAAGCGTTGCGCCAGAGGTCGGCATGCCAGCCGCCCGTCAAGCCAGTCAAGCCAGTCAAGAATAACGACCGCCGTGAAACCGATCCTCAAATCGCAGAAATTGCAGAATGTCTGCTACGACATTCGTGGGCCCGTGCTTGAACATGCCAAGCGCATGGAAGACGAGGGTCATCGCATCATCAAGCTGAACATCGGCAATCTGGCGCCGTTCGGTTTCGAGCCGCCCGACGAGATCGTGCAGGACATGATCCGCAACCTGCCGAACTCGGCCGGTTACTCCGATTCGCGAGGCGTGTTCGCGGCGCGCAAGGCGATCATGCATTACGCCCAGCAGAAGGCCATCAAGGACGTGCAGCTCGACGACATCTACCTCGGCAACGGGGCGTCCGAGCTGATCGTGATGGCCATGCAGGCGCTGCTCAACGACGGCGACGAAGTGCTGGTGCCCGCGCCCGACTACCCGCTGTGGACGGCTGCCGTGAGTCTCTCGGGCGGCACGCCCGTGCACTATGTGTGCGACGAGCAAGCCGACTGGCAGCCGGATCTGGCCGACATTCGCAAGAAGATCACGCCGAACACGCGCGCGATCGTCGTCATCAACCCGAACAACCCCACCGGCGCGCTCTACACCGACGAAGTCCTCAAGGAAATCGTCTCCCTGGCGCGCGAGCACAAGCTGATCATCTACGCCGACGAGATCTACGACAAGATCATCTACGACGGCGCGACCCACACCTCGCTGGCCTCGCTCTCCGAAGACGTGCTCACCATCACGTTCAACGGCCTGTCGAAGAGCTATCGCGCGTGCGGCTACCGCGCGGGCTGGATGATCGTATCCGGCGACAAGCGCCCGGCGCGCGACTATATCGAGGGGCTCAACATCCTCGCGTCGATGCGCCTGTGCCCGAACGTGCCCGGCCAGTACGCGATTCAGACCGCACTGGGCGGCTATCAAAGCATCAAGGACCTGATCGTGCCGGGCGGACGCCTGTACGAGCAGCGTGAGATCGCGCACCGCATGCTTACCGCCATCCCCGGCGTGACGTGCGTGAAGCCCAAGGCGGCGCTGTATCTCTTCCCGCGTCTCGATCCGGCGGTGTACCCCATCGCCAACGATCAGGAGTTCATCCTCCAGTTGTTGCTCGAAGAAAAGGTCCTGCTGGTGCAGGGCAGCGGCTTCAACTGGATGCACCCCGACCATTTCCGCGTAGTGTTCCTGCCTCACGAGGGCGACCTGGAAGATGCCATCAGCCGCATTGCCCGCTTCCTTGACGGTTATCGCCGTCGCCACGGCAAGTGATGCGCACCAACCGATTTCGACTTTTGAGTAAAACTGCATGAAACCGATCAAATTGGGCCTGCTCGGCCTTGGCACGGTAGGCTACGGCACCTTTCAAGTGCTCGCACGCAACCAGGAAGAAATCCAACGTCGCGCTGGCCGGGGCATCGAGATTACCAAGGTCGCCGTGCGCAACGTCGAACGCGCCAAGGGCCTAGTAGGCAACGCCGCCGAAGTGACGGGCGATCCGTTCGAAGTGGTCAACGATCCGGCCATCGACGTGGTGGTCGAGACCATCGGCGGGTACGACCTCACCAAAGAGCTCGTCCTCAAGGCGATCGAGAACGGCAAGCACGTGGTCACGGCCAACAAGGCGCTGCTGGCGGTGTACGGCAACGAGATTTTTGCCGCTGCCCGCAAGGCCAATGTGATGGTCTCGTTCGAAGCTGCCGTCGCCGGCGGTATTCCGATCATCAAGGCCCTGCGCGAAGGCCTGACGGCCAACCGTATTCAGTGGATCGCCGGCATCATCAACGGCACCACGAACTTCATCCTCTCGGAGATGCGCGACAAGGGCATCGACTTCGACGTGGCCCTCGCCGACGCGCAGCGTCTGGGCTACGCAGAAGCCGACCCGACGTTCGACATCGAAGGCGTGGACGCCGCTCACAAGCTCACGCTGATGAGCGCCATCGCGTTCGGCGTGCCGGTGCAATTCGACCGCGCCTATGTGGAAGGCATCACCAAGCTGGCCGCCATCGACATCAAATACGCCGAAGAACTCGGCTATCGCATCAAGCTGCTGGGCATCACGCGCCGCACGGAAGCGGGGATCGAACTGCGCGTGCATCCGACGCTGATTCCGACCAAGCGCCTGATCGCCAACGTGGAAGGTGCGATGAACGCGGTGCTGGTGCAAGGCGACGCCGTCGGCGCCACGCTGTACTACGGCAAGGGCGCCGGTGCCGAGCCGACCGCCTCGGCGATCGTGGCCGACATCGTTGATGTGACGCGCCTGCAAACGGCCGATCCGGAACATCGCGTGCCGCATCTGGCGTTCCAGCACGACGCGCTATCGAACACCCCGGTGCTGTCGATGGACGAAGTCACCACCAGCTACTACCTGCGCCTGCGCGTGGTCGACCGGGCTGGCGTGATGGCAGAACTCACGCGCATTCTGGCGGATCTGGATATCTCGATCGACGCGTTGCTGCAAAAAGAGTCGCGCGAAGGCGAGCATCAGACCGACATCATCCTCCTGACGCATGTGACGCAAGAGAAGCACATCAATGCCGCCATCGCGAAGATCGAAGCGATGGGCACCGTACTCTCGAAGGTCACGCGTATCCGTATGGAGTCGCTGAGCTGAACGCTTGGCAGCGACTCGACACCACTGGACCACGGACAGGACAACGACTGACATGAAATACATCTCCACGCGCGGCGCGGGCCTGACTTCGGGCGAGCCGCAATCGTTTTCCAGCATCCTGCTGGGCGGGCTGGCGCCGGATGGCGGCCTCTATCTGCCCACGGAATACCCGCAAGTCTCGGCCGACGAGCTGCGCGCCTGGCGCCAGTTGTCGTACGCCGATCTGGCCGCGAAAGTGCTGGCCAAGTTCGCCGGCGATGTTCCGGTGGAAGTGCTGGCCGACCTGACGCGCCGCACGTACACCGCCGAGGTGTATCGCAATGTGCGTCCGGGCGAAGACGCCACCGAGATCACGCCGCTGCTGCCGCTGGGCGTCGAGAACGGCACGCAACTGTCGTTGCTGGCGCTCTCGAACGGCCCGACGCTCGCGTTCAAGGACATGGCCATGCAATTGCTTGGCAACCTGTTCGAGTACGCACTGGCTCAGCACGGCGACGCCCTGAACATTCTGGGCGCGACGTCCGGCGATACGGGCAGCGCAGCGGAATACGCCATGCGCGGCAAGGAAGGCATTCGTGTCTTCATGCTCTCGCCGGCCGGCAAGATGAGCGCGTTCCAGACCGCGCAGATGTACAGCCTGCAAGACCCGAACATCTTCAACCTCGCGGTCGAAGGCGTGTTCGACGACTGTCAGGACATCGTCAAGGCCGTCTCGAACGATCACGCCTACAAGGCGCGTTACAAGATCGGCACGGTCAACTCGATCAACTGGGCCCGTGTGGTCGCGCAGGTCGTCTACTACTTCAAGGGCTACTTTGCTGCCACGGGCGGCAAGTCGGGCCAGGACGGCAAAGTGTCGTTCACCGTGCCGTCGGGCAACTTCGGCAACGTCTGCGCAGGTCACATCGCGCGCATGATGGGCCTGCCGATCCACAAGCTCGTCGTGGCGACCAACGAGAACGACGTGCTCGACGAGTTCTTCCGCACCGGCAACTATCGCGTGCGCAAGTCGGCCGAGACCTTCCACACCAGCAGCCCGAGCATGGATATCTCGAAGGCGTCGAATTTCGAGCGTTTTCTGTTCGATCTGCTGGACCGCGACGCGCAGGCCACGGCGGCGCTGCTCGCCAAGGTGGAGCAGGGCGGTTTCGACCTGTCGGGCACCGATGCGTTTGCACGCGTGGCGCAGTTCGGCTTTGTGTCGGGCCGCAGCACGCACGCCGACCGTGTGGCGACGATTCAGGACGTGGCGAAGCGCTACGACGTGGTCATCGACACCCACACGGCCGACGGCGTGAAGGTTGCGCGCGAAGCACTGGAACCGGGCGTGCCGATGGTGGTGCTCGAAACGGCCCAGCCGGCCAAGTTTGCCGAAACGATTCGTGAAGCGCTGCATCGTGAGCCGCCGCGTCCGGCGGGCTTCGAGCAACTCGAATCGCTGCCGCAACGCGTCGAGACGGTGCAGAACGACGTCGCCCGCGTGAAGGCCTATATTGCGGAACATACCGGCCTGTAAGTTGGCTAATGCGTTGGCCGATGCGTTGGCCGATGGACGCCGCGGCGTCCCGGTGTCACATCACGTGAACGCATCGGGACGCCCTCTCTCTTTTTCTTCCCGGGCCCTGTCGGGCCCGCGACGCCTGTCATGCTGAGTACACAAGAAGCGCTTGACGCTGTTCTGGCCGCTGCCCGTCCGCTCGGGCAGACGGAAACCGTCGACACGCTCGCGGCCAACGGGCGCGTGCTGGCGGCCGATGTCGTGGCTACGCTCGACGTGCCGCCGATGGACACCAGCGCGATGGACGGCTATGCCGTGCGCCGGGCGGATCTGACGGGCGCAGAGACGGTGTTGCCGGTCTCGCAACGCATTCCGGCGGGCCACGCCCCCGAGCCGCTGGCAGCAGGCACGGCGGCGCGCATCTTCACGGGCGCTCCGGTGCCCGCAGGCGCGGACGCCGTCGTGATGCAGGAACAGTGTGAAGCGCGCGACGACGGTTCGGTGGTGATTCGTCATGCCCCGGCTGATGGCGAGTTCGTCAACCGGCAGGGGGCCGACATCCGCCGCGACAGCGTGGTGCTGGCGGCGGGCACCCGCCTGCGGGCCCCGGCGCTCGGCTTGGCGGCATCGGTCGGTATCGCGAAGCTTCAGGTCGCGCGCCGCCTGCGGGTAGCGGTGTTTTTCACCGGCGACGAACTGACGATGCCCGGCGAGACGTTGCGTGCCGGCAGCATCTACAACTCGAATCGTTTTGTGCTGCGCAGCCTGCTGGAAAACCTTGGCTGCCAGATGACCGACTACGGCATCGTGCCGGACAACCTGTCGGCCACACGCGCCATTCTGCGCGACGCGGCACGCGGCAACGACCTGATCATCACGTCGGGCGGAGTGTCCGTCGGCGAAGAGGATCACGTCAAACCCGCGGTGGAAGCCGAGGGCCGTCTGAATCTTTGGCAGATCGCGCTCAAGCCGGGCAAACCGCTCGCTTACGGCGAGGTCAACCGCACCGGCGCGAGCGCGGCGGCAGCGGAGGCCACCCAGACGGCGCATTTCATCGGATTGCCGGGCAACCCGGTGTCGAGTTTCGTGACGTTCCTGCTGTTCGTGCGTCCGTTCATCCTTCGCCTGCAAGGCGTGCAGGACGTGACGCCGCGCCGTATCGCCATGCGCGCCGACTTCACGCAGGCCAAGGCCGATCGCCGCAACGAGTTCGTACGTGCCCGCCTGAACGCCAATGGCGGATTGGGCGCGTTCCCGAATCAGAGTTCGGCGGTGCTGACGTCGACGGTATGGGGCGACGGCCTCATCGATAACCCGCCGGGCCACCGCATCGAAGCGGGGCAGACGGTGGCGTTCCTGCCGTTTTCCGACCTTCTATATTGAGAGACAGGCATGTCGCGCCTGACGCGGCATGGCCCAACCTATGCAGATCGATCTTCGCTTTTTTGCCAGCGTACGCGAGGCCCTCAAAGTGGCCGAAGAACATGTGGAAGTGCCCAACGGCATTACCACCGTGGGAGACGTGCGCCAATGGTTGTGCCTGCGCGGGCCGCTGTGGGCCGAGACGCTGGGTGAGCAGCGATTCCTGCGCATGGCGCTGAATCACACGATGGTGCCGGCGTCCACGCGCCTCACCGACGGCTGCGAAGTGGCCTTCTTCCCGCCAGTGACGGGCGGCTGAGTCCAGCGCCAACCGCCAAGCTGACCTCAACGCAGACGAACCGAGACCCGATCATGCCGATCCGCGTACAGACCGAAGACTTCGACCTGTCGACCGAAATTCGCCAACTGCGCGCGGGCGACCTGCGCGTGGGCGCGGTGGCGAGTTTCGTGGGGACGGTGCGCGACCTGAACGACGGCAAGGACGTCTCGCGCATGACGCTCGAGCACTATCCGGGCATGACGGAGAAGGCGCTTGAGCAGATCGTGGCGCAGGCCAGCGAGCGCTGGCGGCTGTTCGACGCGCTGGTGATCCACCGGTACGGCGACTTGGGCCCGGGCGATCAGATCGTGCTGGTGGCCGTGACGTCGGCGCATCGCGGCGATGCGTTCGCCGCGTGCGAATTCATCATGGATTATCTGAAGACCGAAGCCCCGTTCTGGAAGAAGGAATCGACGCCGCAAGGCGAGCGCTGGGTCGATGCCCGTGATACCGATACGGCGGCACGTGAGCGCTGGGCGGTGGGGCAGGGTGGCGTCCCGGATTCTTCGGTCAAATCCGACTAAAAATCAAAAATCATCAATAAAAATCGGCGAAATTCGAACAATTTCGCCGATTTTTCATTCATGAGGCCGTGCGGGCCGCGCGGCCTTCACGCTGTCGAGCAACGCGCGCTGCGCCGGTGGCAGCGCGTATTCCCATCCGAACAGATTCAATTGCAGGCTCTCTGCGATACGGATCGCCGGCTCGGCAAAGACGAAGGCGGCTTCCGGTTCGAATAGCGCGTCTAACGTGTCGAAGAAGAGCACGAGCCAGCGGCTGAAGTGCTCGCCGGTGAGGTGAGCGAACGGCTGATGCGCCTGCGTCACATTGCCGCGGTAACGTTTCGCACCGAGCACGATGCTGCTCCAGAACGCGACCATTTTTTCCAGATGCATGTCCCAGCGCCCTTCGAGCGCCTGCCGGAAGACGGGGCCCAGCAGGTCGTCGTCGCGAATGCGTCCGTAGAACGTGTGAACAAGCAACTGCACGGCCGCTTCGTCGACCTGCCCGAGCCGCTTGGGGGGCAACGCATCGAGCCACGCACCGAGGCGTGTCACGGGCGGCGTCGCGGTGAAAGTACCGCCTTCGAGGGCCGCTTCTGCCGCCAGCCCGGACGCAGATTTATCCCCCGTTTCGGCGCGATGTCCGGCCGGGTGCTTGTGGGTAGATCCAGTGCCTTGGCGGTCGTGTTGACTCATGGTGCGGCGTGCTAAAAATAGCTATTATGAGCCTCAAAGTCAGGCGTGTCGCGGGGGCGTGTCCCCACGATCTGCGTCGTTCGACTGCCGCATTCCACGGCTTCACCGGGCCACCCACAGGCCCTGCGCGAAATGTCAACCATTTGGCGCTAATGCCCTTGAAACCTTAGGGGATTGTCCGCACATCCGATCCAGAAAGTTTTCTTACCGGAGCACCCGATGCGACAAGACAAATTCACCACGCAGTTCCTGGAAGCGCTGGCTGATGCCCAAAGCATGGCAGTCGGTCGCGACCAGCAATATATCGAGCCGCTGCATCTGCTTGCCGCGCTCATCGCACAACCCGAAGGCGCAGCACGTTCGCTGCTGCAACGCGCGAGCGTGCAGGTTCAACCGCTGGCTCACGACATCGAGACGGCCCTGTCGAAGCTGCCACAGGTGCAAGGCACCGATGGCAACGTGCAGGTCAGCCGCGAACTCGCGGGCCTGCTGAATCAGGCCGACAAAGAAGCGCAAAAGCACGGCGACAGCTATATCGCCAGCGAAATGTTCCTGCTGGCACTGGCCGACGACAAGGGCGATACGGGCAAGCTGGCTCGCGCCCGTGGCCTCACGCGTAAAGCGCTGGAAGCCGCCATCGTCGGCGTGCGCGGCGGCGAGTCCGTCAACAGTCAGGACGCCGAGAGCCAACGCGAAGCCCTCAAGAAATACACGCTCGATCTGACCGAACGCGCCGCGCTCGGCAAGCTCGATCCCGTGATCGGCCGTGACGACGAAATCCGTCGCACGATTCAGATTCTGCAACGCCGCACGAAGAACAACCCGGTGCTGATCGGCGAACCGGGCGTGGGCAAGACCGCCATTGTGGAAGGCCTTGCGCAGCGTATCGTCAACGGCGAAGTGCCGGAGTCGCTCAAGAACAAGCGCGTGCTCGCACTCGACATGGCGGGGCTGCTCGCCGGTGCGAAATTCCGTGGCGAATTCGAAGAGCGTCTGAAGAGCGTGCTCAACGACATCGCCAAGGACGAGGGCCGTACGATCCTGTTCATCGACGAGATTCATACGATGGTCGGGGCCGGCAAGGCCGAAGGGGCGATGGATGCGGGCAACATGCTCAAGCCGGCGCTCGCGCGTGGTGAGCTGCATTGCATCGGCGCGACCACGCTCGACGAATACCGCAAGTACATCGAGAAGGACGCTGCGCTGGAGCGCCGCTTCCAGAAGGTGCTCGTCGAAGAGCCGAGCGTCGAGGCGACCATCGCCATCCTGCGTGGCTTGCAGGAAAAGTACGAACTGCACCACGGTGTGGAGATCACCGACCCGGCGATTGTGGCGGCGGCTGAACTGAGCCAGCGCTACATCACCGACCGGTTCCTGCCGGACAAGGCCATCGACCTGATCGATGAGGCCGCGTCGAAGATCAAGATGGAAATCGACTCGAAGCCGGAAGTGATGGACAAGCTCGACCGTCGTCTGATCCAGTTGAAGATCGAGCGCGAAGCCATCAAGAAGGAAACCGACGAAGCGTCGCAGAAGCGTCTGGCGCTCATCGAGGAAGAGATCTCGCGTCTGGAGCGTGAGTACGCCGACCTCGAAGAAATCTGGACCGCCGAGAAAGCGGCCGTGCAGGGCAGCGCGCAGGTCAAGGAAGAGATCGACCGCGTGCGTGCCGAGCTGGCCAAGCTGCAACGCGAAGGCAAGCTCGACAAGGTGGCCGAACTGCAATACGGCAAGCTGCCGCAACTCGAAGCGCAGCTGAAGGATGCGGCTGCCGCCGAAGCGGCTGGCCAGCAAGCGCACCCGCGTCTGTTGCGTACGCAGGTGGGCACGGAAGAAATCGCTGAAGTCATTTCGCGAGCCACCGGCATTCCGGTCTCGAAGATGATGCAGGGCGAGCGCGAGAAGCTGCTCAACATGGAAGGCAAGTTGCACGAGCGCGTGGTGGGGCAGGACGAGGCGATTACCGCCGTGGCCGACGCCATCCGCCGTTCGCGTGCGGGGTTGTCGGATCCGGATCGTCCGTACGGGTCGTTCCTGTTCCTCGGCCCGACGGGCGTGGGCAAGACCGAGCTTTGCAAGGCGCTGGCGATGTTCCTGTTCGACTCGGAAGATCACCTGATCCGCATCGACATGAGCGAGTTCATGGAGAAGCACAGCGTCGCCCGCCTGATCGGCGCGCCGCCGGGCTACGTGGGTTATGAGGAAGGCGGTTATCTGACCGAAGCCGTGCGTCGCAAGCCGTACAGCGTGATCCTGCTCGACGAAGTCGAGAAGGCGCACCCGGACGTCTTCAACGTGCTGCTGCAAGTGCTGGACGACGGTCGCATGACCGACGGTCAGGGCCGCACGGTGGACTTCAAGAACACCGTGATCGTGATGACGTCGAACCTTGGGTCGTCGATGATTCAGTCGATGGTCGGCGAGCCGCAGGAGCGTATCAAGGACGCGGTGTGGCTGGAGATCAAGGAGCACTTCCGTCCCGAGTTCCTGAACCGGATCGACGAAGTCGTGGTGTTCCATGGTCTGGATCAGAAGCACATCGAGTCGATTGCGACGATTCAGATCGAGATCCTGCGCAAGCGTCTGGCCAAGCTCGACATGGCACTCGAAGTCAGCAAGGCCGCGTTGATGCACGTGGCGCGCGAGGGCTTCGACCCGGTGTTCGGGGCACGTCCGCTCAAGCGGGCGATCCAGCAGGAGATCGAGAATCCGGTCGCCAAGCTGGTGCTGGCCGGCAAGTTCGGTCCGAAGGACACCATCCCGGTCGACTGGCGCAATGGCCGGTTCACCTTCGACGGCGACACGGCCGCGCAAGTGAGCAAGGAAACGGAAGCCGCGGCGGAGTAAGCTGCGGGTCTTCGCGGGGAGGTTACGGCCTCCCCGGCAGGTAGCAGAGCGCGGCTTCGGCCGCGCTTTTTTTTCGTCTTTCGACGCCGTAACACGCCGAAAGGCCAGCCGGAGCGCCTCGGCACGGGGAACGCTCGCGCGTGGCATCGTCGTGTCACAATCGTCGGCGAGAATGCGCGACCGGGCAGGCGGCACGCAGGTCGATGCGCTGACACCGCGCGACTTGGCCGGCATCGAGGTGGCGCCTGCGGGCCTGCATCCAGTCAGCCAGTCAGCGAAGGCGCGTGAGATTCGCGCTGACGGATCACCGTTCGCGACACTGGGCGAGTCCTTCGTCGCATGGCGGGTGCGCCACCGGCAACAAATTCCTATCGTCGGGTCATGAGCTATCACGACGAGAGGAAGCGATGACAACGATTGTGGCAATTCACCTGGCGGCGGCCGTTGCGGCGGTCATGCTGGGCATCACGATTCTGATGGCGCGGCGGGGCACTCCGCGTCATCGCTGGCTGGGCAGGACGTGGGCGATGACGATGGCGGTCGCGGCGCTGTCTAGCTTTGGCATCCGGGAGTTAAACCCGGGGCATTTCTCGTGGCTGCACGCGCTGGCGGCATGGGTACTGGTGAGTCTGGTACTGGCCATTGCCGCGATCCGGCGCGGCAACGTGGTGACGCATCGGCGCAGCATGCTTGGGCTATACACCGGGTTGATCGTCGCGGGTGTTGCGGCGGTGGCGGTGCCGGGCCGGATGCTCAACGAGACGCTCGCCCGGTGGGGGCACGAGGTCATGACGGCCGCGACGGTGTCGACGAGCGTATCGACGGTATCGACGGTATCGACGGCATCGGCGACGGGCATGGCAGGCGGGGAGGGCACACGATAATGACAACGATGATGAGACAACCGCAACCCGTCGAGACCCCGCAGCCGGCCCCCGTCAAACCGACGCGCGGTCTCTGGCCGACGTTTTTTCGCGAACTCGTGGGTGTGCTGCTCTTCAACACGGCGATCGCCCTGATACTCAAGCTGATCGGTTTCGGCGGCACGTTGTGGCAGAACTTCGTTTTCAGCCAGTGCATCGGCATCACCATCACCGTGCTGATCGATGGCGGACGCCGGGCGATCTGGCGCAATGGCGCGCCGCCCATCATCCCGTTTCTGTTGTTGGTGGCGTTCGGTTGTTCGGCGGGCCTTGTCGGCGGGATCACGCTGGGCACGGTACTGCTCGGGCTGCCGCTCACGTTGTGGCGTCCGCTCAATGGCCACACCACGCCGATCGTGCTGCTGATTGCGTTGCTGGCCACGGGCGTGGGGACGTATCACGGTTGGTCGCGGGCGCGGATGGCGCAGTTGAAGGCGGCGGCAGCGCAGCAGGCCTTGCGAGAATCGGCCGCTGAAAAGCAGTTGGTGCGCGCCCAGTTGCAGACCTTGCAGGCACAGCTTGAACCGCACTTTCTGTTCAACGTGCTCGCGAATCTCGACTCGTTGATCGCCAGCGATCCCGCGCGTGCCCGTGTATTGCTGGGTCATATGAACCGCTTCTTGCGCGCATCGCTGGCAGCCACACGCGCCGAGACCATCTCGCTGGCCGACGAGTTTGCGTTGCTCGACGCGTTGCTGGCGATCCAGCAAGTGCGCTTTGGCGAGCGCCTGCACTACACGCTCGATCTGCCGGACGATTGCCGGGCGCGACGGGTGCCGCCGATGCTGGTGCAGCCGCTCGTCGAGAATGCGATCAAGCACGGTATCGAGCGCCAGAGCCGCGGCGGCACGGTACGGGTGAGTGCGTATGGTGAAGTCGATGAAACAGGGACACCGTTTGTCGTGTTGCAGGTAAGCGATGACGGCGCGGGTTTTTCCACGACACCGGCCCCTTCAATGCCACACGATGCGCCGGGTCACGGCATCGGTCTGACGAATATTCGAGAGCGCCTGCGCGTGCTCTACGGCGACGCCGCGCGTCTCACCCTTGCCGAGGGTGTGCCGCAAGGTGTGGTCGCAACGTTGCGCTTGCCCGTGGATACGCCCGGGCAGACGGCAGCGGCATAGGTTTCTAGTTCCGCAGAGAGTGGAGTGCATGACATCCCCCGTCGCCCTGATTGCCGAAGACGAACCGTTACTCGCCGATGCCCTGCGTGCCATGCTCGCGCAGGCATGGCCCGATCTGCACGTGTTGCCGGTGGCGCCTGACGGCACGGCGGCGATTGCGGCCATCGCGCAAGAGCAGCCGGACGTGGTGTTTCTCGACATCGCGATGCCCGGCGCGACCGGGCTCGACGTGGCGCGTGCCTGTGCCCGGCTGACGCGCGCGCCGCAGATCGTGTTCGTCACGGCGTTCGACCGGTTCGCCCTCGACGCTTTCGACGCGGCGGCCATCGACTATCTGCTCAAACCCGTGGAGCCCGATCGCCTCGCGCGCACCGTCGCACGGCTGCGCGAACGGCTGGCCGCGCCGAAGCACGACACGCTCTCGCAGTTGCTCGCGACGCTGCGCACGCATCTGGAAGATGAAGCGGCCCCGGGCGGTGCGGTGAATGGCACGAACGGGGCACATGGGGCAAATGGGGCAAGCGGTTCGAAAAGCGTGACGGCGGCCTCAGCCCCGGCGGCGGGTGAATATCTGCGGTTCGTGCGGGCATCGGTGGGCGACGAGATCCGCATCGTGCCGGTGGAGGAAGTGTGCTTCTTCGAAGCCGCCGACAAGTACGTCGTGGTCGCCACTGTCGATGGCGATCTGCTGATTCGCACGAGCCTGCGCGAGTTACTGCCGCAACTCGACCCGTCGCGCTTCTGGCAGGTGCATCGCAGCACCGTCGTCAATGTGGCCGAAGTGGTGAGCGCACAGCACACGCCGCTTGGGCGCCTGACGTTGAAGCTCAAGCGCCGCAAAGACCGCGTCGCCGTCAGTCGTCAGTACGCGCACTTGTTCCGGCAGATGTAGCCTCCGGGGTGGTGGCGAAGAACTCGCTCGGCGTGCGCCCGAACGTGCGCTTGAACATCGCCGAGAACGCGCTCTGACTGCGATAGCCCAACTCGCGAGCGATGCGAGCGAGCGGGTAACCCTTCGAGGCCAGCGGAATGGCTTGCGCAAGGATCACCTGCTGCCGCCACTGCACGAAACTCATGTTCAGCTCCTGCCGGAACAGGCGTCCGATCGTGCGCGGGCTCGCGCCTGCGTAGCGCGCCCATTGGTCGAGCGTCCACGCCCGGGCAGGGTCGGCCAGCATGGCGTTGCATAACGTCAGCAGGCGTTTGTCGCGAGGCAGGGGCACTTCCAGCGGCAGCGGCGACGCGCGGCGCAGTTCATCCAGAATCAAGCCGCCGAGCAGTTGCTCGCGTGGCGCATCCAGTTCGTCTTCCGGTACGTCGATGGCGGCGATCAGCTCGCGCAGCAGCGGTGAGACTTCCACGACCCGGCAGTGATCCAGCCCGGACGGGATGAAGTCACGATGCACGTAGAGCGTGCGCAAGTACGACGGCTCATTGACCTGCAAGCTGTGCTCGACATCGGGCGGAATCCAGATCGCGCGCGAGGGCGGCACAATCCATGCGGCATCGGACACCGCAATCTGGATCACGCCGCGCGGCGTGTACGCCACCTGTGCCCACGCGTGCCGGTGGTCGGGTACACGAATCGTGTCGAGAATCGGCCGCGCCCGTAACCGCACGGGCCGTTCAGGCGTCGGAGAGAACTCCGGGGGGACGACGTGCTTTGCCGGGGGCGTGGGCGCCGCTGGTTCGACAGGGATATCGGCACCTTCCGCCGGAGTTGCGCGCGCGTTCACCGCTGCCGGTTCGGCGGCGGTCGTTGACGACGCAGCATCGGGCGGGGCAGGCAGATCAGAAAGTCCGGACGGGAAGCGCAAGGAGCTAGGCATGGCGTAAGCGCGACAATTCGTGTCCCATAAGTGTAATTCAGCCGTGTCCGCGTGTCGGCTGGCGCAATGTCGAGGTTAACCACGAGTGCGCAGCGCGTGCGGACCCGACGCATTGGCTTTCCCGCAGGGCGAGGCGCTATGATCGATGTCAGCGTGCGGCCTCATCCCTCCAGAATGCATGACGCGGCACCGGATACTGCTGCATCAACAAGCCAATTCGAATCGGAACCTTGCCATGAAATTCGCCACCTGTGATTTGTGTGATGCCCATGAAGACGCACTGGCCGACGGTCGCCTGCGTGTGTTGCAACCCGGCTTTCTGTTGCTCGGACAGGCCCGTCGTTTTGCCGGCCCGGCGGCGACGCTCAAAGTCTTTGAAGACAACTCGCGGGTACGTACTGCACTTGAGACGCCGGGCGAGGGCCGGGTGCTGGTCGTGGATGGTGGCGGGTCAGTGCGCTGTGCACTGGTGGGCGGCAACCTCGCGCAACTCGGCGAGAAGAACGGCTGGGCGGGCATCGTGGTGAATGGAGCGGTGCGCGACACCGAGGAACTGGAAGTGTGCGAGATCGGCATTCGGGCGCTCGCCACGAACCCGCGCAAGAGCGTGAAGCTCGGCGCCGGGCAGACCGATCTGATTGTGGATATCGCCGGGGAGCTGGTGCGTCCGGGCGAATGGATCTACAGCGACATCGACGGCATTCTCGTTTCGACGGAGCCGTTGGTATGACAAATCAAGTCATCAGTGCGGCAACCGGCGCAGCGACTGGCAACGGGGAAGACGCGGTGGTTCACGTCTTCGTCTACGGCACGCTGCGCGCGGGCGAGATCAACGACATGATGCGTGCGGCGGCGCGTCATCATCTGCCCGCGCCCACGTATGTGGGAACGTCGACCTTGGGCGGTCGCCTTTACGACTTTGGCCGTTACCCGGGCATGGTGTTATCAACGCAAGCCAATGAGCGCACGGTCGGCGACATCTATCGCATTCCGGCGGCGCTGGTAGCCGTGCTCGACGAGATCGAAGCCGTCTATCCGGGCGAAGCGGGGTTGTTCGTGCGCGAGTTGCACGACGTAGCCCACGACGGCGCGACCTACACGTGCATCGTCTACCCGGTCAATGAAGCGGCCGTGGCCGGTCTGCCGCACATCGCCAGCGGCGATTGGGTCGACTACCGGAAGACGCGGGAAGTCAGCGCGGTGTGACATGGCGCGACACGATGCGCTGCGATGTGACGCGGCGCATCGTGTCACTCGCCGCGCCCTCGAAACGCAAACGGGTTGAGCGACGTGCCGACATCGTAATGATCGATGCCGTCCAGCCGCTTGAGCAGACGAGCGAGTCCGACAGTGAGCGGCAGCACCAGCCACTGCAACGCACACTTGAAGACGAATTCGAGTCCGATCATGCGTGCCATCGCATCGGCATCGAGCACGTAGGCAAACGCAATCACGACAAACACGAGCGTATCGAGCAGAGCCGCCAACGCGCTGCCCGCCATGATGCGCAAGCCCGCCCAACGGCCGTGCATGGCCACCTTCATGCGCGCGAGCGTTGCCGCATTGGCGAACTCTCCGACAAAGCACGCCGATACCGACGCCACAAACATATGTGTGATGGCTTCGAACCAGTGACGCTGCACGTCATCGGTGAAACCGGTTTGCGCGGCCCACGCCGGCTGCGTGGGTAGCAACGCCATCAGCCAGAGAAAGCCGATGAGGATGAGGTTGGCGGCGAGCCCGCTCCAGATCACCACGCGGCTGATGCGGTAGCCGTACACCTCGGTCAGCACCGACGCGAACAGATAGGCGAACGGAAAGCTGATGATCGCCGCCGAAAACGTCAGCCGCAGCGGCTCACCGAAGAACGGCCACGGCAGCACGATCTCGCATACACGCGCCCCGAGCGCATTCGATATCAGCAGAAAGCTCACGAATGCAATGGCGAGGCAGATGACGGCCGGGGTAATGCGTGTGGCTTGCTTGTGGTGGGCAGGCGGGCACGTCGATGCCGGGGATGCCGGAGAAGCTGGAGACGGCGGGTTCACCGTAGACGATTCGGAATGTGAAGACGAGGCAGTCATTGGCGTACGGTGCGGACGTTGCGAATGGAGATGGCGTGCGTCGAGCGCACCGGATTGATATCGAGGCCGTGACGCCGCGTAAAGCGTGCGCCGACCGTCAGGCGCGTGGGCGCACATTGGGCGAGCAAGTCGATAAAGACGGTTTCCACGCATTGTTCGTGAAACATCTCGCTGTCTCTGAACGAGAGTACATAGGCGAGCAAGGTTTGCCGACAAATGCGTGCGCCGGTGTAGTCGATCCATAGGGTACCGAGGTCGATGCCACCGGTCAGCGGACAGCGTGAACTGAGCAGGTCCGAGCTGAGGCGTTCGTGAAACAGCGTCGCCAGCCCCGGATCAGCGTTTCCCGCGTTGCCGCCGTTTCCAGCAATTCCAGCAATTCCAGCGCCTCCAGCGTCATGAACGATTCGGAGCAGGCTGGCCTGTACGCCACCGCGCACGACGCCGCCGGGCTCGGTATCAAGACTCACAGCGTCAGGCTCGCCACCGCAAGTGGCACGAACCGCCTGCCGGACCGGCGTCGCGCGCACAAGCACATAAGACTTCAGGCAATGGGTGAGCGCCCCCGCGACGTGGGCTTCGAGCGCTTGTGCCGATTCGAACCGAAGTTCACGAAGCGTCGAAAGGTACCGCCTCGCGTCCGACATTTCCAGCGTGAACGGCGAATCGCAGGGAATGACAATTTCCAGCACCGCAATTTGCGGGCGCTCATGCATGTCGAGCCAGGCGACCTCGTAGTCGTTCCAGAGATCGTAGCCGCGCATGCCGATCCCACGAGCGGCAGCGTCAGGCGCCCCGCGCAGGCGGGCACGCGGCAGCGGACGAGGAAACACCGTCGCCGGGGCATCTGGGCTCACATGCTCGCCCCCATGCGTGGCATGCACGTTGACCGCGCTGGCGGCACCGGAATCGTTGCGTGACATAGGCTGAGGTTCCTCCGAAAGTTTGACCGTCGAACTTAACGCGCGTGTCCGGTGCGTTCAATGCGTCGAATCTGAAATGTGCCGACGCCGCCATGTCCGATTATGACCAGCGCAACGCGGGCGGTTGTGGGAGCATGCACGCATTCCGGTAGACATATGCGGCCTTTGCGCCGTCTCCCACACTATGCGATCGTCCGACATTGCCCGTTTGCTGACGCTCTCCGCCATCTGGGGCGCGAGTTTCCTCTTCATGCGTATCATCGTGCCCGCACTGGGGCCGTTGCCGACGGCCTTCTTCCGCGTCGCACTCGGCGCACTGGGGCTAGCCGTCATCCTGCTCGTGCTGCGCGTCCGTTGGCAGTTCAAAGGGTTGCTGGGCGCGTCGATGGTGCTCGGCGTGATCAATTCCGGCATTCCCTTCGTCATGTACTGTCTGGCCGCGCGTGTGTTGCCCGCCGGCTACTCGTCCATCCTCAACGCCACCACGCCGCTGATGGGGGTGCTGATCGGCGTGGTGTTCTTCCGTGAGCGTCTGACCGGTGCCAAGGGCCTCGGTGTGCTGCTGGGGCTGATCGGTGTGGCGGTGCTGACCCGCACCGGCCCCGTGGCGATGTCAGGGCCCGTCGTGATGGGGGCGCTCGCGTGTCTCGTGGCGACGTCTTGCTACGGCCTTGCGGGATATCTCACCAAGCGCTGGATTAGCGACCGCGGCGGTCTCGACGCCAAGCTCGTGGCTTTCGGCAGCCAGCTGGGGGCGGCGCTCGTGCTGCTGCCGTTCTTCGCTTACGTATCGACCACGACCGGCATGCCGGGCCCTGCCACGGGCGGCGTATGGGCGGCCATGGCGGCGCTCGGCTTCGTATGCAGCGCGCTGGCCTATATGTTGTTCTTCCGCCTGATCGCCGATCTCGGTCCGCTGCGCTCGCTCACCGTCACGTTCCTCATTCCGCCGTTCGGCGTGTTGTGGGGCGCCTTGTTCCTGAACGAAGCGGTCACCTTCGCTCACCTTGTCGGCGGCTGCTTCATCGCCATGGCCGTGTGGCTCGTCTGCAAGCCGCCGAAGGCCGCCCCGGTCGCGAGTCGCGTCACCTCCTGACGCGGTACCCGAGGGAAGCAAGCAGGCCGGTAACTCGCGTTACCGGTCTTTTTTCATGATGTGGAATGGGGTTGCGGTGCGTAAAAATTTGCGCTGCTTGGCACAACATCATGATTTCAGGAAGGGAAACATCGTTTCACATCGCAAAAATATTTTGTTATCTATTTGATTTTTATAAATAAAAAATATGCGATAGGCACGACATTCGTTCTGTTGCGATGCGTGAAGAATCCCTAAACTCTTATACAAGACCTGCCGATTCGGAGACACAAAAAGCGGTCAACTGCCAAGGGCAGCGACCGGACGGAATCAGGGCGGCAAAGAGATACCCCTCTTTTATTTGTATTGAGAAACCAGGAGAGATCACCATGACGACGCGTCAAGAACAAGTGAAGCAACTCGAGCAGGACTGGGCGAACAATCCGCGCTGGGCTGGCATCAAGCGTGGCTACTCGGCGGAAGACGTGGTGCGTCTGCGTGGTTCGATCCAGCCGGAACAAACGCTGGCCCGTCGCGGTGCCGAGCGTCTGTGGAATCAGATCAACGAGCAGCCGTTCGTGAACGCGCTTGGCGCGCTCACCGGCAATCAGGCCATGCAGCAGGTCAAGGCCGGCCTCCAGGCGATCTACCTGTCGGGCTGGCAAGTCGCCGGCGACGCCAACCTCGCCGGTGAAATGTATCCTGACCAGTCGCTGTACCCGGCCAACTCGGTGCCGCAAGTCGTGCGCCGCATCAACAACACGTTCACGCGTGCCGACCAGATCCAATGGTCGGAAGGCAAGAACCCGGGCGACGAAGGCTACATCGACTACTTCGCCCCGATCGTGGCCGATGCCGAAGCCGGTTTCGGCGGCGTGCTCAACGCGTTCGAACTGATGAAGGCCATGGTCGAAGCCGGCGCGGCCGGCGTTCACTTCGAAGATCAGCTCGCCTCGGTCAAGAAGTGCGGCCACATGGGCGGCAAGGTGCTCGTGCCGACGCGTGAAGCCGTTGCCAAGCTGGTGGCGGCGCGTCTGGCGGCCGACGTGCTGGGCGTGCCGACGGTGCTCATCGCCCGTACCGATGCCGAAGCGGCCGACCTGATCACCGCCGACGTCGACCCGATCGATCAACCGTTCTGCACGGGCGAGCGCACGGTCGAGGGCTTCTACCGCACGCGTAACGGTCTCGATCAAGCCATCTCGCGCGGTCTGGCGTATGCCCCGTATGTCGATCTGGTGTGGTGCGAAACCGGCAAGCCGGATCTCGAGTTCGCCAAGCAGTTTGCCGAAGGTATTCACAAGCACTTCCCGGGCAAGATGCTTTCGTACAACTGCTCGCCGTCGTTCAACTGGAAGAAGAACCTCGACGACGCGACCATCGCCAAGTTCCAGAAGGAACTCGGTGCGATGGGTTACAAGTTCCAGTTCATCACGCTGGCCGGCTTCCACAGCCTGAACTACTCGATGTTCAATCTGGCCCACGGCTACGCCCGCCGTCAGATGAGCGCCTTCGTCGAGTTGCAGGAAGCCGAATTCGCCGCCGCCGACAAGGGCTTCACGGCGGTCAAGCATCAGCGTGAAGTGGGTACGGGCTACTTCGACGCCGTCACGCAGACCATCGAGCGCGACGCATCGACCACGGCCCTGAAGGGTTCGACGGAGGACGAACAGTTCTTCGACGAAAAGAAGGCGCAGGTCAAGGCAGCCTGACCAGGCTGAGGGAGGGCGCAGCGGTGCCCGCCAACGGTGATGCGTCGTGGGGGCACATCATCGTGAGCGGACTGCCGCCGCGCTTCGACCGCGCATCCCGGTCTATCCGGCCGGGGCGGCCCTGACGGCGTGTCCCGTCGTCGTCAGGGTTGCAGTGCACGCCGGACGAGAAGAGGCCCGTGAGCTTATCCCGCTCACGGGCCTTTTTTCATGGGGACGACGTCGATTCTTTGCTAAATTGCGCAGACACCTACGCAAACTGAGGCAGCATGTTCCCGACGTCTTCCCGGCAGAATTCCCCGGACACTTCCACGAGCCATTCCCTTCGCCATTCCCCTCGCAGTGCCCCGCAAAGTGCCCCGCGAATCGCCATCGTCGGCGCCGGCCCTGCGGGGCTGGTTGCCGCCCGCATTCTGCAATTGCGCGGGTTCCACCCCGTCGTATTTGAAGCCGAGGCATCGACGTCTGCCCGCGACCAAGGGGGCACGCTCGACCTGCACGTCGACACCGGGCAAAAAGCCCTCGAACTTGCCGGACTGCACGACACGTTCGTCAGTCACGCGCGCTATGACGATCAGGGCACCCGCATGCTCGACTATGCGAGCGCGCAGCCCTTGTTTGAGGATTCACCGCCGTCCGGCACCGGCGATCGCCCGGAAATCGACCGGCGTACGCTGCGTGACCTGCTACTGGCCTCCCTGTTGCCCGATACCGTGCGATGGGGGCACAAGCTGGTTGCTGTCGAAGCGGTCGAAGCGGTCGAAGCGGTCGAAGCGGTCGAACCGGTCGCGACGGCGGGGGCGGCCGAGGGCGAGCGCAACGCGCCCATCGGCCAGCACGTGCTGCGCTTTGCCAACGGCAAAGAGGAGACCTTCGATCTGGTCATCGGGGCCGATGGTGCGTGGTCGAAGATTCGCGCGAAGCTCTCGGACGTGGTGCCGGTGTACACCGGCGTGACCTTCGTCGAATGCTGGCTCGACGAGGTGGATACGCGCCATCCCGAGATCGCGGCGCTGGTGGGGCGCGGCACGATGTTCTCGCTGCACGACAACATGGGGCTGATTGCCCAACGTAACGGCGGCGGGCACGTGCGGGTGTACGCGGCGTTCCGCCGCCCGGAAAACTGGGCCGACGCGCTCGGTGTGAATACGCAAGACCCCGCACAGATGCGCGCCGCGTTGCTGCAAGGTTTCGCGGGCTGGTCGCCGCAACTGCTGGCACTGATTTCGTCGTGTCTCGATGTCATCGTGACACGGCCGATCTACACGCTGCCGGGTGACTTCGGCTGGCGACAGGTGGCGGGGCTGACGTTGCTCGGCGATGCCGCGCATCTGCTGCCCCCGGTTGGTTTCGGCGTGAATCTCGCGATGCTGGATGCCGCCGAACTTGCCACGGCACTTACGCTGGATGGCGACTGGACCGTACAAGTGGCACAAGCGGCAGCCGCCATGAAGCACCGGGCGAACGAGGCGGCGCCGGAAGGTTTTGCGACCTTCGAGGCCATGTTCTCGAAGGACTCGGCCGAGGCCTTCCTGCAAATCATGCAATCGCACTGAAGCGAGCCATCCGAGCGAGGGCATCCGGATGGCGTCGCACCTCGTTCGCCTCAAGGAATCAGCACCAGCGATCCTGCCTTTTGACGTCGCGCGATGTCGGTGTGCGCCTGAGCCGCGTCCTTAAGCGCATAACGGGTCGCTGTGACGGCACCGAACACACCACGCCGGTAGGCATCGAATACGGCTTGCGTGGCCTCGCCGACGCGCCCTTGCAGGTGGTTCGCCATCGGGCCGCCGACCATGTGGATCCGGCGACGGGCAAGCTCAGCCTTGTCGAACTCGGGGGCACCGGAGGCGGCGCCGATCGTGACGATGGTCCCGCCGTCGCGTACCGCAGCAACGGTGGCTGCGAACGTCGCCTTGCCGACGAACTCGTAGACGACATCGACGCCGTGCGGTGCAACGCGTTTGACTTGCGCTGCCAGATCAGGGGCCCCCGAAGGCAGCGCGTGATCGATCGCCGAGGCGAGTGCGGCGAGTTTTTCCGGTGACCCGGCCGTGCCGATCACGATCGCGCCGCGCGCCTTGGCCCAGCGAGCCAGCAGATTGCCTACGCTGCTGGAGGCGCCCTGAATCAGCACGGTCTGCCCGGCCTGCAACGGGTAGTAGCCGTTCATTCCGGCCCAGGCGGTCAGCCCCTTGGTCAGCAAGGCGGCCACGATTTCGGCAGACAAGTCGTCCGGCACCGGCACCAGATGCTCGGCCGCGATCAGGCGCTGCTGCGTGTAACTTCCCGGTGCAAGGAAGTAGGCCATGCGCTGGCCCACCTCGATGCCGGTTACGCCCGCGCCTGTCGCCTCGACAATGCCCACGCCTTCGACGCCCGGCACCGAGGGCAGGGGCACGGGGAAGATGCCTTGCCGGAACGCGGTGTCGATGAAATTGACGCCGATAGCCTCATGGCGCAGGCGCACTTCGCCGGCGCTGGGCGTGCCGATGGCGTCGTCCTCGATCTGAAGGACTGAGGGATCGCCGTACTGATGGAAACGGAGGGTGGTGTTCATGATGCGTTGCCTTGAAAGTTTGAAAGATTGAAAGAATCGGGAGCGTCAGATGACGGACAGCAGGCCGCCGTCGACCAGCAGAGCAGTGCCGGTTACATAACTGGAAAGGTCGGAGCCCAGCCACGCCACGGCGTCACCAATTTCTTCCGGTCGGCCCAGACGGCGCAGTGGCGTGCGCTGGCGAAAGCCCTCGGCTGCTTCGGCGATGCCGGGGCTGGTGCGCAGCAGATGCGTGTCGATGGTGCCGGGGGCGACCGCATTGACGCGGATACCGTCAGGGCCCAGCGCGTCGGCCATGGCCTTGGCCATTAGCACGACGCCGCCCTTGCTGGTGGAATAGGCGACCGTCATGCCGGCACCCGACAGGCCGCCCATGCTGGCCATCAGCACGATGCTGCCGCCTTCACCCCGTGCCTTCATCTGGCGCGCGGCGGCTTGGGCGCTAAACAGTGTGCCGTCGAGATTGACCGCCATCAGGCGATGGAAGTCGTCCTCGGACACGTCCACGCCGTCGTGGCGCAGGGTGATGCCCGCATTCGCCACCATCACGTCGACGCCACCGAACGCCGCTGCGGCCTCGACCAGCGCATCGACCTGCTCGCGCTGGCTGACATCGGCCGCATGGAAACGAACCGGTACGCCCAACGCTTCGATCTCATGGGTGGTGGCCGTGCCGCCTTCGCGCGGGGTCTCGCTGATGTCGGACACGATGACTGCCTTCGCGCCGTGCCGGGCGGCATTGATAGCGATCGCACGACCGATGCCGCTGGCCGCGCCGGTGACGACGACGACCTTGTCTTGCAGGATATTGGTGTTCATGACGGGGGCCTTAGCGCGGCAGTGCGTTGAGTTGCTGGAGTGCCGAGTACAGATTGGCGACGCCCCAGTGCTCGGTGATCTTGCCGTTCTGCACGCGCATGGCATCCACGGTCTCGAAGTGAATCGCCTTGCCCGTGGGGGCCAGCCCGAGGAAGTCGCCTTGATGCGTGCCGTAGTAGGTCTTGTACGTGGTTACCACGTCGCCATCGGCGCGCTGCCAGTGGATGACGGCGCGGAAATCCGGAAAGGCTTCGCGTAGCTTGCGGTAGAGGCCGAGCACGCCGGCCTTGTTGGCACCGCTGTTGGGCTGCGGCGTGTGGTCGACAAAATCATCGGCGAACAGTTCGTCGAAGAGCGCCCAGTCGCCGCCGCCTTGCACCTCATCGGTGTTGCGGCGGATCACGGCCTTGGCGGCGTCGCTGACATTGAGTTCAGACATGACATGCTCCTTGCAAAGTCGGTGAGGAAGTGAACGCCTTAACCGAACAGCTTGGCAGCCGTCTTGGCGACCAACTCGCCTTGGTGGCGCGCGCCGGCCAGATCGATTTCCGAGGGCTGACGCGAGCCGTCGCCGCCCGCGATGGTGGTCGCGCCGTAGGGGGCGCCGCCCACGATCTCGGCCACGCTCATCTGGCCTTGGTGGCTGTACGGCAAGCCGACGATGGTCATGCCGAAGTGCAGCAGATTGGTGATGATCGAGAACAGCGTGGTCTCCTGACCGCCATGCTGGGTGGCCGAAGAACTGAAGGCCGCGCCGACCTTGCCGTTGAGCGCGCCGCGTGCCCACAGCCCGCCTGCCTGATCGAGGAAGGCGGCCATTTGGGAAGACATGCGGCCGAAGCGCGTGCCAGTGCCGACAACGATGGCGTCGTAGTGCTCCAGGTCGGCGACAGTCGCGACCGGGGCTGCTTGGTCGAGCTTGAAGTGCGCGTTCTTCGCTACTTCTGCCGGCACCGTTTCGGGGACACGCTTGATGTCGACTTGGGCACCGGCGCTACGGGCGCCGTCGGCGATGGCCTCGGCCATTTGCTCGATGTGGCCGTAGGACGAGTAGTAGAGAACGAGAACTTTGGTCATTTGAGGCTCCTTGGGTTGGACAACACGGTGAGTTGTCATGTCCCAAGCGTAGGAGCCGCCGACCTATCGCGGTAGCCTGTTTGTTTCGATGGAGTCCATCGGAAAAAACGATGCTACAGCCTGCGTTGCGCAGGAGCGATTGGGTCGGAAGGGGGAGCGAGAAAGCGCTACGCCGGCGCGTCGGTCGTGAACTGTTGCAGCCGGTCAATGAACCAGCGCCCGGCAGGTCCGGGCGGTTCGTCCGTGCGGTAGACAGCGTACATGGCGATGACCGGTATGGCCGGCTGGTGCATTTCCAGACGAATGCGGACCAGTCGGCCGGCCTCCAGATCCGGCGCCACCATCGCCAGCGGCATATGTCCCCAGCCAAAACCAGCCTTGAGAAAGGCATGCTTCGCGCCAAGATCGGCAAGCCGCCAGATCAGCGGCGAGAACACACCGAAATTGGTGCCGGCAGTCAATGTAGTGCGATCGGTCAGCACCAGTTGCACATGGCTTTCGAGCACTTTGCTGGGCAGGATGCCTTGGCTTTCGGCCAGCGGATGATTGGGAGCAACCACGGTGACCATGGGCACTTCCGGCAGCCTTTCGGCGTTGAGCCCTTCGGGTATTACCGGCATCGAGCCAATCACACCGATACGGCACATGCCGTCCAGCACCGGCTGGACCACGGCACCCAGCGCCTCGACATACATACGCAGCGGTGTCGTGGGAAAGGCCTCGCGAAAGGCGCCGACGGCGTCGGTCAGCGACGCCATTGGGTACATCACGTCGACGGCTACCGAGAGCTCGGGCTCCAGCCCCTCGGACAAGGTGCGGGCGCGTGCCTTGAACGCATCCATGCCATTTACCACGAGCTTGGCTTCACCCAGCAGTGCCTTGCCCTCGTCGGTCAGCACCGGGTAGCGTGCGCTGCGGTCGAACAGGGTCACACGCAACTGCGCTTCGAGATTGGCCATGGTTTGACTGATCACAGACTGGGCGCGGCGCAGCTTGCGTCCTGCCGCAGAAAAACTGCCTTCCTCTGCGGCCGCGATGAAGGTTCGTAGCTGGTCCAACGATACGCCGTCGAGCATCTATCGCTCCTGCGGATGGATTCCATCGAAAAATATAGGCTTCTCAGCTACATGTCCAGTTCCTAAAGTTGCACATATCTCTTCAGATGGAACAACTTCGATGGACAACCTCACCGCATCACTGCATTCCAAGCGGCCAGTGACCGCACCGCAGAGCGCGCAACGCCACGTGGTTCAGCGCGCCACCGGCCACCGTCATGGCCCGGTGACACGGATATTCAGTCCCGGCGACATCGGGCATCAGGTCAAGCCGTTTGTGTTTCTGGATTACTTCGATTTTCAGGCAACCGGCGGCGCCATGTTTCCGATGCATCCGCATTCGGGGATCGCCACGACGACGGTGCTGCTCTCCGGCGCCCTGCGCTACGAAGATACGACGGGGGCTTCGGGCGTGCTTGCGGCGGGCAGCGTTGAATGGATGCGCGCCGGTCACGGCGTCTGGCACGACGGTTCTCCGGCCGGTGCCGGGCGCTTTCGCGGCTACCAGCTGTGGGTTGCCCTGCCGGCTGCGATGGAACTTGCCCCCGCGCAGAGTCAGTACCTGCCGCCCGAAGCGGTTCCGCAATCGGGACCGGCACGCGTCATTCTTGGCCGCTATGCGGGAGTCCAAAGTCAGGCACTTGCCCCCGAAAACCTGCTGTTTCTGCATGTCCGGCTAAGTGATGGCGAACGCTGGCAACTGACGCCGGAAGCGGGCCACGACGTTGGCTGGCTCCATGTCAGCGCAGGGGCACTGCACGTCGCCGGCACGCGTGTGGCGGACGAACTCGCGGTGCTCAACGAGAGTGGCGCCGAGATCGACGTGGTCGCCGAAGGCGCCACGGAGTTCGTTATCGGCACCGCTGTCCGGCATCCGCACCCGTTGGTGCTCGGGCACTACTCCGTGCACACCAGCGACGCTGCGCTTGTGCGCGGTGAACAAGAAATTAGCCGGATCGGCTCGCAACTCCGCGCCCGTGGCCGAGTGCGCTGAACGCGCTGAATCCACTGAATGCACGGATGGACCTCTCAACCCCTTGATTCTCGACATTCCTTAACGAACTTCACCATGTCCAATACGTTCACTACCGCCACTCATACGCAGGTCTCGGCACTGTCCCTGATCGGCCGTTTGCTGATCGCCAGTCTTTTTCTCATCAGCGCTTTCGGCAAACTGGCAGCGCCCGCCGGCACGATCGGCTTCATCGCCTCGGTGGGTCTCCCAGTACCCGTGCTGGCCTTTGCGGCAGCGCTGGCGACCGAATCGATCGGCGGCGCGCTGCTCGCACTCGGTTATCGCACCCGGCTGGTGGCGGCCATCCTGGCGCTGTTTTCGGTGGTCTCGGCGTTGATCTTTCACAACGCGCTAGGCGATCAGAATCAGCTGTTCCACTTCATGAAGAACTTGGCTGTGGCGGGTGGTTTGCTGCAAGTGGCGGCCTTCGGCGGCGGCGCTTACAGCCTCGACCGGCGGCAAATGAAGATCGATAGCGTCGTCAGTCCTGCTCGCTGAGCGGACGGCTCAAGAAAAAACGGCTGCGATGCTTTGCAGCCGTTTTTTCTTTGGATGCGCCTCGACTCGCCCCGACTCGACCTGCCTGTCGGCTCAGCGATAGATGATGACCGGAATCTTCGAGTGCACGAGCACGCGCTGGGTTTCGCTGCCGAGCAGCAGGCTGGTGAGTCCGCGCCGCCCGTGCGAGGCCATCAGGATGACGTCGCAGCCATGGCGCTCGGCGGCGTCGATGATGCCGAGGTATGGGGCAGGGAAGGTGGAGGTGTCGCGATGGAACGGCACGCTGGCCGCGGCGGCCGATTCGGCCAGTTTGTCGAGGTGCGAGCAAGCCTCCTCGGCGATGCGCTCACTGAAAGTCGCGGGCGCTTCGAGGACGTATTCGCTGAAGGGGGAGTAGGGATATTCGGCGAGGCAACAATAGCCGGTCACTCTCGCGCCAAGGGCGCGTGCTAGTTCGAGTCCGCCGGTGACGGCTTTTTCGGATAGCTCCGAGCCGTCGGTCGGAATGAGGATATGGGTAAATAACATATGACCTCCCGCAGTTGGCGTTGCTGAACACGCGTTCACAGGCTCGCGCAGGTATGACGGTCTTGCACAACCCAGTCGGTCAGTGCGTTCGGTTCGTGCTGCCGACGCCATGACAGACCCTTCGCTTCGATTCTATGGCTTTGGCGCGATGCAACAACGGGGGCAAACCCGGTAATGCACGACATCCTCTATGTATCGGACGGGCTCCGCGTAACAAACGTTCCACATGACGCGTGTGTCGAATCGACGCACGGCGTTCGGCAGGGCCATCGGTTCATGCGCTCGCTGGCCCCTCGTCCTGCCAATACGTCGGACTGCTGTAGTGATGCTTGAGATGGTCGATGAAGAGCCGAACGCGCAGCGGCAGGTGACGGCGTTGCGGAAACACGGCGTGAATGCCGATCGGGGGCGCAGCGAACGCATCCAGCACGGTCACGAGCCGGCCGGCCCGAATATCGTCGCCCACTTCCCACCACGAGCGCCACGCGAGGCCGTAGCCGTCGAGACACCAGTCGTGCAGCACCGCGCCGTCGGTGCATTCCATCGTCCCGTTCACGCGAATGGTGACGACCTTGCCGTCCTGCGCGAAGGTCCAGCCGCGCTGCTGATTGGCCGTCGAGCCGAACGCGAGGCAGTTGTGACGTGCGAGCGCATCGAGTGATTCGGGCGTGCCGCGTTTGGCCAGATAGGCGGGCGCCGCCACACAGACGCGCCGGTTTTCGCCAAGCCGCAAGGAAACTAGACTCGAATCGGGCAACTCGCCCAACCGGATGGCACAGTCGAAACCCTCGTTGACCAGATCGACGAGCCGGTCGGACAGATCGAGCGTGACGGTAACGTCGGGATGCGACTCGATGAACACGGGCAGCAGCGGCGCCACGTGACGGCGCCCGAAGCCGGCGGGGGCCGACAGGCGCAAATGCCCGCTGGCCTTGACGCCGCCCGCCGACACCGCGCTCTCCGCGTTGTGCATCTCGTTCAGGATGCGCTGGCAGTCCTCGAGAAAGGCCGAGCCCTCGAAGGTGAGCGTCACACGTCGCGTGGTGCGCACGAGCAGCTTCACGCCCAGCCGGGTTTCGAGCGCGTCGATGCGCCGCCCGATCACTGCGGGGGCCACGCCTTCGAGCGCGGCGGCCGCCGACAGGCTGCCTTTGGCGGCCACGGCGACGAAAGTTTCGAGTTGTTTGAAGCGATCCACGCGGCGATTATGTACTAAAAAGTCAAAGATAAAGTGATGTTTTGGCTATTTTATGACGTTCTACATAGGTAATACAATCGACCTGCAACGACAAGTGTCAACCGACCCCCAAGCTATGGCTTCTCGCATTCAGGCAGTGATCTTCGACGCGTACGGCACGCTGTTCGACGTGTATTCCGTCGCAGCCGCCGCCGAGCAGCAGTTCCCCGGTCACGGGGCGGCGCTCGCAGAGTTGTGGCGCACCAAGCAGATCGAGTACACGCAACTGCGCACACTCTCTGGCCCCAACGGAGAACGCTACCGCCCGTTCTGGGACATCACTGCCGATGCACTGCGCTACGCCGCCGCGCGCCTGAACCTCACGCTCTCGCCCGTGGCGGAGAAGCGTCTGATGGACGAGTACACCTGCTTGTCCGTGTTCCCCGAGAACCCGCCGGTGCTGCGTGCCTTGCGCGCCATGGGACTGGGTCTTGGTGTGCTCTCGAACGGCAACCCGCAAATGCTCGACGTCGGCCTGAAGAGCGCGGGCATCAAAGATCTGTTCGATCACGTGTTGTCGGTCGATGCCGTGCGCAAATACAAAACGGCCCCCGAGGCCTATCGACTGGGCCCGGCCGCGTTCGGCCTGCCGGTCGAGTCCATCGTTTTCGTCTCCAGCAACGGCTGGGACGCGGCCGGTGCCACCTGGTTCGGCTACCCGACGTTTTGGGTCAACCGTGCCGGGCTGCCGGTCGAACAACTCGGCGTGACGCCGCAAGGGATGGGGCGCGATATGCGCGACTTGCAGCGCTTTGTCGAGTCTCTGACGGGAGCGCGCGCTTCACGTTCATAGCCGTAAAAACGGCATGGCGCGACGCCTCTTGTGCAAAGCCCCTGATGTTCCTTCTTGCGGCGCACTCCCTTATATAAATCAAGAAAGCTGGAGATCCCTGATGTCCCTGACGCTGCCCCCCGGCATGCAACTGCATGTCGATGCGAACACCGATGTTCGTCCTGAATACGAAGCGATCCTGACCCCCGAGGCGCTCGCGTTCATCGCCAAACTGCACCGTGCGTTTGAACCGCGCCGGCAACAATTGCTGGCGGCGCGGGTCGAGCGCGCTGCCCGCCTCGATGCCGGTGAAGTGCCCGATTTCCTGCCTGAAACCCAAGCGATTCGCGACGCCGACTGGCGCATTGCGCCGCTGCCCGACGCCCTGCAATGCCGCCGTGTGGAAATCACCGGTCCGGTCGAGCGCAAGATGATCATCAATGCGCTGAACTCGGGGGCGGACAGCTACATGACCGACTTCGAGGACTCGAACACGCCGAACTGGCACAACCAGTTGCAAGGTCAGATCAACGTGCGCGACGCCGTGCGCGGCGAAATCAGCCTTGAGCAGAACGGCAAGCAGTACAAGCTCAACGACAAGGTGGCGACGCTGATCGTGCGCCCGCGCGGCTGGCATCTGGACGAGAAGCACGTGTCGGTGGACGGCGTGCGCATGTCGGGCAGCCTGTTCGACTTCGGCCTGCATTTCTTCCACAACGCGAAGGTGTCGCTGGCGCGCGGTTTTGGGCCGTACTATTACCTGCCGAAGCTGGAAAGCCATCTCGAAGCACGCCTGTGGAACGACGTGTTCGTACTCGCGCAGAACGAACTGGGCGTGGCGCAAGGCACCATCAAGGCGACCGTGCTGGTCGAGACCATTCTCGCGGCGTTCGAGATGGACGAAATTCTCTATGAGCTGCGTGAGCATAGCTCGGGCTTGAATGCCGGCCGCTGGGATTACATCTTCTCGTGCATCAAGAAGTTCAAGGTCGACGCCGATTTCTGTCTGGCCGATCGCAGCCGCATCAACATGACGGTGCCGTTCATGCGCGCCTATGCGCTGTTGCTGCTCAAGACCTGCCACCATCGCAATGCGCCCGCGATTGGCGGCATGAGCGCACTGATTCCGATCAAGAACGATCCGGAAGCCAACGAGAAAGCGATGGCCGGCATCCGTGGCGACAAGGCACGCGATGCCACCGACGGCTACGACGGCGGCTGGGTGGCGCACCCGGGCCTCGTGCCGGTGGCCATGGAAGAGTTTGTGAAGGTGTTGGGCGTTCGTCCGAACCAGATCGACAAGCAACGCGACGACGTGAAGGTGAAGGGGCGCGACCTGCTCGAATTCAAGCCGGAAGCGCCGATTACCGAAGCCGGGCTGCGCTACAACATCAACGTCGGCATCCACTATCTGGGGGCGTGGCTCGATGGCAACGGCTGCGTGCCGATTCACAACCTGATGGAAGATGCGGCGACCGCCGAGATCTCGCGCTCGCAGGTGTGGCAGTGGATTCGCTCGCCGAAGGGCAAGCTCGAAGATGGCCGCAAGGTCACGGCCGAGCTGGTGCGCGAATTGATTCCGCAGGAACTCGCCAACGTGAAGGAACTGGTTGGTCAGGTCGCGCCTTCGTATGATCGTGCGGCCGTGATTTTCGAGCAGATGAGCACGAGCGACGACTTTGTCGATTTTCTGACGCTGCCGCTTTACGAAGCGGTCTGACCGGCAGGCTGGCGATAGCGGAACGTCGTCAGTGAGACATCGGTGAGGCATCGGTGATACCTCGGTAAAAGGCGGGGCGATAGCGATATCGCCCCGCTTTGCTTTTCGGGGCGGTGCATGGGGTTTCGAGGCATGGCCGCTTGGGCTAAACCTGAAATGCAACGGTTGTCATTGCTGTGACACTAGCGGTCGTATTGGGCACGCTGCCCGAATGACTTTGCTTCAGAACACCACGACCGATCGCCCATGAGCACTTCCATCAACGCCACCGCATTGCCGCTACAGGGCTATCCCGGTCTGCAACTCAGCGCCAACCGCGCACAACTGATTACCGACTGTGTCGCAACGCTCGATGACAACCTGCTTTGGGTCATGAGCGATGCCGACATCGAGACGCATTGCGAACGATTCATCGGCGATGTCACCCGCATGGGTGTCTGGGACCGTCTGATGGACGCGTTCCAGAGCGGGTCGCACAAGCGCGAGATCCTGAAGGCGGCGGCACGGTGCCACGTTGCCAGCTACGCGCAGGGGAGACGGTACTTGTTTTCCAAAGGTCATTACCCGCTCAAGACCGGTGACCAGAGCCTGTATCTGCTGCAACGGCTCTTGCCCGGGGCGCGCACCTCGCTGCTGACTTCGCATGCTGCAAGGCTGCCGTCGGTGTCGGCGCTCTCGATCATCGTGGTCACGATCCCCGGCACGCCGTTGCGCATGCCGCTGCTGCCGGCGTGCTTCTCCTGTGCGGACGGCGCCTTGAGCGAACATGAGGCCGGTCTGCTGATGGGCTTGCGGACTGAAGCATGGATGACGGTCGGGGAAACCATCGCGAGCCGGGACGAAGCACTGTCGGAGCCTGAGTGCGCGTTGGCGGCGAGGCAGGAGGAACTGTTGGCGGCAGCGTTCTCGCTCGGCGGATGTCACGAAAATGCGGCGACGGAGTTCTTCAAGGCAATGCAGCACTTCGCAAGGGGCCGTCAATATGACGATGCCTTGCGGTGTCTGGCCCGGGCACGCGCATGCCATCCGGCAAACGAGGCGTCCGGGCAAATCATCGACGCGATCGTCGACGCCGCACAGTTGTGCAGTCTCAACACGCAATACGCCATTTCCGGCGTTTTCTACGCGGCCGTTGCTGACATCTGCGTACAGGCTGACGACGCGGCCACGGCCGCGAAATTTCGCGCACGGGCGGACGAGTGTTTTCGCTGGGCAGATCTGTGTGAGGCGGATGCCCGCAACGAAGACGCGATCGCCGTTGCGATCGACAAGGCGATCCGGCGTCATCGCGATGCGCTGGCATCGTCGGGTTTCGATTCGGGCTCGACGACGGTCTTCATGGACGACATGTGTGACCCGATTTCCGCCATGGCATTCGACGCGGGGGAGGGCGAGCGCTGGTGTCTGCTGCTACGCGGGGAGCATCAGGGCAAACGAACCTACGACCTGATCACCGTGGAGACGGCGAAGCAACTGGAATCGATCGGCACGCATCCGCTGACGCGCGAGGCACTGCACCACAGCGATATCCTGCGGGGTGCTGCGGCGCTGGATCTGCTGGTGGACGCGGACCCCCGGCCGATGTCCTGAGCGTCGCCGCTCGCCGGTACGGTTACCGTCGCCACGGGCCGACGCGCAGGCGCTGCTTTGTCTTGTTGAAGTTGCCGCGCTACACTGAACCTCGCCACTCTGACCATGAACGATGGACGCGAGGATGCCGATGCCAGCCGACTTTCCCGATGACACCCCCTACGATGGGCTTCGTGATGCGCATGCCGTGACGCCGCCGTCGCAACCTGGCGCGCGCGCCGCCGGCAATGTCGTGGAAGCGCGTCCCGAGCGCCTGCGCCAGATGTATCCGCCGATTGCCCCGTTCGCGAGCGGCATGCTCGACGTAGGCGACGGCCATCAGATCTACTGGGAGCAGTGCGGCAACCCGCACGGCAAACCCGCCGTGTTCCTGCACGGTGGCCCCGGTGGCGGGTGTTCTCCCGAGCAGCGACGGCTGTTCGATCCCGCAAAGTACTGCATCACCCTGTTCGATCAGCGCGGCTGCGGCCGCTCGTTGCCGCACGCGAGTCTGGACCACAACACGACGTGGGATCTCGTGCGCGACATCGAGCGCCTGCGCGAAAAGTTCGGCTACGACCGGTGGCTCGTGCTGGGCGGTTCATGGGGCAGCACGCTGGCGCTGGCCTACGCGCAGACGCATCCCACACGCGTGAGCGAATTGATCGTTCGCGGCATCTTCACGGTGCGCCGTGAGGAATTGCATTGGTATTACCAAGAAGGGGCGTCGTGGCTGTTCCCCGATCGATGGGATGCGTTTCTTGCGCCGATTCCGCTGGAAGAACGGGGCGACCTGATGCGCGCTTATCGCAAGCGCCTGACGGGGGCCGATGAGACTGCGAAGATCCAAGCCGCTCGCGCATGGAGCATGTGGGAGGGCAGCACGATCACGTTGCTGCACGACGCGGCGCTGACCGAAGCGTTCGGCGATCCGCACTACGCGATTGCGTTTGCGCGCATCGAAAACCACTATTTCGTGCACGACGGCTTTCTCAAGCCCGATCAACTGATCGCGGATGCGTGGCGTCTGCGTGGCATTCCCGGTGTGATCGTGCAGGGCCGTTACGATGTGGCGACGCCCGCGCGCACGGCGTGGGAATTGCACAAGGCTTGGCCGGAAGCCGACTTCTTCTGGGCGGCAGACGCCGGTCACGCGTTCAACGAACCGACGATTTTGCATTGGTTGATCGAGGCGACGGACCGGTTTGCGTAGTGGTGTGACGTGTCGATGGCGGCCGCGTTTGGGAACCCGCTTGTGCGCGTTCGGCGATTCCTGAAATATCCGGGCGCCGCGTGACGCGATAGTCAGGGAGCGACGGCACCTGCGTGATCCCCATGCCCGGTGGCTGGCGCCGGCGCACGGTTGCGTCCGACACGTCAGAGGCACCGCGATGCTACCTGCTCACTCCCTATCTCTTCCGCTGCAAGGGTATCCCTCCCGGCAACTCAGCGAGGCACGTGCTGACGCGATCCACGACAGCGTTCGGGCCCTCGAGGACACACTTTCCGACGAGGCCGACAACGCGGTTGCCTCACGCGTGGCATTTGAGCGATTCCGCCGCAGCGTGACGCAGATGGGACCGTGGGATCGCATCAAGGATGTTTTTACGAACGGTGCACGAAAGCGATCGATTCTGGAGGCGCTGGCCCGATGCCATATCGGGTCATACATGCAAGGACGGCAATACTTGTCCGAGGTGGGGGAGTATCCGCTGAAGGCGGGTGAGAGCAGCCTGTATCTGTTGCGGCATCTGACGCCCGATGCCCGCTCGCGCATGTTGATGCCGACGCCTGATAACTTGTCCTGCGAACGGCTGACACTGGCCGAATCCGGACCGCCGATACATCTACGGGTACCTGCCGTGGATCTTCGCCTGCCACTCATGGCAGATTGTTTTGGCGACGGTGACGGCGCAATCACGCCGTATGAGCACCAGTGGCTGATGCATCAGGCGTTTATGGGGGGGAGATCGATAAGCCAGATCCTTTCCGACCGGCATGAGCGGCTGTCGCTCGCCGAGTACGAAACGCTGGGACTCGCTTGCGAGACGGATGCGCAGATTTATCAGCGGGACCGTCAGTTCAAAGTCGCCAGCCGGTTGCTTCAGAGTGCTATCGAGGCGTTCGTGCGACTACCGACACCTGATCACCTGATCCGTTGCCTTGGGCATGCGCAGGAGATTTTTCCGATCACGGGCGACGCGGCGGCCGTCATCAAGGTGTGTCGTTGGTACGCCGAAGACCGCGAGATTGCCGGACGGCATCACGATGCGCAGCGGGTTCGTCGCGAGGTCGCTGAGTTCGAGCGCGTCATGAACATGTTTAACGGGACGATCGTTGCGCTCGACTGACATTCCGGTGCACATCCACACGCTGGGCGGCGATGTTGCCGCGCCCGGCAGAATTGAGGTATCGCAATGCTATCGACAGTGACCAGAAGCCTGCCCGTGCAGGGATACCCCGGTGGTGAGCTCAGCGAATTGCGCGCAGAGAGGGTTCGCAAACATATCGACGCGCTTGATATCGTCATCAAGAATTTCGCTGACAACGGATCTCGTCTGTCTGCGGCCTTTCACCACTTTCGGCACGGCATCGCCCAGATGGGGCTGCTTGACTGGGTCGCCGACGTATTTACCAATGATGGTCAGAAGCGAAACATCCTCGATGCGTTGGTGCGCTGCCATATCGCGTCAACGCCTGCGGGAAGGCAGCACTTGCGCGAATTGGGGGAGTTTCCGCTCAAGACGGGCGAGAGTAGCCGGTTTCTGTTTCAAAAGCTGAACGCGGACGCCAGGTCCGTCATGCTGTTTCCTTCGACAGGAAGCCCCGTCGATGCGGGGCCGCAAGTCTTTCCGTGCGGGCTGATTACCGTGCAGATTCCCGGCATCGGCCTGCGTATCCCGCTCATGCCGGCGTGTTTCGGCGGCGGCGACGGTGCGATTACCGAAATGGAGCGCGCAAGCCTGCTGAATTCCTCGGCGGGCGAAGCGAACTCCATTCGTGAGCGATTGCTGTTGGTGCGTCGGGCGCTATCGCCGGACGCCGTTGAGCGGCTGGCACGCGAGCACGAACGCGATGCCAGCGCTTATGCCGCTGGGGGGCGGTTCGATATCGCGGCGGACCTATACACGGGAGCGATTTCGAATTTCGCGAGCGCCGACAAGCAAGCGGCAGTGATTCGCTGCCTTGCGAGTTCCAGAGACACATTTATCGCGGTGGGTGGTTTCTCGGAAGTGCTGAGCGCCTGCATGGCATTCGCCGAGCGGTGCGAGGGACTCGGTCAGGGGCTCCGGGCGAAAGAGTTACGTCAGAAGATCGGTGAATTCGCTATCGACGTCGAAGGACGGGGAGCGGTGCGGTGCGCGGCGCCCATGGGGATGCCGCGTGAGCGGCAATATCGGCGCGGCAGCGTAGGGTGATTTCACCGCCCCACATGACAACACCCCGGAGGCGGGACTGATGTCCCACCTGCCGGGGTGTCGTTTAATGCGTTGACTGCGGGCGAGTTTGACTATGTCGCCGGTAGCGCCAGTCGAAGTGACCGGCGCTGCACGGACTTAGTCGCCGCGACGCTTGAAGCCGCCGCCGCTGCCGCCGTTACGATTGCCGCCGCCGTAGCCGCCGCGATCCTGGCGATAACCACCGCCCGTGCCACGGTCCTGACCTTGACGGTTGCCTTCGAACGGACGCGATGCGCGACGCTCGAAACGGTCGGTGCCGCTGCCGTTCGAGAAGCCGCTGGTGTTGCCGGCATTGCCGCCATTACCACCTTCGCCGCCCGCATAGCCACCTTGGTAACCGGTGCTCTCACGACGCTCGAAAGTGCCGCCCGCCGGCTTGCCAGCGCCACCAAAGCGTTGGCCGCCTTGATAACCGCCGCCACCGTTGCCGCCTTGACGCGGACCGTTATTGCTCCAACGGCCTGCACCCGCACCTGCACCCTGACGCGGACCGCCACGGCCTTGGCCCGGACGCTTGCCGCCGGTGCCAGCACCTGCCTTGGGGGCCGAGCGGCGCGGCTCGAAGCCGACCACAACGTTCACCGGCAGGGGTTGACGCGTGTAGCGTTCGATACGGCGCACGGCACCGACTTCGGCGTGTGCGGCGAGGCTCACGGCGACGCCACGGCGGCCGGCACGGCCCGTACGGCCAATGCGGTGCACGTAGTCTTCGGCGAACTTCGGCAGATCGTAGTTGAACACGTGCGTGATGCCCGGCACGTCGATACCGCGGGCCGCGACGTCGGTCGCCACCAGCACGCGCACCTTGCGCTCGCGCAGGGCGCGCAGCGTACGGTTACGCACACCTTGCGGCATGTCGCCGTGCAGTGCGGCGCTGTCAAAGCCGGCTTGTTCGAGTTGATCGGCCAGCAGGTCGGCGTCGCGCTTGGTCGACGTGAACACGATGGCCTGGTCGAGCGAGTCGTTACCGAGCAGGTGCGTCAGCAGGCGATCCTTGTGCGAGCGGTCGTCCACATAGTGCAGCATCTGTTCGATGTTTTCGTTGGTGCGCTGGTCGTTGCTACGCGTGATCTCGATGGTTTCCGGATCGCGCAGCAGACGACGCGTGATTTCGCTCAGGCGGCCGTCGATCGTTGCCGAGAACAGCAGCGTCTGACGCGTTGCCGGCGTCGCGTCGACAATCGTTTGAATGTCGTCGATGAAGCCCATGTCCAGCATGCGGTCGGCTTCGTCCAGCACGAGCATCATCAGTTGCGACAGATCGATCTTGCCGCTGGAGATGTGGTCGAGCAGACGGCCCGGCGTTGCCACGATGATTTCGGGCTGCTTGGCCAGCATTTCCAGCTGACGCGGGTAGGGCATGCCGCCCAGAATGCTGACGGTGCGCAGACGGCGCAGTTGCTTGCCGTACGTGTCGGCGGCCGTCGACACCTGCTGAGCCAGTTCACGCGTCGGCGTGAGCACGAGCAGCAGCGGTTGCGCGGCGACGCGGCGAATGCGTTGGCCCTTGCGCGGCTTTTCGCCCGGGGCAGCCGGTTGGTTGCGCGGGTGAGCAGCCGGGGCACGGTTGCCGAGATCGCCGCTGGCTTGCATTTCGGCAAAGCGGTGAATCGCGGGCAACATGAAAGCGGCGGTCTTGCCCGAGCCCGTCGGGCTCGAGACCAGCAGGTCGCGACCGGCGAGCGCGGCGGGAATCGCACGCTGCTGCACGGGGGTCGGGTTGGTGTAACCGGCGGTGGTGAGTGCCGAAAGAATGGCTTCGTTCAGGCCGAGTTCGGCGAACGTGGGGCCTTCAGCAACGGCGGCAACGGCTGCAACTTGCGGAGCGGCTGCGTCGATTGCGTTTTCTTCGGACGAAGGGAAATAGGTCTGCGCGAGCGCAGACATCTTGGATGTCTGTTCCATGAATCCTCTTGCGGATTGATAGGGTTACGTTGGGGCGTTGGCGCCAATCGGCAAACCCAATTCGTCGCAAGCAGGAAGCAAATCGCGGATGGGGCAGAAAGCGGATCGAAATCCGTATCGTAAGCCAGGGGACGGTGGCGGGTCGTTCGGTTAGGAACGCCAGTACCGGCAAGAACTACTACAAAGGCTTATCACAGGATTGGGGCAAAACGCAGTTTTCGTCGCCTGATGGGGTACAACATGGTGCCCCGAAAAGCGAAGCGCGAATTATACCTGATTTTTTTAGGAAATGCACGTTGGCATTTACACGGGGTGAAAAAGTCCAGTCCGGGTGCCGGTCTCTCCACTCACGCGGGCGTTCAGGGCGGGGTGCGCCGGTGAAGTCGGCGAGCGGAGAGAGCGGCGGTCCGGCGGTGTTGGCGGATGCCCGCTTGCCAGTGGACGCTTGCGATCTCTCGTTTTCCTGCGTCGATCCGCTAGGTTGCTCGCCGTGTGCCCGATTACAATAGCGCCATGTCTTCGATTACGCTTCTTGCCCTCGATACGTCGACCGAGTTTTGTTCGGTTGCCGTGTATCGCCATGATCCTGCCAGCGACGCACCGGCGCTCGTCGTCGAGCGTCACCTCGACACCGGTCCCGTCTCCAGTACCCATATTCTGCCTGCCGCGCGCGACGTGCTCCGCGAGGCCGGTCTTGCGCTCGCCGATTGCGACGCCATTGCCTTTGGCGCCGGACCGGGGTCGTTTACCGGCCTTCGCACGGCGTGCGGCGTCGCGCAAGGGCTGGCCTTCGGTGCCGGTCTGCCGGTCGTGCCGGTCGGCACGCTGCTGGCCTGCGCCGAAGCGGCCCGTGCGACGCACGTCGACACACAGCGTGTGCTCGTCGCGCTCGACGCCCGTATGAACGAGGCCTACTGGGCCGATTACGTCTGGGATGCTGCTGCCGGCGACTGGCGTGAAGCGCAAGCGCCTTCACTCGATGCGGCAGAGTTGGTGCGTGCCCCCGATGCGGCGTTCGTGGTCGCCGGGAATGCCGCCGTCGCGTTCGGCGATCGCCTGATTGCCGCCCAGCAGGCGCAGGCCGTGCTGGCCGACGCCATGCCGCGTGCCCGCTACGTGGCGACGCTGGCGGCGCGCGCGTTCGCCCGGGGCGAAGCGATTGCTGCCGATCAGGCCATGCCCGTCTATATCCGTAACAAGGTCGCCCAGACAACGGCCGAACGCGAAGCCATCAAGCAGGCGGCAGCCCAGGCTGACGGCAAGGGGGCGTCCTGATGCGTCAGACCGGCCCGAATCACTTCTCGCCGATGACGCTGGCCGACCTCGACGAAGTCATCGCCGTGGAAGTGCGCGCGTACCCGTTTCCGTGGACGCGGCAGAACTTCGCCGATTCGCTCGATGCCGGGCATCAGGGCGTGTGTCTGCGTGCGGTGGACGGCTCGCTGCTCGGCTATTTTCTGTTGATGCCGGTGGTGGACGAGTCGCATCTGCTCAACGTTTGTGTCGTGCCCGAGATGCAGGGCAACGGTTTGGGGGTGGCGCTGCTCGAAGAGATCGTGCGCACCTCGCGAGAGCAAGGCATGGGTGGCGTGCTGCTGGAAGTGCGGCCGTCCAACATGCGCGCGCTGCGCATTTACGAGCGTTTTGGCTTCGAACAGATCGGCCGGCGCAAAGGATACTATCCGGCCAGCGGGCGTCGCGAAGACGCCATCGTGATGCGCCTGTCGTGGGAGACCGATCGTGCCGTGGCCTAAAGCAATTCTGGAAGAGTTCGGCCTTTGGCCAGTATGGATGTCGCACGATGCGGTGGCTGCGGCCGCCGCTGATGCTGCCAATGCCGCACAAGAAGGGGACATCGCGACGCTGGAAGTGGCTGCGCCGGTGGCCACTGCCGAGCTCGGCACCGACGATCTGCCGCCTTGGGACGTCACGCCGCCGGTGGTGGCGCGCCCAGTGGCCCGAGCCAACGCATTCGATACTGCCCCATCGGATTCGCCGTCTGAACGGGCGACGCCTGTGCCGGCATATCGCGAGCCGCCTGCCGCACCGGCGGCGCGCGCCGCCAACCCGCGTCCGGTGGCGTCGAACCCTTCGGGCAATGCCGGCAGGGCGAGCGATATGCCGCCCGACGATGTCCCGATGTGGCTCGACAGCGAGGGCAATGGCGACGGCGATGCGGCGGCCGATGCCGCGCTGTGGTCGATCGTGCGCGATGGCGGTGCCGCAGACGCTGAGAAGCGTCCGGCATTGCCGGCGGTAGAAACACTGGATTGGGAAGCGCTTACCGAGCGTGTGGCCAACTGCCAGTTGTGCGGATTGTGCGAGAAGCGTACGCAAACCGTCTTTGGCGTCGGCGACCGCGAAGCTGACTGGTTGCTCGTCGGCGAAGCGCCGGGCCAGCAGGAAGATTTGCAGGGCGAACCGTTCGTGGGGCAGGCAGGCAAGCTGCTCGACAACATGCTGCGGGCGTCGGCGCTCAAGCGTGGTGAGAACGTGTATATCGCCAACGTGCTCAAGTGCCGCCCGCCCGGCAACCGCGATCCCGAGGCGGACGAGGTGGCAAGCTGCGAGCCGTATCTCAAGCGTCAGGTCGCGCTGCTCAAGCCGCGCGTGATCGTCGTGATGGGGCGCTTTGCCGCGCAGAGTATCTTGCGTACGCAGGCAAGCATTGCCAGCCTGCGTGGACGTGTGCACGAGTATGAAGGCGTGCCGGTGATCGTGACGTACCATCCGGCATATCTGTTACGCAGTCTGCCCGACAAGGCCAAAGCCTGGACGGATTGGTGCCTGGCGCGGGCCACCTACGAGGCGGTGTGCGAATCGACTCCGGCCAACAAGCCTATCGCGAACTGATCGCAACGCTGCGCGAGCCGCCGGTACGGGACCTCGCGTGGCTGCTGTTGTCCGACGATCTGCTCAGTGCTGCGCGGTTTCCGGCGGCGGTGGCGCACCTCGACGACGGGCCGGGCGCCACGGCGGCATTGCACGACTGGTTGCTCGCCTGCGATGCCGACGTCGAGCCGCTGCGCGAATTCATCGTGCAGCAGGGGCAAAGTAACCGTCTCGGCCGTTATGCCGAGCAGTTGCTGCATTTCGCACTGCTGCACAGCCCGTCGCTTGAGCTGCTGGCGGCGGGGCTGCAAGTGCGCGACGTCCGGCGCGGCAACATGACGCTGGGCGAGTGCGACTTCCTGCTGGAGCGACGCGCCGACCGGCGGTTGTTGCACTGGGAACTGGCCGTCAAACTCTATTTGTTCGTCCCCCCGGCCGGGCCGGTCGCGCAGGTGCCGCCGCTCGACGAACGCTCGCTGCAATTCCACTGGCTGGGTCCGAATCTCGCCGACAGTCTCGCCGACAAGGTGGCGCGGCTGCTCGGCCATCAATTGCGGTTGACTACCTTCGACGCCGTGCGCAGCGCGTTGCCCGCCGCCGGCCCGTGGTTGCCGCAGGTCTATCTCAAAGGGTGGTTGTTCCATCCGCTCACTCAGCCTTCCGTCTTGCCTCAAGTGGCCGCCGAGACGCATGGGCGCGGCTGGTGGGCGACGCTTGACGAGTGGTGGGTGCACGCGCAGCAGGCGGTGTCGGCCGGTGATGTGCAGGCCGACGAGGCGTGGGCCATTCTGCCGCGGGTGCGTTGGCTGGCGCCCGCGCGCGTGGCCGAACATGCGGTGTTCTCGCTCGAGGCCATGCGCGAGCGCATCGAGACCCACTGGCGTGAGCGAGGGGTGGCCGAGCCGTTGTTGATCGTGTCGTTGACGCGGGCGGCGCCGGTGGCAGGGGGTGCACCGACGCAGGGCGATTGGATCGAGCGCGAACGCGGTTTTATCGTGCCCGACTACTGGGCGCCGCGTGCGCGGCATCGTATCGAAGAATTGGCGGAGCGGGCCGATGCGGCGGCCCGTCGTGCGTTGGCAGCGAGTGCCGACGATGGCGCGCCGTCGCTTTAGACCGGTTAAGCCAGTGGGCCGGGCAGGGCTTATGCCTTCGGCCAGATCGCGTGGAAGTGATGCACGGGGCCGATGCCGTGTCCGATGTGAAGCTCATCGCTGGCGGCGAGCGCACCGTTGAGGTAAGCCTTCGCGTCACGCACGGTGCTCGACCAGTCGCTGCGGCGCGGGCGCAATGCGGCCAACGCCGCCGACAACGTGCAGCCGGTGCCGTGGGTGTTGTGCGCGGCGATGCGCGGTGCGTTGAAGCGCTCCACGCCCTCGGCACTCACGAGCCAGTCCGGGCTCAGATCGCCGCCCAAATGACCGCCCTTGACCAGCACGTTGCGAGCGCCCAGCGCGCGCAATGCCTGCGCCTGCTGTTCCATCTCGTCTTCGTTGGTGGCCGGGGCAACGCCGAGCAACGCGGCGGCTTCGGGCAGGTTCGGCGTAATCAAGTCAGCCAGCGGCAGCAGTTCGTCGCGCAACGCGGCGACGGCATCCGGTTGCAGCAGGGCATGACCGCTCTTCGAGATCATGACCGTGTCGAGAATCACGAAGCGCGGCCGGTACTTGCGCAGGCCGGCGGCGACCGCCCGCACCACCTCGGCGTTGGCCAGCATGCCGAGCTTGACGGCATCCACATCGAGGTCCTGAAACACGGCATCCATCTGTGCCGTGACGAAGCTCGCGGGCGGCGTGTGAATGTCGGTCACGCCGCGCGTGTTCTGCGCGGTCAGGGCGGTAATCACGCTCGCCCCGTACGCGCCGAGCGCCGAGAACGCCTTGAGATCGGCCTGAATGCCGGCACCGCCGCTCGAATCCGAGCCGGCGATGGTCAGCGCAATGGGAATGCCTGTGGAGGTTTGCGACGCGGACGACGATTGCGAATTCATATCAATGCTTGACTTCGCCAATGAGCGAGAGCGAATCGAATTCGCGCTGATTGGCCTGATGGCGCCTCATGACGAGCCACATCGTGCCCGACACGAACAAACCGAAGAGAACAATGACGATCCCGACCGGCACGTTGAACCAGATCAGCAGCGCATACAGGCACAGCATGATCAGCACCGACAGGTTCTCATTGAAGTTCTGCACGGCGATCGAGTGGCCGGCAGACAGCAGCACGTGGCCGCGGTGTTGCAGCAGGGCGTTCATCGGCACGACAAAGAAGCCGGCGAGCGCGCCCACGATGATCAGGAAGATATACGCAATGATCAGATACAGCGGCACCTTCCAGTGCTGACCGAACGGCAGCAGATCCTTCGAGAAGAAGGCCATGGCCATCACGGCAACGCCCATGGCGATGCCCACGGGCAGGACGGAGAGTGAGCGCTTGAGCGGGATGCGCGAGGCCGCGACGATGGCGCCAATGGCCACGCCCACGGCCGACACGGCTTGCAGAATCGCACCTTCCGACAGGGTCATGCCGAGGGCTTTTTCCGCCCAGCGCAGCACGATGAATTGCAGCGTCGCGCCAGCACCCCAGAAGAGCGTGGTGACCGCCAGCGAGATCTGACCCAGCTTGTCGCGCCACAGGGTGACGAAGCAGTCGGCGAAGTCGGAAACCAGCTTGATCGGGTTGCGTTCCTGGCGCGCGTAGCGGGCGCCGGTGTCGGGAATGCGCAGATTGAACAGGGCTGCGATTACATAGATGCCCATGATGATCACCATCGCAGCCATGGCCGGCGAACTGATGACTTCGGGCGTGCGCAGCAGAATCCATTCGGAGACGTGGGGGCTGATCAGCGCGCCGCCCAATACTGTGCCGAGAATGATCGAACTGACGGTGAGCCCCTCGATCCACCCGTTGGCCGCGACCAGTCTTTCTGCCGGTAACAGCTCAGTGAGAATGCCGTACTTCGCGGGCGAGTACGCCGCCGCGCCGAAGCCGACCACCCCGTACGCGATCAATGGGTGCGAGCCGAACAGCATCATCATGCAGCCGACCACTTTGATCGAATTGCTGATGAACATGACGCGGCCTTTGGGCATGGAATCCGCAAAGGCGCCGACATAGGCAGCCAGAATGACGTACGAGAGAACGAAGAAGAGTTTGAGCAGCGGAGTCATCCACTGCGGGGAATGCAGATCTTTCAGAAGTGCGATTGCTGCAATAAGCAATGCATTGTCGGCCAGCGACGAAAAAAACTGCGCGGCCATGATGGTGTAAAAGCCTTTCTTCATCGGTACTTGAGTCGATCCCGTGCGGCGTAAAACTTGCGTGTCTCGGTTGTCGGAATCCGCGGTGCCCGCGTCGGGCACCCAAACGGGATGAAACCGGGCTTAAACACAGGGGTATCTGCGCTCATCAAGCATGCATGTGTCGCTAATGGGCCGTATATTCGGCCTTGTAGCCCCCGTGTCGGGCGCCCGGTCGCCCTCGGTCTTTGACCGATATTGTTGTCGGGATAAAGATTTCGGCAAAACAAGTTGTGCGCACGGCTTTATAACACGAAAATATGCCGATGCGTTATGCCGCCGGCACCTTCAGGCATGCCTGAAACGCTGTGGTCCACCCTGCGTCATTTCCCTTCGCACAAAATCGCACCAATTCGCGCGGGGCATGTCAATGCAGTGTATTTGAACCGCTGCTTCAGTCAGTGCTTCAGCCAGTCCTTTGGCCGTGTTTTTGAAGCCGTGTTCCGGTGGCGCCTCTCTTCTGTCCTCAATCCTGCCATGCCTCGTCCGATCAAAGTTTCGATTCATACCGCAGCGCTTGCTCACAATCTCGATGTCGCCCGTCGCCACGCCCCCAACGCCAAGGTCTGGGCGGTGGTGAAGGCCAATGCGTATGGGCACGGCATTGAAAATGCCTATCCCGGCTTGCGCGATGCCGACGGCTTCGGCCTGCTCGATCTCGACGAGGCCGTGCGCGTGCGCGAACTCGGCTGGGCCGGCCCGATCCTGTTGCTCGAAGGGTTCTTCACGCCGTCCGATCTCGCCATCGTCGACAAGTACGGTCTCACCACGACCGTGCATAGCGACGACCAGCTGCGCATGCTCGAGACCACGCGCCTGACCAAGCCGCTCAACGTGCAACTGAAGATGAACTCGGGCATGAATCGCCTGGGCTTCGCTCCCGAGCGCTATCGCGCCGCGTGGGAACGTGCCCGTGCCATCCCCGGGGTCAGCCAGATCGTGCTGATGACGCACTTCTCGGACGCCGATGGCCCCCGTGGCATCGAGCATCAGGTGGCCGCTTTCGAGCGTGGCGCCCGCGATGTGCCGGGCGAGCGCAGCCTTGCCAACTCGGCCGCGACGCTTTTCCATCCGGAGACGCATGGCGCATGGGTACGCCCGGGCATCATGCTGTACGGCTCGTCGCCGAAGGGGCTCGAAGTCCCTGCCGCCGACCTCGGTCTGCAACCGGCCATGACGCTGGAATCGGAACTGATCGGCATTCAGGAAGTCCCGGCCGGCGGCACCGTCGGCTACGGCAGCCTCTTCACGGCCGAAGCGCCGATGCGTGTCGGGACGGTGGCTTGCGGTTATGCCGACGGGTATCCGCGCGTGGCCCCGTCGGGCACGCCGGTGCTGGTGGATGGCGTGCGTACGCAGATCGTCGGGCGGGTGTCGATGGACATGCTGGCGGTCGATCTGACGCCGGTGCCGCAGGCCCGCGTCGGGACGTCGGTGACGCTGTGGGGCCGTGGCCTCTCTATTGATGAAGTGGCGGCCTCGGCCGGCACGCTCGGCTACGAGTTGATGTGTGCCGTGGCGCGTCGCGTGCCCGTGCACGCGCACTGAGCGCGCGCATGGCCAAAGCCAAGACTGTCTATATCTGTACCGAGTGCGGTGGCCAGAGCCCCAAGTGGGCTGGCCAGTGCCCGCATTGCAACGGCTGGAATACGCTCGTCGAATCCGTGCCGGAAACGTCGACCGGCCACCGTTATCAATCGCTCGCCAAGAGCACGCCGATCCGCAAGCTCGCGGAGATCGAAGCCTCCGATGTGCCGCGCTTCTCCAGTGGTGTGAGTGAGTTCGATCGCGTGCTCGGCGGCGGTCTCGTCGCGGGCGGCGTGGTGCTGATCGGCGGCGATCCCGGCATCGGCAAGTCGACGCTGTTGCTGCAATCTCTCGCGCATCTGTCGCGCGAGCGTCGCGCGCTTTACGTCAGTGGTGAAGAGTCGGGCGCACAGATCGCACTGCGTGCGCAGCGTCTCGGTTTGGGCGCAGCGGGCGAGGGCGGTGGCGGCGATCTCGATCTGCTGGCCGAGATTCAGCTTGAGAAGATTCTCGGCGCCATCGAGTCCGAGAAGCCCGACGTGGTGGTGATCGACTCGATCCAGACCGTTTATTCCGAAGCCCTCAGCTCGGCGCCCGGTTCGGTGGCGCAGGTGCGTGAGTGTGCGGCGCAACTGACGCGTTGCGCCAAGCAGAGCGGCGTGACCGTGATTCTGGTCGGGCACGTGACCAAGGAGGGCAGCCTCGCGGGGCCGCGCGTGCTTGAGCACATTGTCGATACGGTGCTGTATTTCGAAGGCGACACCCATTCGTCGTATCGGCTGGTGCGTGCCTTCAAAAACCGCTTTGGTGCCGTGAACGAACTCGGTGTGTTCGCGATGACGGAAAAGGGATTGCGCGGCGTGGCGAATCCGTCGGCGTTGTTCCTGTCGCAGCACGAGCAGATGGTAGCGGGCTCTTGCGTGCTGGTGACGCAGGAAGGCACGCGGCCGTTGCTGGTCGAAGTGCAGGCGCTGGTCGATACCGCGCAGGTGCCCAATCCGAGGCGTCTGGCGGTGGGGTTGGAGCAGAACCGTCTGGCGATGTTGCTGGCGGTGATGCACCGCCACGCAGGCATCGCGTGCTTCGATCAGGACGTGTTCCTGAATGCCGTTGGCGGCGTCAAGATTACCGAGCCGGCGGCCGACTTGGCCGTGTTGCTCGCGATTCACTCGTCGCTGCGCAACAAGCCGTTGCCGCGTGGGATCGTGGCCTTTGGCGAAGTGGGGCTGGCGGGCGAAATCCGCCCGAGTCCGCGCGGGCAGGATCGTCTGAAGGAAGCGGCGAAGCTCGGCTTCTCGATCGCGATCATTCCGAAGGCCAACGCGCCGAAGCAGCCGATCGACGGATTGGAAGTGCACGCCGTCGACCGTCTGGAGCAAGCGATTTCGGTGGTGGCAGGTTTGTGATGCGGTGATGCGCAGCGAGTCGGCGATGGGGTGAGTTTTCCCGTCGTACAGACATCAACGCCAAGCATGAAAAAGGCCCGATCAGTGTTCGCTGACCGGGCCTTTTGTCTTTTCGTCTTTTTGCCTGTTCGTTACGGCGAATGCTCAGACGATCTGTTCCATCGCTTCCTGCGCTTCGAGCCATTCGGCTTCGATATCCGCGAGCTTCGCCGTGACCTCGGCTTGCTGCTTGAGGCTGTCGGTCAGCAGCGCTTTCTTCCCGTCTTCGTACGTACTGCTATCGGCGAGAATGGCGTCGAGCCGGGCTTTCTCGTCGGAGAGCTTGGCCATCGACTGTTCGAGCTTTTCGATCTTGCGCTGCAACGGCTTGCGCAGTTGCGACAGGCGCTGACGCTCCTGCGCTTCAGCGCGCTTCTGGTCCTTGCGGTTCACGCCGTTGTCATCGGTGTCGGCGCTGTCGCGCGCGGCGGCCCGTTGATCGGCGGCGTGTTGCAGCAGCCAGTCGCGGTAGTCGTCCAGATCGCCATCGAACGGCTTGACCTCGCCACCGGCCACGAGCAGAAACTGATCGGTCGTCGCGCGCAACAGATGCCGGTCGTGCGAGACGAGAATCAGCGTGCCGTCGAACTGTGCCAGCGCCATCGTGAGGGCATGACGCGTTTCGAGATCCAAGTGGTTCGTCGGTTCGTCGAGCAGCAGCAGGTTCGGCTTTTGCCAGATGATGAGGGCGAGCGCGAGGCGTGCCTTCTCGCCACCGGAGAACGGTGCGATGGACGACGTTGCCATCTCTCCCCGGAAGTTGAAGCCACCGAGAAAGTCGCGCAGTTCCTGTTCGCGGGTGTCGGGCGCGAGGCGTTGCAAATGCTGAATCGGCGAGTCGTCATGACGCAGCGTTTCAACCTGATGCTGCGCGAAGTAACCGATCTGCAACCCCTTGCCGGTCTTCACGTTGCCGGAGAGGGCATCGAGCGTGCCTGCCAGCGTCTTGATCAGCGTCGACTTGCCCTGACCGTTTGCGCCGAGCAAGCCGATGCGCTGTTCGTTCTGCACCGACATCGTCACGTGCGGCAGGATTACCTTCTCGCTGCCGTCTTCCAAGTGATAGCCGCAGCGAACGCCTTCGAGCACCAGCATCGGGTTCGGCGCACTGTCGGCTGAGCGGAATTCGAACGTGAACGGCGACGCCACGTGTGCGGGCGCGATCCGCTCCATCTTTTCGAGCGCCTTCATCCGGCTCTGGGCCTGACGGGCTTTCGTCGCCTTGGCCTTGAAGCGCGTGATGAACGATTCGAGGTGAGCAATCGTTTTCTGCTGCTTGTCGAAGGCGTTCTGTTGCAGGGCCAGTTGCTGCCCGCGAGTGATTTCGAACTGGCTGTAGTTGCCGCCGTAGCGCTTGATCTGCTGATTCTCGATGTGCAGCGTGACGTTACAGACTTCGTCGAGGAATTCGCGATCGTGCGAGATGACGACGAGCGTGCCCGGGTAACGCTTGAGCCAGTCTTCGAGCCAGACGATGGCGTCGAGGTCCAAGTGGTTCGTCGGTTCGTCGAGCAGCAGCAGTTCTGACGGGCACATCAGTGCCTGCGCGAGGTTCAGGCGCATGCGCCAGCCGCCGGAGAAGCTCGCGACGGGCATGGCCGTTTGCGCGAGCGTGAAGCCCAGACCCAGCAGCAGCGCCTCGCCGCGTGCCGGAGCGGTGTAGCCGTCGGCGTCGGCAAAGGCCGTGTGGGCTTCGCCTTGGGCGTGGCCGTCGTGGGCGGCTTCGGCTTGTGCGATACGGGCTTCGATATCGCGCAGGCGCGTGTCGCCGTCGAGCACGTAATCGAGCGCGGTGCGGTCGACGGCGGGCGTTTCCTGCATCACATGGGCGATGCGCCACGCGCCGGGAATGAAGACGTCGCCGCCGTCGGCATGCAACTGGCCGCGCAGCAGAGCGAACAAGGTCGACTTACCTGCACCGTTGGCCCCGACGAGGCCGACGCGCTCGCCCGGATTGAGCGTGACGGAAATGTCTTCGAAAAGCTGCTTGGTGCCGCGCGCGAGGGAAAGGTGTTCGAATCGGATCACAGCGAAAGGGGAGGCGAAATCGGGTAAGCGTCGAAAGCGTGACGGGCGTGGCGGACGTGGCGCACGACGCCGCGTCAGGTGCGACAAAGTCGCTATTTTACCGGGTGTGGAGGACACGCGGCATTTGTTGCCGGATTTGTTGACGGGTTACGCGCCCGGATGGCCCGCCAGCGCGTTGCGCTGACTACTCTGACTCAGAGAATCGGCGCAAACAACCGTGCCACACGCATGACGATTTGCCGCCAGCGGGGAATCTGCCGGAATTCGTCCTTGTCGAGCAGTGTCGCCTGATCGAAGTCGTGCGTGAGCATGTAGGCGACATCGTCGGCAAAGCCGCGATCCACCGTCAGCAGCATGAGTTCGAAGTTCAGGCGGAATGAGCGGTTGTCGAGGTTGGCGCTACCCACGGCGGCAGCGCTGTCGTCGATCAGCACCACCTTCTGATGGAGAAACCCGTGGTGATAGCGATACACCTTAATGCCGCTGCGCACAGCTTCGAATGCGTACGATGTCGTCGCCTCGAACACCACGCGGTGATCGGCCTGGTCCGGGACCAGAATTCGCACATCCACGCCTCGCAGTACCGCCAGACGCAACGCTGAAAACACCGCCTCGTCGGGCACGAAGTAGGGCGTGGTCAGCCAAACGCGGTGCTGCGCGGCGTTAATCAGTGTCACGAAGAACAGCGACGACGTTTCCAGCCGGTCGGCGGGGCCGCTCGGCACCACCTGACAGTGCATGTCCTCGCCCGACGCCACTGGATGCCGGTTGAGCACCGGTACGTTGCCGGTGCTCCAGTGCCAGTCTTCGGCAAACGCCCGCTGAATGCCCACCACCGCCGGCCCGCGCACCGAAATATGCGTATCGCGCCACGGCGCCAGTGGCGGTTTCTCGCCGAGGTATTCCACGCCGACGTTATGGCCGCCGATAAACGCCTCGTTGCCGTCGATCACGACGATCTTGCGGTGATTGCGGAAGTTGAGCTGGAAGCGGTTGACGACGATGCCGCGTTTGGCCGCGGCGAACTCATGCACTTCGACGCCACCCTTGCGCAGCTTCTCGCAGTAGCTGCGGGGCAGGTCGTGGCTGCCGATGCGGTCGTACAGGAAATACACCTTCACGCCGGTCGCGGCGCGCGCGAGCAAGCGCGCGGCAAGGGCCCGGCCGAGTGCGTCGTCTTTCACGATGAAGAACTGCACGATCACGTAATCGCGCGCGCGGTCGATGGCGGCGAAGATCGCGTCGAACGTGGCGCGGCCGTTCACCAGCAAGCGCACACGGTTGCCGGCGACGAACGACATGCCGGTGATCGACGTCAGTGCGCTGTATTCCGGATGCGCTTCGACGGCGACCGGCGGCTCGTCGCTGCGCTCGGTCTCGCCCATGCGCGATTGCAGGACTTCGTTACGCGCACGGCGTGCCTCGACATAGCCGACGAACTTGGAGCGGCCGAGAAACAGATAGGGGATGAGCGTGAGGTACGGCATCGTCACGAGCGAGACCGCCCATGCCACCGCACCTTGCGAGGTACGTACCGTCAGCACGGCATGTATGGCTGCCACCACGCCGAGCACATGAAGACAGGCGACGGCAAAGCCGACATCGAGCCAGTTGAGCGTCATGACCGACTGCCTTCCTCCATGCCAAGAGTCGCGCGGACCCGGGACCCCGAGTGTACCCGGGACGCGTGAACTTAGGGAGTAAGCGGTGTTGGCGGAATGCGCCGCGTGCGTGCGATCAGGGCAGGTCGGCGGCCTGCACGAGGAACACCATGTCGTCGCCTGCGCTCGTCGCGAGCCAAGTCATCGGCAGGTCGGGGAAAGCCGCTTCCACGAAATTCCGCTCGTTGCCGATTTCCACCACCAGCACGCCGTCGTCGGTCAGATGCTCGCGTGCACCCGCGATGATGCGGCGAACGACATCCATGCCGTCGTCGCCACCGGCCAGCGCGAGACGCGGCTCGTGAAGATATTCGGCGGGCAGCACCTGCATCGTCCCTTCGTTGACGTAGGGCGGATTGGTGAGGATGACGTCATAACGCTTGCCCTTGGGCAGCGGCGCGTAGAGATCGCCCAGATGCAGCGAAACGCGATCCTCGAGCGCGTAATCGGCCACGTTGATCTTCGCCACGTCGAGGGCGTCGGGTGAAATGTCGACGGCGTCGATCTGCGCCACCGGGAACGTCTCGGCGGCCAGAATCGCGAGGCAGCCGGAGCCGGTGCATAGTTCGAGCACGTCGTTCACCAGCTCGGCATGATCGACCCACGGTTGCAGCGCATCTTCGAGCAGTTCGCCGACGAACGAGCGCGGAACGATCACGCGCTCATCGACATAGAAGCGGTGACCATGCATCCACGCTTCGTTCGTGATGTACGACGCCGGCACGCGCTCACCGGCGCGACGGTTGATGACCGACAGCACGCGCTCGATTTCCTCGGGCAGCAGACGCGCGTCGAGGAAGGGATCGAGCGTGTCGATCGGCAGGTGCAACGTGTGCAGCAGCAGATACGCGGCTTCGTCGTAAGCCGTGGCGGTGCCGTGACCGAAGGCCAGTTCGGCCTCAGTGAAGCGCGAGACGGCGTAACGCAGCAAGTCGCGCAGCGTCTTGAACGGATGCGATGCGGGGTGTGAAGCTTGTTGGGAGCTCATGGCGAATTCAGGCAATCAGACGGGTCAGCACACCACGATAGATGTTCTTGAGCGGCTCGATATCGGCCACGGCAATGTGTTCATCGATCTTGTGAATGCTGGCGTTGCACGGCCCGAATTCGATCACCTGCGGGCACATGCGCGCAATGAACCGGCCATCGGACGTGCCGCCCGTGGTCGAGAGTTCGGTGTCGAGCCCCGTTTCCTCATGAATCGCGCCCGCCAGCGCGTCAGACAGATCGCCGCGCGGCGTGAGGAACGGCTGGCCGCTGATCGACCAGTCGATGGTGTACGTGAGGCCATGACGATCGAGCAATTCGTGCACGCGCTTTTGCAGCCCGTCGGACGTGCTCGCCGTCGAAAAACGGAAGTTGAACATCACCATCAGTTCGCCCGGGATCACGTTGGTGGCGCCGGTGCCTGCATGGATGTTCGAAATCTGCCACGTCGTGGGCGGGAAGTACTCGTTGCCGTTGTCCCATACCGTCTCGGTCAACTCGGCCAGCGCCGGCGCAAACAGATGCGTCGGGTTCTTGGCGAGATGCGGATAGGCAATGTGGCCCTGCACACCCTTGACGATGAGCTTGCCGGACATCGAGCCGCGACGGCCGTTCTTGACCATGTCGCCGAGCTTCTGGCTCGACGTCGGCTCGCCGACCACGCAGTAGTCCATGCGCTCGCCACGGGCTTGCAAGGCTTCGACGACCTTGACGGTGCCGTCAGTCGCCGGGCCTTCCTCGTCGCTCGTCAGCAAAAAGCCGATGGCGTTGGCGTGATCCGGGTGTTGGGCGACAAACTCTTCCGAGGCCACTACGAACGCAGCGAGCGACGTCTTCATGTCGGCCGCACCGCGCCCATAGAGCATGCCGTCGCGATGCGTCGGCGCAAACGGGTCGGAATGCCATTGCTCGACCGGGCCGGTCGGCACCACGTCGGTATGGCCGGCGAACACGAGCAGCTTGCCGTCGGTGCCGCGCGTGCCGCGCTTGACGGCCCACAGGTTCGTCACACCGTTCGATGCAATGGTTTCGCACGCGAAGCCGATCGCCTCAAGGCGGCGCGACAGAATGCTCTGGCAGTCGCGGTCTTCGGGCGTCACCGAGTGACGGGCAATCAGTTGCTCGGTAAGCGCCAGCGTGGCGCCTTGGGAGGATGTCATGAAATCAGAATCGTGAAGCGTAACTGTCGGGCGTGAAGCCCACTGAAACCTTGCCGTCGGCCACCAGCACGGGACGCTTGATGAGCGACGGATTTTCGATCATCAGCACGCGGGCCGCCGGTACTTCGGCGGCCGCGGCCTGTTGTTCCGGCGTGAGCTTGCGCCACGTTGTGCCCTTGCGGTTGAGCAACGTGGTGAGCGGCACCTGAGCGAGCCAGGTGTCCAGCAGTGCGTCGGACACGCCCGCCTTTTTGAAGTCGTGAAAGTCATACGCCACGCTATGCTCGTCGAGCCACGTGCGCGCCTTCTTCACGGTATCGCAGTTGGGAATGCCGTACAGCACTGCCGTCATCGCCTGAAACTCCTGAGTTCGATGTCGCCTTGGCGGCGACGGGAAATTACTCGCCGCGCAGCAGATCGTTGATCGCGGTCTTGGCGCGCGTTTGCGCGTCGACCTTCTTCACGATCACGGCGCAGTACAGGCTGTACTTGCCATCCTTCGACGGCAGGTTGCCCGGCACGACGACCGAGCCGGCCGGCACGCGGCCGTAATGCACTTCACCGGTTTCGCGGTCATAGATCTTGGTCGACTGACCCAGATACACGCCCATCGAAATCACCGAGTTCTCTTCCACGATCACGCCTTCGACCACTTCCGAGCGCGCGCCGATGAAGCAGTTGTCTTCGATGATGACCGGGTTGGCTTGCAGCGGCTCGAGCACGCCGCCAATGCCGACGCCGCCCGAGAGGTGAACGTTCTTGCCGATCTGGGCGCACGAACCGACGGTGGCCCACGTGTCGACCATCGTGCCTTCATCGACGTATGCACCGATGTTGGTGTACGACGGCATCAGCACCACGTTCTTGCCGATGAACGAACCACGGCGGGCAACCGCCGGCGGCACCACGCGGAAACCGCCACGGGCGAAGTCTTCCGCCGTGTAGTTGGCGAACTTGCTCGGCACCTTGTCGTAGAACTGGCTGAAACCGCCCGCCGGCATCACGGCGTTGTCTTCCAGACGGAACGACAGCAGCACGGCCTTCTTGATCCACTGGTTCACGATCCACTGGCCGTCTTGCTTCTGGGCCACGCGCAGGGCGCCCTTATCAAGCTCGGCGATGACGTGAGCAACCGCCTCACGCACGTCGGCAGGTGCCGACTTGGCCGAGATCTCGGCACGGTTTTCCCAAGCTTGGTCGATGATGGTTTGCAGTTGTTGCGACATGGCGAGAATGTGAAGCTAAAAAGATTAACGGGATTGATTCAGCGACTGGCAGAACTGCACGATGCGCTGCGCGCCTTCGGTGCATTCGTCCACATCGGCCACGAGGGCGATGCGCACGTAGTTCTCAGCCGGGTTGGTGCCGTGCGCCGCGCGGCCCAGATACGACCCGGGCAGTACGGCGACATTGTATTGCGCCAGCAACTGGCGCGTGAATTCCGTGTCCGACAGGCCGGTCTTTTCGTCGACCTTGGCCCACAGATAGAAGCCGGCGTCGGGCAAGCGCACGTCGAGCACTTCGGCGAGCATCGGCGTGACGGTCTGGAATTTCTTCAGGTACTTGCTGCGATTCAGGCGCACGTGCGCTTCGTCGTTCCACGCGGCAATGCTCGCGGCCTGCACGGCCGGGCTCATGGCGCAGCCGTGGTAGGTGCGGTACAGCAGGAATTTCTTGAGAATAGCCGCATCGCCCGCCACGAACCCCGAGCGCATGCCCGGCACGTTCGAGCGCTTCGACAGACTGGAAAACACCACCAGACGCTCGAAACCGCGACCCAACTGGTGGGCCGCTGCCAGACCGCCCAACGGTGCGCGTTCTTCGTCGAAATAGATCTCGGAATAGCACTCGTCGGACGCGATCACGAAACCGTACTCGTCCGAGAGTTCGAACAGACGCTTCCAGTCGGCCAGATTGAGCACCGCACCGGTCGGATTGCCCGGCGAGCACAGGAAGACCAACTGCACGTCGCGCCACACGTCCGCCGGCACGGCGTCGTAGTCGGGGGCGAAGTTGCGGGCCGGATCGCTGTCCGCGTAATAGGGCGTGGCGCCGGCGAGCAGCGTCGCACCCTCATAGATTTGATAGAACGGGTTCGGGCACAGCACGCGCGCGCCGGGCTTGCTGCCGTCGACCACTGCCTGGGCGAACGAGAACAGCGCTTCGCGCGAGCCAGTGACAGGCAGCACTTCGGTGGCCGGGTTCACGTTGGGCAGCGCGTAGCGGCGCTCCAGCCACGCAGCGATTGAGGCGCGCAGCGGCTCGCCGCCGGCCGTCGCCGGGTAGTTCGAGAGACCGCCCAGCCCTTCGATCAGGGCTTCCTTAATGAACTGCGGCGTGGGGTGCTTGGGCTCCCCGATACCGAAGCTGATGGCCTTGTACGCGGCAGCGGGCGTGACATCGGCCACGAGCGCTTTCAGGCGTTCAAAGGGATAGGGCTGGAGCTTGTCGAGTAATGGGTTCACGAGAATTCAAACAGACTCAGGGCTAGGGCTCGCGAGGCGCTATGGCGTTATCGCGAGGATGCGGCGCTTCCGGTGCAGGAATCGTGCCGGGATACCGGATGTTGACATGGGGCGCCGGGTGTTGGGTAGCGCGCCGTGTATAAGGCACATCACACGAAGGGGTTCCCGGACGCGCCCAAGAATGGCAAGATCGGTAAAGCGAAAATTATACCGTCACGGCGCGCACAAAGCGCGAACCGCTGCGTAATTCAGCACACTCCGAGGCGCCAGTGGGGCAAGTCTGCGGAGTATCTCAGGTTTTTCAGGAGCAAGTATGACCGTAGCCGGCAACGGCGCGCCAGGCCCGGACTCCCTGTCCGGCGCCACGCTGCGTGCCCGGGCGGCCCCCGCCTTGGCCATTCTCATCGGATCCTCCGTGTGGGGTCTCGCCTGGTTCCCTTACCGTGTTCTCGCCCAGTGGGGCGTCGCCGCCGTGCCGGCACAAGCCTGCACGGCCACCATCGCCTTGCTGCTGCTCTCGCTGGTCTACCGGCGCTCGCTGGGCACACTGCGCTGGTCATGGCTGCTGGCGGGCGTGGCCTTTGCGGGCGGCATTACCAACGTCGCCTTCGTCTGGGGCACCACGCACGGCCATGTCATGCGGGTGCTGCTGCTTTTCTATCTGACCCCGGTATGGACGGCGCTCTTCGCGAACTGGCTGCTCGGCGAGCGCGTCGGGCTGCGCGGGGCGGGCCTGATCGCGCTGGCGCTCGGCGGGGCGGGGCTCATGCTGTGGTCGCCGGAAATGGGCTGGCCGGTGCCGAACAATCCCGGTGAGTGGGCCGGGATGATCGCCGGTGCCGCTTTCGCGCTGAATAACGTGCTGCTGCGCCGGGTGAGCCTCGAACTACCCGACGTCAAGCCGGAAATGCGGAGCTGGACCCTGTATCTGGGCTGTCTGGTCGGCGGCCTGCTGGTGCTGCCGTTCGACGGCGGGCTGCAATCGGGCGGGGCAGCGCTCTCGGCGCTGACGTCGAGCCCGGCGACGGCGGTGGTGGCGGTTGCCTTGGGCTGCACCATCGCCTTTTCGAACGTGATCGTGCAGTTCGGGCTGGCACGGGTGCCGGCCAATCAGGCGGCGCTCATCATGCTGTTCGAAATCGTGGTCGCCGCGATCTCGTCGTGGTGGCTGGCCAGCGAAGGGCTCGGAACCCGCGAAATCGCCGGTGGATTGTGCATTGTGGCGGCCGGTATCCTGTCCGGAATCTTGCCCGAATCCAAGCGTTGTAAATCCACGACGCCGGGGGATGCGATGGTATGATGCGTACCCATGTAATACCGGTGTGACCGGTGCTGTTACCGATGTCATTACTAGTATGAGCGGCCCGCGCACGCCAGCGTGCGCGAGGCCCGACAGGACCAGCTAAGCGCGTCTGCGTCTTTCCCATCATTCAATGACCGATAAAGCGAACCTGCCGTGCGTCTGACTTCCCTCAAACTCGCTGGCTTCAAATCCTTCGTCGACCCGACGAACTTCGCGGTTCCCGGCCAGTTGGTCGGGATTGTCGGCCCGAACGGGTGCGGCAAATCCAACATCATCGATGCCGTGCGCTGGGTGCTCGGCGAATCGCGCGCCTCCGAGCTGCGCGGCGAATCGATGCAGGACGTGATCTTCAACGGATCGACCGCCCGCAAACAGGCGAGCCGCGCCAGCGTCGAACTCGTGTTCGACAACAGCGCCGGGCGCGCCGCCGGGCAGTGGAGCCAGTACGCGGAAATCGCCGTCAAGCGCGTGCTCACGCGCGATGGCACCTCCAGCTACTACATCAACAACCTGCCGGCACGCCGCCGCGACATTCAGGACATCTTCCTCGGTACCGGCCTCGGGCCGCGCGCCTACGCCATCATCGGGCAGGGGATGATCTCGCGCATCATCGAGGCCAAGCCCGAAGAGCTGCGCGTGTTCCTCGAAGAAGCCGCCGGTGTGTCGAAGTACAAGGAACGCCGCCGCGAGACCGAAAACCGCTTGCAGGACACCCGCGAGAATCTGACGCGTGTGGAAGACATTCTGCGCGAACTCGGTGCCAATCTCGAAAAGCTCGAATCGCAGGCGGTCGTTGCCAATCGTTTCAAGGACTTGCATCGCGACGGCGAAGAAAAGCAGCAACTGCTGTGGCTGCTGCGCAAGAACGAAGCGCAGGGCGAGCAAGAGCGCCAGCAGCGCGCCATCGAATCGGCTCAGGTCGATCTCGAAGCGCAGATGGCACGCCTGCGCGGGTCGGAATCCGATCTTGAAACGCTGCGCGCCGCGCACTACACCGCCACCGACGCCGTACAAGCCGCGCAAGGCGCGATGTACGAAGCCAACTCGGAGGTGAGCCGGCTTGAGGCCGAGATTCGCTATGTCGTCGAGTCGCGCAATCGCGTGCAGGCGCAACTGGCGGCACTGACCTCGCAGCGTGAACAGTGGCAGGCCCGTTCTTCGCAGTCGGAAGAAGCGCTCGCGCTGGCCGAAGAAGAACTCATCATTGCCGAAGAGCGCGCCGCGACGGCGCAGGATCAGGCGGCGGATCAGAACGATGCGCTGCCGGCGCTCGAAACCGGTTGGCGCGATGCGCAGAGCCTGCTCAACGAGCAGCGCAGCGAAATCGCACAAGTAGAACAGAGCCTGAAGCTGGAAGCGGCGCATCAGCGCAACGCCGATCAGGCTTTGCAGCAGTTGCAGCAGCGTCAGGAGCGTTTGCAAGGCGAGGCACGCGGGCTCGACAAGCCCGACGAAGCCGAGCTCGAAATGCAGCGCGGCGATCTGGCCGAACATCAGGCGATGCTCGAAGACGCGCAGGCCGAACTGGCCGAGGCGCAAGAGCGTCTGCCGCGTCTCGAAGCCGAGCGCAGCGAAGCGCAGGCGCGCGTGCAGTCCGAGGCTGCGACGATCGCTCAGCTCGAAGCGCGCCTCGTCGCGCTCAAGCAACTGCAAGAAAGCGTGCAGACCGAAGGCAAGGTGCAGCCGTGGCTCGACAAGCACGAGCTGGCGCAATTGCCGCGTCTGTGGAAGAAATTGCACATCGAGCCGGGCTGGGAAAGCGCGCTCGAATCGGTGTTGCGCGAGCGGCTGGCCGCCCTTGAGATCAGTAATCTCGACTGGGTCAAGGCGTTTGCGAGCGATGCCCCGCCGGCCAAGCTGGCGTTCTATTCGCCGCCGCCGGCTGCGCGTCCGCTGGATGCCCCGGCGTCGCTGCGCCCGCTCCTTTCGCTGCTCCGTATCGACGATCCGGGCCTGCGTGCGGTGTTGCAGGAATGGCTCGGCCAAACCTTCGTGGCGGACGATCTCACGCAGGCGATGTCCCTGCGTGCGCAGTTGCCCGAAGGCGCTTCGTTCGTCGTCAAGGCAGGCCATCAGGTCACGCGTGTGGGCGTTCAGCTCTACGCGGCCGACTCGGAGCAGGCGGGTCTGCTCGCCCGTCAGCAGGAAATTGAGAATCTCGGTAAGCAATTACGTGCGCAGGTGCTGCTGTCCGACGAAGCCAAGTCGGCAGCGGTGCGTACGGAAGCCGCCTACAGCCAGGCGGCGCAGGCGCTGACGGATGTGCGCGGCCGTGCCGAGCGCGCGACGCAGCGCGTGCACGCCTTGCAACTCGACGTGCTCAAGCTCACGCAAGCCTACGAGCGCTTCAACGCGCGCAGCACGCAGATCGATGAAGAACTGCGTGAAATTGCGGCGCAGATTGAAGAGCAACGAGCGCTGCGCGCCGAGTCGGAAGCCAATTTCGAACAGAACGACGGACGTCTGGCCGAATTGCAGGCTACCTTCGAAGACGGTCAGCTCGAATTCGAATCGCTCGACAGCAAGCTCTCCGACGCCCGCAATCGCGCCCGCGAGCTGGAGCGTCTGGCACAGGAAGCCTCGTTCGGTCAGAAGGGCATCGCCAGCAAGATCGACGAGCATCGCCGCAGCATTCAGACCTCGCTTGAACAAGCCGACCGTCTGGTGGTGTCGATCGAACAGGCGCAGGCCGAACTGGCGCAGATCACCGAACAGACCGCCGAGAACGGCCTTCAGGACGCGCTGGAACTGCGTGCCGAGAAGGAAGAGATTCTGGGCGCCGCCCGTATCGAACTCGACGCGCTCACGCACAAGCTGCGCCAGAGCGACGAAGAGCGGCTGGCCGCTGAACGTGGCTTGCAGCCGCTGCGCGATCGCATCACCGAATTGCAGTTGAAGGAGCAGGCCGCCCGCCTGAACCGCGAGCAGTTCGTGGAGCAACTCACGAATGCCGAGGTCGACGAAGAGGCGCTGTCGGCCAAGCTCACGCCGGACATGAAGGCGTCGTACCTGCAAGGCGAAGTCACGCGCATCAACAATGCGATCAACTCGCTGGGCCCGGTCAACATGGCCGCGCTGGAAGAGCTGGAGACGGCGCGCGAGCGCAAGGTCTTCCTCGATGCGCAGTCGGCCGACCTGAACGATGCCATCGAAACGCTGGAAGGCGCGATCCGCAAGATCGACGAAGAGACGCGCGTACTGCTGCAAGGCACGTTCGACGAAGTGAACAAGCATTTCGGCGAACTGTTCCCGATGCTGTTCGGTGGCGGTCAGGCCAAACTCATCATGACCGGCGACGAAATTCTCGACGCCGGCGTGCAGGTGATGGCACAACCGCCGGGCAAGAAGAACTCTACGATTCACTTGCTGTCTGGTGGAGAGAAGGCCCTCACGGCCATCGCGCTCGTGTTCGGCATGTTCCAGCTCAACCCGGCACCCTTCTGTTTGCTCGATGAGGTGGACGCGCCGCTGGACGACGCCAACACCGAGCGTTACGCCAAGATGGTTGCGCGCATGTCGGACCGCACGCAGTTCGTCTTTATTTCACACAACAAGATCGCGATGGAAATGGCCAATCAGCTCATCGGCGTCACCATGCAGGAACAAGGGGTGTCGCGGATTGTGGCGGTGGACATGGAATCCGCGATCAATCTGGCCGAAATTGCCTGACCCCATGCCCACGATGGAGAAGAGAGAGGAACGCCGCGCATGAATGAACTGCAGCTGAGCTTGATTGCCGCAGGGGTAGTGGTACTACTGGGGGTTGTGGCTTATAACGCATGGCAGGGCAGCAAGGCCCGCCAGCGCATTCCACGTCGCATGCCGGTCGACGGCGCAGGGATCGATGCCACTGCCGGCATTCCCGATCCCGATGACGAGCGTCCGTTCATCGAACCGACGCTCTCGCCGCCGCGCATGCCGCAGTCGGGCGAGCGTCGCGAACCCACGCTGGGCCCGGCAACGGCGGCCAGCACGTCGGTGCAGGACGCCTTTGCCATCAACGAAGACGCCTGGGATGCCCCGCCCGCCGCACGTAAGCGTGCCGCGCAGGAAGCAGCCGCCCAGCAGGCTGGCGCGCCCGTAGAGCCGAGCTTTGGCGGCGCTGCTGCCTCCGCCGGCGTCGAAGGCTCGACGGAAGTCACGGCCGAAATGGCCGAAATGGCCGCTGCCGAAGCGGCGCAAGCCGAAGACGCGCAACAGGCGGCTACGGCAAGTATGGTGGCACGCGTGGATGCCGAACTGGCAGCGGACGACACCGTAGACGCCTCTTCGGCTGCCTCGGTTGCCGCTGCCGCAGGGGCACCGGACGCCGTGGCGCCGACGACCCATGCGACCCATGCCGCCGAAGCCCCGCCAGTGGCGGCTGCACCGGCTGAAGTCGCGGTCGCGACGCGCCCTGCCGTGCCGAGCGGTCCGCCGCCGGTGATCGACGAGCGCATCGATTGCATCGTCGAACTGCCGCTGGCCAATGTGGTTGCCGCCGAGCGCCTGATGCCGCTGACGGTGCGCATGCGCCGTGCGGGCGGCAAGCCGGTCAACATCGAAGGCCGTGCGGACGAAGACTCGCCGTGGGAGCCGATTCGCAGCGGTGGCCGCTATCACCAACTGCGCATGGCCGTGCAATTGGCCAACCGTGCGGGGGCGCTTAACGAAGTCGAATTCTCCGAGTTCTCGAATCTCGTGCAGACGCTGGCTGATGCTGTCGATGCGCTGCCGGAACTGCCCGACATGATGGAGACGGTCGCGCGCGGCCGTGAACTGGACAGCTTTGCCGCCCAGTGCGACGCGCAACTGTCGGTGAACGTCCTCTCGGACGGTGCGCCGTGGTCGGCCAACTACGTTCAGGCGGTCGCCACGCAAGACGGCTTGCTGCTGTCGCGCGACGGCATGCGCTTCGTGAAGCTCGACACGCGCCAGAACCCGGTGTTCATGCTGCAATTCGGTGACACCAACTTCCTGCGCGACGACCTGACCTACAAGGGCGGCGATCTGATCACGATGCTGCTCGACGTGCCGGTGGCCGACGAAGACCTGCTGCCGTTCCGCCTGATGTGCGACTACGCGCGCTCCATCGGTCAGCGTATCGGCGGGCGAGTCGTGGACGATCAGCGCCGGCCGCTCTCGGATGCCGCACTGCAAAACGTCGACAAACAGTTGCTCAAGCTTTATGAGCGTCTGGAAGCCCGTGGTTTGCCGGCGGGCTCACCGGTCACGCGCCGCTTGTTCAGCCAGTAAATGATTCGGAAGACACGGCAGGTCAGCCCGCCGTGACAGGCTGGCACGGGGTTTGCGGGCATCCTGCGAACATCGGTCCGGCACTGTCTTTGATGCACGCCGTTCACCGTCGGGTGAGCGGCGTTTTTATTCCGCCGCGGGTTTCCTGTGATGTCGGACCGCCGAGCGCGCCAACGCGGGCGCGTCGAAGGCATAATGTTCTGACTTATTTAGCGACCCCGCGAATCCCGCGAATCCAGAGTTCCCACGCATGACCCAAACACCCGTTCCGGACCCGAGCGCTACCGCCCCTACGGCCGCCAGTGTTGCGAATGTCGCTGACGCTGCCGAGGCCGCCGAGCGTGCCGCTGCGCTGCGCATCGAACTGGCACGCCTGAACCGTGCCTACTACGAAGACGATGCACCGATCGTGCCCGATGCCGAATACGATCGCCTGTTTGGCGAGCTTGTCGGGCTGGAGGCCGCATTCCCCGAATTGCAGCGCGCCGACTCGCCGACGCAACGCGTCGGCGGCAAGGCCGTAGAAGGCTTTGCGCCGGTGGTGCACCGTGTGCCGATGCTCTCGCTGAACAACGGTTTCAGCGATGAAGATATCGAAGCCTTCGACCGCCGGGTGTCCGATGGCTTGCGTGACCCTAACGCTGCACCGTCCGGCGACCTCTTCGGTGATGCCGTTGAACCGGTGGAGTACGCCGCCGAACTGAAGTTCGATGGCCTGGCGATCGCCTTGCGCTACGAACACGGCGTGCTCGTGCAGGCGGCCACACGCGGGGATGGCACGACCGGTGAGGACGTCACGGCCAACATCCGCACGGTTAAGAAGATTCCGCTGAGTCTGGACACCGATCATCCGCCCGAAGTCTTGGAAGTCCGAGGTGAAGTGCTGATGTTCCGCGCTGACTTCGACAAGCTCAATCGCGCGCAGGAAGCGGCTGGCGAGAAGGTGTTCGTCAATCCGCGCAACGCGGCAGCTGGCAGCCTGCGACAGCTCGACTCGAAGATCACGGCGAAACGTCCGCTGTCGTTCTTCGCGTATGGCGTCGGCGAACTGGTGGGCGTGCCGATGCCCGAAACGCACTCGGCGCTGCTCGACTGGTACGACGGACTCGGCATTCCGGTGAACGAGCGGCGCGAGGTGGTGCGCGGCGCGGCCGGGCTGCTCGCGTTCTACAAGGCGGTCGGCGAGACGCGCGACTCGCTGCCGTACGACATCGACGGCGTGGTGTACAAGGTCAATCGCCGCGACGAGCAAGACCGACTGGGCTTCGTCTCGCGGGCACCGCGCTTCGCGCTCGCGCACAAATTCCCGGCTCAGGAAGCCCTCACGACGCTGCTCGACATCGAAGTGCAGGTCGGGCGTACCGGCGCAATCACGCCGGTGGCGCGTCTGGCGCCGGTGTTCGTCGGCGGTGCCACCGTCACCAACGCCACCCTGCATAACGAAGGCGAAATCCGCCGCAAGGACGTGATGATCGGCGACACGGTGATCGTGCGCCGTGCAGGCGATGTGATTCCCGAAGTCGTGGGTTCGGTGCTTGAGCGCCGTCCGGCCGACGCGCGGGCGTTTGTCATGCCAACCGAGTGTCCGGTGTGCGGCTCGGCCATCGAAAAGCTGCCCGACGAAGTCATCGCGCGTTGCACGGGCGGGTTGATTTGCGCTGCGCAGCGCAAGCAGGCGTTGCTGCATTTTGCGCAGCGTCGCGCGCTTGACGTGGAAGGGTTGGGCGACAAGCTCGTCGAGCAATTGGTCGACCAGCAAATCATTCGCACGCCGGCCGATCTGTTCAAGCTCGGCGTGGCCAAGCTGGCGGCACTCGACCGGATGGCCGACAAGTCGGCGGCCAATCTGGTGGCGTCGCTTGAGAAGGCGCGTCACACGACGCTGGCCCGCTTTATCTTTGCGCTGGGCATTCGCCACGTGGGCGAGGCGACGGCCAAGGATCTGGCGCGGTATTTCGGTACGATGGATAACGTGATGGCGGCGACGGCCGAGGAACTGCTGGCCGTGCCGGACGTCGGACCCATTGTGGCCCAGTCCATCGCCAATTTTTTTGCCGAGCCGCATAATGTCGAGGTGATCGAACAATTGCGCGCGGCAGGCGTGACCTGGCCGGAGTCCGAACCGGCGGCGGTAGCCCCGCTGCCGTTGGCGGGCAAGACGTTCGTGCTCACGGGCACCTTGCCCACGCTCTCGCGCGACGAGGCGAAGGCGATGCTCGAAGAGAAGGGCGCGAAGGTGGCAGGCTCGGTATCGGCAAAGACCGACTATCTGGTTGCCGGCGCGGAAGCCGGCAGCAAGCTGGCGAAGGCGGAGGCACTGGGCGTACCCGTGCTCGATGAGGACGCTATGCGGACCATGTTGGCCGCGCTTTGATGTGAGGACCCAATCGATGATTCGCGACATTCTGAAAATGGGCGATCCGCGGCTGTTGCGCATCGCCAAGTCGGTCGAGCATTTCGACACGCCCGAGTTGCACGAGCTGGTGGCCGATATGTTCGACACCATGCGGCATGCCGATGGGGCGGGGCTCGCCGCGCCGCAGATCGGCGTGGACTTGCAGGTGGTGATCTTCGGCTTCGAGCATAACGACCGTTATCCCGATGCGCCCGAGGTGCCGGAGACCGTGTTGATCAACCCGGTGATCACGCCGCTCACGCAGGATATGGAAGAGGGCTGGGAAGGGTGCTTGTCGGTGCCCGGCCTGCGCGGCATGGTCAGCCGTTATTCGATGCTGCGCTACGAAGGCTTCGATCAGTATGGCAAGAGCATCGACCGCATTGCCGAAGGCTTTCACGCCCGCGTGGTGCAGCATGAGTGCGATCACCTGATCGGCAAGCTGTATCCGATGCGCATCACCGATTTCAGCAAGTTCGGTTTCACCGAAATCCTGTTCCCCGGACTCGATCCGGCGAGCGACGATTGATGTGCTGATGCACCTTTGATTCGTATCGCCAGATGTAAAAAAAGCCCGCTTTCGCGGGCTTTTTCACGTCTTGCGTCATCTAGCGTGCAGCGAGATCAGAACTCTTCGCCGGGGCGCAGGTAACGCCATTCACCCACCGGCAGATTGCCAAGCGTGACGCGGCCCATGCGCACGCGCTTGAGCCCCGTCACATGCAGGCCGACGAGCTCGCACATGCGGCGAATCTGGCGCTTCTTGCCTTCCTTCAGCACGAAACGCAGTTGCTCCGGGTTCTGCCACTCGACTTGGGCCGGCTTGAGCGGCTGGTCGTCGAGTTCGAGCCCGTGGCGCAGCAACGCCAGACGGCTTTCCGGGAACAGTGCCTGCACGTTCTGCTCTTGGCCGTCGTACGACACGCGCACGAGGTATTCCTTTTCGACGTCCGAGTCTTCGCCGATCAGTTGCTTGGCGACGCGGCCGTCTTGCGTAAGCACCAGCACGCCGGTCGAGTCGATGTCGAGGCGTCCGGCGGGAGCCAGACTGCGCAGATGCGTCGGCGAGAAGCGCACGCCGGCATCGTCTTCCGCCCAGTGGTTTTCACGCGTGACCAGCACGATCGCCGGCTCGTAGCCGTCTTCCGCCTGACCCGACACATAGCCCACCGGCTTGTGGATGATGATCGTCATGCGATTGGCCTGCTCCTTGCGGGCAGCCTGCACGACGGTGATGTCCTGCGTGGGCAGAATCCGGGTGCCGAGCTCGGTCACGACCTTGCCGTCGACACGGACCCAGCCTTTGGCGATCCATTCATCGGCTTCGCGACGCGAGCACAGGCCGAGTTCCGACATGCGCTTGGACAGACGCAGCGAACCCGCGGCGTCGTTGTGCACCTTGATATCGTCGTCGTCATCGCGCTCGACACGCGTCGGGCGCGTGGTGCGGGCCGGACGTGCGCCGCGCTCGTCGTTGCCAAACCGGCCACGCGGCGGTGCACCCTCCGGGCTACGGCGCGGTGCGCGGTCGTCGGCACCCCGGTTGAACGGACGGGCCTGATCGCCACGTGCGCCACCTTCGGGTGCGCGGCGCGGACGGTCTTCGTCGAAGCGACGCGGTGCGCGGTCGTCGGCACCACGATTGAACGGACGGCCCTGTTCGCCGCGAGCGCCACCCTCAGGGGCACGACGCGGGCGGTTATCGTCGAAGCGACGGGGTGCGCGGTCGTCGGCGCCACGATTGAACGGGCGGGCCTGATCGCCTCGCGCGCCACCTTCGGGTGCGCGACGCGGACGGTCCTCG
>NZ_NGUR01000011.1:0-423 GCF_002179865.1 Pandoraea sp. PE-S2R-1 | reverse complement strand
TTCTCGTCCTTTTCCGAATTTCTCGGTCATGGGCTACCCCCGTATTGGCGGTCGCCGAGGTGAGCCGTCGTCTCGTGGTATTCGGCCGGTTCGGCACACCTCGGGATTCTCCTAATGCGGCGGTGGCCGAAATGTCCGTAATCCGAGATATGGCCCTGTTCTCGGGCAGGGCAGTGTTCGCCTGGCATGATGAGCGCAATACATCCCCCGATTGAGGTGACGTCGAACGACTTCCGGGGGCGCTGCGATTGCCTTACACTTGCCGGAAACAACGGCGTCCGTCTGTGGCGCCCCCAGGATCCTATTGATTAGCGGGCCAACACCGACCTTTTGCGCGGGGCGCGAAGGCTGAAAGGATCTCGACCTATGGCGGAACCGAGCACGACGGGAGCGCGACGCTGGCGTTGGGCGACGTCCTATCGC
>NZ_NGUR01000010.1:0-1089772 GCF_002179865.1 Pandoraea sp. PE-S2R-1 | reverse complement strand
CATCTTCAGTTCGTCGGGCGAGTCGTGCATCGCAGGCTCGCGCCTGTTCGTGCACAAGAAGATCTTCGACACGTTTGTCGAGCGGCTGGTCGCAGGCGCGAAGCAATTGCGCGTGGGTGACCCGCTGCGCGAAGACACGCAGATGGGCCCGCTGGTGACGTCGTCGCATCGCGAGTCGATCGAGCGTTATGTGGCCATCGGGCTGGAAGAGGGAGGCCGCCTGCTGTGCGGTGGTGAGCGTCCGGCGGGAGACGGTCGCGAGAAGGGCTACTTCTATCAGCCGACCATCATCGCAGGGCTGACCAATCAGGCGCGCATGGTGCAGGAAGAAATCTTCGGCCCGGTGCTGGCGGTGCTGCCGTTCGAGAACGAAGACGAGTTGCTGGCCGAAGCCAACGACAGCGTCTACGGGCTGGCGGCAGGCATCTGGACGCGCGACTACAAGCGCGCGTGGCGTCTGGGGCGCGCGTTGGAGACCGGCACGGTCTGGATCAACACCTACAAGCAGTTCTCGATTTCGACGCCGTTCGGCGGTTGGAAAGAGAGTGGCATGGGGCGTGAAAAGGGGCGTCTGGGGCTGCTCGAATACACGAATCAGAAGAGCCTCTACTGGGGCATGAACGACAACCCGCTCGGCTGGGCGGGGCAGGTCTGAACAACAAGCTGTGGCATCACAAGCTGCGGTGCACGGGGCATCGCGGTAACCCGAGACTTGAGCGAGGCAGAGATATGTTGTCGATTTTCCGTGCATCGTTGGCGCGTCGCGCCTTTTTGACGGCTGGCCTGTGTGCCATCACCGGGCTGGCCGCCGCGCCGGTCTGGGCGCAACAACCGACCCAGCAGATCACCTATTTGCTGCCGGCCCCGGCCAATCTGCCGGCGTTCGCGCCGCTGATGCTCGCCGAGAAGAAGGGCTACTACGCCGCCGAAGGGCTGTCGGTGCGTTGGCTCACCGTGCAGGGCGGCGCCGATGTTGGCAAGCAACTGGCGTCGGGCAACGGCGATCTGGGCGGTGGTCTGGGCGACACGCCCATCGTGCTGCGCCCCAACGGTATTCCGATCAAGGGCGTGGCACTCCTCGGCGGCCGCACGCTGCATCAGTTGGTCGTGCGTGACGACGCCAACATCAAGTCGCCGGCCGATCTGAAGGGCAAGACGATCACCGTGCTGGCTTATCAGGACACCGGCTTCTACGCCACGCTGGGGCTGCTGGCCTCGGCAGGCCTCACCCGTAACGATGCCCGCATTCAGGGCGCGGGCCCCGCAGGCGTGTGGCAGCAAGTGGCCACGGGCAAGGCCGAAGTGATGGTGGGCACGCCGGAGTGGGCGCAGAACATCGAAGACGCGGGCGTGAAGATCACCATGACGTCGACCGACAAGTATTTCCCGGGCATGGCGCAGGCGATTCTCGCCTCGGACAAAACCATTGCCGAGAAGCCCGAGATGATCCGCAAGTTCGTGCATGCCACGCTCAAGTCGGTCGCCGAGATCATGCGTGACCCGGCCGGTGCGGCGAAGGATTACTGCGCAGCGGTGCCCGCTTACAAGGGAAAGGAAGCTGAGATCGAAAAAATTCTCACGTACTACGCTCGCAATGTGTATCCGGGCCAGCAACGCCTCGGCGCGTTCGATCCGGCGCGCGTGACGAAGCTTCAGGACTTTTACGCACAGGAAAAGGTCATTCGCGAAAAGTCGAATCCGGCCGACCTGTACACCAATCAGTTCGTGCAGTAAGGCAGGCACCCCCATGCAACCGATGACCGAAAACGCTTCGCCGGTGGATGCCCCGCAGACGATGTTGCTGACGGTGGTTCTGCGCCACGATCAGTCGAACAATCTCGACGCGTTTCAGGAACGCCTGAAGGCCGCCGAGTGGTGGGAGCGCTTTCCGCCGGCGGGCGTGAAGGTGGTCTCGTGGACGGTGGCGATGGGCTTCGGCCAGATCGTGACGCTGGAGCTGCCGCCCCACCTGCTGCCAGTGGTCAACGTCGAGCTGGAGCGCTCGGCGTGGGGGGTATTTCGCACCGAATGCTATCCGACTTACGACTTTGTACCCGTGCACGCACGCATTCGCGAACGGGTTCGCCAAGGAGGGAAATAATGGATCGTTATCTTGACCCGCACCAAGCGCGTCGCCATGTGCCGACGCAATACGAAAGCCTGCTGGGCGACGCCATCGAGCGCGCCTATGCGGCCGGTACGCATGATCTGGCTGGCCTCGTCGCCTACCTGAATCGCACGGGCCCCGGCCCGCAAGAGGGCGAGCTGTGGACCGAAGCGGTCTACAAGGCGCAGATCGCCCGTATGGCCGAAGCGTAACAACATCACCTGACGATGCGCTCGCCCGCTGGCATAAGCCCCGGCGCGGCGCCGACGATGAAGAGGTCCCCCATGACTATGCAACAACCCATTCTCACTGCCGACGCCATCCTCGAGCGTGGACTGAAGAATCTCTGGTATCCGATTTGCCCGTCGCACATGGTTGGCCGCGAGCCGGTCTCGCTGCGCCGTCTGGGCAAGAAGCTCGTGTTCTGGCGCGATCAGGACAACAACGTGCACGCGCTCGACGACCATTGCCCGCACCGGGGCGCGCCGCTCTCGAAGGGCATCGTGATGGGCGACCGCATCGCCTGCGGTTATCACGGCGTGCAAGTGCGCAGCGACGGCACGGTGATGCGTGTGCCCGGCAGCCCGGGCTGCAAGCTCGAAGGCTCGCGCCCGACGCAGGCGTATCACATCGTTGAGCGCAACGAAGCCATCTGGCTGTACAACGCGACGGAAAACATCGACACGCCGCCCCCGCTGGTGCTGCCGGAAGAGCTCGACGCCGACGGCGAATTCTCGTCGTTCCTCTGCTACACCGAGTGGAAGGGCGACTACCGTTACGTGCTCGATAACGTGATGGATCCGATGCACGGCACGTATCTGCACAAGCAGTCGCACTCGATGGCCGAGGGCGACAACACGGCAGCGTTCCGCATTCGCGATACCGACCGTGGCTTCGTGTTCGAGAAGGAAGGCCAGCGCGATGTGAACTTCGACTGGACCGAGTGGGCAGACACTGGCACGCACTGGATGCGGCTGGAGATTCCGTACCCGAAGACGGGCGGCCCCGGTGGCAACTTCGTGATCGTGGGCAGCTACACGCCGATTTCGCCGACGCTCGCCGCCGTGTTCCATTGGCGCTGTCGCAAGTTGCAGGACTGGCAGCGCGATACGTGGCGCTTCCTGTATCGCAATCGCCTCGAGGCGCGCCACTGGGCCGTGCTGGAACAAGACCGCGTGATGCTCGAAGACATGGAACTCGATGCGAATCAGAACGAGCACTTGTATCAACACGATATGGGCATCGTACGTCTGCGCCGCCATCTGAAGAATCTGGCGAAGGCCGAGCTTGAACGCCTGCAACAAGGCAAGGCGGCGTAAGCCGAACGAGACGACACATGTCATCGAACGCACAAGCCGCCATCGCGCCGAAGGCTGAACGCATTCACGCGCCGAGCGTGCCCGATCTGGGCACGGCGACGTGGACGAACGGCATTCGCTTCGGCAACGAGATTCTGATGTCGGGCATGACTGCGCATCCGGCGACGCGCAACGCCGCGCAACCTTTGACGACGTACGAGCAGACGCTGGTCGTGCTCGGCAAGATTCGGGCGCTGGTCGAAGCAGGCGGCGGGCATCTCGGCAACATCTACAAATTGGTCGTGTACGTGACCGATATCGCCGACAAGGATGAAGTGGGCCGCGCGCGCCGCGAGTTTTTCGCGGACGTGGCGGCGAACGGTGGCACCTATCCGTGCTCGACGCTCGTGGCAGTGAGCGGGCTGGTGTTTCCCGAGTTGCGCGTGGAAATCGAGGCGTTCGCGCGTCTTGATATCGATTTGTCCGAAGCCGGTTGACGGGAACGAACCCCGGGACCGGTGAATATCAATACCGACGCAGGACACCCCTGCGAGCAACATCAGAGAGCTGGGTCATGAGCAAGTCAAACCTGAGCGCCATGGTGCGCACGCTTCGTTACGAGGCGGCCGGCATCATGAGTATCGAACTCGTGCCTGCCGCTGGCGGCGACGCACAGTCCAGCACGTTCCCCGGCTTCACGCCGGGTGCGCACATCGATCTGCATCTGCCGAGCGGGCTGTTGCGCAGCTACTCGCTCGTGAACGCGCCGGGTGAGACGAACCGCTACGTCCTTGGCATCCTCGCCGATCCGAAGAGCCGAGGCGGGTCGCGCTTCATCCACGACAACTTCCGCGTGGGCATGACGCTCGACATCTCGGCGCCGCGTAATCACTTCGAACTCGACGAGAGCGCAGCGCATACGGTGCTCGTGGCAGGTGGCATCGGCGTGACACCGATTCTCTGCATGTATCGCCGTCTGCGCGCGCTGGGGCGCAGCGTGAAGTTACTCTACTGTGCGCGCACCGCACCGCAGGCCGCTTTCATCGACGAGATTCGCGCGCTGGGTGGCGACGTCACCTATCACTTTGACGATCAGCAGGGCGGCAAGCCTGCCTCGTTGGCGGGTTTCCTCGCCGGACAACCCGCTGGTACGCATGCCTATTGCTGCGGCCCGGGCGTGATGCTCGACGCCTTCGAAGCGGCATGTGCCGACGCCGGGATTGCCAACGTGCATATCGAACGATTTGCGGCGGCACCCGATGCGCCACCGCCCGCGACAAGCGAAGGCTATGTCGTCAAGCTGGCGAAAAGCGGCAAGGAGCTTGCGGTGCCTGCGGGTGCAACGTTGCTCGACACGCTGCTTGCCGCGGGCATCGATGCAGAGCACAGCTGCATGGAAGGTATCTGCGGCGCGTGTGAAACGCGTGTGCTGGAAGGCTGCCCCGATCACCGTGACTCAGTGCTGAGCGCTGGTGAGCGCGCGGCAAATAACGTGATGATGATCTGCGTGTCCGGTTGCAAAGGCGACCGCCTGACGCTGGATCTTTGAAACCGATTTATCCCGACTTATCACCCGAGACTGCCATGACGATTCTGGGCATCGAACAGATTACTTACGGGGTGACCGACCTCGACACCTGCCGCCGCTTTCTCGCCGACTGGGGCCTGACCGAAGTCTCGGCCGACACCGACGGTGTGCGTTTCGAAACGCTCAACGGTGGCCGTGTGCTGGCAGTCCGTCACGACGATCCGTCGCTGCCGCCTGCGATGGAAGAGGGCCCGACGCTGCGTGAGGTGACGTGGGGCGTGGCGACCGCCGACGAGGTCGCCACCATCGCCGACAAGCTGGCGGGGCAGCCGGGGTACTACTTCGCAGAAGGTGCCACGGGATGCATTGACCCGAACGGTTTGGCCGTGGGCGTGGAAGTGAGCACCAAGCGGGCGCTCGACGTGCAAGGCGCGCCCACCAACCCGTGGGGTATTCCCGCGCAGCGCGTGAATACGCCGAGCCCGGTGTACGAGCGGGCGCAGCCGATTGAAGTCGGGCATGTGGTGTTCTTCACCAATGCGCTTGCAGCGACGCAGAAATTTTACGAGGACAAGCTGGGTTTCGAGCTATCCGACCGTTATCCGGATCGCGGCGCGTTCATGCGCTGCGCACCGCACGGCGGGCACCACGATTTGTTCTTGCTGGCGTTGCCGAATGGAAAGCGTGGGCTGAACCACGTGGCTTTCACGGTGCGCGATATCCACGAAGTATTCGGTGGCGGCATGCACATCGATCGCTGCGGCTGGGAGACGCAACTCGGCCCGGGCCGTCATCCGATCTCGTCGGCGTACTTCTGGTACTTCAAAAACCCGTGCGGCGCGTTGATCGAGTATTACGCGGACGAGGATGTGCTGACGCCGGAGTGGCAGCCGCGCGACTTTGAGCCGGGGCCGACGGTGTTCGCGGAATGGGCAGTCGATGGCGGTATCGACGGCACGTCGCGCCGTCAGAAGAAGGGCGGCGAAGCGCCGACCGGCAAGTTCATGACCGACACGGCCAAGCGCTGAGCCGGTCATCGCGGGCGCGCCGATCCGGGGGGAACGGCGCGCCCGCACCTATCTTTTTGGCGCGCTGGCTTACTTGGCCAGTTCGGCGTCGATGGCGGCGACCAGACGCGGATCGTCGGCCTTCACGTCGGGCGAGAAGCGCGCGACGACTTGGCCGTTGCGGCCAACCAGAAACTTCTCGAAGTTCCAAAGCACATCGGCGGGGTTCTCCCGCTCGACGCCAAATCCTTTCAGACGTTCGCGGAACGGGCCTTCGCCCGTGGCTTCCGGCTTGGCATCGACCAGCGCCGCGTAGAGCGGATGGCGGTCGTCACCGAGCACCGAGATCTTGGCAAACAGCGGGAAGGTCACGTTGTATTGCGTGGAACAGAAATCCAGAATTTCCTGATCGGTGCCCGGCTCTTGCCCCTTGAAGTTGTTCGCAGGGAAGGCCAGCACTTCCAGCCCCGCACCGCGCTTGTCTTCGTACAGGCGTTCCAGTCCTTCATATTGCGGCGTGAGGCCGCACTTCGACGCGACATTCACCACCAGACGCACCTTGCCGGCGTAATCGCCGAGCTTGGACGGAGTGCCGTCGTTACGGTTGACGGCAATGGTTTCGATATTCGTGCTCATGCGTGAATTCCTTTTTCGAGAGTGACCCGGGAGTGGCGAGGATCAACGAAGTCGAGTGTATCGGAAGCCCGGAAACGGCGCTGACGGCGGCCTGATCCGGGTATCGATTTATACGATTTGGTTGATTCTGAAGCGATGTAAGGAACATGTAAGCCGAAAGAGGTTGCACGTTCGGGTTGCACTTCGGGAGTTAAATCCTGATGGTGGAGGTTTGGGCGGATTTTCTCGTTTCTTACGTTGCAGTTACATATTTTTGGAAATTTTTTGGCCAGATGTTGTTTCAGTTGGACAACGAAGATTTCAATGAAATCAATGATTTATTTTCGCTCTCCGATTCCCGATTGACAGTCGTGAAAGCCTGTGAAAGTATTCGCGGAATTAAAAATAGTTACCGCATATAACAAGCACACAGCGCTGATTGACAGCGCGAGTCAATAAAACGGGGTTGTCCGAATGCTTCGTACTGCTTTTCAGACGTCTGATACCTTTGCGCGAGTGCAAATTTCCTTTGCCGTACAGCAAAGCGATGCGCCGTCAGCGCTTTCCGTCCTGCCCGACCGACTCATCCGCTTCTCTAGCGTCATGACGCACTAGCGTCGGCGCACCGTCCCGCCTTCATCGCCCATATCAACGGACTTCGCCCGCGTGGCGGAGCTTTTGCGTTGATTTGACGGACGTTCAGCGTGGACCGTACCGAATTCGCAATCTGTCGCATTAAAAGAATACTCATTGGGGGAATCAGATGAATCACGTCTACCGCGTGGTGTGGAGCGCCAGTCTTGGCATGTATCAGGTCGCATCGGAAATCGCGTGCGGCCATAGCGGCAAGTCGCGTTCGGTCGATCGTCGCCGGGCGCGCAAGGCAGCCGCAGCCGCAGCACTCGCGGTACTGTCGGGGGTGGCTCATGCGGTGCCGCCCTACGTGGGGATCCTCACCCAATCGGATAACAACGGTTACGCGCTGAACCCCGGCACCGCAATGGGGTGGTTCCCCGTCTGGGACTGGGACGGTAGCAATCTGAACGTCTCGATGTCCGGCGTTAAGTCGGTGAACTTCAACAACCTGACTGGGCAGATCGCGGTTGGCGCTGGCGCCGCGATCTCCGGTGGCTTGGAGGGCGTTGCCATTACGGCAGACAGCGTCCTGTCGAATCAGTCGGGGCTGACGAACAATGGCACCATCTCAGCAACACAAACCGGCGTGACCGTGGCCGGGGCGCTGGGCTCGATCGTCAACAATGGCTTGATTTCGAATGGCTTGTTCAACGCGGCTGCCGTTCAGGTCTCGGGCACGCTCGGGACGCTGACGAATACCGGCGCTATTGCCGGCGCGAGCGACCGCGGCAACGGCGTTTCCGTGGCGGCAGCGGACCCTGCCGTGCCTGCCAAACTCGATAGCATCGGCAACACCGGTACGATTTCCGGTGGCACCAACGGCATCAGCAACACGGGCGGGACGATCGGCACGATCTCGAACAACGTTGCCGGGTCCGCGACGGGCACGATCAAGGGGCAGGTCGGCATTCTCAACACGACCGCGTACGTCAACAGCACTACGGTGAACGGCTCGCTCGATCGTGTCGAGAACTCCGGTGTGATCACCGGGACGGATGTCGGTATTGCCAACGCATCGACGATCGGAACGATTCACAACAACGCGTCCGGTGTGATCTCGGGTACCGGTTCGTACGGGGTTCGCAACGCCCTCGGCCTGATTTCCGCGATCGAAAATAGCGGAAGCATCTCGGGTGGCATTTTCGGTGTCCAGAATCTGAGCACCATCACGTCGATCAACAACGCGGGCGTGATTGCTGGCAACTCGGTCGGGGTGGTCAACACCTCGCGAATGGGGACGTTGACCAACACCGGCGCGATTCAGGGCAAAACTACTACGGCGGTGGCCAACGGCGTGCAGAACTACGGCATTCTCGGCACGCTGTCGAACAGCGGGCAGATCCTTGCCAGTTCCGTGGCCGGTAACGGCAGCAGCGGCGTGTATAACGCCAATCGCATCGATTCACTGAGCAACGCAAGCGGCGGGCTGATCCAGTCGGATCTCGGCGTGTTCAACGATGCCAACGGGCACTCCATCGGCACGCTGACCAACGCAGGCACGATTTTCGGACAGAGCGCGGGGGTGCGAAACCTCGGGGGCACCATCACGTCGATCGTCAACGCGGGCGCGAACGGTAACGTCGCCGCAGGGACGATTTCGGGTTCGGGCATTGGCAGCCAAGTTCACGGTATCGACAATTCGGGCTACCTCGTCGGGGGAACGACCTTTAATGCCACGATCGGCACGATCACCAATGGCGGCTTGATTTCGGGCGATACGTACGGGATCAACAACAGCTACGGCACGATCGGGTTGATCAGCAACCTGGCAGGCGGGACGATTTTCGGGGGTATGGCTGCCATCGTTTCGGGCACCGGCGGGATCGGCACGATCAACAACGCGGGTGTCATTCAAGGTGACGTTGTGCACCTCGGGATGCAAGATCTGACGATCACGGGTGGCACGGGCAATACGTACGGCACGTTCATGGGAAGCATCATGAACGCCAATTCGAATTTGCGACTGAGCAGCGGCAACATCGTGCTGAACGAAGCCGTCGATCTGATTGGCATGCGCACGTTGTACAACAGCGGCGCCACGTTGCACCTCGATGGGACGATCCCGGTCTACGGTAACTATCAGCAGGACGCAGGCGGCACGCTCGAAATCGGCGTGACGAACGGCGCCGACACGACAGGCAATATTCAGACGGACTTCGGCTACGGTCGATTGCTGGTCTATGGCGACGCTACGGTCGCTGCGGGCTCGACTATCTCTATCAAGTCGATGGGCTACACGCTGGCGGCCGGTCAGCGCTTTATCGTCATCGACGCGAATACCGCCGCCTACAATGCCGGCGCGCTGAACTACCTTGTCAGCAACCCGACACTCACGGGTAGCGGTGCGCAGCTGCTCATCAACGGGCGGCAGGATCTCGTCGTCACGCTGGTCGGTCCGAACTATGACGCCACGATGGGTGGCCTGTATGGGCTGACTGTCGGCACGCCCACCAGCGCACCGTCGGTCTTCAGCTTCGACGGTTCGAACCTTGCGGTTACGGGCACGACGTTTACCACGATCGCGGGCAGCCTCGGCACGATCACGAACACGGGCACCCTGACCGGGACTTACGCGTTTTCGGTCGCTGGTACGGGCAATATCGCCACTATCGAAAACGACGGCACCATCGCGGCAACCGGTTCGGGTAACTCTGGCCTCTTCAATGCCGGCACGATTGGGACGTTGACCAATCGCGGACAAGTTTCCTCGGTATCTTTTGCCGCAGTGAACAACAACGGTTCGTTGACCCGCCTCGACAACAGCGGCACGCTTGCCGGCACGACGAGTGGTCTTGCCAACACCGGTACGTTGGGTACGGCGGTCAACAGCGGGAAGATGTCCGGTCAATGGGCCGTGGCAAACGGGGGGACCGGCTATTCCAATTCGGTGCTGAGTACGCTGACGAACAGCGGCACGATTTCGGGCACGGCGCGCGGTGTGAGCAACATGGGCGGAACGATCACAACGATCAACAATCAGGCCGGCGGCTTGATTACCGCGACCGACACCAGTGGGTTTGTCAGCGGGATCGTCAACACGAGCGCTGCCGTCGGCACGCTGACAGCTCAGGGAACGATCGGCACGATCAACAACGCCGGCGTGATTTCCGGCTTCTACGGCATCAGCAACGACTACACGATCGGCACGATCAACAACCTCGCAGGCGGATTGATTACCGGCGTTGGCGGCGCTATTTCGAATCAGGTAGTGACATCGTCGATTGGTCAGATCAGCAACGCAGGCACCATCGCGGGCTCGATCATCAATCGCTCGTCGAGTGCGATGCGCATCAGTGGTGCCACCGACTCGACGTTCGGCACGCTCACAGGCTTTGGCGTTAGTGTCGGCACCATCTTCAGCACCAGTGCCGACTTGCGCTTCAACGGCGGTAACCTGCTGCTCAACGACAATCTCGATCTGGCCGGTTTGCGTACCGCTTACAACGATTCGTCGGTGGTGCAGGTTAATAACGTGCTTCAGGTGGTGGGTAACTACACGCAGGCAGCCACGGGTACGTTGCAAATTGGTGTGGCGAGCGGGGCGAACACGACGGGCAATTTCGGCACTGACAGCGGCTACGGCCGTCTGGTCGTCACGGGCAACACTTATATTGCACCGGGTTCCACGATTGCACTGCAATCGCTGGGCTATGCCTTTGCGGGTGGCCAGCGTTACGTCGTTATCGATACGGCGGGCACCAGCAACTACAACGAAGCGACGCTTCGCTATGTCGTGAACGGCTATCCGTCGTTGTCCGCGAGCGGTGCGCGTGTGGGCAATGGCGCCAAGATCGACCTGGTCGTCACTATCTTCTCGCCGAACTACCTCGGTACCATCGCCGGCACGACGCCGCTGGTGGCAGGCACGCCGATCGATGCATCGCCATCGTGGACATTTGACGGGGCAAACCTCACCGTCACGGGGACGACCTTTGGGTCGATCAACGGCTCGCTCGGTACGCTTACGAACAATGGCACGCTCACGGGGACATCGGCACTGTCCGTTGGCACTAACGGTGGCGGCATTGCCCGCATCGAGAACAATGGCCTGATTCATTCGACAGGCCCGACCAGTTCGGCTCTCTACAACGGCGGTGTGGTCGGCACGATGTTCAACGGCGGGACATTGGTCTCGGACAACATGTCCGGGATCAATAGCGTGACGGAGATGACCCGTCTGGAAAACGACGGTCTCATCTCGGGCAGGATGTCGGGCGTGTACAACAGCGGCGTGATCTCGTCCGCCATGAACACCGGCACGATTACCGCGACGGATGGCACGGCGAATGCAGTCGGTATGGTCAACACCGGACAGTTCGGTATGCTCACCAATACCGGGCTGATCAGCGGGTATAGCGGGCTCGTGAACTGGGCGTCGGGCAATGCCACACCGGTTACCTCGCTCGGCACACTGACGAACAGTGGCACGATCGCGGGGGGCGGCGGCACGACCGTCACCTCATCGGCGTATGGTGTGGGGAATTTCGGTGGCACCATTGGGACCATCAACAACCTCGTTGGCGGCAAGATTTCGGGGACTGGCGGCGGATTCTCCTCCGGGATTCAGAACAGCACGTTGGCCGTTGCCGGCACGGTGTACGGCGGCACGATTGGTGCGATCAACAACGCGGGTCTGATCACGGGCGATTACTACGCGATCATCAACTCCGACCGGATCAACACGATCAACAACCTCGCGGGCGGTGTGATCACCGCGCTGGGTGGTGCGATCTCCAATCAGCTCGCTGGCAGCAGCATCGGTCAGATCAATAATGCGGGCACGATTGCGGGCTGGATCATCAATCGCTCGAACAACGATCTGCGCATCAGCGGTGCCACCGACTCGACGTTCGGTACGCTCACAGGCTTTGGCGGTGGCGTGGGCAACATCGTGAGCACCAGCGCCGACGTGCATTTCAACGGCGGCAACCTGCTGCTCAATGACAACTTTGACCTCGCAGGTTTGCGCACCGCTTATAACGATTCGTCGGTGTTGCAGGTCAATCGCGTGCTTCAGGTGACCGGCAACTACTCTCAGGCCGCGGCGGGCACGTTGCAAATCGGTGTAGCGAGCGGTGCCAACACGGCCGGTAATTTCAATACCGACAGCGGTTACGGGCGTCTGGTCGTTTCGGGTAACAGCTACATCGCACCGGGCTCGACCATTGCGCTGCAATCGATGGGCTATGCCTTTGCGGGTGGTCAGCGTTACGTCGTCATCGATACGGCAGGCACCAGTGACTACAACGAAGGGACGCTGCGCTATGTCGTCAACGGCTACCCGGCGCTGATCGCGACCGGTGCACGCGTCGCCAACGGTGCCAACAACGATCTGGTGGTCACGCTCTTCATGCCGACCAACGTCGGTACCATCGGCGGCAACACGCCGCTGGTCTCGGGAACACCGATCAATGCCTCGCCAGTGTGGACGTATGACGGCGCAAACCTCACGGTCACGGGGACGACCTTCGGCTCGATCGTTGGCGCGCTCGGTACGCTCACGAACAATGGCACGCTGACCCGTCTGGAAAACAACGGGCTCATCTCCGGCAACACGTTGGCCGTGAACAACAATGGCGTCATCACCTCCGCCGTGAACAACGGCACCATTGCGGCGACGGATGTTTCGACGTCTGCCATCGGTCTGCTCAGCAGCGGACAGATCGGCTCGCTCAGCAATAGCGGGCTGATCAGCGGGTTTAACGGGATCTTGGTCACGGCGGCGGGCAACCCGACGTCGAGTGCCACGCTGGGCACGCTGACGAACAGCGGTACCCTTGCGGGCGCTAGTGGCACGATCAGCAGCGCGGCGCATGGTGTGTCGAATTTTGGTGGCTACATTGGTGCGATCAACAACCTCGCCGGCGGCAAGATCACCGCTACCGGCGCGGGTCTGCCCTCCGGGATTGGCAACAGCGCATCGGTTATCGCCGGTACGCTGTACGGCGGCACGATCGGTGCTATCAACAACGCGGGTCTGATCACGGGCGATTACTACGCGATCTACAACTCCGCCCGAATCGACACGATCAACAACGCCGCCGGAGGCGTGATCACGGCACTGGGCGGTGCGATCTCGAACCAAGAGCCGGGCAGCACTATCGGTCAGATCAATAACGCGGGCACGATCGCGGGCTGGATAATCAACCGTTCGGGCACCGATCTGCACATTAGCGGCGCGACCGACTCGACGTTCGGTACGATCACGGGTTTCGCCACCTACCCCGGCACCATCGTGAGCAGCAACGCGGATGTGCACTTCAACGGCGGTAACCTGCTGATCAACAACAATTTCAACCTGAGCGGAACGCGTACGGCTTACAACGATTCGTCGGTGTTGCAGATCAATCGTCCGCTTCAGGTCGCAGGTAACTATGCACAGGCGGCAGGGGCAACGTTGCAAATTGGCGTGGCGGGCAACGCCGTGACCACGGGCGATATGACGACCGATAGCGGTTATGGCCGCCTGGTGGTGAGCGGCAACACGACGCTCGCCTCGGGTTCGAAAGTCGCGCTGCAATCGTTGGGCTACACGTTCGCCGCAGGTCAGCGTTACGTGGTGATCGACACCGCCGGTACGGCGACCTACAACGCCGATTCGCTGGTGTACAGCGTCAACGGCTCGACGACGCTTGCCGCGACCGGTGCCTCGGTGGCCAATGGCACCCATCAGGATCTGGTGGTGAAGCTGGCGCAAGGCTCGGGCAACAACGGTGGCAATAACGGCGGCAACAACGGCGGTAACAACGGCGGTACCCCGGGCGGCAGCGAAGGCGGCAACAACGGCGGTCAGCCGACGTTCGACCCGCGCACCAATGCCACCATCGCGTCGAGTCAGAATGCCGTGTCGTCGCTGCGCGGGCTGCTGGGTTATACCGGCGTGAGCGATCCGCAGTTGCTCAACCTGTACAACGCCACGTTGGGTTCGCTCAGCGATAAGTCGACGGGTTCGGCCAATCGCGTCGGCCAGCAACTTGCCCCGGCACAGCACACGCGTGCCGCAGGTGCCGCCACGTTCGATTCGCTCGGTGTGGTCAACTCGCACGTCAACAGCCTGCGCGTTGCGCAGGCCGGTGGCACCGGCGTGGCGACTGGCGACAGCGCTTCGAACTGGGCGGCATGGGGTCAGGCCTTCGGCGGTCACGCCAGCCAGTCGGCGCGTGACGGTGTCGACGGCTACAGCGCCAACTACGGTGGCCTGCTGGTCGGTGCCGATCGCGCGTTCGGCGATCACTGGCGTGGCGGTGGTGCATTCCAGTTCTCGCGCACGGTGATCAACAACGACGGCAGCACGTCGGGCAACAGCACGGGTGTGAACGGCTACGGGTTGATCGGCTACGCCGCCTTTACGGGCGAGCCGTGGTACGTGAACCTGTCGGGCTCGGTCGTGATGCAACGCTACGACACGAAGCGCATCGTGACGATGCAAGGCTTCAACGGCATGGCCAACGGCAACTTCAACGGCCAGCAATACGTGGCCAGCGCCGAGTTCGGTTATCCGCTGGCGGTGGGCCGCGCGGTCGTGACGCCGCTCGCCAGCCTCACGTATAGCTATCTGAACCAGAACAGCTACACGGAAACGGGCGGTAACGGCGCGGCGTTGTCGGTGGGCAGTGCGTCGGCGAGCTCGGTGCGCAGCGCGCTGGGTGCGAAGTTTGCCCTGCCGTTCGAGACGTCGTACGGCAACCTGGTGCCGGAGCTGAGCCTGCGTTGGGTGCACGAGTACAACCGCACGCGTCAGGCCACGGGGGCGAGCTTCGCGGCTGACCCGATCGGTCAGACCGGCTTCACGACGGTGGGCGCAACGCCGGTGTCGGATCTGGCAGATATTTCGCTGGGTCTCACGCTGGTGCGCGCCAACAACCTGACGGCGTCCGTGCGCTACCAACTGCAAGCAGGTTCGGGCTTCATCTCGCACACGGGTATCGTGCGCGTGCAACAGCGCTTCTGATGCGCTGATGTAACACACGGCGGTCGCACCATTTGACATGGCTGCGACCGCCGTGGAAGTATTGCGCAGTCCCTCATCGCCGGTTCCTCCTCCCCTTCAGCACGACACCCCGTTCCCCGATGTCCTCCGCTCCCGCTCCCGGCACACTTACCTTCGCTCAGGCTATCGCACTGGCGCAGTCGCATTGGCAGGCCGGACAGGCCGCGCAGGCCGAGACGCTCTGCCGCCGGGTGCTGGAGGTCGACCCCGGTCAGCCTGACGCGCACTACCTGCTGGCGCTGATGGCGCATGCCTATGGCAAGCGCGAGATGGCGATCGACCACCTGAAAAAGGCCTGCGACGCGCCGGATGCGCCCGCGGCGTTCTGGTCCGATCTTGCGGAGATGTGCCGTCAGGCAGGACGTCTGGAGGAAGCCAAGGCAGCCGGGCGGCAGGCGGTGACGATCGATCCGGCATTCGCTGCCGGATGGAACAATCTCGGCATCGTGTTGCAGGAAGCGGGCGAGCTCGAACAGAGCATGACGTGCCTGCTGCGTGTGAGCGAACTACAACCGGCATCGGCCGATGCACAGAACAATCTCGGCAACACGGCGCGATTGCTCGGACGTGCCGAAGCCGCAGAGGCACACTATCGTCGCGCCCTAGAACTGGCGCCGCAGCGTGCCGACACGCATAGCAATCTGGCGGCGCTATTGAGTGCCACGAAACGATTTGACGAAGCGGCCGTGCTGGCTCGCCGGGCAATCGAGATCGATCCCCAGTTTGTGGACGCCTATCGCAATCTCGCCGACGTGGAGCTGTCGCGCGGGAATGTGGCAGGGGCGTTGCAGATTGTCGAGGTGATGAGCGCGTTTGCCGAACGGCATCCGTCCACGCTCGGCGCACGCGCCCGAATTATGGGTCTGGTCGGTCGCTGGGACGACGCGCTGGCAAGCGCACGCGAAGCCGTAGCGTTGCAACCAGAGAGTGCGGACGCGCGTGCGGTGCTGGCCGCGATTCAGGCGGAAGTCGACAAACGTGCTGGCGGGCAAGCCGACGCTGACGTGTCGCGCACAGTGCCTCAGGCTACTCAGGCGGGCGCGCAGGCAAACGATCCGCGCCACGCGACACCGAATACCGATCAAGAGCGCTCGGACGTGGTGGCGATTCACGAACGGGCGCTGGCGCTGGTGCGTGAACAGGACTTCGCCGCCGCCGAAGCGTTGTTGAGCGAGGTCGTCTCACAGGGTGTTGCCCCGATGTCGATGTGGCGCCTGCTGGCGATGGTGCTGCGGGCGCAGGGCAAGGCGCAGGCCGGGTGTGACGTGCTCGCCATGCTTGCACAACAAGTGCCAGGAGATCTGGCCAATCGCTTCGATCTCGCCGAGGCGTTGCTGCTGCTTGGCGACTTCGAGCGCGGTTGGCGCGAGTATCGCTATCGCTACAGTCTGGAGCATACCCAGTCGATCGAGCGCAAGGTGCAACGCCCGCGCTGGGACGGCCAGCCCATTCCCGGGCAGACGCTGCTGATTCACGACGAACAGGGTTACGGCGATACGTTTCAGTTCATGCGCATGGCCCGATGGGCGCGTGGGCGCAGTCAGGCGCGCGTGATCTTCGAGGTCAATCAGGAAACGTTCTCCATCGCAAAGCGCATGTGGGGTGAGGACGATATCGTCGCGCGCGGCACGCTGCCGGTCGTGTTCGATCAGCATTGCGAGTTGATGAGCTTGCCCATGGCGATGGGGCTCAAGCTGGATGACTTGCCGGGGCAACTGCCTTATCTCAGCGCCGACCCGGCGCGCATTGCGCATTGGCAGGCGCGCCTTGCCGATGTGCCCAAGCCGTGGGTCGCGCTGGTCTGGGCCGGTCGGCCCGAGCATGTGAACGACTGCAATCGGTCGGTGCATCTCGATCAACTGGCGCCATTAGGGGCGTCGGGCGCGACGTTCCTGTCGATTCAGAAAGGGCCGGCGGCACCGCAAGCCGATACGCCACCGGATGGCATGTCGATCGTGTCGCTGAGCGATGAGATTCGCGACTTCGAAGATACTGCGGCCATTCTGCATTTGGCCGATCTGCTGATTTCTGTCGACTCGTCGCCGGTGCATCTGGCCGGGGCGATGGGACGGCCGGTGTGGGTGTTGCTGCCGTTCGTACCGGACTGGCGCTGGCTGCTCGATCGTGACGACACGCCATGGTATCCGGGCATGCGCTTGCTGAGGCAACCTGCGCGCTCGGCATGGCAGCCGGTGATCGAACGTGCGGCGGCGGATCTGACTCGTTGGGTGGCCGAGCGCGGCGAGGTTGCGAAGTGACGTGGTCTGCGATGGCCGCCATTCGGTATATCGCGGGCTTGAGTCTTGGCGCGATATTGCTGATGTCGGGCTGCTCCAGTCTCGATCGCGACGAACACGCCGAAGCGCTTGCTGAGCCCGCCGGTCTGCATCGCGAGACGTTGCAGACCCGGGACTTCGTGCTGACTGCTTTCGCCCGTATTGCGCACGCCGATGCGCCGGTGCGCATTTATATCGAGGGCGACGGACTGGCGTGGCTCTCACGCACCGAGCCGTCGCTCGACCCGACGCCCGTTGCCGCGACCGGGCTGGCGCTCGCCGCCGTGGATCCGTCGCCTAACGTGGTGTATCTGGCGCGCCCGTGTCAGTTCACGCCTATGGCGCAGAACCCGCGATGCGGTGTTCCGTACTGGACCGGCAAGCGATTTTCTCCGGAAGTGATCGATGCCATGAACGAGGCGGTCGATCGTATTGCCGCGCAGGTGCCGGGGCAGCGTATCGAGTTGATTGGCTACTCGGGAGGCGGTGCGATTGCGGTATTGATTGCGGCGCGCCGTCGCGACGTGGCATCACTGCGCACGGTGGCCGGTAACCTCGATGTGGAGTATGTGAACCAGTTGCATCGTGTGTCGCCGATGCCGGCGTCGCGCAATCCGATGGATGTCGCCGCGCAAGTGGTTGCGATGCCGCAGGTGCATTTCAGTAGTGCACAAGACACTGTTGTGCCACCGTCTGTGGCCACGCGATTTGCTGCCGCTGTGGGCGGCCGTTGCGTGAGCACCCGCGTGGTGAGCGGTGTGGCCCACGATGGCGAGTGGGCGCAGCAATGGCCCGCGTTGCTCGCCGTGGCGCCGGTATGCCGCGAGAATCGCTAGCGGTGCAGATGGTGCAGATGGTGCAGATTCAGATGCTGGTTCAGCTTTCGCGCACCAGCGCGGCAATGGCTTCGACGAGCGTGACGTCGCCGCGCACGGCATGACGGCCATCGTCAGCAAAGCGGAACGTGCCGTCGTTGAAGCCGTCGAGCATCTGAATGCGTGGCAGCGGGTTGCGCATGCCTTGGGCGCGAAAGAGGGGGTCCCACGCTGCGCGCGGTACCGCTTCGGCGTGTACGTCTCGCACTAGTGCGCGGGCTAACGCTGCGGCGATGTCGTCCGGCGAATAGCGCTCCGGCCCCTCGATCTCAAGCACGCGTTCGCCATCGATGTCGTCTTGCATGGCACGCGCGGCCACGTGGCCGACGTCGCTCGTCGAGACCATCGGAATGGCGCGCTCGACCGGTTGTAGATAACTCGGCAGTACACCACGCTCGCGCGCTGGCGCGATATCCCACGAAAAATTCTCCATCAGCCACGCCGGACGCAGAAACGTGACCGGCAGCGAGAGCGAGATCATCGCCGTCTCGAACATGCTCAACGCCGTCAGCAGGCTCGGCGCGTCGCAATCGGCACCGATGCTCGAAAGACATACGACCCGCTTCGGGCGCGTAGCGGCGAGCGCCTGCCGGACGGCGTCGATCAGATGCCGTGCGTGCGAGAAGTCCGGCTCGGGATCGGCGTTGGGTGGCAACATCACGAACACGGCCTCGCTGCCACGGAAGGCGTTGGTCAGCGCTTCGACATCGCCGTTCTCGGCCACGGCAATCTCGCCGCCCAGCGTCGCCCATCGGCTCGATTTGACGGGGTCCTGGACGATGGCCCGCAGCGGCAGACCCGCCTTGAGCAGATCGTGCCCGATAACGCCGCCCACTCGCCCCGTGATACCCATTACGGTGTACATGGCCAATCCTCGCGCGCAATGTCGTTGCCGTAAAAGTACCACGGGAGCGTCGACGCTTCACAGGAGGCCTACAGGTGGACCGCGTCGGCGCTGGTCGACGCGCTTGTCGGCGCGGCTTCGTGCGGGGCTGCGCGGCGTGCATTGAGCATCGCGGCGGCGGCGTCCGCGAGTCTCACGGCTTCGCGTGCGCGCTCGCACATATCTCGCTCGTAAGCGGTGAGGGCCTGCGCGAGCGGCTGCTCTCCGGCGGCGACAGCTTGCAGATGGCGGGTCAGCATGGCGGCATCGCTAAGCGCCGTGTTGGCGCCGAGACCACCGGCTGGGCTCATGGTGTGTACGGCATCCCCCAGTCCTGTCACACCGTCGAGTTGCCACGGCAGCGGGCTTGCCGTGCTGCGTACCGGCATGGTGCGCACGGTGTCGGGCACTGCGTGCGCAAAGAGCGACCGCAGGTGCGGGTGCCAGCGGCGCGTGAGCGTGTCGATGTGGGCGAGCGGCACGAGGCCGGAGGCTTCGGCCGCCATCCCTTCGCGCCCGAGCAGCGCTTGCGACGGACCGATGAACGCCCAGTACAGATAGTCAGAGACCGGCGAGAGCGGCATGCGGGCTGCGTCGTCGGCGCTGTCGTTCGTGCCATCGTTTTGCAGGTTAGGCGTCGCGTACATGCCAGTGCCCGATTCGCGACGGAACAGCATGGCATCGACCACGACGGCGAAACCATCGGCAAACACGACGGTGCTGCCTTCCATCAACGTCGCTTCACCGTGGCTGTCCATGAGCACGAGCAACGCCGTCGACACGGGGGTGAGGCCGTAGAAGCAGACGTTGCCGGTGTCGCGCGGCGTCATGCCCGGCAACAGGTGCTCACGCACGCGCGAGTGGGTGCCGTCGGCGGCAACGACGAGGCCCGGAACGCTGCACGTACCGTCCTCGAAATGCGCGACGCGTTGCCCGTCGGCAGTGCGTGTGGTGTGCGTGAAGGTCTTGCCGAAATGCACGTGATCGAGAATGCCGTCGAGCAGAATCTCGCGCAATGTCTGGCGGTGCATGCTCAGATCGCCGGGCGGGGCACCGTCATGGGTCTTGGCGCGTGCAATGTTTCGGCGCTGTTGAGGGGCAGGGTGGCGCACAACCGCTGGCTCGGTGGGCGACTCGGTATGTGACTCGTGCCAGCTCGGCGGCAGAACGACGTCCGCATCGTCCAGTGCGGGCGTGACGAAATGGCCGCCGTTTCGTGCCACGGCGGCGTGCTGGCGCAAGCGCTGTGCTTGTCCGTCCGGGAGGCATTGGTCGATGGCGTCGAAACCGTTGGCATCGATACGCAGACGGTAGCCCTGAAAGCGGGCGGCGGGGGCGCTGTCGCGCTCGAAGACGTCGAACGGGATTCCGGCACGCCGCAGCCCCTGCGCGAGACACAGGCCGCCAAGGCCGGCGCCGATGATGGTGACATGCAAGGCAGACATGATTTTCGGTGACCCCCCTCGGGCGGTCGGTTGTTGCACTGCGATCATTGTCTGCGCGACGGTGATTGACCTGATAACATCGTTTGGTCATTCAATAATGAGAATCGGACAAACTCATGACCGCCGACCGAACGCCCATGAATACGGACGAGGTGCTGATCTCGTTCTCTGACTCTCCCTTTGCGCGGTACAAGCCTAACGACCGGCTCGACGGACCGCCCATCTGGGCGTTCGGCGGCCATGACCACGAGCGGAGTCTCTTCAGGATGGGCACGCGGGAGCTCGACTGGCATTCGCATGTGCGCGGCCAGCTGTTCTGTATCCACTCGGGGTTGGTGCATGTGCATACGCCCCACGGGTCATGGTTGTTGCCCCCGTACCGCGCGGGCTGGATTCCGCCGGGTATGACGCACCGCGTGGCATTTATCGGTGTGGTGAGCGGGTGGATCGTGCTGGTGGCACCTTCGGCCGGCGAGCGCCTGCCGGTGACGCCACGTGTGGTCGGGGTTTCAGAACTGCTGGCGGCGCTGGTCAAGCGAGCGGTGACGTGGGCGGCGCGCGACGAACTGACCGAGGACGAATTGCGTCTGGCGCAGGTGCTGGTCGATGAAATCGAGCGGGCACCGGCGGAGCCGCTGAGCTTGCCGATGCCGATCGATGCCCGTGTGTCGCGGATCGCGCGTGCCGTGCTGGAAGACCTTGGCGGGCAGGCGTCGCTTGAGGCGCTGGCGCAGCATGCGGGGGTGTCGTCGCGCACCGCACGGCGTCTGTTCGTTGCGGAGACCGGCATGGGATTCACGCAATGGCGACAGCAGGCGCGGCTGGTGAATGCGCTGGAACATCTGGCCAGAGGCGAGCCGGTCAGCACGATTGCCGATTCGTTGGGATATTCCACCCCGAGCAATTTCATTGCCATGTTCCGGCGGGCGTTCGGCGAGTCGCCGGGCCGCTATTTCAAGCAGGTGGGGCCACGTGTGCACGTGAGCGAGGGAGATGACGCATGAGCCGCATGGGGGAGCCGTCCGTGAGGACCGTCGATACGTTGGTGATCGGTGGCGGGCAATCGGCGTTGGCAACGGCGTATTTCCTGCGGCGGTGGCAAGTCGATCATGTGTTGCTCGACGATCAGCCTGAAGCGGGAGGGGCGTGGCAGCGCGCGTGGCCGTCGCTGCGACTTTTCTCGCCGGCGCAGTGGAGTTCTCTGCCGGGGTGGCCGATGCCCGGTGGCGAGCGGCACTATCCGTCGCGCGATGAGGTGGTGGCGTACTTGCGCGCGTATGAGGCGCGCTACGCCGTGCCTGTTGAGCGGCCGGTACGGGTGGAGCGCGTCGTTCGTGAACCGGGCGGGAGCGTGTTGCGAGTGGAAACGGACCGAGGCGCTTGGTTGGCCAAGACCGTGATTAGCGCGACTGGGTCGTGGCGTTCACCGTATATCCCGGCGTACCCGGGGCACGCGTTGTTTCGCGGACGGCAATGGCACTCGGCCGACTACCGCGATGTCGGCGATTTGCGTGGTGCGCGTGTGCTTGTGATCGGTGGCGGGAATTCAGGGGCGCAGATTTTCGCAGAGTTGTCATCGACGTGCGATGCAACGTGGGTCACGCTGGCGCGGCCTGAGTATCTTCCGGACGATGTCGACGGGCGCGTGCTTTTCGAGCAGGCGACGGCACGATGGCAAGCCAGACAGCGTGGGTTGCCTGATCCATTTCCGGACAGTGGACTGGGACGCATCGTGATGGTGCCGCCGGTACGAGAGGCGCGTGAGCGTGGTGTGTTGAAGGCGGTGCGACCCTTCGAGCGTTTTGTCGACGATGGCGTCGTGTGGACGGATGGCACGCATACGCAGGTGGACGCGGTGATCTGGTGTACGGGGTTTCGTCCGGCGCTGGGGCACTTGGCGGGCTTGGGTCTTACCGATGACGACGGGCGGATTCTCGTTGAGGGCACGCGAGCGATTGACGAGCCGCGTCTGTGGTTGGTCGGCTATGGCGAGTGGACGGGCTACGCGTCGGCAACGCTCATCGGTGTGATGCGCAGTGCGCGTGCGACGGTACAGGACGTCGTGGCATGTCTGGCGCAAGGGGCTGCGCGGACTACGCAGAACCAGCGGGGTGGGGTGGCGGGATAGAGTGATTCCATGCAGTGCCCGATGGATGCGAGGGCGGCGCGGAGAGTTTGGTAAATGTCCGCGTTTTTTCGCGAAATAACAGGTGCTGCACTCCGTATTCAACCTGCCGTGACGAGACGTTTCAGACGTGTCGGCACGGCGGAAGGTGCAGGTAGAGATGGGAACACTCCGGAAATTAGTCCCGCGCCAAGCGCGCGCAGGTATCGGCGACGCCGACAGTCACGACAGGAACGACAGCATGAGACTTCACGAACGCGTAACGAAAATCGAAGCGGTCTTGCCGACGCTTGCGACCAAGGAAGACCTGGCGCGCGAGGTGGGCACGCTGCGCTCCGAAATGCATCAGGGATTCGCGAAAGTGAATCTGGAGTTTGGCAAGGTCCGGCAGGAAATGAGCGGTGAGTTTGCCAAGGTCCGGCAGGAGATGAGCGGTGAGTTTGCCAAGGTCCGGCAGGAGATGGGTGACGGGTTTGGCAAGGTCCGGCAGGAGATGAGTGACGGGTTTGGCAAGGTCCGGCAGGAGATGAGTGGTGAATTCACCAAGGTCCGGCAGGAGATAAGCGGTGAGTTTGCCAAAGTCCGACAAGAGATCGGCGGCGAGGTCTCCATGCTCCGAGGCGAGATTGGCAGTGTCAAGGAGGAAGTCCGCGAGCTACGCCAAACGGTGTTCTCCGAAATCAACGGATTGCGCATCGAGATGCATCAGTCGATGGGGGCGCTAATGTGGCGGTTGATCGGTACGTTGATCACGGTTTGCACGGCGTTGGTCGCTGCTACCCACTTCATATCGAGAAGTGGCTAATTGGTCGATGCCTCGGGAAATCCCGCGTAAAGCGTGGGACAGCATGGGAAAAGGACCGGCGCTTATCGAATGTCAACGCGCTGTGTCACGTGATTCGGAAGTTACTGAAACTCAAGTGCCCTCCTCGCTGCGATGATGGAAGTGCCCCCACTTTGGTATGGCAACTTCTGTTCAAGGAGCGATCGATGAGTGACGCGAAAGATGATGACACGCAACCTCCGAAGCGCAAGCGAGGCAAAGGCAAGCGCGCCGGGGCGGCAAAGCCGCATCCGGTGCCTCAGGCGCTCCCAAGAGAGGGCTACGTCGTCTGGTTTCTGAACCACGGCAAATTTCTCGGCTATGCATGGAGTGAACCGGAGCAGGAAATCCGGCGTGCCCATGTGAAGAACGCCGAGCACGCGATTTACTTCGATACCTTTGCGCAGGCCGCCGTCGTGTCAGCGAAGTTGATCAGTCCGAGTCGGGTACTGCATTCGCCCGGGCCGGGTATGTCGCCGACAGTGATGGGATAGGCGATGGAATAAGCGACAGCGTCAGTACGGATTACGGCTCGCCATTTCAGGTGGGCCGTTTTTTTGTTTGAAGCGGGAAGGCACGAACAGATCAATAGCAAAGCCAGAGAATCTGAAAGATGATTCGGAATATTTGCCAGAACCGGCAGGAGTGGTGCCCAGGGCCGGAATCGAACCGGCACGCCTTGCGGCGGGGGATTTTGAGTCCCCTGCGTCTACCAATTTCACCACCTGGGCAGGTGTGCGTTCACCGAACGGTGTCGCAGCGTGATACTCGTCTTGTTGGCCTGTTCGGCTACCGGACGAAGGCGAGATTATGACCGAATTTTTCGATGCCCACAAGCCCATCGACAATATCAAACGCCGGGCCGGATATTTCGTCCCCCAGACCCGGCGTTCGTCATGCTCAATGCAGCTTTTGCTGGCCTTCCAGCACGCGCAGCAACGACGACGTGTCGTCGTGCCCCCAGCCGTTTTCCATCAGCGTCGACAACTGTCCCTTCACCAGTGACAGCGCAGGCAACGCCAGCCCCGCGTCCGCCACGGCGTCCAGAATCATCGAGAAGTCCTTGTCGTGCAGGCGCGCCTCGATGCCCGCCGAGAAGTCCCGGTGCGCCATCTTCGGCCCCATCATGTCCAGCATGCGGCTACCCGCCAAACCCTGCGAAATCGCCTCGATGACCTTGTCCTGATCCACGCCGTTACGCGCCGCAAACAACATCGCCTCGGCAATCCCCTGGATATTGATCACCTGAACGATCTGGTTGCAGGCCTTCGCCACCTGACCCGCCCCCGTGTCGCCAACATGCGTGATCGTCGTGCCCAGCGTCGCCAGCAACGGCTTCACTTTCTCGAACGCCTCGCGCGGCGCACCGACCATGATCGACAACGACGCGTCCGCTGCCCGCGACGGCCCGCCCGACACCGGCGCATCCACCAACTGAATGCCCTCGCGTGCCAGACGCACCGCCATACGACGGGTGGCCTCCGCCGAGATCGTGCTGTGGTCGATGCAGATCGTGCCGGGCCGTGCACCATGAATCACGCCGTCATCGCCAAGCAGAACCTGCTCGACGTCGTGCGTGGTGGTCACGTTGGTGATCACGAAGTCGGCTTCCGCCGCTGCCTGCGCAGGGCTCGAAAACGCCCGTGCGCCATTCTCAACGTACGCGGCCGCAGCTTCCGGGCGCCGCGCGTAGACGTGCAACTTGTGACCCGCCGCCATCAAATGACGCACCATCTGGCCGCCCATCGCGCCCAGACCGATAAATGCAATGGTGTATGTCGTCATGCCGCGATCAATCCGAGACGTACACGAACTTGCCGTTCTTGATCTGACCCATCACGCCAGCACGCTGGTCCAGACCGACGTGGTCGGCAGGGCTCAGATTCATGATGCCGTTGGGGATCGCCAGGTTGTGCGTCGATTCGAGCGCATCGCGCAACGCCGCACGGAATGCCGGCGTGCCGGGCTGCGCCGTCTTGACTGCGCGAGGCACCGCATCGTTGAGCAAGTCCCACACGCCATAAGCATCGGCAGCAAACTGCGTCACCGTATCCACGCCGTACTTCGTTTCGTACTTCTTCGTGAACGCCAGCGCCGCGGTACGTGCCGGATGCCCAGCGGGCAGCGTCTTGGCGACAACCCCCGGTTGCGTCGGGAACAGCGTGCCTTCGACATCCTTGCCGCCTACGCGCACGAAGTCATAGGTCGCGATGCCGTGCGTCTGATAAATCTTCCCGGCATACCCGCGCTCTTGCAGCGTGCGCTGCGGCAGTGCCGCAGGCGTGCCCGAGCCAGCCACGAGAATCGCGTCGGGCTTGGCCGCCATGACCTTGAGTACCTGCCCGGTCACGCTTGTGTCCGTGCGATTGAATCGCTCCTGCGCCACGATCTTCAGCTTGCGCAACTCGGCAAACTTCGAGAACTCTTTCCACCAGCTCTCGCCGTAAGCATCGGCAAAGCCAATGAAACCAACGGTCTTGATGCCGTGGTTTGCCATATAGCGCGTCATCACGTCGGCCATGGCCGAATCGTTGGCCGCCATCTTGAACGCCCAGCGGCGCTTGGCATCCTGCGGCTCAACCGCCACGGCCGACCCGATGAGCGTGATCATCGGCGTGCTGGCTTCCGAGATCGGATCGAGCATCGCCAAGGCGCTCGGCGTGATGTTCGGGCCAACGATGACGTCGACCTTGTTCTCGCTCATGAGCTTGCGGGCATTCTTCACCGCGGTGCCAGGGTCGGAGCCATCGTCCAGGAAGATGTAATGCGCCTTCTGCCCCCCGATCTCGTCGGGCCACAACTGCATGGCGTTCTTGCTGGCAATACCGATGGCCGCAGCCGGACCGGTGGATGACAGATCGATGCCGACGGTAATGTCGGCGTGTGCTGCCGTCACCACACCCGTCAGGGTCATGGCGAGTAACACGCCCGACAGGCGAATACCGCGAAGGGGTGAGCGCATGGGGTCTCCTTTTGGTCGAATCACGCAAGGATACCGTACGCTGCGAGCCGCGCAAACGCTGTCAAAAGACCGGCTTGCGAGCCACATAAAACAAAGGCGCTGCTAATGGATAGCAGCGCCTCATGATCGGGAGGGGGATGGCCTGAACGGGGCTGACCCGCGACGTCAGAGCTCGTAGCTTTCGTGCTCGCCGCGCAAGGCCTGTTCGACCAGCTTGCGCGTGAGAATCGGCGACAGCAGCTCGACCATCGTATACACATAGCCGCGCAGGTAAGCGCCTTGCTTGAGCGCCACACGCGTGACGTTCGTGCCGAACAGATGGCCGACCTGAAGCGCGCGGAGATTGCGATCGCGCTCGGGGTCGAACGCCACGCCCGCCAGAATGCCCACGCCTAGCCCCAGCTCCACGTAAGTCTTGATGACGTCCGCGTCGATGGCTTCGAGCACGATGTCCGGCTGCACATGGCGCAGCGCAAACGCCTGATCGATCTTGGCGCGCCCGGCGAACTGAGGGTCGTAAGTGATCAGCGGGTACTTCGCCAGATCTTCGATGCCAACCGACGACAGCTGCAACAGCGGATGGTCAGGCGGCACCACGGCCACGTGCTGCCACTGATAGCACGGCAGCGAGACCAGATCTTTATAACCCGCGATGGCTTCCGTCGCGATGGCCAGATCGGCCTGATCGTGCAGCACCATCTCGGCGATCTGCGTCGGACTGCCTTGCAGGATCGACAGACGCACCTTTGGGTAACGACGCTTGAACTCGGCCACCGCGTGCGGCAGCGAATATCGCGCCTGCGTGTGGGTCGTCGCAATGGTCAGGTTGCCCTGATCCTGTGCGGCGTAGTCCTTGCCGATGCGCTTGAGGCTCTCGACCTCGAGCAAGATCCGCTCGATGGACTCGAAAATGATGCGCCCCGGCTCCGTCAGGTTACGGACGCGCTTGCCATGACGGGCAAAGATGTCGACACCCAGCTCTTCTTCTAGCTCGATGATCGCCTTTGAAACCCCAGGCTGGGAGGTGAACAGCGCCTTGGCCGCTTCCGTCAGATTGAAGTTCTGACGAACGGCCTCGCGCACAAAACGGAACTGGTGCAGGTTCATTTGTATAACTTTAGAAAATATACAAACAATTTTTAATTCGTTTGAAGTATATAGCGTTTTCATTACAGTGGGTGCCACTGTTTCGATAACGTTATTCCTTTCAGTCATTTAGACCCATCAGGAACGTCATACATGTCGTTGTGGCTCGAACCCATTTCCGGATTTGGCGTCGGCCTGCTGGTCGGCCTGACCGGGGTGGGCGGCGGCTCGCTGATGACGCCACTGCTGACGCTGCTGCTGGGTTACTCGGCGCCGGTAGCCGTGGGCACCGATCTGGCGTTTGCCGCCGTCACCAAGAGTTTCGGCACGGTCGCACACCGCTCGCACGGCCACGTGAAGTGGCATATCGTGCGACGCCTCACGCTCGGCGCGCTGCCGGCGGCGCTGGTGACCATTCTCGGGTTGAAACGCCTTGGCGGCATCGATGACAGTGCCTTGCACGTCATCAAACTGACGATTGCCGCCTCGGTGCTGCTCACGGTGCTCTCGCTCCTGTTCCGCGCCAAGTTGCTGGCGGCACTGCGGGCGCACCCGAACTGGCAACTGACGGGCCGCACGCAGACGATTGCCACGGTCCTCGTGGGCGCGGTCATCGGCGTGCTCGTGACGATTTCCTCGATTGGCGCCGGCGCAGTTGGCGCGACGCTGATCCTGATGCTGTATCCCCAGTTGGAACCGGCAGAAGTCGCCGGTACGGATATCGCCTACGCGGTGCCGCTCACGGCGATTGCGGCGCTGGGCCATATCTGGCTTGAGACGGTGCACTGGGCACTGCTCGGCAGTTTGTTGATCGGCTCGCTGCCAGGAATCTGGCTGGGCGCGAAGCTCACCCGTCATTTGCCCGAGCGCATCGTGCGCGGGGCGCTGGCGGCCACGCTCACGCTCGCGGCAGTCAAGCTGGTCGGCTGACACCCCCACATAAAACAAGGAGTTCGCGACATGCGAAACGAATCCCGTTGGCAGCCGGCGGTGTCTGCATCGCCCGCTTCCCCGGCTGCCGTGCCGTCGACCGTCGCGCACGCCGAACAGTTGGACGCGGCACTGCTCGATGACATGGAGGCCGTGCTGGCCGAGCGCCTGGCGCGCATCGCCTCGCTGCATCGCAACGTGAAGTTTGCGAGCAGTCTGGCCGCCGAAGACATGCTGATTACGCACGTCATTCTGCGCCAGCAACTGCCGATCACGATCTTCTCGCTCAACACCGGCCGTCTGCACGACGAGACCGTGGGCATGATCGACAAGATCAAGGCGCGCTACGGCTACGACGTGGTGCAGTACACGCCGCAGCCCGACGCGGTAGCGCAATACGTCAGCGAGCACGGCGCTAACGCGTTCTATGAAAGCGTGGACCTGCGCAAGGCCTGCTGCCAGATTCGCAAGGTCGAGCCGCTCGGCCGTGCGTTGGCCGATGCCGACGCATGGCTCACGGGCCAGCGTCGCGAGCAGTCGGTGACGCGTGGCGAGCTGGCATTCGCCGAGCAAGACGAGGCACGCGGTATCGCCAAGTACAACCCGTTGTTCGACTGGACGGAAGCGCAGGTGTGGGCGTACCTCACCGCGCGAGATGTGCCGGTCAACCCGCTGCACGCGCGCGGCTACCCGAGCATCGGGTGTGAACCGTGTACCCGCGCGATCCGCCCCGGTGAAGACAGCCGGGCGGGCCGCTGGTGGTGGGAGTCGCGCGACAGCAAGGAATGCGGGCTGCACGCGGGCAACCTGAGCAAGATCCCGGTCTCGGTGCAGTCGAACTGACGCGCACGCGACAGACCAACAACACCATGCGATGCGACGCCGCGCTTCACGAATAGGCCGCGAGCGACGCATCGAAGCAAAACGAATCACGGAATCGTCAAGGAAGGGAACACTATGGGTGCGATGCACGAAGTCGCGCAGGCCAGCGGCGCGCGGATGGATCATCTGGACTGGCTGGAAGCGGAATCGATGTACATCCTGCGCGAAGTGGTGGCCGAGTGCCGCAAACCCGCGCTGCTGTTCTCGGGCGGCAAGGATTCTGTCGTGGTGCTGCACCTCGCGCTCAAGGCCTTCGGTCTTGGCCCGAACCGCAAGACGGTGCTGCCGTTCCCGCTCGTGCACATCGACACCGGCCATAACTACCCGGAAGTCATCGAGTTCCGCGACCGTCATGCCAAGGCACTCGGCGCCGAACTGATCGTCGGTCACGTGGAAGATTCGATCCAGCGCGGCACGGTGCGTCTGCGTCGTGAAACCGATTCGCGCAACGCCGCGCAGGCCGTCACGCTGCTCGAGACGATTGCCGAACACGGCTTCGACGCGATGATCGGCGGCGCGCGCCGCGACGAAGAGAAGGCCCGTGCGAAAGAGCGCATCTTCTCGTTCCGCGACGAATTCGGCCAGTGGGACCCGAAGGCGCAGCGCCCGGAACTGTGGCATCTGTTCAACGCGCGTCTGCACAACGGCGAGCACCTGCGTGTGTTCCCGATTTCGAACTGGACCGAACTCGACGTGTGGCAATACATCGCTCGCGAGAATCTCGATCTGCCGTCGATCTATTACGCGCATGAGCGCGAGATCGTGCGCCGCAACGGCTTGCTGGTGCCGGTGACGCCGCTTACGCCGAAGCAGGACGATGAATCGAGCGAGTTGGCGTCGGTGCGTTTTCGCACGGTCGGCGACATCAGCTGCACGTGCCCGGTGGCCAGCGTCGCCGCCAGCCCGGTGGAAATCATCGCCGAGACGGCCGTGACCGATATCACCGAGCGCGGCGCCACGCGCATGGACGATCAAGCGTCCGAGGCAGCGATGGAGCAGCGCAAGAAACAGGGTTACTTCTAAGTCGCATGACGCCAGACATCACGAGCTACGAGTGATCGTCGAACGACAGGACACCCCGGCTTTTTGAGCTAACGGAAATAACGGCCCGCCGGCGCGCGCAGCAGATTGCGCGCAAGCGCCGGGGCCACGGATTCGAGTGGATTTGACCATGAGCCTCACCCCTCACCAAGAAGATCTCGGCGTGCTGCGTTTCATCACGGCAGGCAGCGTCGACGACGGCAAGAGCACGCTGATCGGCCGCCTGCTGTACGACAGCAAGGCCGTGCTGACGGATCAGCTCTCGGCCCTCGCGCGTGCCAAGCACAAGCGCACCGCCGGCGAAGATATCGACTTCTCGCTGCTCACCGACGGCCTCGAAGCCGAGCGCGAGCAGGGCATCACCATTGACGTGGCGTACCGCTACTTCACGACGGCACGCCGCAAGTTCATCATCGCGGACACGCCGGGCCACGAGCAATACACGCGCAACATGGTTACCGGGGCGTCGACGGCTCACGCGGCGATCATTCTGGTCGATGCAACACGCGTGACCGAAGTCGATGGCAGGACCGAGTTGCTCGCACAGACGAAGCGTCACAGTGCCATCGTCAAGCTGCTGGGCCTGCAACACGTGATCGTTGCCATCAACAAGATGGATCTGGTCGATTACAGCGAAGCTACGTTCGACGCGATTCGCGCCGCCTATCTGGAACTGGCCCACCGCCTCGGCCTGCAAGACGTTCGCTTCGTGCCGGTGTCGGCGCTCAAGGGCGACAACATCGTGCTGGCCAGCGAGCGTATGCCCTGGTATCAGGACGAGCCGCTGCTCGACGTACTCGAATCGCTGCCGGTCGCCCAAACGGGCCGCGAACTGCGCTTCCCGGTGCAATTGGTGGCACGTCAGGACGGCTCGCACGCCGATGACTTCCGGGGCTACATGGGCCGTGTGGAATCGGGTTCGGTGCGCGTCGGTCAAGCGCTGCGCGTACTGCCCGCCGGGCGCGATGCGACGGTCGCCGAAATCGTCGGCCCGCGCGGTCTGCTCGAAGAAGCGTTTGCCGGCCAGTGCGTGACGATTCGTCTGGCGGAGGATGTGGATGTCTCGCGCGGCGACACATTTGTCACGGCTGAGTCGGCCCTGCAACCGTCGCGCAAGCTGTCTGCCGATGTGTGCTGGTTCGATGAAGACGCGTTGGCGCCGCAGCGCAAGTACGTGCTCAAGCAAGCGACCAGCTCGGTGTATGTGAAGGTCGGCAGCGTGGATACGGTGCTCGACGTGACGACGCTGCTGCATGGCACGGACAAGACCACGCTCGCGATGAACGACATCGGCCGCGTGCAGTTGAGCCTGCAAAAGCCGCTCGCCGCCGATACGTATGACGCCAACCCGGCCACGGGCGCGTTCGTGCTGATCGACGAGGCGACGCATCACACGGTCGCCGCCGGCATGATCCGCTCGCTGGCGGCATAACCGGTTTGCCACGCGTCGATCACGCGTCAATCACAGGTACTCATCGGCTTTTCACGGCGCACGGCTCCCTCTCGAAGGGGCCGGCGCTCACTCCTCACGACGACGGCTGCAACATGACGGTGACTTCTTCGCAATCTGGCGCACTTCCGGGCAAGGTCTATCTGGTCGGTGCCGGCCCCGGTGCCGCAGACCTGATTACGGTGCGCGGCGCACGCTTGCTCGCGCAGGCTGACGTGGTGCTTCACGACGCACTGGTCGAGCCGGAAATGCTCGCGCTTTGCCCGCAGGCGAAATTGATTGCCGTGGGCAAGCGTTGCGGCAAGCATTCCAGCGCACAGCACTTCATCAACAAGCAGTTGATCGACAACGCGCGCACGCATGCGCTCGTGGTGCGCCTGAAGGGCGGCGACCCGATGCTGTTCGGGCGCGCCGACGAAGAGTTGCGCGCACTGGAGGCCGCCGGTATTGCGGTGGAAGTCGTGCCGGGTATTACGGCGGCGCTCGCCAGTGCTGCCACGCTGAAGAGCTCGCTGACGCTGCGCGGCGTTGCCCGCAGTGTGGCTTTTGCCACGCAGAGCCGGGCGCCGGAATCGGCTGAGATTACCGCACAAGCGTCGGCCGATTCGCTGGTCTACTACATGGGCCGCGATGCGGCCCAACGCATCGCCGGCGAACTGATCGCTGCTGGTAAGCCGGCTGCAACGCCCGTGGCCATTGTCGAAGCCGCGACCACACCCCGGGAGCGCAGCGTCGTCATGACGTTGGACGATATCTCGCGCGGTGTCGCGGCAAGCTGGTTCGACAGCACGCAGCCGAGCGTGCTGCTGATCGGCGAGGCGTTTGCGCAGGCGCAGGTGTCGACGTCCTCGCCTGCGATGCACGCCGACGCATCGTTGGCCGCCTGACCTTTCGCGGCATAACAAAGCAACGGCACGTCCCGGAGCCCCACGCACCGAGCCCTGTCCTGCCGCGAACAAGACCTTACTGCGTCAGACGGAAGAGATCCTGCACGCTGCGCCCCTCGGCGATCGGCACGTGCGTCAGTTGGGCGACATCGACGCGCCGCATCATGACCGCAGGGCCGCCCGGAAACCTGAACGCGCCGTAGGTTGCGCTCATGCGCTTGAGGTGCCGGATTGTGGTCTCGAGTACAACGGACTTGTCGGGATGGACGACGATGCCCGTCGCCGGGTCGAAGAAGAAATACTCGGTGCGCATTCTGATGACCCGGCGTCCAAACAGCATGATGTGATGCGGGGTCGTCATCTCGTAGATGCGCTCGATGTTCGCTTTGCCATCGAGTGCCGCGCCGAGATTGTCGATGCTGAAGGTGCGCACGCTGTCGGCGCCCGAGTGGATGGCATTACCGGCGTACTCGCTCGCCCCCAGACTTTGCATCTGGTCCACGTATTGCTGCGTCGCCGGTGCCTCGGGCGCCATCGCGAACTCGCTCTGATGGGCCAATAGCGTCCCTTCTTCCCCATCGCGTACCGCCACCGCCATCGCGCGCACCATGCCGTTGTGGAGCGTGCCGGCCGGCACCCCGGGAATCTCGGTCACGCGTGTGACGACGGCCCCCGCAGCGGCCGCTTCGGTCTCGATATCTGACACCAGCTCACTGGACGCCTCCGCGGCCAAGGCGTTTTCGACTTCGCCGGCAATCTCACCCAGCGCGGCGTAATCGGAGATGTCCGGCGCGATGAAGAGCAGCATGTGATACGTGGCGGGCGCGCGCTCTCCGATGGGCCGGGTCCCCCGCATATAGGCCTCGTTCTTCGCGTTTCTGAAGACCTTGCGTTCGGCAAGCGTCGCCTCGTTGCGCACGGCTTCGAGGCGTGCCCCGTAGGCCTGATCGATTTCGTACGCCAGATGGGGTTCGTTGAGGGACGAACTTGCCCCGACTTCGGGCTGCGGTATCACGCGCCACCCGCCGATGGTGTCCAGTTGCATGTAAGGTCCCAACTCGTTGGTCTCGGGATGCCACAGCCGGAACTCGCCCGCACCGAAATCGAAGGTGAGATGGGCATAGGTGAATTCGTCGACATGCGCGATGAATTCACCGTCGACGTAGTACAGCCCGTCAATGACCCCGTTCACGCCATCCAACGGGCCGTCGACGAAAAAGTGATACTTGGCGCCGCCGGGCAGACGGCTGAGTATCTGAAGCCGCAGCGCAGAGATGCCTTGGCTGCCAATGGCGGTGGCCAGCGATTTCCAGCCCTCAGGGCGGGTATTTTCATCGCCGAACGCGGCCAGAAGCGCGCCGATCATGCCGTCCGAGATGCTCGCGGAAATCGACGCCGGGCGGACGATATCGGCGGCCCAGGTGCCCAGCCCCATCGTCATGTCTATCCACCGGATCGCGCGCGCTACGCCGACCACCGATTCCCCCGAATTGCCGGTGGTCAGCGTCGCGTTGAGATACGCGCTCGAATGATTCAACATCCGGTCGGCGACCACCTGAAAGGTATCGCCGTCGACAGGTGTGCCAACGGTATCGGCCAGCGTGTCCGTGGTTGAAGCACCGGCGGCAAACGCTTCCAGTCTCGCGGTGGCCTCGCGTTTTCGATGCGGTTGAAGCAAAGACAGGAGACGGCGTCTGCCATCGGGGCTGCGTGCTTGCTCCGTCAGCCACGCCTGCGTGGCAGCCCGGCTGTCGAAGCCCGTGATCTCACCGTTTCCCGTGCCGGGGGCGTACATCAGCACCTTGTGCGTTTGCGCGTCCGTGAAGAGCATTAGCCGCGTCGGTACGCCGCCGAGACTGATCCACTCGCGCGAATATCGCGTGGGCGGTGCGACCCCGATGGGGATGCGGTTGTCGCCGCGCTGCGAGTCTTCGGCCACGGCTTGGGCGAGGGCGACTTGGGCTGGGTCGAGCTTCTGTTGCAACGCCAGCGAGAGCGCATCGATACCGAAGCTTGCCCTGAGCACCTGACGCAACGACCCGTGCCGCGCGGCAATGAAATCCTCAAGTGCGTTCCGGTAATTCTCCTGAAAATGGTCGAAGGGAACGCGGCGCATGAAGGCGTTCGCGTCAGGCAGGGGAGGCGTCGAAGTCGCTTGTCCGGCCGGGGCGTTGGGGGAGCGTGCCACCCGCGCAAGTCGCATGACCTGTCCTGCGAGCGGAACGGGTGGCCTGCCGCTGACCGCTTCGAGAACGGCGTTGGTCAGACTCATCGAGGTGATGGTGGTCGCGTTGCCGGATGAGGTGCCGGGAGGTGACGGCGTTTGCGTGCAGATCTCCAGCCGGATGAGATCGGGGTCTAGCGCCTCGGCGTCGAGTGCCTTGAGCGCATCTCGCGCGGCGGCTCGCGCAATGCGCCGCTCATCGGGCAACAACATCGAGACTTGTGCGCGCAGATCGAGCAGCGATTCGATGGACGACTCGATGTCTTCCGGCAACGCAATCACGCGGGCGGTCGGCCGTGCGCCCGGGGGGAGGCTCGTCCCCGGTGAGGCGCCTGACTGTAGTGATTGATAGCGGGCATGCGGCGTCGCGCCCGCAAACCACGCGGCGTGGTCACCCGCCCGTGCGGGGGCGGTGGCCCGTGTCACGTCGAAGGCAATGTCGTCGAGGACGACGGTGAGAGAAGCGGCCCGCGCCACGACCAGCGGGTCAGCCGCGGTGGGCTTCAAGTGGAAGCCTGTGTCGTTGCGCGGGGCGTGCTGAGCGTCTGGTGGCGTCGATCGGGCCGGCGATGTCACGCGCAGCGGCAGACGAGCCCGTACGGCGCCGGTCAGGCCGGATGTTGCCGACGCGAAGTCCGCCTGCAACGCCGAGAGGTTCGCGTATTCCCGCCAAGGGTGGGCGTCGCCAGCGAGATATAGCAATGCGCGTCCGTCGTCTTCGTGTTCGGTGGCCGCGAACATGGCAGCGATCGGCAGCGCATCCGATACGCCCGAGCCGGTGGGGTGCACGGTGTAGGTGCGCACGTACTCGAGCGGTCCCTGACTGGCGTAGACGGGGGTGTCCAGAACGATCTGGCCGAGGACGACAGCGTCCGCCGATAGCTGTCCGGCGGCGTAGGACAACTGAAGGTCGTCGCGGGCCATGTGACGCTGGGACGCATCGAGTTTCTCCAGAAAGGCCTGCGCTTCGGGGCTCGACGCGTCTTGTTGTCCCAGCCATTTCCATTCGGTGAGTGCCCTGAGGAGCGTGTCGATCGGCAGTCCCGGCACTTGCTCGCCGGCCAGATACTTGCGGTCCGTTTGCAGCCTGCCGGCATAGACGCCGTAGTTCTCGATCCGGATCGATGTCTCGCCGCTGACGATGCGCATTGCCGCCGCCACGATGGGCGTCGGCGGATGCGGCCGTGAGCGTTGCAGGTGTGCGATGTCGTAGGCAGGCGACGGGTTAGGGAAGTCGAACGTGTCGAATTGGTAAAGGAACACGTTGTCGAGCGTGGGGGCGGTTTTGTCCGGGGATGCTGCACTGGTCAGTCGTCGCGTGAAACTGGTCTCGACGATTCGCGTGAGGTTCACCGTGTTTTGCGTCAGCCGGAAAGCCGTCCTGTGCTCCATGGTGCGATTTCGCAGCAATCCAATGAACGCCGCCACTTCCTCGTGAAACGTCGCGGACGATGCGATGCCGTCGCTTTCCGGGCGCGGCGCGGGAACGACGGCCGGTGTTGACGGTGCCTCGGCGAATTGCCCGGCTTGCGTTGCCGTGCTGGATACCGATGCTTGCTCGGCGCTACGTCGCGCACGCAGATCGTTCACATGCGCGACGTTGTCCCGAAACGGGATGACATCGGATGCCTGATCTGGCACGCCGGGCGCGTACTGCCCTGAACGGTAGGCCAGCACCGCGTCGGCCAGACGCGTGAGGGTGCCGTTACCGGACGGCTCGGCGAACGGAGAAGCGGCATCGACGAGATGCGCTGAACGCGTGGTTCCGGATGCCGCCCGGCTTGCCAGCGCGGTAGCCGTCTGTGTGGCGTACAACCACCAAAGCACGAAGCCCATGACCCCAGCGTCCCGGAAGTTCGGCGGGCGCGGCGCGGAGGGGAGCGGTTGTGCTGCGGGGAATGCCGATTCGGACGAATGGCCGTGGCGTGCCTTCGGATCGTGGCCGGAGCCGGCCCAGCGAAAGCGTACCGCCGCCTCGTGCAGAAGGCGAAGCCATTGCGTGACCTGCGCGCGCCACTGGTCTGCGGGGAGGGTATGCGCCAAGTCGCCGGCCTCTGCCCGCGAAACGGAGCGTTGCAGGTCGCGCAAGGCGCTTGTCGATACGGCACGTTGCATAACGTCTCGCACGCTCTCCGACGGGCGGCGCAGACTCAATGCCTTCGTCAGGCTATCGAGAATGAGCGGGGCGAGGTCTTCGTTCGCGGCGAGGACTTGAGCGATGTCGGGGAGATCGTTTCTGATCAACTGGTCGAGTTCGCTCTGCGACAGTCTCGACTCGATGACATGCAGGGTGAAGCCGAGTGCGGCTGCGAGATCGTGCGGTATATCGAGCATCTCGCGCGCCGCTTCGGAGAGTTGCAGGAACGCGTTGTTGGGCGTGTGCCGGGGCGGATTGATCGCGGGTTTCGGCATGGCACCCGGTACGGCGCGCAAGTCGGTGATGATGCCTGGCATAAGGGGCTCGAGAAGTCCTGATAGGGCTGCGCAGACGAGCACGGCGCGCCCCGGGTGGGCTTCCAGCCGTTGCTCAGATAACCGGACGTACGCGTCGCGGTGACACCGATTGTTGGACTTGAGCCTGCCGGACCGATTTCATTTTTTGGCTGCGGGACCGCATTGGGAATTCGCCGCGCGGGGGCGAAGCGGAGCGGGGGATGCAGGAGACGCGGAGGGGACCAGTGGCGTGGCGATGCCGATGGCCGTCAGATAGCGTTGCCGGCGTCGAGTTGATGCAGGCAGTAATCGCCGATCGCGTTCAGCACGTCGTCGTTTTCGCCGACGGCACCGGCGATGTCGATCTGCACTTGCGGATGTGCCTGACGTGCCTGCTCGACGAGCGCGGGGAGGTCGCGCCGGACGTGTCCGCCCTGCCCGAAGAAGACGGGCACCACGGTGATCTCGGCAGCGCCTGCCGCCACTTGGGCGTCGATGGCATCCAGCACGCTGGGCGTCATCAGTTCGAGAAAGGCCAGACGCACGTCCACGCCGGGGCGGCGGGCGGCGACGATGGCCCGCAGGCGCTCGAACGGTTCGGCCCAGCGCGCATCGCGCGAGCCATGGCCGAACAGAATGAGCGCCTGGTTCTGCATCAGTGTTTGTCCACCCAGCGCAGCGCCGCGATGGCGAGCACCAGATAAAGCAGCGATGGCAATGCCGCCGTGAACCACGCCGGCCACGTGTTGAGCAGGCCCAGATGCGAGAACAGATTGTTGAGCAACTGGAAGCTCATGCCGAGCATGATGCCGCCGAACACCTTCAGGCCGATGGCCCCGGCGCGTGCATGCAGGTAGGCGAACGGGAGCGCCAGCGCCATCATCACGAACACGGCGAACGGATACAGCAGCTTTTGCCAGAGCGCCAGGTTGTAGCGGTCGGTGTTCTGCTGGTTTTCCTTCAAGTGTCCGATGTACTTGTACAGGCTGCCGATCGCCATATTGTCCGGCGAGACCATCAACACCGACAGAATCTGCGGCGTCAGCTCCGACTTCATCTGCACCTTGTCGATGTGCACCTGCTTGCTCTGCACGAGCGCACGCAGCGGGTCTTTGCCGGCCGTGGCGTCATCGGTGGCGGAGAACACGGTCTCCGACACGTCGGTCAACTGCCAGTAGTTCGGCGTCTGGAACTGGCCGAGCTTGGCGAGGCGCACGCTATCGAGGCGCAGCGACGAATCGAACTCGTAAATGCGCACGTCGGCAATCGTGTTGTCAGGATTGAGCGTGCCCACGTTGATGAAGCGCGTAACACGTCCGCCTTCCTGTTCGACGGTGTCTTTGACCCAGACGCCTGAACGGAAGCCCGCCGAGACGGAACTGCCCAAGGCCTCCAGACGAATCTTCTGCGCGAGTTGCTCGGCGCCCGGTGCGACGAATTCCCCAATGGCGAACGTCAGCAACACGACCGGCAGGCCGATCTTGAGGAGCGAGCGCAGCGCCTGACCCGTCGAGAGGCCCGAGACGCGGAAGATTGTGAATTCCGAATTACCCGCCAACTGCGCGCAGACATAAATCGCGGCAATCAGCGACGCGACCGGAATGATTTCGTACATGCGCTGCGGTGCGAACAGCAACACATAGGCGAGCGCGTGCTGGAAGCGGTAGTTGCCGCGGCCCACGTCGCCCAGTTCGCTCACGAGGTCGAAGAAGACGAACAGGCCGACAAACGCCAGCAGGACGAACAGGAACGCCAGATAGATCTGACGCGCCAGATATTTTTCGTAGACGCGCATCAGCGAACCCCTCCTGCCGTCGGCTCGCTTCTTTCGCCGTTGCCACGATTGCGTTTGCGGCCGAGCAGCCCGCGGAAGCGCATGCGGCGCACGTACAGCAGCACGATGACGACGAGGGCGAGCGCGTGCAGCAACCACACGCCGATGGCGAGCGGCAGGCGCTCCTGTGCCACGTAAGCCTGCGACAGACTCAGCAAGTTGGTATAGCCCAGATAGATGAGCACGGCCATGACGAGGTTGACGGTGCGGCCATGGCGCGGGTTCTGGTACGCCAGCGGCACGGCCAGCAGCACGAGCGAGAGCGCCAGCAGGGGCAGACCGATACGCCAGACGATTTCGCCACGGAAGATCGGATTGGCAATCTCGCGGAACAGACGCATGGTCGGCACGCCCTTGGTCGGGGTGTTGTCGACGTCGGTCGTGGCCGGGTTGTCGATCTTCACGCCGTAGCGCTCGAATTCCATCACGCGGTAATCAGGCTGTCCGGGCACGCCGTCGTAGCGGCGGCCGTTTTCCAGCACGATGTAGCGGTTGCCGTCCTTGGCCGTCTCGATGTGACCTTCTTTCGAGACGATGACGTTGACCTTGCCGTTCTCGGTGCCCGAGACGAAGACGTTGTGCACCTTGGTGGCGTCGGGCGAGACGGTTTCGACGAAGAACACGCGGTGATTGGCGGCGCTCTCGCGGAATTGGCCCGGTGCGATCATCGAGACGTCGTCGCGCTGGGCGAAGCGGGCTTCGAGTGCAGAGATCTGGAGGTTCGCCCACGGCCACGCGACCAGCGCGCAGAACGTGATGACTGCCAGATACGGCGCAGCAAAGCGCAGCACCGGCTTGATGAAGTCGTTGATCGACAGACCGGAGGCAAACCACACGACCATTTCGGAGTCGCGGTACCAGCGGGTCAGCACAAAGAGGATCGAGACGAACAGCGTGACGATCAGAATCACCGCGAGGTAGCCGACCACGGCCAGACCGATGAGCACGAGCACGTCGCGCGGATCGGCCTTCCCGGACGCTGCGAAGCCCAGGATGCGGATCATCATCGTGGTGAGCATGACGGTGATCAGCACCATGAAGACGGCCCCAGCGGTGTAGTTCAGCTCACGCTGTAGGGAACGCTGAAAAATCATGTGATGAAGATTGGGGAGCTCTCGCGGTTGGGCGAGCGCGGAAAAAAGCGGATAATTGCGGCTCGTACGAATTTTACCCGAGGAAAGCGCGATGGACTTTAGCACAAAAGCCTTCGATTCGACCAAGACCGGCCTGGCCGATCTCGCCAATGCGAAGACGGAATGCCTGGTGGTCGGCGTATTCGAGCAACAGCCGCTCGCGGGCCTCGCCAAGGCGCTCGACGCCGCCAGCAAGGGCCTGCTCGCCCGCATGGTCAAGCGTGGCGAACTCGACGGCAAGCTCGGCAGCACCCTGATGCTGCACGAAGTCGCAGGCTGGAGCCCCGCACGCGTGCTCTTCGTCGGCCTGGGCCGCGAAGACCAGCTCTCGCAAAAGGGTTTCAACGATGCCACGCGCGCCGCCGTGCGTGCCGTGCTGGCCTCGCGCGCTGCCGACGCCCTGTGGACGCTGCCGCAAACCAAGGTGGCCAAGCAGGACGCCGCGTGGGCCGTGCGCACCTCGGTGCTCGCGCTGCGCGACGCCACCTACCGCTTCACCCAGATGAAGAGCAAGGTCGAGCCGGCCAATGTGGCGCTGCGCAAGATCGTGTTCGCGGTTGCCCCGGAAGACCTGAAGGCCGCCAAGCTGGCTGCCAAGCGCGGCGAGGCCATCGCCAACGGCATGTCGCTCACGAAGGACCTGGGCAACCTGCCGGGCAACGTGTGCACGCCGACGTATCTCGCCGACACGGCCCGCAAGCTGGCCCGCGAGTTCAAGCTCAAGGCAGAGATTCTCGGGCCGAAGCAGATCGAAGCGCTCAAGATGGGGTCGTTCCTGTCGGTGTCGCGCGGTTCGGTCCAGCCGCCCCAGTTCATCGTGCTCAAGTATGAGGGCGGCCCTGCCAAGCAGGCCCCGATCGTGCTGGTGGGCAAGGGCGTGACCTTCGACTCGGGCGGCATCTCGCTCAAGCCGGGCGAGGGCATGGACGAGATGAAATACGACATGTGCGGCGCAGGGTCGGTGCTGGGCACGATTCGTGCCGTCGCCGAGATGGGCCTCAAGCTCAACGTGATCGCGGTGGTGCCGGCCACGGAAAACATGCCGGGCGCGCAAGCCACCAAGCCGGGCGATGTCGTGACCAGCATGTCGGGTCAGACCATCGAGGTGCTCAATACCGACGCCGAAGGCCGCCTGATCCTGTGCGACGCGCTCACCTATGCCGAACGCTTCAAGCCGGCTGCCGTGATCGACGTGGCAACCCTGACGGGCGCTTGCATCATCGCGCTGGGCCATGTGAATTCGGGCCTGTTCTCGAAGAGCGACGCGCTCGCCGACGAACTCGTGGCTGCCGGCCGCACGACGGGCGACACCGCCTGGCGTCTGCCGGTCGAAGACGAATATCAGGAGCAGCTGAAGTCGAACTTTGCCGATATGGCGAACATCGGCGGGCGTCCGGCGGGTAGCGTCACCGCCGCCTGTTTCCTGGCACGCTTCACCGAAAAGTACGAGTGGGCGCACCTGGATATCGCCGGTACGGCATGGAAGAGCGGCGCGGCCAAGGGCGCGACCGGCCGTCCGGTGCCGTTGCTCACGCAGTTCCTGATCGATCGCGAGGCCCGGTGACCCGCGTCGATTTTCATACCCACGTGGCGAACCGGCTCGATTACGCGTGCCGGTTCGCGCGCAAGGTCTATCTGGCCGGGCAGACGCTCGTGGTCGTCGGTGAACCCGACGTGCTGCGGGCGTTCGATCAGGCGTTGTGGACGTTCTCGCCGCTGGAGTTTGTCCCGCACTGCTTCACGCGTGACGATGAGGCGGCGAAGACGCCCGTCGTGCTGGCCGGGCCGGACGAAGAAGCGCAACACCATCAGGTGCTGCTCAATCTGGCCAATGCCGTGCCGACGCACTTTGCACGGTTTGAACGGGTGGTGGAGATCGTGGGCGATGCGCCCGAGGATCTGGCCGGCGCCCGGGAGCGTTACCGTTTCTACCGCGATCGCGGCTATACCCTGAACAACTACGACCAACGAGGCTGACCGTGACGCATGAGCCCGAGCGCAACGACCCCGGCATCCCCACGCTGACCGAAGTGCTCGCGCCCGGCGACGAGGTGCCACCGACGATCCCATCGAACGAATCGAGAGCAGCGTCGGTGTCGGCCGCCGGGGGCGCTGGCGGGCAGCGCGCTGCCGAGCAGGGCGTACCGGCGGATGTGGCGGTGTTCGCCGAGCGCGTGAGTGCGCGGCTGACGTTGCAACTGGCCGACGAGATCACGACGCTGGTGGAACGTCGCTGTCACGACGCGCTGATCGATCAGACGTCGTGGCTCGTGCAACTTATCGGCAAACAGGTGGCCGACGCGTTACAAGTGCAACTGCCGGATCGCATCCGGCAGGCGGTCATCGAGGAAGTGGCGAAGCAGGCCCGCTCGCAGGGCTGAGAGGGTGGAGGGCGGCTGGCCTTTGGTCGTAACGCCGCGTTGCCTCAGGCCCTGTGCCCGCGCTCAGCGGATAAAGCCCAGAATCCAGCGGGCAAGGCGCTCGGCCTCGCCCGGTGCCAGTTGCGGACTGGCGGGCATCGGAATATTGCCCCACGTACCGCGACTCCCGTCCGAAATCGATTGGGTGAGTTTTTCCACCGCGCCGTTCTGCCCGGCGTAGCGCTTGGCAATGTCGCGATAAGCCGGCGCCAGCAGCATGCGCTCGACCGCGTGGCATGTCATGCAGTTGCGCTCGCGTGCGAGCTTCAGCATGGCCTGATCGGTCGCCGACGTCTGGGCGGCCGCACTCGGCGGCACCAGCGCGAGCAGCGTCATCAGCAGGCCTGCAACCACTACGGCGATTTTGTCGCCTGAATCCTTCATGTGCTACTCCCCGATCGTTGACGGATCGCGATGCGAGGCTGCGTGATAGTGATGGGAAGCTGTGGCGCAGGGCGCATCGACGCGCCATTATACGGCGGCGGCCGACGCCCTTCTTTACCCGTGATTGCCCAATGAAAACGGCACGTCTGCCGGGCAGGCAAAACGTGCCGCAATACCGCTATACCGCAATCCGCTGCAAGGATGCCGCCTCGCGGCAGTCGTCATCACGATCCTCGCGCGCAAACGTCACGCGTCAGCCCGTCACGGCGCCCTTATTCGCCGGTTGTGCCAGCGCGGCGTACTTCGCCATCACGCCACGCGTGTAGCGGGGCGCAGGGGCCTTCCATGCCGCGCGGCGTTTGGCGAGTTCATCGTCCGCGACGTTCAGTTGCAGCACCAGTTTGTGCGCATCGATGGTGATCGAGTCGCCTTCCTGCACCAGTGCGATGGTGCCGCCCACGAATGCTTCCGGCGCGACGTGGCCGACCACCATGCCCCACGTGCCGCCCGAGAACCGCCCGTCGGTGATGAAGCCGACCGACTCGCCGAGGCCCTTACCGATGATCGCCGAGGTCGGGGCCAGCATTTCCGGCATGCCCGGCCCGCCCTTGGGGCCGAGGTAGCGCAGCACGAGCACGTCGCCAGCCTTGATCTTGTCGGCAAGAATCGCGTCCATCGCGCTTTGCTCGTCGTCGAACACGCGTGCCGGTCCGGTGATGACCGGGTTCTTCAGGCCCGTGATCTTGGCGACGGCACCGTCTTCGGCAAGGTTGCCCTTGAGGATCGCGAGATGGCCTTCCTTGTAGAGCGCCTTGTCGATCGGGTAGATCACATGTTGATCGGCGCGCGGCACTGACGGCACATCCTTCAGTTCTTCCGCAATCGTGCGGCCAGTGATGGTCAGGCAGTCGCCATGCAGCAGACCGGCATCGAGCAACAGCTTCAGCACTTGCGGAATGCCCCCGGCCTTGTGCAGATCGGTCGCCACATACTTGCCCGACGGCTTCAGGTCGCAAATGACCGGCACGCGGGCGCGCACGCGCTCGAAATCCTCAATGGACCATTCGACTTCAGCCGCATGTGCAATCGCCAGATAGTGCAGCACGGCATTGGTCGAGCCACCCGTGGCCATGATGAGGGCCACGGCGTTTTCGATGGACTTGCGGGTGATGATGTCGCGCGGCTTGATGTCATTTTTCACTGCCTCGATCAGCACGCGCGCCGATTCGGCCGCCGAGTCGACTTTCTCCTGATCGGGGTTGGCCATCGTCGACGAATACAGCAGCGACATGCCGAGTGCCTCGAACGACGAACTCATCGTGTTGGCGGTGTACATGCCGCCGCACGAACCGGTCGACGGACACGCGTTCTTCTCGATGCCCTTGAAGTCGGCCTCGGTCATGCGCCCGGCGGTGAACTCGCCCACGGCCTCGAACGACGAGACGATGGTCAGGTCCTTGCCCTTCCAGTTGCCCGGCCTGATCGTGCCGCCATAGACATAGATGCCCGGCACGTTGATGCGGGCCAGTGCAATCATGCCGCCCGGCATGTTCTTGTCGCAGCCGCCGATGGCGACCACGCCATCCATCCACTGCCCCTGCACGGCCGTCTCGATACAGTCGGCGATGACTTCACGCGACACGAGCGAGTACTTCATGCCTTCGGTGCCCATCGACATGCCGTCGGAGATGGTCGGCGTGCCGAAGGTCTGCGGGTTGGCCTGATGCGTTCTGATGGCCTCGACGGCGGCGTCGGTGAGGCGTTGCAGGCCGGCGTTGCACGGCGTGATCGTCGAGTGGCCGTTGGCCACACCGATCATCGGATTGTCGAAGTCTTCTTCCTTGTAGCCCAGCGCGTAATACATCGAGCGGTTGGGCGAGCGGGCCACGCCTTGCGTGACGTTGCGCGAACGACGGTTGAATGCCATGACTGTCTCCTCTGTCCTGTGGGGATGCGCCGCTTTGGTTACGCAGACACATGCGTTGTTGTATCACACGTCAGATGCAAAAACGGCGCGCTCCGGAAGGGGCGCGCCGTGTGGCTTACGTCAGGTTGCCAGTGCGAAATCAGCCACGTTTGGCCAACTTCAGTTGCGACAGGTCGCGCACGGCGCCGCGATCGGCCGACGTCGCCAGCGCTGCATAAGCTTGCAGAGCCTGCGACACCACGCGCTCGCGGCCGATCGGCTGCCATGCCTCGTCGCCACGCGCCTCCATGGCGGCACGGCGACGCGCCAGTTCTTCGTCGGACACGGCCAGATGCATCTTGCGCTGCGTGATGTCGATTTCGATCACGTCGCCGTCTTCCACCAGACCGATGGTGCCGCCTTCAGCCGCTTCCGGCGAGGCGTGACCGATCACGAGGCCCGACGAACCGCCCGAGAAACGGCCATCGGTGAACAACGCACAGGTCTTGCCCAGCCCCTTCGACTTCAGGTACGACGTCGGGTACAGCATTTCCTGCATGCCCGGGCCGCCCTTCGGACCTTCGTAGCGGATCACGACCACGTCGCCCGCTTGCACCTTGTCGCCGAGAATGGCTTCGACGGCGTCGTCCTGGCTTTCATAGACGCGCGCACGGCCGGTGAAGACCCATTGCGATTCGTCCACGCCGGCCGTCTTCACGATGCAGCCCTTTTCGGCGAGGTTGCCGTACAGCACGGCCAGACCGCCGTCCTTGGTGTAGGCGTGTTCCAGGTCGCGGATGCAACCGGTTTCGCGGTTCACGTCGAGGCTCGCGTACGTTGACGACTGGCTGAATGCCACGGTCGTCGGCACGCCACCCGGGGCGGCACTGTAGAACGTTTGCGCCTTGTCGTTCACCTTCTCGGCGCTGGCAGCCACGTCCCAGTTGGCGATGGCGTTGCCGAGCGTGCCGCTGTGCACGTTGCCGCACGAGGTGTCGAGCAGGTTGGCGCGCGCCAGTTCACCCAGAATGCCGATGATGCCGCCGGCACGGTGCACGTCTTCGATGTGGTACTTGTCGGTCGCAGGCGCGGCCTTGCACAGGCACGGCACGTTGCGCGAGATGCGGTCGATGTCGGCCATCTTGAAGTCGACACCGGCTTCCTGCGCGGCGGCCAGCAAGTGCAGCACGGTGTTGGTCGAGCCGCCCATGGCGACGTCGAGCGTCATGGCGTTCTCGAACGCCGCCTTGGTGGCGATGTTGCGCGGCAGCACCGAGGCGTCTTCTTCCTGATAGTAGCGGCGGCACAGGTCGACCACGAGGCGGCCGGCTTGCTCGAACAGCCCGCGACGCCAGGCGTGCGTGGCGACGATGGTGCCGTTGCCCGGCAACGCGAGGCCGATGGCTTCGGTCAGGCAGTTCATCGAGTTGGCCGTGAACATGCCCGAGCAGGAACCGCACGTCGGGCAGGCGCTACGCTCGACTTCGGCCACTTCCGCGTCGCTGATCTTCGGATCGGCGGCCTTGATCATGGCGTCGATCAGATCGATCTTGGCAATCACCTGACCGTCGCCCGACTTGACCTTGCCGGCTTCCATCGGGCCGCCCGAGACGAACACGACGGGGATGTTCAGGCGCATGGCGGCCATGAGCATGCCCGGGGTGATCTTGTCGCAGTTCGAGATGCAGACCATGGCGTCGGCGCAGTGCGCATTGACCATGTATTCCACCGAGTCGGCGATCAGTTCGCGCGACGGCAGCGAATAGAGCATGCCGCCGTGACCCATGGCGATGCCGTCGTCGACGGCAATGGTGTTGAATTCCTTGGCGACACCCCCGGCAGCCTCGATTTCCTTGGCGACGACGGCGCCCAGATCGCGCAGGTGCACGTGGCCCGGCACGAACTGCGTGAAGGAATTCACCACGGCGATGATCGGCTTGCCGAAGTCTTCGTCGGTCATGCCGGTGGCGCGCCACAGCGCGCGGGCACCGGCCATGTTGCGGCCGTGGGTGGAGGTGCGGGAACGGTAGTGAGGCATGGTCGTCTCGTGAAACGCAGTGTTTGTGGGTAAAGAATGGTCAGGCGAGTCGTCCGGCTTTTGGGCAGCCACGCATCCAAGCGGGCTTTGGCCGGACTGAATTGGACGTTAAGATTCGTCTTTCCTTGGATGCTTGTCAAATATATTATTTGACTCGGATTAGGTCGAAAAACATATCATGGATCTGCGTCAATTTCGGTATTTCGTGGCGGTGGCCGAAGAGCGTCATTTCGGCCGTGCCGCACAGCGTCTGGCGATGACCCAGCCGCCGCTCTCTCAGCAGATTCGGGCGCTGGAGGCGTCGCTCGGCGCCCCGCTGTTCGTGAGAACGAACCGCTCGGTGGAGCTCACGGCGGTCGGGCGGCAGTTGCTGCCCGAGGTGCGGCGCATTCTCGCTGACGCCGAGGCGCTGCCCGCACTGGCGCAGGGGCTGGCGCACGGCGAGGTCGGGACGCTATCGCTCGGGTTCGTGTCGACGGCGGACTACGGCATCCTGCCGCCGCTGCTGCGCGAATTCGGCGAGCGCTATCCCCGCGTGCGGCTGCAATTGCTCGAGGCGACCAGCGACGTGCAGGTCGAGGCGCTCATGGACGGCCGGATCGACGCGGGCCTCTTCATCCCGCCCGTGCCCGCGCGTTTCGCGAACGAGCTCTCGTACCTGCCGATCATGCGCGAGCCGCTGATGCTGGCGTTGCCGGCGGGGCGGGGGGATCGGCGGGGCGGGTCGAAGCCGTCGAACGAGCCGAACGAGCCCGTCAGCCTGACGGACTTTGCCGACGAGCCGCTGGTGATCTTCCCGCGCCGTGTGGCCCCGGCGTTCTACGACATCATCATGGGCTGTTACGGGGCATTGGGGCTGACGCCGCGTGTCGGGCAGGAAGCCATTCAGATGCAGACGATCGTGAGTCTCGTCTCGGCGGGTATGGGCGTGGCGCTGGTGCCGCAGTCGCTGTGTCATCTGCGTCGCACGGGCGTCGAGTATCGTGCCCTGCGCGAGACCAGTGCGCTGATCGAGACGGGGCTGCTCTGGCGCACGGCGGAAGTCACGCCCGTGCTCGAAGGCTTTCTCGAAACGGCGCGCGGTGTGGCACAAACACCGCCCGGTGCAACGCTGGTGGACTAGGGCCTGTTCCCCCCTATGGCTCGTGGTATTGTGCAGGCCATCCGACGGCACGCCGGAATCTGTGTGTCATGACGCGGCGGCACCGCTTTTTTGTGAATGGCGGCGCGCGAGTTCACGGAAATTTTCGGAACTTTTGTTCACGAATCCCTATCTTCTGATCCATGCTGATTCATCCTCAATTCGACCCGGTCGCGATTCATCTCGGCCCGCTCGCCATCCGCTGGTACGGCCTGATGTATCTGGTCGGCTTCATTCTCTTCCTGCTGGTCGGACGCTTGCGCGTGCGCCAGCCGTCAATTGCCGCGCAAGGCTGGAAGGCGCAGGATCTCGACGACATGCTGTTCTACGGCGTGATCGGCGTGATTCTCGGCGGACGGCTGGGCTATGTGATTTTCTACAAGCTGTCGTTCTATCTGGCAAACCCGCTCGATATCTTCAATGTGTGGGAAGGGGGCATGTCCTTCCACGGCGGCTTCCTTGGCGTGCTGGTGGCGATGTGGCTGTTCACGCGCCGCCGCGGTCATTCGCTGCTGGAAGGCACCGATCTGATCGCGCCGATGATTCCGTTGGGGCTGGCGGCGGGGCGTCTGGGCAACTTCATCAACGGCGAGCTATGGGGCCGGGTGACGAGCCCCGATTCGCGCTGGGCGATGCTGTTTCCGCAAGCGGCGGCCGAAGATGCGCAGTGGGCGATGGCCCACCCGCAGGCGATGGCCGATAGCGCGATGCAGATGGTGTTCGCACAATTCCATGGGTTGCCGCGCTACCCGTCGCAGTTGTTCGAGGTCGCGCTTGAAGGCGTGGCGCTGTTCCTGCTGTTGTGGTTCTTTGCACGCAAGGCGCGTCCGGTGGGCGCGGTCTCCGGCATGTTCCTCGTGGGCTACGGGCTGTTCCGCTTCCTTGCCGAATTCACCCGTGAGCCGGATTCGTTCCTTGGCCTGCTGTCGTTCGGGTTGTCGATGGGCCAATGGCTCTCGCTGCCGATGATCGTCGCGGGCGTGATCATGCTGGTGTGGGCGCATCGACGCGCCGCGCCATCGGTCGCATAGCGGCGAATTTTGCGCGGTCGGCTGACCGCAGTGGAAAATCCAAAAGGGCTGCCAGTGGTGTCACTGGCGGCCCTTTTTTTGCGCTCGAGGCTGGTTTTAGGGGAATTCGAGCCCATTTTCGCAAGCGAAATCCCTTGCGGCATGAATTCGAAAACTAGTGAACCGTTCTCGCAAAGCGGCGATCCGTGACGCTGCTTACTTTCTCGTCATTGTTGCGACCTGAGCGCTGCAATGGCGAATTGGAGCGAGGACATCGGAATGAAACCCAAATTGACGGGCACAGGTGCTGCTCACGTGCACGGCTTGCCGCCGTACGCGAAGCCGGGCCACGCGATCGGACAGGGGAACGTACGCGCGACGGACAGCAGGTCTGGCCAGACGATGGCAAGCGATCTGACGTCGGTCAGGCAAGCGCTCCGGCAAGGTTATCCAAGGCCGGGTCTCGCGTGCGGACAGGAGGCGGCACGGGCGCCGGGCGCATTGGCCAAGGAAGAAATGCCAAGCTATTGGACGTTCGACAGAACGGCCAGCGCACGTTTGAGCCAGCCGAAGGATCGTGGCGACGTGCCAGCGCAGACCGCGCATCTGCTTCTGGCGTTCGAGCGCGGTGAGCGTGCCTATCCGTCAGTCGTCAGAGTGGAGCTAACGCCCGGCAAATTGTCGCGCAGCGTTTGCGACGTGGATCTGTCGCATTCGTGCGATGACGCCGTGCCCGCGCAGACCATTGAATCCTCATTCGTGAAGTGCTTCGACCCGGGAAACGGCTGGTTCGGCATGGCGAGCGTTGCAGGCGCCCATTACGCGTTCGATATTGCGCAACAGCAAGGCGAGCGATGGGTGCAGAACGTGGAAGCAAGACGCGCGATGCCGGACAGTACCGAGTTCCACTGGTTCGAGATGAGCGAGCGCCTGACGAACCTGAAGCGCGATTTCGACGGCAAGATCCGCGACGTCAAAGGCGTTTCCTGGACGGCAGGTATCGCTTCTTCCGGACGGTGTCTGGCCATTCAACCATTGCGCACAGAGCCCGGAGCGAAACCGCTTTCGCGGCTTTTCGACGAGATCGCGGCTACGCTGGAGACTGAGCTCGACACGATAGTGAGCGTGCTCAAAGCGCCGGAAAAGCGCGACACCGTTTGCGATCTTTACAGAAACTTTGTTCCGAACGCAGGGGACGCGCAAAGGCTGGTCGACGCTCATCTTCAGGCGCTCGAAGACAATGCCCCCACGTTTCGGGCAAGCCTTGAGCGCAGCGAGGCGTTGATATCGATCGTTGAGTTCGCGGGCAACGGCACCACAGGCGGACTGAGCCACGGAACGCTGGAGGACGTGGATCTCATCGGCCGTTTCGATATTCCCGCCATCGCCATCGACCGAAGCCGAGTCGCGGCCGTGCAGGCACACGACGCTCACACCCTCGCTCACCATGTCGCGAGAACTCACCTCGCGGATATCGTGTTTCACGAGTTCGGCCATATCGTCGCGAACTGGGAAGACGATTTGCAGTGCGTTGATGGCCAAGTGATCGCCAACCTCTACCCGCCAGTCAACGCGCTTCTCGAGGTTGCCGACCTCAGTGAGTACTCAGAAGCGCTCAAACGAGGCAAGCCCGATTCTGTTGTGAAGCTGGCCTCGTTTAACCATCTCATGCGCAGCCTGTTGCTCACGATTGCCTGCGGCCGCGAGCGTCAGGCGATTCCAGAGCTGATCGATGGCAGCGCCCTGGTCGTTTCGTATGAAAAGGTTGCCGGCGCACTCAGCGGGCCATTGCAGCGAGACGACAACTACGGACGACTTCTGAACGTGATCCGTACGGCTGTGCTCGCGGACGCTGGCAACTCCAGATAGCCGCGCCATGCCACGGGGCTGGTCACAGCCCGAGATCAACGGGAGATCAACGCGGCACGCATGGTTCGCCGCATCCCGGCGAGATTTTCGGATCGGAACGTTTCAGGTATCGCGCCAACGCAATGGTTCACCACATCTCTCGCGGTGTTTCCGACAATCAGGCCGAGCAGAAAACGCAAGATGCTGCTCTTCGAAATGATGGACTTTTTTCAGAACAAGGAATTCCGATGAAAACCAACGTCCTTTCCGCTGCTGTGAGCGCACCCGTGCATTCGAGTCAGTCTGCGCAACCGCAAACCGGCACGATAACTGTGTCAAATACCGTCGATGGTTCGTCAGCGACTTCGCTGGACGCCGTGCTCGAACAATTGACGATCTCGCATTGCGCAACAGCGCCGGTGGCGGCGCTGTTGTCGAAAGATCCCACACGCTGGGGGCTCGACGATTTGCGCGCGGCAGGCGTCGCACAGCGCACGGCACAGGTGCTTCTGTCTGCGATGGCAGCGTCGGACGGCATCTCGATGCAAACGGTGGCACGCGCTGTCGTAGAAACCTCCAGCACTGCGGACGTGTTGGTGGCGATCCGGCGCGCGACGACGGCGAATATGAGCGCTGCCGAAACGATGACCGACACACCGGTTGTGTTACGTCTGCTTGCGCTGGCGCTTCGCGGGGAGTCGTTGGACAGACTCGCTGACGCGGCGGGAGGTAAGCCTTTCGTGAGCGCCGTCATCGACTTGTTCATGGGGCACTACCATGCCATTCCGGACGCGGGGACACGGGATGCTGTTGCCGCCATCGACATTGTGTTGGCCTGCGGTGCCAGTCTCGATGCCACAGCGTTCGGTGGCATACCGCCGCTGCCGTATGCGCTATGCCGTGTCGTTCCCGATGCTGTTGTCGATCGACTCCTGCGCTACGGGGCAAATCCGAACGAGGCGGTGTCCGGCGCACATCGCTACAGCGCTGCCTGTGGTCTGGATTACTTGCCCGGGGGGACGGCCATGCATCACGCGGTGCTTGCGGGGCGTGGCACAACGATGTCGATGTTGGCCCGGCACGGCGGCCGTCTCGATGTTCAGTCGTTCGATGGTTACGACGCGTTGGCCGTCGCCGGCGCCGCTGCCTCATCGCTGGCATCGCCGCGCGCGGGGCTGATCGAAATGGCTTGTGTGGCCGCCGATCGCTGGGTATTGCAAGGCGGCGACGCGCGTGTGCAAGGTGACGGCGAATTCATGGTGCAAGTGCTTGCCACCCGGTTGCTGGAGTTCGAGGGTAGCGCCAGTGCTCATGAGCTTCGTCTCTGGCGCCAGACAATTGACGCATTGCGCGAACGGGGGTGCAACGTCACGCAGGCGCTGGGGCAGCGCCCCATCGAAGGCGGGGCAACGTATGCACAGCGAATCGCCGGGTTGCTCGCAGACGTGCAGCATTCTGTTGCGGGGATGCCCGCCTATCTCGTCCGTGCGAGCGAGCGCCCCGCGCTCTGGCGCGAGATTCAGAACATGATCGCGGCGCTGCCTGCCGGCGACGTGCAAGGCGCTGCGCAGGCGCACACCGCCGAGCCGGCGCGCGTCGTCAAGCGCGCGACGACGGCCCCTTTGTACGGTGACGCTGTGACGGGCGAAGCGGCGTATTTTCCCGGGACCGGACCGCTCAGCTCGGCCCACCATGCGTTTCGCACGCAATAACGCCGTCGGGTCGTCAAAAACGCATTCTTCGACGGTTGACCCGTGTGCCCGGCGCCGGGGCGCTCAGCCCGCCTTTCGTTCCAACGCCCGCAGTGACGCCATCAGATCGCCGAAGCGCTCGCCTTGCACGGTCACGTGGGCGCGCAAGCCTTCGGCGGCGGCGTCGGCATCACCGGCTTCGATCGCGCGGAAGACGGCGTCGTGTTCGGCAAACGAGTGCCCGAGCCGGTCGCGTACGCGCAACTGCATGCGGCGGTAGACGCGCAGCCGTTGATGCAACTGCAACGCCGTTTCGTGAAGATACGCGTTGTGACTCGCCGCATAGATCTGCGCGTGGAAGCTCGCGTTGATGGTGTAGTACCGGTCGAGATCGCGTGCCTCGGCTGCCGCCTGACTCGCCAGATGAGTGGTGCGCAACTCGGCCAGCTCCGCGTCAGTGATGCGGCGCGCGGCGAGCCGGCCGCACATCGATTCAAGCTCTGCCATCACTTCGAACATCTCACACAGCCGCTTCGGATCGACTTCGGCGACCACGGCGCCTCGCCTCGGGCGCATCTCCACTACGCCCGACATGCCCAACTGAATCAGCGCCTCGCGCAGCGGCGTGCGAGACACGCCGAACGTGGCCGACAACTCGGCTTCGTCCAGCCGCATGCCCGGCGGGTACTCGCCCAGCGCAATCTTCTCTTCGATGGCCTGGCGCAGCGCTTCTGATCGCTTCGGTTTTACCGTCATGACGCTCTCGCTAGGACGTAAATCGATCCGGTCGCCCGGGCCGTGAATGGGGGAATTGCGATCAAGGTAACGCGGTGAGCGTTGCCTGAAGATCGGGGTTAACGCCGAAAGTGTATTTTTTACGAGGTCAATTTGTATACACTGTGGCGGAATAACTATACGATTTCATCTCGAGTGCGGCAACCTCAGCGCTCGAAATATCAAAAAACAAAGCAAGTCATCCGTACATGCAGTGCCGGTTGGGCCGGTGGTGCACCCGGGGCGATCTTCGGCCCGGGCGACGTCAGACACCGTGCTTCGCCGGTTCATCACTGACAGAAGTGACAGGAGACGCCATGGAGACGACACCTTCCCCGCTGCGGCGGCAACTCATGCTGGGCGCCGCATCGGCGCTCGTGACCGGCGGGCTGGCCAGCCCGTGGGGCAGCGCTTTCGCGCAGACCGGTCCGCTCAAGATTTCGCATCAATTCCCCGGGGGCACCCTCACCGAAGGCGACTTTCGCGATCGGCTGTGCCGCAAGTTCGCGCAGGAAGTCGAGAAGCGCACGAATGGCGCGCTCAAATTTCAGGTCTATCCGGGCAGCTCGCTCATGAAGACCAATTCGCAGTTCTCGGCGTTGCGCCGGGGCGCGCTCGATCTCTCGCTTTACCCGCTGCCGTACGCCGGTGGTGAGGTACGTGAGCTCAATATCGGCTTGATGCCGGGGCTGGTGACGTCGTACGCCCAAGGCAACGCGTGGCGCAACGGCGAGATCGGCAAAGTGCTGACGGACGTGCTCGCGGAGAAAAACATCGTGATCGTGAGTTGGGTCTGGCAGGCCGGTGGGGTCGCCAGCCGCTCGACGCCGCTTGTCGCCCCCGAAGATGCCAAGGGCATGAAGGTGCGCGGCGGCAGCCGCGAGATGGACATGATGTTGAAGGAAGCCGGGGCCGCCGTGATTTCGCTGCCATCCAACGAGTTGTATGCCGCCATGCAGACCGGCGCGATGGATGCGGCCATGACGTCGTCGACGAGTCTGATGTCGTTCCGGCTCGAAGAAGTCTCGAAGCATCTGACCACCGGGCGCAACAAGTCTTACTGGTTCATGCTGGAGCCGCTGCTCATGTCGAAGCAGATCTTCGACAAGCTGCCCAAAGACCAGCAGCAGGTCATTCTGCAAGTTGGCAAGGAACTGGAGGCGTTCGGTACCGAAGCGGCCAAGGCCGACGACGCGCAGATTGCCAGCGTCTACACCAAGGCGGGCGCGAAGGTTTATGACCTCGACGAAGCGACGGTGATGAAGTGGCGTGACATTGCCCGGCGCACGGCGTGGAAGGACTACGCCAGCAAGTCGGACACCTGCGCCAAGTTGCTCGCGCTCGCCGAGAAGGTGCCTTCATGAGCGGGGTCGCCATGGGGGCCGATCCCGTGGTGCCGCGAACCCGCGTCCTGCGTCGGCTCGACGCCCTCTTGCAGGGCGTGAGCCGCCTGCTCATGGTCGTGTGCATGCTCGCGCTCGTGGGGGCCGCGCTGGTGCTTAGTTACAGCGTGTTTGCCCGGCATGTGCTCAAGCTCGCCACCGACTGGCAGGACGAGGCGGCCGTGTTCCTGCTGGTGGGTGCGACGTTTGTCAGTGCCGCGCACGTGCAACATCTGCGCGGTCACATCGGCATCGAAGCGATTACGACACTGCTCTCGCCGCGGGTGAATCGTATCCGGCGCTGGTTTGTCGACATCGCCACGTTCGCGTTTTGTGCGTTCTTTTCATGGAAGTCGTGGACGCTGTTCTGGGAAGCCTATGTCGACGGGCAGACCAGCAGCTCGACGTGGAGCCCGCCGCTGGCGATTCCCTATGGGCTGATGGCGGGCGGGATGACCTTGCTCACGGTGCAATTGCTGCTGCAAATCGCCATCGGCGCTTGTGAGATGGGGCCCCGCGCCGATGATGGGCAGGCGTCGAATCGCGAGGGAGGCACGCACGTATGAGCGAGCTCACTATTGGCCTGCTTTACGGCGGCGCAACGCTGGTCGCCATGTTCTCAGGCATGCCCATTGCGTTTGCCCTCGGCGCCGTGGCCGTCGCGTTCATGTTCGGCTTCATGCCCGCGTCGTCGCTCGATACGGTTACGCAAAACGTCTACGAGGAGATGGCCAGCATCACGCTGCTGTCGATTCCGCTGTTTATTCTGAAGGGCGCGGCGATTGGTAAATCACGCGCGGGGCAGGACTTGTATCTGGCGCTGCACGCGTGGATGCGGCGGATTCCGGGCGGGCTCGGTATCGCCAACGTGTTTGCCTGCGGCCTGTTCGCGGCCATGGCCGGGTCGAGCCCGGCGACGTGTTCGGCGATCGGCAGTGCCGGCATTCCCGAGATGCGCATGCGCGGCTATTCGCCGGGCTTCGCTGCGGGCATCATCGCCGCCGGTGGCACGCTGGGCATTCTGCTGCCGCCGTCGATCACGATGATTCTCTACGCAGTGGCTGCCGAACAGTCGCTCGGGCGCTTGTTCCTCGCGGGCATCGTGCCGGCGCTGCTGTTAGTGGGCCTGTTCTCGTGCTACGCGGCGTGGCGCTATCGCAAGGAATACGGCGCCGCGCAAGTCGCGCTGGCACGCGACGGCACGCCGTCGCCGTTCCCGAACGAACCGCCCGCCACGTTGCGCGAAAAGCTTGCGTTGCTGCCGCGCGTGCTGCCCTTCATCACGTTGCTGATCGGGGTGATGGCGGCGCTCTACGGCGGGTATGCGACGCCGTCGGAGACGGCCGGGCTGGGCGGTCTGCTCGCGCTGGCGCTCATCGCCGTGATCTATCGCATGTGGCGTCCGCGCCAGATCGCGCCGATTCTCACGAGCACGCTGCGTGAATCGACGATGTTGATGTTCATTATCGGCATGTCGCTGCTTTACTCGTACGTGATGAGCTACCTGCACATCAGTCAGTCGGCGGCGCAGTGGATCGTGGGGCTGCATCTGTCGCGCTGGGTGCTGCTGGTGGCCATCTTGCTGATGGTCGTCGTGCTCGGCTTTTTCCTGCCGCCGGTGAGCATCATCCTGATGACCGCGCCGATCATTCTGCCGCCACTGCGCGCGGCCGGTTTCGATCTCGTGTGGTTCGGCGTGGTGATGACGATTGTCATGGAACTGGGGTTGATTCATCCGCCCGTGGGACTCAACATATTCGTCATCAAGAACACGGCACCCGACATTGCGTTGCGCGACATCGTCTGGGGCGTGATGCCGTTTGTGGTGCTGATGATTGTCGCCGTCGCCCTGATTTGCCTGATGCCGGGCCTCTCGCTGTGGCTGCCGGATTGGGTGATGGGTTAGGGTGAGCAGGCCCTGAGTTGATTGTCCGACTTGAGAGGAAGCCATGAAGGATGAGCCGATCCTGTCCGCGATGACCGCCCCGGTCTCGCTTTCCCTGTCTGCATCGACGGCGATGAGTGTTGCGTCGTCGGTGTCGTCATCGTCGTCCGCGTCCTCGGAGCGTACGACGCCCGAAAGTGTGGCCGATGTGAGCGCGCCGGTGCCGTCGCCGTCGAAGCCGTCGCTGAAAGCGCGGCTGGGACAGTGGTTCGGACGTGGCGGGGCGGGTGGCCCGGGCGGTCCGGGCGAGAGCGGCAAGCCCGATGCGAAGGGCGACGGCAAGATCGAACCGGCCAAGCTCTCCGCGCGCGCCGAAGCGGCCCTGCGCCGTCAGTTGGCGCAGTGTCTGTCGGCCCGGCTGACGGATTCGGCGGCCAACGAAGCGGCGCGCGACTTCATGACGCGTTACTGCGAAGCGTCTCCTTCCGAGCAGCTCGCGCTGCTGCATGTGGTCGCGGACGTCTGCGGCAGTACCGACAGCGCGGGTAGCGAGGGCGGAAAGGACGGCGAGGCGGCACCCAAGCGTGCTGCCAGCGGGTTGGCGGGCGCACTCGGCAGCGAGCGCGTGCGCTTTCTCAAGCGGTTCAATGCGCTGCCGGATGGCCTGCCGTTTCTCGTGCGCTGGCGCGCCGACATGCTGCATCACCGCGCCGCCTTGCCGGGACTCGCCGCACTTGAAGACGATCTCGGCAGCCTGTTCTCGACGTGGTTCGACGTTGGCCTGCTGGAGTTGCATCCGATCACGTGGGACTCGCCCGCGTCGCTGCTCGAAAAGCTCATGCGTTACGAGGCGGTGCACGAAATCTCGTCGTGGGCAGATTTGCGCAACCGGCTGGATTCCGACCGTCGCTGCTACGCGTTTTTCCATCCACGCATGCCGCGCGAGCCGCTGATTTTCGTGGAAGTCGCCTTCGTGCCCGACATGGCCGCCGACGTGCATTCACTGCTCGACGAAAAGGCGCCGCTCGAAGACCTGCGCCGCGTGCGCTGGGCCATCTTCTACTCGATCTCGAACACGCAGCCGGGGCTGCGCGGCGTGAGCTTCGGCAACTTCCTGCTCAAGCGGGTGATCGACGAGTTGCATGTCGATTTTCCGAAGCTGCGCAACTTCGCCACGCTCTCGCCGATTCCGGGGTTTAGCGACTGGTTGAAGTCGTTGCCGGCGACCGGTGTCGCACAAACGCTTGGCTCCAAGCGACTGAAACTGCTCGCGCAGGATACGTCGCTGGCCGCCGAGGCCACCGGTGCACAATTGGTCGCGTGGTTGCAGGCGTCGCCCGAGCGCAAGAGTGCGCAGGCGCTTCAACGGGCCATTGGCGAAGCACTCGCTGCGCACTATCTGGCGCGTGAGCGCGTGCGCGGGCAGCCGCGTGACCCTGTGGCGCGTTTTCACTTGGGCAACGGCGCCCGCGTGGAGCGCATCAACTGGCATGCCGATCTCTCGAAGAAAGGGGCCAAGCAGTCGTGCGGCATGATGGTCAACTATCTCTACGAACCCGATGAGCTCGACGCCAACCTGCAACGGCTGATTGACGGCGAGGCAGCGCTGGGACGTGCCGTATCGCGGCTGCTTTAGAGCGCCGAAACCCGTGCCGGGGATGCGCTGCGCGTTTCCGGCACGAATTACAAAACTTAGGGAGACACTTGTGAGCGAAGTTCTGCGCGACGACAGTCTGTTGGACGAAGGGCTGGTGACGCTGATGCTCTCGAACCCCGGCAAGCTCAACGCCATCTCGGTGGCCATGTGGCGCGCGTTGCGGGCGCATCTGCTCGCACTGGACGCCGAGCCCCATGTGCGCGCGATCGTGATTCGTGGCGCGGGCGGTAATTTTGCGGCGGGCGCAGATATCGAGGAGTTCCCCGTCGAGCGCGGTAGCTACGACGCCCTGCGCCGGTATCACGGCGAAGTGATCGGGCCGACGCTGGAAGCGCTGGCGAATTGCCGGCATCCGAGCGTCGCGTTGATCGAGGGCGTGTGCGTGGGTGGCGGGCTGGAGATCGCCGCGCATTGCGACTTGCGCATCGCCTCCGAAGGTTCGCGCTTCGGCGTGCCCATCAACAAGCTGGGGTTTCCGATGGCGCCCGGCGAACTCAAGGGCGTGTTAGCGCTGGTGGGGCGTGCTACGGCGCTAGAAATTTTGCTCGAAGGCCGGGTGTTCGGCGCTGCCGAGGCCCGCGAGAAGGGCCTGCTGACGCGTGTGGTTGACGACGAGTCGGTCGAAGAGGCCGGTTACACTTGCGCCCGGCGCATCGCGGCCGGCGCGCCGCTCGCCGCGCAAGCGAACAAGTGGCTGATTGCCCGGTTGGCACCGGCCGCGCCGGCGTTGTCCGAAGCCGAGTGGCAGCGCGCCTTCGCGTATTGGGATTCCGACGATCATCGCGAAGGCGTGGCCGCGTTTCTCGAGAAGCGCCCGCCGGTGTTTCAGGGACGATGAAGCACTCGACCTGATGGCCCGCGATGCGGGGCAGGTCGTGTGCCGCCGTCCCCCGATTTTTTTTTTCCATCGACGTTTCGATAATTTCGAATCCGGTTCCGTTTATGACGCAAGACGCCAATCTCTATCGACTGTTTGCCGAACGCTTCCCCGCTGACAAATCCGCGTGCGCCATTGAGACGCCCGAGGGGCTTTACTACAGTTGGGACGATCTCGAACACGCGAGCGCCCGCATTGCGAACCTGCTCGCAAGTCTGGATCTCGCCCCCGGTGCCCGCGTGGCCGTACAGGTCGAAAAGTCACCCGAGGCGCTGCTGCTGTATCTCGCCACGCTGCGCGCAGGGCTCGTGTATCTGCCGCTGAACACGGCGTATCGCGATGCCGAGATCACGTACTTCGTCGAGAACGCGGAGCCCGACGTGGTGGTGTGCAGCCCGGCGAACTTCGGCTGGGTGTCGAAGATCGCCTTCACCAGCGGTGCCAAGCATGTGTACACGCTGGGCGACGATCGCACGGGCTCGCTGCTGGAGCGTGCCGCGTGGTTCGGCGACAGCTTCGAAACGGTGCCGCGCGCACCGGAAGATCTGGCGGCCATTCTGTACACCTCGGGCACGACCGGGCGCAGCAAGGGCGCGATGCTGTCGCACGGCAATCTCGCGAGCAACACGCGCGTGCTGCATCAGTTCTGGGGCTGGGGCGAGCGCGACGGTGGCGATGTGCTGCTGCACGCGCTGCCGATCTTCCACGTGCACGGGCTGTTCGTGGCGAGTCACGCGGCGCTGTATTCGGGCAGCAAGATGATCTGGCTTTCGAAGTTCGATGCGCGCGAAGTGTTGCATCAACTGCCGCGCGCGACGGTGTTCATGGGCGTGCCGACGTACTATGTGCGGCTGCTCGCCGAAGCGGGGCTGGATCGCAATGTGTGCCGCAACGTGCGACTGTTCATCTCCGGGTCGGCACCGTTGCTGCGCGAGACGTTCGATGCCTTCCGCGAGCGCACGGGCCACACGATTCTCGAGCGTTACGGTATGTCAGAGACGGTGATGCTCGTCTCGAATCCGTATCACGGCGACGCCGCGCAGGTGCGTCGTGCGGGCACCGTGGGCGTGCCGCTGCCGGAGGTGACCGTGCGGGTGGTGGGCGACGACGGCGCGGTGGTGGGGCAGGGGGATATCGGCCACATTCAGGTCAAGGGGCCGAATGTGTTCGCAGGCTACTGGCGCATGCCGGAGAAGACCGCCGAGGAATTCACGGCGGATGGTTTCTTCAGGACCGGGGATGTCGGCAAGTTCGATGACGACGGCTACGTGCACATCGTCGGGCGCTCGAAGGATCTGATTATTTCGGGGGGCTACAACGTCTACCCGAAAGAGATCGAGAGCTTCATCGACGAAATGGACGGTGTGGCGGAATCGGCCGTGATCGGCGTGCCGCACCCGGACTTCGGCGAAGCGGTGGTGGCGGTGGTGGTGCCGCGCCATGGAGCGGCTGCGCCCGACGAGCGCAGCGTGATCGATGGGCTCAAGCAGCGCATCGCCAACTTCAAGGTGCCCAAGCGTGTGCATTTCGTCACCGAACTGCCGCGCAATACGATGGGCAAAGTACAGAAGAACGTGTTGCGCGACCGGTTCAAGTAAGCGGTCACCGGTCATCGGTCTGGCGGGAGGGCGCGTGCGCCGGTGGGCGTGGCGCCTTCCCGTTTTGTTTTCGTTTCGCGCTTGGCGTTGGTCGCTTCGTCGCTTCGTCAGTTCTTCAGTTCTTCAGTTTTTCAAGCGATCTCGTCCAGCACCTTCGCCAGACTGTCGATCGTGCGCTCACGGTTGTGAAGCTTCTCCAGCCCGAACAGGCCAAGCCGGAACGTCTTGAAGTCGGCTGGCTCGTCGACCTGAAGCGGCACGCCGGCACCGATCTGCATGCCCTGCACGACAAATTTCTTGCCGGAGTGAATGGCGTCGTCGTCGGTATAGCTCACGATCACGCCCGGTGCTTCGAACCCCTTCGCCGCCACGCTGCGGTATCCCTTGGCGGCGAGCAGTGCACGCACCTTGTCGCCCAGCGATTGCTGCTCCTCACGCACCTTCTCGAAGCCGTACGCTTCGGTTTCGAGCATGACGTCGCGCAACACCTTCAGAGCGTCGGTCGGCATCGTGGCGTGATAGGCGAAACCGCCTTTCTCATAGGCTTCCATGATCTGGAGCCACTTGCGCAGGTCGCACGAGAAGCTGGTGCTGGTGGTGGTGTCGAGCTTTGCGCGCGCGGCGGCGTTCAGCATCACCAGCGCGCAGCACGGCGACGCGCTCCAGCCTTTTTGCGGCGCACTGATCAGGATGTCGACGCCGGTGGCTTCCATGTCGACCCAGATCGTGCCGGAGGCGATGCAATCGAGCACGAACAGGCCGCCGACTGCATGCGTAGCGTCGGCCACGGCACGCAGGTAATCGTCGGGCAGCAGGATGCCGGAAGCGGTCTCGACGTGCGGCGCGAATACCATCTCGGGCTTGTGCTCGCGAATTGCGGCAACGACTTCATCGATCGGGGGCGGGGCGTATGCGGCCTGACGGCCTTCGGTGACCGGGCGCGCCTTGAGCACCTCGGTGCTGGCCGGAATGCTGCCCATGTCGAAGATCTGGCTCCAGCGATAGCTGAACCAGCCATTGCGAATGACCAGACAGCGCTTGTTCGTCGCAAACTGGCGCGCGACGGCTTCCATGCCGAATGTGCCGCTGCCCGGCACGATGATCGCGGCTTGCGCGTGATACACATCCTTCAGAACGCGCGAGATGTCGCGCATCACGCCCTGAAAGGCTTGCGACATGTGGTTCAGCGCCCGGTCGGTGTAGACCACCGAATATTCGAGCAGGCCATCGGGGTCCACAGTCGGGATAAGGCTGGTCATGTTCGTCTCCTGTTAGCTTTCTGCGTGCCCGTCATCCTACCCCGAATGGCTGGGGTGACGAAACCCGAGTGACCACGGGGGCAGGGGGCGTGCGGTGGTGCTTCCGATATGGCCGTCGGTGCGCTGGTGGGGCAATTACGGACGCCGCGACGTAAAATACGCGAAGCGCAGTAACCCCCTCATCTTGCATACGTAAAGCGGCTCTTGGTGGATCGACAGCACGGTTTTCTCCTCACACGGCATTGGCGCGATACGCCCGCCGGCACCGAAGTCGAGTTCTGGCTCGCCACCGACGACGGGCCGCGACGGGTACGGCTGCCCGTGCAGACCAATGTCGTTTTCGTCCCTGTCGAACAACGCGCACGCGTGGAGACGCTGCTGCGCAACGAACGCCAATCCGACCAGTACGAATTGCGCGAGCTGGCACTGACGGACTTTCACCGCCGGCCTGTGCTGGGGGTGTACTGCCGTCATCAACGTCCGCTGCTCAAGTTGGAAACGCTGCTGCGCGGCGCGGGCATCGATGTCTACGAAGCCGACATTCGCCCGCCCGAACGCTTTCTGATGGAGCGATTCATTACGGCACCGGTGGAGTTCGCCGGGCAGATGGGGGCCGATGGTTCCGGTGGTTCCAGTGACTCCGATGGTGCCAATGGTGGCGATAGTGGCGATGGCCCCGGCGGACTCATCACTGACGTGCGGATGAAGCCTGCGCCGCGCTACCGCCCGGCGCTTCGCATCGTGTCGCTCGATATCGAAACGACCATCCAGGGCGACCTGTACTCGATTGCGCTGGAAGGCTGCGGGCAGCGGCAGGTCTACATGCTTGGGCCGGCCAATGGCGCCGGTGACGGCATCGCCGAGGCCGCCGAGGCCGCCGATGTCGACTTCTCGCTGGAATATCGCGACACCCGTGCGCAACTCATCGAGAGCCTGAATGACTGGCTGGTCCGCCACGATCCCGACGCCATCATCGGCTGGAATCTGATCCAGTTCGATTTGCGCGTGCTGCACGAGAGCGCGACGCGGTTTCAGACGCCCCTTTTGCTGGGGCGGGGTAATACGCCGCTCGAATGGCGCGAGCATCGCAATCACTTCTTCGCGAGCGCGCCGGGGCGCGTATTCATCGACGGTATCGAGTCGCTGCGCTCGGCCACATGGACGTTTCCATCATTCAGTCTCGAGAACGTGGCGCAGACATTGCTCGGCGAGGGCAAGGCGATCGATACGCCGTATGAGCGCATGGCCGAGATCGACCGGATGTTCGCCGAGGACAAGCCCGCACTGGCGCGCTACAACCTGAAGGATTGCGAACTGGTCACCCGCATTTTCGCGAAGACCGGTCTGCTGTCGTTCCTGCTGGAGCGCTCGGCAGTGACCGGTCTGGCGCTGGATCGCAGTGGCGGATCGGTGGCGGCGTTCACGCATTTGTATCTGCCGGCGATGCACCGGCAGGGGTACGTGGCACCGAACGTAGGCGATGTCGAAGGGGCGGCGAGCCCCGGTGGTTTCGTGATGGATTCGCGCCCCGGCCTTTACGACTCGGTGCTGGTGCTCGATTACAAGAGCCTGTATCCGTCGATCATTCGCACATTCCTGATTGACCCTGTCGGGCTGGTGGAGGGGATGCATCGTCCCGGCGACGCCGATTCGGTGCCGGGCTTTCTCGGCGCGCGTTTCTCTCGTACGCGACACTGTTTGCCGGCCATCGTCAGGCAAGTGTGGCAGGGGCGGGACGAAGCGAAGCGTGAGAAGAACGCGCCGTTGTCGCAGGCGTTGAAGATCATCATGAATGCGTTCTACGGGGTGCTGGGGTCGAGTGGCTGCCGGTTCTTCGATCCGCGTCTGGCGTCGTCGATCACGATGCGTGGTCACGAGATCATGCGCAAGACGCGCGAGCTGATTCAGGCGCGCGGCTATCAGGTCATCTATGGCGATACCGACTCGTTGTTCGTGTGGTTGCGCGTGCAGCGTACAGAGGCGCAGGCGGAAGACATCGGCCGGGCGTTGGTGACGCACGTCAACGACTGGTGGCGCACGCACTTGCGAGAGACCTACGATCTGGAGAGTGCGCTGGAACTGGAGTTCGACACGCACTATCGACGCTTTCTGATGCCGACCGTGCGTGGTGCAGAGCAGGGCAGCAAGAAGCGATATGCGGGGCTGGTGATGCAGCCAGACGGAAGCGAGGCGGTGGTCTACAAGGGGCTGGAGACGGTTCGCACTGACTGGTCACCGCTGGCGCAGCAGTTTCAGCAAGACCTGTACTCGCGCATTTTTCGCGGCGAACCGTATCAGGAGTATGTCCGCGATTATGTGGCGCGCACGCTCGCGGGCGAGATGGATGACCGGCTGGTTTACCGCAAACGGCTGCGGCGCAAGTTGGGCGACTACGAGCGCAACGTGCCACCGCATGTGCGTGCCGCGCGTCTCGCCGATGACTTCAATCGCCGTCACGGCCGCCCGCCGCAATATCAGAACGGCGGCTGGATCAGCTACGTGATGACGACGGGCGGGCCGGAGCCGCTTGAGGATCGCCGTTCGGCGCTTGACTACGAGCACTATCTGGAGAACCAGCTCAAGCCTGTCGCGGACGCGATTCTGCCGTTTGTGGGCGATGCGTTTGACACGCTGGTGACGCGGCAGATGGGGTTGTTTTAAGCGCTGGCGTTTGACGAAAAGCTAACGAAAAAGCCGCCCTTGAGAGGGCGGCTTTTTCATTGCGTCGATCGGGGAACCCGATAACGACGCGCGAGGCGTATGCCCCGCTTTACTTCATTTGCACGGTGCCCGAGACGGTCACGGTGACTTGCGTCTTGCCGCCTTCGAGTTGCATCGGCGGTGCGGCATCGGCGCTGGCGGCCATCGGCGCAGCCTTCATCGCATACATGCGCGGCATGATCGGGGCGTTGGCGCCGACCTGCACCTGGCGGATCGCGTAGCTCTTGTAGCCGAACGCCGTCGCGTTGCTTTGCGCCTGATCGCGGAAGGCCTGGATGGCCTGATTGGTCAACTCGGCCTGCGTCTTTTCCTGCGCTTCGCGCGAGAGCGAGAACGACACGCCGTCCATTTGCATCTGGCCGGAGATTTCGCTGGCCAGACGCGACGCTGCGCCAAAATCCTTCGACTTCAGTTGCAGTTCAGTGCGGCCGCGCCACGCGGTGATCTTGCCGTCGCGGTTGGTCGTCGGGTACAGCGAGACGTTACCCGTCTGCACTTGCACGGCGTTCTGCGTCTTGGCCTTGGCCATCGCATTGTTCGCCTTTTGCGTCAGGTTGCGCGACACGGTGGCGGCATCGGCGCCTTGTTCTTCCGCCGACATCGTGATGTGCACGGTGTCCTGATCGACTTCCTTCGTGGCATGAGCTTCGAGGCCCAGCACGCCCGCGAGCTGGCGGTTCGACTCGTCGCCCGACTGGGCATAGGCTGCGTTGGCGGCAGTGGCGATCAACAGGGCGGCAGCGAGAGATTTGCGCATAGTTTGTCCTTTTTTGAATGTAAGTTCGCGTCTGATTGGCGAACGTTTGACCGGTTGCCGATGCACGCCGTAGGCCTAAGGGGGGGCGCACTATGCGTTCATCGACAACGTTATAGAGACGCTATCGATGCAAAATTGGTTCCCAATCGCTATTTGAGTAAGTGCTTGCTGATGAATTTCCAGTGCTCGGGCGCGACCGGTGTGATCGACAGACGGTTGCCGCGTGCGAGCACGAGCATGCCTTCCAGTTCGGGCGTCTCGCGCATTTCCGTGAGCGGCACAAGGCGGGTCTTGCGATCGAGCTTGACGTCGACGAGTAGCCATCGTGGCGAGGCGGGGCTCGACTTGACGTCGTAGTAGGGGCTCTTCGGGTCGAACTGGGTCGGGTCGGGGTAGGCGGTCGAAGCGACGGTGGCCAGTCCGGCGATACCGGGCACGGCGCAACTGGAGTGATAGAAGAGAACGCCGTCGCCGACACGCATGTCGTCGCGCATGAAGTTGCGCGCCTGATAGTTGCGTACGCCGGTCCATGGCAGGGTTTGCTGCTTGGCACTCGCGAGATCGTCGATGCTTGCCTCTTCAGGCTCGGATTTCATCAGCCAGTAGCGTTGCGTCATGTTGGTTACGGTTGTTTTTGTTGGCGGAACAGCGGATATCCTCGCACAACTGGCGTAATACCGGCGCATTTGTAATCGATTGTGTGCCGCGCTGCGATATCGAGACAATTCCTATACTATGCCTTTGTGAACTTCGTATGACCTTTATGAGCCTCATCATGCAGCGGATGGGGCGCAGGGATGATGTGCGGTGCAGCAACCGCCCGTCGCCTGCGGCGCCTCGCCCGAGGCGCATGTACGTGCTTGAGCGATACATGTTCAACCGCCTATGCCGATAGGAGAGTGTGTCATGGCAGCAGAGCCGTCAGTCCGAACGAACGCGTTCATCTTCTATTCCCTGGCCACGGTGTCATTCATCGAGACCAGCGTGCCGGAGTTCGTTTCCACGCTCAACCAGATGTACGGCGATGACGCGGAAATGAAGGCGTGGTTGCGCGACACCTGGCTGCCCGAGGAGGTCGAACACGGGCGCCTGGCCAAGGACTACATCGCCCGTGTCTGGCCCGAATTCGACTGGGCACCCGCCTACGACGCGTTTCTGGCCCGCTACAAGCCCCGTTGCGACGTGGAGCATATGCGGCCATCCTTGGCGCTCGAGGCGCTGTCGCGGTGCGTGACGGAAACGCAAACCGCCATGATCTATCGCTGCCTCGAATCGTATATGCCGGTGGAAGAGCTCAAGCAGATGATGCACAAGCTGAGCAACGAAGAGGTGGGGCATTACCGGTACTTCCGTAAGACCTTCGACCGCTACAACGCCGTGGAGCAGCATGGGGTTATCAGCCGCTTGCGCACGATGGTGGCGCGCAGCGAGCTGGTGCGCGATGAGGACATCGCGTTTGCCTTCGAGCCGCTCAACAGCTTCTGGCGTTCGCCGCCGCCGTTTGAAATGATGAAATGGGAGGCGTTTCTCGCGATGTCGGGCGAGGTCATGAAGCAGTACATGCCGGTGGAGGCCGCGACGCGCATGATGTTCAAGCCGCTGGAGACTGGGTCTTGGTGGCGTGACCGGCCGGTGAAGGCGCTGATGTCCTTCATGGTGAAACGTCAGTACCCGCAGTTGGGTAGTGAGGCTTGAGGCCAGAGGCTTGAGACCAGATGCTTGAGATCCGAGGCTTGCATCCCGAAAGCTTGATTCCCGAGCGTTCGATACCGGAAGCCGGTGCCCCTAAGCCCGATGCGACTTGATGTCGCAGGCGGCGTCAGGGTTCGGTTGGTCGACGCAGACGGATGCGCGATACCAATGAGACGGCTTCGTGGCGAATTCGACACGTCTGGCCGTCGACAGACGAAAAAAAACCCCGCCGAGGCGGGGTTTTTCAATCGGCGAGCTAGTTACTTGCTCGTGCCGACCACTTCCACTTCCACGCGGCGATCCGGTGCCAGGCACGAAATCAGCTGAGTGCGGTTCTTCTGGTTGCAACCCGTGGTAACCGGGTTACGCTTGCCCTTGCCTTCCGTGTAAACACGGTTGGCTTCGACACCCTTGCTAACCAGGTAAGCCTTCACAGCTTGCGCGCGGCGCAGCGACAGACGGTCGTTGTACTTGTCCGAACCGATGCGGTCGGTGTAACCCGTGGCGACCACAACTTCCAGATTCAGTGCTTGGACCTTGCTGGCGAGATCATCCAGCTTTTCCTTACCGGCCGGCTTCAGGATGGCTTTGTCGAAGTCGAACAGGGCATCGGCTTGGTACGTGACCTTTTGCGACTGGATCACCGGAGCGACCGGGGTCGGTGCCGGAGCCGGAGCCTGGGCGATGATCGAGCCGTCGCACTTGGCGTTGGCCGTCGCCGGGGTCCAGTAGGCATCGCGCCAGCACAGTTCGTCCGAACCGTTCTTCCAAACCCACTCGCCGCTGCCGTTAACCCAGTTGTCGTTGACTGCTTGTTTCGAGGCCGCGATCGGACCCGGAGCGGTCTGGACGTAATTTTGAGCCATAGCCGAAGCAGCCATCACTGCGGTAGCTGCAACGATCGCGAGCTTAGCGAATTTATTCATATTTCTCCTCTCGAAATGAGATTACCGCAGGTTTACTGCGAGCCTAGACGACGGAACCAAAGTCTTACATCGCTCGAAGTATAACATCGCCGAGTGCGCGAAAGCATGGCCCATGCACTTCGAATAATGTCTAACTTATGCCGTCGCATTTTGCCATAGCGCTCCTGCCGCCCGCGAGAAAAAACCCAGGTTTGCCGCCCCTCATGGCGCAGTTGTGGTTTGAGCGCAACACCTTTTGAGGCGCCTCGCCAACCGTTCCATTCTTCTTCATCCGCCGACGTTTTGGCGTCCTCGATATGTCTTGTGCGCTGCATCACGCCGGTTTCGGATGCCAATAGCGGGCATGTTAGAATCCCGAGATCGTATCGCTGGCAACCGCCTATCGCGATGAGCGTTTGATAGACACGGATAATGGATCAGTTCGCCAAAGAAACTCTCCCGATTTCACTCGAAGAAGAAATGCGACGGTCGTACCTCGATTACGCGATGAGCGTGATCGTCGGCCGTGCATTGCCCGATGTACGTGATGGCCTGAAACCGGTTCACCGCCGGGCGCTGTTTGCCATGCACGAGTTGAATAACGACTGGAACCGGGCATACAAAAAATCGGCGCGTATCGTCGGTGACGTCATCGGTAAGTACCACCCGCACGGCGACGCTTCTGTATACGACACGATCGTTCGCATGGCGCAGCCGTTCTCGCTGCGTTACATGCTGGTCGATGGTCAGGGCAACTTCGGCTCGGTCGACGGCGACAACGCTGCGGCAATGCGGTACACCGAAGTCCGTATGGCCAAGATCGGCCACGAGTTGCTCGCGGACATCGACAAGGAAACCGTCGATTTCGGTCCGAACTACGACGGCAGCGAAAAGGAACCGCTGATTCTGCCGGCCCGTATCCCGAACCTGCTGCTTAATGGTTCGTCGGGTATTGCCGTCGGTATGGCGACGAACATCCCGCCGCACAACCTCAATGAGGTGGTCGAAGGGTGTCTGTACGTTCTCAAGAACCCGGACGCCACTATCGATGAACTCATCGAGATCATCCCGGCCCCGGACTTCCCGACGGCAGGCATCATCTACGGCATCTCCGGCGTGCGCGAAGGCTACCGCACCGGTCGCGGCCGTGTCGTGATGCGAGCGACGACTCACTTCGAGGATATCGACCGCGGCCAACGCGTGGCGATCATCGTCGACGAGCTGCCCTATCAAGTTAACAAGCGCACACTTCTCGAGCGTATCGCCGAGCTGGTCAACGAAAAGCGCCTGGAGGGTATTTCCGACATCCGCGACGAGTCCGACAAGAGCGGCATGCGCGTGGTGATCGAGCTCAAGCGCGGCGAAGTGCCTGAAGTCGTGCTGAACAATCTATATAAGCACACGCAGTTGCAGGACACGTTCGGCATGAACATGGTGGCGCTGGTCGACGGCCAGCCCAAGCTGCTGAATCTGCGTGAAATGCTGGTGCACTTCCTGGCGCACCGCCGTGAAGTGATTACTCGCCGTACGGTCTACGAACTGCGTCGCGCACGCGAACGGGGCCATGTACTCGAGGGTCTGGCGGTAGCACTCGCTAACATCGACGACTTCATCGCGATCATCAAGGCCGCGCCGACGCCGCCGATCGCGAAGGCTGCGTTGATGGAGAAGGCGTGGGATTCGTCGGTCGTGCGCGACATGCTGGCGCGTGCCGAGAGCGAGACGCAAGGCGGCCGTGCGGCCTATCGTCCGGAAGGCCTCGACGCCGCCGTGGGCATGCAGCTCGACGGCCTGTACCGTCTGTCCGAAACGCAGGCGCAGGAAATCTTGCAGATGCGTCTGCAACGCCTGACGGGCCTTGAACAAGACAAGATCGTTTCCGAGTACAAGGAAGTGATGGCGCAGATCGCCGACTTGCTGGACATTCTGGCCCGCCCGGAACGTGTGACGGCAATCATCAGCGAAGAGCTGACCGCCGTGCGTGCCGAGTTCGGCGATGCCCGCCGCTCGACCATCGAACACAACGCCACGGAACTGGATACCGAAGATCTGATCACACCGCAGGACATGGTGGTTACCCTGTCGCATACGGGTTACATCAAGTCGATGCCGCTGTCCGAGTACCGTGCGCAGAAGCGCGGTGGCCGAGGCAAGCAGGCTGCGGCGACCAAGGATGACGACTGGATCGATACGCTGTTCATCGCGAACACGCACGATACGATCCTGTGCTTCTCGAACCGCGGCCGGGTTTACTGGATTAAGGTCTGGGAAGTGCCGCAAGGGTCGCGGAACTCGCGTGGCCGTCCGATCGTCAATATGTTCCCGTTGCAGGATGGCGAGAAGATCAACGTGGTGCTGCCGGTCAAGCAGTTCACGGAAGATCGCTTCGTGTTCATGGCAACGAGTTTGGGCACGGTCAAGAAGACGCCGCTGGCAGCCTTCAGCCGACCGCTCAAGAAGGGCATCATCGCCGTGAATCTCGATGACGGCGACGTGCTGATCGGCGCAGCCATCACCGATGGTGCGCACGACGTGATGCTGTTCTCCGACTCGGGCAAGGCGGTGCGTTTCGACGAGAACGACGTGCGTCCGATGGGCCGTGAGGCGCGCGGCGTGCGCGGCATGCAGCTTGAAGACGGTCAGACGGTCATCGCACTGCTGGTCGCCGAAAATGAGCAGCAGTCCGTGCTGACGGCGACCGAAAACGGCTACGGCAAGCGGACTTCGATCACCGAATATACGCGCCACGGCCGTGGCACTAAGGGTATGATTGCGATCCAGACGAGCGAGCGCAACGGCCGGGTGGTCGCGGCGACGCTGGTTGAGCCGGATGACGAGATCATGCTGATCACGACGGGCGGGGTGTTGATCCGTACGCGAGTGTCTGAAATTCGCGAGATGGGCCGGGCCACGCAAGGGGTGACGCTGATCAGCCTGGACGAGGGCACGACGCTTTCGGGTCTGCAACGCATCGTTGAATCCGACGCCGAAGTCGCAGAGAACGGCGACGCGGAAGGCGGCGATGATGCGGCGGAAGCTGACGCTACCGAGTGACGCGCCGTAACTGGTTGTAACCGTAACTCGTTGTAAGCTGTAGGTGCATTACCCCGAAAAGTCAGTAGAATCTGGCCCGATGCAGTGAAATGCCCAGGCGAGGATGCATCTATTTATCGTTGGCGGGAGCCGGCGAATTTTGGAGTGACTATTACTATGCAACACAACGTCAAGAAGTGGATGTGGCTGCTGTTGGCAGCCCCGGCAATGGCAATGGCTCAGGCCCCGGCGAGCGCTCCGCTGGACGCTGACAAGAAAGCGGCCATCAAGCAACTGCTCGACGCGATTGACTCGAACAAGCTCGTGACGGCCATCGGTGAAGGCGCACAGCAGCAAGCCAAGCAACTGGCTCCGCAAGTGCTGGAACGCCAACTGGTCGAGAACAAGACGTTGAGCGATGCCCAGAAGCAAGCCATCGTGCCGACCCTGCAACAAAATTCGGTGCAGAAGCTGGTCGACGGCGCGGGCAAGGTCTTCACTTCGGATGCGTTCAAGAACGACGCCGTGCAAGCCCAGTACGCCGCCTACGGCAAGTACTACACGACCGAAGAAATCAAGGGTCTGACGGACTTCTACAAGAGCCCGGTTGGCCAGAAGTACATCAAGGTGCAGGATCAGGTCGGCCAGGAAGTGGTTGGCGGTCTGATGCAGAAGTACATGCCGCAATCGATCCAGGCAACCAGCTCGCAAGCTGACCAGGAAATTGCTGCGGCGTCGAAGTCGGCACCGAAGGCTCCGGCCAAGAAGTAAATTCCGGCCGGTCCCTCAGGGATTGACCGATAATGGCCGTTTGCGAGTGATCGCAAACGGCCATTTTGCATTGCATGGGCAAATCGGCATGACATGCTCGGAAATCGCTGAAAGTCGGCGTTTTGCCGGGGAATCTGCCCGAGCACCCGCACGGGACGGGCAACTGGCGGTATAGTTGGCCCTTACCGCTGCTGCGCAAGCCTTTGACGCCAGATGTGAAACGCAAGCCGCCCGGGATTGAATCCGACGGCTTGCGTTTCACTTTTACCGCAGCAAAAGACTATGACGCGCCCTTTCAACTTTTCCGCCGGACCGGCGGCACTGCCCGCCGAGGTTCTCACGCAGGCAGCCGAAGAGATGCTCGACTGGCATGGTGCCGGGATGGGCGTGATGGAAATGAGCCATCGCGGCCGGGAGTTCATGAGCATTCTGGCGCAGGCGCAAGCCGATCTGCGCGAACTGCTCGCGGTTCCCGACAACTACCGCATCCTGTTCATGCAGGGTGGTGCGCTCGCGGAAAACGCCATCGTGCCGATGAACCTGCTCGGCGGCGAACGCGCGGGCGAGCGTCGCACGGCCGATTACGTGGTCACCGGCTCGTGGTCGGTGAAGTCGCAGAAGGAAGCGCGCAAGTATTGCGACGTCAATATCGCAACCACCACCGAGGCTGATAAGTTCACGCGACTGCCGCAGGTGTCGGAATGGCAACTGTCGAAGGACCCGGCGTACGTGCACATCTGCACGAACGAGACGATTCACGGCGTCGAATACTTTTGGACGCCCGATTTGGCCGCCGCCGGCTTGCCGGCTGACACGCCGCTTGTGGCCGATGTTTCGTCGCACGTCCTGTCGCGTCCGATGGACGTCTCGAAGTTCGGCGTGTTGTACGGCGGTGCGCAAAAGAATATCGGCCCGTCGGGCCTGACGCTCGTGATCGTTCGCGACGACCTGCTGGGCCGCTCGCTGCCGTTCACGCCGAGCGCCTTCGACTGGAAGACGGTCGCCGAGAACGATTCGATGTTCAATACGCCGCCGACCTACGCGATCTACATTGCCGGACTGGTGTTCCAGTGGCTCAAGCGCCAGGGCGGTCTCGTCGCGATGGAAGCGCAGAACAAGGCCAAGGCCGAGCTGCTCTACGGTTATCTCGATAGCAGCGAGTTCTATCGCACGGCGGTCGAGGCGGACTGCCGCTCGCGCATGAATGTTCCGTTCTTCCTGCACGACGACGCACTCAACGAAGCTTTCCTGACTGGCGCTCGCGAGCGCGGTCTGCTGCAACTCAAGGGCCACAAGTCCGTGGGAGGCATGCGCGCCTCGATCTACAACGCGATGCCGCTGGCCGGCGTCCAGGCGCTGGTCGACTATCTGCGCGAATTCGAGCGCAGCCACGGCTGACGAGGGCAAATGACCGGCGTGAAGGCGTTCTCCCGAAATTACGGCAAGAACGCCGCGCCGCAAGCTGCCTGACTATGTCCCATCGCAAAAAGACAACACGCTCCATGGATGATGATCTGAACGCATCGCTTCGCCCTCTGCGCGAGAAAATCGATGCCATCGACGAGCAACTGCTCAAGCTGCTCAATCAACGCGCTGCCGTCGCCCTCGAAGTGGGCGAGGTGAAGAAGCGCTTTGGCGCGCCGGTGTTCCGGCCCGAGCGCGAATTGCAGGTGATTTCGCGACTGCAACAAGCCAACGATGGCCCGCTGTATGGCGACAATCTCGCGTCGATCTGGCGCGAGATCATGTCGGCGAGCCGCGCGCTCGAAAAGGTGATGACCGTGGCCTATCTCGGCCCGGCTGGCACCTACAGCGAGCAAGCCGCGTTCACCTATTTCGGGCAGAGCGTCAAAGGCCTGCCGTGCCCGTCGCTCGACGAAGTGTTTCGGGCGGTGGAAGCCGGCAGCGCCGATTTCGGTGTCGTGCCGGTCGAGAATTCGACGGAAGGCGTGGTGTCGCGCACGCTCGATCTGCTGCTGCAAAGCCCGCTGACGATCGGCGGTGAAGTGGCTTTGCCGATCCATCACAATCTGATGTCGCAATCCGGCGCGCTCGACGGCGTGACCCGTATCTGTTCGCATGCCCAGTCGCTGGCGCAATGCCAGCACTGGCTGACGGCGCATTTCCCGACGCTGGAGCGTCAGGCCGTGTCTAGCAACGCCGAAGCGGCGCGCATGGCGGCGGCCGATCCGGCCATTGCCGCGATTGCCGGTGATTCGGCGGCAACGCAATACGGCTTGCAGATCGCGTTTTCGCACGTTCAGGACGATCCGCACAACCGCACGCGCTTTGTCGTGATCGGCACGCAGGATCCGTCGCCGAGCGGTCACGACCAGACGTCGCTGATTCTGTCGGTGCCCAATCGCGCCGGTGCCGTGGTCGCCCTGCTCGAACCGTTGGCCAATAACGGCGTGTCGATGACGCGCTTCGAGTCGCGTCCGGCCAAGAGCGGTGCATGGGAGTACTACTTCTACGTCGACTTCGAAGGGCACCGCGACGATGTGAACGTCGCCAAGGCGCTCGATTCGCTGCGGCAGAACGCGGCGTACTGCAAGGTGCTCGGGTCCTACCCGCGCTCGGCCTGACGCGTGGCAGGCGATCGATCCATGAGTCTGAATAAACTCGTTATCTGCGGTGTCGGCCTGATCGGCGGCTCGCTGGCGCGTGCGCTGAAGGCCGCAGGGGCCGTGCAGGAGGTGGTCGGTGTCGGGCGTAGCGAGGCATCATTGGCGCGCGCCTGCGAACTCGGCGTGATCGACCGTGCCGCCACCTCGATGGCGGATGCGTTGGCCGGTGCCGATGTTGTGGTGCTCGCCGCGCCCGTTGCGCAGACCCCGGCATTGCTCGCCGCAATGCGTGATCATCTGCACGGCGACACGATCGTGACGGATGCGGGCAGCACCAAGAGCGATGCGGTTGCCGCTGCACGCGCTTCGCTGGGGGAGGCTGTCTGGCGCTTCGTGCCGGGGCATCCGATTGCCGGTGCGGAGTTATCCGGTGTCGATGCCGCGAAGGTTGATCTGTATCGCGACCGGCGCGTCGTCTTGTGTCCGCAGCCCGATAACCGTGGCGAAGACGTGGCGCGTGTGCGCGCCATGTGGGAGGCCACGGGGGCGCGTGTTTCAGAGATGACCGAAACGCAGCACGACCGCGTGTTCGCGTCGGTCAGTCATCTGCCGCATGTGCTGTCCTATGCGCTGATTGCGCAGATTCTCGAGGCCCCCGATGCGGCGCTGAAGTTCGGCTTTGCGGGTGGTGGGTTTCGCGATTTCACACGCATTGCCGCATCGAATCCGGAAATGTGGCGCGACATCTGCGTCGCCAACCGCGAAGCATTGCTTGCCGAACTCGATGGCTATCTGGCAACGCTGGGCACGCTGCGCGAACTGATTGATACCGGTGACGGTGCCGGTCTCGAGGCCGTGTTCACGCGTACGAGCCAAGCGCGCACCGACTGGGCCAAGCAACAGGAAAAGTAATGGAAACGCTCGATCTCGGCCCGTACGGGCACGCCGAAGGCACGCTGCGCCTGCCCGGCTCGAAAAGCATCTCAAACCGGGTACTGCTGCTCGCCGCGCTCTCGCGCGGCACGACGCGCGTACGCGATTTGCTTGAATCCGACGACACCCGCGTGATGCTCGACGCGCTTGCTGCGCTCGGCGTTCCTTGCACGCAAGTGGGCGATACACGTGACTTCATCGTGGAAGGCTGCGGGGGTGTGTTTCCCGTCAAGTCTGCCAAGCTCTTCATGGGCAACGCCGGAACGGCAATTCGCCCGTTGACGGCCGCGCTTGCGCTCAGTCACGGCGACTACGACGTGTCGGGTGTGGCGCGCATGCACGAGCGTCCGATCGGCGATCTGGTGAACGGGTTGCGACAGCTCGGCGCGCAAATTGATTACCTCGGGAACGACGGTTATCCGCCGTTGCACATCAAGCCTGCCGACGTTATCGCACCTGCCACGCCGATTCGCGTGCGAGGCGATGTGTCGAGCCAATTCCTCACGGCGCTTCTGCTCACGCTGCCGCTGCTGCCGTCGGCGACTGGCGAGATTGTGGTGGAAGTCGAGGGTGAGCTGATTTCCAAGCCCTACATTGACATCACCTTGCGCTTGCTGCGCCGGTTCGGCATCGACGTGCAGCAGGATGGTTGGGAGCGCTTTACGCTGCCGGCGGCAGGGGCGGATGGTGCCAAGTATCGTAGCCCGGGTGAGATTCGTGTGGAAGGCGACGCCTCGTCGGCATCGTACTTTCTCGCCGCGGGTGCGATTGGCGGTGGCCCGCTCCGAGTCGAAGGCGTGGGACGCGACAGCATTCAGGGCGACGTGCGGTTTGTCGACGCGCTTGCTGCAATGGGTGCGCGCGTCACGTTGCACGATGACGCCATCGAAGTGCATGGCATCGATACGCCGAGCGGCAAGCTGCGTGCACTCGACATGGACTTCAATCACATTCCCGATGCGGCGATGACGATTGCCGTTGCGGCGTTGTTTGCCGAGGGCACGACGACCCTGCGCAACATCGCGAGCTGGCGGGTGAAGGAAACGGACCGCCTCGCAGCGATGGCGACCGAACTGCGCAAGGTAGGGGCGACGGTGGAAGAGGGCGCGGATTACCTGCGTGTGACCCCGCCCGCAGCGCTTACGCGGAATGCGTCCATCGATACCTACGACGATCACCGCATGGCAATGTGCTTCTCGTTGGTGACCCTCGGCGGCGTGCCGGTGACCATCAACGATCCGAAGTGCGTTGCGAAGACGTTCCCGACCTATTTCGACGAGTTTGCCCGCGTGGCATCGTGATCGTTGTGAAGGGATGGCGATGACGGACGGGGGATCAGCCCTGTCCCGTCATCGTTTGCCAGAGCAGCACACCGTTGAGCGCCACAATGGCCGCGGCAATGACCCAGGCGAGCGCCAGCAGCAGGCCGCGGACTCGCCATTGCCCCATCAGCTTGGCATCGCCGGCAAAGCGAACGAGCGGAACCACGGCAAACGGCAATTGCAGACTCAGTACCACCTGACTGAATATCAGCAGGTTGGTTGTCTGGGCTTCACCGCCATGGCCGACGATCAATAGTGCGGGAATCAAGGCCAACCCTCGTGTGATCAGCGCCCGTTGCCAGGGCTTCATGCGCAGGTTCAGGAAGCCTTCCATGGTGACCTGACCGGCAAGCGTTGCCGTCACCGTTGAATTGAGGCCGCAGGCGAGTAGCGCAACGGCGAACATCACGCCGGCCCATTGATTACCCAGCAACGGGGCGAGCATTTTGTGGGCGTCGCCAAGCGATTCCACGCCGGTGTTGCCGCTGGCGTGAAATACCGCCGCCGCGAGAATCAGCAACGCCGCGTTGATCAGAAACGCGAGGCCGAGCGAGAGCGTCGTGTCCCATTGTGTGGCGCGCAGCGCGCGCGTCATCGTGGCCGGCGTGCGTTCGGGCATGGCCTCGCCACGCATGCGCAGCAGGGCTGAATGCAGGTAAAGGTTGTGCGGCATGACCGTCGCACCGAGAATGCCGGTCGCGAGCCAGAGCATGCCCGCCTGCACGACGATTTCGCTGCGCGGGCGCATACCGGCAAGTGCGGCGCCCCAATCCGGATTGGCGAGGGCCAGTTGGGCGGCAAAGCAACCAGCAGTCAGCAGAATGAGCGCGGCGACGGCACCTTCCAGGCGGCGTTGTCCGAAACCTTGCAAACCGAGCATGGCAAAGGCGAGTGCCCCGGCGAGCAGCACACCGACCGGCAGCGACAGGCCGAAGAGTAGTTGCAGGGCCACGGCGCTCCCGATGATCTCGGCGAGGTCGCAGGCGATGATGGCGATCTCGCAAAGCGCCCATAACGCCAGCGAAGTGCGGCGGCTATACTGGCTACGTGAGAGTTGGGCAAGGTCGCGCCCGGTCACCAGACCGACGCGCGCGGCAAGCCACTGCAACAGCAAGGCCATCATGCTCGAGAGCAGCACGACGGACAGGAGCGTGTAGCCGTAACGGGCGCCCCCGGCGATGGCCGTGGCCCAGTTGCCCGGATCCATATAGCCAACGGCAATCAGCGTGCCCGCGCCGGCGAACCCCAGCCAGCGCTGCGGACGGCGCGGTGGTTCGTCGGGTGATGGGGCCCATTCGGGGCCGACTAAGGGATAATCGCGGCTTTGCATGGCAGTGACACCTTCCGGGACGCGAGTTGCGCCTACATCTAAATGATAATCATTATTATTTGGTTCGGAAGTTTTATTTTTCAATGCGTTGGATAGACAGAGACGAAGGGATGCACGAAGGGATGCCTGATTCGATGTTCGTGGACGATTCGGTTTCGGTAATTACGGTGGATGGCCCGACGGCGTCCGGCAAGGGAACGGTGGCGCACCGTGTTGCCGACGCGCTGGGCTTCCATTATCTGGACAGCGGCGCGCTTTACCGCCTGACGGCGCTCGCGAGCGCCCGCCACGGGATTGACCCGGACGACGCCAATGGGCTCACGGTGCTGGCCGAGACGCTCGACGTGCGGTTCAAGGAACAGCGCATCTGGCTGGCGGGTGAAGATGTGACCGACGCGATCCGGGCCGAAGCGATCGGTAACCGGGCGTCGAGTATTGCGGTGCACAAGTCGGTGCGTCAGGCGCTGGTGGCCTTGCAGCGGGGCTTCAAGACCGCGCCGGGACTCGTGGCGGACGGTCGCGACATGGGCACGGTGATCTTCCCCGAGGCGGAACTGAAGGTGTTTTTGACGGCATCGCCACAGGCCCGTGCCGAGAGGCGGTATAAGCAATTGATAGAAAAAGGTTTTTCTGCTAACATAGACAGTCTCATGCTGGATCTTGAGGCGCGTGATGCACGGGATAGAAACCGTGTCGAAGCGCCGCTACGGCCAGCTGAGGGTGCGCGGGTACTCGATACTTCCGGGCTCAACGTCGATCAGGCGGTGGCTCAGGTGCTCGAATGGTTCGCGCAAGTGCAGTACCCGCAAGGCGCCTGACCGAGTGTTTCATGCAGTCACTCAGTCCGGATTTGTCTAACCTTTAACCCAACCGTTGTGCGTTTTTGTCAGCCCCCCCTTCGGGATCTGAGACGCCAGCGGCGTAATCCACATTTATGTCCGACCTGCAAACCTCGACCAACGAATCTTTCGCGGCGCTTTTCGAAGAGTCGCTCTCCCGTCAAGACATGCGTGCTGGTGAAGTCATCAGCGCTGAAGTCGTTCGGGTTGACCACAACTTCGTGGTCGTCAACGCCGGGCTCAAGTCCGAAGCGTACATCCCCATCGAAGAATTCCTGAATGATCAGGGCGAGGTCGAAGTTCAGGCCGGCGACTTTGTTTCCGTGGCGATCGACGCCCTGGAAAACGGCTACGGCGACACCGTGCTGTCGCGCGACAAGGCCAAGCGTCTGGCTTCGTGGCTGCAACTGGAAAAGGCTCTCGAATCGGGCGACCTCGTGACCGGTACGATCACCGGCAAGGTCAAGGGCGGCCTGACTGTGATGGTCAACGGCATCCGTGCATTCCTGCCGGGTTCGCTGGTTGACACGCGTCCGGTCAAGGACACGACCCCGTACGAAGGCAAGACCCTCGAATTCAAGGTTATCAAGCTCGACCGCAAGCGCAACAACGTTGTGCTGTCGCGCCGTGCCGTGATCGAAGCCACCCAAGGTGAAGAGCGCGCCAAGCTGCTCGAAACCCTGAAGGAAGGCGCGATCGTCAAGGGCGTGGTCAAGAACATCACCGACTACGGCGCATTCGTGGACCTCGGCGGTATCGACGGCCTGCTGCACATCACCGACATCGCATGGCGTCGCGTGCGTCACCCGAGCGAAGTTCTGTCGGTTGGCCAAGAAGTCACCGCCAAGATCCTCAAGTTCGATCAAGAGAAGGGCCGTGTCTCGCTGGGCGTCAAGCAACTCGGCGAAGATCCGTGGGAAGGCATTGCTCGCCGTTACCCGCAAGGCACCCGCCTGTTCGGTAAGGTCACCAACATCACCGACTACGGCGCATTCGTCGAAGTGGAATCGGGCATCGAAGGCCTGGTTCACGTGTCGGAAATGGACTGGACCAACAAGAACGTTGCGCCGACCAAGGTTGTCCAACTGGGCGACGAAGTCGAAGTCATGGTTCTCGAGATCGACGAAGACCGTCGTCGTATCAGCCTCGGCATGAAGCAATGCAAGCCGAACCCGTGGGATGATTTCTCGCGCAACTTCAAGAAGGGCGACAAGATCAAGGGCGGCATCAAGTCGATCACCGACTTTGGCGTGTTCATTGGTCTGCCTGGCGGCATCGACGGCCTGGTCCACCTTTCGGACCTGTCGTGGAGCGAAACCGGCGAAGACGCCGTCCGCAAGTACAAGAAGGGCGACGAAGTCGAAGCCGTGGTTCTCGGTATCGACGTCGAGAAGGAACGCATCTCGCTGGGTATCAAGCAGCTCGAAGGCGATCCGTTCAACACGTTCGTTGCTATCAACGACAAGGGCTCGATCGTCAACGGTACGGTCAAGTCGGTTGACCCGAAGGGTGCTGTCGTGTCGCTGGGTGAGGACGTCGAAGGCTACCTGCGTGCTTCGGAAATCTCGCAAGATCGCGTGGAAGATGCCCGCAACGTGCTCAAGGATGGTGACGCCGTCAACGTGATGATCGTCAACATCGACCGCAAGTCGCGCAACATCAACCTGTCGATCAAGGCCAAGGATTCGGCTGAGCAACAGGAAGCGATGAGCAAGTTGTCGTCGGACAGCTCGGCAGCGAGCGGCACCACCAACCTCGGTGCGCTGCTCAAGGCCAAGCTGGACAGCCAGAATCAGTAAGGTCCAAGGCCTATGACCAAGTCTGAATTGGTCAACCAGTTGGCGGCGCGGTTTCCCCAGTTGGTGCTCAAGGATGCCGATTTCGCGGTGAAGACGATTCTCGACGCGATGGCTGACGCGCTTGCGCGCGGCCACCGTATCGAGATCCGCGGATTTGGTAGTTTTGGGCTCAACCGTCGGCCACCGCGCGTCGGCCGCAACCCCAAGTCGGGTGAGAAAGTGATGGTGCCGGAGAAATTCGTGCCTCACTTCAAGCCCGGCAAGGAGCTGCGAGAGCGGGTTGATCACAAGGCGTCGGACCAATAAGGCCCTTTGGGATCTACTACGCAAAAAAAGCGCCTCAGGGCGCTTTTTTGTTTCCGGGAGCGTAGATGCACACAATTCCCGGAAATGTGAAGCGCGTTGCATGAACGCCGCCTCCCAGGGCACATCCGGTACAATACGCGCACGTGCCGGCCCGCGCGTGGGCAGTGTCAATGTGCCACGCGGGCCGAACAAGTCGCAAAACATACGGCAATCCTGCCGCAGGAGCCTTTCGGCATGAAGCTGATTGTTTGGATCGTTCGTCTCATCGTCTTCGTGGTGTTGCTGTGTCTCGCACTCGCCAACACGGGCGAGGTCACGTTGAACCTGTTCCTGGGCCATACGTGGACGGCACCGCTCATCATGATCGGCCTGGCGTTCTTCGTGGTCGGTGGCGTCATCGGCGTGCTGGCAACGTTGCCGAGCCTGATGCGTCAGCGACTTGAGCTGCGTCGCACCCGCCGGGATCTGGCGCGGGCGCAGCGCGACCCCGAGGCGAGCGACCAGCCGCCGATGCTGCCGCCGGTCTGAACCGGCAGGCGCGCAAGCTGGCGACCTTCGCCATCCTCATCGACTGTTTCAAAGACAACACGCATCCATGGAATTCGAGGTCTGGTGGCTACTGGCCATCCCGGTGATTTTCGGCTGCGGCTGGGTCGCTGCGCGGCTGGATTTGCGCAGCCTGCTCTCCGAGAGCCGCAACCTGCCGGCGTCCTATTTTCGCGGGCTGAACTTCCTGCTCAACGAGCAGCCGGACAAGGCGATCGATGCCTTCATCGAAGTCGCCAAGCTCGACCCCGAGACAACCGAACTGCACTTCGCACTCGGCAGCCTGTTTCGCCGCCGTGGCGAGACCGAGCGCGCCATTCGCGTGCATCAGAACCTGCTTTCGCGCGATGATCTGCCGAAAACCGATCAGGAGCACGCGCTCTATGAACTCGGTCATGACTTCCTGAAAGCAGGGTTGCTCGATCGCGCCGAAGAAGCCTTCGGCCGACTGCAAACGGGCAACTACGCCAAGGCGGCGCAGCACGCCAAGCTCACGATCTATCAGATCGAAAAAGAGTGGCGTAAGGCGCTCACCGAAGCCGAGACGCTCAGCGATCTCGACCCGGCCGTGTCGTACCGCAAGGAAATCGCACAGTTTCATTGCGAACTGGCGCAGGAAGCGCTGCAACGCAAGGACGCCGAAGCCGTCGCGCGCGAGCTGGATGCGGCGCTCGACGTCAACCCGGCCAACGTGCGTGCGCCGCTCTTGCGTGGCGATATGCTGCTGGCAGCAGGCGACGCCGAAGGTGCGCTGCGCGTGTTGCGCACGATCGAAGAGCAGAACCCCGTTTATCTGGGGCTGGCTGCCAAGCGGTTGATGCGTGCCTATGAAGCATTGGGGCGTGCGCCGGAAGGGCTGGCCTTGTTACACGACGCGCTGATGCGAAATCCGTCTGACGATTTGCTTGAGATCGTCTATGAAAAGACGTTGTCGCTGAATGGTCCCGAGGCCGCGCTGAAGGCAATGCGCGAGCAGATGCAGCGGGCGCCGAGCGCGCCGGGAATGGCGCGTTTGCTCGAAGCGCACGCCGCGACGGCCCATGGCGACACGCAGACCGATCTGCAATTGATGGGCAAACTCATCACGCAACGCACGAAGTCGCTGCCGCGCTATGTCTGCGACCAGTGCGGCTTCCGTGCCCGACTCTTTTACTGGCAGTGCCCCGGCTGTAATGGCTGGGAGACTTATACGCCGCGACGTGCCGACGTGCCGGCGGCCTCCTAATTTTTTAAAGTTCGCGCAATCATGAAAGTCACCATCATCGGCTCCGGTTACGTCGGCCTCGTTACGGGCGCGTGTCTGGCAGACGTCGGCAACGACGTGTTCTGCCTTGACGTCGATCCGCGCAAGATCGAGATTCTGAACAACGGCGGCGTGCCGATTCACGAGCCGGGTCTCCAGGAGATCATCGCGCGCAATCGTGAAGCGGGCCGCCTGCATTTTTCGACGGATATCGAAGCGTCGGTCGCGCACGGCGACGTGCAGTTCATCGCCGTGGGTACCCCGCCCGACGAAGACGGTTCCGCCGACCTGCAATACGTGGTCGCGGCCGCCCGCAACATCGGCCGTTACGCCAAAGACTTCAAGGTCATCGTCGACAAATCGACGGTGCCGGTCGGCACGGCAGACAAGGTGCGTGCCGCCGTGAGCGACGAGCTTGCCAAGCGCGGTGAAGCCGTGTCGTTCTCGGTGGTGTCGAACCCCGAGTTTCTGAAGGAAGGCGCGGCCGTGGACGACTTCATGCGCCCCGACCGCATCGTGATCGGCGTGGATGACGATGCCGACGGCCAGCAGGCGCGCGCCATGATGAAGCGTCTGTACTCGCCGTTCAACCGCAACCACGAGCGCACGCTGTATATGGATGTTCGCTCGGCAGAGTTCACGAAATACGCGGCCAACGCGATGCTCGCGACGCGTATCTCGTTCATGAACGAGCTGGCCAATCTGGCCGACCGCGTGGGCGCCGACATCGAAAACGTACGTCAGGGCATCGGCTCGGATCCCCGCATTGGCTATCACTTCCTTTACGCCGGCTGCGGCTACGGCGGCTCGTGCTTCCCGAAGGATGTGCAGGCACTCGTGCGCACGGCCGACGACTATGGCCTGCCGCTGCGAATTCTCGATGCGGTGGAAGCCGTCAACGAGACGCAGAAGACCGTACTGATCGGCAAGATCGTGAAGCGTCTGGGTGAAGACCTTTCGGACAAGACGTTCGCGCTCTGGGGCCTCGCCTTCAAGCCGAACACCGACGACATGCGCGAGGCTCCGAGCCGTCGCGTGATTGCCGAGCTGGTCGCGCGTGGCGCGCGCGTGCGCGTGTACGACCCGGTGGCGCTGGAAGAAGCGCGCCGCGTGATTGCGCTCGACTTCGCGAACGATCCGACGGCCCACGCACGCATTGAGTTCTGCACCTCGCAGAACGATGCGCTCACCGGCGCCGATGCCCTCGTGATCGTCACCGAATGGAAGGCTTTCCGCAGCCCCGACTTCGCCCGTGTGAAGGCGTCGCTGTCGATGCCGCTGATTTTCGACGGTCGTAATCTTTACGATCCGGAAGCGATGCGCGAGCTGGGTGTGGAGTACCACGCCATCGGCCGCGGCTTGCACGTGCCGGCATAACATTCAAGGAACCAAGGAACGATTGATGACTTTCACGGTAACTTCTATCTCCGGTACGGTGCCGGTGCCTGATGTGCCCCGCCTGCCTCGTGAAGCGTTCGCGAGCGCTCGCGTGCTGATCGTTGGCGACGTGATGCTTGACCGCTATTGGTTCGGTGACGTGAATCGTATTTCTCCTGAGGCGCCGGTGCCGGTCGTTCACGTCAAGCGTAATGAGGAGCGCCTGGGTGGCGCGGCCAACGTCGCGCTCAATGCCGCGTCGCTGGGCGCGCAAGCCGGGTTGTTGTGCGTGCTGGGGCAGGATGAACCGGGCAACCGAGTTGCAGATCTGCTCGAAGCGAGCGGTGTGACGACGTATCTCACACGTGATGCGGACCTGGCGACGACGATCAAGCTGCGCATCGTCTCGCGCCAGCAGCAACTCTTACGCATTGATTTCGAGAACATGCCGGCACGCGAAGTGTTGCTGGTCGTGCTTGATCAATACCGTCAACTGGTGAACGACTATGACGTTGTGCTGCTGTCGGACTACGCCAAGGGCGGGCTGACACATGTGCAACCGATGATTGAGGCGGCACGTGCGGCGGGCAAGGCAGTCCTTGTCGACCCGAAAGGCAGCGATTACGAGCGCTATCGCGGGGCGACGATCCTCACGCCGAACCGCTCGGAATTGCAGCAAGTCGTGGGCGAATGGCGCTCTGAAGACGATTTGACACAGCGCGCGCAGAATCTGCGCGAGTCGCTGGCCCTCGATGCCCTGTTGCTCACGCGCTCGGAAGAAGGGATGACTCTCTTCACCAAGGGCGGGGCGTTGAACGTGCCGGCGCAGGCACGCGAAGTGTATGATGTCTCGGGCGCTGGCGACACCGTGATCGCAACGCTCGCGGCGTCACTTTCTGCTGGCTTGTCGCTGCCGCAGGCAGTGGTGCTAGCCAACCGTGCCGGCAGTATCGTCGTTGGCAAGCTGGGCACGGCGAGCGTGGACTACACCGAACTTTTCCCGAACTGACATGACCATCATCGTGACCGGCGCCGCAGGTTTCATCGGCGCCAACATCGTCAAAGCCCTCAATGAACGTGGTGAAACCGACATTGTGGCGGTCGACAACCTCACTCGCGCTGACAAGTTTCACAATCTGGTGGATTGCGAGATCAGCGACTACCTGGACAAGACCGATTTCGTCGCACGTTTCCAACGTCGCGAATTCGGTCGCGTGCGTGCGATTTTCCATGAAGGCGCCTGCTCCGACACCATGGAGACCGACGGCCGCTACATGATGGAGAACAACTTCCGCTACACGCGGGCGCTGTTCGATGCATCGCTGGCGCAGGCCGTGCCGTTTCTCTACGCCTCGTCGGCGGCAACCTATGGCGCGTCCGAGACCTTCGTCGAGACGCGCGAATACGAGAAGCCGCTGAACGTCTACGGCTACTCGAAGTTTCTGTTCGACCAGATTGTGCGCCGCGCCATGCGCGACGCCGGCGGCAAGCTGCCGAGTCAGGTGGCCGGTTTCCGTTACTTCAACGTGTACGGTGCACGTGAGGCGCACAAGGGCCGTATGGCATCGGTGGCCTTCCACAACTTCAACGAATACCGCGCCAATGGCCGCGTGAAACTCTTCGGCGAGTACAACGGCTACGCGGCGGGCACGCAAAGCCGCGACTTCGTATCGGTGGAAGACGTGGTCAAGGTGAACCTGCATTTCTTCGATCACCCTGAGCGCAGCGGCATCTTCAATCTGGGCACGGGCCGTGCGCAGCCGTTCAACGACATCGCCGTGGCGGTGATCAACACGTTGCGCGAAGAGACGGGCGAAGCACCGCTGGAGCTCGACGAACTGGTGCGTCAGGGACTGATCGAGTACATCGACTTCCCGGATGCGCTGCGTGGCAAATATCAGAGCTTTACGCAGGCGAATATCGACCATCTGCGTCAGGCGGGCGGCTATACGCAACCGTTCTATACGGTGGGCGAAGGCGTCTCGCGTTACGTGCGCTGGTTGCTGGCGCGATGAGCGGCGATACGAAGCGAATCGGCTGAACGACGGGGAACCCAGTGGGTTCCCCGTTTTGTTTTGCACGGCACCTGACGCCGGATGTCATCCGGAAGCGTTCGGGCGCGTTAACCTCGTTATACGTATCATTTTCCGGCGTGCACCCGAGTCAGGGAGCATTGGCCAGAGAGTGGACGGGTTCTGACTACGCAAGCGTGGAGAAGGGCGCGTAGGGCTGCCTGACCGGAACACCGGAACACGGGAACGGGCAGCAAAGGGAGGAGGTGGCCGGGAGGGCATCACGATCCGCTCGCCATCGCCGGTCTGGTTCGTCGGACCACGCCGTTTTTCCCAACGTCGCGCATGGCGCCGGACGTTGGACGCGGCAAGTCGCCGACTGTCTCAAAAAGGATTGCACCATGCTCCGCAAGCTCTTGCTGGCAGTTGTCACCTTTTTTGCCCTGTGCGGCCTGGCCATGGCCGCGGTCGACATCAACACCGCCGATCAGGCGACACTCGAATCTCTCAAAGGCATCGGCCCGGTCAAGTCCAAGGCCATCATCGACGAACGCAACGCGCACGGCCCTTACAAAGACGCCGCCGATGTCGCCAAGCGTGTCAAAGGACTCGGCGCCAAGTCGGTCTCGACGCTGCAAACCGAAGGTATGACGATCAACGGACAGGGCGGTGGTGCGGCCCCGGCGGCGGCGACCAAGCCGGCTGCTGCGCCCGCAACTCCTGCGGCTCAGGCACCTGCGCCTGCTGCGCCCACTGCGCCCGCCAAACCGGCGCCAGCCACCGCGCAGGCCCCCGCAGCCCCGGCCCCTGCCACGACCATGAAGCCTGCGCCGTCGACGACCATGCAACCGGCCCCCGGCACCGCGATGAAGTCCACGTCACCGGGACCGGCCATGACGGCGAACCCCGCCGCGACGGCTCCGGCAGCGGCAGCAACGGGTGCAGCCGCTGCCGCGACCGACACGACGGCCAAGACCAAGTCGTCGAAGTCGAAGAAAGCCAAAGATGCCGCCGCCGCACCGGCAGGGGCCTCTGCGGCGGGCGCTGCTGCACCGGCAGCCGATGCAACCCAGGCCACGAAGTCGAGCAAATCGAAGACGTCGAAGGCTTCAGCAGCAACCGCACCGTCGGCAGCGTCGGCACCGGGTGCTGCGACGGATGCGGCTCCGGCGAAGCCCGCCAAGTCGAAGAAGGCCAAGGCACCGGCAGCGGCAAGCGCACCCAAGGCGTAACGGCGTAACGGCGTAAAGGCGGAAAGCCGTAATGCCGTGATGCCGCGACCCCGCCCTTGTTCTGGCTAAGCCGTAAACAACGGCAGGACAGGAATACCGAAGGCCGTTCCGGAGCAATACCACGCCCGGATCGGCCTTCGTCTTTCTGCTTCGCATTGCGCGTTCGATTCCCGTAAGCCCTTACCCTGAGCGCGGACATGGCCGGTAGATTAGAATGTTTCGATTCCCGACCGAAAAAGCTTAGCGCAATGGCCTATAAGACTATCGAAGACACCATCGGCAATACGCCGTTGGTGCAACTGGTGCGTTTGCCCGACGACGAAATCCGCCGCCGCAACAACGTGATTCTCGGCAAGCTCGAAGGCAACAACCCGGCCGGCTCGGTGAAGGACCGTCCGGCACTCTCGATGATCAAGCGCGCCGAGCAGCGCGGGCGCATCAAACCGGGCGATACGCTGATCGAAGCGACCTCGGGCAATACGGGCATCGCGCTGGCTATGGCAGCCGCGATTCGTGGTTACAAGATGGTGCTGATCATGCCGGAAGATCTGTCGATCGAGCGTCGTCAGAGCATGGGCGCGTACGGTGCCGAGATCATCCTGACCCCTGTGAAGGGCGGCATGGAATACGCGCGCGACCTCGCCGAGCAGATGCAACGCGACGGCCGCGGCACCATCCTCGACCAGTTCGCCAACCCGGACAACCCGCTCGCGCACTACGAAAGCACCGGCCCCGAAATCTGGCGCGATACCGAAGGCCGTATCACGCACTTCGTGTCGGCCATGGGCACCACGGGCACGATCATGGGCGTGTCGCAATACCTGAAGGAACAGAACGACGCGGTGCAGATCATCGGTGCCGAGCCTGCGGAAGGTTCGCGTATTCCGGGCATTCGCAAGTGGCCGGAAGCGTATCTGCCGAAGATTTTCGATCGCGCTCGCGTGGATCGCACGATATCGGTGACGCAGGCGGAGTCCGAGATCATGGCGCGCCGTCTCGCCGCTGAAGAAGGCATTTTCTGCGGCATTTCGGCCGCAGGTGCCTGCCAGATTGCGCTGAACCTGGCGCACGAAGTTGAGAATGCGACCATCGTATTTGTGGTCTGCGATCGCGGCGACCGCTATCTGTCGACGGGGGTGTTCCCGGCGTAAATGCGTGATCGCGTGAGCGCACGCACGACAGCGTGAGAATGAAGAAACGGGACCTTGCGGTCCCGTTTTTATTGGTGCTTGAAGCTGCCGTACGACGCCACTATTTGGGCGTGTGTCCCATCACGGCGCGCGTGCCGCCTTGATCGCATCGGCGAGGTCGTACACCGACATCGCGTAGAAGAAGCTGCGGTTATAGCGCGTGAGCACGTAGAAGTTGTTCAGCCCCATGCGGTACTGCGTCGCCTGACCCGGCGTCGGCAGATCGACGATCAGCACCGGCGTGTCGAGCTTCGCGCCCACATCGAGGCGCGGCTCGTTCATCAGCATGCCCGCCTTGATGAAGTCGCTGAGTTTCCAATGCGGCTCAGGCTGCCCGTCGGCACCGGCTTCCGCCAGCCCCTGACTGCCCCGGTCGTTCGCGATATTCCACACGATCGGCTGACCCGATTGCCAACCGTGTTGCTTGAGGAAGTTGGCGACACTGCCGATGGCGTCGGCGACATCGGTGGTCAGGTTGATCTTGCCGTCGCCGGTGTAGTCCACCGCATAGTTGCGGATCGACGAGGGCATGAATTGCGGAATGCCGATGGCGCCCGCATACGAGCCGTAGATGCTGAACGGATCGACGGCGCGCTCGCGTGCGTACAGCAACAGGTTCTCGAGTTCGTTGCGGAAGAGCGCCATGCGCTCGGAACGATTGCGCGCGGGCGGGTAATCGAACGCGAGCGTGGTGAGCGCGTCGATGGTGCGGAAGTTGCCCATGTTGCGGCCGTAGATCGTCTCGACGCCGATGATGGCGACGATGATCTCTTCCGGCACACCGTACTGCTTCGCCGCGCGGGCGAGCGTGTCGGCGTTCTGATTCCAGAACCGCACGCCGCCGTTGATGCGCGTGTTATCGAGAAAACGCTTCTCGTAGTTGATCCAGTTCTTCTGTCCCGGCGTGGCGGGCGGGGCCGCGAGACGCGCGGCAGTCTGCGAGAACACCACACGCGAGAAAATCTTCTGCAATTCGGCGCGATTGAAACCGTCGCGCGCGACCACGTCGTTGATGAACGCGTCGACGTCAGGGTTGGCCGCGTAGCGTTGCGGCACCACTTCTTCCTCGAATTCCGTCGATTGCTGTGCGACCTGCTTGGGGCGCGATGTCTGCGCGTGCACGCTGGACGCGCCTAGCGTCGTGACGGCAAACACGCCGATGCACAGCGCAGTGCTTAACGTTGTGCTTAAGGTGGCGCTTAAGGTCGTTCCCAGCACGCGCATTGAGCGTGTGAGTGGCTGGGCGTCGCAGGAGGTGCGGCCGTTGTCCGGTCGTTGGGCGCGGCGCGATTGCGCCGGCGCGAGAGAGTCTTGCATCCGTACCGGTGATGTCATGCTGTCTGTCAGGCCTGTATGAAGTCCGAATGCGACACGTCGGCGCGGGCCGGCGGTGTCGCGTGAGCGTTTCGTCTAGCGGTTACGTCTAGAGCGTCGGTCATTCGTGTCGGTTCCGGCCGTCTCGCATATTGCACTACGAACGGCCCTCGCCAACTGACACGGGTCTGCTGGAAAGAGACTGCTGGCAGTATAACCGAGTGCACCTGTGATACCTTAGGGCCTGTCACTGACAGTGCTCATGGGGGATGTCCGCCATAGGCAGGCGTTTGCCAGTGTTTGCCAATGAAGACCAGTGCAATCCGGCTCACGCTCGCCAGGCTCCTTGCCCGGCCGCTACCGGACGTGGAGACTACGGCGCGGCGGGTATCCCCCGCCTCGTTCCAATATAACGATACGAACGCGACACATCGAATGGCTACCGGGTTTTATACGCACCCCGATTGCGTCCGTCACGAGATGGGCGAGTGGCATCCGGAATGTCCCGAGCGGCTGCGCGCCATCGAGGATCAACTGATCGCCGGGCGCATCGACGGCTTGCTCGAGCGCCGTGAAGCGCCAGCGGCCGATGAGGCCAGCCTGCGACTCGTGCACACGCAAGATCACATCGACTTCATCCGCGACAATATCCCTGAAACGGGCTATTTCCCCATCGATCCCGACACATTGCTCAATCCGTATTCGTGGCGTGCTGCCACGCGTGCGGCAGGCGCTGCGGTGGCGGCAACCGATGCGGTCATTCGCGGTGAACTGGACAACGCGTTCTGTAGCGTGCGCCCGCCGGGCCATCACGCGACGCCGACACGCGCCATGGGCTTCTGCCTGTTCAACAACGTGGCGATTGCGGCGGCTCACGCGCTGGAAGTACACGGTCTGTCGCGCGTGGCCATCGTCGACTTCGACGTGCATCACGGCAACGGCACCGAAGCGGCTTTCGCCAACGACGATCGCGTGCTGATGTGCGGCATCTTCCAGCACCCGTTCTATCCGTTCTCGGGCGCCGATCACCCCGCACCGAACATGCTCAATATCCCGCTCTCGGCGCGGACATCGGGCATGGCGGCGCGCGAGGCCATCGACTACGGCTGGCTCGGGCAACTCGACGCGTTTCGTCCCGAGATGATTTTCTTCTCGGCAGGCTTCGATGCGCATCGCGAAGACGATCTCGGTAACCTCGGGCTGACCGAAGCGGACTTCACGTGGATGACCGAACGCGTGAAGGCCATTGCCGATCGTCACGCGAAGGGGCGCATCGTGAGTTGTCTCGAAGGGGGCTACAACCTCTCGGCACTCGGCCGCAGCGTTGTGGCGCATCTGAAGGTGCTCGCCGACGTTTGAGCGGCTTTCGAGCGGTGCCTTCACTTCACCCCATTCGATGCCGCGCGGCATGACGTGGCACAGGAGACGATCATGAGCGCTACCGACGAATCGCTGGTTCTCACCACGCGCGGTGAAGGTGATCTCGCGGGCGTCGTGACGCTCACGCTGAATCGTCCGCGCCAGTTCAACGCCTTGTCCGAAGCGATGCTCGATGCGCTGCAACACGCGCTCGATGCCATCGCGAACGAAGACAGCGCGCGCGTTGTCGTGCTGGCCGCCGCAGGCGCGGCGTTCTGCGCCGGGCACGATCTCAAGGAAATGCGCGCCGAGCCGTCGCTCGACTACTACCGCCGACTCTTCAATCAATGCACCCGCGTGATGATGACCATGCAGCGCATGCCGCAACCCGTTATCGCACGTGTGCATGGCATTGCGACAGCGGCAGGGTGCCAGTTGGTGGCGATGTGCGATCTGGCGGTGGCAGCGTCGGCGGCACGCTTCGCGGTGTCCGGCATCAACGTGGGATTGTTCTGCGCGACACCGGGCGTGGCGCTCTCGCGCAATCTGTCGCGCAAGCAGGCGATGGAGATGCTGCTGACGGGCGACTTTATCGACGCCGAAACCGCGCGCGAACGCGGCCTCGTCAACCGTGTCGTGCCGATGGAGCGGCTCGACGCGGAAGTGGCGGCGCTCTGTGCATCGATACTCGCGAAGCCTGCGGCAGCAGTTGCCGCCGGCAAGGGCCTGTTCTACCGCCAACTGGAGACGGGCATCGAAGCGGCCTACCAGATGGCCGGCCAGACAATGGCGTGCAACATGATGGACGATTGCGCGCTCGAAGGCGTTCAGGCATTTATCGAAAAACGCGCCCCGGATTGGGCGAAGTCATGAAGCGTGCCGAACGAGACATGTGACCGGGCAAGTCGCCGCAACGGCAACGCTCGTATCCGTCCGCCACGCTAGCACCGCGTCGCGCGCTACCACTGCTTCTCCAGCACCAGCGGCCCCGGCGTTGCCGTGCGGCTCACGGCATAGCCGTTGCCGGTGAACCACGCGCGTAGCTCCTTCACCATGTCCGGATTGCCGCACACCATGATGCGCGACGTGGCAGGGTCGAGCGTCGCGCCCAATGATTTTTCCAACGCTCCCGATTCGAGCAATGACGTGATGCGGCCATAGAGCGCACCGGGGGTCTGCTCGCGCGTCACGCAAACGCCGAAGTGGAGCTTCTCGACGAGCGCCGGATCGACGTCGGGATGCGAGAAGTGGCGTAGTTCCTCGTAATAGGCGAGATCACGCTCCCAGCGCACGCTGTGCACCACGTAGATATTCCGGAAGCGTTGCCACACGGCCGGATCGCGCAGTATCGACACGAACGGCGCGAGGCCCGTGCCCGTGGCGAGAAGCCAGAGGTCGTCGCCACCGGTGAAGCGATCGAGTGTGAGAAAGCCGTAGGCAGTGTGATCGACGAACATTTCGTCGCCGACCTTGAGCTTCGCCATGCGTGGCGTCAGCAGCCCTTCGGGAATCGTGATTACGTAGAACTCCAACGTATCTTCGGCAGGCGAATTTACGAAGGAATACGCGCGCCAGATCAGTTGTCCGTCATCGCCGGGAAGGCCGAGGCGAACGAACTGCCCGGGCGCGAATTGCAGGCCGGGCGGCCGTGTGGTCTTGATGCTGAAGATCGTCGGCGTCCAGAAGTGCACGCCGGTGACGGTTTGCGGCGAGTATTTCGTCTGCGCTTGCATGCCGGGGCTCCTCGCGAATACGTACGAGCCCAGTGTAACGCGCAGCGCGGCCTATCGGGATGAGACCCTGCTACCGTGTTGGGATCGCAGGGCGAGCGGCCTCAAGCGCTATCGTGCGCGGGTTCGGGCGTCTTCGCGACCGGCAGGTGCTGCAACATCCACTGCGTGAGATCGCCAATGACCTTCTCGCGGTCGAGATCGTTGAGCGTCTCGTGAAAGTGGCCCTTGTAGAGATGGAGCGTCTTGTCCTGCGAGCCCGCGTTGTCATGAAACTGCTCGCTGGCCCACGGTGCGGTGAGTTTGTCCGCGGTGCCGTGAAAGACATACAACGGCAGATGCAGTGCATCGGCGTTGGCGTGAATGCGCGCCATCGCGTCGAGCAATTCGGCGGCGGTGCGTGCCGGGGTGCCGCGATAGGCGTTCAACGGATCTTGCTTGGCGGCGTCGACCACCGACTTGTCGCGCGAAATCATCGCCGGATCGATCTTGAAGACCGGCACCTTCGGCAGCCAGCGTGACACCCAGCGCCCGGCCTTGGCGAGCCACGGGGCAACGGGTTCGCCCGGCGCGAGGGCAGGGCTGCTCAGAATCAGCCCTCGCACGTGGGCGGGCGCTCGTGTGATCGTGTAGAGCGCGGCAATCGCACCCCCCATGCTGTGGCCGAGCACGAACAGCGGCACTTGTCCGAAGGTGTGGCGCACGTGGGTGAGAAAGATCTCGGTGTCGTCGAGATATTCGTCGAAGTGATTGACGAAGACGCGCGCACCGGCCGAGCGGCCGTGTCCGCGCAGGTCGTACGTGATGGTGGCGATCTGATGCGAGGCGAAGTGCTCGGCGAGCCGCGCGTAGCGCCCGCCGTGTTCGCCCATGCCGTGCACGATAGCGACCACCGCGCGTAGCGGCGCACTCGTGTTGCCCATGTTGTCGGGCCGCCAGCTCTGCACGTGCAGATCGAGGCCGTCGCTGGCCTTCAGACGCGATTCCGAATGCGTGGTCATGTCTTCCTCCTCGCCCGGCGGCAGGGCGCTTGTCACCGAATTCCAAATGGATCCCCGGCGGGCCGTCATGCGTGTGACAGTCTGAATTCCGGGTGCGCCATTCGATCATAGGCGTCTGTGCGACGGGTGGATTTCTCTAGAGGAAATGCACCACGAAGACACTGGTTGAGCGCCACGATTTGCATAAAAATAGCACGATCGTTCGGGGCGGTGATGGCGTATCGCCAAGTGCCACCGCGGTTCCGGCGCCGCTATCGCGAGGATCGCGCATGCGTGGCATATCCAGAGGGCGCATCGGCTCATTGCCACAAAATGCCATAAATATGCAATAAATGCGTCAGCAACCCTGTGGTTATAATGGCAGCGGATTGACGTAAACGTAACTTTGGAGCGAGTTCATGAAGATCCTTGTACCGGTCAAACGGGTAGTGGATTACAACGTAAAGGTTCGCGTGAAGAGCGACGGCAGTGGCGTCGACATTGCGAACGTGAAGATGTCGATGAATCCGTTCGACGAGATCGCGGTGGAAGAGGCGGTGCGTCTGAAGGAAGCGGGCGTGGCGACGGAAGTGATTGCGGTGTCCGCGGGTGTGGCGCAATCGCAAGAGACGCTGCGCACGGCGCTGGCCATCGGTGCGGATCGCGCGATCCTGATCGAATCGGATGAAGAACTGCAACCGCTGGCCGTGGCCAAGTTGCTCAAGGCCGTGGTCGACAAGGAGCAGCCGCAACTGGTGATCCTGGGCAAGCAGGCCATCGACGACGACTCGAACCAAACCGGTCAGATGCTCGCAGCACTCGCAAAGCTGCCGCAGGCGACGTTCGCTTCGAAAGTGACGGTGGCGGATAACCGCGCACAGGTCACGCGCGAAGTGGACGGTGGTCTGGAAACGATCTCGCTGTCGCTGCCAGCAGTCATCACGACCGACTTGCGCCTGAATGAGCCGCGTTATGTGACGCTGCCCAACATCATGAAAGCGAAGAAGAAGCCGCTCGAGACGGTGAAGCCTGCCGATCTGGGCGTGGATGTGAGCCCGCGTCTGAAGACGCTGAAGGTGGCCGAGCCGCCCAAGCGCAGCGCAGGGGTGAAGGTGGCGGACGTGGCAACGCTCGTCGACAAACTGAAGACCGAAGCCAAGGTCATCTAAGGGGACGACGAGATGAGCATTCTGGTAATCGCAGAACACGACAATCAATCGATCAAAGCGGCGACGCTGAACACGGTCGCTGCCGCCCTGCAATGCGGTGACGACGTGCACGTGCTGGTGGCTGGCAGCAACGCCAAGGCCGCTGCTGACGCCGCCGCACAAATCGCTGGCGTGAAGAAGGTGCTGCTCGCTGACGCGCCGTACTTCGCCGACGGTCTGGCGGAAAACATCGCCGACGAGGTGGTGTCGATCGCGGGCAACTATTCGCACATCCTGGCAACGGCCACCGCCTACGGCAAGAACATTGCCCCGCGCGTAGCCGCACTGCTCGATGTCGCCCAAATCTCGGATATCACGAAGGTCGACAGCGCGGACACGTTCGAGCGCCCGATCTACGCGGGTAACGCGATTGCGACGGTGCAAAGCGCCGACAAGGTGAAGGTGATCACGGTGCGCTCGACGGGCTTCGACCCGGCAGCCGCGACCGGTGGCAGCGCCGCAGTTGAGAGCATCGCTGCTACGCCGGACGCCGGTCTGTCGCAGTTCGTGGGCCGTGAAGTGACGAAGCTGGACCGTCCGGAACTCACGAGCGCGAAGATCATCGTCTCGGGCGGCCGTGGTCTGGGCTCGGGCGAGAACTACACGAAAGTGCTGGAGCCGCTGGCCGACAAGCTGGGTGCGGCGCTGGGCGCCTCGCGCGCGGCAGTGGATGCCGGTTATGTGCCGAACGACTATCAGGTCGGACAGACGGGCAAGATCGTGGCACCGCAGTTGTATGTGGCGGTGGGCATCTCGGGGGCGATTCAGCACTTGGCCGGGATGAAGGATTCGAAGGTGATCGTGGCGATCAACAAGGATCCGGAAGCGCCGATCTTCTCGGTGGCGGATTACGGTCTGGTGGGTGATCTGTTCACCGTCGTGCCGGAACTGGTGAGCGCGCTGTAAGTAAGAACGCTGTCACGAAATCGCGCTGCGGAGCGAGTCGAGAGACTGGCTTCGCAGCCGATTCACATGAGGACACGGGCGACGTGCTGCGTCTTCATATGAATCGGTCAGACACAAGACAATAAAAAATAAGAATCCCGGCATTCGCCACCATCCGCAGGCAAACGGAATTCCCTGGAGGAACGACATGAGTTATCAGGCCCCGATCAAGGACATGCAGTTCGTGATGAACGAGCTGGCGGACCTGTCGAGCATTGCCGCGTTGCCGGGCTACGAGGATGCCTCGCCCGAAATCGCACAGGCCGTGCTCGAAGAAGCCGCACGTTTTAACCAGGAAGTGCTCGCACCGCTGAACGTCATCGGCGATCAGCAGCCGAGCACGTGGAAGGACGGTGTCGTCACCACGACGCCGGGTTTCAAGGAAGCCTTCAAGCAATTCTCCGAAGCCGGCTGGCAAGGGGTGCTGCACCCGCAGGAATTCGGCGGCCAAGGCCTGCCGAAACTGGTGGCCACGCCCTGCACCGAAATGCTCAACGCGGCGAACCTGTCGTTCGCCCTGTGCCCGTTGCTGACCGACGGCGCTGTCGAAGCGCTGCTCACGGCCGGCAGCGATGCCCAGCGCGCGCTCTACGTGCCTAAGCTGCTCTCCGGCGAATGGACCGGCACGATGAACCTGACCGAGCCGCAGGCGGGCTCGGATCTCGCACTGGTGCGCACGCGTGCCGACCGCGCGGGCGACGGCACGTACAAGATTTTCGGCACGAAGATTTTCATCACGTTCGGCGAACACGACATGGCCGAGAACATCGTGCACCTCGTGCTGGCCCGCACGCCCGATGCGCCGCCGGGCGTGAAGGGTATCTCGTTGTTCATCGTGCCGAAGTTCAACGTCGATGCCGAGGGCAAGCTCGGCGCGCGTAACGACGTGCATTGCGTGTCGATCGAACACAAGCTCGGCATCAAGGCGAGCCCGACCGCCGTACTGCAATTTGGCGACAACGGTGGCGCAACCGGTTACCTGATCGGCGAAGAGAATCGCGGTCTCGAGTACATGTTCATCATGATGAACGCCGCGCGTTTCGCCGTGGGCATGCAAGGGGTCGCGGTCGCCGAGCGCGCCTATCAGCATGCGGTGGCGTATGCCCGTGATCGTTTGCAGAGCCGTCCGGTCGACGGTTCGTCGCGCGACGCGGTCGCGATCATTCATCACCCGGATGTGAAGCGCATGCTCATGACGATGCGCGCGCTCACCGAAGGGGCGCGTGCGCTGGCGTATGTCGCGGCGGCGCAGGCCGACATCGGCCACAATGCCGCTGATGCCGGCGAGCGCAAGCGCGCACAGGCCGTCTACGAGTTCCTGGTGCCGATCGTGAAGGGCTGGAGCACGGAGATGTCGCTCGACGTCACGAGCCTCGGCGTGCAGGTGCATGGCGGCATGGGCTTCATCGAAGAAACGGGCGCTGCGCAGTACTACCGCGATGCACGGATTCTGCCGATTTACGAAGGCACGACGGCCATTCAGGCCAACGACCTGATCGGCCGCAAGACGCTGCGTGATGGCGGCGCCGTGGCGCGTGCGCTGTTCGAGCAAGTGGCGGCCACCGAAAACGAATTGCGCGCCGCAGGCGGCGTGGCGACGAGCGTGGCCGAGCGTCTGGCCAAGGGCCGTGAAGCGTTGTCGATCGTGGTCGATTACGTCATCGCGAACACGCAAGACAACGCGAATGCCGTGTTTGCCGGCAGCGTGCCGTACCTGAAGCTTGCGGGGATCGTGCTGGGTGGCTGGCAAATGGGCCGTGCGTTGCTGGCAGCGCAGGCGCGTCGTGCGGAAGATCCGGCGTTCTACGATGCCAAGATCGGCACTGCACGTTTCTTTGCCGACCACATCCTGACGCAAGCACCGGGTCTCGCACAGTCGATCACCGAGGGTGCAGATTCGGCGCTGTCGCTGAGCGAAGCGCAGTTCTGACGCGTAACGTTAGCTTCGGTAGCGAGAAAGAAAAAAGGCGGCCTGCGGGCCGCCTTTCTTTTTGCCGTCAGCGCACGACATTCATCGCACGAAAAAAAACGGCACTGCGCGAACGCAGTGCCGTGTATTGGGTCCCCGCCACAGCCGCTAAGCCGGCATCCTGAACCGGGAGGTTCAAGGTGGTCGCGGTTAGTAGCGCTTTGGGTTCATCAGACAGAGTGACGCTCACGCCAGCACTACAAACTTCCGCAACCTGCAAAAAGCATTGGTTCAAGGAATCTATGACTTTCGCAAACCAGGCAGGGAAAACTAACCTTTTGAATCGCGCGACAGCCTGTGAATTTCTACGTTGACTCAGCTTTGATACTGGTCGATCACAGCGCTTAATCGATCGTTCATGCGTTGCATTCTACTCTGAATTTCTTCAGCGGGGAAAGATTGTCCAGCAGCAATACTTTTTTCCAGTGCAAGCAATTCGGATGCCAGGCTCAACGCTGCCATGACGGCAATCCGGTCGGTGCCGCGCACGCTGCTTTGTGCACGAACCTTGCTCATTTCGGCATCGACGCGCGAGACGGCGGAGAGCAGATCAGCCTCGTGTTCCGGGGGGCACGCGAGACGGTACGACTGTTCCAGAATATGAACTTCGAGCTGCTTGATCGTCATGCGTGTTCTCCACCGGGGGTACCGAGCAGATCCATCTGACCCTCAGCAGGGTTTTGCGACGGAAGCTTTTCCAGAATGGCATTCAGGCGAACCTGAGCCTCGTCGATCTTGGCGGCGAGCTGATCGCGCTGCAAACGCAGGGCGTCGCGCTCGGCGCGTAATTGTTCAATCGCGGCGCGGGTATCGTCGCATTCGGCGCGTGTGCGCTCAAGCTCACTTAGCAGTGCCTGATTGTGTTGATGAAAACGTTGGCTTATCACAACCAACTGTTCGATTTTGTCAGTGAGATTGTCGAGATCGGTGAGCATCGGGCTGCGTCCTCTTAATTGCCCTACATTCTAACGGAATCGGCGGCCAATGCCCGATGAACGAGCATTGACGCTCGTCCGATTGACCCCTACACTTGCGGCGCTTCGGTGCTCGCGCACGCCCCCCGGCATGCGCAGTTAAACGGGAAACAGGGAGCCGCGCCCCCACACGGGCTGGCCAACCTGTGCTGCCCCCGCAACGGTAAGTCATCATTTCGGCCATAAAGGTTTCCGAAAACGCGCTTCGCCTCAATCGCCACTGCAAGTGTTTCACTTGTGGGAAGGCCGGTCAGGCGTGACGATGACCAGCCCGGATACCGGCCGAGCGAGTGGGGAAAAGTCATGCCGCCCGGCCCTGCCGCTGGCGGCTCGCCGTCGTTTTCATGTGTCGATGCGATTCCATCCGACTTGCATCCGTGACCTGTCGCCGGCGCTCCCCGTGCGCTGACGACCCGCGGGGGAACGGGTCAAGGCAAAAAAGAAAACTACGGAAGTCACACCAGATCATGCGCTCCCACGTTCGCGCTATGGCGCCGCACGCGCCTGCCTTTGTTCCTGCCCCGCGTACCGTCGCTCTCGTTTGCGCCTCGCTCGCTGCCTCGCTGAGCTTCGCCGTGCACGCCCAGTCTGCCGCGCCAGCCACTGCTGCGACTGCGGCTGAAACGACTGCCGCACCGGCCGCTCCCGTCACTGTCGCGGCCAACACAGCCACCAGCGACAACACCACGGCGGCACAGCTCAAGACCACGGTCGTCACGGCGTCGCGCACCGAGCAGAAGCTGGCCGACACGCTCGCCGCCACTTCGGTGATCACGCGCGAAGACATCGAACAAAGCCAGGCGCAGGACTTGCCGACGCTGCTGCGCGGTCAGGCCGGTGTGGAAATCGCGCAGAACGGCGGCTTCGGCACGTCGGCCAGCATTTTCATGCGCGGCGCGGCGTCGAACGCCTCGCTCGTGCTCATCGACGGCGTGCCGGTCAACTCGGCCACCACGGGCACGACCAACATCGCACAGATTCCGGTGTCGCAAATTGACCACATCGAAATCGTGCGCGGCAATGTTTCGGCGCTCTACGGGTCGCAAGCCGTGGGCGGTGTGATTCAGATCTTTACCCGCAAGGGCGATGGCGGCCCGCCGCGCGCCTACGCGGAAATCGGTTACGGCACGAACAACACCACGCAGGCCAACGCCGGCATTGCGGGCTCGTTCAACGACGGCAAGACCAACTTCTCGCTGGATGTGTCGCGCTTTCACACGAATGGCATCACGGCCATCGACCCGCGCTTCTATCCGAAGAATGTGAACCCGAACCGGAACGGTGACGACAACACGAGCGTGAGCGCGTCGATCTCGCAAAAGCTCGGCGACACGTGGGAAGTCGGCGTGCGCCTGTTCCAGAGCGACGGCAGCAGCAGCTACGACAACGCCTACGGCAAGCCCACCGATCTGAACGATACCGACGCCCGCGTGCGTCAGATCTCGGGCTACGCGAAGGGCAACGTCACCGACAAGTGGAGCACGCGCTTCTCGGTCACGCAGGGCGACGATTACAGCTACAACTATCTGAACGGCAAGGGCAACGGCAACTTCCACACGTCGAGCAATCAGATCGACTGGGGTAACGAATACGCCTTCATGCCCGACCAGAAGCTCATCGCCGGCTACACCCGTCTGGAGCAGACCGTCGAGAGCAGCACCAACTACGGCCGCAACAACCGCCACGTCGATTCGGGCTACCTCGGCTACGAAGGCACCTTCGGCAAGCATCAGGTGCAGGCCAACGTGCGCCGCGACGTGTACTCCGACTTCGGCGGCGCTAACAGCTACTGGGTCGGCTACGGCTACAACCTGACGCAGCAATGGAAGTTGATGGCCAACGCGTCTGACGGCTTCCGCGCACCGACCTTCAACGACCTGTTCTACCCGGGCTACGGCAATCCGAACCTGCAACCCGAGCGTTCGATCTCGAAGGAACTCGGCGTGCAGTTCAACGGCGGCGAGCGTCTGGGTCTGGTCAAGCTGACCGGTTTCCAGACCAAGTACACGAACCTGATTCAGGGCCTGACGGTGTTCCCGTACACGGCCTCGAATGTGGCCAAGGCGCGTGTCGAAGGGCTTGAACTGACGTACACCGGCCGTCCGATTTTCGGCGTCGACGTGCGGGCCTCGTTCACGCGTCAGAACCCGACCGATCTGGATGCCGACAAGCAACTCGCCCGCCGTGCCAAGCAGTTCGGCTCGGTCGGCTTGTCCAAGCGCTTCGACAAGTTCACCGTCGGCGGCGACGTGTTCTACAGCGGCGAGCGCTACGACAGCGGTGGCCAGCATCTGGGCGCGTACACGCTCGTGAACCTGCAAGCGCGTTACGATATCGACAAATCCTGGTACGTCTCGGCGCACCTGGACAACGTCTTCAACAAAAACTACCAGACGGTTTATGCCTACAACACGATCGGGCGCGCGATTTACGTCACGCTCGGCTGGAAGCAGTTCTGACGCACCGGCATCGCGGGGCGTAGCGGCATGACGCTGCGCCGCGCACTCGCCATCTGGACGGCACTCGCCAGCCTCGCGCTGGCGGTGCTCGTGGCGTCGCTCATGCTGGGCAGCGTGCCGGTCTCGCTACATGAGATCGGCGGTCTGATGCTCGGGCACGACGTCGGGCTGGCCGGCGACGTGGTCTGGCGTCTGCGCCTGCCGCGTGCGCTGGCCGCCTTCGCCTGCGGCGGATTACTGGCGGTGTCGGGCGCGCTCATGCAGACGCTGCTGCGCAATCCGCTGGCTGACCCTTACGTGCTCGGTATCTCCGGCGGTGCGGCCGTCGCAGCACTGGCTTCGCTCGCGCTGATGCTGCCTTTCTTCTGGGTGCAGACGAGCGCCTTCTTCGGTGCGCTGGCGGCCATTGCGCTCGTGATGGCGCTTTCGCACCGCAGCTTTTTCCGTCCCGGCGAACAAGACAGCAGCGCTCGCCTGCTGCTCACCGGGGTGATGATGGCCGCCGGTTTCGGCGCGCTCGCGATGCTGATTCTCACCTTGGCCCCCGACGCCAGCCTGCGCGGCATGTTGTTTTGGCTCACCGGCGATCTCAATGGCGTCGACCGTGCCACGTTGCCGCTGCTGGCACTGGGCGCGACGCTGCTCATCGTCTGCCCGGTGGCCCATCGGCTGAACGTGCTGCTGCGCGGCGAAGCCGTGGCGCAGGCCGTCGGCGTGTCGGTCGGACCGCTGCGCGCGCGCATCTATCTGGCGGCGTCGCTGGCCACCGCGGTGGCGGTGACCACCGCCGGCAGCATCGGCTTCGTTGGCCTCGTCGTGCCGCATATTCTGCGACTGCGCTTCGGTAACGATCAGCGCATGCTGCTGCCCGCTGCGGCATTGGCGGGCGGCGTGTTGCTGATGGTCGCGGATCTGGTCGCACGTACCGTCATTGCGCCGACACAACTGCCGGTCGGCGTGATTACCGCGATCATCGGCGTGCCGCTGTTCCTCTGGTTGCTCTCGCGACGGGTGATTCGATGAGTCCCTCGTCGCAGGCGCCCACTTCGCTGTTGCACACTCACGCGCTGACGTTACGCGCGGGCGAGCGAGTGCTGGTGGACTGGCTCGACTTTGCCGTTTCCCCCGGCGAATGCTGGTGCCTCGCCGGTCCGAACGGCGCGGGCAAGACCACACTGCTCAGCACGCTCGCCGGCCTGCGCAGCATCGACGAAACTCCGCATCGCGACGACGCCATTGCCGCCTCCGGCCGCGTCGATATCGCGGGCAAACCACTCGCGCAGTGGCGCGTCGGCGCACTCGCGAAGGTGCGCGCGCTCATGCCGCAGCAAACGCGCGACGCGTTCGGCGCGACGGCGCTCGAAGTCGTGCTCGCGGGCCGGCATCCGTATCTGGCACAGGGCCGTTGGGGCGCATGGGAATCGGACGAGGATATTGCCGCTGCGCTCGACGCACTGGCGCAGGTCGGGCTCGAATCGTTTGCGCAGCGCGATGTCACCACGCTCTCGGGCGGTGAGCGTCAGCGCGTGTCGCTGGCAGCAGTACTGGCACAGGCGACACCATTGCTATTGCTCGACGAACCGATCTCGCATCTCGATCTGCACCACCAGATGGATGCTCTCGAACGTCTCGCAGAACACGCGGCACGCGACGATGCTGCTGTGGTCTTTTCCTGCCACGATCTGAATCTCGCCCGCCGTTTCGCCACCCATGCGTTGTTGCTCGATGGGCGGGGGGCATGGCGCGCCGGACCGGTGCGCGACGTACTCACGGCCGAATATTGCAGCGACGCATTCGGTTACCCGCTACGCCTCATTCGCGACGGCGAGGACGAGGCACTCGTGCCCGCCCGCCGTGGCTAAGGCGCTGGCTTTTCTCACCATGCCCGTGCGTGGCATCGCGCCACGCGCCCGTGGTCACAGTTTTTACAGGTGCTGTTCATGACGACCGAAACGCCACAACCCGATCCCAACGCCACCCCTGACGGCAGCAACGCCGACGAGGCCCGCAACGAGCGCCATCGTGCCCGCATGGTGCGCAAGAAGGCGCTGATCGACGGCAAGATTGCGCAGGCGCAACACGATTGCGGCGTGCTCGTCATCACCACCGGCAATGGCAAGGGCAAGTCCAGCTCGGGCTTCGGCATGGTCGTACGTGCGATGGGCCACGGCATGAAGACGGGCGTGGTGCAGTTCATCAAGGGCGCGATCCCGACGGGCGAAGAGAAATTTCTGCGCCGTTTTCCGGAGGAATGCGAGTTTCACGTGATGGGCGAAGGCTACACGTGGGACACACAAGACCGCATGCGCGACATCGCCAAGGCCGAAGCGGCCTGGGAGCAGGCGCGCCGTATGCTGGCCGACGCATCGTTCGGCCTGCTGTTGTTCGATGAACTCAATATCGCGCTCAAGCTTGGCTATCTCGATGTGAATACCGTGATCGCCGATCTGGAGTCGCGCCCGGAGATGCAGCACGTCGTGATCACCGGCCGGGGCGCACCGCAGGCGCTCGTCGACGCGGCAGACACGGTGACCGACATGACGCCGGTCAAACACGCCTTCGCGCAGGGCATTCGCGCGCAGCCCGGCGTGGAAATGTAAGCGACGTCCTCCGGCTCTACCCATCCGTCACGCCGCCGTTTTTCGTTTTCGTTTCAGGAAGTCTCACGCATGACCGCAATGACCGCATACAGCCCGCTGCTGGCCGAATTGTTCGAGGTTGCCGCGCCGTCCGCCGCCATGGACGCCGCGTTGCAACACGCCATCGATATCAAGACGAAGCCGCCCGGCAGCCTCGGCGCGCTGGAGCGCATCGCGCTGCAAATCGGCCGTATCCAGCAGAGCGTGACGCCTGAGCTCACGCGTCCGGCCATGCTGGTGTTCGCGGGCGATCACGGCATCGTGGCGTCGGGCGTGAGCCCGTATCCGCAGGCGGTCACGGCGCAGATGGTGCTCAACTTTCTGCGCGGTGGTGCGGCGATCAACGTGTTCTGCCGCGCCAATCAGATCGAGATGGAAGTGATCAACGCGGGCGTGGCGGCCGACTTCCCGGCGCATGCCTCGCTGGTGGATATTCCCGTCGCGCGTGGCACGCAGAATTTTCTCGAACGCCCGGCCATGTCGCGCGAACAGCTTGAAGCGGCGCTCGCTGCCGGTGCCGCGCGCGTGGTCGCCCATGCGCAGCGTGGCACGCGCATGATCGGCTTTGGCGAAATGGGCATCGGCAACACCTCGGCAGCGGCCTGTGTGATGCAGCGACTGACGGGCTTGCCGCTCGCCGCCTGCGTGGGGCGCGGCACCGGCGTGGACGACGCAGGACTGGCGCGCAAGACGGCGGTGCTGGCGCAGGCACTCGACGCTCATCCGGTGAGCGGTGAAGTCGATCCGCTCGATGTGCTCGCGACATTCGGCGGCTTCGAGATCGCAATGATGACCGGCGCGTATCTGGCGGCGGCCAAGCTGGGGCTCGTCGTTGTGGTCGACGGTTTCATCAGCACGTCGGCGTTGCTCGTGGCCGCGCGTCTCGCCCCGGCCGTCCTCGATTACTGCCTCTTTGCGCACGCGTCGGACGAAGCCGGTCATCGTGCCATGCTCGACGCACTGGGTGCACAGCCGCTGCTGCAACTGGGGCTGCGACTGGGTGAAGGCACCGGCGCGGCGCTGGCCATGCCGCTGATTCAGGCGGCTGCGGCGTTCCTGCGCGAGATGGCTACGTTCGAAGGCGCAGGCGTGAGCGATCGCGACACACCGGCAGCATGACGACATGACAACATCGCCCCCCGATCCGTCTGACGAGAATCCCGCACCGCTTCCCGGCGAGGGGACGGCGTCGCACGCGGTCGTGCCGTCGGCGCCCGGCCCGGATGCACATGACGGATGGGGCAAGCAGCAACTTCGGCTTTTCCTGACGGCACTCGGCTATTTCACGCGCGTGCCGATTCCCTCGTGGGTGGGCTATTCGCCCGCGCAACTGAACGCGGCGACGCGCTACTTCCCGATGGTCGGGGTATTCGTCGGTGTGCTGGTGGCGGTGTTGACGGTGGCGATGGGCATGCTCTGGTCACCGCGTCTGTCGATTGCGCTGGGGCTTGCGGTGAGTGTGCTGCTGACCGGCGCGTTTCATGAGGACGGCCTTGCCGATTCGGTCGATGCCTTTGGCGGTGCGTTCGAGCGCGAACGCGTGCTGGAGATCATGCACGACTCGCGCATCGGCACCTATGGGGCGGTTGCTCTCTGGCTGGCGCTCGCCATCAAATGGCAGGCGCTGGTCGATGTGCAGACGGCGTTCGGATGGAGTGGCTTTGCGGTCGTGCTGATCGGCGCCCACGCGGCGAGCCGTTGCATGGCGATCAGTCTGTTGCGCGCGCTCGACTATGTGCGTGCACAGGGCAAGGCGAAGCCGGTCGCACAACGTCTGAGTCTCGAAGGCTTGTTGTTCGGTGTGGCGTGCAGCGTGCCGTGGGCATTCTGGCCGGATTGGCGCGCTGGCGCGACCGGCGTGGTGGTACTGATCGTGCTGCGCGCGGCGTTCATTCGCTATCTGCGCCGACGACTGGGTGGCTATACCGGCGATACGCTGGGTTTCGCGCAACAGATCGGCGAACTCGCGCTGTATCTGACGGTGTGCGCATGGATCTGATTCTCTTACGGCATCCGCCGCCCGACGTTGCCCCGGGCATCTGCTACGGGCAGACAGACCTGCCGGCCGACGCGGCGCAGTTCGACGCGCGTGTGGCGATCATGCGAGAGAACGTTGCGACATGGCTCGATGGCCGCGTGCCCGTCGCTGTCCATAGCAGCCCTTTGCAGCGCGCTCGCAGCGCAGCGAATGTGATTGCCGAATCGTTCGGCATGCCGGTGATGGAGGATGCCCGTCTGTCGGAGATGCACTTCGGCGAGTGGGAAATGCAGCGCTGGGACTCCCTCGATCGCGCGCAACTCGATGACTGGGCACACGATGTCGAAGGTTTTGCGCCGCCCGGTGGTGAGTCGGCACGCGATGTCGTGTTGCGCATGGACGCGTGGGCGAAGGCGGCGCTGCGGGCTTCGACGGCGAACGCTGCACGAGACGTGCACATCGCCGTGACGCACGCCGGACCGATCCGGCTGCACACGGCGACGGCACTACGCCTGCCGACAACGGCGTGCCTGTCGTGGGCACTCGGCTTCGGTGCCGCTTGCGAGTTGCACTTCAGCGACGACGGACACGCACGGCTGGTGCGCTGGAACGCCTGAACGATTACTGCGCGTGCGCCTGCGTACGCCGCTGACGCGCGATATCGAGGTCTTCGCACATCGTGCGTGCACCGTCGAGAATGCGCGGGCCGGGGCGGTTGATCAGATCGCCGTCGATGCCGAAGAGATTGTTGTTCGCCACGGCAGGCAATTGTGTCCACTTGCGCCAGCTATCGAGCGTGGCGAGCGGCTTGTCTGACTTTGTCGCGCCGGGCGTGGCCGTGAACATCGCTTCCGGCCGTTTGGCGAGCACGGCCTCGATCGACACGCGCGGCACCAGCGCGGGCTCGTCGGCGAAAATATTGACGCCGCCGCAAAGGCGGATCACGTCGCTCACCATATGCGTGCCGTTGAGCGTCATCAGCGGCTGCGTCCACACTTGATAGAACACTGACACCGGCGCGCGCGACGAATATTGCGTGCGCAGCGCTTCGTAACGTGCCCGGAACGCGTTGGCGGCCGCCTGCGCTTTAGCGGGGGTGCCGGTGAGCGCTCCCAGACGCTCGATGGCATCGGGCAGGTCGGTCAAATGCTTGGGTTCCGAATAGAACACGGGCAACTTCAACTGACGCAGCGCTTCGACTTGCCGCTGCGAATTGCCATGCATCCACACCACCAGCAGGTCCGGTTTGAGCGCGAGAATGCGTTCGAGATCGAGGGCGCTGTTGTCACCCACGCGGGTGATGCGTTTGGCCGCTTCGGGGTAATCGGAGTAGGCCACGGCACCGACTACGCGGTCGCCTGCACCGGCGGCGAATAGCAGTTCGGTCGCGTGCGGTGCCAGACTCACGATGCGCTGTGCAGGGGCCGCCAGCGTGACGGTGGCACCAGTGTCGTCCTTCACGGAGATCGCGGCATGCGCGCCCGCGGTGAAGCAGAACACCGAAAGCACAGTCGTAAAAACAGCGACGACATGGCGTGCGCGGTGACGGGAGACAGCCTGAAGAGTGAGCGACATTGACCGGCGTGCGAGGCAGAAAGGGTTAATGGGGCGCAGAGCGGAGTGGTGCGTCGACCGCGAGGACGACAAAGCCCCGCCATTGTCGACGTGTTGCCGCGACGCTGCAAGGCGGCGCGGCGCAGGGGCGTCAGCGTGACGAGAGGCAGAGTAAGATGCCCCCGTGGCGAACTGACGTCACCGGGTTGCGGTCGAACGATGCGTAACCTGCCCGGGCATCTACGCCGGGGCGAGCCAAGGAGTCAGAAGACGTGAAACGAAATTTCGGGATATTGAGTGCGCTGATGGTGGCGCTGACGGTCATGCTCGGCGCTTGCGCCAATACCGGTAGCGGCACGGGCGATTCGAGTTCGTCGGCCCGCAGCGGCAGCGGCACGGGCAAGGTGGAAGCCTACGGTGTCATCGATGGCGGTGTGACCATCGTCAAGTAAGCCGGATCGTCGCGACCCGGCGACATAGCGACATGGCGACATGGCACCGTAACGACATAACGATGTAAACGACTACGCCCCCTGAGCTCAGACGAGTTCAGGGGGCGTAGTCGTTTCAGCGCACCGCAGGATCGACCGGATGCCCGATCGAAGCCCGCGGCAGCGCCGTGCAGCGTTAGTTGGAAGCCGGAGCCGGGGCGGCAGCGCCTGCATCCGAAGCCGGTGCCATGGCGGCGCCTGCATCGCTGGCCGGGGCGCTATCTGCCGGGGCAGCAGCCGGTGCCGATGCCGACGTGTCGGCAGCCGGCGCGGCGGTTTGATCGTCCTTCTTCGAGCAACCCACCATCACGACGGTGGCGGTCACGAGCGTAGCGAGCAACAGCGGAAGTTTTTTCATTTGGTCGTCCTTTTGATATAGGGAAAGCCCTTGCGAAAGAACCCTCAGTCTAACGGCGCCCTGAGGCGAAGGCTGTGTGCATTTGTTGCAGAAATGCTTCAATTTGTAACGAAAACGGCGGCAAACGCACGTCGTTTAATACGGCGTAAGGCGCCGATGGCACTGAGGGTGCCCGTGAGGCCGTGCGCCGTCGGTTGAACGGGCAGGGCACGTCCGTTCAGAAGCATAACGGGGAAATTTGATACCCGCCGGGCACGGCAGTTCCCGAAAAATTCAGGACACCGGTGCGTCGGCCAGCCCGTCGGCGAGGCGCTGCCAGCCGGATTCGTCCGCAGGAAGACCCAATCGGAGGCTGGGCAGCGACTGAATGGCGGCCGTTGTGACGGCTGCGCCTGCCGGTGATATTGCTGCCGGTATGGCTACGGGCCGAGCGTCGAACAGACGTGTCCAGACGCCTTGCGCGGCCAGCGTTTCGTGCCAGACGGGGGCCAGTGGATGCGGGGCCCATGCGAACAGCGGTGTGCCCAGCGCTGGCCAGCCATGGCGGCGTAACAGCGCGAGAAGCCGCTCGCCGTCGTGCTGCAAGCGCTCACGTGCGGCAATTTGCCACGCGGTGTCACGCAACGCGGTGCGCACCGCAAAACGCGCAGGGCCGCTGACCGTCCATGCCCCGAGAGTCTGCGCCAGTGACGCACCCAACGTCGGCGGGCACAGGGCAAACCCCGCCCGAATCCCCGCCAGTCCGAAGAATTTGCCAACGGAGCGCAACACGACGAGACCGTCCTGCCCGACCTGCGAGGTGATCGACGCCGCAGGTGACGCATCCGCGAACGCTTCATCGACGATCAGCATCCCGCCACGGTTCGCGAGTGAAGCTTGCCATGATGACAAGGTTTCGCGCGAGACGTGCCGCGTCGTCGGATTATCGGGATTTACCCAGACGAGATAGTCGACATCCGGGAGTCCGGCCTCCGGACCCGTCCATGGCACGAGCGTATGGCCGGCGCGCGCGAAGGCGGGGGCATATTCGCTGTAGGTCAGCGAGGCCACCGCCACGCGCCCCGGGCGCAACAGCGTCGGTATCGCCCGGATGACCGCCTGCGACCCGGCGCAGGGCACGATCGTGTTCACCGGCACGCCGTAGTAGTTGGCGGCAATGTCGGTCAGATCGTCGAAGGCGTCGGGCAGGTCGCGCCACGCCTCGGGCGGCGGCATCGGCACGGGATAGCCCTGCGGATTGATGCCGGTCGACAGGTCGAGCCAGTCTTCGCGTGCGCGTCCGTAGCGGGCAATGGCTTCGCCCAGATTGCCGCCATGGCGTGGTGCAGGTGGTGCGGCGGCAGCGGTTACCGGTGTTGCTGAAACGCTCACAACACCCCCACGGTGGCGGCGTCGGCCTGCGATGCAGCAAAGAGCGCGAGCGCACCGCTCACCACGAGCCACATCCACATGGAACGTGAAATGAGCCGCCACGCGGCCTTGATGTGTTGTGCGGACGGTTCCGTGCCGCATCCCAGCGGCGGGCGGGTTTCCCACTCGCCGTGATAGCGGGCGGGGCCGCCCAGTTGCACGCCGAGACTGCCGGCGCCGGCGGCCATGACGGGCCCGGCATTGGGGCTCGACCATGCGCTCGCCTGTGTGCGCCAGCAGTCGATGGCGCGGGCGACGTCGCCGAAGATGGCGTAACTCGCCGCCGTGAGACGTGCCGGAATCCAGTTGAGCAGATCGTCGATGCGGGCCGCGGGGCGGCCGAAATACAGGAATTGTTCGGTGCGGTAGCCCCACATGGCGTCGAGCGTGTTGGCGAGGCGAAACAGCACGACGCCGGGCGCTCCGGCAATGGCAAACCAGAAGAGGGCGCCGAAGATGGCGTCGTTACCGTTCTCGAGCGTCGATTCGACGGCGGCGCGTGCGATGTCGGACGCACTCGCGTCTTCGGTATCGCGCGACACGATGCGTGCGGTCAGCTCACGCGCTCGCGTGAGGTCGCCGTCTTGCAGCGCGCGGGCAATGGGCATGACGTGTTCGCGCAGGCTGCGTGCACCGAGCGCCGCGTACAGGGCTAGTGCCTGCCAGAGGATGCCGCCCCAGCCGGGCAGAAAGGTCAGTGCCCACGTGATGAGGACGGGCACGAGCAACATGAGCGCCCACGCCCACGTGCCGCGCACCATCGCGGTGAAGGGCTTGTCGCGGATGTCGGGCGAGTTCAGCCACGCTTCCACGCCGTTGGCGATGAAGCCGAAGCCGACGAGCGGATGCCAGCGCTTCGGCTCACCGAGCCACGCGTCGAGCAGCACGCCGATGAGGCCGGCGAGCCAGAGAGATTCAGGGGCGAGTCCGGTGAGCATCCGCCATCATCCTTTGACGGCCATGGGCAGGCCGGCGACGACAAATCGCACTTGCGGTGCCAGCGCAGCAACGCGCTGGTTGAGACGGCCGAGTTCATCGACATAGCGTCGCGTGAGCGAGCCCATCGGGATCACGCCGAGTCCGATCTCGTTGCTCACGACGATGAGTTTGCCGGGGGCGGTCGAGAGCGCGTGCGTCAGTTGGCCGACAACGTCATGCCATTGCGTATCGTCTGCTGGTGCGTCAGGACCGTCGTCAGGCGGACAGAGCCACCCGGCCAGCCACAGCGGCAGGCAGTCGATGAGCAGGCAGTGTCCTTCGCGGGCAGTTTCCAGCACGGCACCGGCGAGATCGCGGCCGACTTCCACGGTGGGCCAGTGCGCTGGCCGGCTGGCCCGGTGGTGCGCGATGCGGGCGCGCATCTCGGGTTCGTCGCTCACCGCAGCGGTGGCGAGATAGCTGACTGGCAGGCCGCTCTCCGAGGCGAGGCGTTCGGCGAACGCACTCTTGCCGGAGCGCGCGCCACCCAGCACGAAAGTCAGGTCGTGGGCACTCATGGGCGATATTGTACGAGCGCCCGATGCGATAATCCGCACCATGAGTGAAATCCCTGCCAATTCCAGCGCAACGTCCTCGCGACGCCTCCGTGGCACCTTGATGATTCAGGGCACGTCCTCCGACGCGGGCAAGAGCACGGTGGTGGCCGGGCTCTGCCGGCTGCTTTATCGCGAGGGCGTGCGCGTTGCGCCGTTCAAGCCGCAGAACATGGCGCTCAATAGCGCCGTGACGGCCGACGGCGGTGAAATCGGACGCGCGCAGGCGTTGCAGGCGCAAGCGGCGGGTATTGCGCCGCACACGGACTTCAACCCGGTACTGCTCAAGCCGAGCAGCGACCGTGGCGCTCAGGTGATCATCGGCGGCAAGGTGGTGGCCGATCTCGACGCGCGGGCCTATCAGGAATACAAACCACGTGCGATGGCGGCCGTGCTGGCCGCCTATGAGCGGCTACGCACGGGCTACGACGCGGTGATCGTGGAAGGGGCGGGCAGTCCGGCCGAAGTGAATCTGCGGGCGCGCGATATCGCGAACATGGGTTTTGCCGAAGCCGTCGATGCGCCGGTGTTGCTCGTGGCGGACATCGACCGTGGCGGGGTCTTCGCGCAGTTGGTCGGCACGCTGGCGTGTTTGTCGGACAGCGAGCGCGCGCGCATCAAGGGGTTCGTCATCAATCGCTTTCGCGGCGATCCGTCGTTGCTCACGAGCGGGCTGGAATGGGTGGAGGCGCGCACGGGGATTCCGGTGCTGGGGGTGTTGCCGTATCTGCACGGGCTGCATCTCGATGGCGAGGACATGCTCCCCGGCGAGCGTCACACGGCGGCCAGCGGCGAGACGCGATTGCGGGTGACGGTGCCTGCACTGCCGCGTATCAGCAATCACACGGATTTCGACGCATTGCGGGCGCATCCGCAGGTGGACTTCCGCTACGTAAGCGCGGGGGAGCCGTGGCCGGCCTCGGATCTCGTGATTCTTCCCGGCAGCAAACACGTGCGTGCCGACTTGGCGTGGCTGCGGGCGCAAGGCTGGGAACCGGCCATTGCGCGCCACCTGCGCTACGGCGGCAAAGTGCTCGGCATTTGCGGCGGCTTGCAGATGCTCGGGACGGCGATTCACGATCCGGACGGTTTGGAAGGCGACGCCGGTACGACGGCGGGCCTCGGCTGGCTGGAGATCGAGACAACGATGGAGGCGCAGAAGCAGTTGCGCGTGGTCAGCGGGCGTCTAAGCGCGGGCGATGCACCGGTGCGTGGCTACGAGATCCACATGGGCGTGACGCGCGGGGCGGCGCTGGCGCGTCCGGCAGCGCTGCTGGCAGGCGAGGGCGGCGACGTGCCCGACGGGGCCCGCTCTGAGGACGATCAGGTCATGGGCACGTATCTGCACGGCCTGTTCGATACGCCGGAAGCCCTGCAAGCGCTGCTGACATGGGCCGGTGCACGCGATATCGAAGCGCAGGACTACAACGCGCTGCGCGAGGCTTCGCTGGACCGCCTCGCCGATTCGTTCGCTGCGCATCTGGATTTGTCGCGTGTGTGGGGCTGTCTGCGGTGAGGCTGGCGGGCTCAGTGCCCGAGACGTGCCGCCGGTTGCCGCCGGAAGCCGTCACGCAGCCGTTGTAAGATGTGCGGAAAATCGACCTCGGGGAGTGCGTAATGCCGGTGATCGTGGTGGCGAATCCGAAAGGCGGCGTGGGCAAGAGCACGCTGGCAACGAATCTGGCGGGCTATCTGGCCGCTCAAGGGCACGCGGTGATGCTGGGCGACACTGACCGCCAGCAGTCCTCCCGGGCCTGGCTGGGGCTGCGTCCGCCAGCGCTACGGCCCATTGCGACTTGGGATGTGGATCATAGTGAGATCGCCCGTCCGCCCAAGGGCACGACGCACGCGGTGCTCGACACCCCCGCCGGTCTGCACGGCAAACGGCTGGAGACGGTGCTCAAACTCGCCAATCACGTGCTGGTGCCATTGCAGCCGTCGATTTTCGATATCCTCGCGACGCGCGACTTCCTGCAAAAGCTTCAAGAGGAGAAGGCGGTCCGTCAGGGCGACGTGCGTATCGGCGTGGTCGGCATGCGCGTCGATGCCCGTACCCGCGCCGCCGATCAACTCGCCCGCTATTGCGACGAAGCCGGCTTGCCAGTGCTCGGCATGCTGCGCGACACACAGAACTACGTGCAACTCGCCGCGCACGGGCTCACGCTGTGGGATGTGGCTCCCAGCCGTGTTGAACGCGATCTGCCGCAGTGGCAGGGGATCGTTAAGTTTGTAGGGGAATAAGGCTGGGTAGGGCTGCGCGTGCTCTCCCCACCGCCTAGTCTCTCGGTCGGCCGCCGGCACGCCACCCGTTTTCGTCGCTCCACGTCATTCGCTTTGGAAAACGGGCAGCGCACCGGCGGCTCGTCATCCTCCCCCTGTCCGTTGCAACCCACCCCTGCGCTCACTTCCCCCTGTTCCTCCCCATGCCCCGTGCGCCCACTCACGCGGTCGGTCGCCGACACGCCCAACCATTTGCGTCACTTCGCATCTGCAAACGGTCGGACGCGCCGTCGACTCGTTTCAACGCTCGCTGTCCGTTGCAACCGCGCTTGCTGTCGGCGTCATTTTGGGGTTCTCTTCTTGAAACGAAAAACCGGCCATTTCGGCCGGTTTTTTTGTGCTGCGCGTTCTTCTTTCTTACTTTTTGCTTATTTTGCTGCGTCGAAGGCGCGGGTTTCTTCCCACGCTTGCAGCGGTACGTGATCGCGCTCGCCCTTCTGCACGTTCTTCTCGTCAACAAACACGAGCTGCGGCTTGAAGCCCGCCAGCACATCCTTGTTGTCGACCTGCGCATACGACACGATGATCACGATGTCGCCCAACTGCGCACGGCGGGCCGCGGCACCATTCAACGAAATCATGCCGCTGCCGCGCTCGCCACGAATGGCATACGTCGTGAAACGCTCGCCGTTGTTGACGTTGAAGATGTCGATCTGCTCATTCTCGACCAGACCCGACGCTTCAAGCAGGTTCTCGTCGATGGCGCACGAGCCCTCGTAATGCAATTCGCAATGCGTCACGGTGGCGCGGTGGATCTTCGACTTGAGCATGGTGCGGTACATGGCTTGCCTCTTGTGTTGCAATGTCGCGCACTCCGCGCGACGAATTAAGCACGCGCATCCGACACGCGCACGATATCTGCCAGCCTCGCCTCTCGCCCATCCTGCGACACCGCGCAGTCAGACGCCAGACGCTGCCGGCACTCGGATTCAGATTTCCAGATTGTCGATCAGACGCGTCGCGCCCAGCTTCGCAGCAGCCAACACGACGAGACTCTCGGCCGGTGCGGTGCCCGGGGCCGGTGCCCGCAAATTGGCACGCTGGCGAATGGACACGTAATCCGGTGCCCAGCCGCGCTCACGCAAGGTCTGCATGGCAGCGGCTTCGAGCGCCTCGTAATCGGTCTTGCCGCTGTTGACGTCGTCGCGAATCTGGCCCAGCAGACGGTACAGCTGCGGCGCTTCTGCGCGCTCGGTCTCCGACAGGTAACGATTGCGCGAGGACAGCGCGAGGCCGTCGTCGGCGCGCACGGTCTCGGCAGCAATGATTTCGATCGGCAGTGCGAACTGTCGGCACATGCTGCGCACGATCATCAGTTGCTGGTAATCCTTCTTGCCGAACACGGCCACGCGCGGCTGCACGCAGGAGAACAACTTGGTGACGACGGTGCACACGCCCTTGAAGAACCCCGGGCGGAACTCGCCTTCGAGAATGTCGCCCAGATCGGTCGGCGGCTCGACGCGATACTCCTGCGGCTCGGGATACATCTCCTTCTCGTCGGGCGAGAAGAGCACGTAGACGTTCTCGCGCGTGAGCTTCTCGACGTCATCCATCATCGTGCGCGGGTATTTGTCGAAGTCTTCGTTCGGCCCGAATTGCAGTCGATTGACGAAGATGCTGGCCACGACCGGGTCGCCGTGCTGGCGCGCCAGTCGCATCAGCGACAAATGCCCTTCATGGAGATTGCCCATCGTGGGCACGAAGGCAACGCGATTCTGTCCGCGCAGTTGATCGCGCAGTTCGTGAATCGAGGGGATGACTTTCATTGAGGTTCCGTGCGTGGCGTATGTGGGGCTAGGGCCTGTTCCCCCTAGTCCAGATCTGGCATGCGCTTGGCCCGATATTGGGGTCTGGCCGCCAAAATGTCCGGGGGATTGTAGAGGAAATCTCAACGGGCGTGCGCAAAACCGCAAGCCCGGCGCGGCCTCCATCGGTGACTCGGTTCGGCGAGTCAGTTCGGCGACTCAGTTCGGTGAATACGTGAGGCGCACGTAGATCGGCGCGAACGGCTCGGCTTGCGTGATCTCGAGCAGCGACTCGCGCGCCAGCTCCAGCATGGCGATGAAGTTGACCACCACGACCGGCACGCCGCGCCCAACGTCGAACAACTCGCTGAACTCCATGAACCGCGCACCCTGCAAACGCCGCAGAATCTGGCTCATATGCTCGCGAACGGACAACTCTTCGCGCGAAATCCGGTGGTGTTGTACGAGCTTGGCCCGGCGCAGCACTTCGGCCCACGCTGCGCGCAAGTCCTCGGAATCGACATCGGGGAAGCGCGGTTGCAGACTCTGCTCGATGTACACCTGCGAGCGCAGGAAGTCGCGGCCCAGCACCGGCAAGGTGTCGAGCGTCTGCGCAGCCAGCTTCATCTGCTCGTACTCGAGCAGACGGCGCACGAGTTCGGCGCGCGGATCTTCCGCTTCTTCGCCGGTGTCGGCCTTCTTGACCGGCAACAACATGCGCGACTTGATCTCGATGAGCATGGCCGCCATCAGCAGATACTCCGACGCCAACTCCAGGTTGGTGGTGCGGATCTGTTCGACGTAGAGCAGGTACTGCTTGGTCACCTGCGCCATCGGAATGTCCAGCACGTTGAAGTTCTGCTTGCGGATCAGGTACAGCAGCAAGTCGAGCGGACCTTCGAAGGCTTCGAGGAAGATTTCGAGCGCGTCGGGCGGGATGTACAGGTCGTTCGGCATCGCGAACAACGGCTCGCCGTACAGACGTGCCCGCGCAACACCGTCGACGGTGTCGGGCGTGGTGTCCCGCCCTTCGGGCGGCGCCGGCAGTTCTGAGGCTTTGCCTTCGACGGCACCGCTCGCAGCCTTGGGCGGGGCGCCGGTACTGGCGGGCGCCTCGGTCGCGTTCGCCACCTGGGCCACTTCAGCGGCTCCGGCCCCTGCCGTGGAATCGACCGGCGGATCGACGTGCAAAGGCACCGGCGCGGTCTCGGGGACGGGCTCGGGCGTTTGCGACGGATCGTCAGGCGTGGTGTGATTCAACGCGATATAGGGCTGGTGGTGGCAGGCGAGAGGCGCTTGGCGTGACGGGCGATGGCGCTAATAGGCTGTAATGGCCGCGCATCAAGCCCGCCGGCAAGGCTTACTCGCTCTGGTAGACGTACGGCTGTTGGGCCACGCGCGATTGCTGGGCGCGACGGCGCTCTTCCATATCGATCGGTTGCTTGTCCCACAGCAGGGAACGGCCTTGACGCTGCTCGGCTTCCAGCGTCGGCTTCTCGCTCTTCAACTGGTTGATGAATTGGGTGATGTCGGACTCGTACATGATCGGTCTGCGCAAAAATTAGGCAGGCAATTCAGCCTGCAATCAGCAAAGCGGCACAGCCGCAGCCGTGCCAAACGACGCTGATTCTACCGCAAACCGGTCGCCACGCGTCGCTTCGGACCGGTTTGGACCGGTTTGGGCTTCGTGGGTGAAGTGACACCAGGGATATGGTCAAATACGGCAATACGCTTCATGCGCACTGCCCATAAGCATCATCCGAACAGGCCGATATGCCGCACGCCAAAGTATCGGCGGCGGATGCCATGACAATAAGGAAGGTTTTGACCGTCGCACAGATCAAACCCGGCTACGACGCACGCCGTCGGTCGCGCGCGCGCCACGCGCACGCCAAGCGCCAGATGCACCCAATGCGCCGGATGCGTGCCGTATTCGTCGCGCTGGCCTGCGCCCTCGCCCTGCCCACGCTCGCCCGGGCCGACTATCGCGTTCGCGTGGACGCCCCCAATGGCCTCGCCAAACTGTTGAACGCGAATCTCGACCTCGTCCGTTACGCGGACCGAGACGACATCGGCGACGCGCAGTTCGAGCATCTGATCGCCACGGTCGGCGAGCAAATTCAGGAACTCACGTCCACGGAAGGCTACTTTTCGCCGGTCACCCACGTGGACGTGGCCACCATCAACGGCAAGCGCGATGTGCATGTCACGGTCGACTCGGGCCCGCGCACTCATATCAAGGACGTGGACCTGAAGTTCACCGGCCCCATCGCCGAACAAGACCCGCAACGCGTCGAGCAACTGCGCAACGGCTGGGGACTGCCGGTGGACACGCCGTTCCGGCAGGCCGACTGGGACAAGGCGAAGAGCGACACGCTGTTCAATCTCGGCCAGAAGCGCTACCACGCGGCAAAGATGACGTTCTCGCGCGCAGTGGTCGATGCCGATAACGATGCTGCATCGCTCGCGGCCACGTATGACAGCGGCCCGCCGTTCACGCTCGGGCCCCTGATCATCACCGGCACGCGCCGCTACCCGGAGCAGATCATCCGCAATGTGAACCCGCTCTCGGTCGGCGAGGCGTTCGACGCGGGCCGGTTGCAGGAGTTGCAGCGCCAGATTCAGGCGACGCCGTACTTCTCGAACGTGATCATCTCGGTGACGGAAGACCCGGCCAAGGCGGAGAACGCGCCGGTCGAGGTGAGGGTGAACGAATTCCCCACGCAACGCGTGCAAAGCGGTGTGGGCTATACGACGGACACGGGCGGCAGCGTCAATGGCCGCTACTCGTACTACAACGTGTTCGGCAGCGCGTGGACGTTCGACACGCAGGCGCGTCTCGAACAATTCCGGCAGGGCGGTTACGCCGAACTGGCGATGCCCCCGGACCCGGACGCCTACACGAACAGCCTGCGCGGTTCGTACGACCGCACCGACCTGAACGGTCTGGATCAACGTGCGCTGCAAGTCGGCATCAAGCGAGCCCGCTCGCGTGAGCGCTACGACTGGGCCTATTCGCTGGACTTCTATCACACGGATGAACGCCCCGATGGCGGCACGCGCTTCGTCAACAAGGCCCTCGTACCAGCTTTCGCGTGGACGCGGCGCGACGTGGACGACCTGATCTTCCCGCGCGCCGGCAACATCATCAACACGCAGATCGGCTTCGCGGCGAAGCCGGTGCTCACGGATCAGACGTTCGGCCGTGTCTATGGCCGCATTCGCCAGTACTTCCCGGTCGGTCAGCGCGATATCGTGATCGCCCGGCTGGAACTGGGCGCGGTGATCACCAACGGCAACAGCAATCGCATTCCGTCGTCGCTGCTGTTCTTCGCGGGCGGCACGTCGTCGGTTCGCGGTTATACGTACCAGAGCCTCGGGCGGCAGCAGAACGGCACGACGTTCCCAACGAAATACCTCGGCACCGGCAGTCTCGAATATCAACGCTGGTTCACGCGCGATTGGGGCGGTGCGGCCTTCTGGGATGTGGGCACGGCCACCGACGACTATCGTCACCCCACGCCGCTTTATCACGGCGTCGGTCTGGGCGTGCGCTGGCGCAGCCCAGTCGGGCCGGTTAACGTCGATCTCGGCTACGGGGTCAACGATCGTCAGTTCCGGCCGTCGATCTCGCTGGGGGTGGCCTTCTGATGACGACCTTGCCACGCAATTCGATGATGTCTTCGCAGCCACCGGCGGAGCGCGAACCTACGCTTGCCCCTGCCGCGCCATCGGGCGCCGAGGGGGCTGGCGGCACGGGGGGAACGCCGCCGTCGTCCAATCCGCCGCCTTCGTCCCCGCCACCTCGCAGGCGTTGGGGGCGCTGGCTCGCAGGCGTGCTGCTCACGCTGCTGCTGATCGTCGTGCTGGCCATCGGCGCGCTGCTGTGGGCGATGTCCTCAGAGCGCGGCAGCCGCTGGCTCTGGCAGACGGCGGTTTCCTCGCTCGGCGGCAAGCTCGCGGGCGACTGGCGTAGCGGCAGCTTCGCGCATGGCTTCACGGTGAACGACGTGCGGTACATCGACGGCGCTACCCGCGTCACGGTGAGCCGTCTCGAAAGCCGCTGGCAACTGTCGCTGCGTCCGCTGCATTTCACCGTCGACAAGCTGCATGCCGGTGACGTGGCGCTGGCGTTTGCGCCGTCGCCGCCGTCGAACCAACCGACGGTGATGCCGGCCAGCCTGCGCCTGCCACTCGGGCTAGGCCTCACGTTGAACGACGTGCGTGTGGCGAAACTCACGCTCGACTCACCGGCGCTCGTGCTCGACGACATTCGTGTCGCGGCGCGCAGTGACGGCACGCAACACACGGTGCAACTCGAACACCTCGGCACGCCTTATGGCGAAGCCGAAGCGAATCTGCAATTGAACGGACAACGCCCGTTCGCACTCGGCGGCAACATCGGACTGCAAGCGAAGGCGGGGGATATCCCCGTGTCGTTGAAGGCAGACCTGTCGGGGTCGCTCGATGCATTGATCGTCGATCTGGTCGCGACTGGCGAGAAGCTCAACGGTACGGCGCATATTGCGGCGGCGCCGTTCGGTGCGGTGCCGCTGTCGCGGGCGCAGATTGCGCTCGATCACCTGAACCCGCGCGATTTCTCTGCGGGAGCGCCGCAAGCCGATCTCGCCGTGAACGCCGATCTGCGGCCGGCACCGGGGGCCAAGGAGTTCCGCGTGCTGGGGCCGGTCTCGGTGACGAATGCAAAGCCCGGCGCGATCGATGCGGAATTGCTGCCGGTCGAGAGTTTGCGTGCCGAGGTATTGCTCGACGCGACGCGTCAGGCACTCACGGGCATCGAACTGAAGCTCGCCGGACGTGCGCTGCTTACCGGCAGCGGTGACGTGCGTCGCGAGAAGGTTGCCGCCACCGCACCGGCATCGGCACCGGCATCGACATCGACATCGGCGGCCAGCGCAACCACGGCGGCCGCCGATGATGGACCTGCCGAGGCCATGGTCGGCGGCTTTGCGCTGGCGATGCAGGACCTCGATCTGCGCGCGCTCTACGGCAAGTTGCCTGCGACGAAACTCTCCGGGCCGCTTAACATCAAGCTCGACGCCACCGGGCAGCGCATCGTGCTCGACTGGCGAGATGCGACGCGTCGCGTGCTGGCCGACGTCGGTCTCGATGCGAAGGGCACGACGATTCATACCCTTTCGCTCGATGCCGGACAGGGCAAGGTAGCGGCCACCGGTGTGCTGGAGAACGGCGACACTGGCGCGTATCAGGCACAACTCAAGCTGACGCGTTTCGATCCGGCGGCCTGGTATGACCTTTACGACGCCGCGCACGCGAAGAAGGGCGCGGCAAAGCCGCCAGCGGCCAGCGTTACCGGCCAGTTCGACGCGCAGGGCGTGTTGCGGCCCGAGTTGGGCGTGACGCTCAAATTCGCGCTACAGGACAGCATCTACGCCGACCTGCCGATGAGCGGCACGGGCACCGTGAAGGTGGCAGGCAAGCGATTGCTGCCCAGCGATGCCAACTTGCTCGTGGCGGGCAACAAGGTCGCGTTGCGTGGCAGTTTCGGTGCCGCAGGCGACAAGATGGCCGTGAACATCGACGCGCCCTCGCTCGACAAGCTCGGCTTCGGATTAGCGGGACGTCTGCAACTCGACGGACAGGTATCGGGCACGATCGAGCGTCCGGCGGTGGTGGCAACGCTTGCCGCCGACAAACTGGTGTTCGGCGCACAAAAGCTGGATCACCTTGCCGGTAAGGTCGATGTGAGCGGCGGGCTGCCCGGCGCACCGGGCGATCGCCTGAACGTGACGCTCGACGGCAATGGCTTCACGAGCGACGTGGCGCGTCTCGACAAGTTGTCGGTGGCGCTGGCGGGCACGCGGGGGGCCCACACGCTGCATCTGAAGGCCGCAGGCAAGTTGCGCGAAGCACCGCTGGATTTGAACATCGATGCCGCAGGTGCCGTGACCGATACCCGTGGCAAACCGGGCTGGCGCGGCACGATTCAGGCGCTGGAAAACCGGGGCATGCCGAAGCTGACACTCGCTTCGCCGTGGCAGGTCGAAGCGAGCGCCGAGCGCGTGCATCTGGGCGCGGCGAAACTCGTCACGGGCGTCGGCGCGTTGTCGCTGACGAACTTCGATTACGGCGCGGGACAACTGAAGACGGCCGGCACCATCGACACGCTCGACATCGGTCAGGTGTTGCGCGTGGTCGCGACATTCACCGGCGAGCAACCGGCCTTGGCCAGCGATCTGGTGCTCGATGGCAAATGGAATGTGAGCATGGCGCAACGTGCCGACGGTTTCGTCGAAATCGTGCGCCGCAGCGGTGACGTGACGCTGCGCCGTGGGGGCGTCAACGACGATGTGAAGGTCACCATCACCGGCATTCCGGGGCTGAGCGCCGAGAAGGGCGGTATCGGCGCCCGCGTGCCACTGGGCATCTCGGAGATGCGTGCGCGCATCGACTTGTCCGGACAGTCGGCCCGCGCGACGGTGAAGGCGGCGTCGGCGCTGATCGGTACGCTCGACGCCGACGTGCAGACGGGCCTGCGTGTGGCCGACGGCATTCCGAGTCTGCCGGACGACGCGCCGCTCACCGGCCGTGTGGCGATGGTCATTCCCGACATTTCGAAGTTCGAGAATCTGGCCGGCGCGCAGTTTGCCTTCAAGGGCCGCGCTAACTTACAGATGACGCTGGCGGGCACGGTGGCGAAACCGCGTCCAACGGGGGAACTGACCGCCGACGACTTGTCGGTGCAGATGTTCGATACGGGTGTGAGCGTGAAGGATGGCCACGTGCGCATCGGCCTCACCCCGACGGAGATCGTCCTGCGCGATGTGGTCTTCACCGGCGGTGGCGGCGGTACGGCACGCGCCACGGGCGGTATTCGAATCGACACGCCCGAGCCGACGCTGGGCATCACGCTCGCGGCCGACAAGCTGCAACTGTTTGCGGCTCCCGATCGCCAGCTCTCGCTTACGGGCGATGCGAAGGCGGTGGGCAGTGGCGACACGATGTCGGTGACCGGCAAGTTCACGGTCGATCGTGCTCGCTTCGCATTGCCGCCAACGAGTGCGCCGAAGCTGGGGGATGACGTACTCGTCGTGCGCGGCGGCGCGCAGTCGCGCAGCAAGCCGCTCGATCCGAAGGAAGAGGCCGCGCGCATCAGTGCGAAACCCGCGAGCCGCTTCTCGCCGCGGATCGATATCGAACTGAATCTGGGCCGCGATTTCCGCTTTGTCGGCGCAGGGGCGGATCTGCTGTTGCGCGGTAGCATGCACGTGCAGAGCGCGCCGCTGGCGCCGATGCGTGCCACGGGCACGATCACGGTGGCCGAGGGCACCTACGAAGCGTTTGACCGCAAGCTCGCCATCGAGCGCGGTCAGATCAACTTCGTTGGCCCGCTCGACAACCCGGACCTCTACATTCAGGCCATGCGCCGCAATCAGGAGGTGGCGGCGGGCGTGCTGGTGACGGGCACGGTGCGCCAGCCGCGCGTGTCGCTGGTGTCGGAGCCGAGTGTGTCGGACGAAGAAAAGCTCTCGTGGCTGATGTTCGGCCATGGACCGGATGGCGCGGGTCTGGGGCAGCGTCAGGCGATGGCCGGTGCAGCAACGGTGCTGCTCGGCGCGACGGGCGGCAAGCGCATCATCAAGGATCTGGGGATCGACGAATTCAGCATCGGCACCAGTGAGTCGGGCCTGTCGGACGACGAGCAGGTGGTGAAGGTGGGCAAGGCGATCTCGGACAACTTCGCGCTCGGTTTCGAGCAAGGACTGACGAGCTCGGCGAGTATCGTGAAGATCACGTGGCAGGTGTCGCGCCGCTGGCAATTGGCGCTGCGCACCGGTTCGCTGTCGGGCTTCGACGTGCTGTTCAACCGCCGTTTCGATTGATGTCCGTGTGGGCACCGAGGCAAAGCAAAGCGGCAGCGGTGAGCGCACGGCGCAACGTAGAAGAGGGAGGTGCCATCGATGATGACGTCGCGTAATTCGATTCAACCGGCGCAGGGTCTGCGCCGCAGCGTTCGTTGGGGAGTCGCCATGGGATTGTTCGCGAGTCTGCTGGGCCTGTTCGGCTGCGATCAGCAGCAAATCGACAAGGTGCGCGAGAAAGCGCGCGATACGTTCAATGCCGTCAAACCCGACGACATGCTGCTGCGCGATCTCAAGCCGGGTGTCACGACCGAGACGCAGGTGCGCGATCAGATGGGCAAGCCCGAGATCGTGTGGGAGAACAGCGACGGCTCGCGCCGGCTGGAGTACCCACGCGCGCCCGGCGGCTTGCGGACGTACATGGTCGATATCGCGCCCGACGGCAAGCTGCGCGCCGTCACGCAGGCGCTGACAGCAGAGAACTTCGAACAGGTGCAGCCGGGGATGTCGCAGGACGACGTGCGGCGATTGCTCGGCAAGCCGACCACGGTCGCGGAGTACCGGCTCAAGAAGGAAGTGGTGTGGAGCTGGCGTTGGCTCGAAGACGGTGTGAATACGGCGGGCATGTTCAACGCCCACTTCGGCCCGGACGGCCGGGTGACGGTGACGTCACGCTCGCCCGACCCGGCGTCGGAACGGCCTTGAGGGCAGGGGGATCGAGATGGGTTGATCCGCTCGATCCGCCCGATCCTGTTATTGCGCTGCGTCCGCCGGAGTCGCGTCGCTCACTTACTCCGGCGTGGACTGTGCAGGTTGCACCGGCGCCGAGGCATGACGATGGCGATGCGTCACCATTCGCTCATGCAGGCGCACGATGATCTTGCTGCCGGTCTTCTCGAAGGCGAACGGCAGCAGCGCATGCACAAGACACGCAAGCCCGGCGCCGAGCAACGGCAACGCGAACGAGACGGCAGAGCCCATATGCTGGGCGTAGTTTTCGCCGACGGAAGCGGGGTGTTCGGTAAAGATTTTCATGGCATCGCCCGTTTTCGAAATGTCAGGCCAGTCTACCGGGCAGTCACAGGTAAAGGCTTTTAAAGTTTGGCTCAAATCGAGTAGGATTGAGAAAATTTTTCCCTTTATGTGGCAATTATGGATAAAACTGATCTAGCGATTCTCGAAAATCTGCAAGTGGATGCCTCGCGTTCGCTGGGCGAGCTGGCCGAAGCCGTGCATCTGTCGCCCACACCTTGCTGGCGGCGCGTGCAGCGCCTGCGCGAGAACGGTGTGATCACCGGGCAGGTCACGCTGTGCGACCCGCAGCAACTCGATCTGCGCGTCACGGCGTTCGTGTTCATCAAGGCCGCGACACACAGCGAAGAGTGGATGGTGCGGTTTGTCTCCGGCGCGCGCGAACTCCCGGAAATCGTCGAGATTCACCGCATGGCGGGGGACATCGACTATCTGCTCAAGGTGTATCTCCCCGATATCGCCGCCTACGATCGTTTCTACAAGAAGCTCATCCGCGTGGCCGATTTGCAGGACATCAGCGCCAGTTTCTCGATGGAGACGGTGAAATTCACCACGGCGTTGCCAGTGGAGCATTTGCGCTAGGCGGCGCTTGCCTTGCTCACGCGAGCGGCTTGACCGGAAATACCGACATGGCTCAAAACATCTACGACAACCCGGATTTCTTTACGGGCTACAGCCAGTTACCCCGGCAAGTGCTGGGGCTCGACGGCGCGCCCGAGTGGCCGGCCATCCGGGCAATGCTGCCGGACCTGCGCGGCAAGCGCGTGGTCGATCTTGGCTGTGGTTTCGGCTGGGCCTCGCGCTGGATGCGCGCGCAAGGGGCGGCGTCGGTACTCGGGCTCGATCTGTCGCAGAACATGATCGCGCGGGCGAGGGCCGATACACCTGACCCTGTGATCGAATACCGCATTGCCGACCTCGATACGCTCGATCTCCCCGCGTTGGCCTTTGATGTCGCCTACAGCGCATTGACCTTTCACTACGTTCGCGATTTCGACCGTCTGGTAACGCATCTTCATCAGTCGCTCGGGCCCGGCGGACATCTCGTGTTCACCATCGAACATCCGATTTTCATGGCGGCAGCCTATCCCCATTGGCTGGCCGATGAGGACGGGCGCAAGACGTGGCCGGTGAACGGTTACAGCATTGAGGGTGAACGCCGCACCGACTGGTTTGCCAAGGGCGTGCTGAAGTATCACCGTATGCTCGGCACGACGCTGAACGCGCTGATGCGTGCGGGCTTTCAGTTGCAGCGGGTGGAGGAGTTTGCGCCGACGCCTGAGCAGATCCAGCAGATGCCTGCGTTGGCCGAGGAACTGGAGCGCCCCATGATGCTGATGGTCTCAGCGCATAAGTAGTTTTGCCTTGGCAGGCGAGGGGTCATGTCGCCTGCGACGGCGCCCCAAAAGACTTCACCCCAAGGCCGGGATGATCTCCGGCGCTTGGGGTGGCGGGTACTACAGTGTTGCGGCGACTGCGCGCGTGCTTACTTCACGCGCATGCCCGGCTTGGCACCGTCGTGCGGTTCGAGAATGTAGATGCCCGGCTCGGCCTTCTCGTTCGCGGCCGACGCTGCGAGCACCATCCCTTCCGACAGACCGAACTTCATTTTGCGCGGGGCCAGGTTGGCCACCATGACGGTGAGCTTGCCGACCAGCGCTTCCGGTTGCGGATACGCCGACTTGATGCCCGAGAAGACGTTGCGCGTCTGGGCTTCACCCACATCCAGCGTGAGTTGCAGCAGCTTGTCCGAACCTTCCACGGCCTGACAGGCAACGATGCGTGCGATGCGCAGATCGATCTTGGCGAAGTCGTCGATGGTGATGACGCCGTCGTCTGCCGCCGCCGGCGCGGTTGTGGCGGCTTTGTCCTTGCCCTTCGCCTTGCTCGCGTCAGCAGACGCTGCGGCCGGGGCCGCCGTCGCTTGCAGCGAATCGCGGTTGGCGGCAACCAGTGCCTCGACCTGCTTGCCTTCGACACGCGTCATCAGGTGCTTGTAAGCCGTGATGGCGCTGGCCGAGGTCAGCGGCGTGGCGACGTCCTGCCACGTTTGCGGGGCAATGCTCAGGAACTGCTCGACCGCCGCAGCCGTCGTCGGCAACACGGGCTTGAGATACAGCGTGAGCAGACGGAAGGCTTCCAGACACACCGAGCAGGCTTCATGCAGCGCGCCCGCTTGTGCCGGGTCCTTCGCCAGATCCCACGGCTTGACCGTGTCGACGTAGCCGTTCACGGCGTCTGCCTGTTCCATCACCAGACGCAGGGCCTTGCCGAATTCACGCGCTTCGTAATGTGCGGCGATCTGCGGCGCCACGCCGCGCAACTGCACGAGCAGCGGCGCTTGCATGGCGTCAGCCGAGATGCGGCCGTCGAAACGCTTGAGCAGGAAGCCTGCGGCGCGGCTGGCGATGTTCACGTACTTGCCGACCAGATCGCTGTTCACGCGCGCGATGAAGTCACCGAGGTTCAGGTCGATGTCTTCCATCGTGTTGCCGAGCTTGGCGCCGATGTAATAGCGCAGCCACTCCGGGTTCAGACCCGTGTCGATGAAGCTTTGGGCGGTGATGAACGTACCGCGCGACTTCGACATCTTCTGGCCATCGACCGTCAGGAAGCCGTGGGCAAACACGTTGGTCGGCGTGCGATGGCCAGAGAATTCGAGCATCGCCGGCCAGAACAGCGTGTGGAAGTACAGGATGTCCTTGCCGATGAAGTGGTACTGCTCGGTGGTCGAGCCCGGCTTGACCCACTCGTCGAAGTTCAGGCCACGCTGGGCGCACAGGTTCTTGAAGCTGGCGTAGTAGCCGACCGGTGCATCGAGCCAGACGTAGAAATACTTGCCGGGCGCGCCCGGGATCTCGAAACCGAAATACGGCGCATCGCGCGAAATATCCCAGTCGGCCAGCGTCGACTCACCGTCTTCGCCCAGCCATTCCTTCATCTTGTTCGCGGCTTCCGGCTGGGCGAGACCCGCCACCCACTTGCGCAGGAACTGCTCGCAGCGCGGGTCCGACAGCTTGAAGAAGTAGTGCGTCGAGGTCTTGCGCACGGGCGTAGCGCCTGAAACCACCGAGTACGGGTTGAGCAGGTCGGTCGGCGCATAGGTCGAGCCGCACACTTCGCACGAGTCGCCGTACTGGTCTTTGGCACCGCACTTCGGGCATTCGCCCTTGATGAAGCGGTCCGGCAGGAACATTTCCTTGACCGGGTCATACGCCTGTTCGATATCGCGCGCCTCGATCAGCCCCTGTTCCTTGAGCGCCAGATAGACGTTTTCGGACAGTTCGCGGTTTTCTTCGGAATCCGTCGAATAGTAGTTATCGAACGAGATGCCAAAGCTGTCGAAATCGCGCTTGTGTTCTTTCCAGACGCGCTCGATCAGTTGCTTGGGCGTGAGGCCTTCCTTTTCGGCACGCAGCATGACCGGCGTGCCGTGCGTGTCGTCCGCCCCCACGTAGTACACCTCATGGCCCTGCATCCGCATGTACCGCACCCAGATATCTGTCTGGATATATTCCACCAGGTGACCGATGTGAATCTGGCCATTGGCGTACGGCAGGGCGGAGGTGACAAGAATGCGGCGGGACATGGAGTTTGCGTGTGGGTAGTAGTGGCGGGGAAAGGACGATTCTAGCAGGCGTGGCGCGTTGCCGCCCAAACGGGGTCACTTGGCGGGAATAATGGGCAGTTTGTTGGGCGATTCCGAGGACTGTCAGGTGTCACGTGGCGGCGATGCCCGATGCGCTCGGCGCGGCAACGGCATGAGGCCTCAAAAGCGTTCGGCCAAAAAAAAGCCGGAACCAGGTTCCGGCATAACTAGGCACACGTAACGTCAATAACAAAGAGGAGATGGAAGCGCCCACGGTAGGCACTTCCGAAGGGTCAGAGCGACGTGAAGCGGGATTAGTTCAACCGATGTGCCAACTTTTTGATGCTGCGGCGCAACATGCAGTTGGCACATCATCGGTCACACCGCCCCGATCGTGTGGATCAGCGCGGGGCCTGTTGCTGCGGTGCTTGCAGCAGGATTTCGACGCGGCGGTTCTGCGCGCGGCCTTCGGCCGTGGCATCCGATGCGACCGGCTGGCTCGACGCCACGCCCACGCCCTGCAAACGGTTCGCGGCAACACCGCGGCTCGTCAGGAACTGGATGACAGCGTTGGCGCGGTTCTGCGACAGCGGGATATTGATGCGGTCGCCACCGGTGCTGTCGGTGTGCCCGATCACACGTGCGGTGATGCCCGGGTTCTGATTGAGCGAGTTGGCCAGGTCGGTCAGCACGGCAGCAAAGTTAGGCTTGATGGCGTACTGGTTGGTGTCGAACGTCACGTCGCTCGGCACGTTGACCTGGAGCTGGCCGTCCGGGCGTTCGGTAATTTGCGTGCCGGTGCCGGCCGTGTGGCCGCCCAGCGTGTTCTTGATGGACTGCCAGTTGTAACCGGCTGCACCGCCGGCGGCGGCACCTACCGCAGCGCCGATCAGCGTGCCCGTCGTGTTGCCACCGATGAGGTTACCCAGACCCGCCCCGACCGCCGCGCCGACGCCGGTACCGACCGCCGTGTTGGTGCCCTGCGGCGTCTGGCAGCCAGCCAGCATGGCGGCGGCAACCAGGACAAGCGCCGAAGCGCGCAGAGTGTTCTTATTCATATAAGGCTCCTTCTCGATTAGCTTGCTGTGATGAGACACACGTGAGCACTTCGCGGAAGCACGCGCGCCTGGCATGGGTTTTGACGCCAGCCGGCGCGACGTCTTTTACAATAGTGCCGAGTGTCAACCGCTGGCAAGGACAGATTGCCGCGGTGACTGGTTCCCCAAAACACGTGCGCCTCGCATGCTAATCGAGAGCGCGCGCCACGGATGTTACAAGTTGTTAGCGATGCGCCGGCCCGTCCGCGTGCCGCTACAGAGCGAGAGACCGACATGGAAGTAGCGCAAATCAACGACGTACTGCGAGGCATCGTCGACCCCGATACGGGGCTGGATCTGGTCGCCGGCAAGTACGTGAAACGAGTCGACGCCGAGCACGGCCATGTCGGCATCGCCATCGAATTCGGTTACCCGGCGAAAAGTCAGTTCGAAGCCATGCGCACGCGCATCACCGACGCCGTCGGCAAACTGCCCGGGGTAGAGCGGGTTGCTGTCGAAATCAGCCAGAAGATTGTCGCGCACGCCGTTCAGCGTGGCGTCAAGCTCCTTCCCAATGTGAAAAACATTGTGGCGGTTGCCTCGGGCAAGGGCGGTGTGGGCAAAAGCACCACGGCGGTCAACCTGGCGCTCGCGCTGGCGGCCGAAGGGGCGAATGTCGGGATTCTGGATGCCGACATCTACGGCCCGTCGCTGCCCACGCTGCTGGGCATTCACGGCAAGCCCGAGTCGAAAGACGGCAAGTCGCTCGAACCGATGGTCGGCCACGGCTTGCAGGCCAGCTCCATCGGCTTTCTGATCGAGCCGGACAACCCCATGGTGTGGCGCGGCCCGATGGTGACGCAGGCGCTGGAGCAACTGCTCAACCAGACCAACTGGAAGGATCTCGACTACCTGATCGTCGACATGCCGCCGGGCACGGGCGACATCCAGCTCACGCTGGCGCAGAAGGTGCCGGTCACGGGCGCGGTCATCGTGACGACCCCGCAGGACCTGGCGCTGCTCGACGCGCGCAAGGGTCTCAAGATGTTCGAGAAGGTTGGCGTCCCGATTTTGGGGCTGATCGAGAACATGAGCCTGCATATCTGCTCGAACTGCGGTCATGAAGAGCCGATCTTCGGCGTGGGCGGCGGCGAGCGCATGAGCCACGACTTCGACGTCGATCTGCTGGGCAAGCTGCCGCTGGAAATGAGCATCCGCGTGCACGCGGACGCCGGCATGCCAAGCGTGGTGGGCGATCCGGACGGCCGCGTCGCCGAGCTGTACAAGGCCATCGCCCGCAAGGTCGCGGTGAAAATCGCGTCGAAACAGAAGGACATGACGAGCAAGTTCCCGTCGATCGTCGTTCAGAACACGTAAGCGGGTTGACGGCACAGGTTGACTGCACAGGTTGATTGCACAGGCTAACTGCGCGGGCTGTTGGCGCGGGCTGCCGGGCGGTGCGTGTGAAAAAATCACCGCACCGCAACAATCGCGTAAAATACGCCCACTTTTTACGTACTACCCGAGTTCAGGCCCACACATGAGCATCAAGTCCGATAAATGGATCCGGCGAATGGCCGAAGCGCACGGCATGATCGAGCCCTTCGAGCCGACGCAGATCCGCTATTCCCAGGACGGGCAGAAGATCGTCAGCTACGGCACGTCGAGTTACGGCTACGACATCCGCTGTGCGCCTGAATTCAAGGTCTTCACGAACATCAATTCGACGATCGTCGACCCGAAGAACTTCGACGAGAAGTCTTTTGTCGACATCGAGAGCGATGTTTGCATCATTCCGCCGAACTCGTTCGCGCTGGCCCGCACCGTCGAGTACTTCCGCATTCCGCGCAGTGTGCTCACCGTGTGTCTGGGCAAATCGACGTATGCCCGCTGCGGCATCATCGTGAACGTGACGCCGTTCGAACCCGAATGGGAGGGCTACGTGACCCTGGAATTCTCGAACACGACGCCGCTGCCGGCCAAGATCTACGCCAACGAAGGCGTCGCTCAGGTGCTGTTCTTCGAGTCCGACGAAGTCTGCGAGACCTCGTACAAGGACCGCGGCGGAAAGTATCAAGGACAGCGTGGTGTCACGCTGCCGAAAACCTAGCCCATTACGCTAGTGACTCGCCGCCGGTGAGCATCCTCTCTATTGCACTGCCCAAGAGCCACGGCCATGTCGGACCGTGGCTCGTTCTTTTGTCGAAGGAACGCCAATGAAATTCCGTTTTCCGATCGTCATCATTGACGAGGACTTCCGCTCCGAAAATATCTCCGGATCCGGGATTCGTTCTTTGGCGGAGGCCATCGAAGCCGAGGGCATGGAGGTCAATGGCCTGACGAGCTACGGCGATCTGACGTCGTTCGCGCAACAGGCCAGCCGCGCGTCGAGCTTCATCCTGTCGATCGACGACGATGAATTCGGTACGTTCTCGAGCGAATCGGGCGGTGAAGGCGAGGGCGAGTTGGCGCTGGCCATCATCAACCTGCGCGCATTCGTGCAGGAAGTGCGCCGCCGCAATCCGGACATTCCGATTTTCCTGTACGGCGAGACGCGCACGTCGCGTCACATTCCGAACGACATCCTGCGCGAGTTGCACGGCTTCATTCACATGTTCGAAGACACGCCCGAGTTCGTGGCGCGTCACATCATCCGTGAAGCCAAGTCGTACCTCGACTCGCTGCCGCCGCCGTTCTTCCGTTCGCTCACGCACTACGCGGCCGACGGTTCGTACTCGTGGCACTGCCCGGGGCACTCGGGCGGTGTGGCGTTCCTGAAGAGCCCGGTGGGCCAGATGTTCCACCAGTTCTTCGGCGAAAACATGCTGCGCGCCGACGTCTGCAACGCGGTGGAAGAACTCGGTCAGCTGCTCGATCACAATGGCCCCGTGGGCGCGTCGGAGCGCAATGCCGCGCGCATCTTCAACGCGGACCATCTGTTCTTCGTGACCAACGGCACGTCGACGTCGAACAAGATCGTCTGGCACGCGACCGTTGCGCCGGGCGACATCGTCGTGGTCGACCGTAACTGCCACAAGTCGATCCTGCACGCGATCACGATGACGGGCGCCGTGCCGGTGTTCCTCACGCCGACGCGTAATCACCTCGGCATCATCGGCCCGATTCCGAAGTCGGAATTCGACCCCGAAGTGATTCGCGCGAAGATCGAAGCCAACCCGTTCGCCCGCGAAGTGCTGGAGCGCGACCCGAATGCCAAGCCGCGCATCCTGACGATCACGCAAAGCACGTATGACGGCGTGATCTACAACGTCGAGATGATCAAGGAAGTGCTGGGCAACACGATCGATACGCTGCACTTCGACGAAGCCTGGCTGCCGCACGCGACGTTCCACGAGTTTTATCGCGACATGCACGCCATCGGCGAAGGCCGTCCGCGCTCGTCGGAAGCGACCATTTACGCCACGCACTCCACGCACAAGCTGCTCGCGGGTATCTCGCAGGCCTCGCAGATCGTGGTGCAAGAAGCGGACACGCGCAATTTCGATACGTACCGCTTCAACGAGGCGTATCTGATGCACACGTCGACGTCGCCGCAGTACGCCATCATCGCCTCGTGCGACGTGGCGGCCGCGATGATGGAGCCGCCGGGCGGCACGGCGCTCGTGGAAGAGTCGATCGTCGAGGCGCTCGACTTCCGCCGCGCCATGCGCAAGGTGGCGAACGAGTACGGCGATTCGTGGTGGTTCTCGGTCTGGGGCCCGGACAATCTGGGCGACGAAGGCACGATTCAGCGCGACGACTGGGTGCTGCGCGCGAACGAGCGCTGGCACGGCTTCGGCGATCTGGCCGAAGGCTTCAACATGCTCGACCCGATCAAGGCGACGATCATCACGCCGGGGCTGGACGTGGACGGCGAGTTCGGCGAGTCGGGTATTCCGGCCGCCATCGTCACCAAGTACCTGGCCGAGCACGGCATCATCGTCGAGAAGACCGGTCTGTATTCGTTCTTCATCATGTTCACGATCGGTATCACCAAGGGCCGCTGGAACTCGATGGTGACCGAGCTGCAACAGTTCAAGGACGACTACGATCACAACCGTCCGCTGTGGCGCGTGCTGCCCGAGTTCGTGGCGAAATTCCCGCGTTACGAGCGTATCGGTCTGCGCGACCTGTGCGATCAGATTCACAGCGTGTACAAGGCCAACGACGTGGCGCGCGTGACGACCGAGATGTATCTCTCGGACATGCAGCCGGCGATGAAGCCGACCGATGCGTTCTCGAAGCTGGCGCACCGCCAGATCGACCGCGTGTCGATCGACGAACTCGAAGGGCGCGTGACCAGCGTGCTGCTTACGCCGTACCCGCCGGGCATTCCGCTGCTGATTCCGGGCGAGCGCTTCAACGCCGCGATCATCGAGTACCTGCGCTTCGCCCGTGACTTCAACGAGCGTTTCCCGGGCTTCCACACCGATATTCACGGTCTGGTGGTCGAAGAGGTCGACGGCCGTCCGGAGTACTTCGTGGACTGCGTGCGTCAGGACGCCAGTTAATCGGCAATTGCCCTGAACGCCCCGTGCTCGTGCACGGGGCTGTGATGGCACTCACAACACCCTGCGAGCCACGTGGTTCGCAGGGTGTTGTCGTTTTGGGCCGCCTCCGAGGTGACTTTCTGGGTGACTTCCCGGGTGACTTCCGAGATGTGCCGTTACGCGCCATACGCCGCTTTCTCGCATCGCAACTTGCGGATATCGCCCAAACGAGTGTCTCGGCGTTGCCCGTATGTTCCCAATGTCGGCCAAACCCCGGCGAGATGCCGGGAAAACGATGGCAAAGTCCACGATCCCGGTGTAAATCGATGGCGTTAAGGGTATGCTTGGTCGTCCTATTTTTGGGAAATTACCCAAGAAAGTGACGTAATCCCGTTGCTAAACTCGTCGGTTTTCGGATGTCGGAGGGGGATCATGGGCGTTACGGGACAACTGGTCTTCAGCAATTACGGCACGCTCGTCTGCGCCACGCTGGTGCTGCTGCTTGGGCGCAAGCTGGTCGAATGGATCGGGCCGCTTCGCACCTACAGCATTCCCGAGCCTGTCGCGGCGGGCCTGCTGGTGGCGTTCACCACACTAGCCCTGCGTCAATTCGGGCACTTCGAACTGAAGTTCGATACCTCGTTGCAAACCCCGCTGATGCTGGCGTTTTTCGCGACCATCGGGCTTTCTGCCAATTTGGCGAGCCTGCGGGCTGGCGGGCGTACGCTGGGACTGTTCCTCGCGGTCGTGGTGGGCATGCTGGTCATGCAGAACACGATCGGTGTCGGCCTGGCCATGCTGCTTGGGCTGCCGCCCGGCGTGGGCCTGCTGGGCGGGTCGATCACGCTGGCGGGTGGTCATGGCACCGGTGCCGCGTGGGGGCACGTCATGGCGGAGCGCTACGGCGTGCAGTCTGCCGCCGAAATCGCGATGGCTTGTGCCACGTTCGGGCTGGTGCTTGGCGGTCTGCTCGGCGGGCCGGTGGCAAGGTATCTTGTCGGCCGTCTGGGGCGCTATGGCGCGCAGGTGCCCGGCTCGGATACCTCGACGTCAGCCCCGGCGCCGGAAGGCTTCGAGCAGCCGCATACGGTTCGCCTGATCACCGCGCAGGCATTGATCGAAACGGTGGCCATGATTGCGATCTGCCTGTTGGGCGGCGAAGTCATCGCGGCGTTGTTGTCGGGCACGGCCTTCGAGTTGCCCACCTTCGTGTGTGTGCTGTTCACGGGCGTGGTGGTGCGCAACGCGCTGGCGCTGGTCGGCTACGAGGTGTTCGACCGGTCGCTATCGGTACTCGGGAACGTGAGCCTGTCGCTGTTCCTGGCGATGGCGCTGATGGCCCTGCGGCTGTGGGATCTGTCGACGCTGGCGGTGCCGATGATCGTGATTCTGACCGTGCAGGTGGTGGCGATGGGCGCTTACGCTATCTTCGTGACGTTCCGCGTGATGGGGCGCAACTACGATGCCGCGGTGCTGGCGGCCGGCCATTGCGGCTTCGGACTGGGTGCGACGCCGACGGCCATCGCGAACATGCAGGCGGTGACCGAACGCTTCGGGCCGTCGCATCTGGCCTTCCTGATCGTGCCGATGGTGGGGGCGTTCTTCATCGATATCGTCAACGCCATCGTCATCAAGGGCTTTCTGTCGTTACCGATCTTCTGATCGAGACAGTTGCAAAGTCGTACGGACAAAGAAAAAGCCACCCGAATCGGGTGGCTTTTTCGTCACTGCGAGGCGTGGCGGTTCAGCTTATTTCGTCAGCTTACTTCGCCAGCTTTGCACGGGCCGCGGCAATGGCGCGCTTCACTTGCTCGGGGGCGGTGCCACCGATGTGATTGCGGCTGGAGACCGAGCCTTCGAGCGTCAGGAAACCGAACACGTCTTCGCCCACGAGCGGCGAGAACTTCTGGAGTTCGGCCAGCGACAGGTCGGCCAGATCGATATCGCGATCCGAGCAGATCTTCACGGCGTGGGCCACGATTTCGTGCGCGTCACGGAACGGCAGGCCCTTCTTGACCAGATAGTCGGCCAGATCGGTCGCCGTCGAGAAGCCTTGCAGTGCGGCGTTGCGCATGTTCTCTTCACGCACCTTGATGCCCGGCACCATGTCCGCAAAGATACGCAGCGTGTCGATCACGGTGTCGACCGTGTCGAACAGCGGTTCCTTGTCTTCCTGATTGTCCTTGTTGTAGGCGAGCGGCTGGCCTTTCATCAGCGTCAGCAGCGCAATCAGGTGACCGTTCACGCGGCCGGTCTTGCCACGGGCCAGTTCCGGCACGTCGGGGTTCTTCTTCTGCGGCATGATCGAGCTGCCCGTGCAGAAACGGTCGGCCAGATCGATAAAGCCCACGCGCGGGCTCATCCACAGCACCAGCTCTTCCGAGAAGCGCGAGATGTGCGTCATCACGAGCGCGGCAGCGGCGGTGAATTCGATCGCGAAGTCGCGGTCCGACACGGCGTCGAGCGAGTTGGTGCAGACTTCTTCGAAGCCCAGCGTGGCGGCAACGCGTTCGCGGTCGATCGGGTAGCTCGTGCCGGCCAGCGCAGCAGCGCCCAGCGGCAGGCGGTTCACGCGGCGGCGCACGTCGATCATGCGCTCGGCGTCACGGCTGAACATCTCGAAATACGCCATCAGGTGGTGACCGAAGGTCACCGGCTGTGCGACTTGCAGGTGGGTAAAGCCCGGCAGGATCGTGGCGCTGTGTTGTTCTGCCAGATCGAGCAGCGCACTGCGCAGGTCGCCGAGGTGCGTGCCGATGCGGTCGATTTCGCTGCGCAGCCACAGGCGGATGTCGGTAGCGACCTGATCGTTACGCGAGCGGCCCGTGTGCAGGCGCTTGCCGGCGTCGCCGATCAGGGCGGTCAGGCGCGCTTCGATGTTCAGGTGAACGTCTTCGAGATCCAGTTGCCATTCGAATTCGCCACGCTCGATTTCACCGCGAATCTGCGTCATGCCGCGCTGGATATCGGCCAGATCCTGAGCACTGATGATGCCCTGTGCGGCCAGCATGTCGGCGTGAGCGAGCGACCCTTCGATGTCGAACAGGGCCATACGCTTGTCGAAGAATACCGACGCGGTATAGCGCTTGACGAGTTCGGAAACGGGTTCGGAAAAGCGAGCCGACCAGGCTTCGCCCTTCTTGTGGAGTTGGGAGGTCATTGTCGTAGCGTGGCTAATCGAGGCAGATTGAAGCGGACCGTAGTGAAAACACGGCAAACCGTGATTATACCAACGCCCGCGCCCCGTCAGGTCTTGGGGCTGATCGCGGGTGTTTGGGCACCTGTTCGCCCGCTCACCGGCCTACTCGCTCGAGGGTTCGGCCGTTCGTGCGTTCGGCTGTTCGCCTGCTACCCGCGCTGCCGCGACTGCCGGCGTCACTGCGCCATCGACAGCGTCCAGATACGCGGCGGCGCTGACAGGCACAGGCCGGAGGTCGCCTCGTCGAAGGCGGCGCGTTGCAGCGCTTCGAGTTTCGCCGTTTTCGCGATGCGCTCGCGTGCCTGATGAATGCGGGCCAGACGCGTCGGGTCGTCGGGCAGCGCGCAGAGATGGCCCAGGTCGTGCATCAGCGAGCCACCGAGCCGGTCGAGCGCCGGGCGCAGGCGCGTCGCGAGATCGACCGGTTGCCCCGGTGCACGCCCCTCGCGTGCCCAGCGGGCGAGCAGGGCGGTCTGCACGAGCTTGCCCGCTTCGATTTGCAGGCGGAAGAACGTGCGCGCTTGAGCCGGCGTCAGGCCGTACTGGCTGGCGCGCTCGCCGACGCTATCGAGCAGGGCCTGTTCGCGGGGCGTGTCCTGCACGGGTTTGCCGGAGCCGAATTTCGTGCGCGCGACCGCTTCGCTGATCGCCAGACGCTCCAAAATGCCGCGCATGAGCGGATCGAGGACAGGGTCGATGACCGGCGGTGGCGACGGCTGCGTCACCTTGCCTGCCAATGCCTGTGAGACCAGCCGCACCGCAAACCCCCGCAGTCCGTGCGGCGCGGCGGAAAATACGCCCGCGTCCTGTTGGGTATTCGCCGTGGCGGGAGCGGCGGTGGGGGAGACGGCGGATGGGGTTGCCGTATCGGCAATATCGCCCGCTGATGGCGCGCCGGCATGCGCGGGCGCGCTCAGAAGGCAGAGAGAGGCGAGGAGAGGTGCGAGCTGAGGTGCGAGGCGTGATGCAAAACGTGGTGCGAAGCACGTTGCGAAGCCAGAAGCGAGAACGGTGCCGTGTAGCTGCGCACGTTGAACCGCCGTTCGCACGCGGCGCGCATGCGGCAACAACAGAAGGGAATGCATGATGGATTGGCCCCCCGGCAACAATCGAATCGGATGCGTCGCAATATACCGCCCTATCGACCGGTTTGTCGTTGGGGAGAATCCCAAGGAACCAGCTGGCGTCGACGCGATTCCAGCCGCGTCGACGCCATGCTCGGGGAGGTCGCATTTGCCCCCATCCCCCTATTCGCTGGATCAGCCCGTATTACGCAGGCCGGCGGCGATGCCGTTAATCGACAGATGAATGCCGCGCCGCGCGCGCTCGTCCGATTCACCCGCACGGTGTCTGCGTAGCAGTTCCACTTGCAAGTGATTGAGTGGATCGAGGTACGGGAAGCGATTCTTGATCGAGCGGGCGAGCATCGGGTTGTCGGCCAGACGCTCTTCATGCCCGGTAATCAGGGCCAGCGCCTTCGACGTGCTCTCCCATTCCGCCACGATGCGGTCGAACACGTGCTTGCGCAGGGTCTCGTCGGGCACCAGCTCGGCATAGCGCGACGCCACGCCCAGATCGGTCTTGGCGAGCACCATGTCCATGTTCGACAGCAGGTTCGCGAAGAACGGCCAGTGCTTGACCATCTGGCGCAGCGTTTCCAGCCGTTCGTTGCGTGCCGAATCGTCTTGCGCGGCGTCGAGATACGCGGCGACCGCACTGCCAAAGCCGTACCAGCCGGTGATCAGCAGACGGCACTGGCCCCACGAGAAGCCCCACGGAATCGCCCGCAGGTCTTCGATGCGGCGTTGCTTCGGGTCCGAGAATTTGCGCGACGCAGGGCGCGATCCGATATTGAGCTCGGCGATCTCCGCAATCGGCGTGGCCGAGAAGAAGTAGTCGGTGAAGCCGGGCGTCTCGTAGACCAGATGACGATAGGCGCTGAACGCCGTGTCCGAGAGCGTCTGCATGACGGCTTCATAGGCGTCGAGCTGCGGCGGCTGGTTGCGGCTGGGCAGCAGCGTCGCTTCGAGCGTGGCCGCGACGATGGTCTCGAGATTGCGCCGCCCGATTTCGGGGTTGGCAAACTTGCTCGCGATGATCTCGCCCTGCTCGGTGAGGCGAATCTGCCCCTTCACCGTGCCCGGCGGTTGCGACAGGATGGCCTGATACGTCGGGCCACCGCCACGGCCCACGGTGCCGCCACGGCCATGGAAGAGCCGCAGCCGGATGCCTTTCTCCTCGAACAGGTGTACCAGCGCCAGTTCGGCCTTGTACAACTCCCAGTTCGACGTGAGAAAGCCACCGTCCTTGTTGCTGTCCGAGTAGCCGAGCATGACTTCCTGCTCACCGCCTTGCTGCGTCACCACGTCGGCCATGCCGGGGATGTCGAACAGCGCGCGCATGATGACCGGCGCGTTGCGCAAGTCGGCAATGGTCTCGAACAACGGGATGACCATCGCGCCGACCTTGATGCCGGTCGTGGGTTCGCCGTGCGCGTCGGTCACGTCGGCAGTGCCGAGCGCCCCTTGGAAGAGCCCTGTTTCCTTTTGCAGCAGCATGACTTCGACCAGATCGCTCACCGTCTCCGTGTGCGAAATGATGTAGTTGCGTACTGCACGTGCACCGAAGCGCGCCCGGATCTCGCGCGCAGCACCGAACACGGCCAACTCGTCGCGCGTGCGTTGCGAGTAGTCGAGATAAGGCGAGAACAGCGGGCGCGGTTCGCGTAGCTCTTGCAGCAGCAACGCGAGTTTTTCGTCCTCGGACAATTGCGCGTAATTCGCCTCGACGCCTGCTTTGGCGAACAGTTCGGCAATGACGGCTTCGTGCACGTCCGAACTCTGGCGCAGGTCGATGCTGGCCAGATGGAAGCCGAACACTTCGGCCGCGCGCACCAGCGGCCCGAGGCGCTGCGAAATCAGCGCGCCGCCGTGATGCGACATGAGCGATGCAACGACGGTATTCAGATCCGAGACGAACTCGGCGGCGTCGAGATACGGGCTGGCTTCGCCCACGGCGCCACGATGCGGCACGTGACCGACCCACGCGTGCGCGGTGGCTGCCAGCCGGGCGTACACGCCGATCAGCGCGCGGCGATACGGCTCGTCGGTGCGGTGCGGCGAATCGTCGGGCGAGCGCTTTGCGAGCGTGAGCAACGCGTCGCTGGCACCGGCGAGCAGTTGCGACACTGACAGCTCTGCACCGAGCAAGTGCACCTGTTCCAGATAGTGCGCAAAGATCTCGGTAGCCTGACGAGTGATCGCCAGTTGCAGCGTCTGCGCCGTCACATTCGGATTGCCGTCGCGATCGCCGCCGATCCAGCTGCCCATTTGCAGGAAACGGCCGAGTGCCTGCGGGCGCACGCCGGGCGCGGCTTCCGACAGCTCGGCGCTCACGTCGGCATACAGCCCCGGAATTTCGGTCAGGAACGTGCTGCGGTAATACGACAGCGCGTTGTCGATTTCGTCGGCCACCGTCAGGCGCGAACTACGCAGCATGCGTGTTTGCCAGAGGGTGGTCACGTAGGCACGCATCGCTTCGGTGTTGCGTGCCGATTCGCGTTCAGTGAGGGCGTCGTCGCGATGGGCGAGCAGGCGGGCGATCTCGCGCTCGGCATCGAGAATGCTCTTGCGTTGCACTTCGGTCGGGTGAGCGGTCAGCACCGGCACGATAAGCGCGCTCGCAAAGAACGCTTGCAGCGTAGCGGGATCGGCCAGACCGGCGTCTTTCAGGCTTTGCAGTGCGGCGGCGAGGCTGCCCGGTTGCGCCTTGCTGCCGGCAAGCGCGTGCACGCGGCGGCGGCGGTTGTGATGGCGGTCTTCGGCGATGTTCGCGAGATGAGAGAAGTAGCTGAACGCGCGCACCACCTGAATGGCCTGTTCGTTCGACAGGCCATTGAGCAGCGTATCGAGCGCTTGCGCGGCGCTGCGGTCGTCTTCGCGGTGAAAGCGCACGGCGTTCTGGCGAATGGTCTCGACCAGATCGAAGGCGTCGCTGCCTTGCTGCTCGCGCAGCACGTCGCCCAGCAGGCGGCCGAGGAAGCGGATGTCCTCGCGCAGCGGGGCGTCTTTGTCCTCGCGAGAGCGGCGGGCGCGTTCCTTGCCCGGCGGCGAAGCGGCTGCGGCCTCACCAGTAGTGGATGTGGCCGCCGATGCTGCTTCTGCGGGTGACGTGTTGCCGACCGACGGGGCGAGACCCTCTTGCGGGGTATCTGCCGTTGCGCTGCTCTTCATGTCGCTCCTCTCGAAGCCGGCAGTCTGAGCCGCCGGCCAAGCGTGATACCATTTTTTCTTTTGGTCTTCACGCGGTTGCTGAATGAACTTCGCTGCTCCTGAAACCCTGGTGATCGCTTCGCGCGAGAGCCGACTCGCCATGTGGCAAGCCGAACACGTGCGTGACGCGCTGCACAAATTATATCCGCAGTGTCATGTGAGTATCCTCGGCATGACCACTCGCGGTGACCAGATCCTCGACCGCTCGCTCGCCAAGGTCGGCGGCAAGGGGTTGTTCGTCAAAGAACTCGAACTCGCGCTCGCCGACGGACGCGCCGATCTGGCCGTGCATTCGCTCAAGGATGTGCCGATGCAACTGCCCGAGGGCTTCACGCTTGCTGCGGTGCTCGAGCGTGAAGACCCGTGCGATGCCTTCGTGAGTAACGACTACGACAGCCTCGATGCGCTGCCCGCCGGTGCGGTGGTCGGCACGTCGAGCCTGCGTCGCGAGGTGAGCTTGCGCACGCAGTATCCGCATCTGAAAGTGGCGCCGTTGCGCGGCAATCTCGATACGCGTCTGGGCAAGCTCGACCGTGGCGACTTCTCGGCGATCATTCTTGCCGCTGCCGGTTTGAAGCGTCTGGGTCTGGGTGAGCGTATCCGTGCCATTCTGCCACCGGAAGCGAGCCTGCCGGCGGCCGGTCAGGGCGCATTGGGCATCGAAGTGCGTGCCGGACGTCCCGAAATCCTGCAATGGCTCTCCCCGCTGCATGACGCCCGCACCACATTGGCTGTGAGCGCCGAGCGCGCGGTGTCGCGCGCGCTTGGCGGTTCGTGTCAGGTGCCGCTTGGCGCATTCGCGGAATTCGACGCACAAGGGGCGCTGTCGCTGCGCGCGTTCATCGCCTCGACGGACGGCGCCACGGTGCTTCGCGCCGAAGGCGCTGCTACGGTTGAACAAGGCGATGTCGCCGGTGCGGAGGCGCTTGGCAAGCGTGTGGCGCAGGAACTCATCGACGCGGGCGGGCTGGCACTGGTGCCGCCGTCCGAGCCGAAGGACTGACGCGTTTGGGCCCGCGCGCGCCGGTTCCCTCACGCTGTGTCATCCTGACGCGCCCCGACGGGCAGAGCGGGGCACTCGCCGCCGCCCTGCAAGCGCAAGGCATCGACTCGTTCGCCTTCCCGTTGCTGCACATTGCGGCGCAAGCCGACGCGGCCGCACTGGCGGCGCTCGATACCGCGCTGAACGATCTCTGTGCGTACGCACTGGCGGTGTTCGTCTCGCCGAACGCCGTGGCACATGCGTTGTCGCGGCTCGTGTTTCTGAAGTCGAGCGCGGGCGCCACATCGGTGAATACGGGAGCCACGGGAGCCACGGGAGCCAAGCGAGCTAACGCTGCTACGGGCGCTGCCGGCGCCGTAGCTTCAGCAACGGCATATTGGCCGGTGTCATTGCCGGTGGCCGTCGTTGGCCCGGGTAGTGCGCAGGCGCTGGCCGACGCGGGCATCTCGCCGCCGCAGCATCACGTGATCGTGCCCCCGGGCGGCCCTGATGCGCGCTTCGATTCCGAAGCGTTGCTGGCAGAACTCGATGTCGCCGCACTGGCCGGACGCCGCGTGCTGATCGTGCGCGGTGACGGCGGGCGTGAGCTGCTTGCCGACACGTTTCGCGCCGCCGGCGCTCAGGTCGACATCGTGAGCGCGTACACTCGACGTGCTCCAGCCCCGGATTCGGCTGTCTGGGCGGCGCTTGAAGCACGGCTGACCTCCAGCGTGCCTTGCGCATGGGTACTGACCAGCTCTGAAGCCGTGCGCCATCTGGCGACGATGCTGGCGGCCCGATACGGAACACAAGAAGGCGTACATACGCCCGGCACCCCGCACGTTCTGGCGCAAATCCTTGCGGCGCCGTGCTTTACGTCGCATGCGCGCATCGCCGATGCCGCGCGGGCTGCGGGGTTTGATAGGATTACGCAGTGCGCGGCTGGCGACGAGAACTTGCTGGCGGCACTCAAAACATGGGCGGATCCCATTCAAGTCAAGCATGACGACAGATAATCGCGTTCCCGAGTCTTCCCCAAATTCGCCGGCATCGACCGGCCCGGCGGCGTCCAGCCCCTCGTCTGCGCCCTATGGCACAGCGGGTGTGCCGCCCGCATGGACACCGCCCGAGCCGCCGCAAAAGCGCCGCGGCAGCGGGGCAGCCCTGCCGTGGCTGCTCTTCGTGCTGGTGTCGGCAGGCGCCGGCATCGGCGGCTGGTCCCTCAATCAGAAGCTCGACCGCGTGCAGCAGGAAATGGCCCGCCGCGCGCAGGCCGGCGACGCGCAGGTCATGCAGGCGCAGGTGCGCACCGCACAGGCGCTCGATAATCAGCGCGATTTGCAAAACCGGCTGACGGCGCTCGAAGGCCGCGTGGCCGATTCGCGCAGTCAGCAGGCCTCGCTCGAACAGCTCTATCAGGAACTCGCACACAACCGCGACGAGTGGGTGCTGGCCGAGACCGAGCAGATCGTCACGAGTGCCAACCAGCAGTTGCAGCTCACCGGCAACGTGCGCGGCGCGCTGATCGCGCTCGAAGGCGCCGATGCCCGTCTGGCACGCACCGGTGCACCGCAACTGGCCGGCGTTCGCGATGCGCTCAAGAAGGACATCGATCGTCTGAAGGCAGTCCCGGCGGCCGATTTGCCGCAACTGACCGGCAAGCTCGATCAGGCCATCGCGATGATCGACACCCTGCCGTTGCAAGCGGAAGAGCAACGGGCCGCACCGAAATCCGACGCCACCGGCCCGAGCGGCGCGGGCGACACCGGCTGGCGCGCCACGCTGGACCGTTTGTCGGGCGAGATGCTCGGCAGTCTCAAGCAATTGGTGCAGGTGCGCCGTCTGGACGACCCGGACGTGATGCTCGTCGCGCCGGAGCAGGGGGCGTTCCTGCGGGCCAACCTGAAGCTGCGCCTGCTGAATGCGCGTCTGGCGCTGCTCGCACGCAATGCGGCCGCCGTGCACACCGATGTGCTGGTGGCACAGGCTGCACTGGACAAGTACTTCGACGGCAAGTCGCGTCGCATCGGTGCGGTCAAAACGTTGCTCGATCAGGTCGATTCGGGTGCTCGCACCATCGAACTGCCCACGCTTGACGCCAGCCTGACCGCCATCGGTCAGGTCAAGGACGTCAAGGACAAGCCGTAAGGAGCTCTGGATGAGAGGATTGATCTGGTTGACGCTCCTGTTCGCGGTGGCGGCCGGCTTTGCCGTGCTGGCCACGTTCAATCACGGGCAGGTGGTAATGCTGGTGCCGCCGTACCGTGTGGACGTTTCGCTGAACCTTTTTGTGCTGGCATTGCTGGCGCTGTTCTTCGCGCTGTACGTCATCATTCGCGTGCTGCGCAACATCTACAAGATGCCGGAGCGTGTCGCGGCGTACCGCAATCGCCAACGCAGCCGTCGCGCGAACATTGCCTTGCGCGACGCCGTGGCCAATCTCTTCGCCGGTCGTTACACGCGTGCCGAGAAAGCGGCACGTGAAGCGGCCGAGCAGGACGATAACCGCGGTGTGGCGGCCATCATCGGCGCACGTGCGGCGCATCGCATGCGTGAGTTTGCGCGTCGTGACACGTGGCTCGCCGAAGCGCAGGGCGCGAATCTTGAAGAAGCGCGTCTGTTGCAGACGGCCGAGTTGCGCGTCGACACCCGCGACGCAGAAGGCGCGCTCGAAGCGCTGACTGAAATGCGGGCGCAAGGCGCACGCCGCATGCAGGCGCAATTGGTCGCGCTGCGGGCGCATCAGCACCTGAAGCACTGGCCTGAAGTCCTGAGTCTTCTCAAGGTACTGGAGAAGCGTGAAGCGCTGCACCCGGCGCTGGCGGCCAAGCTCAAGCAGACGGCCAGCGAAGGCATTCTGCGCGATCACCGCCACGATGCTGATGCGCTGCTCAAGTGCTGGCACGAGTTGCCGGCCGACGCGCGCACGTCGTCACGTACGGCGGATGTGGCAGCCGAGTTGCTGATTGCGCTCGATCGTCCGCGCGAAGCCCGCGACATCGTCGAAGCGGCATTGGCCGAGCATTGGGATCCGCGCCTGCTGCGCCGCTATGCCGACTGTGCTGGCGGTGATGCACTGCCGCTCATCCAGAAGGCCGAGGCGTGGCAGCAACGCCACCCGAACGATCCCGACCTGCTCTATGCACTGGGCAAGCTCTGCCAGCACCAACGCTTGTGGGGCAAGGCGCAGACGTTCCTCGAGGGCGCGTTGCGTCACACCGACGATCGTCATTTGCAGCAGCGTTTGCATCTGGCGCTCGCACAACTCTTCGAAGGGCTTGGCCAGATGGAACAGGCCAATCGCCATTACCGGGCGTGTGCAACGGCCTGAGTGGTACAAGACGACGCCAGCCCATGCGGCTGGCGTCTTCGCATTCGTCAGCCTAGTCTGCCGCGTAACTGCATTGCTGCCGGATCAGATCGTCAAAGTCCGGGCGAGCGTAGGCACGTGTGTCGTTGTCGCTGGTATGACGCAGATCGCGCAACATCGAGATCGCTTCGAGATCGGTTAATTCCAACGGGCAGTCCTCGTCTTCCAGCGTGGCGATTGCGACCAGTCGCGCGAGCACGTGTTCGGCATCCTCTGGCGAGCAGCGATCGATATGCAGGGCCGTCGCCAGCACCGCATCCTTGATATCGGCATCATGAGCGCGGGCCGCAGCGTCGAGCGTCGCTCGTATCACCCGAGGTAGCGAGCCCGCGGCACAGGTTTTGTACAAGGTATCGACCAGCGCATCCCAGCCCGAACCGCGTATGACCTTCGCCCCGATATCCAGCATCTCAAGTATTGCCACGTCGCGATCCTGCCCCGGCAAAGCACCGATGCATTTCGCTAACCGGTTGGCCGTCGACGCCTCGTAGTACCCCTCGCAGCGCTGGACACTGGCAAACGTGTCGCGCCAGGCATTCAGTCTCAATGCCGGCGGCATTGCGGCGATTGCCTCGAGATGGCGAGTCAGCGCGTTGTCGAAACGTGCGTTACGTGCGGTACGCACCAATGCTTTGGCCTCCGGCAGGAATTGTTCGGCAGACGCGTCGAACAGCAAGTCGACCACGGCGTGGGTGGTTCTTTGTTCGAGCATGTTGTGCAAGGCCAGCAAGTTTTCGAACGCCGAATTCCAACAGGTCAGTTTCGGGTTCGCTTCGAGCGAATGAAGCAGCCGTTCGAAATGCCGTTTGGCTTCCGGCAGCGGGGACGTTCTCAGATGCGCGCGTGTGGCCAACGCCGTCAGGCTTTTCGAATCGCCGGCGATATTGATCAAGGTTCCGTCCGTGGTACCCGCGGGCACTACGCGGTCGATGTCGAGCGCGCGGCGCGGTGTGACGACTTGTGTGAGGCGGGGCGCCGCGCGGGGCACGCATTCAGAGAAGAAGTTGGTGATGACGCTGAAATTCGCACCCCTTGCGCCATCAAAATCCGTGATGAACGAAGGCAGGTCGGCCCGATGGCGTTTTGCCGACGGTTCACCGCCGGTCGTCGGAGGCGTCAGTTGTTGAGGGGCGTTACCGGAAGGGCCGATAGAGAACAAGTCGAGCTCCGTTGATATCAGGGGAGCGGCAGAGTGTCACGAGGCCCGCGAGCGGGCTTTGGTTTTCGTTCAACCGATTACGTCCCGTAGACGCGCTCGGCAAGGCTTTCCAGCGCTTCGCTGAGCAGGGCATCGAAATCGGGCAATGGGTAACGTCGCGCTTGATCCAACTCGGTGGCGTTGCGCACCGCTTGCAGCGCGTCGAGCGATTGCTCGGTCGTGAAGACGTTCAGTTGCGCATATTCCGCGCGCATCGCCGCGAAGTTCGTGAGCGTGCTCACGATGACGTCGGCGTGGTCCTCGGGATAACGCGGCACCGCCTGAGCCAGCGCTTTCAGAACGTCCATGGTTTCGGCCGGATGCGAGGCGAGCGCGACGGCATCGAGCAGCGTTTGCGCCAGCGGCACGCGATCCCGCTCTGGGGTGACGTCCATCAGCACCGCCGCGAGTTCGCCCCAGCCCCCGGTGATCTCGCCGTCCTCAGTGTCGATGCCAGCCTTCAGCGTGCTTACGGCCGCCGCACTTCTGCTGTGTTCGGGCAGCGAGGGAATCACTCGGGCCAGCCGGGTCAGCCGGGAGGGATTGCAATAGTCGCCCGTGCGTCGAAGGCTGACGAGCGTGTTTTCCCACGTGAGCAAGGGCGTTGCGTCGCGTGTCGCGGCGCCCGAAGGCGGTGCCATCGACATGGCGTGCGTCTGTTGCAACCACGCGGCGTCGAGACGCGCCTCCACCGACTCGCTCGCCAGTGCGAACGCATGCCCGTGGCGATCGTCTTCCGAGTTCGGCAGGATGGCCAGAATGGCTTCGGTGATCCGGTTTTGCAGGGGAATCCGCAACGCCACCAGATGCTCGAACGCCTGTCCCCATTCCGGGCTCAAGGCAGACGCTTCGAGTCTCCCCGTCAGACGGCCAAACAGGCGTTGTGCGTCGGCAAGAGGAAGTCGTTTGAGACCGTCGCACAATTCCCGAAATTGCGGGCCGTCCGGATTCGCGGCGATGACTTGCAGTGTGGCGTCAAGTGCAGCATCAGGCAGTTCGGCGGCAGCGCGAATGAGTGCATCTTCTGCTGCGTTCAGCGCGATGGCGGGCGAGATACGCGATAACGCGGCACTGCGTGCTTGCTGCGCATCCCGACGTGTTGCGGATGCACGGTCGCGGTGCTCAGGGTGAATGAAGTCGCCGGCCGGCGCATCGCGCATCGTAGGGTGCTCATCGACGGCGGGTCTCCCGCTGTCGGTGGACCCGGAGATCGTCGAAGACGAATCGTCGGCGATGGAATCGGCCGGCGAGCGCGTCGGGGTGGCATGGTAAGCGTTGACTGGAAGCACGGCGGAGTCCTATGACAAGGAGGGCGGAGACGATGAGAAACATCGTGCCGCCCCGCCTGCTCCGTCACTTTCATGCAGCGCTCATCCACCGTAGAGGCGCACCCTCAATTACCCGTTCCAGCCGGCTCACTCGACACTCACGCCACTCAATCGATCGCCGCCACTGCCTCGTTCGCCGAACTCTGCCGCAGCGGAATCTCCGGCAGCCGGCTGAGCGCCACGATGGCGAGTGCCGCGACAAGCGCACTGCCACCGAAGAATGCGCCGAACGCGAGACGCAGATGATCTTCCATCCCGGCCGGTGCCCCGCCGGGGCGCAGGAAATCGGTCAACTCGTGCGGTGCCGAACCGTCGCCGCCCATCACCAGCAACCCGACGATGATTGCCCCGAACAGAGCGACGCCGATCATGCCGCCCAACGCACGGAAGAACGCGTGCGCGGCAGTGGCGATACCGATATCGCGCGGCGCGACAGCGTTCTGCGTGGCCACCGTCATGACCGGCATGGCCGAGCCGAAGCCGATGCCGACCAGCCCCAGACACGCACCGATGACCACAAGCGGCAGCGACTCCACGCCGATGGCGATCACCGCGAGCCCCAGCAATGCGGCAGGCAACCCGATCTGCGGCGGGCGCTTGTAATGTCCGGTCGCCCGCATGTAATGCCCGGACGAGAGCGCCCCGATCACGATGCCGAGCAACGGCAGTATCAGCATCAGTCCCGAACTACTGGCCGACTGGCCGCGTTGCAATTGCAGATAGAGCGGCACGTAAATGCCGATGCTGATGTTCACCATCATCACCAGCACGGCCATCGTCGAGGTCACGCGAAACACCGGGTTGGCGAGCAAGGCGAGCGGCAGCAGCGGCTCGGCCGCACTGCGCTGGCGTCGCAGGAACGCTGCACCCACTACGACCGTCACCACGATCAAGCCGACAATTTCCTTCGACACCCACGGGTAGCGATGACCACCCCACGTGAGTGCGAGCAGCAATGCCACCGTCGAGACGATCAACAGCAGCGAGCCCAGATAATCGATGGTCGGACGCCCGACACGGCGGGGCAGACGGCGCAGTGCGCGGTCGCTCAGATAGATCGCGAGCAGACCCAGCGGGATGTTGATCCAGAAGATGAGTGTCCAGTTGAGGTACTGCGCGAACACGCCGCCCGTCACTGGCCCGGCGACGCCCGAGACCGCAAACATCCCCGAAATGTAACCCTGATACCGCCCGCGTTCACGCGGCGAGACGATGTCGGCGATGACTGTATTGGATAGGGCGATTAACCCGCCGCCGCCCAGCCCCTGCACGCCACGCGCAATGATGAGCGTGAGCATGGTGGGTGCGAGCGCACACAAAATCGAGCCGACCAGAAACACCGCGACGCTCAGCGCGATGATGCCGCGCCGCCCAAACAGATCGGAGAGTTTGCCGACGATCGGTGTGATCGCGGTCGACGAGAGCAGATACGCGGTGACGACCCACGACACGGCGTCGAAGCTGCCCAGATCGCGGGCAATCGTCGGCAGCGCCGGCGCGACGATGGTCTGGTCGAGCGAGCCGAGAAACATGATGAGCAGCAGGCCGGAGAGAATCGACTTGATCTCGGCGGGCGTGAGCGAGACGCCGGCCGGCGTCGTCTGTGAGTCGTTGGCGGGCATGCGGTTTCGGGGAAAAAAACAGGCCATCCCGGAGCGGATGGCCTGATGCATGTTACTCCCAAGGCGGGCACTCGACTACAACGCCCGCCGCGTCTCGGTCTTGGCGATCAAGACGCTGTTTTATACAGCGATCCGGCGGCGCGTCGAAAAATCCCTCCGTTCCATACGCTGGAATCAGCCGGAATCGCCTCGACGCGCCATCGCCGTCACTGGTTCACCAGCCGCGCCGGCACGGCGAGCGTGAGCAGACCGCCGATCACCATGAACGCCGTGAGCAGGTACATACCGCTGTTGGTGCTTTGCGTGGTGTCTTTGAGAAAGCCGATCAGGTAGGGGCCCACGAAGCCCGCGAGGTTACCCAGCGAGTTGATCATCGCGATACCGGCGGCGGCGGCCGTGCCGCCCAGAAACGCCGTGGGCAGGCTCCAGAACAGCGGCAGCACGATCATGATGCCCATGGTGCCGAACGTGAGCGCGAGCATGGCCAGTTGCGTGTTGTGGCTCCACGTCGTTGACAGGAACAGCCCCACCGCGCCGATGAATGCCGGGATGGCGATGTGCCAGCGGCGCTCGCCGCGCATGTCGGAGCGCCGGCCGACCAGCACCATCGCAATGACCGCAAAGAAGTACGGAATTGCGGTGAGCAGCCCGATTTGCAGCGGATCGGTCACCCCGGTGCCCTTGACGATCGTCGGCAGCCAGAAGCCCACGCCGTAGAGGCCGATCACGAACGAGAAGTAGATCAGGCTCATCATCCACACGCGCGGGCTGGAGAACACCTGCGCGAGCGGCAGATCTTCCTTGCTGAGCACGTCGCTCGCGATGTTGCGCTCCAGCATGGACTTCTCGGCTTCGTTGAGCCACTTGGCATCGCGAATGCGGTCATCGAGCACGAACAGCACCACGATGCCGATGATCACCGACGGAATCGCTTCGAGCAGGAACATCCACTGCCAGCCGGCCAGCCCGGAGACGCCCGTCATGTCCTTGAGAATCCAGCCCGAGATCGGTCCGCCGATCAGCCCCGAGAGCGCCACGGCTGTCATGAACCATGCGGTCATGCGTCCGCGCCGCGAGGCCGGGTACCAATAGGTGATGTAGAGAATGATGCCGGGGAAGAAGCCCGCTTCGGCCACGCCGAGCAGGAATCGCATGACGTAGAACATTGAGGGCGTGGTGACGAACATCGTCGCGCCCGAGATGATGCCCCACGAAATCATGATGCGGGCGATCCATACGCGTGCGCCGACGCGGTGCAGGATCACGTTGCTCGGCACTTCGAAGATGAAGTAGCCGATGAAGAAGATGCCGGCGCCGAGGCCGAACACCGTCTCGGAGAATTGCAGATCACCGACCATCTGCAACTTGGCAAAGCCCACGTTCACGCGATCGAGGTACGCGACCACGTAGCACAGCAGCAAAAACGGAATCAACCGCCAGCCCACCTTGCGGTAGGTGGCTTCTTCGAAGCCCGCCGGCAGCGAGTCTGCCATCGGCGTGGGGGGCGTCGGAATGCTATTCATACGGATCTCCTCCGGAATGACGTTGTGTTGTCTGTCGTTATGTGTGTTCGACAACTACGGTGCTACGGTGCGATGCGCTGCACAAACTGCAAATAGCGAGAAAAGCAAAAGCAAGGGCAAAGGCAAAGGCAAAAGCGATGTCAGATGCAGCGCCCGCCGTCCACTTCGAGGCAGACGCCGGTGATGAAGGCGGCGTCGTCGCTGGCCAGATAAAGGCACGCGTTGGCGATGTCCTGTGGTGTGGAGAAGCGTCCGAGCGGAATGCCTGCGAGGAATTTGGCGCGGTTCTCGGGGGTGTTGGGCACGCCCATGAAGTCGGCGGTCAGGCCCGTGTCGCCGATGACCGGATTGACGCAGTTCACGCGAATGTTGTTCGGCCCGAACTCGGCGGCCATGGCCTTGCTGGCAGTGATCACGGCGCCTTTGCTGCCGTTGTACCAGACGAGCCCCGGGCGCGGGCGCACGCCGGCGGTGGAGGCGATGTTGATCATCACGCCGCCGCCGCGTTGCAGGAAGTAGGGGACCATCGCCCGCGCGCTCCAGAAGATGCTCTTTACGTTGACCGCATACACGCGATCGAACTCGGCCTCCGTCACTTCCAGCAGCGGCTTGTTGCGATGGGTGGTGCCCGCGTTGTTCACCACGATGTCCAACTGGCCGAAGCGCGTCACGGCCTCGTCGAGCAGGGTGACGTGATCGCCCTCGCGAGAGACATCGCCGTAGACGAATGCGGCACGTCCCCCGGCTTCGGTGATCTCGTTGGCAACGCGCTCACCCGCTTCGCGATTCAGATCGTTGACGATCACCGCAGCGCCTTCGTGCGCAAACGTCTTGGCGATACCTTCACCGAAACCCGAACCCGCCCCCGTGACGATCGCCACTTTGTCTTGCAAACGCATGCCTTGTCTCCTCCGTGCCTGATGAAAATAAGGGATCAGGGAATCATCCGTGCCGGATGGCAACGGTCTTGAGCGTGGTGAAGCCGTACAGCGCTTCGAAACCTTTCTCGCGTCCGTGGCCGGAGTGCCGCATGCCGCCGAAGGGCAACTCCACGCCGCCGCCTGCGCCATAGTTGTTGATGAACACCTGCCCCGCGCGAATCGAGCGGGCGAGCCGCATCTGGCGTCCGCCGTCTCGCGTCCACACGCCAGCGGCGAGGCCGTAGAGCGTGCCGTTGGCGAGCCGTACGGCATCGGCTTCATCCGTGAAGGGCATGGCGGCGAGCACCGGGCCGAACACTTCCTCGCGGGCGAGCCGGTGCTCGGCCGGCACGTCGCGCAGCAACGTCGGCGCTTGATAGAAACCGCTTTCCGGCGCGCTGCCCACGACTTCGCCTTGCGACATCAGCGCGATACCGTCGTGCTGCGCTTCGGAGAGGAAATCCCACACGCGTTGCTGTTGCTTCGCGTTGATGAGCGGCCCGAGATCGAGATCGTCACGCGAGGGCCCGACGCGCAGCTTCGCAAACGCTTCGGCCAGATGGGCGAGCACCGTTTCATACGCGTCGCGTTGGACGAGCAGACGGCTGCCGGCCGAACACGTCTGCCCGGCGTTCTGCACGATGGCGTTCACGACGACCGGCAACACGGCGTCCATGTCGGCATCGGCAAACACGATCTGCGGCGACTTGCCGCCCAGCTCCAGCGTGACCGGCGTGTGATTTTCGGCGGCCATTTGCGAGATCAGCATGCCGGTGGCAGGCGAGCCCGTGAACGAAATGTGATCGATGCCCGGGTGCCGTGCCAGCGCGGCGCCGGCCTCGGCCCCGTAACCCGTCACGATGTTGAGCGCACCGGGCGGCAGACCGGCGTCAGCGGCCAGTTCTGCCACACGCAGCAACGACAGACAGGCGTCTTCGGCGGGTTTGACTACGCATGCGTTGCCGGTGGCGAGCGCCGCAGCGACACTGCGCCCGAAGATCTGCAACGGGTAGTTCCAGGGAATGATGTGCCCCGTCACGCCATGCGGCTCGCGCACGGTAAAGACGGTGTAGCCCTGCTGATACGGAATGGTCTCGCCGTGCAGCTTGTCGGCAGCACCGGCGTAGAACTCGAAGTAACGCACGATGGCCGCCGCATCGGCGCGCGCCTGTTTGAGGGGCTTGCCGGTGTCGCGCGCTTCGAGTTGCGCGAGGGCTTCGTGGTGTTTGGCGAGAGTGTTGGCAATGGCGTAAAGCACGCGGCCCCGCTCTGCTGCGGAGAATGCCCCCCATTCGCCATCGAACGCCGCGCGGGCCGTTTTCACGGCACGGTCGATGTCTTCGGCGTCGCCACGGGCAATTTGCGTGAACGGCTGACCATCGGACGGGTCGATGACGGGAATCGCCGGGCTTTTCGCCGGAGCGACCCATTGGTTGCCGATGAAGTGTGTAGCTTCTGGCATGTCGACTGCACCTCGCGTCGGGTTGGACGATCGGATGATTTCGGATGACGTCGGTCATTATCACTTAACTCACGAGGGCATTGACCGTCGTATGAGGCGCATCCGCATAAACACCTAATTCAATTGCAATGCAATTAAAGAGATTTTATTGCAATTTTTTCTCGCCTATCCTTGATCACATCGGATCGCCAGACGAGTGGATTCATTCAGGAGCAGGTGGGCAATGAACGACGCTTTAACGCATGAGACGCTGATTGGGCAGTTGCAGGCCACGCTGGGCACGACGGCTGTGCTCACCGGCGCGGCCGACACCGACGGCTACACCGAAGACTGGCGCGGCCGTTACCACGGCGAAGCGCTGTGCGTCGTGCTGCCGTCGTCGACCGAACAGGTCAGCGCCGTCGTGAAGCTCTGCGCCGCTGCCGGCATTCCCATCCTGCCGCAAGGCGGCAACACGAGCCTGTGTGGCGGCTCGGTCCCGGCCAACGACGGCCGTGCGCCCGTCATCATCAATCTGGCGCGCATGCGCCACATTCGCCAAGTCGATGCCGCCAACGGCTCGATGGTGGTGGAAGCCGGTTGCATTCTGAAGACCGTGCAGGACACCGCCGCCGACGTTGGCCGTCTCTACCCGGTGAGTCTCGGCGCGGAAGGGTCGTGCCAGATCGGCGGCACGCTCTCGACCAATGCGGGCGGCACCAGCGTGCTGCGCTACGGCAACACGCGCGAGAACGTGCTCGGCCTCGAAGTCGTGCTCGCTGACGGCACCGTCTGGGACGGGCTGCGCGCACTGCGCAAAGACAACACCGGTATCGATCTCAAGCATCTGTTCATCGGCGCCGAAGGCACGTTGGGCATCATCACCGCGGCGGCGCTCAAACTGCATCCGCTGCCCACGCATCACTCGCTCGCGTGGTTTGCGCCGCGCGATCCGGCCGCCGCACTGCAAATTCTCGGCATGTTCCAAAGCGCCTGCGGCTCGCGCCTGTCGGCCTTCGAAATCATGAACCGTCACCAGCTCGATCTGGTGCTCGCCAATGTGCCCAATCGCCGCAATCCGCTGGCAGGCGAACATACGTGGCACGTGCTGGTCGAACTGGGCGACACCCGCGACGCCGACGTGCTCGAAGCGGTGCTGACCGAAACGCTGGGTGCGGCCATCGAACAAGGGCTGGTCGAAGACGCGGTCATCGCCGCGAACGAGACGCAGCGCGCCGATCTGTGGGAAGTGCGTCACAGCGTGAGCGAAGCCAACAAGAAGGCCGCTGTCGGCCTGACCACCGATTGCGCTGTGCCGGTCTCGAGCGTGCCCGAATTCATCGCGGCGGCCACGCGTGCCGTGCATGACATCGTGCCGGGCCTGGACATCGCGATCGTTGGCCACATGGGCGACGGCAATGTGCACTTCATCCCGATGTTCTCGTTCGACGCCTGGGAAGCACTCAGCGATTCAGCGAGCATGGGCGACGCAATGCGTGCCTGCGTGAACGACGTGGCAGCACGCCTGTCGGGCACGTTCAGCGCCGAGCATGGCGTGGGCCAGACGGGCCTGCCGCTGATGGCGCGCTACAAGTCGACGACTGAGCTCGCCCTCATGCGCACCGTGAAGGCGGCGCTCGATCCGCAACAGTTGCTCAACCCGGGCCGCCTGATTCCCTGATTCACCGATCCCCCGAATTCATCCCCCTCGTTTCACAGCTTTATCGCAAGTGTTGTTATTGAGTTGCCATAAATGCGCGCGCGGCGGCCGGTGCCCAAGTTCCTGACCGTACCGACTGCACCGATCGTCGCCGCGCCCAACCCTCCCAGACCGGAGACCACGATGAAACGCAAGACCTCCGCACTCCCCAGTAATCCAAGCGATCTCGCAGACAACCAAAGCACCGACGCGCTCGCGCAACCGGGTCGCCGCACCGCCATGAAGACGGCGCTGGTGGGCGCCGCTGCCGTAGCGTTCCCGTTCGTGTGGACGCCTTCGCGCGCCGCCACCAAGCGCATCGTGGTGCGCGACGACGGTGGTATCTACACCAAGGCGTACGACGCCGTGTACTACAAGCCGTTCTTCGAGAAGACCGGCATTCAGGTGGTGGGCGTGCAGGCCAACGCCGAACCGACCGCGCAGATCAAGAGCATGGTCGATGCGGGCAGCTACACGTGGGACATGGCCAAGATCAGCCAGCCGGCCATTCTGCTGCTGACCTCGGGAGGCAAGGAATATCTGGAGCGTCACGGTCTCGAAGCCGACCCGGTCATTGCCAAGATTCCGGCGCAATACATGTCGCCGTTCGGCGTGGGCACCAACGTGTATTCCACGGTGCTCGCCTATCGCACCGATGCGTTCAAGGGCCGCAAGGCACCGACGTCGTGGGCCGACCTGTGGAACGTGAAGGATTTCCCGGGCCGCCGTTCGATTCGCAAGTATCCGTTCGACACCATCGAAGAAGCGCTGCTCGCCGACGGCGTGGCGGCGGGTTCGGTGTATCCGGCCGACTTCGATCGCGCCTTCAAGAGTCTGGACAAGATCGCCAAGCACGTGGACGTGTGGTGGACCACCGGCGCACAAGTCGAGCAGATGCTCGGTTCGGGCGAAGTGGACATGGTGGCCACGTGGGCCTCGCGCGCGCAGTCGGCACAAGCCAACGGCGTGCCGGTGCAGATCGTGTGGAACCAGAACATCTGGGGTTGCGATAACTGGTCGATTCTCAAGGGCACGCCCAACGCGGCCGCCTGCCGCGAGTTCATCAAGTTTGCAAGCGACCCGAAGCGCCAGGCCGATCTGGTCAAGTATTTCCCGGCCGGTATGACGCAGCCCGAGGCGTTCAACTACGTCAAGCCCGAGATCGCCAAAAACTGCCCGACGTTCCCCGAGAACATGAAGAGCGGCGTGCACATCGACGCAAAGTTCTGGCAACAGAACCAGAGCGCGGCGCTCGAGCGTTTCAATCGCTGGATCCTGACCTGATCCTCACCTGCGGTTCCGTTTCACGTTTTTACGGGTGCTGATCTCATGACCGTTGCCAATCTCCAAGTTTCGGGCCTCTGCAAGCGCTACGGCGATTTCGTCGCACTTGCACCGACCGATCTCGACGTCGCCCAGGGCGAATTTCTGACCTTGCTCGGGCCTAGCGGCTCGGGCAAGACCACGCTGCTCTCGCTGATCGCCGGTCTGTCGCAGCCCGATGCGGGCGCTATCCGCATCAACGGGGCCGATGTCACGTACGGCGCGCCGTACGAGCGCGACATCGGCATGGTGTTTCAGAACTACGCGCTGTTTCCTCACATGACCGTGGCGGAGAACATCGCGTTCCCGTTGCAGATGCGCCGCACCGACAGCGCCACCGCGCGCCAGAAGGTGATGCAGGCGCTGGAGATGGTGCACCTGCCGCACGTGGCCGAGCGCTATCCGCGCGAGCTCTCGGGCGGTCAGCAGCAACGCATTGCGCTCGCGCGCTGCATGGTCTACCGGCCGTCGATCATTCTGATGGACGAGCCGCTGGGTGCGCTCGACAAGAAGCTGCGCGATCACATGCAGCTCGAAATCAAGCGCATTCACCGCGAACTGGGCACGACCATCGTGTACGTGACGCACGATCAGGAAGAAGCGATGACGATGTCCGATCGCATCTGCCTGATGAACGCGGGCGAGATCGCGCAACTGGGCACGCCCGACGATCTGTATTTCCGTCCGAAGAGTGTGTTCGTGGCCGACTTCCTTGGCGAATCGAACCTGCTCGACGCCACGGTGCTGGAGCGTGCCGGTGATCAGGTGCGCGTGGCGATGCCGGGCGTGGAGGGCGGCGCCGCGATGGTCTACGACCCGCAGGTCGAGCGCGGCAAGCCGGTCAAGCTGATGTTGCGTCCGCAGAACCTGCACGTGCAGGAAGGGGCGGCGAACACTGACGGCGTGGCGACGATTTCGGCGAAGCTCACCGACATCATGGTCACGGGCGGCATGACCAAGCTGTATCTGCAATCGCAGGCCACCGGCAGCGACACGAGCAAGTCGCTGATCGCGGCATTTCCGACGCATCGTCGCGGCAACCGCTTCGAGATCGGGCAGACGCTCGGCCTCGCGTGGCGTGCCGACGACGCTGTGGCCATCGCGGGGTAAGTCATGAGTGCTTCCGCCGTGGTCCGTCCTTCCTCGCCTTCATCGAGCCCCGTGCACCCCGCGCCGCGCCGTCCGCGCTGGCGCGGCCGGTTGCGCCCGGTGCTCATGGCTGCGCCCATCGTCATCCTGCTGATGGTGATGCTGGTGTATCCGGTCGGCCAGTTGCTGCTGTTGAGCATTCGTGGCGAAGCCGGTTTCACGCTCGCCGAATATCAGCGGCTGTTCGCCTCGTCGGTGTATGTCGAGGTGTTGCTCATCACGCTGAAGGTGTCGCTCTACACCACCTTCTTCGCGGTGCTCACCGGTTACCCGATCGCCTACCGGCTCTCGACGCTGACCGGCGCGCGCAAGCAGCGTCTGCTGTTCTGGGTGCTGCTCTCGTTCTGGACGAGCTTTCTCGTGCGCACCTTCGCATGGGTCGTGCTGCTCGGCCGTAACGGTGTGGTCAATCGCACGCTGATGGATCTGGGCATCATCGACGCCCCGCTGTCGCTGCTCTATAACTTCCCGTCGGTGATCGTCGGCATGGTGCATGCGCTCATGCCGCTGGCTGTGCTCACCATGCTCTCGGTGATGGAGAACATCGACCGTCGCCTGCCGAGCGCCGCATCGACGCTGGGTGCACGCCCGGGCACGGTGTTCTGGCGGGTGTATTTCCCGTTGTCACTGCCGGGTGTGGCTGCCGGTGCGTTGATGGTGTTCGTCACGTCGATCGGCTTCTTCATTACGCCGACGCTGCTGGGCGGACGTCACGAAACGATGATCACGCAGCTCATCATCGATCAGGTGATGCAGGCGCTGAACTGGGGCTTTGCGGGCGCGATTTCCGTGCTGCTGCTCGCTGTGGTGCTGGTGGTGTTCTTCATCTACGACCGCATGGTCGGGCTCTCGACGATGGCCGGTGGCGCGGGCGACAGCAAGCCGGGCAAGCGCCGTGGCGGCTGGACTCGCGTGCTGGGCGAGCACGTGCTGGCGGCGCTGGGTAACGTTACCGATCTGCTGTTGCGTGCGTTGCCACGCAGCCGCAGTGCGCAGGGCGATGGGCTTGGCTTGCGTATTGTGGTGTTCCTGCTGATCGTGTTCCTCGCGGCGCCCGCGATGCTGATGATTCCGATCTCGTTCGATTCGGCATCGGGCCTGACGTGGCCGCCCAAGGGCTTCTCGTTGCAGTGGTACCAGATGATCTGGGATTCGCCGCTGTGGATGCAGGCGATCACGCGCTCGATGCTCGTCGGTATCGGCGCTGGGGTGCTGTCGATGCTGATCGGCACGCCGGCGGCGTTCCTGCTGGTGCGCGGCGGCATGCGAGGCAAGGCGGGCATGCTGGCGTTCGTTCTGGCACCGATTGTCGTGCCGCGCATGATTCTGGCCGTGGGCGTGTTCTATTTCTTCGCCAAGATCGGTCTGGTCGGATCGAGCATCGGGCTGACGATTGCCCACACCGTGGTGGCCGTGCCGTATGTCGTCATCACGATGATGGCGGTGCTGCGCAACTACGACACGCGTCTCGATCTGGCGGCTTACAGCCTGGGGGCCCGCCCGTGGGCGACGCTGCGCCGCGTGACCTTCCCGATTCTGGGGGCCGGCCTGCTGTCGTCGTTCCTGTTCGCGTTCGCTACGTCGTTCGACGAACTCACGATTGCGCTGTTCAGCTCGGGCGGTCTGTCGACCACCTTGCCCAAGCAGTTCTGGGACGAGATCACGATGCAGATTTCGCCGGTGATCGCCGCCGTCTCGACCTGCCTGTTCCTCTTCATTGCCGCACTGATCTGGGTGGCCGAGCGGCTGCGCCGTCGCAGCCTGACGACCGCCCCCGCCGAGGCTGCCTGATCCATTGCCGAGGCGTCGCGGGTTGCCCCGTGATGCCTTGGCGGTGCAGTCAACCGATTGATCCGATTCACGCTTGATGGACGTAAAACTCATGCTTCGCTCTGCACAACTCAAAGGCATTCTGCCGGCCATTCCCACGCCGGTGCATGCCGACGACACGATTCACACCGATGCGGCGCGCGCCCTGCTGCGCTACCTGCTGGGGCAGGGCATCGACGGTGTGGTGCCGCTGGGCGGCACCGGTGAATACGGGGCCCTCTCGCGCGCCGAGCGCGTGCGCATGGCCGAACTCACGGCACAGGAAGTCGAAGGCCGCGATGTGCCGGTGATTGCCGGCGTGCTCGATCCCGGCTATCACGACGCGATTGCCGCTGGCCGCGACTTTGCCGCCGCCGGTGTCGATGGCCTGCTGGTGCTCACGCCGTACTACACCAACCCGACGCAAGCCGGCATTCGCGATTACTTCCTGCGTTACGCCGACGAGTCGCCGGTGCCCATCCTGATTTACGAAATTCCGTATCGCACGCGCATCGCCATTGCCCCGGAAGTGCTGCATGAGCTCTCGCGCCACGAAAACATCATCGGCATGAAGGCGTGCAACACCGACATGTGGCATTTCCTGCGCACGGTGGCCGGTGTCGATGAATCGTTTGCGGTGTTGAGCGGCGAAGACTCGCTGTTCCCGCTGCATGTCGCAGCAGGCGCGCGCGGTGGCATCGTCGTGACGGCGTCGCTGTTGCCCACCGCGTGGCAGCGCATCTTCACGCTGGCCTCCGAAGGCAAGACGGCCGAGGCGATTGCGCTGCACCGCTCGCTGATTCCGCTGATGAATCTGGCGTTTGCCGAGACCAATCCGGGTCCGATGAAGTCGGTGATGGATCTGATCGGCGTCGATGCGCCCGCGATGCTCGCACCGCTGGTGCAAGCCGCACCGGCGCTGTCAGCCGACCTGCGCACGGAACTGAAGAAGCAACTGGCGATTTTCGAAGTACGTTAATCGCCAGGCGGTCATCGCGAAAGGGTTACCGCCGGAAGGTCGAGAGCCGCGACTTCGAGATCGAGGTCGCGGCCACTTGAATGTGCGGGGCGAGTTCGGCTTCGACACGTTCGCGCGACCAGCGCGACGTCGGCACAGAGATGTTGATGGCCGCCACGGCGTGGCCGTCGTGATCGGTGATGGGGGCGGCGACCGAAATGTCGCCCATGACCGTCTCGTTCTCGACGATGGCGTAGCCGCGCCGGGCCGTCAGTTGAATCCGGTCGATCAGCTTCTTCTCGTCGGTGAGCGTGTACGGCGTCATCGGTTCGAGCGACGTGCTGGCGAGTATTTCGCGCACACGCACATCGGGCAGGCGCGACAGGATGGCGATACCCGACGCGGTGAACATGGCCGGCAGGCGCGCGCCCACCACGATATCGATGTTCACCAGATGCTGACCGGGGAAGCGGGCGACGAACACGATTTCGTGGCCGTCGAGTTCCTGAAGGTTGGTCGTCTCGCCGACGCGGCGGCTGATGTCGAGCAGATACGGCGATGCCTTGTCGACCAGCTCGTTCGCACGAATGTAGTTGTACGAGAACTGCAACACCTTGGTCGTCAGGCCGTAGGTGCGGGTCTCGGGCACGCGAAAGAGATAACCCAAGGCTTCGAGCGTATGCACGAGCCGCTGGGTGGCGCTGCGGTCCAGATCGGCCGCCTTGGCGATGTCGCTGAGCGTCATGTAACGCGCCGGGCCGTCGAAGGCGTGCAGTACCTGAAACGTTTTTTCGGTCGAGCCGACGAACAGCGTCGAGCGCGTGGCGTCCCGTCCGGTTTTGGCATCGGTCTTTGCGGTCTTGTCGTTCGACGGGGCGGGCAGGCGCGGCATGAGCGGTTCGTGAGTGTGCGTATTGTAATGATTGTGATTGTAATGCAATTGTTTATGAGCAAGTCATGAGAATAGGGGGAGGCATGGCCGCGTTTTCCTGCGTGGACGATTACCGGAGTGCTGCGCAGCGGCGGTTGGCGAAGATCGCGTTCGACTATCTGGAGGGCGGGGCGGAAGACGGTCATGCGCTGCGCCGCAATCGCGACGCGTTCGCCCAATGGGGCTTTTGCCCGCGTGTGCTCACCGATACGTCGCAAGTCTCGAGTGCCACCACCTTCTGGGGGCGCGAGGCAGCGGCCCCGATGGCCGTGGGGCCGACCGGCCTGAACGGGCTGTTCTGGCCGCGCGCAGACGAATTGCTCGCGCGTGCAGCGGCCGATGCCGGTTTGCCGTTCGTGCTGTCGACGGCCTCCACGTCATTGCTCGAAGACGTGCGCGCGGCAGTGCCCGATGGCGAACTGTGGCTGCAACTCTATGTACAGCAAGACCGCAGCATCGCCGAGAGCATGATGCGGCGCGCTCGCGAGGCGGGGTATCGCACGTTATTGCTGACCGTCGACACCCCCGTACACGGCAAGCGCGATCACGACACGCGTAATGGCTTCAAGCTGCCGCTGCGTTTCACGCCGAAGCTGGTGGCCGATTGCCTGCGCCATCCCCATTGGAGTTGGCAGATGCTGGCCAACGGCGCGCCGCAACTGCGCAACATCGCCCAGAGCGTGGGTGAGCGCGCCGATCTGGCCCGTCACGCCGCCATGTTGAGCCGTCAGATGGACCTGTCGCTCGGTTGGGACGATCTGACGTGGGTGCGGCGTCACTGGCCGGGCGAAGTGCTCGTCAAGGGCATTCTGACGGCGGAAGACGCCAAACTCGCGCAGGCCTACGGCGCGGACGGCATCGTAGTGTCGAACCACGGCGGCCGGCAATTAGGCAACACGCTGGCCCCGATCGAGGCGCTCACCCCGATCGTCGAGGCGGTGAACGGGCGGGGACGGCATCTCGACGTGTTCGTGGATGGCGGCGTGCGGCGCGGTGCCGATGTTGCCAAGGCGGTGGCCTTGGGGGCGAAGGGCGTGCTGCTGGGGCGTGCCCCGTTGTATGGCGTGGCAGCCCGTGGCGGTGCGGGCGCGGCCGACGTGCTCGCGATGTTGCTGGGCGAGTTGCGCACGACGATGCAACTGCTGGGTTGCGCGCAAGTGGGTGCACTCGCGCCCCAGTGCGTGGCGCGGCTGCCGGCGCTTGGGGCAAACCCGCTATAATGTTTCGCGCCCGAATACCCTCGGGCGGCGCGGCATCCGGCAGGTGAGCGGGGCAAGTGCGTCGCGCGGCGGTATGCCATCTTTCATACACAGGAACGTCATCATGAGCTTCAACCACGTGCCGGCCGGCAAGGATATTCCCACCGATTTCAACGTCATCATCGAGATCCCGGCGCAAAGCGACCCGGTGAAGTACGAAGCTGACAAGGACCTGGGCCTGCTGGTCGTCGACCGCTTCATCGGCACGGGCATGCGCTACCCGGCCAACTACGGTTTCATTCCGCAGACGCTGGCTGGCGACGGCGACCCCGTCGACGCACTGGTCATCACCCCGTTCCCGCTGCTGGCTGGCTCGATCGTGCGCTGCCGCGCGCTGGGCATGCTGAACATGACCGACGAGTCGGGCGTGGATGCCAAGCTGGTGGTCGTGCCGGTCGACAAGATCTGCCCGATGACCGCGCACCTGAAGTCGATCGACGACGTGCCGGGCTACCTGAAGGACCAGATCAAGCACTTCTTCGAGAACTACAAGGCGCTCGAGAAGGGCAAGTGGGTGAAGATCGAAGGCTGGGAAGGCATCGATGCCGCCCACAAGGAAATCGTCGACGGCGTGGCCAACGCCAAGAAGTAAGCGGTTTTCGTAAGCGATTTTCGGCTTGCGACATCGTGGTCACGGTTGCCGTGGCGGCCATGGCCCGATGTCATCGAAACCCGGCATGATTGCCGGGTTTTTTGTTGCCCGCTGAAAGCCCGCCGGGGCGTCGCGTGAACGCAGCGCGACGGTGGTGCCTGAAAGCTTCGCCGAGTTCGGCGACAATGACGGGCAGTCCGGCAGCGACTTCTCGCCGGCGGCTTCGCGAACGAGGTGACGGGTGAGCAGCGACGTAGTGATTCGGGTAGTCCAATCGATTGAAGACGTGCCGGCTGACCAGTGGAACGCGCTCGCCGGCAGCAATCCCTTCGTGCAGCACGCGTTTTTGCACGCCATGCATACCAGCGGCTGTGCCAGCAAGGGCACCGGCTGGCAGCCGGCCTATCTGCTCATGTACGCGGGCGACACGCTTGCCGGGGCCATGCCGCTGTACGTCAAGTCGCACTCGCGCGGCGAATACGTGTTCGACCACGCGTGGGCCGACGCTTTTGCGCGTCACGGGCTGCGCTACTACCCCAAGCTGCTCTCGGCCGTGCCGTTCTCGCCGGTGACGGGGCCGCGCTTGTTGGCGCGCACGCATGCCGACCGGGTGGCGCTCGCCCGTGGGGCGATTGCGTTTGCCAAGCAGTTGGACGTTTCGTCCATTCACGTGCTCTTCACGCACGAGGACGATCTGGCTGCGCTTACCGAGGCGGGCTACATGCTGCGCGAGGGCGTGCAGTTCCATTGGGAGAATCAGGACTTCGCCACGTTCGACGACTTCCTTGCGCAGATGAATCAGGAGAAGCGCAAGAAGCTGAGGCAGGACCGGCGGCGTGTGCGCGAGGCAGGGGTGACCTATCGCTGGCTGCGCGGTGCCGACATCGACGACGCGGCGCTCGATTTCTTCTACCAATGCTACGAAAACACCTATCGCGAGCATTGGAACGCGCCGTATCTGTCGCGTGAATTCTTCGCGCAGGTGCATGCCACGATGCCCGGCACGCTGCTGCTCGTGATGGCGATGCGTGATGACGCACCGCTGGCGTGTGCGCTCAACGTGGTGACGCACGACACGATGTTCGGGCGCTACTGGGGCACGACGGATTTCGTCTCCGGCATGCACTTCGAGACGTGCTACGCGCAGGGCATCGAGTACTGCATCGTGCACGGGTTGCGCAGTTTCGAGGGCGGGGCACAGGGCGTGCATAAAATGTCGCGCGGGTTGTTGCCCACGCCGACGTGGTCGGCCCACTGGATCGGCGACGCGCGGTTTGCCGACGCGATTGCCGAGTTTCTCGATGCCGAGACCTCGGCCATGGACGAGCATATTGGCGAGTTGGAAGCGCATACGCCTTTCAAGCGCACGTAATATACTGGCGATCTGACCGCCCGCCGGTCGCGCCGGGCCTGCCAGCCTGCCGCTGCACCGGCCCACGAGCGATGCATGGGTAGCCGCCGACATGACCAACCGATTTCTCAATCTCTATAACCACGATTTCGCGCGCGTCGCCGTTGGCGTGCCGCAATGCCGCGTCGCCGACCCGGCGTTCAACGCCCAGCAGACCATCGCACTGGCCCGCGAAGCCGATGCCCAAGGCGCCGTGCTGGTGGCGTTCCCCGAGTTGGGGATTCCCGCGTATAGCTGCGAAGACCTGTTCCAACAGCGCGCACTGCTCGACGCGTGCGATGCCGCGCTTGCCGAGATCGTTGCTGCGAGCCGCGAACTGGGTGCCGCGCTCATCGTCGGCATGCCGGTGCGTGTGCAACAGCGCTTGTTCAACTGCGCGGTCGTTGTCGCGCGTGGACGCATTCACGGCGTGGTGCCCAAGACGTATCTGCCGAACTACAGCGAGTTTTACGAAGCCCGCCAGTTCAACGCCGCCGACGACGCGGGGGTGGATTCGGTCACCTTGCTCGGTCACGACGTCCCCTTCGGTGCCCTGATTTTCGAAGCCGCCGACCAGCCGCTGCTGCGCTTTCACTGCGAAATCTGCGAAGACGTCTGGGTGCCGGTGCCGCCGTCGTCGTTTGCCGCGCTCGCGGGCGCGACGGTACTCGTCAACCTGTCGGCGTCGAACGTCGTGGTCGGCAAGTCGGCGTACCGTCATCAACTTGTCGGTCAGCAGTCGGCGCGCTGTCTGGCGGCGTATCTGTACACGTCGGCCGGGCAGGGCGAATCGACGACCGATCTCGCGTGGGACGGACAGGCACTCATCTACGAGAACGGCGACATGCTGGCCGAGTCGGCCCGCTTCGCCAGCGAGTCGCACCTGATTTACGCGGACGTCGATCTGGAGCGCCTCGCCCGCGAGCGCATGCACCAGACCACGTTCGGCGTGTCGGTGCGGCGTCATGCCGACGAAGTGGCGCGATTCCGGACCATCAAGGTCGACGTCACGATGCCGCGAGATGCCGAGCTGCCGCTCGCACGTGCCATCGGCCGTTTTCCGTATGTGCCGGCTGACCCGCGTTTGCGCGACGAGCGCTGCCACGAGGTCTACAACATTCAGGTGCAGGCGCTGATGCAGCGTCTTGCGTCGTCGAAGATCCAGAAGGTGGTCATCGGCGTGTCGGGCGGCCTCGACTCCACGCACGCGTTGCTCGTGTGCGCAAAGGTCATGGACCGGCTTGGGCTGCCGCGCACGAACATCCTCGCCTACACGATGCCGGGGTTCGCGACGAGCGAGCGCACGCTGCGTCAGGCGCGCGAGTTGATGGAAGCCGTGGGCTGCACGGCGCGCGAGATCGACATCCGCCCGAGTTGCATGCAGATGTTGAAGGACCTCGACCATCCGTTTGCGAACGGGCAGGAAGTCTACGACGTCACGTTCGAGAACGTGCAGGCAGGCGAGAGAACCAACCATCTGTTCCGTCTGGCCAACCACCTCGGTGCCATTGTTATCGGCACGGGCGATCTGAGCGAGCTTGCGCTGGGCTGGTGTACCTACGGGGTGGGCGATCACATGTCGCACTACAACGTGAACGCCAGCGTGCCGAAGACGCTCATCATCCATCTGGTGCGCTGGGTCGCCGAGACGGGGCAACTGAGTCAGTCGGCTGGACAGACGGCACCGGCGAAGGGGGGGAAGGAAGGCAAGGAAGCTGCGGGCCGCCGCAACGTCCTCATCGACATTCTCGAGACCGAAATCAGCCCCGAGCTGGTGCCCGGCAAGGCCAACGGCGCGCCGGAGCAGCGCACCGAGCACTTCATCGGGCCGTACGAGTTGCAGGACTTCAACTTGTACTACACGCTGCGTTTCGGCTATGCGCCGCGCAAGGTGGCATTCCTGTCGTGGAGTGCGTGGCACGACGCGTCGACCGGGCGTTGGCCGGACGAGGGACAGCGCGCCCACAATGCGTACGACATGGTCGCTATAAAGCGCAATCTCCGAATCTTCCTCGACCGGTTCTTCCGCACCAGCCAATTCAAGCGCTCGTGCGTGCCGAATGCGCCGAAGGTCGGCACAGGCGGGTCGCTGTCGCCGCGCGGCGACTGGCGTGCGCCGAGCGATTCGGAATCGGTGGTGTGGCTGGCGGATCTGGACACCGTGCCCGACGATCCGCACGTCTGATGCCTGACGTGAACACGGGCGCGGGGGCGGCGGTTTCGCGCTGTCATCAGCGTGTTGCCGCCGGACCGGTACAATAGGCCAGCGAATTTCCAGAACATTCAAACCAAGATATCGAGGCGACAATGAAACGCGTTACTGCCATCATCAAACCCTTCAAGCTCGACGAAGTGCGTGAAGCCCTGGCCGAAGTCGGCGTGACCGGCCTGACCGTGACGGAAGTGAAGGGCTTTGGCCGCCAGAAGGGGCACACCGAGCTGTATCGTGGCGCGGAATACGTGGTCGACTTCCTGCCGAAGATCAAGATCGAAGTGGTCGTGGGCGCCGCACAGGCCGAGCAGGTCATCGACGCCGTGCTGGGCGCGGCGCGCACCGGCAAGATCGGCGACGGCAAGATCTTCGTGACCGACGTGGAGCGCGTGATCCGCATCCGTACCGGTGAAGAGGGTGAGCAGGCCGTATAAGGTCTGTGGCGATACCGTCGAGCGGACGGCATCAGCAAGCTACTGCTAAGGCATCAGCAAGACATGACGAAGGGCGAGGCTGCGAGTGCAGCGTCGCCCTTTGGCGTTTCTGGTGTGGTTTTCCAGTGCGGTCCTGTGGCGCGCCCGGCTACTCGGCCTTCAGCCGGACGTCGAACGCGACCGTGATCAAGCGGACAAAGATCACCGAGAGGGCGCTGATCGAAAGCGTGTAAACGGGATCGAGATCGGCGTAAGTCAGCGCGATGTAGATCCATCCGCCGATAAACGCGCATACCGCATATGGGCGCGTATCGCGCAGCACGAGCGGTACCTCGTTACAAAGAATGTCGCGCATCACGCCGCCGCCCACCCCGGTGATCACACCCATCATCACCGACATGAATGGCGACATGCCGGTCTGAAGCGCCAGCGACGTGCCCGATGCGCTGAACGTCCCGAGCCCGATCGCGTCAGTGATGAGCAGCACACGCTCGGTGGCCACGCGCGAGACGAGCCGCAGCACGCCCGACGTCGAGAGCGAGAGAATGAGAATGATGATGGTGTACCACTGATGCTGCACCCAGTAGAAAGGGCGGTGGTCGAGCAGGACGTCGCGCAGGGTACCGCCGCCGAAGGCAGTGGCGAAGGCCAGCACGAACGCGCCGACCGGGTCGAGATGCTGTTTGCGGGCTTCGGCGAAACCTGAGATGGCGCACGACAATACGGCGATGGCCTCGGTGATGGCCAGAATCGTATGGAGCTGACTGCTCATCTCATGAATCATCGGCGAATCCTTCGGGTGAAACGTCGTGATTGGTGTCGTGACAAGCGTCGTAACAAGCGTCGAAACTGACGTTGAGACGGTGCGGCGGGGGCGTGCCCCGCCGGGGTCAGTAGCCCGCGCGCGGCGATCGGCCCGGCGAAGGCTGTAGCAATACTACCAGTGCGCCGCTGCCGCCGTCGCGTCCTTGTGCCTGCGCCCATGCCAGCACTTCGTTCTTCTGCGCGAGCCAGCTGCGCACTTTTTCCTTGAGCACCGGTTCGCGTCCCACTGAGCCCAGCCCTTTGCCGTGGATCACGCGCACGCAGCGCAGGCCGCGTTTGACGGCATCGTGCAGGAAGGCGGAGAGGGCTTCGCGGGCTTCGTCGCGGCGTAAGCCGTGCAAATCGACCTGCGCCTGCACCACCCAGTCGCCGCGCTGGAGCTTGAGCAGGGTGTCCTGACTGATGCCCGGGCGACGGTACGACAGGCGGTCGTCCGTATCGAGCAGCGCTTCGGGATCGAATTCGTCCGACAGCGATTCGTAGAGTACGGCGGCTTCGTCTTCCTGCGTCTGGCGGGCAACGGGAGCCGGCGGCTGACGCGGGTGTTCTACGCGATCGACCGAACGCTTGCGGGCAATCGGAGCAATGTCGCCGATGCTGTCGCGAAACACGTTGGCGTCGCGCTCGGCTTGTGCGGCGCGTTTGGCGGCCTCGATACGCTCGGCTTCGCGGGCGGCGGTTTCCTTCGCGAGAGTGTCGCGCAGGCCGGCGAGGTCGTTGAGGCTGAGCTTGGGGGGCTTCTTGCTCATGAGATGTCGGAGTCGGGTACCACCCGGGGTGCCCGGGCGGTACCGTCGGTCAGCGCTGACTAAGTGGCGAAGCAACTCGCTAAATAAGTCGCTAAATAAGTCGCCAAGTCGGCTTACTGATCGAGATTTTCGAGGAAACGCTGTGCGTCGAGTGCGGCCATGCAGCCCGTACCGGCGCTGGTGATTGCCTGACGGTACACGTGATCCTGCACGTCGCCGGCGGCAAACACGCCCGGCACGTTGGTGGCCGTGGCGTTGCCGTTCAGGCCGCTGTGCGTGACGATGTAGCCGTTCTTCATCTCGACCTGACCTTCGAAGATATCGGTGTTCGGCTTGTGGCCGATGGCGATGAACACGCCGTGCAGCGCGATGTCTTCCGAAGCGCCGGTCTTGGTGTTCTTGATACGCACGCCGGTCACGCCCGAGTCGTCGCCGGTCACTTCGTCGAGCACGCTGTCGTACTTGAGCTCGACCACGCCTTGCTTGGCCTTCTCGAGCAGACGGTCGATCAGGATCGGCTCGGCGCGGAACTTGTCGCGGCGGTGGATCACGGTGACCTTGCTGGCGATGTTCGACAGGTAGAGCGCTTCTTCCACGGCGGTGTTGCCGCCGCCGACCACGCAGACTTCCTTGCCGCGGTAGAAGAAACCGTCGCAGGTGGCGCAAGCCGACACGCCACGGCCCGAGAACGCTTCTTCCGACGGCAGGCCGAGGTACTGCGCCGAGGCGCCGGTCGCGATGATCAGGGCGTCGGCCGTGTATTCACCCGAGTCGCCGATGAGGCGCAGCGGGCGCTCGGTCAGATGCACCGTGTGAATGTGGTCGAAGATGATTTCGGTGTTGAAGTGCTCGGCGTGAGCCTGCATGCGGGCCATCAGTTCGGGGCCTTGCACGCCGGTCGGGTCGCCGGGCCAGTTCTCGACGTCGGTGGTGGTCATCAATTGACCGCCTTGGGCGATACCGGTGATCAGCACAGGCTTGAGGTTGGCGCGTGCGGCGTAGACGGCGGCGCTGTAGCCGGCGGGGCCGGAACCGAGAATCAGGACTTTAGCGTGCTTGGCAGCGGACATGGACGAACTCACCGTAAATGGGCGTTGGGGGCTGGCGACGTATTCCGTGCGCCCCAGGGGCCGCAGCGCGCCAGCCAGCGGGTGGCTGAGGCGGATCGGCGGGCGCAGGGAATCGGCGCAATCCGTCATTATAAAGGGCCGGCGTCGTTTCGTTGATGGAGCCTCGCAATCGGTCCGATAGCCCCGGGCAGGGCGTCCGGCGGGAGGCTGGTCAACGTTTGGCCGACGATCGGTGGCCTTCCGGCGGGCGTTCAGCGGGCGTTCAGCGTTACCCCTTGTCACCTTTTCGTGCATTAAGCGTTGTAATAGTTGTTTAGAATGGAGGCTTGCCGCGCGGCAGGCCGCCCGTCTGCCCGCCCAACCAACTGGCTTGATGACGACGAAATCTTCCTACTCTGCTGGTGCCGGATCGTCGTTACCCAACCGGGTGACGCATCTTTTCCATGAAATCCGCTGGATGGCGCAAGTCGCGCTGATGGTGTTCCTGTTGATGGCGTTGTTCTCGTACAGCCGTCTGGACCCCAGCTGGACACATGCGGCGCACGTGGAGCGCATCGCCAACTGGGCGGGGCGCGTCGGCGCATGGGTGGCAGATATGCTGCTGCTCATGCTCGGCCTGTCCGCCTACTGGCTGGTCGTATTCATCGCCCGCCGTGTCATCTCCGGCTATCGACGTATCTCTACCAAGCGCGAAGCGCCCCCGCTGCGCGAACGGCTCGCGAGCGGCGGCTGGGTCGAGATCGTCTCCTTCCTGATGGTGCTGCTCGCCAGCGCCGGTGTCGAATCGCTCCGTCTGTACCGCATGAAAGCACAACTGCCGCGTGCCTCGGGCGGTGTGATCGGCGAGACCGTGGGTGGATTCTTCCAGCACGCGCTCGGCTTTACCGGCGGCACGCTCGCACTGTTGCTGATTCTGGCGTTTGGTCTGTCGCTGCTGTTCCATTTCTCGTGGCTGTCGGCGGCTGAAAAGCTCGGTGCGCTGATTCTCGATACCGGCACCGTGATTCGCCGCCGCCGTGAGGCGCGGCAGGACCGTCGTCTGGGTGAAGAAGCGGCCATCGCCCGTGAAGGTGCCGTGGTGCAGAACCGCGTGCGCGCCGACGTGCATGAGCCGGTGCAGATCGTGCCGCCCGTCAAGGTGGTGCCCAAGAGCGAGCGGGTCGAGAAGGAAAAGCAGGCGCCGCTGTTTGCCGACCTGCCCGATTCCATCCTGCCGCCGCTGGCGCTGCTCGACGCCCCGGCGGCTGTGCAGGAGACCGTGTCGGGCGAGACGCTCGAATTCACGTCGCGCCTGATCGAGAAGAAGCTCAAGGATTTTGGCGTCGAAGTGAACGTAGTGGCGGCCTACCCGGGCCCGGTCATTACGCGCTATGAAATCGAGCCGGCCACGGGCGTGAAGGGCAGCCAGATCGTGACGCTGGCGAAGGATCTGGCACGTTCGCTCTCGCTCGTGTCGATTCGCGTGGTCGAGACCATCCCCGGCAAGAATTTCATGGGGCTGGAGCTGCCGAATCCGCGCCGTCAGACCGTTCGTCTGACCGAGATTCTGGGCTCCGAGGTCTATAACGATTCATCGTCGCTGCTGACGCTTGCGCTGGGCAAGGACATCGGCGGCAAGCCCGTCGTGGCCGATCTGGGCAAGATGCCTCACTTGCTGGTGGCCGGTACGACCGGTTCGGGCAAGTCGGTGGGGATCAACGCGATGATTCTGTCGCTGCTCTACAAGGCCACGGCCGAGCAGGTGCGACTCATCCTGATCGACCCGAAGATGCTCGAAATGAGCATGTATGAAGGCATTCAGCATCTGTTGTGCCCGGTCGTGACCGATATGCGTCAGGCGGGGCACGCGTTGAACTGGGTGGTGTCCGAAATGGAGCGCCGCTACAAGCTGATGAGCAAGCTGGGCGTGCGCAACCTCGCGGGCTACAACAACAAGATCGACGAAGCCGCCAAGCGCGAAGAACACATCCCGAACCCGTTCTCGCTGACGCCGGAAGAACCCGAGCCGTTGCAACGTCTGCCGTACATCGTCGTGGTGATCGACGAGTTGGCCGACCTGATGATGGTGGTCGGCAAGAAGGTCGAAGAGTTGATTGCGCGTATTGCGCAGAAGGCGCGTGCGGCCGGTATCCACCTGATTTTGGCGACGCAGCGTCCGTCGGTCGACGTGATTACGGGCCTGATCAAGGCCAACGTGCCGACCCGTGTGGCGTTCCAGGTATCGTCGAAGATCGATTCGCGCACCATTCTCGATCAGCAGGGCGCCGAGACGCTGCTGGGCATGGGCGACATGCTCTACATGCCGCCGGGCACCGGCCTGCCGTTGCGCGTGCACGGGGCGTTCGTGGCCGACGATGAAGTGCATCGCGTGGTACAGCGGCTCAAGGAGCAGGGCGAGGCGAATTACGTCGAGGGCCTGCTCGACGGGGCGATCGAAGGCGAGGACGGTGGCGTCGACGGCGCGGGTGGTGGAACCGGCGAGGGGGGCGGCGAGTCCGACCCTCTGTACGATCAGGCGGTGGCGGTGGTGCTCAAGCAGCGCCGTGCGTCGATCTCACTGGTGCAGCGACATCTGCGCATCGGCTACAACCGGGCCGCGCGGCTGCTCGAACAGATGGAACAGTCCGGCGTCGTGTCGGCGATGGCGAGCAACGGCAACCGGGAAATTCTGGTGCCCAATCGCGAAGGAGAATGAAGAACATGCTGGGATTCAAGCGCAGTTTGCCGCTCATGGCGGGTGTGGTGGGCGTAACGCTGGCGGCGCTGGTCGCACCGGCTTACGCCAGCGGCACGGCGCAACTCAAGGCCTTCGCGGCGCAGGTGAAGTCCGCGCGTGGCGAATTCGAGCAAAAGCAGGTCAAGCAAGGGAAGGACGGCAACGTAGCGGTGTCGAATATGGCATCGGGCACCTTCGAATTCTCGCGCCCGGGCCGCTTTATCTGGCGCTACGTCAAGCCGTACGATCAACTGCTGCAAGCCGACGGCGAGACGCTCTATATCTATGACAAGGACCTGAATCAGGTCACCGAGCGCAAGCTGGGCGCGTCGCTGGGCGCGAGTCCGGCGGCGATTCTCTTCGGCAGCAACGATGTCGAAAAGAACTTCACCCTCAAGGATGCGGGCGTGAAGAACGGCATCGATTGGGTCGAACTCCAGCCGAAATCGCAGGACACGCAGTTCCAGCGCGTGGGCATCGGCTTTCGCGATGGCAACTTGGCCGCGATGGAGCTCTACGATGCATTCGGCAACGTGACGCTGCTGACGTTTGCGAATATGCAGAAGAATCCGCCGATGTCGCCGGACAACTTCAAGTTCACCGTGCCCAAGGGGGCCGACGTGATCAAGGGATGAGCGAACGGCCCCGATGCCGGTGGACTGGCATAATGGGCGTATCCGAAATCTGATCTGCGGCCGGGGATTCCCCGGCCGCACTGCTTCTTACCATGCCAGACGCACCTCTTTCTGCCTCGGTGCCACTTGCCGAGCGCTTGCGCCCCCATACCATTGACGACGTGATCGGCCAGCGCCATCTGCTCGGCAAGGGGAAACCTTTGCGCGTGGCGTTTGAAGCAGGGCGTCCGCATTCGATGATCCTGTGGGGCCCGCCCGGTGTGGGGAAAACCACCCTCGCGCGCCTCATGGCCGACGCGTTCAAGGCGTATTTCATCTCGCTCTCGGCCGTGCTCTCCGGCGTGAAGGATATTCGCGACGCGGTGGAAGCGGCACAGATCCAGCGCGGGCAGGGGCGCCAGACGGTGGTGTTCGTCGACGAGGTGCATCGCTTCAACAAGGCGCAGCAGGATGCTTTCCTGCCGCACGTGGAATCGGGGCTTTTCATCTTCGTGGGTGCTACCACCGAGAACCCGTCGTTCGAAGTGAATGGCGCATTGCTCTCGCGTGCGGCCGTGTACGTGCTCAAGAGTCTGAACGACGACGAACTGGGCGAAATGGTCACGCGCGCGGCGCATGAGCTCGGCGACATCACGTTCACCGACGAGGCGCGTCAGGGGCTGATCGATTCGGCCGACGGCGATGGGCGCAAGCTCTTCAACAACGTGGAAATCGTGGCGCAGGCAGCGACGTCACAGGGGCTCGACACCATCGACGACGCCTTGCTGGCGAGCGTGCTGGCCGAAAACCTGCGCCGCTTCGACAAGGGCGGCGATGCGTTCTACGACCAGATCAGCGCGCTGCACAAGTCGGTGCGCGGCAGTTCGCCCGATGGTGCGCTGTACTGGTTTTGCCGAATGCTCGACGGCGGCGCCGATCCGCGTTACATGGCGCGACGCATTGTGCGCATGGCGTGGGAAGACATCGGGCTGGCCGATCCGCGCGCGGCCCGCATCGCACTGGATGCGGCCGAAACCTACGAACGCCTCGGTACGCCTGAAGGCGAACTGGCGCTGGCGCAGGCGGTGCTTTATCTGGCCGCGGCGCCTAAATCGAACGCCGGCTACAACGCTTACAACCAAGCGCGTGCGTTCGTCAGCAAAGACAAGTCGCGCGGGGTGCCGGTGCATTTGCGTAATGCGCCGACCAAGCTGATGAAGGAACTGGGCTACGGTCACGAGTACCGTTACGCGCATGACGAGCCGGATGGCTATGCCGCTGGCGAGACGTACTTCCCCGACGATCTGCGTGCGCAGCAGTGGTATCGTCCGGTGCCGCGCGGGCTGGAAGGCAAGATTGGCGAGAAACTGAACTGGCTCAAATCGCTCGATGCCGATTGGCGTCGTGCGAATGCCAAGGGGCGCAAAGCGGGGAATGGCACCGATGCGGCACCGCAGACCAAGGCGTCTGGCGGCACGTCTTCCGCGTCCGCACCGCCGTCTTCTGCGCCGGTTTCCGAAAAATCACAACCGGCCGATACCAGCGACGACGAGTGAGTTTGGTAAAATCACCCGCTTGATGCCGTTTTTGGCGCGATGAGCGCGCCGTTTGCGGCCAGAACGAATTTTATGACTCACTGAAGTGAGTCGCTAACGACAGACTTCCCACCATGCTCGACATTCAACTTCTTCGCAAGGATCTCGACGGCGTTGCGGCGCGGCTCAAGGCGCGCGGTTACACGCTGGACGTGGCGACGTTCGCTGCGCTCGAGGCAGAGCGCAAGCAGATCCAGACGCAAACCGAGGAACTGCAAGCCCGCCGCAATGCGCTCTCGAAGCAGGTCGGCATGAAGAAGGGCAAGGGCGAAGATGCCTCGGCCGAAATCGCCGAAGTTGGCGGTATTGCCGACACGCTCAAGGCATCGTCGGTGCGTCTGGAAGAAATCCAAACGCGTATGTCGGACGTGCTGCTCGGCGTGCCGAACCTGCCGCATGAAAGCGTGCCGGTGGGCAACGACGAAACGCAGAACGTGGAAGTGCGCCGCTGGGGCACGCCGCGCGAGTTCGACTTCACGCCGCGCGATCACGTCGATCTGGGCGCCAAGCTGGGTCTCGACTTCGACGCGGCCGCCAAGCTGGCGGGCGCGCGCTTCTCGGTGATGAAGGGCGGCATTGCCCGTCTGCATCGCGCACTGGCGCAGTTCATGCTGGACACGCACACGGGCGAGCACGGTTATACGGAAACGTATGTGCCGTACATCGTGAATGCAGCGTCGATGCGCGGCACGGGCCAACTGCCGAAGTTCGAAGACGACTTGTTCAAGGTGCCGCGCAAGGTGGGCGGTGACGATGGCGAGCGTATCGAGAACTTCTATCTGATCCCGACGGCGGAAGTCTCGCTCACGAATCTGGTGCGTGACGAGTTGCTGACGAACGACGCGTTGCCGATGCGCATGGTCGCGCATACGCCGTGCTTCCGCTCGGAGGCGGGCAGCTACGGCAAGGACACGCGCGGCATGATTCGTCAGCATCAGTTCGACAAGGTCGAGTTGGTGCACGTGGTGCGCCCGGAAGAGTCGTACGACACGCTGGAGATGCTGGTCGGTCACGCCGAAGCGATTCTGAAGAAGCTTGAGCTGCCGTTCCGCACGATCGTGTTGTGCACGGGCGATATGGGTTTTGGTGCAGCCAAGACGTACGACATGGAGGTGTGGATTCCGGCGCAAGGCACGTACCGCGAAATCTCGTCGTGCTCGAACATGGAAAGCTTCCAGGCGCGTCGCATGCAGGCGCGCTTCCGCAATGCGCAGGGCAAGCCGGAACTGGTGCACACGCTGAACGGGTCGGGGCTGGCCGTGGGCCGTGCGTTGGTGGCGGTGATCGAGAACTATCAGAACGCCGATGGTTCGATCACGGTGCCGGACGCGCTGCGTCCGTACATGGGTGGCATTGAACGCCTTGAGCCCGCCGCGTAAAAATTTTCAAAAAAGGGCTTGGCAGTCGAAAAAATTCGGCTATAATCTCTTTCTCGCTGCTTGAGGCCACTCAGGCAGCGACTCAAAGCAGAAAGTGTGCTTGGAGAGGTGGCAGAGTGGTCGAATGCGCCAGACTCGAAATCTGGTGTACGGTTATACCGTACCGTGGGTTCGAATCCCACCCTCTCCGCCAAGCAAACAAATCAGCCCTTGATCATTCAAGGGCTTTTTTGTTTTTGGCGGCACAACCCACGTTTCTGTCCGCGTCTCCGTTGGCCGGTGACGATTGGGCACGTACTGATGGCTCCTCTGAGCCCCATTCGAAAACGATGCACGCTGGTGCTCAATACTCGGGCGGAGCGTTGTTTTTCATCTCGACGGTTCTCGTCTCTGTACCGCTTATACGCTATGGACTCGCCTCGAATTTCGAGCTGAGGCCGCTCAGCGTAGCGCAACTGTTACTGCGCGCTCCCAAGGACCCGAAGCGAATCGACATTTGCGTCGCTTAGCTAAATATTCAGATAAATAATTTGGACTCCATAACGTTTGATGGAAATATTATTTCTCAACGTATCAGCCAATGTGGTTTCTTTACCAGAAATTGGATTGGAGTCAGAGCAAGTGAATATGCCGATCGAACTGCTAGTTGGGCGGCGCCCTCCCTCTATTGCGATGCAATTTGGGGAAACTGCGCAACCGTAAGTGCGCGTCTATGGGGAGAGGGGCTGCTGGATGGTGCGAGCCCGGATGACATTCGGGGGGGGGTGGGTGAATTTTTTGTGTCAAACAGTATTTGAAGTGGTGGTGACTCGTCAGGATAGAAAAGGGATAGTTTGTTAGCCTCAAACATTGAGTGGTGAGATTGTTGGGGTTGCCATCGGATGCGAGTCACATGAAGAGAAATATTAAAGGTGTATTTGATTTGAGGGTGTTTTTGTTCGGGATTTCGGTTTACATAGTAATGTCAATATTCTATATGGAGATGGATGGGTTTTTAAATGAAATTGCATTAATTGTTTTTCTGGATATCATTGTTTTTGGTGTGATTTTGATGATTTTTCGTGGATTTCGAAGGGGTATTTCATTAGTATTTTCCGGTGTGGTGCTTGTTTTTTGGATGCTATTTTTGTCAATTCCTGTTTTGAATTTTGGTGTCGGGGTTAGGCAGTGGGTGCAATTTAAATTCAAAGAGCAAAGTTATATTGCTGAAGTGAGAGGCGGTCGAAAGGAGTGGGACTGGGGGATTGGGGGAGGAGTTCACTATCGGCTAATGTACGATGCGAGCGGTGATGTGAACGGAACTTGGCATAGGCCGGATGAGGAGGATCCATGTGACCGGGTAGTAAAGGCATTTGGGAATTCGTTCTACGTTATCGGTGATTGGTGTCCAGGGATTTTATAATTGATAATTCTAAGTATCTTGTGTTTGGTTGATAGTGATTGGTGCGAATTTATATGATTCTATTTATAAATTAAAAATAAGCTTGATGGGGGTGTTATGTCGAGTGGGGGGGGCTAAAATTTTTCCTAAAGACTCGAATGGGATCTGCATCATTGATCCCGTATCGATTCGGCTGTGTTTTTTCCCGCGGACCATGAGGTAAATGTAGTCATCAGAAATATAAGAAAAATCGCGAAGTAATCCGTGAAGAGAAATTGACAATATTGCCAATATGAGTCGCAAGACGCTGGGGATATCGTGGAGATGCTCCATAGTCAATCGGTACCGCTTGATGGATGGCGCTCACGGGGTGTAACAGAATTGTCGTACTCCGGTGTCATCATCCGTACTTTCCAGAGTTGCGTGCTGCATGGGCGATGGACGCAGGCCGTCCGGTGCGCACCGAGGCTGGCGATCGGCGGCGTGACGCGCCGTTGGTTCGGAAGCCGGGAGCATGCATCTTGCGTCTGTACTTGCTGGGTTTGAGCCGCTATGGCGCGCTGCTTCTGGTGTTGAGCGCGGGGACATTTCCCGCGCGAGGTGCACCGGCCGGCACCGTTACCGGTAAAGACAGTGAGCGCGGACAACCCACGGTGCCGGAACGACCCGCGCAGCAGACGCCCGGGGCCGATGCCGAACCTACGTCCTTCTTCTTCGATATCCCTGCGCAGCCACTGGCCGATGCCCTGCAACGTTACGCCATGATCTCTGGCCGTCCCGCTCTCTTCAGTAGTGCACAGGTGGCCGGCCTGACCTCGTCGCCCGTGCGCGGGGACTTTCCCGCCGACACCGCACTGGAGCGCCTGCTGGCGGGCACCGGTCTCGCCATTCAGCATGCACGCTCGGGGCCCGCAGAGGCTTTCGTCCTCAAAACACTGCCGGCCGAAGCGCTGCATGCGGCCGATGACACCCCCGCCAACGCCTATGCCGGCCGGGTACAGGCGGGCGTCTGGGCGGCGCTTTGCGCCAATGCGCTGACCCGGCCGGGCCAATACCGGACGTTATTGCGCTTCGAGATCGACGCGACCGGCGTCTTGCGTCAGGCACGTCTGCTTACCTCGACCGGGGAGCGCGCCCGCGACGCCGCCGTGCTTCGGGTGCTCGCCAGCGTGCGCGTCGACGGTGCGCCGCCCCACGATCTGGCCCAACCGTTGACGATGGTGCTGTTGCCGCGCGATCCGCATCACGCGGATTCGTCCCCCGTCTGCCGGTCGCCGGGCAAAGAGGGGCATTCATGACGGAGAACGTCGGACCGCTGCCCGAATACCTGACCCGCCACTATCACAATCTGAAGCGGCGCCTCACGCGCCTGCTGGGCAACAGCGATCTGGCGGGCGACGCCTTGCACGACGCCTGGGTCAAGCTCCAAACGCAGGAGCCGACAGCGGGCGAGACAGTGCAGAGCCCGGGCAGCTATCTGGTTCGCGTCGCCGTGAATATCGCGCTCGACGCGCAGCGCAAGCAAAGCCGCTCGCTCTCGTTCGACGAGGTCGATGCGTTGATGCACCTGTCGGATACGGCGCCCGGCCCGGCGCGTGTTGCGGAAGACCGCTCGGAACTCGACGCCCTCATGCAGTTGATGGAGCGGCTGCCCGAACGGCGCCGTCAGGTGCTGCTGCTGGTTCGATGGGAAGGGCTGCCGCAGAAGGCGGTGGCCGAGCGTCTGGGGGTGTCGCTACGCGTCGTCGAGAACGAGCTGCGTCGCGCGCACGATTTTCTGGATGAAAAACTGAAAGCTAAAAAATAGTTGAGGGATTTGTGCGATGCCGTTCGTCCATACACTGGCGGCATCCGACGAAGCGCGGTTCCGCGTTATCGATACCGCTAGATTGCCCGCCTCCGGCAGGGCACCCATGTTGATGCAATGAATACACGCGACACTTCTCCGGCCCCTCTCTCGGACGACCTGCAACGGCAGGCGCGCGTCTGGCTGCGGCTGTTGGATTCCGGCGATGTGACCGAAGTCGACGCGCAAGCCTTCCGACGCTGGCTCGACGCGAGCGCCGATCACAAGCTCGCTTTCAACGAGGTGAAGCACCGCTGGGCGACACTGCGCACGGCAAGCGGCATGTACGTCGAGCGGCATCCGAACGCGATGCCAGCCCCCGCAGCGGTGCCGGCAACGCCACGTCCTGCCTTGCGACAGCGCTCGGCAGGACGTCGCGCGTTCATCGGCGGTGCGCTGACGGTGGGCGCGGCGGCGGCCGTCGCCGGTTTCTATCCGGACGTGCTGCGCCGCGTGATGCCGGACTCGTTGGGCGCCGACGAGCGCACGGCCGTGGGCGAGCAGCGCACGCTGACGCTGGCGTCGCAGACCGTGGTCACGCTCAACACGCAGACCAGCATCCGCCAAGGTATTCAAAACGGCAGGACCGTGAGCGTGACGTTGCTCTCTGGCGAGGCCGCCGTCGATCTGGGGGGCTCGGCCGAGCCGTTCACGGTATCGGCAGGCGTAGGTAGCGCCCGTGCGCAGGACGGGCGCTTCGAAGTCCGCTATCTCGATGGCAAGGCCTGTGTCACATGCATCGACGGCACGGTTCAGGTTTCGCATCCCGCTGGCAAGCGATCCTTGCAGGCGCATCAGCAGGTCGCCTACAACGACCATGTGCTGAGCGATGTCGGCAATGTCAATGCGCTGGCTGTGGCGGCATGGCGTCGTGGCGAACTGGTGTTTGACCAGATTCGTCTTGTCGATGTTGTTGCAGAGATCAATCGCTATCGCTCGGGGCGGGTCGTGCTGGTCAACGAGGCGGCCCGGAACCAACGTGTGACGGGGCGTTTTCGTATCGCCTCGCTCGACGCAGCATTGGCACAACTGGAGAGCACGTTCGATCTGAATGCCAGGTCCTTGCCGGGAGGACTGCTGATTCTGAGCTGACGATCTTGCGTGTCGAAGATCGGGAAATAGTTGAGGGTTTCCGCACTGCCCATTCGTCTTAGCGACTCGGGAAGCCAACACAACGCCAAAAGCGGCGATGTGCACGTTTCCGGCAACGGGGTCGCCGATGGCGAATTTGCCGGAAACGCTTAACTATCAGCGAGGATTCGGGCATGAGCACGCGTGAACGCCAAGGGGCAACGGCAATGGGAAGCAGCGGTCGCAGAATCGGCAAAGAACGTGTGCGCCGTTCGCGCAGGGCGGCCCCCGTCGCACAGGCGATCACGCTGTTGCTCACCACGATGGGGGCGGCACACGCCCAGCAAGCGTTCAGTAATGCATGGTTTGCCTCACGCGGTGCCGCACAGGCCACTGCGTCGCAGACGGGGCGCTTGCCCAACGGCATGCCGGTGTCGTCGCTCATGGACCCGTCGGCACAGCAGCAGCAAGCGAACGCGCAACTTCAACGCTCGATCGCAAATCTCGGCTCGGCGGCGCAGAACATTGCGGCGATGCAGGCCGCGCAGGCCAATGCGCGCACGGCGGCAGCCAACAGCGTCACCACGATCCCCGACGGCCTGACCGAAGGCGGCCTGCAGGTCGACACGAACAGCCTGACCAAAGGCTGGATCAATGCCCAAGCGCCCACGCAAACCACAGCGAATGGCAAGACCAACGTCAACATCCAGCAGACCGCCAACAAAGCGATCCTGAACTGGGAGACGTTCAACGTCGGTCGCAATACGTCGGTGAACTTCGCGCAGCAAAGCGACTGGGCGGTGCTCAACCGCATCAACGATCCGAGCGCACGCCCGAGTCAGATTCAAGGGCAGATTCACGGCGATGGCACCGTGCTGATTCTGAATCGCAACGGGGTGATCTTCGGCGGTACCAGTCAGGTCGATACGCGCAATCTGGTGGTCGCGGCGGCGCGAATGAGCGACGCGCAGTTCCAGACTGCGGGGCTCTATGGGGCGAACGGCACGACGCCGACATTCACCGATGCGCTGGGCAAGGTCGAAGTCCAGGCGGGCGCAAACATCACGACACGCACGCCCACGTCCGTGACGCAAGGCGGCGGCTATGTACTGTTGCTCGGCAATCAGGTCAGCAACGCCGGGACGATCGTCACGCCGCAAGGGCAAGTGGCGCTGGCCGCCGGTGACAGCTTCGTGATTCGCAAGGGCGTGGGCACGGACGCGAACACGCCGTCGACCACGCGTGGCAGCGAGATATCACCGCAGTTCGCCGCGCAGAGCACGGCAGGCAGAGTGGTTAATACGGGCTTGCTGATGGCGCCGGAAGGCGACGTGACGATGGCGGGCCGCGACGTTCAGCAACTGGGCACGGCGGTGTCGACCACGACCGTCAACACGCGCGGCACGATCCACTTGCTTAACTCGGCGAGCGACACGCTGGGCAAGGTGACGCTGGGCAGCGGGGCGCTCACGTCGGTGCTTGTCAGCGACAACGGTGCAACGGCGTTGGACAGCCAACGCGCGGCCCTTATTCAGGACTCCGCCACGCAGGATGTACTGCGCGCGAGCATGACCGCCGGACTGTTCGACAACCTATCGAGACTCTCGGATCGGAGAGATCAATCACGCGTCGAAATCGTGAGCGGTGGAAATGTTGAATTTCAGGGCAACTCGCTCACGCTTGCCACCGGCGGCCAACTCGCCGTAAGTGCCACGGGTCGCAGCTTTGTAACGAGCGGTGCGCGACTCGACGTGTCTGGCGCGCTCGGCGTATCGCTGTCGATGGACAGCAACAACGTCAAGATCAACGTGCAGGGCAACGAACAGCGAGACGCCCCGGGCAACCGCGATAACGCGGCACTGAACAATGCGAACGTCTATGTCGATCGCCGCCGATTGGTCTACGTTCCGGCGGCACTAGGGGGCTACGCGAACGAGCGTTGGTACACCCCGGGCGGGCTGCTGGAAGTCGGCGGCTACCTGGCGAATCAAACGCATGGCATTGGCGAATGGGCCGCGCAGGGCGGCACGGTGACGATCGGTGGCAATGAGGTGGTGACGCAAAAGGGCGCGTTCATCAACCTGTCGGGCGGCTCGCTCAATGTGCAGACCGGCTATCTGAACCAATCGTGGCTCAAGGGGGCAGACGGTCAGGTCTACAACGTCAACACCGCCCCGTCGAACGTGCTCTACACCGGCGTGTACACCGGCTTCGAGGTGGAGCACCCGCGCTGGGGAAAGACTACGACGGAGTCCTACGCGAATCCGCTCATCGCGCCCACGCGCGTGCTGCAAAACGGCTACACCGTAGGTCGCGATGCGGGGCGCCTGACGATTTCGGCACCGACCGCTGTGCTCGAAGGCGATGTGATCGCCAACGTCTACACCGGGCCGGTGCAGACGCAGGCACGTCCGGCTGCACTCACTGACGGTTATGCGCTCAGCCAGTTCGCCGCGGCTCGCTCGGGTTCGCTGACGCTGGGCCAATACTCGGGCGTCGGCCGAAGAGAAGCGTTTACCACCGATGTCGTGATCGGTGATATTGACCGCATCACCGACGGCATGGGTGTCAACGACGCCCTCGCAGACACGCGGAAAAACACAGTGTGGCTCGATGCTGCGCTGATGAACCAGACGCGTTTTGGTGAAATCGATCTCGCGACGCGCGGTGCCATTGCCGTTCGCTCGGATCTCCAACTCGACAATGGCGGTCGTCTCGCGCTGGCCGCGCCAAACATCGATGTGATGGCCAACGTCACCGTGCCGGGTGGCACGGTCAATATCTCCAACCTTCTCCTCCGGGCTGGGGACGTTGGCCCGATCGCATTGCTGCCTGCCTCGGGCGCGGTAAGCCTCTCGCTGGCCTCCGGGTACACCGTGAGCACGCGCGGCGTCTGGGTCAATGCCGCGCTCGATCCGAATTCGACGTCGCAGGTCGCCTATCTCAACGGCGGCAGCGTGACCTTCGATTCCACGGGAGATCTGACGATTGGCCGAGGCAGCTTGATCGACGTGTCCTCCGGTGGCGCAATTCTGACGGGCGGCAAAACCCAAGGTGGCACCGGCGGCAACGTCACGCTCATTGCGGGAGACGCTGGCGGCGGCGTCGGGAGAAGCGTCGGCACGCTGACCTTCGATGGCAATGTCGCGGCCTACGGGGTGAACGGGGGCGGCACACTGACACTGTCGACGCCGGACAGTATTCTGATTGGCAACAACGCCGGTATCGCGGGCGGCACGCTTGCGGCGGGGACGCCGGCTGCCGTGTCGGTGAAACTCGCGCAGACACTGACGATTGCGGCGGGTACGCCGCTGCCGATGGACCTTGTCGAAAAACATACGACGATGGTCTACGACACGCCGACGCTGGCAGATATCGCGATGTCAGGCGTGCCGGTGGGCGCGACACTCGCGGATTGGGTTGTGCCGAAAGGGCTGCTGCTCAAGTCCCGGGATATCAACAATCAAGACACTTACTTTTTCGCTGGGGATACGATTCCGAAGGGGACCGTCCTCACGGGATGGGGCGGAAGCGGCGTCATCGCGAAGGGGACGGTGGTGCCTTCCAACGTCTTTCCGAACGGCATTCCGGTCGATCCATATCAGTTCGTCTTCACGGCAGGCTCGGTGCTCACCGTGCCGAAGACCTATACCGTCGGCTCGATCGTTCCTGCCGGTGTGGTGCTCACGAAGACGATTGCCGTCACACCGGTCCCGACGTTCAACGCCGGCACATCGGGCAGCGGGAATTCGCTCTTCAATGCCGGATTTTCCAACTTCGATATCAATGGCGGACAGGGGGTGCGTGTCGACAATGGCGTCGCGCTCGCGCCTGTCATGCCGGTCTACCGATTCACGGCGGATAGCCTGAAGGCGGTGACGGGCAGCGATCCGTCCAAAGCGATGGCGCTCTGGACGCCGCCCGTATTTGTGGAGAGTCCGCAGACCGACGCGCTCACGCAGCGCGCAGGCGCGAGCATCGCGCTGCGATCGCTGCGCAAGGATGAACAAGGCAATCCGGCGGGCGGCAGTATCGTCGTTGCGCCGGGGGCTTCCGTGACGGTCGATCCGGGACAGAACATTACGCTCGACGCCTTCGGTCAGATGACGGTCGACGGCACACTCAGCGCACGGGCAGGCAAGATCAATCTGATTGGCGACGCCGACGGTGCCTTCTCGGCCTCGCGCAATTTCGACGAGAACGGCGTCGTTCGCGGCACCTCGCTCTGGCTGGGTTCGAACGCGAAGCTCGACGTCTCGGGCGTGGGCTATTCGGCCATCGACGGGTCCGGGCGCACCTACGGCACGGTGTTCGATGGCGGCACGATCAGTCTGAGCGGTGGTACGTCGTTTGTCGTCGTCCGCCCCGGTGCGGAACTCAACGCCGATGGCGCCAATGTGACGGTCGATACGGCCACCGTCGCTGGCCAGCCGGTGAGCGCAAGCGGTCGCATGTCGCGCACTTCCAATGGCGGTGCCATTGCGCTCGGTTCGATGGGGGGCCTGCAACTCGACGGCAATCTCCATGCGTTCTCCGGTGGTCAGGGGGCGTCGGGCGGGGATCTTTCGGTCTCGATGCTCACGCCGTTCTACCCCGATCTGTCCAACGCGATACCGAAAAGCGTACTCGTCCCGAGTGTGCTGACGCTCACACAGTCGCGAGTGTCCGCTCCCAGCCTGAGCGGCCCGGGCTCGCCGGTAGCGGCGTTGCCGCTGGGTCGTGCCACCGTCGGTGTCGACATGGTCAAGGCGGGCGGCTTCAGTTCGCTCTCCCTGACCTCGGGCGACTACATGATGTTCAGAGGCGACGTGTCGCTCGCAATGGACAAGAGCCTGAAGCTCAATGCCAACGCTTACGCGTCGGGCGAGAAGTTGGTGGCGGGCGACGACCCTGCCACGAAAGCGAGCAGCAACACCGTCCGTCTGTCGGCGCCGTATGTCCTGCTCAGTGGCAAAGTTGTCGCGCCGCCAGACGGTGTGGTCAGCGGCTCGATTACCAACCCCGGCGCGTCGGGGCGGCCGACAACGGCGACCTTCGAAATCGACGCCAACTTGATCGATGTGCAAGGCCCGGTGCTATTCTCGGCGCGCACCGGCTATTACGACTCGGTGAACTACGTCAACGTCGATACTTCGTCGCCGGGGTTCCGTACGACGCGGCTCGTCAGTCAGGGCGATATCCGTTTCCTGCCGACGCCCGCCGTGCAACAAGGCACCAGCCTGATCACATCCTGGGATTTCGATCTGGAAGCCGCGCAGGTTTATCCGACGACCGGGGCTGTCGCGAGCATTGTCGCGGGACAACAGCGCGTGAACGACTACGCGGGCACGCTGTCGTTGGGACGCACCACGGCGACGATCCCCGACGCCCCGCTGTCAGTCTTCGGCACGCTTTTCCTGTCGGCGCCAAACGTTCGCCAGGGGGGCGTGTTGCGCGCACCTTTCGGTAAGTTGATGATCGCGGCGACACCCGCGGCATTACAGGGCGGAAACGTCTACACGAAGGACATCGAGTTCTTGCCCGGCAGTCTTACCTCCGTGTCGATGAACGGCATGACCGTGCCTTACGGCGGTACGGTGGATGGCGTGACGTACGCGTACAACGGCGCGGCGTTGGCCCCGCTCATCGGCTACGGGCTGGGACTCACGTTGAGTGCGGGCGGATCGGGTATCTCGCTCGAAGGATTGACGATGCGTGTCGACAACGGTGCCGTGCTCGACCTCACGGGCGGGGGCACCATCGCCGGCGCGGGATTCGTCTCGGGACGTGGCGGGTCGGTCAACGTGCTCAACACGCCACTGGTCAACGCCAACCCGACCATGAAGCTCAGTCGCGTGAGCGACAAGGTCTACACCATCCTGCCGGGCTACACGTCGGCCTACGCACCCGTCGCCGCAGAGAACGGCGCGGGAGATCCGGTCATCGGTCAGCGCATCACCCTCGGCGACGGGGTTCCCGGACTGCCACCCGGCACCTACACCTTGCTGCCGTCCAACTATGCACTGCTGCCCGGGGCTTATCGCGTCGAGATCGGCGGTACGGGACAGAATCTGCCGGCCACGGCGACCGCTGCCGGCAACGGCACCTACCTCGTCTCCGGGTACACGAGCATCGCGAACACATCGACACGCAGTCAGTTACCGTCGACCGTGCTGGTCACACCGGGCACGGCGGTGCGCAAGTACTCTCAGTTCAACGAGCAGGGCTATAGCGAGTTCATGACGAGCCGGGTACAGCAGTTCGGGGGGCTGATGCCCATGCTGCCGCGCGACGGCAAGGGGCTGCAATTCCTGTTCGACATTCCGTATGCGCCGGACCCGATGCCCGCGACGAGCGTGCTGTCGTTCGGTGGCAAGGCGCTGTTCCAGCCCACGACCGGCGGTGTGGCGGGGCAGGTCGCCGTGCTCAACATCGGCGAGATCACAAACGGTGGCGTGACGCCTGGCTTCAATGGTCTGTCGGTGAGTGCTGCGGACCTGAACGCGATCGGCGCCCCGCGACTGAACATCAACGGAAGTGCCGGGCCACTCAATGGTGTCTTCTACTTCCAGCCGAGTTCCGGGGCCGCAGACCTGTATGTGCGCGACGGCGTGACGCTCAGTGCAGGAGAAATCTACCTCGTCGGCAACAACCTCAATATTGGTAACGGTGTGACGTTGAGTACGGTCGGCCGTGGGCCTGCCACCTTTGATACGGCGTCGACCGGCATGAAGTACTCGTCAGGGACGTCGACGGTGCTCGGGTTGTCCAATGGAGACATTCAGTTCCTGGGATCGACCGCCAGCAACGGATCGATCAACATCGGCGCGGGTTCCGGGCTGTATGCCGAGGGCACGCTGGCGCTTGCCACCAACGGCGCGTCGAACATCGATAACAGCGCGCATTTCGGCGCGCGCAATATTGCGTTGGCCGTCGGCACGCTCAATGTTGGCGATGCGACGCAGATCGCGGCAGCCGGCAATCCGGCGGGCGTGCGGTTCAATCAGTCGGTGCTCAACACGCTGTTGCAGGGCGATCCGGCGCATGGCGCACCTGCGTTGCAACGTCTGACGCTGAGTACGGCAAATTCCCTCAATCTATTTGGCAACAACGGATTGGACACACGGGGAACGGGTGTCGATCTCGTCCTCAATTCGGCCGCGATTTTCGGTATCGGTGCGTCGACCGATCAGGCAATCGTCGCCGCTGATCGCATTACCTGGAACGGCATACCCGGCGCCAGCGCACCGGCGGTAGCTGCCGGCGACCCGGGGATGGGCAACGGCTCGCTTCGGTTCGTCGCGCGGGAAATCGACCTTGGGCAGGTCGTGACGCTCGATACGTCGAACGTCAATCGCACGATCTATGGCTTTGGCAACGTCGATTTCGCGGCGAGCGAACGGATCGTCTCGGCCGGCCGCGGGGCGCTGTACGTCTATCAGGCACCGGGTTCGCAACTGGGTAGCGTTCTCGGCCAGAGCGGTACAGGGGGCAATCTCACGCTGACCACGCCGGTGCTGACCGGTGCGGCAAAGTCGATCATGAACTACTCGGCGGGCGGCACACTGAGCGTGGCCGCACCCGCTGGCGCGACACCGGGGGCGGCGACGTCGAGCGTTGCGGGTGCCGAGATCGATCTTTCCGGCAACAACGTGAATATCGGCAGTACCGTGCGCCTGCCGAGCGGCAAGTTCGTGGTCAATGCCGCGAACGACATCGTGCTCGACGGGAATAGCCGGATCGACCTTCGCGGTCAGCCGACGATGATCCAGACCGCCACCGCCTACGGATTTGGCGGCACCGCCAGCTTCAATAGTGCGCAAGGCGACGTCCGGCAAATGACCGGATCGGTCGTCGACGTGTCGGCGCAACAAGCCAACGCCGGCGCGATCTCCATCGACGCCAGCAAGGGCACCGTCTCGCTGGTCGGCAAGATGCTGGCGAGCGCCAACGACGGCTATACGAGTGGTGCGTTCGGCGCGTCCGCAGGCACCTTTTCGGATTTCGCCGGATTGAACGCACTGCTCACGCAAGGCGGCTTCTTCGACGCCCGTAGTTTCGACCAGAAGCAGGGCGATCTGGTCGTTGGCGATGGGGTCAACGCGCACAACATCGGCATCGCCGCCGATCGCGGCACCTTGACGGTCAACGGCACTATCGACGCGTCTGGCGCAGCGCCGGGCACCATTCGTCTGTCGGGGGGCAACGGACTGACGCTCGGCAGCAGCGCCGTGCTCGATGCACACGGCACGTCGCTGCAAGTCGACAGCTACGGTGCGCCCATCGAGGCGAAGAATCGTGGACACGTCGAACTCACGGCCGCAGGTGGCACGCTGTCGCTCGCACCGGGCGCCACCATCGACGTGAGCACGCCGGGTGGCAAGCATTATGGCGACGTGATCCTGAACGCCATGCGTACCGCAGAGACCGCTAGCGACGTCGCGATCAGCGCGGCCGGTCCGCTGACGATTCGCGGTGCGGGCAGCCTCGCTCTGAACGGTGTGTGGACGTACATGCTGCCTTCGGGCAGCGTAGTCACGCAATCGACGCTCGACGGCTACGATGCGGCGAGCACCACCTTCATGAATCTGGCGTTGGGCAATGCGGCGCTGGGCGCGCGAACCGCTGGCCTGGCTGCCTACGGCAACACCTACCATCTTCGTCCGGGGGGGCAGATTGCGTCGTTGGGCGATCTCGCGACGTCCGGCGACATCGATCTCGCGAAGTACCGCTACGGGGCGGGCGCAGATCGCGATCCGAATTCGGCGACGTATGGTGCGGGGGAGCCGATGGCACTGATCTTTCGCGCTGCCGGCAATCTGAAGATCGGTGGCAGCATCTCCGACGGGTTCACCGCGACCCGCGCGGGTTCGCCGGTATTCTCGACCATCACGCCGAGCACGTTCTCGACTGACACGGCGCACTTCGTCAAGCAGGGTGTCATTCTCTGGCGCATGATCGCCGGCAACCAGATGGTCGTGAGTAACCCGGCCGGCTGGGTCGTGCCGACGCTCAACACCGGGGTCGCCCTTCCGCTCCCGTTCCGGCCGATGTCGGCGAATGGCACGACCTATGCCTCGGGCACGGTCATTCCTTTCGGCACGACGTTGACCCGCCTGTACGTGCCGGTGGGCTCGGAAACCCCTTCGGCGGCCAGTCTGTCGCTGCAAACGGACCCGGGTTCGCCCGCCGCTGCCGCCACGTCGGCGCGTGCGAGCCTGCTGGCGCCCGGGACCCGCTCTGCGTCGTTGCGGCTGGTGGCGGGGGCCGATTTGGCCGGCGCCGATCAGCGCGCATTGCAGTCAGTGACAGCGCTTGGCGGCGCCGGCAATCTCACCTTGAGCGACAGCGTCTACGACCCGTCGCAGACGGGCACATTTTTCAGCGTGCTGCGCACCGGCACGGGTAATCTCGATCTGCTCGCCGGTGGCAGCTTCAACGAGACCACGCCGTATGGCGTCTACACCGCGGGCACGCAATCGGCCTCGATCCTGTCGGCCGACGGGCGCAACGCGTACAACTTGCCCGGTGCGGGAACGGGCAATCTCTTACAGGCGTGGTTTCCGGAGCATGGCGGCGACGTGTTGCTCACAGCGCAGCAAGACGTGCGCGGCAACATCCAGTTGACCAACAATCCGCTGCGTTATGTGAACAGCAATCTGGTGGGCAATTGGCTCAACCGGCAGGGCGGCGGGGGTGTGACGACGGACCCGGCTGCGTGGTCGATCAACTTCGGCTCGCTCGCGAAGACGGACCCTAACGCGAACGGTCTGCAACTGATCGGCTTCCAGGGTATCGGGACGCTTGGCGGCGGCAACCTGACCGTCATCGCCGGGCGCGACGCCGGGGTGGCGTCTGCCGCACCGGGAGGGTTGACGTCGAACGGTCTGGATCTGGCCGTGGCATCGACCGGGCGCGTGCTTGCCGACGGCACACTCGTGCAGACCGGCGGCGGTGACATCACGCTGAAAGTCGGGGGGCGGCTCAACGACGCCGATCCGGTGGCCGTCAGCACCTTCCGGCGGGACTATTTCGGTTCGTTGACGGCGTTGCGTGGCGATACCTCGGTCGAGGCCGGCGCGGTCGGTGCCATCGTCACGCAATCGGGGGGCGTTTCCTGGACCACCTATGACCCGCGCGCCTTCGATCCCAATGCGATCAAGCTGACCTCGCGCGCGCCAGGACCGACGTTGGTGACCGGAGATGGCTCGGCGAGCGTCGTGTCGCGAGGCGATCTGGTGCTTGCCGGCGCGAGTGACCCCGGGATGGCGGTCTTCACCGATGTGGGGGGCGGCTATTTCACGACATCCGGAACGGGCGCCTCTGCGTCGGTCACGAAAGGGGGCTTCACGAAGCACACCCTCTGGACGCCGTCGACCGGCATTCGCCTGTTATCGGCGGGCGGCGATGTTGCGCCGCTCTCGGGCGGCGGTGGCGGCGAGTTGCAGAACTCCACGGGCTTTTACCCTGGGAGCCTGAGCGCTGCGGCGCTGAACGGCGACGTGCGCTTTAGCGAAGGGCAGACGATCGAGTTGATGCCGTCGCCGATCGGACAGCTTCAGGTGCTTGCGGCCGGCTCGATCTACGGTGGCGGCTCGTCGATTGCCATGTCGGGTGCCGATATGGCGAGCGTGGCAACACCGGGTCATCCGCTCTTTTCGACGATGCGGGGCTTCAATCCCAACACCCGGACAAATGCCAGCGTGAACGCTGCGATGCGTCTCAACGACAACAGCCCGCTCGCGTTCGGCGAGGATTATCCGTCCGGCAGTCTGCATGCGCAGGATGCGACGCCGGCCCGGATCTACGCAGGTATCGACATCGATGACTTGCAGATCGGCCTTTCCAACTCGGTTTTTCGGGTCGGGTCGAGTGGATTTACGCCGAGCCATGCGCAGTGGTTTGTCGCCGCGAAGCCGTTCGAGGTGATCGCGGGACGCGACATCGTGGGCACCGGCACGTTGCCGAGCACCTTCCTGAATCAGTCAGACAGCGACGTCTCGATGATGAAGGCGGGGCGCGACATCATCTATCAATCGGCGAGCATCGTCGGGCCGGGATTGCTACAGATTCAGGCCGGGCGCAACGTGTATCAGGGCTTCTACGGTCAGTTGCAAAGCATCGGCGACGTCACGCATCCATCCAATACAAACGGCGGCGCGGGGATTTCCGTGCTGGCTGGCGTCGGGGCCAATGGCCCGGACTACTCGCGCTTCGCACGGCTTTATTTCGACCCGGTCAATCAATTGGCGAGCGGCTCACCGCTGGCCGACAGCGGCAAGGTGGTTCACGCCTACGGCGATGAACTGCTGGCATGGCTCAAAAGCCGATTTGGCTACGATGGCAAGGCATCGGACGCGCTGGCTTACTTCCTCGCGTTGCCGCAGACCCAGCAAGGCGTGTTCGTGCGTCAGGTCTATTTCAAGGAATTGCTGTTGGGTGGTCGCGAGTACAACGACACGTCGAGTCCGCGCTACGGCAGCTATCTGCGCGGCCGCGAGGCCATCGCCACGCTGTTCCCCACGAGCGATGCGCAGGGCAATGCAGTGAACTACAACGGTGCGATCACGCTGTTTAGCAGCGTCACCGGATCGACGACGGTCAACGGCAAGCCCGTGCCCGTGACGACCGACGCCACGGTACGCACCAACTTCGGCGGTGATATCCAGATGCTTAATCCGGGCGGGCGCACGCTCGTCGGTGTGGAAGGCGTGACACCGGGCGCGGTGGCGGGTGTCGTCACGCAGGGCGATGGCGATATTCAGTTCTACAGCCGCGACAGCATTCTGCTCGGGCTGTCACGGGTGCTGACGACCTTCGGCGGCAGCATTCAGGCGTGGTCGGCGCAGGGCGACATCAACGCCGGCCGCGGCGCGAAGACAACGGTGCTCTACACACCGCCCAAGCGCGTGTACGACGACAGTGGCAACGTGACGTTGTCGCCCTCGGTGCCGTCGAGCGGAGCCGGCATTGCCACGCTCGCACCGTTGCCGGAAGTGCCGCCGGGTGACGTCGACCTCGTGGCACCGCTGGGCACGATCGATGCAGGGGAGGCGGGCGTGCGCGTGTCGGGGAACGTCAACTTCGCTGCGCTCGCGGTCGTGAATGCCGCCAACGTGCAGGTGCAGGGCAAGTCGACGGGCTTGCCGATTGTGGCGGCCGTCAACGTCGGTGCGCTCACCAATGCGAGCGCGACGGCGGCGCAGGCAGCGTCGGCCGCGCAGGATGCCATGGCGCGCGAGCGTGTCGCGCAACGCCAGAACACACCGTCGATCTTCTCGGTGCGGATGTTGAGCACCGGGGGCGGCGCTACCGACGGCACCGGGGGCAGTGACACGCCTGCCGGATCTCGCGTACAGGGCACGCTTGGTTACGACCGGTCGAGTCTTCTGCAACTGGTCGGCAGCGGGAGTCGTCTCGATCCGCGTCAACTCGCGCGGCTGACCGATGAGGAGCGTCGGGCGCTGAACACGCATTGAGTGGTATGAGGCCCCGGCGCCGTCATCCAACACAGGCGGTGCTGTTTAAGCCGGTCTGTGCGGTGGTGCGCCGCCTCGACTTTATTCTGAGCCGCGTGGGCAAGCGCGAGCGGCTAAGTTTCGGAGAAAATCTGGTCCTTTCGATTAAAGAAATGTCGATGTCCTTCCGTAAAGCTCTGTCTGAGCCAGTTCTTGCTGGCTGAGAATCCGGAGCGCGCTGCGGATCGTGCGTACTGCTGACATTCAGCATCAGTCGGCGCGCGAGCTGCGTTGCGGGGAAAGCCGGTGTGTGGAGTCTCACGTCCCATACGTCGGCGGCTTCCGGTTGTTAAGTAATACAAATTTAATCGACCAGAATAATCAATAACATGAAGGTTCGTAATCTCTCTAACGTCGCGATTGTCAGTCTGCTGCTTGCACTTACGGGGTGCGCGTCAACGTCGAATCCCGATCTCGTCCGCTCGGCCGACCCGGCGCTTGTGGCGTCGTTGAAGCAGGGGGTGGCGGTGCCGACCATTGAATCGAATGGTCTCGACATCGCTGACGAGGTGAAGGCGGGCATGATTCAAGCGTTCAAAACACAAGCCGAAAAGAACGGGATGGTGGTGTCGCCGGCTGGCGTCCCGGTAAAGGTCACGGTACAGGAGTACAACGCCCGCTCGGCTGCCGCGCGCGTGTTGCTCGGCGTTCTCGGGGAAAGCGATCGCATTAAAGCCCGAGTGGACGTGTCGGGAAAGACCTATACGGTTGAAGACTCGGCGCGCAGCAGTATCAACGGGATCGATTTGGTCGCACAGAACGTCGGCTCGGATGTGGCCAACGGCATTGCCACCATCGCGGGTGTGACGGTAAACACAATTCAACGTGTTCAGCCGCCTCCCGGCATGACGACGCGTTAATTCGTCTGCATCACGACACGAAGCAGAAAGGGTTGCGAGGCGTTTCGCCCTCGCAACCCTGACTATCATCTCTCCGGCAACGCCCCGGTCGATGCATCTTCCAGCGACCTTCCTTTGGTCGACGGGCCGTAAAGCGCGATGCAAATCGCTGCCACCAGCAGGATGACGTCGCTGATGATGAACACGAACAGTTTGCCTTTGAGCACGGCGAACACGCCGAAGACCAGCAGCAACAGAATCGCTCCGGCTCGCCCCCAAGCTGACGCCAGCCCCATCCCCGTCGCACGAATCTCCGTCGGATACAGCTCCGGCGTGTAGCTGTAGATCGCTGTCGAGCCAAGGGCGAGGCAGAATGCCGTCAGTCCGCCGAACGCCATGAGCGCCCCCGATGTCGTCGACAATCCGAACAACGTGCCGAAAATAGCAGTGCCGATGAAGGCGAGAATGGCCGTAGGCTTGCGGTCGAGCCAATCGACCACGTAGCCGCCGAACACATACCCCGGGATCACCGATGCGTAGATCGCAATGGAGAACTCGAACGACTTGACGATGCTGAAGCCCTCCATGGCAAGCAGCGTCGGCACGAAGGTCATGAACGTATAGAGCACGCCGTATTCGGCAAACCACGCCGCCCACAACATCAGTGTCACCTTGCGAAAGCGCGGGCTCAGCAAATCCCGGGCACGCCAGACCTTGGCCGGCTTGGCGGCAACGGTGGACGCAGCGGGTGTCACCTCCGCATCCTCGGGCAACTTCCGCCCGACACGTTGCTCGATCGACGCGAGCACGGCCTCGGCTTCGGCCGCTCGTCCGCGAAGCAACAACCAGCGTGGCGACTCGGGCAGACCCGAGCGCATCAGGCCGACGACGACGGCAAACGGCAGCGTCAGGAACAGAGCAGCGCGCCAGCCCCAATGCGGAATGATGTTCAATGCCCAGAGCGGCGACACTGCAATGCCCAACGCAAAGAAGCCCATCATCCAGCCGCCTAATTTGCCGCGCACGCGCGTCGGCCAGAGTTCGGCCAGATACGCCGGGACGATCGAGCTCTCCGCACCCACGAACAACCACGTAAAGAAGTTCAGCGCCGCAAACGACCACACGTCGTTCGCCAGCCCACGCGATGCGGAAAACAGCGAATACAGCACCAGCGTGAGCATGATCATCCGTTTGCGCCCGAACCGGTCGGCCGCGAAACCGGCCATCGCGGACCCCACGAGATAGCCGCCTAGCCCAATGGCGGAAATCACGCCGATCGTCGCGGCGTCGAAACCCCACAGCGGCCGCAACGTGGCCAGCACGAAGCCGGTGATGACGGTGTCGAGCGTATCGAAAAACAACGAGAGCGCTGCAACGACAAGCACCGTCAGATGAAAGCGCGACACCGGCAAGCGGTCGAGCCGCCGGGCAATGTCCTGCTGAGTCAGTACCGAATGCGTCGGCACCGAAGTGGCGGAGCCCGGGGCAGCACCGCTACCGGAGATCCGGCCGGCATCGCCGGTCTGGCGAGCGTCGAATTGAGAAGTCGTCATGTTCTGGTCTGTCTGTGGGTGCCGGCCTGCGCGCCGGCACCGTTGTCATGGGGAATCGCTGCGTCGATTCGCGTCACGTCGATTCGTGTCAGGCCGATGCGCCAGTGCCCGGGTGAAATTGGCCATGCCCCGGCGTGCCGACAATCTTGCCGTGGTCCATGACCGTCTCGCCGCGCACGATGGTGTAGACCGGCATACCCGTCGTACGAATGCCTTCCCACGCGGTGTACCCGGCTTTCGTGTGCATGTCGGCAACGGTAAACGTTTGCGCTTGCGCCATGTCGACGATGGTGAAATCGGCGTCGGCGCCACACTGGATGCGGCCTTTCTTCGGGTACTGGCCAAAGCGTTTGGCCGGCGCTTCGGCACAAAGGCGCGCGACATCCTGAAGCGTCAACTTTCCTTCGTTCACGGCATTGAGCACCAGCGGAATGAATTCCTGCGCCCCCGTAATGCCCAGCGGGACCGAGAAGTTGTCCTGCCAGCCCGGTGTGATCTCTTCGAGTGTGTGAGGCGCATGCTCGCCGACCAGCATGTCGGCCGTGCCGTCGCGAACCGCCGCCCAATGGCTCTCCGGCGCGTACGCCCACGCATAGGCACCCGGCCCCACCTTCTCCGCTTGCGCACGCGTCATGAACAGCGTCGCAGACTCCATCTCGCCGGAGATGTCCTGCCCCTGCGCCTTTGCCTGTCTCACCAGTTCGTTCGCCCCCGGCGGCATCACCCCCATGTGCAGAACGTGCAGACGAACACCGGTCAGCCGCGCGTAATAAATCGACGCCGCCAAGCCCGCCGCCATGCCGTGGCCATACATGTAACCGCGCTCGTACGCCTCCATGTAGTCACGATTGCTGGTCTTCCCCGGATTGATGTAATCGCGAAACGTCAGGCGTTTGCACCACTCGCTGTCGTCGTGATGTACGGCACAGATCAGCCCCTTGTCGGCGACCGCTTCGTACAGTTCATGCAGGATGCCGTGATCGACCACGCCCAACTCGGAAATGTACGGATACACCTCTTTCACGTGCCGGGTGTTGAACACCTTGATGCCAATTGCCCCGGCCTCGGCCAGCGCCTCGACCGTCTTCGGATACAGACCTCCGCCGTACAACGCATAGTCGACCAGCGCTTTCGGCGCGATGGTTTCGCGCTTGAGCATGAACGACTCGAGCGTCGTCGGGTGCGGATCGTTGTTCGTCATGTCGATGCAGAACGTAATCCCGCCGGCTGCCGCAGCCGTCGTGCCCGACGTGAAATCCTCTTTATACGTGTGCCCCGGCTCGCGAAAGTGGCAATGCACGTGCCACAGTCCCGGCAGCACATCCAGACCATTCGCGTCGATGGTTCGCAGCGCCGGGGGCGTGTTCGCGTCGTCCGTCAACGCCACGATTTTCCCGCCCCGTATGCCGATGTTCAGTGTCGAGAACCCCTCTGGCGTGTGCACTCGGCCGCGCCTGATCACCAGGTCCATGGGTTGTTCGTTCATCTCAATCTCCAAAATACACAGTAAATACACAACAAATTGTTTGTGTATAAAAATATTGTGTCAAGTGGGGATTGTTCGCTACACTGGCGGCCAATCGATCACTTCCCGTCTCACCATGCGCAAGAAAGCAGAGGCCGCTCAAGACGCGGCGACCAAACACGTCAAGGGTTCCGGGGCTTCCAAGGCCTATCAGTTGCTGCGCGATCGCATCGTCTCGCTCGAAATGCATCCCGGCGACGACATCGACGAGCAGGCGCTTGTCGATGAACTGGGCATTTCACGCACGCCGCTGCGCGAAGCGATGATTCGTCTGGCCGCAGAGGGGCTGATCTCGTTGCTGCCGAATCGGGGGGCGCGCGTTTCGTCGATGGACATCCCGCAGTTGCAGGAGCATCTGGAGGCGTTCGAGTTGACGCAACGCGCCACCACACGACTGGCGGCGCTACGGCGTACGCCCGCCGATCTGGTTCGCATCGAGGCACTGGTCGTCGCGTTCGAGCAAGCGCATGAGAAGGAAGACGTCAACGGCATGATCGATGGCAACTGGGAGTTGCATCTGGCCATCGGTAACGCCTGCGGCAATCGGGTGCTCGCCAAGATCTACGCCAATCTGCTCACCGAAAATTTGCGGATCGCGCGGCTGGCGATGAGCTACGAGACCTTCCCGACGCAAGAGGCCCGGCAGGCGCATCTGAACAGGATTCTGGAAGAGCACCGCGAGATTCTGGACGCCATTCGTGTGCGGGACGCCGAGCGGGCGGACCAGCTCGCTGCCTCCCACACCAATCTCGCGCGCAAACGCGTGACCGAGTACATCTCGCTGAGTGCGCTGGGCAGCATGGCCGTGGGCACGCTGGCGAATGTACCGGGGCTTACCGGAGGGATCTGAAATGTGCGAAGTGTGCGCCGTCTTTGGCGTGAGTGAGCATTGGACGGACGCCGCCGACCCGATGGGCCAGCACTCCGTTGCCGCCGGCATTCTGGAGAATCGCAGCGAGCGCGCTCGCCGGCTGCGGCTGATCAACCGAATTCTGCGCCCGCACGGCTTGAAAGCCGAAGACTGGGACGGCGAATCGTACAGCGTGGAAGACGCCAGCGGCCGCCGTCAGCTGGCTTCCGACTTGTCGTCGTTATGGCGTGTTGCCGAGCATCTGGGCCACACCCTCATCGATCCTCTGGAGGGCGACTTCACGGTCGCGCAATCGTCATGGTCAGACTCGTACCGCGTCTCGAACTGAATATCGTCACGGGCTTTCTCGGCAGTGGCAAAACCACACTGCTCAAGCGTTTTCTGGCGCAACGGCCGCCCGCCTCGACGTTGGTCATCATCAACGAGTTCGGGCGCGAGTCGATCGACGACCGCCTGACGTTGCACCTCAATTCGGAGATTGCGACCATCGCCAACGGTTGCCTGTGCTGCACGGTACTCGACGACCTGCGCGAGACGCTGCTGAACGTGCTGACCCGTCGTGCGCGCGGTGAACTGCCCGAACTGGAACGCATCATCATCGAGACCAGCGGTCTGGCCGACCCGGGCCCCATCTTGGGGACGGTGCTGTCCGACGAGAACCTCGACGAATACCTGCGCGTCGGCGCGTGTATCACGACGTTCGACGCCTTGGAAGGGATTGAGTCGCTGGCGCGATTTCCCGAAGCGGCGGCGCAACTTGCCGCGGCCGATCGCGTCGCACTCACCAAGACCGATTTACTCGACGAGAGCCACTTGAGCACGCTCGTCGACGCCGTGCGTGCCGTCAATCCGGCCTGTGCCATCATGACCAGCGAAGTGCCCGATCGGCTGTTTGCACCGGGACAAGCCACGGCCATCGGTGAGGTCGTCCCTGCACGTCAGACGGGCGCGCATGTGCACACGAGTTCGGTGCAGAGCTTTTCTACCGCGCTCGACGCGTCGCTGGATTGGGCCACCTTTTCGGTCTGGCTCACCGCGCTGCTCAACCGTCACGGCGACCGCATTCTGCGCTTCAAATCCGTGTTGTCGATACGCTCGACACCCGGGCAACTGGTGGTGCAGGGCGTGCGTCATCGCGTCTATCCGCCCAGCCATTTGCCACGAGTCGAAGGTGAATCGTCGACATCGCGGCTGGTGTTCATTACTGACGGACTCGATAAATCGCGCATCCTCGAATCGCTGCACCGGTTTGCCGATGCCCGGCTGATCGACCCGGGTTTTAGTGCGCTGACGATGCAGTAACGACGCGGGGTGGTCGCCGAAACCTGATGCGCGTCCGGCGTTGGCGGCCCCGACCCATTTCAGGAAATACGCATCATGTCGATGAGCGCACGCAGGCCACTCGCCACGTGCCGCCGACTCGGATAGTAGAGACACAGCCCGGGCATGACCGGGCACCAATCGGCAAGTACGCGCTCGAGACGGCCATCGGCCAGTGCGTGTTCGGCGAGGTGATCCGGTACAAAAGCGATGCCGATGCCGTCGAGCGCTGCGCTCACCATGAGCGGCTGATGGTTCAGCGTGAGCGGGCCGGTGACGTTCACCGTTTCCACAACGCCCTTGCGCTCGAACTCCCATCGGTAGATGGCGCCGCTATCGAAGCGAAAGCGAATGCAGTCGTGCCGATAGAGGTCTTGCGGCACTTTGGGGCGGCCATGCGAAGCGAAATACGCCGGAGACCCGACGACCGCAAACGTGACCGGCCCCGACACCTGAACGGCCACCATGTCCTGCGGCACCGCTTCGGTAAGCCGGATGCCGGCATCGAAACCGCCCGCGACGATGTCGCTGAGTTTTCCGTCCGTCACGATATCGAGATGCATCTTCGGATACTCGCGCAGAAAGCGTGCGAGCACCGGCTTCAACACCATATCGATCGCCCCCTCACTCGCGTTGATACGTACCGTTCCGCTCGGTTCGTCGCGCAGCCCTTCGACGCTCTGCATCGCCTCTGCCACCGAGAAAATCGCCGGGCGAAGTTTGTCGGCGAGGCGCGCGCCGGCGTCCGTCAGCGACACACTGCGCGTGGTGCGATGGAACAAGCGAACCCCGAGCCGTTGCTCGAGGTTTTTCACCGAGTGACTGACCGCCGACGGCGTGATGTCCAGTTCGATCGACGCCGTCCGAAAACTGAGGTGCGTGGCTACCGCCAGAAACACGTTGAGCGAGAAGATGTCGGCGCTTCTCAATTGATGAACAGTGCTCATGTTTGTATCAAGATTGGCGAGATTGTAATAATAATGCGTCCTTTTTAGACTGGGCTGGTTTCTCGGCGCTACGTAATCACCGACCGCCGACCACTCGCCGCAATTCAGGTCGAACAAGGAGCCAGCAATGAAGATGAAGGCAGTCGTGATGACGGGGGCCAATCGGCCATGGGAGCTGTGGGAAGTTCCGGTCCCGAAGGCGGAGCCGGGGCAGGTGTTGGTCAAGGTTCACGCCTCGGGGATGTGCTACACCGATGTGTGGTCGACGCAAGGTTATGGCGGCGACATCTACCCGCAGACGCCGGGTCACGAAGTCGTTGGCGAGATCGTCGAAGTGGGCGCCGGTGTACACACGCGACGCGTCGGTGACCGAATCGGCACGACGTGGGTGCAGTCCGCGTGCGGCCGCTGTCCGTATTGCCGGGAGAATCGCCCGCTGTCCGGGCAAACGGCGATGAATTGCGATGCACCGCGCACCACCGGCTTCGCGTCCCAAGGCGGGCACGCGGAATACATCGCCGTGGCCGCGGAAGGGACCGTACTGTTACCCGATGCGCTGGCCTACGTGGATGCTGCGCCGATGATGTGCGCCGGCTACACCACGTGGAGCGGGCTCAGAGATGCCGCGCCGCAACCGCATGAAAAAGTCGCTGTGCTGGGCATTGGTGGCTTAGGGCACGTGGCCTTGCAGTTGTCGAGCGCGTGCGGGTTCGAGACGATTGCGATCACACATTCGGCGGACAAACACGCGTTGGCAACACAGTTGGGCGCGCAACACGTCGTTGCCAACGGCGCGGAGCTTCGCGATATCGGCGGGGCAGATGTGCTGCTGGTGACCTCCAACGATTTCGGCTCGGCAGAGGAAGCCATGGTGGGCTTACGTGTTGACGGTCGCGTCGTGCTTTGCGGATTGGATTTCAGCCGGCCATTCTCGATCTCGTCCGCGGGCAAGCCATTCCACATGATGCGCCAACGAGTCGTCGGCGCCACGCATGGGGGATTGCGATATTTGAGCGAGGTACTCGATCTCGCCGCCAACGGAAAAGTGAAGCCCATCGTCGAGACGTTTGCGCTTGAGCAGGCGACTGAAGCGTACGACCGTCTCGCGACGGGGAAGATGCGCTTTCGCGGCGTATTCACGCCATCGGCAATCCATAGCGATCAAGGATGAGCGCCATGAAAATCCTGTCGGCTCCCTTGTGTTGCGCCGCCGTGTCGGTGCTGCCGACGCTTGCTTTCGCGGCAGATTTTTCGATTCGAAACGATCCGGATACGCGAGTGAGCTTCGTCGTGGAGTGCCGCGACCGATCCGGAAAATCCGGGTCGAATGAAATTACCTTGCAGCCGGGTCAGCGAATGAACATCGGTGACCCCGGATGCAGAACATTCACGGCATCGATATCCACCGACAACGGGACGAGGAGCGGGCGCATCAAGACCTACACACTGGATGCCGGACACTCCTACTACGTATTCTGGAATGACCGGTATTGGGATATTGCGGAAGAGGAGTGATGTCTCGCTCATGCGCCCGCGCGATTCACATCCACGCAGCAGACGACGGCGTCCACGCCGCCATCGTGCTCGCTCAGATAGACATGCCCCACGCCACTGTCGAAATACAGACTATCTCCCGGCGCCAGACGGAATTCGCTGCCATTTTCAAACTGCAAAAGCAAGCTGCCCGATAAAACAAAAACAAACTCTTCGCCCTCGTGGCGAATGTAATCGGGAAAATCTTCCAGCTTGCGCGCTCGAATGTGGGCGCGCATCGGCACCATGCGTTTGTGGGCAAGATCCGAGGCGATCATGCCGTAGCGATAGTTGGGTGTTTCGTATATGGCCTGCTTTCCCGCTTCGGTGAAGCATGGGCGGATCCCTTCGGCGGGTTCGATGTTGCCTTGCCCGAAGAGGGTGGCGTAATCCAGACCAAGGGCCGATGCCAGTGCGCCAAACTTATCGTAGGTGAGGGCAATGTCGCCGCGCTCTGCCTTCGAGATCGTCGATACCGCAACGCCGGAGCGCTCGCTCAACGCCTTGAGTGTCAGCCCGTTCGCCTTGCGCGCATTTCGCAATCGTGCACCCACGGTTTCGTGACTGACTTGGCTATCGCTGCGTTTCTGTTTGCCTGCCGAAGCGGGCTTCTTTCGTGTCGATGGCGTCATAGGGCTGACATAGGCCACGCGTGACCCGGCGATGCGAACCGGCCCTGCATAGCTGATGGTGTCGATCTCTCAGTGTTTTCTCGTATACGAGAATTAAAATTCTCATATATGATAACCGGAATAGCCACAGACACTTTGCGTCGGCGTTGACGGCCGCATCGTCATTCACCGCATCGTCACTTTTTTCCGAGTCCAACAATGAAGAAAGAAATCACGCGTTTGCAAACGAATGCCCGTATGAGCCAGGTGGTCGTTGCTGGTGGTGTTGTCTATCTGGCCGGTCAGGTGCCGATGACGGAGCACGCCACGATTACCGAGCAAACGATCGAAGTCCTGAAGCAAATCGATGCGCTACTCGCGTCGGCAGGCGTGGACAAAACCCATCTTCTCACGGCGAATATCTGGCTTTCCGATGCGCGTTATTTCGATGAATTCAACCGCATATGGGATGTCTGGATTCCTGAAGGAAATGCACCCGCGCGCGCGTGCGTTCAGTCGCCACTGATGCGAGCGGGTTTCGACGTGGAAATTGCCGTGACGGCGTTGGCCTAGCATGAAATACGACGTTCTCGTACTCGGCGCGGGGATCGTCGGCACGTCGACGGCGATCCATCTTCAGCGCCGTGGTCTGACTACTGCACTTATCGACCGTGAGGCGCCGGGCCGGGAAACATCGTTTGGCAACGCCGGATTGATACAGCGTGAAGGCGTGTATCCCTACGCGTTTCCTCGGCATTTCGGTGCATTGCTTCACTACGCGCGCAATCGATCGACGGACGTGCGCTATCACCCGTCGGCGCTGCCGGGCATTGCTTCGTTTCTCGCGCGCTACTGGCATCACTCAGCGCCACATCGCCATGCTCGCATCGCCCGTCAATACAGCACCCTGATCGAGCATTGCGTGACTGAGCACAAGACACTCATCAGCCTTGCGGGCGCCGATGATCTGCTACGTGAAGGCGGGTGGCTCAAGGTCTTCCATCAACGTGCTGCACTCGACGCCGCTCATCTTGAAGCCGAGCGGTGGCAACGTGAGTACGACGTGCCCTTCGAGCGGCTCGATGCAACGCAACTTCAACGCGATGAGCCGTCGCTCTCCGCAACCCTCGCAGGCGCCATTCGACATACCGCCTCGAATTCGATACGCGATCCGGGTGAGTTGGTGACTCGTTTTGCGCAGTACTTTACGTCGATAGGCGGGCGCATCATTCGCGGCGACGCAACGACGCTGACTCCCCACTGGCGCGTACATACGGCCGAAGGCGACATTGAAGGCCGGCACGCCGTCGTGGCCATGGGGCCGTGGTCCGATAAGATCACGAAAGCGCTGGGTTACCGGCTGCCGCTGATGGTCAAGCGCGGCTATCACCGGCATTTTCTGCCCGAGTCCGGCGCAAGATTGAATCAACCGGTACTGGATGCCGAAAGCGGATTCCTGATCGCACCGATGCGTCAGGGCATTCGTCTGACCACGGGCGTCGAACTCGCGCTACGCGACGCGCGTCGGACACCGGTGCAGCTCGCGGCAGTCGAGCCGCTGGCGAGACGTTTGTTCCCATTGGGAGCGCCGGTCGAACCGACCCCATGGATGGGCTGCCGCCCTTGCACGCCCGACATGCTGCCGATCATCGGCCCGGCGCCCGGGCATCGCGACCTCTGGTTCGCATTCGGTCATGCCCACCATGGCCTGACGCTCGGTCCTGTGACAGGACGTTTAATAGCCGAGATGCTCACCGGCACACCGGCGTTGGTCGACCCGTCACCATTTCGTGCTGACCGATTCTGACTTTGTGCAGCACCGTTCCCCTCGTTCGAGACATGCCTCCGCCCTGCGGCGTTTCAGACGAAAAAAAGCCCTTCGATAAGAAGGGCAAAATTTGCCGGGGTTTTGGCGATTCCCGGCAAACGATCGGAACGGCCGTCCGTGGCGTCGGTGCACTTCGGATCACACGAACGGGTTTTCGACGCGCGGCCAGTAATTGAGGTCGCGGCGGCGGTACGGAATTGCCGCGAAGTCGGGCGTCAGTGCGCCCGGCGCCGCGACGTGAAAGATCGCCTTCGCCCGAGGCGCAAACTCGGCCTGAAAGTGCTGCGTTGACTTCACGATCACGAGCCGCTTGGCGTCCATGGCGATGCCTATGCCGGTAAACGCATCGACGCCCATGACTTGGGTTCGCACGGAAACGAGCACGATGTCCAACCCGTTCGGTCCTTCGACCCAAACCGAGCGGCCCAATGGCATCGACATTCCTTGGATGCTTTGCGAATGTGTATCGTGCACGGCTCGGACGGTTACGCACAGATCCACAGGGTCGCCTGAAGTGACCCCGCATTTGCCGCCGATGCGAAGATCGAGCGTGGCACCGACGCCGGCATCGGCGCAGATTTGAATGGCACCCAAATCCCAGAAGCAACCCAGCGCGACATCAGGGATACCGCGCTCGACGATCCGCCGAAGGACGAAGGTGCTATCCCCGGGGGCGCCGCCGCCGGGATTGTCCGCCACATCCGCCACGACCACCGGTCCAGCGCCCACGGCCAATGCCAGGTCGAGCCCTTGATTCAAGTCATGCCATTGGGGCTGAACCTCGTGTCTCATCGCCCAGAATTCGTCACCGAGCTGACGCGCTAACGCACGGGCGCGTGCGGGGTCACGGTCGGCAATCACCCAAAGCTTCGCGCCCGCCTCGGGAACATCGCCCCAGGGGAATCCGTGGCCGAGAGATACGGAGAGAATGCCGTCGCGTCCCTCGAAGGACTTCATGCGCCGCACAAAACCGGCCATCGGTTCCGACGTGGTATGCCATGCCCCCACCATGCGGCAATCGTGCACGGCTGTCACCGGGGTGACTTTCTCGTCGACCGCCTGCGTCACCAGCCGATAGACTTCGCGCAATCGGTCGATCGCATCCGTATGCGGATACTCCTTGTACGCGATGAGAATGTTGGCCGCGCACTGCATCAACTCGGTGAAATGACAATGCGGGTCGAGCGTCGCCGCGATCGGCACATCGGGGCCGACAACTTCACGAATGCACGCGAGGAGATCGCCTTCGCAGTCGTCGTGATGCTGCGCCACCATGGCACCGTGGAGCATGAGTACAACGGCATCGAGCGGCAGCGCTGCGCGTACGCCGGCGACGATCTCGTCGCGCAGCGTTTCGTAGACCTCTCGAATCACCGGGCCCGAAGGCTGCGCTTCTGCGCTTAGCCCTTCCGCGATTTCGTTTCCGTCCGACTCGGCGAGTCGTCGAAGTTCGGCCATCAGATAGCCCACGCTTTCCGGTGCGCGCAGGCTTGCGTCGCCTCGAAAGATCCCGAATTCTTGGAATCCGCCCCAGCCCGTGGGGCACGGCGCAAAGGTATTGGTTTCGGTCGATAGCTGTGCCGCGAATATCTTCATTGCGAGTCCAGAGGTGTGATGGATGCCATGACACACACTCTATTGGGACCGCGTTGCCGGATTGTGAGCAATGTGTATCCACATTGACACAGAAGCCCCGGAAGGCGACTTTGCGAGCGCTATCGCCTAGGCAGCACAACGCGTGCGATCAGTCCGCCCTCTCTACCGTTGATCAGTGTCAACGATCCGGCGTGCCGCTTCACTACGTCGTGGGCAATGGCCAGCCCGAGCCCTGTCCCGCCAGTGTCCCGGTTGCGGGATTGTTCGAGCCGAAAAAATGGCTCCAGCACCCGCTCCAGATCACGCTCCGGAATGCCCGGGCCGCGATCGACGATATCTATCTGAACGGCGTCATGGCCGTCGATGAGTTCAATTCGAGCCTCGCCGCCGTAGCGGATAGCGTTCGCCACCAGATTGCTGAGACACCGTTTCAATGCTAGTGGCTGCGCAAGCAGCGGCGCGATGGCGCCATGCACAGAGACTTTCTGGCCACGCTCCATCGCGTCTTCCGCAATGGCGTCTACGAGCGCATCGATGTCGATGGGGCTGACTTCTTCGGTGACAGCTTCATTGCGCAGAAACGAGAGCGTTGCATCAAGCAGCTGCGTCATCTCATCGATATCGGCAACCAGTCGATCACTGAACTCCGAGGCGTCGAGCGCCCCAAGCCGAAGACGCATTCGCGTGAGCGGTGTGCGTAAGTCATGCGAGACGGCTGCGAGAAAGCGATTGCGATCGTTCACCTGACGGCGTATCGCCGCCTGCATCGAGTTGAAAACACGAGCGGCCTGTCGCGCTTCGATGGGGCCGGCTTCCGGAATCGGTGGCGCGTCCATGTTGCGTGACAACTCTGCGGCGCCCGCAGCCAGCGACTTAAACGGTATCGACAGCATTCGCGCGCCGACCCAGGAGGAGACGAGCAGCGGAACGATCTGCACAGCGGTGGCGAGTGCCCACTGCTGCGTGTTTGACATGCCGGGCGGTGGTTTAAAAGCCGCTGCGGAGTACAGCGTGTACATCAGTGTCGCGGTACCGGTTTGTGTCAGGGCCACCATGACGAGCATGACAAACAGCAACCGATAGAACGCAGAGTCGAACGATGGCTTTTGCATGATGGTTGCGGCAGGTGCCGTGGAAGAGAACTCGAACATGCCGCCATTATCCCGCGCCCATGTAGCGGCTTCGTCAACAGATTGTTTCAGGACGGAAACATCCTCCGGTGCATACCTCACGTTCGACTTCCCGTGGATTCGGAAGCCGCGTTCACGTGGCTATGTTTCACGGGCGATACAAAGTCCACATGAACCAGAAATATCGCGCAAATAACGTCTATCCCGGAGCTAAGACTCGAATCAGCGTGGATACACAACGCTAAACGATCCAAACCGCGAAGGCATTCGTGATGACCGAAGTGCGGAAATCCCGGAGGAGACGACAGTGGCAATCAGACAACATCGCAGGCATACCGCAGTCACTTTGCACCGATTCAGGCTGCGTCCGCGCGGAGGAACCTGGTTGGTCGGTTCGCTGCTGGGGCTGGCGACGGCCTATGGACATGCGCAAACCGTAGCACCGCCCGGTGCGGCGTCGGCGGTGAGTGCCGACGCGGAGAGCGCTAACCCGGCACCGCAGACCAACGCAAGTCCGGGCAATACCGCAGAAAGCGCAGAAACCAAGACCGCAGCGTCGGCGAAAGACGGCGCGACACTCAACACCGTGGTGGTGACCGCCACGCGTCGTCGCGAGCCTGCGCGCGAAGTGCCGATGCAGATCAACGTCATTTCGGCGGACGAGTTGCAGAAGAGTGGCGCGAAGACGATGTCCGATTTTCTGGCGGGCGAACCTGGGGTGGATCTCAACACACAAGGCGGAAGCGGTGCCGGACAGATCAGCATGCGCGGCGTGACGACCGGTGAACAAACCGGTCCCACCGTGGGTGTCTACGTCGATGATGTCGCCTTCGGGGGGAGCACGCTCTTCTCGCAAGGCGCCTCGTTCGCGCTGGACATGAGTCTGCTGGATCTGAATCACATCGAAGTGCTGCGCGGGCCGCAGGGCACGCTCTACGGCGCAGGGGCGATGGGCGGGTTGTTGAAGTACGTTACGAACGAGCCGGATACCAACGAATTCTCCGGGCAGGCGAGCCTTGGCATGTCGTCGACGAAGCACGGCGGCATTGGCAATACGGCCAGCGCGGTCCTGAATATTCCAATCAAGAACGACGTAGCCGCCGTGCGTGTGTCGGCGTTTAGCCAGCATGATGCCGGTTACATCGACGCCGTTGGCCCGCAGGCGGGGAGCCGCATCGACAGAGGTGATACGTACGGCGCGCGCGCGTCTTTGCTGTTGACACCCACGAGTCAATTCACCGTGCGGCTGAGCGCGATCACGCAAAACATCAATCGCAACGCGCCCAATTACGTTGCCTACGACAAGAGTGGCCAGCCTGTCGATGGCGACCTGACAACGCGCGTTTTTGCCCCGGAACCGTTCCATCAAAACGTTCAGCTCTACTCGCTCGGTCTGGAGTACGACTTCGGCTGGGCACGCCTGAACTCGATCACGTCGTATCAATCGGTCAAGACAGACCAGCCTCAGGATCTGTCGGTGGTCTACGTGCCGGCGCTCGCTGCGCAAGGGCTCAATTTGAACTCGGTCGTCGCGGCAAACTTTGCGAAAACGAACAAGGTGACGCAAGAGTTTCGTCTGACATCGGCGGCGAACCAACGCCTCGAATGGTTAGGCGGGCTCTTCTTTACCCGAGAACGAAGTGAATCGGATCAAGGCATTCTCGCGGGATTCCCCAACGGGACGCAGGCCACCCTCTCTGGGCTGGTGGCACCGAGTACCTACACCGAATACGCGGCGTATGGCGATTTGACGTACCACGTGACGCCACGTCTGGCACTCACGGGTGGCGTCAGAATTGCCCACAACCAGCAGAATTACGATCAAACCACGTCGGGGCTTCTGGGTGGCCCGCCGCAATCGACTTCGTCGCCATCGTCCGACACCAGTAAGACCTACATGCTGACGGCCAGCTATGGGTTAACCGATAACAGCAACGTCTACGTTCGCGCGGCCAGCGGCTATCGTCCCGGTGGGCCGAACGCACAGCTCATCAGCCCGATCACAGGGCTTCCCGGCAATGGCAATCCAACGTTTCAGCCCGATACGCTTTGGACCTACGAGGCAGGCTACAAGGCCGACTTGTTCGACAAACGTCTCTCGTTTTCAGCCACGGTTTACGACATCGAGTGGAAAAACATTCAGCAGCTCGGTGCCGTGGACGGCGTCAATCAGGTGCTCAACGCGGGTAATGCACGCGTTAAAGGGTTTGAGCTGGCGAGCAGCTTCCGCCCTGATCGGCATTGGAGCTTTGGCCTGGGCTTTTCCTACATCGACGCCAAGCTGACGCAAGGTAACGCCGCAACTGGGACGCAATCGGGCGACCCGCTGCCGAACTCGGCGAAGTTCTCGGCCACGCTGACCGGGACCTACCACTTCTCGCTCGGGACGTACGCCTCGTACGTCGGCTTTAGCGAACGATTCGTCGGCCGTCGCCACTCTGGATTTAGCGGCAGCAGCGGCCGGCCGGATTACCCGCTGCCGGGTTATGCCGTGACCGACCTTCAGGCGGGCATCGACTTCGGCCGCGCCAGTCTGAACTTCTACGTGCGCAATCTGTTTGACCGCCGCGCGCTCCTGGCCGCAGGCACCGCACTGATGCCACTCGGCGGGCCGGCGCTGGTCAGCGTGGCACAGCCGCGCACTATCGGCGCTGTGCTCACCGTGCCGTTCTGAATCCCATGACCGAATACCGGAGACTCTCAATGACTTTGCAGCAGAAAGACCTGCACGCTCGCCTTGATGCCCATCTGGCGAAGTTCAACCGAGGCGACGCGCCGGGGCTCGTGGTCGGTGTTGCCCATGAAGGGCGGGCACTGTACCGCAAGGGTTTTGGCATGACGAGCCTCGAACACAGCGTCGCGAACACTTCGGCGACCCGCATGCGGATCGGGTCGACCAGCAAACATTTCACGTGTCTTGCGGCCTTGCTGCTCGCAGAGGACGGCAAACTGGATATCGACGCGGGCGTGCGCACTTATATTCCCGAATTGCCGGAATTGAAGGGGGCGCCAACGCTGCGTCAGTTGATGACGCATACCGGTGGCTATCGATGCTATCTGGACTTGTCAGTGATGACGCAAGGCGTTGCCACGATCGGGCCGGGTGTACCGCTGGCGATCGAGCTTCGTCAGCAGGATGTCAATTTCCCGCCGGGCGAGCGCATGATCTATTGCAACGGGGGATATCACCTCCTGTCGCAGGTCATTGCGCGCGTCAGCGGCATGTCGTTCGAACGGTTTCTCAAGCAGCGGATTTTCCGCGTGATGGGCATGAACGACACGGAGTCCGTCAGTGACGATTTGCGGATCAGGCCACGCATGGCCACACAGCATGTTCCTGACGGCGATGGCGGGTATTTGCGCGGACTGTTTCCGAGTGTCGACGTACTGGGGGAGGGCGGTATCGTCTCCACGATCGACGATATGTTGAAGTGGGCCGGACATCTTCGTCATCCCACCGAGCTGGGTAGTCCCGAGACGTGGCGTGAAATGCTGACGATGCCTCGGTATTCGAGCGGAGAACTCGGTGTCTACGCGCTGGGCCTGATACGCACCCGATATCGTAACGTCGAAACCATTCATCATGCGGGCGGCGTTTTTGGTGGATGCAGTCAGATGTTGACGGTTCCCTCACATGCTCTGGATATTGTGCTGATGAGCAACGGCGCCCCAGTCGATCCCGTCGCGCTGGCGACCGAGATTGTCGATATCGTCCTTGGCGATGACGTCCTCGGTCCGCCGCGGCAAGGGCCGGCACAGACGTCGGACAATCCCGGTTTGCGCGGGAAATATCTTTCCGTCGACCCGCTTCAGTGGGTGGAAATCATCGAGCGGGACGACGGTTGGTACGCAACGACACATAATCAGACACACCTTCCGCAACCACTCATCGCGGCTGAGCTCGGATACCGGATCGACGATGGTGCGGGTGCGCAGACTCGTGTGGTGCCGCATGCGCGTACGCCGGCAGGCGACGTTTCAGCCATCGATGTCATCGAGAGCGGGCATGCCGTGACTCTGCGCCGATACGACATTGTCCTGCCGGATGAGGCGTTGGAAATGGACGGAATCTGTGGTCGATACTTTAGCCACGATGCCGACGCCCACGCCGTCGTCTCAATCGAGAACGGGATGTTGACGCTGGCCATTCGCGGCGCTACGGGAAGTGTGCGCTATCGCCTGAGTGCGATAACCCGCGATGTCTGGACCTTTGCGCCTGCCGATGCTTCAGCACTCTCGACGGGCACGGCACGGGTGGAGCGCAACGCAGACAAGGCCATCCGCTTTTCGCTCTCCACATCCCGCACGCGGGGGCTGGCGTTCTCTCGTATTGACTGACGTTGGGGGACGGTGGGGGCGGTGGGAACTGAGAACAACTGTGAACGTCAGTTCCCACCTCTGCGATGCGTTCTGTGGTATCTGCCGTGTCCGCTCAAGACTTGGCAAATCGAAGGTTTCGAGTGCGGTTGGTGTTGACGGAAAATCCCTCGACACGTCCCGTGCCGGGGTGCCTCACGATGGAAAGCGTTCCCGTTCTGACGGCATTCGGGGCGCGGGGCGAGAAGCGAAAAAGATCGACGTCGACTGGAAAGATGTCGTAGTGGCATTCGCCCGCGCGTCCCACTATCTCGAGCGACATAATCGCGCAAACGTCGTCACGCGATTCATCTCCCAATACCGAAGGGCGCAGCGTAGCGCGAGCATCGGCTTCTTCGCTGGCATAGGCGCCACTTAGCGAATCGACAACTTCGACGCTTACCGACGCCGATACCTCGACGCGCCGATAGATTGCCGCGTGGCCGCAATGAGAGATGCGCAAAGCCTCGGCATCATCCGGATTGACGGCGCTTCCCCACTGAAGCAGAAAGGTGCCGTCGCCACTCGATTCCAAGGAAAACTCGCACGTGCCAGTTTCGGCGCGATCGTACGGATAGAGCATTGGGTTGCTCGGTTCAAGCGGCCCGCTAAGCGTCATGTCTCCGGCGCGATCGGCGATGTCGTACACCATGTCGTTGTTCACCTCGCGATAGGTCCCCGCGCGTCCGGGCCAGCGGCCCGTGCTGGCGGGCGTTGGAACGGCGTAGCACTTCATCGGGGTCGCCAACAGAATGTCGAGCATGCGAAGCGAAAACGCGGCCGGCGCCGGGATTGCCCCATTGCCAAGCAACACGATATCGATGCCGTGCTCGGGGACGCAGAGCATCTGGCACGATCCGCCCACGACACCGCCCGCATGCTGGATCAGTTCGCATCCGCGATATTGCGAGCGCCTTAAGCCCATCATGTAATCGCTGCGTAGACCACTGGAGAAGATGGGCGAAGAGAACATCAGGTCCCATGTGTCGGGATTTCCTATGCGTTTTTCGCCACGCAAATGCGAACACCATTTCAGCATGTCGTCCACGCACGAGACGACACCGCCTTCACCGAGAATTTCTCGCGAAGGAAATATCCCCCGATCGTAAGTACCCTCGCCGTTTTGGACATGGCAGGCGGCCATATGGCTGTGGATTCGATAGTCGTCGGGCAGGAGAAACGTATCGTTCATGCCCAATGGGTCAAAGACTTCGGCGGCGAGAAACGCCGCAAGAGGTTGTGCGCTGACACGCTCGATGGCCAGCGAAATCAGGTGATATCCGCCGTTGCAATACATCATCCGCTCGCCCGTGGGAAAGTTGACACTAGTTTGCCGGCGCATGATGTCGAGCAGGTAGCCGGTCTGCGGCACCGCCAACCCGTTAGTAAAGAGCGATACGTCGAGCGCGCACCGTTGGCCACTTGTGTGGAACATGAACGCGCGTAATGTCGCGTCGCCGGCGACCCCGGTCAGTTCCGGCAAATAGCGGCGTACCGGCACATCGATATCCAGCGCTTTCGCTTCCCGGAGCAGCAAGGCCGCGAGGCAAGTCATGTGCTTGCTCGTCGATCCGATACGCAGCAGGGTCCGCACATTCAAACCCAGTCCCAGTCCAACGTCCGCCATACCGAAGGCCTCGCGCAACACGACCTCGCCGTCAACGGCGGCGCCGGCGACGACGCCCGGTAAATCGCTTCGGTTGAACGGATCAAACAGCGCCTTCAGAGCGGTACCGTCAAATTGTTCCTGTGCCGACACGGCCATCCTCCTGGATCAATGCATTTCATACGGGGCGTCATCGCGACCCCAGACGCTCTCGGGGCCTTGCAGATAACCGTTCAGGTATTGGAACGAGGGCGCGCGATCCTCAGCCAGGAAGCAGGGCCCGTCGAGGTCTACCCGGTCGCACTGCTGCCCCAGAATGTAGGCCGGGGCCACACCCAGCGATGTGCAGGGCATACATCCGACCATGACCGACAGTCCGAGCTCTCGAATCGGCGCGACCAGCGAGAGTGCACGTGTGAGGCCGCCGCACTTATCGAGCTTGACGTTGACGACGTCGTACCGGCGGGCGACCGTGGCGAGATCGTCCAGATCCTGAAACGATTCGTCTGCCGCCAGGCGGATCGGATATCGCATGGATTCAAGGCACTCATCCTCGCCTGTCGGCAGGGGTTGTTCGAGCAGGTCGACGCCAACGTGCTGCATGACCGGCAGCATCCGAACCATGTGTTCTTGCGTCCACCCTTGATTCGCGTCGACGGAAAGCGCAGCGCCAGGGCAAGCCGCGCGAATCGCGACAAGTCGATCTACGTCGGTTGCGCTGCCGTCGAGCTTGATCTTCAACGCAACGGCGCCCTCGAAGCCACGCGCCGCCTCGGCCATGGCGGGGGCGGCATCAACACCGACGGTGAATGACGTCCGTAGTGGGCGCAGCCGGGCGCGTCCGGCCAGTCGTGCGACCGTCATGCCACAGCGCTGAGCGGCCAATGACCATAGCGCCGCGTCGAGGGCGTTTCTCGCACCGCCGGCAGGCAGCAACCCGATGAGGGCCTCGCGGGATATGCCTCGCTCGATCAGGGGGCGTACGGCGGCAATCTGCTCGGCCATGCCCTCAGGCGTTTCTCCACGGTAGTAGACGCCAGCGGCCTCTCCTCGGCCTCTGTGTTGCCCGGATCGCAACGAGACAACCAGGACGCGGGCCGCGTCGACCGTGTGGCCCGAGATGTGAAAGGGGGTGGCCAGCGGCCACTGTTCGATACGAACGGAAAGCTTGCAGGGAATGGTCATTGGCGCTCAGGCGTAGCGTTCGATGGCAAGACGTACGGCATTGGCCGCACCGCGCATTAAGAGGCAGGCCACGATGAATCCGGGCAACGCCACGGCAACGATGGCCCATATGAGACCGGACTCGGTGCGATGCAAGTGATCCGACATCAGGCCAATGGCCACAGGACTGCCGGACTGCATCAGCACCGTCGTCAGCACACCGATGGCCGCCACTCTCGACCTTAGATACGGCGGGCAAATGCTCTGCATCAGTCCCGGAAACATGATCATGCCTGCCACGACGCACATGAATTGAGCGCCGAACAGGACGTAGACATAGGACACGGATGGTGCGATCAGATACCCGAGGCTGACGACGCATGCCCCCAGGGCCCCCCACTCACATACGCGTAGCGGGGCGAGCACGCCGAGTCGCGAACTCAGGCGGCGAGCGAGCAGCCAACCGAGCGCGCATCCGAAGACGCTACCTGTCATCGCCGCGCTGCCCAGTCCGGCACCGGCCGTCGCAGGCGTTGCACCAAAGAAGCGGACGGCGACGACCGGCATCCAGGTGGTGATACCGGCAAAGGCCATGTTGATCAGCGCGATGGCACCGAAAAAGCGAATCATCATCGGCATCTCCCGGCGAAAGTATTCACCCGCGGCGAGCCCAGGCACCGGCACGTTGCCGGTCGAGCGCTGAGTGTCCGAATGGGCATAGCGGGGCCGGATCATCGCGACAATCAATACCAGCAGCGGCGCGGGGATCGCGACGGCAAAGAATGCAATCCGCCACGTGGACGCGTTTCCCAGACCGAAGGGCAATACGCCATGCATGGTGTCGATCCCCTGGATGAGTAACCCGCCCAGTGCCATGCCCGCGCCCGCGCTGAGAAGATTGACCAGTGCGAAGACCGAGTTGGCGAGGATGCGCTGGCGCGCCGGAAACAGGTCGGGGAGCAAGCCGTAGATGATAGGCATGAGGCCTGCTTCGCCGATGCCCAGGCCGATCGATGCGATGAAGAGCGTCCAGAATCCGGTCGCGAAACCGCAGGCGGCGGTCGCGGCGCTCCAGAGCAGGATGCAGAGTACCAGCACGGCACGACGATCCACGCGGTCTGCGAGCCATCCGATCGGAATGGCTGCCGCACCTGCAAATAGCGCAATGCCAGCGCCTTGCAAAAGCCCCACCTGAATATCGGCGAGGCCGAACTCGGTGCGAATGAGTTCGGCCAATAGCACCAGCATCTGGCGATCGACGTTGGCGAAAAACGTCACGAGGACGAGGGCGAGAAGTCCGAGCCACGCCCCGATCCCCGCATATCGCTCGCGGCTTGACGTTGGTGCATACCGCGGCCTTTCGGTATTCGAATCTAACATTTGAAGTCCAGTATTGAGTGCGTCAGCGCGTGAGGACATCGGCGCTCCGACGTGATGTCATTGCGCGAAGCGCTCGTTGCCAACCAGCCCGATGCGCGTCACCCCTAGCCGCTGCGCCGACGCCATGACCATGGCGACCGACCGATAGGGTGCCGTCGCGTCGGCGCGAAGGTGAAGCTCAGTTGGCGGTGTGGACGATGCGGCTTCGGCAAGGTGGGTCTCCAATTGCGCGCGGTCGCTAAGCGGCAAGCCGTTCCATGCCACGACTCCGCTCGCATCGACGTCGACTTGCACGACGAGCGGAGGCGTCGGCGGTGAGGCATTGGACGGGGTGGGCATGTCGAGTTTCACGGCATGCGTCTGAATCGGGATGGTGAGAATCAGCATGATCAGCAGCACCAACATGACGTCGATGAGCGGCGTCGTGTTGATCTCCACCATGATGTCGCCGTTTTCGTCAGCGCCCGATGGCATGGTCATTGCCATGGAAGTCTCCTGATGTAGGGCGTCTCGCGCGCTATTGGCGCGGCGGCGCTTCGGTGATGAAGTCGACTTTGGCGATGCCCGCACGCTGGCATGCCAGGACCACCCGTCCGATCGCGGCGTAGCGAGCGTCGAGATCGCCGCGAATATGCACTTCGGGTTGGGGCGTCAATACAGCGACCGTCTTGAGTTTGTCCAGCAACGTTGCGGCGTCGGGAATACGTCGCTCGTCCCAATACACCTCGCCGTCGCCTGTCACGGCAAGAACAACGTTCTGCGGTGTGGTCTGCAAGGGTTGAACGGCTTCCTTCGGAAGCGTGACGGGGACGGTGTGCGAGACCACGGGAATCGTGATCAGGAAGATGATGAGCAACACCAGCATGACGTCGACCAGCGGCGTCGTGTTGATGGTCGCCATGACCTCGTCGTGCTCTGCGCCACCGCTCCCGCCAGACAGGGATATCGCCATGGCATCACCCCACGCGCGCGACTTGAGACGACCGGGTCGCCACGATGGCGGACGCCGTCGTTTTACCGGTGAGCAGCACGTTGTGTATTTCGCTGCCGAAATCGCGCACACGCTCCATGACCGCTTTGTTGCGACGGACAAGCCAGTTGTATCCGAGCACGGCGGGAACGGCGACCGCCAGACCGATTGCCGTCATGATCAACGCTTCTCCCACGGGGCCCGCGACCTTGTCGATGGAGGCTTGGCCCGCAATGCCGATTGCGGTGAGCGCGTGATAGATGCCCCAGACGGTGCCGAAAAGGCCAACGAAAGGCGCTGTCGAACCGACCGTGCCCAAGAACGAAAGCCCATCCTGAAGGCGATTCGATACGCCGGTCATCGCACGCTCGATGGCGCTCGCGACCCAAGTATTCAAATCGACCTGATCGAGCAGTGCGCCGTTGTGATGATCACGGGCAGACAGCGCGGTTTCCGCAATGTATCGAAACGGGCTTCCCGCATCGAGCGACCGGACGCCTTCGGAGAGCGACGCGGCATTCCAGAACGTCTTTTCCGCGGCACGGGCACGACGCAGGACCTTGGCCTGTTCGAGCAGTTTGGCGACGATGATGTACCAGCTCCCCATGGACATGATCACGAGGATGAGCAGGGTCCCGCGAGCGATCATATCGCCGCCTTCCCATAGCGCTTGCAGCCCGTAGGGGTTGGTTACGGTCGATGCTGCGTGTGCGCTGAACGAGGCGAACGCCGCGATCGTCGATACGACTGTCATAAGCGCCATAACGCGGCGCTTACGGGGCATGGCACGATACTGGAACTGAAGCATGGTCGTCTCCTTGACGTGAGTTCCGAGGGGGGCGGTTGAAGACCGCCTCAATTGAGTTGAAAATCGAACGGCACCTGGACGCGGACTTCCTGGCCTTGCGCGACGCACTGAAATTGCCGCACCGCGCTCTCCGCGGCTCGGTCCAGCACGGGGGCTGCCGATCGGGCGACACGAAGTTGTTTGACTTGCCCGTCAGTGCCAACAACGAACTCGACGAGTACGCTGCCGGTGATGTTGTCGCGCAGCGCTTCACGCGGGTATCGGATGGCGGCACGGACTTGCGCGGAGTTCGGGCAAACGACGCCGACGTTGCCCGCCACGGGTTTGCTCTCGACAGGCGCCGGTGGTGCAACCGGTGTCGTGGGGACGGGCTTGTCGGTCTGCACGGCCACGGCATTGGGTTGCGGGGTGGCTTGTACCTGAACTTCGGGCGGCGGTACGTAAGCCTTGGGCTGAACGACGGGGCGCGGCGCCGGGGCGATCTTCTTTACCGGAGGTGGCGGCGGAGGCGGGGGCGGCGGTTTGATTTCTTCGATGATTCGCGTCTCGATGGGCGCCTGAATGATCGTCGCAACACGCGTTGCGAGCCCGCTAAGCAAGGCATACAGAATCAGGGCGTGCAGCAGCAGTGCCACGCCGATGCCGAGCAGCCGCCGAGCGGGTGGTTTGGGCTGAGCGTAATTCATGGACTACGTGTCTCCTACCTGCATAGGTCTTGTGTGGAGTCACGTTACGGCGCGGGTATTTCTGTTTCATCTCGACTTTGTATCGGGTTTGATACATAGCCGAAGCGATAGGATCGCGCCGAATGTTTCAGGACTGCAACAAAGCCGCAAGATTGCCGGCACGTTTGTCGCCGATAATCCGGAACTTGGGGACACTGAATCGACGCGGCGGTGGATGAGAAGAGGAAAAAGCCATGGCAACGCACGTACTTGTAGTCGATGACGATGCGCAGATAAGGACTCTGCTCTGTGATTGTCTTGCCGGTTTTGGCATGACCTGTATGCAGGCGGCCAGTGGGGAGGAGATGCACGACGTGCTCGAGCACAACGATATCGACATCGTCGTGCTCGACCTGATGCTTCCCGACAGCGATGGTCTGACGTTATGCCGGGAATTGCGCACCTCGTCGGAAATTCCCATTGTGATGCTCACCGCGCGTGGCGAGATGACCGACCGAATTGTTGGACTGGAACTTGGTGCGGACGACTACGTCGTGAAGCCGTTTGAACCGCGAGAGCTGGTAGCGCGAATTCAGACGATTCTTCGCCGCACCCGTGCGCAGGCGCGGGCGATACCCGAACCCAAGGACGAGCGGAAGTTCGCGGGATGGCGTCTGAGCTTGATCGGTCGCCATCTGATTGCGCCCGATAACACGGTTATTCCGCTTTCGAACGCGGAATTTCGACTGCTGAACGCCTTTCTTTCCGCGCCGGGACGCGTGCTAAGCCGTGAGTACTTGATGGATACGGCCCGAGGGAAATCCATCGATGCGTTTGATCGCAGCATCGACGTACAGATATCGAGGCTGCGGCATAAATTGCGAGAGGACATCAAGGAGCCACGGTTACTGCGGACGATACGTGGAGAAGGCTACATGCTCGACGTTCGCGCGCGATCCGATGTCGAAGGCTAGGTGTCGGCGGGTCTGGCCCGTACAGGGCTACACCGCCAACGCCGCTCCATCACTACGCGGGTCATGCGCACCACTCGCGCGACCGTCTTCCGCAATAGCGATCACCCCGGCCTGACCCGCCAGCGGACTATGCTTCGGCAATGACGCAATCGCATGCCCGCGTGCCGCGAGTGCTGCGAACACTGCTTCCCCTGCGTCGCTCTCAAGCTTGAGGTTGTCCCGGCTGTCGGAGAACGTCCGGCCTAACAGAAAGCGCGGATGGGATAACGCTTCGTGTGGCGACATCCCGTAATCGATCAATCGGGTAAGCAGTGCGCTCAGCGTTTGTGGCTGTCCGTCCGCCCCCTGTGTCCCATACAGCAATCGCGCTTTCCCACCTTTCAGATACATGCCGGGATTAAGCGTATGAAACGGCCGCTTGCCGGGCATCAGCGCATTCGGATGTGCACTGCCCGCCGGGCGAAACGCCGCGCCCCGGTTGTGCCATAGCACCCCCGTGTCGCCCGCCATCACGCCGCTGCCCCAGTCGAAGTAGATCGTCTGTAGCACGCTCACCGCGCGCCCGGCCGAGTCCGTCGCCGCGAAGTACACCGTGTCGCCTTCGCGAAAACGATGCGGCCAGTCGAGTGCTGCCCGATCGTCGATGCGTGACGCTGCGGCGCGAAGATGCCCGTCCGACAACATCGTCGCGACGGGAACATCCACGAACTCCGGATCCGCGATGCACCGGTCGCGATCGATAAACGCCTGCTTCACCGCCTCCACGAGCCGGTGGTAATACGTCGCGCTGCCGTGGGCACAGTCCTTCAGCCCCACGCGCGCGAGAATCCCCATGATCTGTAGCGTCGTTATCCCTTGCGTTGGCGGCGGTAATGTCGCCAACACACCGTCGCCATACGGCATCGTCAATGCGTCCGACACGTGCACACGCGTGGCCGCAAGATCCTCGAGCGTGAGCGGCGAACCCGCCGCCTGCAAGCCGTCCGCCAGACGGGCGGCCAACTCGCCCTCATAGAACTCACGAGGCCCGCCATCGGCAAGCTGACGCAATGTCGCTGCCAGTGCCGGTTGCCGAAACGGCTCGCCTGCGGCAGGCGCGCGTCCGTCCGGCAGAAACGTCTGCGCAAAGCCGTGCCATGTTGCCGTGTTCGCCATCTCGTCAGCGCGATACGAATACCAGAAGTCCTGCGAGCGACTCGTCGCGAAGCCATCTTCCGCCGCCGCGATGGCCGGTGCGAGCAACGACGCCCACGACAACGTGCCGCCCCATTGCTCGCGACTGACGCGATACGCCGCCTCCCACGCCGCCACGGTGGCCGCCGTGGTCAATGTGGACGCCGGACCGCGCACAGCGATCGCATCGCCACCGAGTAATCCAGAAGGCAGATGGCGTGCCGCTTGTCCGATGCCGGAGATGGCGAGCGGTGCCGTGTCGCCTGACGTACCGTCTGCCACCAGCCAGAAACCGTCACCGCCGAGACCGGTGAAGTGCGGCATCGTCACGCACAACATCGCGGCGATGGCGATGGCCGCTTCGATGGCGTTGCCACCTTGCTGCAACACGTCACGGCCTGCCATGCTCGCCAGCGCATGCGGACTCGTGACCAACCCGGCCCGCCCACTCGCCGATGCCGAAGAAGCGATATTCACCACGTCGCGGGCGGTCATGCGGCCGCTCCCGCTTCATGCTCGCCACCGAGATACGCCGCGGCGAGACGCGTGTCGGCGGCCAACTCGCTCGCCGAGCCGCTGACCGTCACGCGCCCCTCTTCAAGCACGTAGCCACGGTCGGCAATCGACAAGGCCATGACCGCCATCTGATCGACCAGCAGCATCGACAGCGACTCACGGCGCAACGCATCGAGCGACGCGAACAATTCAGCGATCACCTTCGGGGCGAGGCCGAGCGACGGCTCGTCGAGCAAGAGCACTCGCGGAGACGACATCAGAGCGCGCGCGATCGCCAGCATCTGTTGCTCGCCACCGGAGAGCAGGCCGGCACGCTGATGTTGCCGCTCGTGCAGACGCGGATACCGTGCAAACATCTGCGCAATACGGGCGTCGAACGTGGCGCGCGGCAAACGTCCGCACGGGAACGCGCCGAGTCGAAGGTTATCGAGCACCGACAATTCCGGGAAAACCTGACGCCCTTCGGGCACCAGCACCACCCCCATGGCGGCGATCTTCGCGGCATCGAGCCGTGACAGGTCGTGACCGTTGAACGTGATGCCGCCACTGACCGGACGATGCAGGCCTGCCAGCGCACGCATGAGGGTCGACTTGCCGGCACCATTGGCGCCGAGCAGCGCGACGAGTTCGCCGTCTCGCACTTGGATCGACACGTCGTGCAGCACGGGCGCGGCACCATAGCCCGCTGTCAGCTTGCCGACACCGAGGACTTCCGGCGTGGTCGCAGCAGCGCGTCCGACCGGCTTGGCCGCATCCGCAGACGCTGCGCCAAGATAAGCCTGACGAACACGCTCGTCGTGACGGATCGCCGTAGGCGTGCCTTGCGCGAGAAAACGCCCCGCGTCGATCACGACGATGCCATCGGATACGCCCATCACCAGCGACATGTCGTGCTCGACGAGTCCCACCGCCACGCCGCTATCGGCAATCTGCCGCAGCAGTTTGCCCAGTTGCGCTTTGTCCTGTGTCGACAGACCGGCGGCCGGTTCATCGAGCAGCAGCACCGTCGGGCGTGTCGCCAAGGCCCGAGCAATCTCCACAAGTCGACGGTCGACGTGGGCGAGATCGGCCGCCATCAGGTTGACGTCGCCGTGATAGCCGCAAGCGCGCAGCAATGCCATCGCCTCATCGCGTTGCGTCTTGCCTCGCATGCGGGCGACGCCGAGCAATCCCCCCAGACGCCCCGCACTCAACCCCAGCGTCACGTTATCGAGCACGCTCATGCCCGCGAACAGTTGCGAGGTCTGATACGTGCGCGCCACGCCGTGCCGTGCGCTGTCACAAGCACCGCGTGCCGCAAGTCCGTTCCCGCCGAGCGAGCGCGTGCCCGACTGCGGCCGGTAGAAACCGGACAGCATATTGAGCACGGTCGACTTGCCCGCACCGTTCGGTCCGATCAGGCTGGTCACGCCCGCCGCAGGCAATTCGAACGAGAGATCGGCCACGGCTTTCACGCCACCGAAGGTCATCGTCAACCCGTGCGCCGCGAGTCCCTTGCGTTGCGACGGCGCGAGCACCGGCAAGGTCAGCGTCGACGCCGTCCCGATGCTGGCGTCACCCGATGCGGCACGTCTGCGCGACGTCCACCAATTTCCCAGCACCCCGATCACGCCGTTGGGCGCCCCCCACAACACCACCAGTAACAACACGCCGAAACACAACAGGCGCAGGTTCTCAAGACTGGCAAGAAACTCCGGCAACAGTCCGACGATCACGGCACCGACGAGCGGTCCGGCAATCGTGCCCGCGCCGCCGATCATCACGACGAGGACGAACAGAATCGACTGAAGGAACGAGAACATGCCCGGCGTGACCATGCCTTGCAGCGGTGCGAACAACCCGCCCGCAAGTCCGGCGAGCGCTGCGGAGAATGCGAACGCTACCGCCTTCACGACAATTGGATTGACGCCGATCGATGCCGCCGCCGTTTCGCTATCGCGCACGGCTCGCATGGCCGCGCCCCACGCGCCGCGAGAGATGCGTGCGTAAATCAGCAACGAGACAGCAAGCACGACTAAAGCCGCTACCGCCACCACACGCTCGCTGCCTGCGATACCGAAGACACCCGGCGGCAGCACGCCCATCAGGCCGTTCTGACCGCCTGTCAAGCCACGCCACTCGACTGCGCCATGTTCCACGATGAAGCCAAACGCAATCGTCACCATCGCCAGCCCCGGCCCGCGCACGCGAAGCGCAGGCAACGCGAGCAATCCACCGGTGAGCGCCGCAATCACGCCACCCGCCAGCCATGCAGGCCAGAACGGCCAGCCCGCCTGCGTCGTCAGAATCGCCACGGCGTACGCCCCGATGGCATAGAAGCCGACATGGCCGAACGACACCTGTCCGGTCAGACCCAGCAGAAGATTCAGACCCACGCCGCAGATGGCCAGCAACGCCACCCCGGCGATCACCACCACGAAATAGCCGTTCACGACACATGCGGCACCGGCCATCGCCAGCAGCGCGACGGCAAGTACAGCGCCAAGGGCCAGACCATCACGCGAGGGCTGCGTCTTCATCGGCGAGAGAGAGACGGCAGGCTGCGACGCCAGTCGCAAAGGAGAGTCACTCATACTTTGCGCACCTCCGCGCGACCGAAAATGCCGTCCGGCCGCATGGCCAGCAACACAATGACCAGACCGAACGTGATGATTTGTGTGTAGCCCGACCCGAGCGTCGCGGTGATCATCGCTTCGGCCACACCGAACAGCAGCCCGGCAATCATGACGCCCCACGCGCTCGACAAGCCGCCGAGAATTGCCACGGCGAACGCCTTGAGGCCAAAGACCGTACCCATATCCGCTTGCACGTTGAACAGCGGCGCGATCAGCACGCCCGCGATGCCGGCGAGCAGTGTCGAGACGGCAAACGCTGCGGCGATCGTGCGTTGGATGGGGATGCCCATGAGACGGGCGGCGTCGCGGTTCTGCACCACGGCGAGCATGGCGACACCCCAGCGCGAACGGCGCAACACGTAATGCAGCAGCGCGGCGAGTGCGAGACCGACGACCGGGATCAGCAGTTGCAACGGATAGACGCCGAGACCGGCGTCACCGATTTGCAGCGAGCTTTGTGCAAGCGGCGAGGGCAGGCTGCGCGGCTCCGTGCCGAACGTCAGCATGACGAGATTGTCGAGCACGATGCCCAGCGCCACGGTTGCCATCAGCCATGCGCTGGACCCGCGCCGCACAAATGGCTGCACGGCAAGCCGCTCGACCACCAGCCCGTAGACGGCGCAAAGTGCCAGTGCGGCGATGATCGCCAGCGGCATGGGCCAGCCGAGCGTCTGTGCGAACGTGTACGCCAGCACGGCGCCCAGCATCATCGAGCTGCCCTGCGCGAAATTGACCGTCGCACTCACGGCGAACGTCAGATGAAAGCCGAGCGCCATGAGGCCGTACATACTGCCGAGCCCCAGGCCGGCGACCAGCGCCGAGATCCATTGCATGAAAAGTCCTCCGGGACGCCGCGTCGCGGCGCCCGTTCGTTAGCCCAACGGTGTGACTTACTTCGCCGCGACTTTCGCGCCCGCCGGTGCCACCGGCACGATGCGGTTGTCGATGAACTGCGCCCACACGTAGTCTTGTGCCGACAGCGCGTCGTGCTGCTGCTCGCTGAAGGGCTTCACGTAGGTTTTGATGAGACCGTCGTAGCGGTCGATCTTGTAGAAGCCCGTGCGGATCGCATCGCCGTTGGTCGAACCGGCTTTGTCGATGGCGAGCGCGGTGAGACGCATCGCGTCGTAGGCATTGGCGACACCCACGGCCGGGGTGATGTCGTCGGCGCCCTTGATGTCCGAATACTTCGCCTTGAGGGCGGCGACGACGCGCGTGCTTACCGGCGACGTCGCGCCGAAGAAGCTATACGTCTGCACGAAATGCACGGTCTTGGCGTTGGGGCCGGCCAGCTCGGTGAAGCGCCCGCCTGCGGGGCCCCAGTGCGAGACGATAGGCACCTTCCAGCCCATGCGGTCGAGCGACTTCACCACCTGTGCCGACGGACCGACGTTTCCGACCATCAGCAAGGTGTCCGCGCCAGCAGCCTTCAGGCGCCCCAGTTGCGGCGTGACGTCCACGTCGTTCGCCTCGAACTTCTCGACGGCGGCGGGCTTCGTGCCCTTGGCGGCGAGTGCCGCGACGATGCCTTTCTCGTTCGACTCGCCCCACGGGTTGTTCACGAGAATCAGGCCGAGCTTTTTCGCACCGAACGTCTGCTGCGCGTAGTTCACCATCGCGCCGTCGACGATTTCATCGACAGCCGACACACGGAACACATAGTTCGGATTGGCCCCGTTACGGGTAATCGGCGTGCCGGCGGCCCACGGCCCCATGAACGGCACTTTCTCCTGATTGGCGATCGGCACGATGGCCATTGAGACCGGCGTATCCAGTCCGCCGAAGAGCACCGCCACCTTGTCCTTGTAAATCAGCTCGCGTGCGGCGAGCACGCCCTTGGCGGGGTTGCCTTCGTCATCACGGCGCACCAGTTCAAGCTTGCGGCCGCCTAGCACGCCGCCACTCGCGTTGATCTCGTCGATGGCGATCGTCATGCCGCGCGTGAGCGCTTCACCGGCGCGCGCCGACTGGCCGGAGAGCGCGGTGACGAGGCCGATCTTGACCGTGTCCGCCGCATAGCTAGTGATGCTCGCGAACGACATGCCGGCCGCCGTCAGTGCGAGGACTCCGGTGCGAAGCCACTGGCGGCGGGAGCGGGATAGGGCGGATACCGGCGTCGAGCCAGCGATATCGGCAGTGAGGGCAGCGTTGGGACGTGCAGAGGCAGACATGAGCAATCTCCGTAAGGGCGCAGACGACAGTTCGAAGGCGGATCGAAAGCGAATCAGAAGCGAATCAAAAGGGCGGACCACTGCCCGGCATCGGGCACCGCCCGTGATATGCAGCCCGTACGCAAGAGGTGTGCCACCTCGTCGACATTTCTTCGATATCGGTCTGCACGATATGAATGGCAACGTGTTGACGATCTGGCATCGAAATTGCGAACGATTGTGTGTAGCGTTCGTAGACGATGTGTTTTGCGCCAATTCGGAACGCGCCCGCACTGCGGCGGTGCGCCAATGTTTCAAGACGGCTCACGAATACACCGACGACGAATGAACGGCCTCAGAACTTGAGCCTCTCGCGACGCCCAATGGCAACGACGACACAAGATGACTTCTGCCCTGACTCTTCCGGAACGCGATGACGTGGTGACCGACGACACGCGCTTCGGCGCACTGCGCTCGCACGACCGCTTCGACTATCTGCCCATCACGGCACGCGACACGTATCGCTGGCCTAACGGCGCACGGCTGGCCGTCTATCTCGGCTTCAATCTGGAGCACTTCGCTTTCGGAGAAGGGTTGGGCGCGAATCTCGGCCCCGCCTCGCCGCAGCCGGACGTGCTCAACTACAGCTGGCGCGAGTACGGCAACCGGGTCGGCGCGTGGCGTTGTCTCGATCTGTTCGACGACCTGTCGATGCCTGTGGGGGCGGTGCTCAATACGTCGTTGCTCGATCACTGTCCCGAGCTTGTGCACGCGTGCGTGGCGCGCGGACACGAACTGATCGGGCACGGCCATACCAATGCGCATCGGCAAAGCGACTTCGAGTACGCGCACGAGCACGATCTGCTGGCGCATTGCCGCGCGCGTCTGACGGAGGCAACCGGCCATACGCCGACCGGGTGGCTCTCGCCATGGATATCGGAGACGCATCACACGCCGGATCTGCTCTCGCGCACGGGCTACCGCTATACGCTCAACTGGTGTCACGACGACCGCCCGGTGCGCATGCGCACCGCTCACGGCACGCTGTGGTCGGTGCCGTATCCGCAGGAGGTGAACGACATCCCCATGATCGTCGGGCGCCAGATGGATGGCGCGGCTTTCGCCGACATGATTGTCGACAACTTCGACGAGATGTACGCGCAGGCGGAGCACCCGACGCGCGGGCAGCCGCTCGTGATGGGGATTGCACTGCATCCATATCTCGTGGGGCAACCGTATCGGCTTCGGCATCTGCGACGCGCGCTGACGCTCATCGCGCAAGCGGCGCAGCGTGGCGAGATCTGGATTGCGACGCCCGGCGAAATTACCTCGCACGTCGCCTCGGTCAGCGTCGACCAGCCTGACACCGTCATGGGATGAGCGCATCATGACGCTCAAGCCGTATTGCCCGGATTGCCAGACCTCGACCTTATTGCCCTTGTCGCTTATGCCAGCCACTTTCAAACCCTCGCCCACGCCCCGTCGTGCGCGCCGCAGTGCCGCCAACACCACGGCCGCGCAGGATACCGAGTCCCGCTTGCTCTCGTTGCACTCGCCCGTCTCTAGCGACGCCCGCGACGCCGACGAGCAGAGCGCCGAGACGCGCATCGAGACGAACATCTATCGCACCATCGTCGATGGCGTGCTGGCGCACCGTCTCACGCCCGGCACAAAGCTCCCCGAGCCGGAGCTCTGCCAACTGTTCGACGTGGGCCGTGCGGTCGTGCGCCGCGTGCTGGAGCGTCTGGCGCACGACGGTATCGTCACGTTGCGCCCGAACAAAGGGGCCGTGATCGCCGAGCCGACACCGGAGGAAACGCGCGAAATTTTCGAAGCGCGGCGGGCGTTGGAGCGTTCGCTGGTCGAGCTTGCCGTATCGCGTGTGACCGAAGACGACCTCGCCATGCTGCGGCGTCAACTCGATGCCGAACATGAAGCGATGCACCGTTTCGATCAGCCGTCATGGGCGCGGCTGGCGAGCGACTTCCACCTGCGCGTGGCCGCGCTGGCGGGCAACGCCGTGTTACAGCGCTATCTCACCGAACTGATTTCGCGGTGTTCGCTTATCGTCGGGCTGTACGAGCCGCCGGGCTATGCCCCGTGCGAACACGACGAGCATGCCGCGATCGTGGCGTGCATCGAGCAACGCGACGCCGCAGGGGCCATCGCCCGCATGCAGTCGCATCTCGAAGAGCTTGAGCGTCGCATCGAGACGACCCGGATGCGCGGGCAGAAGAGTCTGGCGTCGTTGCTCGGCTTGCCGGAGGTCGCCGCCGTCGAGGACAACGCCCCGTCGCCCGCGCCAGTCAAACGCACCAGCCCCCAACGCACTGCCCGCAAACGCGCCTGAGGTCATCGCATGGAAATCGACTTCCGTGAAATCACGGCGTATCAGCGCTACAAGCTGATGGCCAGCCTGATCGTGCCGCGCCCGATCGCGCTGGTCACGACGATCAACGATGGCGGCACGGTCAACGCGGCGCCGTTCTCGATGTTCAACATGCTCGGTGAAGAGCCGCCGATCCTGATGCTCTCGATCAACCGGCTTGACGACGATTCGCTCAAGGACACCGCCACGAACATCCTGCGCGACCGGGAGTACGTCGTGCATCTGACCGACGAGGCGATGACGGCCCGCATGCACGCGTGCGGCGAGCGCCTGCCGCCGACCGAGAGCGAACTCGCACACGCCGGACTCACGCCGGTGCCAAGCAGTCTCGTCGCACCGCCCCGCATCGCCGAAGCGCCGGTCGCGTTCGAATGCACCTTGTGGGAGACGCTGGAGACACCAAGCCGTCACATCTTCATCGGCCGCGTCGAGCGCATGCATGCCCGTGACGAGTTGATCGATACGGAAAACTGGCGCGTGCGCTTGCAGAACTACTTCCCGGTCGGGCGCTTCGGCGCGAGCTTCTACGTCGACACGCGCAATCGCTTCTCGCTGGAGCAAAGCGACGGGCAGCCCACGGCCGCGACGGCCGTTGACGAGATGTGAGGGCATTGACCCGCCTATTGACGCGCGATCTTGGGTCACCCGGATCCGAAACATCGATTTGACAATTTACCAACCAACTAGTAGATTGGCTGTCATTCACCGTTTTCACCCGCGTCAATGGCGGGTTCGGGTGCCGCATGCCGAGCCCCGTTGACGTCAATCGAGCCAAGGACCCATGACCGTAGAGCTGTCACCGCGCGCCACTGAAATCGCCGATCACACCAAGCAATTGCTGGCGGCGGGGGGGTATCACGGGTTCAGTTACGCGGATCTGTCCGAGCGTGTGAACATTGGTAAAGCCAGCATCCACCACCATTTCCCGAGCAAGGCGGAACTGGTGCTGACGGTCGTCAAGCGTCACCGGGAGCAAGCCGAAGCCGGGTTGGCGGCGCTGGACCAGCATGTGCCGGACCCGACGGCACGGCTGAGTGCTTACACCGACTATTGGGCGCAATGCATCCGTGACGGCTCGATGCCCGTGTGTATTTGCGCCATGCTCGCCGCCGAGCTGCCGATGATTCCCAAGGAGATTGCCGACGAGGTTCGCGGCTACTTCGACGATCTGGCCGCGTGGATCGCGACGGTACTTGCTGCCGGCGTGGCGAAGGGGCAATTCAAGTTGCGCGATAGCGCACGCGTGGAGGCACAAACGTTTATGTCCACGGTGCACGGCGCCATGTTGACGGCGCGTGCGTTGGGCAGTGCAGATTCGTTTCAGGCCATTTCGCAGGCGGCGATCCACCGCTTGCGCGCAACGGACTGAGTATCGTTCGGCCGGAACGGAAGGAAGAGCAGGGCGCTTTGGCGCCCAATTATTGGATCTTTATATCAACCAACTAGTTGGTTGATTATTTGATGATGATTTCTCAGACGGAGTCTATTGCCATGCCTCATCCCATTTCCACTTTGGGCGCGGCTCACACCGCCGTCAGTCTCGTGACTTTTGCTGCGGGGCTGATCAGCTTCGTCCGGTATCGGCAGATCGAAAGCACCAGCCGATCGGGCAAGCTTTATCTGGCCGGGATGTTGATCTCGGTGCTGACGTCGTTCGGGTTGTCCAGTACGGGCGGTTTCAACGCGGGCCATGCGCTGGGCATCTTGGCCTTGCTCGCGACACTGGGCGGGCTGGTCATCCCGCGCATCGATTTTCTGGGACGCTCGCGGCACTACCTGTCGCAATTCGCCTTCGCATTCAGCTTCTTCCTGCTGATGGTGCCGGGTATCAACGAGACGCTGACGCGGCTGCCAGCCGGTCATCCGCTCGCAAGCGGTCCGCAGTCGCCACTGGTGCGTGGCGCGCTCACGGCATGGCTGGGTGTCTTCTTGATCGGGGCCGTCGTGCAGTTTCTGTGGCTGCGTGCGCAGCGCAGCCGTGCGTGAACGGCCTTTGTGTGGAATTGCCGGGTTAGCGCGTTGCCAGCGCAAACTCCACCGCCGCCTTGGCGTGCAAGGCGGTCGTGTCGAGCAGTAGCAATGCGTTGTCCTCGGGCTTCACCAGCAGCGAGATTTCGGTGCAGCCGAGGACGATGGCTTGCGCACCGCGCGCTGCGAGTCGTGCCATGACCTCCTGATACGCGGCACGCGACGTGTCTTTGACGATGCCGACACAGAGCTCGTCGTAGATCACGCGATGGACCACTTCGCGATCCGCTGCATCGGGCACGAGCACCTCGAGCCCGAACTTCTCACGCAGGCGCGACTTGATGAAGTCCTGTTCCATCGTGAATGCCGTCCCCAGCAGTCCGACGCAGGTGATGCCGCGCGCTTTGGCAGCGTCGCCGACAGGGTCCGCGACATGCAGCAGCGGGATGGATACCGCATCTTCGATAAAGCCCGCAAGCTTGTGCATCGTGTTCGTGCAAAGCACCACACACTCGGCACCGCCCGCTTCAAGGCGCTGCGCCGCCTGTTGCAGCAACACGCCGGCATCGTCCCAACGTCCCTCGTGCTGGGCGCGCTCGATCGGACCGAAATCGACGCTGAACATCAGCATCTCGGCCGAGCGCAACGGCCCGAGCCGGGTCTGCACGGCTTCGTTGATGATGCGGTAGTACTCGGCGCTGGACTGCCAGCTCATACCGCCGATAAGGCCGATGGTGCGCATGAAAACTCCTTCTGCAATGGGCGACAACAGCGGGCCGGTCAATCTATCGCCGCACCAACGCCACGACATAGACACAGGGCTGCTTGCCCGGATTGCGGAACGTGCAAGGTGCGGGCGGTCCCAACTGAAGGCAGTCGCCCGCCTTCAGTTCATAAGTCAGCTCACCCTCGTCGAACATCAACGTGCCTTGCTGCACCCAGATCTGCTGATGCTGGAACGTGAACGCCGACGACGGATACGACACATTCACACCCGGCGGCAGCGTGACCTCCAGCAGTTCCAGCATGCCGCCATTGCGCGGCGACACCGCGCGGCGCAGGTAGCCCGTCTCCGGGTCTTGCCAGACGAGTTGCTCGTCGGCGCGGCTCAACCGCTCGCCCGACTGTTCTGCGAGCGAGAGCAGCATCGACAGTTGCAGGCCGAACGCGCCTGACAGGCGCCCCAGCAACGTGGCGGTCGGCGAGGCGGCGCCCCGCTCGATCTTGCTGATCATCGCTTTCGACACGCCGGAGCGCTCGGCAAGGTCGCCCAGCGACCAGCCGCGAGACTCGCGTTCGATTCGGATGCGATGCGAAATCGCCGGCGTCGGATCGGCCATCGGGGGCGTCATGCTGTGATTCCAAAGGTGTCGAGTTGCGAAATTATACAAGTCGACTCTCGCACCGACCCACCGAAATACGACGACGCCTCCCGCCCGTACTCCGTGTTAACCCCCATCTGAAACATTTTTGATCGTAGTCAAACGTCTACTATAGTAAACAGCAACGACGATTCGACAGCCGTCGATTCCGCTTTCAAATTTGTTGCAGACAAGGAGTCAACATGCCCCGTGAAATTCGGCTGAACGCTTTCGAGATGAACTGCGTGGGTCATATTCAGCAAGGTCTCTGGACGCATCCCCGCGATCAATCCACGCGCTACGGCGAGCTTCAGTACTGGGTCGACTACGCGAAGAAGCTGGAGAAGGGGCTGTTCGACGGCATGTTCTTCGCGGATGTGGTCGGCGTGTACGACGTCTATGGCGGTAACGCTGATGCCGCGCTGCGCAATGCCGTGCAAGTGCCGGTCAACGACCCGCTGATGCTCATTCCGGCCATGGCCACTGCCACGCAACACCTCGGTTTCGGCGTCACGGCCAACCTCACGTATGAGCAGCCGTTCCTGTTTGCGCGACGCATGTCCACGCTCGATCATCTGACGGGCGGGCGCATCGGCTGGAACATCGTCACGGGCTATCTCGACAGCGCCGCGCGCGCCATCGGCATCGAAGGCCAGATTGCGCACGACGACCGCTACGACCTTGCCGACGAATACATGTCGCTCGTCTACAAGCTTTGGGAAGGCAGCTGGGACGACGACGCTGTGGTGGCCGACCGTGCGGGTGGCGTGTACGCCGATCCGTCGAAAGTGCGGGTCATTCATCACCACGGCAAGCAATACAAGGTCGACGCCATGCATCTGAGCGCACCGTCGCCGCAACGCACGCCCGTGCTCTATCAGGCCGGCTCGTCCCCGCGCGGCTGCCAGTTCGCTGCCACGCACGCCGAGTGCGTCTTCGTGAACGGTCAGAAGATGGACGGCGTGAAAGAGATCGTCGACACGATCCGCGCACAAGCCGTCGCGCACGGCCGCAATGGCGGCGACGTCAAGGTCTTCATGGGTGCCACGCCCATCGTGGGCCGTACCGATGCCGAGGCAAAAGAGAAATTCGAAGAGTATCGTCGTTACGTGAGCTCCGAAGGTGCGCTCGCGCACGCCGCAGCATCGCTGGGCATCGACTTCGCCAAGTACGACATCGACGAGCCGATCGACACCGGCAAGAGTCAGGCCATCGTGTCGAATGTGACCGCGATGACGCGTGCGGCCGGTCCGCAGTGGACTCGCCGCAAGCTGCTCGAACAGATGGTGCTGGGCAGCCGCCAGACGCCGTGGGTCGGTTCCGCACAGAGCATTGCCGACCAGATGATGTCGTGGAGCGAAGCTACCGGCATCGACGGCTTCAACCTGTCGCGCACCGTCGTGCCGGAATGCTTCGAAGACGTGATCGATCTCGTCGTGCCGCTGTTGCAGGAGCGCGGCGCGTACAAGACCTCGTACGGCGAAGGCACCTATCGCAAGAAGCTATTCGGCCATGACCGTCTGCCGCAATCGCACAGCGCCGCGCAATACCGCTCGGGCAACAACACGGGCACGAAGTAAGCCCGCCGTGAATCGCAACCGTCACGTTTTGAACGAGGAAAACGACATGGACAAGAGCACGGTGGATAAATCGATCTTCCGCGAAGCGATGGCGGGGCTGGGCGCTGCCGTCAACGTCATCACCACCGACGGCCCCGGCGGTCTCGCCGGCTGCACGGCGTCGGCCGTGTGCGCCGTCACCGACGATCCGCCCACGCTGCTCGTGTGCATCAACCGGGCGAGCCGCAACAACGCCGTCATGCGCGAGAACGCCCGCCTGTGCGTGAACGTGCTGTCGGCCGATCAACGCGATATCGCCATGCAGTTCGCCAGCAAAGACCTCTCCATCGAGACCCGCTTTGCCAGCGGCGACTGGGACACGATGGAGACCGGCGCGCCCGCGTTGCGCGGCGCCGTCAGCGTACTCGACTGCGAGGTGGCCTCGGTCACGGAAGTGGGCACGCATACGGTCTTCTTCTGTGAAGTGAAGGCCGCCCGTTCCACCAACGCGCTCGATGGACTGATCTATTTCGCACGCGGTTTCCACCGCGTGGGTATGGTCGCCCAATCGGCGAGCGCGTGAGGGCGGACGCGTCATGGAATCAATGAGCACCGCCCGCCACCATCGCGCACCACGCGGCAGACTCGCATCGCTGGCGATCGTGCTGCTGGCGCAGGTGGCAGCGATGGGCGTCTGGTTTTCGTCGACGACTGCCGTCGCGCTCATCAAGCGAACGCAGGCGATTGCGTCGGGCGACGAGGCGATGCTCACGGGCGCTGTGCAACTCGGCTTTGTCATCGGCACTGTCGTGTCGGCGACGCTGGCGCTGCCTGATCGATACGACCTGCGCAAGATCTTCGCCGCGTCGGCCCTGATGGCGGCGATCACGACCGGTGCGCTGGCGGTGCTGCCGCCGACGGGCCCTCTGGTGATCGTGCTACGCCTGCTCACCGGCATGTGTATGGCTGGCGTGTACCCCGTGGGCATCCGGCTGGTGGCCACGTGGGCGAAGGCCGACCTTGGCCTGCTGATCGGTTTGCTGGTGGCGGCGCTCACGCTGGGCTCGGCGAGCCCGCATCTGATCGGCGGATGGCAGGACCTCGACTGGCGCTGGGTCTATCTGGTTGCGGCGATGCTGGCGGTGACCTCGGGCGTGGCGATCGTTTTCGCCACCATCGGTCCGAACATCAAGCGGGCGTCGCGCGTCGACTTCTCGAAGGTGACGCAAGCGTGGCGCGACCCGGCCGTGCGACTGGCGAATCTGGGGTATCTCGGCCACATGTGGGAGCTGTACGCGATGTGGGCGTGGCTGGGGCTGTTTCTGCAATACACACTGCATTTGCATGGCGTGGCCGATTTTCACGAGAAGGCGGAAGTGCTGACCTTCGCGGTGATTGCGTTCGGTGCGGTCGGCGCGTGGGCCGGGGGACTGCTCGCCGACCGCATCGGCCGAACGCTCGTCACGATTGGCGCGATGGCGGTCAGTGCGACGTGCGCAGCGGTCATCGGCTGGCTGCCGGGCGCGCCGCTGGCGATCGTCGTGGGCGTGGCGTTCGTGTGGGGCTTCTCGGTGATCGCGGATTCGGCGCAGTTCTCGGCGGCCGTGGCCGAGCTGGCAGACCCGACGTCGGTCGGCACGTTGCTCACCGCACAGACGTGCGCCGGGTTCCTGCTCACGCTCGCCAGCATCCGGCTGGTTCCCGTCGTCGTGGCCCATCTCGGCTGGGCCGGTGGCATGGGCATGCTGGCGATCGGTCCTGTACTCGGTTGCCTCGTGATGTGGCGGTTGCGTCAGCACCCGGCATCGCGCCGCATGGCGGGCGGCAAGCGATAGCGCATTCGTCTTCTTTCGTTCTCTCCTTCCTGTTTTCGAGACGTTGAAATGTATTCCTACCCTGACATCAAGATGCTGATCGGCGGTCAGTGGCGCAGCGCGCCCGGCCAGCCCGTGACGAACCCTTCGGAGGGCACGACGATCGGCATGGTGCCGACGGCGACGCTCGCCGACCTCGACGCCGCGCTGTCGGCCGCCGACAAGGGGTTCCGCGTCTGGCGGCGTACGTCGCCCGCGCAGCGCACCGAGATCATGTTGCGCGCCATCGCGTTGCTCAAGGAACGCGTTGAAAGCATTGCCTTCGCGATTTCGCTGGAGCAGGGCAAGACGCTGGCACAGGCACGGGCCGAAGTGCTGCGCGGCTGCGACCTGATGACGTGGGATGCCAATGAAGGCAAGCGCCTCTACGGCCGCGTGATTCCCGCCGAGCCGGGCATGCGTCACACGGTGGTGCGTGAGCCCGTCGGCGTGATCGCGGCGTTCACCCCGTGGAACTTCCCGATGAGCTCGCCCGCCCGCAAGGTCGGTGGCGCGCTCGCCGCCGGTTGTTCGATCATTCTCAAGGCGGCAGAGGAAACCCCGGCCGGTGCCGTGCTGATGGCGCAGGCGTTTCAGGACGCAGGCTTGCCGGATGGTGTGTTCAACCTTGTTTTCGGTGATCCGGCCATGATCTCGTCGCACCTGATCGCCAGCCCGGTCGTGCGCGGCATCACGTTCACCGGCTCGACGCCGGTCGGCAAGCATCTCGCAGGTCTCGCGGCCAAGGCCATGAAGCCGGCCATTCTGGAATTGGGCGGCCATGCGCCGGTCATCGTGTGCGACGACGCTGATCCCGAAGCGGCCGCGCTCGCCTGTGTCAAAGGCAAGCTCAACAACGCGGGGCAGGTCTGCGTGGCCCCCACACGCTTCTTTGTGCATCGCAACGTCTACGACGCCTTCGTGAATGCCTTCGCGCGTCACGGCGGCGCCATTCGTGCGGGCCACGCGCTGGAGTCATCGAACGATATTGGTCCGGTGGTGAACCAGCGCCGTCTGGATGCACTGCACTCGCTGGTCGACGACGCCGTCGCGCTCGGTGCCCGTGTGGTCTGCGGCGGCGAGCGCAACGACGGCCCGGGCTACGTTTTCCCGTTCACCGCACTCGCAGATGTGCCGGCCGATGCGCGCGCCATGCTCGAAGAGCCGTTCGGTCCGCTCTCGCTCATCGTGCCGGTCGACAGTCTGGACGACGCCATCGCACGCGCTAACGAAGTGCCGTACGGCCTCGCGGGCTACGCCTTCACGCGCTCGGCGGCCAACGCTTACCGGTTGGGCGACGAACTCGAAGTCGGCAACCTCGCGATCAATCATCTGGTGTCGGCCGTCTCCGAAACCCCGTTCGGCGGCGTGAAAGACAGCGGCTACGGCAGAGAAGGCGGCACCGAGGGGCTTGAGTGCTACACGCACGTCAAGAGCATCTCTCACCTGATGGAACCGGCGTAACCCGACGACGGCTCCGACGCGGGGAATCGTACGGGACACGCTTCGCCGCATTCGTGAAGCGCCGCACGGCGACGGTCACTTTTGTGATCCGCCGTTCGGCACGACAAGCAAACGGGAACAACCTGGAGATGTGCATGCGGTCCATATATCTATTAGCACTCCTACCTGTATTGGCGGTTCTGGTAGGTCCGTTTTTCGTCAATCGCGTCACGCCGTACGTACTCGGCATGCCGTTTCTGCTGGCATGGCTGGCAGGGGCGCTCGTGCTCACGTCGATTGTGATGGCCATCATTTTCTATGCCGATCAGGCGCGACTCGCGTCGTCTGATCACGGTGGCGAAGGAGCCTGAGCATGAATAGCGCATTGATCTTTATTTTTCTGGCGGTCGCGCTGGCGCTGTTCCTCGGCATCCGGGCGCGTCGCGGCAAGGACATGAGTCTGGAGCAGTGGACCGTCGGCGGACGCGGCTTCGGCGCAGCCATCGTGTTCCTGCTGATGGCGGGCGAAATCTATACGACGTTCGTCTTCCTCGGCGGCAGCGGCTATGCCTACGGGCACGGCGCAGGCGCGTACTACCTGCTGGGCTACGGCAGCCTGCCGTTCATCCTGTCGTACTTCCTGCTGCCGCCGATCTGGCGCTATGCCAAAGAGCGCCGGCTGATTTCGCAGCCGGACTTCTTCGCGTCGAAGTACGACAGTCCGGTGCTGGGCGTGCTTGTCGCCATCGTCGGCTTCGCGGCACTCGTGCCGTACCTCGTGCTGCAACTCAAGGGGCTGGGCATCATCGTCAGCGTGTCGTCGTACTCGGCCATTTCCTCGAATCAGGGCGTGCTGATCGGCGCCGTTGTGGTGGCTGTGTACGTTGCGCTCTCCGGCGTGCACGGCTCGGCATGGACGTCGGTGGTCAAGGACGCACTCGTCATGTTCGTCGCCGTGTTCCTCGGCCTCTATCTGCCGTACCACTACTACGGTGGGGTGGGCGACATGTTCGCGGCCATCGAAAAGGCGAAACCCGGCTTTTTGGCACTGCGCGATGTGGGCGAGAGCCCTGTGTGGATGGTCTCGACGGTGATTCTGTCGACGCTGGGCTTCTACATGTGGCCGCACATGTTCATGGCCACGTACACGGCCAAGCGCGAGGAAGTGCTGCGCCGTAACGCCTTCGTGCTGCCGATCTACCAGTTGATGCTGCTGTTCATCCTGTTCGTGGGCTTCTCGGCGGTGCTTGCCGTGCCGGGCCTGACGGGCGGCGATATCGATCTGGCGCTGTTCAAGGTGTCGCTCAAGACGTTCGATCCGTGGTTCGTCGGTGTGATCGGTGCGGCCGGGATTCTGACGGCACTCGTGCCGGGGTCGATGATTCTGATGACTTCCGCCACGCTGCTCGCGAACAACGTGTATCGCCCGCTGCGTCCGAAAGCCACCGATGCGGATGTGGCTCGTTTGGCGAAGTGGCTCGCACCGGTAGTGATGGCGCTGGCGGTGCTGTTCACGCTGAACGGCGGGCAGACCATCGTGGCGTTGCTGCTGATGGCCTATGCGTTGGTGACGCAGTTGTTCCCGGTGCTGCTGGCGAGCTTGATCGGCAAGCATCTCGTGACGCGTCCGGCGGCGTTCGCCAGCATCATCGTCGGTGTGTCGACGGTGGCATGGGTGTCGATCACCAAGAAGTCGGTGGCTGCGCTGTTCCCGTTCTTCCCGGACGCGCTCAAGGACCTCAACGTCGGCATCGTCGCGCTGGTGTTCAACGTGATCACGCTGGTGGTCGTGACGTTGCTCACGCGCCGCACGGCAGGCGCTGCCCGGTTGTCGGCCGATGCGTCCTGACATGCAATGACGACGCATTAATGAAGTGAGCGAGACGCCTGTGCCATCGGGTCATACCGGGTACGGGCGTCTTGCGTGACAGACAAGCTATGACGAATTCCCTAGATATTCCCCGCATCGCCTTCGTGCAGGCGGGCTGGCACGCCGATCTGCTCGACGGCGCGCGCGAAGCGTTTCAGGCGCGCATGGCAGAGCTGGGTGTGCCCGCCGAAGGCATCCGCCACTTCGACGTGCCGGGCGCTTTCGAGATCCCCTTGTTCGCGAGACGGCTCGCGCAAAGCGGCCAGTACGACGCCATCGTCGGCGCTGCGCTGGTTGTCAACGGCGGCATCTACCGTCACGAGTTCGTGGCGCAGGCGGTCGTGGACGGCCTGATGCGCGTGCAACTCGACACCGATGTGCCCGTTTTCTCGATGTCGCTCACGCCGCATCACTTTCACTCGCACGACGAGCACTATGGCTTCTTCGACGAGCACCTTCGTCACAAGGGGCGTGAAGTCGCCGACGCCTGCGTCGGCATGCTGCGCGCCCTCGCCAACATCGCTCCCGAATCCACCCAGAAGGAATCTCAGACATGACGCCCTCAAGCGATCTGGACGCCTTGCTCGCCCAAGGCGGCGACGCGTTGCGCACCCTGCGCCGTGACTTGCACGCGCATCCTGAACTGCGCTTTGAAGAACGTCGAACGGCCGATGTCGTTGCCGACTACCTGGCGTCGCTCGGTTACACCGTCGACCGGGGGATGGCAGGCACGGGTGTCGTCGCCAGTCTGCCGGGGAAAGACCCCACGCGCGGCATCGTGTTGCGCGCCGACATGGACGCGCTGCCGATTCAGGAAGCCAACACGTTTGCCCACGCGTCGTGCCATCACGGCGTGATGCACGCTTGCGGACACGACGGCCACACCACGATGCTGCTCGGTGCAGCCCGGGTACTGCGCGAGCTGCCGCAACTGCCGGGCTCGGTGCACTTTGTCTTCCAGCCGGGAGAGGAGGGTGGTGCGGGGGCGAAGAAGATGATCGACGACGGCCTGTTCGCGCGGTTCCCCACGCAGGCCGTTTTCGGCATGCATAACTGGCCGACGCTCCCGGCGGGCGAGTTCGGTCTGCGCACCGGCCCGATCATGGCCGCGGGCGTGCGCTTTCGGATCACCATTCGCGGCAAGGGCGCCCACGCTGCGCAGCCGCATCTCGGACTCGACCCGATCCCGCTGGCCTGCTCGATGGTGCTTCAGTGCCAGACGCTCACGGCCCGTCACAAGGACCCGGTCGCCCCTGCCGTCGTCTCGGTGTGCATGATGCACGCGGGCGACACCGACAACGTGATTCCCGACACGGCGGAGCTGCGCGGCACGATCCGGACGCTGTCGTCGGCCGTGCTCAACCAGTTGCAAGACGACATCCGCCGTATCGGCGACGGTCTGGCGGCGGCCTACGGCGCGTCGATCGAGACCGAGTTCTTCCAGTACTACCCGGCAACGGTGAACACGAAGCCCGAGACGGCGTTGTGCGAGCAGGTGATTCGCGAGACGTTCGGCGATACGGCGACGCACGCAGACGTGCCGCCCAACATGACGTCGGAAGATTTCGGTTTCATGCTGGAAGCCAAGCCGGGGGCGTACGTGCTCATCGGCAACGCACCGCGCGGCGAGACCGGCGTCGGTCTGCATCATCCGGCTTACGATTTCAACGACGACATCCTCAACGATGGCGTTCGCTATTGGGTCGCACTGGCGCAGGCCTATTACCAGACGAAAAGCAACGACTGAAGTCGGTGAAATAACACCGATGCCGATTTCGATGAATAAAACCAAAGTAAAACGATTGAAATTCGGTATTCAGTTTTAACACGCACAACATCGCTTCAAATCCCCGAAACCCGCTGCTGGTGGGCTTTCGGGGGTGTTCAGCAAATCCTACATCGTTCGGCTAGAGTGTATTTACGCGTAGTTGATATGCGCTTGAGCCGAATTAAAACAAGAGGAGACTTGCTGAAATGCGGTTATTGCTATTGCTTCCGTTTATCGGTTTGTTGTGGGTGCCGTTCTACAACAGTGAGCTGCCGTCGCTGTGGGGATTTCCGTTCTTCTACTGGTACCAGTTTGCTTGGGTGCCGGTGACATCGCTGCTGATCTGGATCGTATTTCGCGATGGTCTGAAGAAGGGGGAAGAGTAAATGAGCGCCGGTATCAATTGGACCGCGCTAGCGGTCTTCGTGTTTTTCTTTGCCCTCGTGACCATCATGGGTTTCTGGGCGTCGCGCTGGATGGCGGGCCCGTCGAACAAGGGCGCGCATCTGGACGAATGGGGTCTGGGCGGGCGTAATTTCGGCGCGTGGATCACGTGGTTCCTCGTAGGCGGCGATTTCTACACCGCCTATACCGTGATCGCTGTTCCGGCACTGGTCTACGCCGTCGGCGCTTACGGGTTCTTCGCGTTGCCCTATACGATTCTCGTCTACCCGATCGTCTTCCTGATCATGCCGAAGCTGTGGCACGCCGCGCACAAGGCGGGCCACGTGACGGCGGCAGATGTCGTCTACGGCCGCTATCAGTCGCGTCCGCTGGAACTTGCCATTGCGATCACGGGGGTGGTGGCGACGATGCCGTACATCGCCTTGCAACTGATCGGTATGGAAGTCGTGATCAAGGCGCTGGGGCTGACGGGCGAACTGCCGCTGCTGGCCGCATTCGTCATTCTGGCGCTGTACACCTACTCGGCGGGTCTGCGGGCGCCGGCGCTCATCGCGTTCGTCAAGGATCTGATGATCTACATCGTCGTCCTCGTCGCCGTGGTGGTCGTACCGGCCAAGCTGGGCGGCTACGGTGTGGTGTTCGATACGGCGCGCGACGTGTTTGCCAAGAAGGGCGGGGCTACCGGTCTGACGCTCAAACCGGCGCAGTTCCTGCCGTTCGCCACACTGGCGCTCGGCTCGGCGATGGCGGCATTCATGTATCCGCACACGCTGACGGGCATTTTCGCCGCCAAGGACGCAAACACGATTCGCAAGAACGCCGTGTTCCTGCCGGCCTACACCGTGCTGCTTGGCCTGATCGCGTTGCTCGGCTTCATGGCCTACGCCGCCGGTGTGAAGGTGCAGACCAACAACGACGTCGTACCGGCGTTGTTCAACGGCCTGTTCCCGAGCTGGTTCGCGGGCTTCGCGTTCGCCGCGATTGCCATCGGTGCCTTGGTGCCGGCTGCCGTGATGTCCATCGGTGCCTCCAACCTCTTCACGCGCAATTTCTGGAAGCCTTACGTCAACCCGAACATCACGAATGAAGGGGAGGCGAAGGTCGCCAAGATCGTGTCGCTGGTCGTGAAGCTGGGTGCGCTGGTGTTCATCCTGTTCCTGCCGACGCAGTTCGCACTCGACCTGCAATTGCTCGGCGGCGTCTGGATCTTGCAGACGTTCCCGGCGCTGGTGTTCGGTCTGTTCGTGGGCTGGTTCGGTGCACGCGCGTTGCTGTGCGGATGGGCCTTCGGCATCGTGTGCGGCAGTTGGCTTGCGTTCGCAGACGGGATCAAACCGGTGCACACCTTCACGCTGGGTGCCGACAAGTACTCGCTCTACACCGGGATCATTGCGCTGGTGGTGAACATCGTCGTTGCGGTGGTCGCCAATGTGCTGCTCGGCAAGGGCTCGCGTCCGGCGCTGCGTAACGCGTAAGGGAGCTTGTATTCAGGCCGCGCGCAGGCGCGGCCAACCACAATGCCCCACGTGCGGGAATTCCGCCGTGGGGCATTGTCGTTTCAGCCCTATGTTTGGCTTTCCGCCGTAGCGTCGTGCTGACGAAACTCACGCGGCGATACGCCGTATCGCGCCCGGAAGTCGCGCGAGAAGTGCGCGCCGTCGGAGAATCCGCATTCCAGTGCGATGTCGGTGATGCTGCGGGTGTCGTGGCGCAACTGCCATCGCCCGTAGTCGAGCCGCATGCTGCGAAGGAACGACATGGGCGAGACGCCAAGCGCTTCATGAAACGCCCGCTCCAGCTGTCGCCGCCCCACGTTCACATAGCGGGCGATGGCGTCGAGCGTCGGCGGGTTATCGATCCGTTGCTCGATGAAGTGCGCCGCCTGCCGCACCCGGACATCGGCAATATGCGAGAGATCGGCGTAGAAGTGCGCCTGCGGCAGCTTCGCCGGCCGGATGCCTTGCAGCATCATGTGGCGCACGACCTGTTGCGCCTTGGCCTGACCGCAATGGCGGGCCACGAGATACAGCCCCAGATCGATGGCGGCCGTCGAGCCGGCGCACGTAATCAGGTCGCCCTCGTCGACAAACAGGTGATCGACGACGGCCTTCGTTTGACCAAAGCGCGTGCGAAACGCGTCCAGCACATTCCAGTGCACGCACACCGTGCGTGAGCCGACCAACCCCGCTTGCGCCAGCGTGAACGTTCCCGTGCAGATGCCGAGCATGCGCACGTGCTGCGCGCTCGCCCGCTGCAACCAGTCGCGCAATGGCGGCGGCAAGTAGGTATTCGGGTAGTCGTTGCCGCCGCACATGGCGATGTAATCAAAGCACGACGGATCGTCCGGCAACGCGCTTTCGACGTTGATTGCGACGCCCGCGCTCGACTGACGCGGCAGCCCATCCATGCTCATCACACGCCAGTGCACGTCGATCTGACGGCTGCGCCCGCCGTGATCGGCCGCGAGGCGCAGCACGTCGATGAGCCCCGCGAATGCGGCCAGCGTGAACTGGTGGAGCAGAACGAGCCCGATCGACAGCTTGGCTTCCGTACACGGTGGGGGGGCCACGTGCGCAGCATCCACGGCACCGCCGACATCATCGCCACGCGGCGAGACATCGGGCACCAGCCAGTTCGGGGCACGCGTCGTGGACTTCATTTTTTTTCGCGGTCTCCTGTCGGGCGGTTTTGCCGTATTGATAGCGTTTCGGATGTCGCGTTTATACAAGTTTTTGACCGACGCTTGCAAGTTGGCGACAACCCTTGCTCGCTACCATGCATCACAGTGATTCAGCGCTCAGCACTGAATGCACGAGATGGACGTAATGCTTGCAAGCGTTGGAATGACTGGCCACACCTTCCTCGAGGGACGACATGAAATTCTGCAACCGCAACACCTTACGGAAGTCCGCTATTGCCTTGGCTGCTACGGCAATCGCGACGACCGCGTCTTTGGTTTCCTTCGGGGCGTACGCACAGGGCTCGCGTGACTCGCGTGATTCATCGCGCATTACCGTCGCCATGTACGGCGGTAACTGGGGAGACGCCTTCAAATCCTGCGTTGCCGAGCCGTTCACCAAGGCCACCGGCATTGCCGTCACGCCCGAGATCGGCACGTCCACCACAACGCTCGCCAAGCTGCAACAGCAAAAGAATTCACCGACCATCGACGTCGCATGGCTCGACGGCGGCATCAGCGAGCTGGCCTTCGGTGCCGGTGTCGTCGATAACCTCGACGCCGCAGCCATTCCCAATCTGAAGAACGTCAGCAGCAAGGGTGTCTATCGCAACGGCAACACGACGTATGCGGTGAGTTCCGGCTACTACTCGCTCGGCCTGACGTACAACACCAAATCGGTGAAGACCCCGCCGACGAGCTGGAAAGACCTCTGGAAGCCTGAATACGCGGGCGCGGTCACCGTGCCGTCGCCGTCGAACTCGGCAGGCGTGCCGTTCGTGATCTTTCTGGCGCACGTGCTTGGCGTCGATCCGTCGAACCTCGGCCCGGTGTACAGCAAGCTCGCGTCGCTTGACGCCTCGCTTTTCTACGATAGCTCGGGCGCCGCGACCAATGCGTTCCAGAGCGGCGAGGCGATCATCGGCGCGCACTTCAACGTTGGCGCATGGGACCTGATCGACAAGGGCGTGCCGATTGCCTTCGTCGTCCCCAAAGAGGGCGTGTGGGCAACGGATGCCCGTTTGCATCTCGTGAAGGGCGCGCGCAACAAGGCCGCTGCCGAGAAGTTCATCAACACGGCGCTGACGCCCGAAGCTGCGTCGTGTCTGGCGAGCAAGCTGTACCTCGGCCCGGCGGTCGCCGGTGTGAAGGTGTCGCCCGACGTGGCTCGCAAGCTGCCGTGGGGCGCGAACGGGTCGGTCGACGATCTGAAGCTGTTCGACTGGAGCATGATCAACGCGCGCCGCGCGGAGATCACGTCCGCGTGGAACCGTCAGGTGTCCGCGAAGCGGTGAGGAAGGGTAGTGTCATGACAGCATTGCTATCTCTGGACGCGGTCTCCAAGCGCTTTGGCGGGTATCAGGCGCTCGACCGCATCAGCCTCGACGTGCGGCAAGGCGAGTTCATCGCCTTGCTCGGGCCGAGCGGCTGCGGCAAGACCACGCTCCTGCGCGCCATCGCCGGTTTTCAGACGCCTGACAGCGGCCGGATCGCCATCGACGGCGAAGACGTCACGCAGTTGCCCCCGTACCGTCGCCCGCTCAATACCGTGTTCCAGCAGTACGCGCTGTTCCCGCACATGCGGGTGCTGGAGAACGTCGCCTTCGGGCCGCGCCGTCAGGGCGTCGCCCGCGACGAGGCTGCCAAACGCTCGCGGGAAGCGCTGGCGATGGTCGGTCTCGAGAACTTCGGTGAGCGCTACCCCCGCGAGTTGTCGGGTGGACAGCAGCAGCGCGTTGCGTTGGCGCGTGCCATCGTTAACCGACCGAAACTGCTGCTGCTCGACGAGCCGCTTTCCGCACTCGACATGAAGTTGCGCAAGCGCATGCAGCTGGAGTTGAAACATTTGCAGGAGAGGCTCGGCATCGCCTTCGTCTTCGTGACTCACGATCAGGAAGAGGCGATGACGATGGCGGATCGCATCGTCGTGATGAATGCGGGGCGCATCGAGCAAGTGGGGGCAGGCATCGACATCTACCGCCGCCCGGCGACACGCTTCGTCACCGAATTCATCGGTGACGCCAACATGATTGCGTTCGATGTGCGTGACGGCGCACTGCATCTGGATATGGCAACGCCGACCCAATGGCCCGTGCCTACGACGGTATCGGGGCGCGGTGTCGCCGTGCTTCGTCCGGAGCATCTGCACGTGGTGGCGGACGTGGCCAACGCATCGCCGGAAGCCTCGACCTGCCGTCTGCGCGGCGTGCTGGCCGACATCGTCGACATCGGCAGCCACGCGGTGCTCTATGCCGACGTGGGCGCGCAACGGATCGTGGCGCGCACCACGAGCGGCATCGCTGCGACGCTGCGTGCCGGGGCACCGGTGCATCTCGGTTTCGATCCGGCCGATGTGCACCTGATCGGGGACGCCGCATGAACCCGACCCCGGCCCTGAGGCTGCCCGTGCACAGCGAGTCCGCGCGCTCGCTGCGGCTGGCGCCGGTCTGGATGATCGGTGTGCCGTTGCTATTCTTTGCGGCGTTCTTCCTCGCGCCGCTGGCCGTCGTGCTGGTGGCGAGCTTCACCGAAAATCACGGCGCAGGACTGTCGGCGCTGACCTTCGCGAACTATGCCCGTGTGCTGGCGGATAGCTACCACTGGGAGGTCACACTCGTCACCTTCCGCATTGCGTGTCTGACGACCGTGTTCAGCGTGCTACTCGGCTACCCGCTCGCGTGGTATCTCGTGCGCATCGTTCGCTGGCAGGCGTGGCGCCGTGCCTGTGTGATTCTGCTGGTGGTGCCGATGCTCACGAGCAATATCGTGCGCTCGTTCGGCTGGATGGTGCTGCTGGGGCGCAACGGGCTGGTCAACGAGACGTTGCAGATGACGGGCCAGATCGAGCGTCCGATTCGCTTTCTCGGTACCGAGACGGGCATTCTCATCGGCATGGTCTACGTGCTGCTGCCGTTCGTCGTACTCGCCGTGGGTAATTCGCTGGCCCGGGTGGATGTGTCGCTCGAACAGGCGTCGGCGGACCTTGGCGCCAAGCCGTGGGAAACGTTCTTTCACGTGACGCTGCCGCTGACGATGCCCGGCATCGTGGCGGGCGCCATCATGGTCTTCACGCTGGCGGTGTCGGCGTACGTGACGCCTGCATTGCTCTCGGGCGGGCGTATTACCGTGCTGTCGATGCTGATCTTCCAGCAATACAGCACCACGTTCGACGTTCACTACGGCGGCGCGCTCAGCATTGTGCTGCTGGTGTTCACGCTGGTGATGGTGGTGTTGGCCGGCCGTGTGGGCACGGTACGCGGAGGTGTCCGATGATCGCGCGCGTTTCCATCCGTCTGGTGGCGTGGGCCGTGCTCGCGTACCTGATGCTGCCGCTGGTCGTGATTCTGGGCAGTTCGCTCACGGCGACCGAGTTTCTGGCGTTCCCGCCGCAGGGCATCACGTTGCGCTGGTATCAGCAGATGCTGCACGACCAGAGCTATCTGGCCGCCTTCTCGACCAGCACGATGCTGGCGCTGGCGGCCACGGCGGCGTCGCTCTTGCTGACGGTACCGGCATCGCTGGTGCTGGCGCGCTACGAGTTTCGCGGCAAGGCGGCGCTCACTGCCGTATTGATGGCGCCGCTGACGCTGCCGCACATCGTGCTCGGCGCGGCGCTGTTGCAGTTTGGCGGGTACTTCGGGCTCACGCGCAGCTTCCTGTCGTTGCTGATCGGTCACACGATCATCGTCGCGCCGTTCGTGCTGCGCTCGGTGCTCTCGATGATGACGCCGGAGCAGCGGGCGCTGGAGGAAGCGTCGAGCGATCTGGGGGCGAACCCGTGGACGACGTTCTTTCTCGTGATCCTGCCGCGCATCCGGCCGGGGATTGTCACGGGATCGATCTTCGCGTTCATCTCGTCATGGATCAACGTCGAGCTGTCGATCTTCAACACGACGGCGGACCTCAACACGATTCCGGTCAAGTTGTTCAACTACGTGCAGTACACGATCGACCCGACGATCGCCGCGGTGTCCGGCGCGACGATTCTGGTAGCCGTTGTGGCGATCGTGATTCTGGATCTCACCATCGGTCTCGACATGCTGTCTGACCGGCGTTAATTCGTAACTCCCACTCTCAACCGATTTTTCTGGAGCAATCGCCATGCGCAAGCAAGACGCGTTCGACGTTATCTACACCCACACCGAAGGTGAACCGCTTTGCATCATCCACAGCGGCATTCCGTACCCGGCCGGTTCCAGCATTCTGGAGAAGCGCGCCTTTCTCGAAGCGAACTACGACTGGCTGCGCATGGCGCTCATGCGTGAGCCGCGCGGTCACCGCGACATGTTCGGGGTGTTCCTCACGCCGCCGTCGAGTCAGGAGTTCGATGCCGGTCTGATCTACATCGACGGCACCGAGTACTCGCACATGTGCGGTCACGGCACGATCGCCGTGGCGATGGCGATGGTGGCGCACGGCTTCGTGCCGCGCGGCCCGAACGGCATCACCCGCATTCGCTTCGAGACCACGGCAGGGCTGGTGGTCGCCGAAGTGGCCACGGAAGGCGACGAAGTGCTGTGGACGCGCTTCGAGAATGTGCCCGCTTATGTTGCGGCGCAGGACGTGCCGGTGCATCTGCCGGGGTACGGCGATCTGAAAGCCGACATCGTGTGGGGCGGTAACTATTTCGGCATCGTCGATCTGACCCCTTGCAACCTGCGGATTTCGCCGGAAAACGGCAGCGAACTGTCGCGTCTGGGCTTGCTCGTGCGTGACCAGATCAACGCGAAGATGCGCATTCAGCACCCGACGCAGGCGCACGTCAACAACCTCAACTACGTGACGTTCTGGCATTCGCCGACGATCGAGGGTGCGTTTTACAAGAACGTGCACGTGTTCAGCGCCGGCCAGCTTGACCGTTCGCCCGGCGGCACGGGCACCAGCGCGATGATGGCGATGTTCGAAGCGCGCGGGAAACTGAAGATGAACCAGCCGATCCTGACCGAAGGGTTGCTTGGCAGCGGCACGTTCGAAGGCTGCCTGCTCGGTGAAGTCGATCTGAACGGTACGCGTGCCGTGCGCCCGACAGTTAAGGGCACGGCCAGTGTGTTGGGCACCGCGCGTTGGGTGATCGATCGCAAGGACCCGGTCGGCGCGGGCTTCTTGGTGCGGTAAAAACCCGTGGGGGGTAGGGGGGCTATGAGGGAGAGATGTCCCTTTTGCCCCTCCCGGTGACGTGAGTTTTGCTTCGTTGCGCTTGATGACTTTCCGGAAAGCTTCGGAAAGACGTCGCGGCGTGCGGTGCAAGGCTGCACCCGGTGACCCGTTGCGCAATAATGTCCGCATTCCGGCGCGTGGCGTAGTACGCGCACTCACGTCATTGAGGACATCAGATGCGCAATCTCGACCAGCACACGATTACCGAAGAGGTGATCGGCCGGCTTGCCGACACGCCCGACCCCCGGCTCAAGCAAGTTATCACCAGTTTGGTTCGCCACCTCCACGACTTCGCGCGGGAGGTCGAGCTGACCGAGGACGAGTGGGCCAAAGGCATCGCCTTTCTGACGGCGACCGGCCAGAAGTGCGACGACAAGCGACAGGAGTTCATTCTGCTGAGCGACGTGCTGGGCCTGTCGATGCTCACCGTGGCGATGAACAACGCGAAACCCCCGCAGTGCACCGAGGCGACCGTCTTCGGGCCGTTCTATGTCGAGGGTGCGCCGCATTACGAGAATGGCGACGACGTGGCGAACGGTGCCGCCGGCGAGCCGTGCGAAGTGAGCGGCACTATCCGCGATTTAGCGGGGCAGCCCGTTGCGGGCGCGAAAATCGACGTCTGGCAAGCCGATTCGGAAGGCAAGTACGACGTGCAGCGCAGCGAGCTGGATCATCCGGAAGGGCGGGGTGTGCTGCATGCCGACAGCGAAGGGCGATACCACTTTCATAGCGTCTTGGCCGAGGCGTATCCGATACCGACGGATGGTCCTGTGGGCGATCTACTGGCCGCGACACGACGCCACCCATGGCGTCCGGCGCATCTTCACTTCCGTATCGAGGCACCGGGGTACGAAACGCTCGTCACTCACGTCTTTCGCTCGGACGATGAGTGGCTCGACTCGGATGCCGTATTCGGCGTGCGGCAGTCGCTGATTGCGCCGTGGGTGCAGCGCGACGACGGCAGCTATGCGCTTCACTACGACTTTGTGCTTAATCCGGTGGGCCAGCGCCACGGATGAGCGTCATGTGCCGTCACAGGCGCTTGTCGAGAAAATCAAGGACTTTCGGAATCCTTTCGGCGGAGAACTCGATGTTGAGGCTGACCAGGCCTGTGTTTTCCGCCACGGATTTTTTGTAAGCATTGAGGCGGTTTCCGCCCGCTTCCGATGGTGCCAGCATGTTCTGATCGCGTTCTTCGACAGTTCTCGTCCCGCGCAGAATCGGGGCAATGGCCAGCCCTTGGGTGCCGACGAGTGAATCAAGGTAGGCAAAATGTTCGGGGTGGACGCTTTTGTCCAGTTTGTCGTCGTCCTTCTTCGGCGGGGTCGAAAAAACCTTCTTGACGGATTCGAGCATCTTGCGGCTTTTGATCTCGCCGCGTGCCTTATTGACCAGTTCTTCGTCGCCGAGCGCCTCGCCCATCAGTTGCACCAGCGTTTTCACGATGGCAGCGCCGGTCGGATGCAGGATGAATTTGCCGACGCCGCCGCCATTTTTGGTGCGTTGCGCCATCTTCTGTTGCATTTTCCTGAGCACGACGGCAATGTCGGCAATCGAGAATTCGCCGCCTTCGCCCTTTGGCGCGACGTGCAAGTCGACGGAATTGTCGGCCCACTTGTAGGTGCCGTGAATCAGCCCTTGTGAAATGGGGACGTTGGCGCCGACACGATTGTTTTGAACCTCAGTGCGGTCGCGCGCAATGTTCGGCTTGATCTGCTTTTCGAGAATGTCCCGGGCGTAGCCGTTGTCGCGGTTTGCCGGTGTGTTTATCCACGCGGTGATAAAACCGTCGAGGGTGACGAGCCGCTGCAACTGCGCGTCGATGTAGCTGTTCGAATAGTGCTTGTAGCCGTCGAAGTCTTCGGGGACTCGGTCTTCCGCGTCGTTGTACGCCGCGATCACGGGCCCCAACTGTCCCTGTAGCACGTTCGCGCCAATCAGGTCTTCTACGGCCATCGGGTTCAGATAGCGTTGAATCGGTGCGCCGGCCGTCGTGCCGACGGGGGTGGCACGGCGGGGCGGCTGCAACGATGGGGCATTGATTTTGCGCTGTGCCACGGCGCGCGGACTCGTGCGCATGTGGTCGATGAGCGCCCGCTGCACGATCATTCGCGGGCTGCTGCGGACCGTTGCCGCCAATTGGGCCTGCACGTTGGCGTGTGGCCGGTTGTCGGCCAGCACGGGCATCGATACGCCATCCCGCTGCACGTGATGGCTTTGACGTTTCGCGGCCTCGTGCCGATCGACGATTGGCCGGACTTCCTTGTCCACATGCGCCATGGCTTCCCCCGTGGTGACGCGGTCTGGTTACCTCAATCCGCGATAAATCCTACACGATTGGAGAAGCGCCGGGATCAAATCCGGAAGCCGGGGGGCTCTGGCGCGTGCTGTGCATCGCTTACCCGGATAAGACCGCGCCGCGCGTTCGCCCCGTCTTCCGCCCCTCCTGCAACGCCCATAGCGCATCGAGCACGTATTGCGTCGCCTGTTCGCTATAGCCGGTGCGGTGGGCAATACCGAGTTGTCTCCAGAGTGAAGGGCGCAGTGTGCGCATGGCGATTCGCTCGTCCAGCACGGCGTTTTGTCCTTCCTGCGGTAACAGCGCGGCGCCGTAACCGGCCGCCACGAGACTTTTGATCGCGTCGTTGTAGTTGATCTCAATCCGTGGGGTCGGGTGATGCCCGGCAGCGGCGAACCATTCCGTGGTCAGTCGCGAGAGGCGCGTCGTGCTGTCGTTCAGAATCAGCGGCTGCGACGCCAGCCATTCAGGCGTCACCTGTTTGGGGCCGTCCCAATGCGCTGGCAGAAACGCCATGACCGGGTCGCGCCGCCACGGCTTGATGACGACGCCTGCCACTGGCGTTTGCGGCAACGCCACCAAGCCGACATCCAACGCCCCCCGCCGGAGCCGGTCAAGGGTCTCCTGCGACGTCAGAATGGCCACCTGAACGTCGATGTCAGGGTGATCCAGCCGAACCGCTTCGAGCGCTTGTGGCAATAGATGCGCGATCGCGCCGGTGGACGCCCCGATCCTGACCCGGCCTGCCAACCCCTGTGCATGACGCTCGATGTCTTCCAACGTCTGTTCGGCATCGGCCAGCAGGCGTCGCGCCCGCTCGACCAATACCTCACCCACCGACGTCGGCCGTACCTCGCCGCGCTTGCGTGTCAGCAGCAGCGCGCCAACCCGCGCCTCAAGATCCGCTACGTGCAGGCTGACGGTCGGCGGCGAGAGATGCAGCGCCTGTGCCGCATCGGCAAACGAGCCGCTGTCCGCGACGGCGACCAGCGTCTTCAGGCGGTCCAGACTGATCTCTCTCATGCCATGCCCCTCATTGATTCAGAAAAATGGAATTTCAGATTCACGGAATTCAACTTTTCTTATTCTACTCGTGGCCGGATCATAAGGGACCGAGCAATATCCACGACCGACTGACGAGGGATTCCGACCATGTCTTCTCCGCTTATCTTTATCGACGGTGATCAGGGCACCACTGGATTGCAGATCCACGGGCAACTGCGCGATCGCAAGGACATCCAGCTGATCACGCTGCCTGACGCGCATCGCAAGGATCCGAAACACCGTGCGGAAGCCATCAACAGCTGCGACATCGCGATTCTTTGTCTGCCGGATGCTGCGGCGCGCGAGGCGGCTGAGTCGATCGTCAATCCGCGTGTGCGTGTGATCGACGCGAGTTCTGCACATCGCACGCATCCTGACTGGGTGTACGGGTTTCCCGAAATGACGGAAGGTCAGGCGGCGCGCGTTGCACAAGCGAGCCGTGTGTCCAACCCGGGTTGCTACCCGACGGGGGCTATCGGCCTGCTGCGGCCTCTGATGGAGGGTGGCTTGATCCCTGACGGTTATCCGATCAACGTCCACGCCGTGTCCGGGTATTCGGGCCGTGGCCGTGCTGGCGTGGAGGAAAACGAGGGGCCGAACGCGTCCCCCCGCTCTCAATACCGTGTCTACGGTCTGGAGCTGGCACACAAGCACGCGCCGGAAATTCAGCAGCGCGCAGGGCTCGCGTATCGCCCGCTGTTCGTGCCGTCGTACGGCTCGTATCGTCAGGGCATCGTGCTGACGATACCGCTTGAGACGCGCCTCCTGAAGCGCGGCGTGGACGGTGCAACGCTGCACAAACGTCTGGTCGATCACTACGCAGGTCAGGAATACGTGCGGGTCATGCCGATGGAGGCCCTCGGTGTCGTGAAGCAACTGGATCCGGAAGCGTTGAACGGTACCAACGTCATGCAGTTGAGCGTTTTTGCCAATCAGGAACACGGTCAGGTGCTGCTGGCCGCGGTGCTCGACAATCTCGGCAAAGGGGCGTCGGGCGCGGCGATTCAGAATCTGGAACTGATGCTGACCCGGTAAGGTTGTGGTCGGAGGGGGGAGGCGAGCCGCCATTGCCTTATCATGGCGGCTTCCTCTCCCGAAAACACCCTCATGCAAGTGCTAGTCGACGCGGACGCCTGTCCCGCGCCCATCAAGGAAATCCTGTTTCGCGCCGCGCGCCGTGAGGAATTGCTGGTCACGCTCGTCGCGAACCAGTTTCTGCGCACGCCGCCGTCGCCGTTCATCAAATCGGTTCAGGTGCCTGCGGGTTTCGACGTGGCGGATGCGCGCATCGTCGAGATGGTCGAACCGGGCGATCTGGTGATTACGGCCGATATTCCGCTCGCTGACGCAGTCATCGATAAAGGCGGGAATGCGCTCGATCCCCGGGGAAGCTGGTTCACCCGCGACAACATCAAAGAGCGCCTGTCGGTGCGCGACATGATGGATCAACTGCGCAATGCCGGTATCGAAACGGGCGGCCCGGCCCCCTTCAGCGCGCGTGACAGCAAGACGTTTGCCGGTGAACTGGATCGTTTTCTCGCCCGCCGCCGCACACAGCCCCGTCAGGGCTGATCAGCAGAACACCCTCACTCCATCACCCGGCTGGCCGCCATTGCGCGCCCGCGCAGCCAATTGATACTCGCGAACAGCAGCACCGCGAACACGATCAACATGGTGGCGACCGCCAGAATCGAGGGATCGATCGAATCGCGGATGCCACTCCACATCTGGCGAGGCACCGTTTTCTGATCCGGTCCGCCGATGAAAAGAATCACGATCACCTCGTCGAACGACGTGGCGAACGCAAACACGCTTCCCGTTGCTACGGCTGGCGTGATAAGCGGCAACGTCACGCGTCGGAACGTGGTCCACGGCGTCGCACCAAGCCCAGCGGCGGCGCGCAGCAGACTCTGGTCAAACGACAGCAATGAGGCTGTCACGGTGATCACGACAAACGGTGTGCCCAACGCCGCGTGCGCCAGAATTACCCCCGGATAAGAGTTCACGAGCCCGAGCGGCGCAAAGATCAGATAGAACCCCGCAGCGACCACGACGATCGGCACGATCATCGGCGAGATGATGATCGGCATGATCACCGAGCGCAGCGGAAACTGCGACCGACTCAAACCCAGCGCGGCGAGTGTGCCCAGACACGTAGCAATCACTGTCGACGCCGCACCGATGCCGATGCTATTGAGCAGCGCGCGTTGCCAATCGGGGCTGGTGAGTGCCTGTTCGTACCAGCGCATCGAAAAGCCGGTCAACGGATACGAGAAATACGACCCGGCGTTGAACGACAACGGCACGATCGCGAGAATCGGCGCGATCAGGAAGAACAGCGTGAGCGCGGTATGCAGGCGTACCCAGCGCCAAGCGACGCGCTCCGCCAGTACCGTATTGCGCTTGTCCTGCATGGGCATGTCGGCGTCTCCCGATCCGCGAGCCAATCAACCGAAACGCAGCCGGTCGATGCCGACGATGCGGTTGAAGATGAAGTAGAAGATGGCGGTGAAGATCACGAGAAACGCCGAGAGCGCACCTGCCAGTCCCCAGTTCAGTTGGGTATTGGTCTGCATGGCGATCAACTGGCTGATCATCTCGTCGCCCGCACCGCCGAGCAGCGACGGCGTGATGTAGTAGCCCAGCGCCAGCACAAAGACCAGAAAACACCCGGCACCAACGCCCGGCAGCGTCTGCGGAATGTAGACCCGCACGAACGCCGTGAACGGATGCGCGCCGAGCGACTTCGCTGCGCGCATATAGACCGGCGGCACCCCCTTCATGACCGAGTAGATGGCGAGAATCATGTAAGGCAGCAGCACGTGCGTCATGCCGATCAGCACGCCGGTACGGTTGAAGATCAGCGGCACCGGGTGCGTCGTCAGCCCCAGTCCCGACAACAGACTGTTGATGACGCCGCCCGGCTGAAGCAGCACATACCAAGCGGTCGTGCGCACCAGCAGCGATGTCCAGAACGGGACAATCACGAAGAGCATCAGACGATTGCTCTGCTTCTCGGGCAAGTTAGCGAGCAACCACGCCACCGGGTAGCCGAGCACGAGACACAGCAGCGTCACCGTCGCGCTGATCGTGATGGTTCGCACGAATGCTGCGCGATACACCGAAGCGTTCTCGGGCAGCGAGGCAATGACCCCTTGCGGCGTCACCTGTGCGTCCATGCCCGCAAGCAGGTAGTCCGGCGTGGGGGAAGTTGCGGCGCGCTTCAACAAGCGCCACGTTTCGGGCGAATTCCAGCGCTCGTCGATGGCGATCAATGCGGGCTTCCACGCGGGCGGTGTTTCATCTCCCACGGCCCGTGCGCTCCGCATCAACAAGCTGCGAAACTCCGGTTGTGCGAAGTTCATCCGCCTAGCAATCGTGCCGAGCTGCCCGCTTTCGCGCGCCTGCTTCAAGCCCGAAGCCAGCACAGCGAATGTCGATTCACCGGGCACGCCGCTGCCGTCCCAAGCCACCAGTGCCTGAGCCAACTGCGGCATGCCGTCGGAGATTTCGTGGTTCTGCACACTGCGGGCGAGCAGCAACGCGATAGGCGCGATGAACGTCGAGAGCAGAAACACGATCAACGGTAAAGCCAGCCACAGCGCCCGCATCGACGCGCGCCGTTGCACTTTCCTGAATGAAGCCAATCCTTCGGCGCTCGCGTTGGTATGCGCGCCGGGCGACGTGGCGTGAGTCGATGCGGGCATGTCGGTCCTCTCGTGCGGGCTGCCGTTACTGCGTCAGCCACACTTGGAAGCGCTTGTTGATCGCATCCGCGTTGTCAGCCCAGAAGTTGGCATTGATCTGCACGGCGCGCTTGAAGTTCGCCGGTGCGGTCGGCATGTCGGCCAGACGCTGCTTGTCGACATACTGGATCGCATCTTTGCGCGGCGGCGCATAGGCGATGTACTTCGAGAGATCCGCCGACGCCTTCGGCTGCGATGCCGAGACAATGAACTTCGCCGCAGTATCGGCGTGCTTCGCACCGGCCGGCACTGCCCACCATTCGAAGTCATAGACCTGCGCGTCCCACACGGCCTTGAACGGCTTCTTGTCCTTCTTCGCAGCGTCGTCAATACGGCCGTTGTAGGCCTGCACCATCACCACGGCACCGTCGGCGAGCAACTGCGGGGCTTGCGCGCCGGACTCCCACCACACGATGTTCTTCTTGATGGTGTCGAGTTTCTTGAACGCCCGATCGACACCGGCCGGCGTGGCCAGCACCTTGTAGACATCCTTGGGATCGACGCCGTCAGCGATCAGCGCCCATTCCATCGTGACCTTCGGCGACTTGCGCAGACCGCGCTTGCCGGGGAATTTCTGCAAGTCGAAGAAATCGTTGACGGTGGTCGGCGCGGCCTTCAGCTTGCTCGCGTCGTACGCGTAGATGGTGGACCACACCATGCTCGCGACCGCGCATTCGCTGATCGAGCCGGGAATGAAATCGCTGCTGTTGCCCAGCGACTTCTTGTCGAACTTCTTGAGCAGGCCTTCATCGCACGCCGTGATCGCGTCGTTGGTTTCGAGATCGATCAGGTCCCACGTGGTGTTCTTCGCCTGCTCCATGGCGGAGAGCTTGGCCAGACCGCCGTCATACGACTCGGTGGCGAACGTGACGCCGGTCGATTGCGTGAACGGATCGAACCACGCCTTCTTGGCCGCGGCTTCGAACGCGCCGCCAAAGGTCACCACACTGAGCGTTTCCGCGGCGTGTGATGCGGTGGCGGCAAACGCGAGTACCGCAAGCGCGGCGCATTGGGTTTTCAGGGAAGTGCGCATGTCAGTTGGCTCCTGCGGGTGCGGTCAAGATGAGGGACGGGGAAGGTGCGGCTGGGGAATCGATGGCGGGCGCTGCACGGGGCGTGCAGGTCGCGAGAATCTTGCAGTCATCGTGACGCCAGGCCACATCGATCGTGTCGCCGGCGTTGGGCAGGGCATGGCGCTGCGTGTTGGGTACCTTGACGACAATCGCGTCGTGGGAGCCGAGGGTGAGATGCACGCGGTGGTGATCGCCGCAATACACGATGTCTTCGACGCGAGCGCGCACGACGTTGCTGTTCGGGTCCGAGGGCGTGGCTTGCCCGCCCACGGCAGGGGATGCAGCCGAAACTTGAGGGATATGCGCACGTTCGGGACGCAGTGCGAGCATCGCGTCGTCACCGGCGCTCAGCCCTTGTTCGCAGCGACCGCGAATCATGCTGCCGTCCGAGAGGGCGAGCGTCGCCCAACCGTCATGGGCCTGCACGACGTGCCCGGTCAGTCCGTTGTTCTCGCCGACGAAGTTTGCGACGAAGGCGTTTTGCGCGTTCTCGTACAGTTCGCTGGGCGGTGCGGCTTGCTGAATGCGGCCATCGGAAAACACGGCCACGCGATCCGACATGGTCAGCGCTTCGGCCTGATCGTGGGTGACATAAACGATGGTGAGCGACAGCTCGCGATGCAGCCGCATGATCTCGTATTGCATCGTTTCGCGAAGACGCTTGTCGAGCGCACCGAGCGGCTCGTCCATCAACACCACGCTGGGCTCAAAGACGAGCGCCCGTGCGAGCGCTACACGTTGCTGCTGGCCGCCGGAGAGTTGCGAGGGCCGGCGATTGGCCAGATGCGACAACTCGATCATCTCCAACGCGCGCTTGACCCGCGCGTTTTGCTCGGTACGGCCCACGCGTCTGACCGACAGCGGAAACGCGACGTTCTGCGCAATCGTGAGATGCGGAAACAGCGCGTAGTTCTGAAACACCATACCGATGTCGCGCTGATGCGGCGGCTTGTCGTCGAGCCGCTTGCCGTCCAGACGAATCTCGCCGTGCGTGGGCGATTCGAACCCCGCGAGCATCATGAGCGTGGTGGTCTTGCCCGAGCCGGACGGGCCCAGCAGCGACAGGAATTCTCCCTTGCGCACATCGAGGTTCAGGTCGTCGACGACATAGCTGGCGCCGTCGTAAGACTTGCTCACACCCGAGAACGAAATGAAGGATGGGTTCGGCATCGTGATTGCGTCCTGTGTTCGTGGCATCGTTAGGGCGAACAGGCCCTAGGCCATCCTGGCGGCCAGATAGCGTGCGAAATCGTAGTTCGGGCGCTCGAGCCGGCTCAGATGGCCGGGCTTCGCGAGCGGTGCATGCACGCCGCGAAACACCGCTTCCACCCCGCGCCGGTCTTCGGCATTCACTTCGTCGAGCAGCTTCTTGAGCGACACCATGTGCGCATTCGCCGCCGGGTCGGCAACGAATTCAGGCGAGAGCCCACCACCAAAACGGATATGCACGCGGTCCACGCCTCTGGGCTGCAACACGAGATACCAGAAGTACCCCGGGGTGAGCGTGACGAGATGCGTCGGATAGATGGCCAGCAGCGCCGTGGTCTTGCGCCAGTGGCCTTCCAGCCGCGTGTTGTCCGGATGCGCGTTGCCGATGGGCAGCGTCGCTTCCTTGGTGATCCAGTGGTAGTTGAACGCCGCGTGACCGGGCGGGCATTCCATCTCTTCGAGCTTCGAATGCGGACCTACCGTCGCGCGGTGCAGCATCGGCAGGTGATAGCTCTCCATGAAGTTCTCGGCGAGGATTTTCCAGTTGGTATCCCAGACGTGTTCTTCATAGAAAGTTTCGATGTAGTCGGTCATGCCGTACTGCGCGATTAAATCGGTAAGCCCGGCAAGCTGAGTGGCCACCGGCGGCGCATCGTTATCGAGCGTGACGTAGATCCAGCCTTGCCATTGCTCGCAGCGAATCGCAGGCAACCGGTAGCTTTCCTTGCAGAAGCCCGCTTGCTCGTCCATCATCGGCGCGCCTTTCAGGGCACCGTCGAGCGAGTAGTTCCACGCGTGATAGGGGCACACGATGCGCCGGACGTTGCCGCGGCCTTCGAGCAATACGGACATGCGATGCAGGCACACGTTGGACATGGCCTTCAACTGCATCTGCTCGTCGCGCACCACCACGACAGGTTGATCGCCGATCTGGGCGCTCAGGTAGTCGCCGGGCTCGGCGAGCGCACTCGCGCGGCCGACGCATTGCCATTCGTGCGCGAAGATGTCGCGCTGTTCCCGAGCGAGAAAGTCCGGGGACGTGTACACGCCGGGCGGCATGGCCCGTGCATCGTCGAACGGGCGTTCACCACCGGTCCGCAGCGCGTCGATGAGCGCCTGCCCTGCGATCGTCCCTGTCTGCTCAGCCATGAAGCCCTCCGTTCATTCGCCATCACGCTCGGGCAACGCTGCCAGCCCTCACACACAGCACTCAACATGAACATCAATCTATCAAGCCAAATTGCAAGCCAAAATATTGTTTTTGGATACAGGGCAAAGGTTTTGCCTATGCAGGGCCTGATTCACCAGTGCGACGCTGTCTACTGCGATGCCAGATGGAGCCGCTGGATGTAGTTCTCGGCAAACGAGGCAAAGCGCTGTACAACCCGGCGGGGCTTCATCGTGCGCGATTGCGCGATGCCCAGCATGATGGCGTTGACGTTGTCTTTGAAGCGCTTGATGACGAACTCTTCGCCATCGACCGTCCGGTTCGACTTGAGCGGGAAATTCAGCAGGCTGTAGCCCAGACCGTTGGCCACCATGCCGCGCACGACTTCCGGCTGCGACGACCGGAACGCGGGGACTGGGCGGTTACCCACCGCGTCGAAGAGGGCAGCGAAGTATTCGCGGCTGTGCGGCAGATCCAGCATCACGTAGGGCTCCGGCAGCAAGTCGGCGAGCGACACCTTGCGTGCTCGGGCCAGTCGGTGCGTGCGCGGCAGGATGGCGTAAGGCGGCAGCGACACCAGCGGCGTGAACGCGATGTCGTCGCTGAGATCGAGGCTGTACGTGAGCACGAGATCGAGCGAGCCGTCGTGCAGGCCGCGCAGCAGGCCGTCCTGATGCGCTTCTACGGTGCGAAAGCCGATGCCCGCGTGCTCTTGCGTGAAGCGGCTGATGAGCCCCGGCATCAGCGGCGGCGCCAGCGACGCGAGGCAGCCCAGCGCAATTGAGCCCGTCATGCCGCCATCCATCTCTTTGGCCGCCATCTGCAACTCTTCGGCGGTTTTCAGCAGATTGCGCGCCTGCCCGAGCAAATCACGCCCGGCTTGGGTCAGCGACAGGCCGCTCGCATGATGCCGGATGAACAGCTGCACCCCGAACGAGACTTCGAGATCGGCCAGCGCGGTGGAAATGGAGGGCTGTGAGATATGCAGCCGTTTGGCGGCCGCCGTGAAGGACAAGACTTCCGCCGTGACCACGAAATAACGCAGTTGACGCAACGAGTAGCGCAGGGGCTGCGTGTCTAGCGTCTCCAACGTTGCCAAGGTAGCCAAGTTATCCATCGGCATCGCTCCATAAGGCGGCATGGGTTGATGGCATTGTGAAATCGAAAAAAAAGTCTGCATAGTCAAATCCGATGCTTTGCATTTTTTAAATATATTTTTCGGATTCTGTCGAGGCGCGTAGATTTTCGCGAATGACCTCCCCCCGCGGGGCGTTCGGAATCAATCTGCCTTCTGAAGGACGCAAGCCATGACAGTGCAAACAACGTCAATCGATACGCTCGTCGTCGGCGCCGGGCAGGCCGGTGTGGCGATGAGCGAGCACCTGAGCAAGCACGGAGTGCCGCATCTCGTGCTGGAGCGCTCGCGTATCGCCGAGCGCTGGCGCACCGGACGTTGGGACTCGCTGGTGGCGAATGGCCCCGCATGGCACGACCGCTTTCCCAACCTGACTTTTGCGGAGATCGGCCCGGATAGCTTTGCCTCGAAAGAGCAGGTGGCTGATTACTTCGTCGAATACGCACGCAAGATCGAAGCGCCGATCCGCACCGGTGTCGAAGTGACGAAGGTCGTGCGCAACCAAGGGCGGCCGGGCTTTACTGTGGAAACGTCGGACGGCACGCTCGAAGTCCTGCGTGTGGTGGTGGCGACCGGGGCGTTCCAGCGTCCGGTGATTCCCGCCATCGCGCCTGCCGACGAGAGGCTGACGCAGATTCATTCCGCCGACTACCGCAACCCCGGGCAATTGCCGCCGGGCAATGTGCTCGTCGTCGGCGCTGGCTCGTCGGGCGTGCAGATCGCCGATGAGTTGCAACGCGCCGGGCGGCAGGTCTATTTGTCGGTCGGCGCGCATGACCGGCCGCCGCGCGGCTATCGCGGACGCGACTTCTGCTGGTGGCTCGGTGTGCTCGGCGAATGGGATGCGGAAATCATGCGCCCGGGCCGCGAGCACGTGACCATCGCGGTGAGCGGTGCGCACGGCGGTCATACGGTGGACTTTCGACGTCTGGCACATCAGGGCGTCATGCTCACCGGGCTGACGCGATCGTTCGAGGCGGGTGTAGTGCATTTTCAGGATGACCTTGCAGAGAACATCGCGCGCGGCGACGAAAACTATTTGTCGCTGCTCGATGCTGCGGATGCCTATGCCGCGCGCAATGGTCTCGATCTTCCCGAAGAGCCGGAAGCCCGCGTCATTCCGCCCGATCCGGCGTGCCTGACGAATCCGCTGCGTGACCTCGATCTGGCTCAAGCCAACGTCACGTCGATCATCTGGGCGACGGGCTACGCCGTCGATTTCCGCTGGCTGCAAGTCGATGCCTTCGGCGAGAACGGCAAGCCGAAGCATCAACGCGGTGTTTCGCAGGAGCCGGGCGTGTATTTCCTCGGCCTGCCATGGCTCTCGCGCCGTGGATCGTCGTTCATCTGGGGCGTGTGGCACGACGCGCGGCACATCGCGGACCACATCGCCACCCAGCGCAAATATCTCGCCTATTACGACTCGCCAACGATTTGAGGGGCACGCCATGAGCCAACCGACGCATACACGTATCCGCATGTTCAACACGAAGGAGACGTATCCGAATCAGTCGCTCGATAACGATCTTTGTCAGGCAGTGCGCGCGGGGAACACGGTCTACGTGCGCGGGCAGATCGGTACCGACTTCGCAGGCAATCTGATCGGGCTGGGCGATCCGCGTGCGCAGGCCGAGCAGGCGATGAAGAACGTCAAGCAACTACTTGAAGAGGCCGGCAGCGACTTGTCGCACATCGTCAAGACAACCACGTACCTGACCGACGTGCGCTTTCGTGAACCGGTTTATCGCGAAGTGGGGAAGTGGCTCAAAGGCGTGTTTCCGATTTCGACGGGGCTGACCGTGGTCGCGCTGGGGCAGCCCGAGTGGTTGATGGAAATCGATGTCATCGCCGTGATTCCCGATGGCTGGACGCGGCCCGGCGCATAAGGCACGTAAGGCACATAAGCGAGGTAAGCGAGGTAAGGAGCAAACATGACCTTCTCAATCGTTGGACGATGTGAAAAGACGGGGCAACTCGGCATTGCGATCAGTTCGTCGAGCATTGCCGTCGGGGCACGGTGTCCGTGGCTGCGCGCGAACGTTGGCGCAGTGTCCACACAGAACGTGACGCTGCCTGCGCTGGGGCCGCAGATTCTGGACCGTCTCGCAGAGGAAGCCGATGACCCGGCAACTGCACTGAGCCGTACGCTGGCCGCCAGCGACTGGAGCGAGTACCGGCAGGTCACCGTGCTCGATGCGCAGGGGCGCACGGCGTTCTTCAGCGGCGAGCAGACGCTGGGGATCTACAACGCCGTCGCCGGTGCGCAGTGTGTCGCCGCCGGCAACATGTTGCGGGGGCGCGAGGTCATCGACGCCATGATCCCAGTATTCGAGAACACGCCCGGCCCGCTGGCTGACCGGTTGCTCGCTGCGATGCACGCGGCCATGGCCAGTGGCGGAGAAGCCGGACCGGTGCACTCGGCGGCGCTGAAGATCGTCGGCGACCTGATCTGGCCCATCGTCGACCTGCGGGTCGATTGGGCTGATGAGGACCCGATCGGCAAGCTCGACGGACTCTGGCAGGCCTACAAGCCGCAAATGCAGGATTACGTGACGCGTGCCCTGAACCCCACGGCCGCGCCGAGCTATGGAGTGCCGGGCGATGAATGAGCTGTCGAGCCGCGCGCTGCTGGAAACGCTGATCGGATTCCCCACCGTCAGCCGCGATTCCAATCTGGCGCTGATCGAGTTCATTCGCGATTACCTTGCGCAACACGGGGTGCCGAGCGAACTCTTCTACAACGAGGAGCGCACCAAAGCCAATCTGTTCGCGACCATTGGTCCGCAAGATCGCGGCGGCATCGTGCTCTCGGGGCACACCGACGTCGTGCCGGTCGATGGACAGGCCTGGACGGTCGATCCGTTTCGCCTGATCGAAAAAGACGGCCGTCTTTACGGGCGTGGCACGGCCGACATGAAGGGCTATATCGCGTCGGTACTGGCGGCGGTGCCGACCTTCGTCTCGCGCAATCTGCGCATTCCCGTGCATCTGGCGTTCTCGTATGACGAGGAGATCGGCTGTCTTGGCGTGCGCCCCATGCTCGCGGAGTTAGCCAAGCGCCCGCACAAACCGGTGCTGTGCCTGATCGGTGAGCCGACGGCGCTCAAACCGGTGCTGGGTCACAAAGGCAAGCTGGCAATGCGTTGCTGCGTGAAGGGCGCACCGTGCCATTCGGCGTATGCGCCTTATGGCGTCAATGCCATTCAGTACGCGGCGCGGCTCATCAACTGTCTGGAAGATATCGGCGAAGAACTCGCTGATCCCGAGTATCACGACACGCGCTTCGATCCGCCGTTTTCCACGGTGCAAACCGGCGTCATCAAGGGCGGACGCGCGCTGAACATCGTGCCCGCCGAATGCGAGTTCGATTTTGAAGTGCGCGCGTTGCCGGGGTTCGATGCGTCTCACGTCGCCCGCACATTGCAGCATTACGCCGAGACGGATCTGCTGCCGAAGATGCGCGCAGTAAAACCGGACACCGACATTCGTCTGGTCGAGTTATCAGCGTATCCGGCGCTCGCAACGCCACCGGACAGCGATGCCGCGCGGCTGCTGGCGATGCTGTGCGACTCGCGGGAATTCGGCACGGTGGCGTTCGGCACCGAGGGTGGACTATTCAACGAAGTGGGCATTCCGACCGTGGTGTGCGGCCCGGGCAGCATGGATCAGGGGCACAAGCCCGATGAGTTCGTGAGCCTCGAACAACTCGAAGGCTGCGATGCGATGCTGCGCCGCCTCGCCGATCACCTTGCGACCTGACGGGCACGGCAATCTATACAATTCACTTCCATCAGCGCAACGAGGCAGTGGGCGATGGATAGTGTAGAGAACGTGCGAGCCTTCCTCGCAGTGGCCGAAATGGGGAGCTTCACGGCAGCAGCGCGCCGGCTGGATGTGTCGGCGCCAGTGGTGACAAAGCGGGTCAGTGCGCTGGAGAAGGAACTGCATGTTCTGCTCTTTCAACGCACCACCCGCAGCCTGACCCTGACGGCCTCCGGGCGCGACATGCTCGGCAGCGCCCGCGACTTTCTGGCGGCCTATGAGCGGCTGTCCGAGCGCGCGGCGGTGGATGATCGCTCACTCGGCGGCCGCTTACGCGTCAAGGCGCCTGCGTCGTTCACGAACCACTTTCTCGGCAAACTGCTCAACGAGTTCTTCCTCACCCATCCCAAGGCAAGTCTCGAACTCCAACTGGCGAACCGGGCCGTCGATCCGGTGCTGGAAAATTTCGACTTCGTCATCACCGGGCTGCCCGTCACCTACGACGGTGTCGAAGAGTTTCCGCTGTGCCCGTTCAAGCGGCTGGTCTACGCGTCGCCCGGTTATCTGGCGCTGCACGGCACGCCCGGACACCCGTCGGACCTGCCCGGCCATCGCTGTCTGCTTTATTCGTACCAAAGCACCGTGCGCACGTGGACGTTCACCGACGCGCGCGCTGGCGACATTCAGGTCAGCGTCGACGGCGGCTTTGCGACCAACGATATCGACGCCATGCACAACGCCTGCGTCGACGGCATGGGTGTGGCGATACTCCCGCGCTATCGCGCGAACGACAGCGTGCACGCAGGGCGTCTGGTGCAGTTGCTGCCCGGCTTCGGGCTGCCGGACTACTGGATCAAGGTGCTGCGTCCGGCCAATCACCACAACCCCAAGCTGTTCCATGCCTTGCTGGACTACCTCGTCGCAGGGCTCGCCAGACTGGAGGAGCAGGGCACTTACCTGTGACCTCACACGCCACGTGTTTCGTCTGCCAATCCCGATCCTCGGGTGACGCGCGATTATTTCCGAATCGCGTGTTCTGAACTTCCACTTCGCCCCTATATTGCGGGGCCGCGTTCGCCCATTATCTGGGCCAGCCGTGCGCTGCCTGCCAGACGCGCGGTACCCAAGACAATAAGAGAGATACAGGAGACAACAGTGAAGCACTGGATCGCTTGCCTGCCCCTTGCGGCATGCTCGCTGAGCGCGTTCGCGCAAAGCAACGTGACTATCTACGGCGCAGTCGACGCCGCCATGACCTACGTGAACAACAGCGGCGGCAAGTCCGCATGGCAGGCAGCCAGCGGCGGGCGTGCGGGCGACAAGTTCGGCTTCAGCGGGGTCGAGGATCTGGGCGGCGGCTTGTCGGCGATCTTCACGCTCGAAGCGGGCTTCAACATCATGAACGGGGCTTCGCAGCCCGCCAACACGATGTTCGGCCGGCAGGCGTTCGTCGGCTTCTCGGACAAGCGGCTCGGCACGCTGACGATCGGTCACCAGTACTCGATGACCAACGACTACTTTGTGCCGCTGTCCACGTCGTTCATGTTTGCCGGTGGTCTGGGCGCGACGCTGGGCGATATCGACGGCTCGTGGAATTACAACAAGATCAACAACGTCATCAAGTACGAGAGCCAGACCTACGCCGGACTGAAGTTCAGCACGATGCTCTCGCTGGGTAACGTGGCGGGCAACTTCGCACAAGACCGGACGTACGGCTTCGGCGCGTCGTACACGAGCGGCGGCCTGCAAGTGGCGGGCGCGTACATGAACATGCGCACGCCGGGCACGTCGATCTTCGGCGCGGCCACGTCGGCACAGCCCGGTGCGGCCTACGCGAACCCAGTCACCAACCCGATCTTCCAGAACTACGTCACGGCCAATAGCGAGCAGGTGGTTGGCGGTGGCGCAAAGTACACGTGGGGCAACTCGCAGGTGTCCGCCATGTACGAGAACGTGCGCTTTCTCGACATCGTGCGCACGGCGGCCAACCCGCTGGCACCGCCCAATGCCGTCTTCAACAACTATCAGATCAACTATGGGTACTCGTTTTCGCCACGCACCATGGCGGGTATCGGCTACCAATACAGCTTCGCGCCGGGCGGACATTACCAGTCGGTCGAAGGCGGCGCGGCCTACAATTTCTCCAAGACGACGTACCTCTACGGCATCGTCGTCTGGCAACACGCGAGCGGGCACGATTCGACGGGCAATGTGGCCGTGGCCGACATCTTCGGTCTGACGGCATCGACCACGCCGAATCAAATGGCCGTGCGCGTAGGTTTGCGCAAGCTGTTCTGACCGCATCGGTCTATCGATATCTCGACGGAACCTGAACCCGCATGCCAAACATCAACACCTCCCCGAACGCGCCGGCGCCGCTCGACCTGCAATCCTTTCTCGACGGACGCCGGATGTCGGGGCTTCAGTGGCGCGTTGTCGTCCTGTGTTTTCTGATCGTCGCCATCGACGGCATCGACATCGGACTGGCGGCCTACATCGCACCGGCCGTGCGCCGCGAGTGGGGGCTTTCGGTCGCAGAACTCTCGCCGATTTTCGTCTCGGCCCTGATCGGCATGATGGCCGGGTCGCTACTGTTCGGGCCGCTGGCCGACCGGCGCGGGCGGCGCTTCGTGTTGCTGGCGTCGGTGGCGACCTTCGGGCTTGCGACGCTGGCCACACTGTTCGCGACCAATGTCGTCGAACTATCGGTGCTGCGCTTCATCGCTGGTGCGGGCATCGGCGGCGCTTCGCCCGCAGCCGTCACGCTGACGGCCGAGTACGCATCGGGCAAGCGCAAGCTGTCGATCATTACGCTGATGATGTGCGGCAATTCGATGGGGTCGGCTTTTGGTGGCGTGGTGGCCTCGCAGATCATCGAGCGGCACGGCTGGCACGCCATGGTGCTCGTCGGCGGGGTATTGCCGCTGCTGCTGTTGCCGGTGTTGTGGGGGCTGTTGCCCGAGTCGATGCGCTTTCTCGCGCTGCGCCGGCCCCACGAGCAGGACCGCCTGCGCGCACTGGGTCGCCGCATCGCCCCCGACGTCGTCACGCCGCAGACCACCTTCGTTGCCCTCGAGAAGAAGCAAAGCCGCTCGCCGGTGCGCGAATTGCTGGTGGCACCCTATGCACGCGGCACGTTGCTGCTGTGGGCGGCGTTCTTCATGGGCCTTTCGGTGCTGTACCTGATGGCAAGCTGGCTGCCGACCATCATCACGAATTCCGGCGGCTCGATGCGCAACGCGGCGCTCATTACCGCGCTGTGGTCGATTGGCGGCACCACGGGCGGCCTGCTGCTCGGGCGAGTGATGGACAGTGCGCGACCGGCGTGGGTGCTGGGCGCGGCCTACGCGGTGGCGTTCGTGACGGTGATCTGCATTGGCCGCACCTTCGGCAATGCGGCCGTGCTCGCCCCGCTCGTGTACATCGCAGGCGTTTGCATCAGCGGCACGCAGGTCGGCCTCAATGGTCTCGCGGCAACGTATTACCCGACGGCGAACCGGGCGACCGGGGTGGCTTGGGCAACCGGCATCGGCCGTTTCGGCTCGATCCTTGGTTCGAGCGTCGGCGGCTTGTTGCTCGGCTCGGGCATGGCGTATCCGGTGCTGTTCATGATCGTCGGTGTGCCTGCGCTGATCGCCGCGTTCTGCATGTTCGCGATGCCCGCGACCCGCCGTGAACCCGCCCCGGCATTGGCGCCCGTCGGCCGTTGATCACTACACCACTACTTTTACGACTACTGGATACCACGACTCATGGCATTTCCCGGTCCGGCGTTTCTCGCTCTCTGGAACGACGTCACGCCGCAGCATGCGCAGGAATACAACCGCTGGCACACGCGCGAACACGTGCCGGAGCGCGTCGGCATCGACGGCTTTATCGAGGGGCGGCGCTATCGGCACGCGCAGCCGGGACAACGGGAGTATTTCACCGCCTACGGCGCGGTGTCGCCCGAAGTCTTTCGTTCGATGGCGTACCTGAACGTGATCGACGAGCCGACGCCGTGGTCGGCCAACATGCGCTCGACCTTGACGAACGTGCTGCGTGCGCCTTGCCGGACGCTAGGGTCCGTGGGCGGGGGCACCGGCGGGGCAGTGGCGTGTGTTCGCCTGCAAGCAGGTTCCCCGGTGTCGTCGCCGCTATCCGCCATCTCGCCCTTGCTGGAGGCGTGTGCCGCGCTGGACGGTGCCGTCGCCGCTCATCTGGGCGAAGTCTTCGACGCACAACCGAACGCCTTTGCCCATTGGACGGCGTCCAATATGCCCACGCACGTGCTGCTTGTCGAGACGGAGGATATTGCGGCGGCAGAGGCATTGCGCGAACGCATTGCGTCGCTCGCTGCCGACACGTTGCCGGTGTTGGCGCCGCCTGCCGTCGATGTGTATTCGCTGATCTTTGCGATCGGCCACGATGACGTCGACGCGTCGCTGCGCCGCACACGGTAAGCGCGTGCGGCGACGCAAGACAACAAGATTGATGGAGTCCCCCCGATGAAAGCCCTTCAGAAAACGACCGCCGCCTTCGGCCTTGAATGGCGTGACGTTCCCGAACCCGAACAGCCCGGTGCGCTCGATGTCATCGTCGACGTGACGGCCGCCGGCATATGCGGCAGCGATGTGCACATCTACGACTGGTCGGGTGGCTACGACTTCCTTCGATCCGCCTTCCCGGTGACGCTGGGTCACGAGTTTGCGGGCCGTGTTGCCACACTCGGTGCGGAAGTCGATACGCTGCGTACCGGCGATGCGGTCGTTGTCATTCCCTCGGTCGAATGCGGCGTGTGTGAATACTGCGTCTCCGGGCGCGTCGATGACTGTCGCGAACGCCGAGGCATCGGCATGATGCGCGACGGCGCATTTGCCAGCCGTGTGCGCGTGCCCGCGCGCAACTGCCTGACGCTGCCGTCCGGGCTAGATGCCGGTGTTGCGTCGCTGGCAGAGCCGCTGTCCATCGGGATGTCGGCGGTCAAGACGGCGGAAGTGCAAGCCGGTGACCGTGTGCTGGTCATGGGCCCGGGCACGATCGGTCAGGCGATTGCGGTGCTGGCGAAGGCGCGCGGTGCCCGCGTGGCGATCGTCGGCCATAACGATGCGGAACGTCTCGCGACGGCCCGTGCGCTGGGTATCGACGCCACGTTAGATCTCGACGGCGCCCCAGAAGGGGCGATGCGCACGCTACTCGGCGAGAGCGAATACGACATCGTCATCGAGGCGACGGGCGTTGGCGCGGCAGTGCAAGCCGGGCTGGACGTGTTGCGACCGTCGGGCGTGTTCGTGGTCTGTGGCATCCACGGCGAACCGATCAGCTTCGATGGCGCGAAGCTCGTACGCCAGCGTCACCAAATTCGCGGGACGTACCGGGCGACGCGCGCGACGTGGCAGGAAGTGCGTGATTTTCTGGTGGAAAACCACGCCGCGCTCGCTCCGATGGTCACGCACCGGCTGCCGCTGGCGCAAGCCATCGACGGGTTCGAAATGGCGCGCAACAAGATCGGTTCGAAAATCGTACTGGTGCCCTGATCGAGGGGCGGGCAAGTTGGCGTCAGGGGGGAGGGCGATTCAACTCACCGCCCCCATCACGACGCTGACAGTGTGCTCACGCCCGTCGTCGACCAAGGCGACGCGTTTCGACCCCGGCGGCAGTCGCTCACTGTCAACGTCGATCGACGCAATCCCCTGTGTCACCCCGTGCGGGTTCGTGAACGTTACGAGATAGCGCGACTTGCCATGCCGGTAAGTGAGTCGGAATTGCCGCCACTCGTGCGGGATGCAAGGGGCGAGCGTCAACGACTCGCCGTGCTTTTTCACGCCGAGGATGAACTCCACCGCGCCGCGATACATCCATCCGGCGGAACCCGTGTACCACGTCCATCCGCCGCGCCGCACGTGGGCGGGGGCGGCATAGACATCGCCCGCCATCACGTAGGGCTCTACCTTGTAGGCATGCACACCCGCGCGGGTGCTCGCATGGTTGATCGGGTTGAGCATCTTGAACATCTCGCTCGCCCGATCGCCGTCGCCAAGCATGGCGTGCGCGATCATGCACCATGCGGCCGCATGAGTGTACTGGCCGCCGTTCTCCCGCACACCGGGCACGTAACCCTTGATATACCCCGGGTCTAGCGGTGTTTTGTCGAACGGAGGCGTCAGCAGCAACACCAGATCGTCGCCGGAGCGCACCAGATAGTGCTCGACCGATTCCATCGCACGTCGCTGACGTTCGGCTTCACCGGCGCCGGAAATCACGCTCCAGCTTTGTGCGATGGAGTCGATACGGCACTCGGCGTCACCGGCTCTGCCCAGCGGCGTGCCGTCGTCGAAATACGCACGCAGATACCATGCGCCGTCCCAAGCGCCGTTGTTCAACGCCGCTTTCAGCTTGCGGGCGTGCTCACGCCACCGTTTGGCGGCGAGCGTCGCACCGCGCGCGTCGGCGATGGGGGCGAATGCGCTCAGCGTGGCGTACAGAAACCAGCCGAGCCAGATGCTTTCGCCCTTGCCTTGATAACCCACGCGGTTCAGCCCGTCGTTCCAGTCGCCGCCACCGATCAACGGCAAACCATGCGTTCCCGTGGTCAGGCTGCATTCGATGGCGCGCTCGCAATGTTCGAACAAGCTGCCGGTTACCGAGCTCACGGTCGGTGCAAAGTACGCGTTCTCATCGTCTGCCGGGACCGGTGGTCCCTCCAGATACGGCACGTGTTCATCGAGTACGGCAACATCTCCGGTCTGGTCGAGGTAGTGCGCCAGCACGTAAGGGAGCCATAGCCGATCGTCGGAGATGTGGGTGCGCACCCCCCGATCCGCCGGCGGATGCCACCAGTGCTGCACATCGCCCTCGGCGAATTGATGCGCCGCCGCTTTCAGCAAGTGGGCGCGTGTCAGGTCGGGGCGAGTGAGCGTCAGCGCCATGGAATCCTGAAGCTGGTCGCGAAATCCGTAAGCCCCGCTCGCCTGATAGAACGCCGTGCGCGCCCACATACGGCACGCGATGACCTGATACAGGAGCCAGCCGTTCACCATCAGATCGGCGCTGCGATCGGGGGTCTCCACTTGCAGTTGGGTCAGGATGTCGTGCCACTGCGTCTTGGCGTCGGCCAGCACGTCGAGCGGCGACTGCCGGCGATACTGCTGAATCCATTGACGCGCCGCGTCGCGATCGGCGGCCTGACCCAGCATGAACGTCAGTTGCACGCGCTCCCCCGGTGCCAGTGAGACCTGCGTGAGCAGCGCGCCACACGGGTCGAGACCCGCGCCGGTCCAGTTGCTCAATGACACCGCCGGCGTGAGTGCCACCGGCTGCGAAAGATTGCCGTTACGGCCGATGAACTCCGTTCGATCTCCGGTCCAGCCAGTTTGTTTGCCCAGCCAGTCGATAAACGCGACGCGCTCACCAAACTCGGCATTGCGGCGATTGCTTGCCAGCATGGCGCCGGTTGCCGGGTCGATCTCGGTCACGATGAACGGGGCATTGGCGGCACGATCGCTGCCAAGCACCCATTCCACATAGCCCGTCACCGACAGCTTGCGATGATGCCGCGACCGGTTCTCGAGCGTGAGCACCGAGAGCTTGACCGGGTCGTGCCAGCTGACAAACTGCGTCAACTCGCTTCTGATGCCATGCGCGGTGTGCTCGAAGCGGCTGTAGCCGTGGCCGTGCGCCGCGATGTATCGCGTGTTTTCCAGTCGAATCGGCAACGCCGTTGGTGTCCACAACTCGCCGCTTTCGTCGTCGCGCAGATAGAACGCTTCGCTGCAAGGGTCCGCGACGGGGTCGTTCGACCACGTCGTCAGTTGATTCTCGTGACTGTTCTCTGCCCACGTGTAGCCGGCGCCCGACTCGGAGACCTGAAAGCCGAAATGCGGGTTGGCCACGATGTTGATCCATGGCGCCGGCGTGCGCTGGCCCCGGCCCAGCACGGTGACGTATTCCGCACCTTGTTCGGCGAAGCCGCCCAGCCCGTTGAAACACTCCAGCACCGGCAGAGCGGCGGGGGCGTCGTCGACGTCTTGTTCACGTTGCGCATGAAGGTGGGCGACGGGCACGACGCGGCGGCTCTCGACGCGGCGCATACGCACCACCTGCTCCTCAAGGCTGCCCTGCTTGGCACCCGCCAGCACCGCACGTGCGGTACTGAGCAACAACGTCAGTTCGTCGGGCGCCATTGCATCGGCGCGAAGCACGAAGATGCCGCCATGGCGCGAACCGGGCGCCGGTGTCACTTGCGCGCCGCTCACCATCGTTTGCAGCGCGCCTTGCAACTCTTGAATGTAAGACACCTTGCGCTCGTTCAGGATCACCAGATCGACCGGAAGCCCCTTGCCTTGCCAGTACTCATGCGCGCGCAGCAGTTGTCTGACCGTGTCGCGGTCATCCATGTCGTCCACCCGCACCAGCACGATCGGCAGGTCGCCGGAGATGCTGAACTTCCATAGCGCCTGCACGCTCAGCGTGTTGCGCTTGAGCAGATCGCCGCCGGGGCGCATCACGGGGTCGGAGTAAAGCACGCGATTGGCGAGGTATTGGAAGAGATGCGCCTCGTCGGCGGTAATGCCTAAGTGATGCAGGTTGACCTGACCCTGTGTCCACGCGAGCGTCGAGGCGCGCTCGAAGCAGGCGGGGTCGTGGTACTTGTCGGTCAGATCGCGGATGGCGTCCTGCGAGTCGGCCACCATCGTGGCGAAGACGATATGTTCGGTCGCGCCAGCCGCGATGGTGACGCGCTTGCGCAGGCTGAAAATCGGGTCGAGCACCGAGCCGACGGTATTCGACAGCGGCCGGCCGTCCATGATGGCAACGGCATTGCGGATCGAACGCCCGCGCCCGAGGAAGCAGACCCGATCGGTCTCATAGCCCACGTTATCGCCCGGCGTCGCGCTGGCCAGCACGTGTGCGGCCCAGACGGGGGTGTCCGCGCTGCTGCGCGGGCGTCGCATGGCCACCAGCCCATGCACTTCAGGCAAATATTCCGTCTGGACAAACAAGTTGGAGAAGGCCGGATGCGCCGCGTCGGTCGCCATTGGCGCGAGCACGACTTCGGCATAGGAGGTCACTTCGATTTCGTGGCTGTCGGCGCCGGCGTTGGTAATCGACAGACGCCGGATCTCGGCGTTGTCTTCTGGCGAAACCATGATCTCTAACGATGTGACGATCGAGCCTTCCTGACGAACAATGCAGGCACGGTCTTCGGAGAACGAGACTTCGTAGCGTTCTGGCTCGAGGCCCAGCGGCTGAAACGCGGCGGACCACACTTCGCCGCTCGCGGTATCGCGCAGAAACAGGTGACTGCCCCACGCATCGCAGGTCGGGTCTTCGCGCCAGCGCGTCACGGCGAGGCCGGCACAGAGGCTGTAGCCCGAGCCCGCCGTTGTGACCATTACCGAGTACTCGCCGTTGGACAGCAGGTGGGTCGACGGGATGGCCTGATTGGCGGACTGATATCGCCGTACGACCGGCACGGTCGTCTGAGCGGCGCGCACGGTATCGGCCACATCGGGTGTGAGGTCGACGACGCCGATTTCTCGCGGGCTGGCCTCATGCAGCAGGAGGTCGGCGGCATGCACCAGCGGCTGTCGATGAAAGCGCTGACGCATGACGCCGCCGAGCAACACGTTGGCCAGCGCCACCAGCGCCATGCCTTGGTGATGGGCCATGTAAGTGCGAACAGGTACAGCGGTGCAGTTTTGCGGCAGTCGTGAGGGCGTGTAGTCGACCGCGTCGTAATAACCGTAGACGCCACGACCGCCGACCGCGTCGAGGCGCTGAAAGTTGGTCACGGCGTGGGGGGCGTCAAACATGGCCGCGAGGGCTGTGGCATAGGGCGCGATGACCAGATTCTGCGCAAGCCCGCGCTTGAGCGCCAGTTCCGGCACGCCGAACGCCGCATATTGATAGGTCAGGGAGCGGTCGCGCACGTTGTAGGCGGACTCCGAGATGCCCCAAGGTACATCGCGCTCGCGGCCATACGCCCGCTGGCACGCGACGGCCAATTCGCAACTCAGGTCCAGCAGGCTGTGCCTCGGGTATTGCATCACCAGCGAAGGCATCAGGTATTCGAACATCGATCCCGACCACGACATCAGCACTGCCGACCGGCCGTACGGGATCATGCTGCGTCCCAGCCGGAACCAGTGCGTGGCCGGTACGTCGCCTTTCGCTATGGCGATAAAGCTCGTCAGGTGGGCTTCGGAAGCCAGCAGGTCGTAGTACGAATTGTCGAGTTCGACTTCGTGCACCCGAAAGCCGATGGCAAACAGCCGGCGGTCGGTGTCGAACAGGAACCGGAACTCCATCTCGTCGAAGAGTTTGCGCGCCATCTGCGACACCGCACTCAATCGCGCGTCGATGGCTGCACGCGCGGTAGTGTCGACCGGCTCGGCGGCGGTGGCCTCGTCTTTGTCATCGGTGGCACCCTCTGTAACGGGCGGCGCATGCAGCGGCAGGTCGCGTAGATGGCTGCTGACGTCGGCGCGGATGGCATTCGCCCACGCGAGCACCTCGCTGTGCGCGGCGTCCCCGCGTTCCTGCGCGAAGGTCTGGGCCAGATCGACCAGCGTGGTCGCCAGCGAATCCAGCAGATGCCAGCGCCAGCGCCAGTCTTCCGTCGCGGCAACCGGGGGCATGGATGGCGCGGCCGTTGCGGTAGGACCGGGCGGTGCGATCAGCGTTTGCTCGAGCGCATCGAGGCCTTCGATCAACTGGCTGCGATTGACCGTGAGCGTGCGCCGGTCGTCACGCTCGCGGTCGATGGCGTCGCGCAGCAGCCGGGCGGCATCGCGCACCCCATCGAGCTGGGTCGTCGAACAGACCGGTTGCCGGGCCATGTCGGCACAGCCGCCCATGACGGCCAGCAGATGGGCCGCCAGATTGCCGCTGTCGACGGTCGACACGTATTGCGGCAGCAGGGGCTCAAGCGTTTGTGTGTCGTACCAGTTGAAGAAATGTCCCCGGTAGCGGGGCAACTGCGCCAAGGTGCCCAGCGTCGCCTCCAGCCGTTCGATGGCCTCCATCGTGCCGATCCAGCCGAAATCGCGTGCCGACAGCACCGACAGCAGATAGAGGCCGAAGTTGGTCGGCGAACTGCGATGCGCGACGACGGGCAGCGGGTCTTCCTGAAAGTTGTCCGGCGGCAGATGGTGTTCGGCATCGTTCACGAACGTGGCGAAGAAGCGCCAGATTCGCCGGCCTGCCATGCGCATGGCAGGCAAGTCGCTGGCAGCAAGCCGGGGCAGCGGCTTGAGCCACGCAGCGTGGCTGATCCACTGCGCGATCAGCGGCGAGACTGCCCACGCCAGCAGAAAGGGCGCGGCGATGAACAGACTGTGCGGCCGCCAGTACGCCACGGCCGCAGCGGCCAGCCCGGTGATGACGATGGCACCGCGCAATGACCAGAAAAACTCACCGACCGAGCGCCCGGCCAGCAACTTGGTCTGCGCCGCCGTGACCCATTCCAGTAGACGCCGGCGCGAGATCAGCAAGCGGTAGAGGGTGCGCGCGATGGCGTCGGCCGCAAGCCACGCGTGGTTGGCCAGCATGGTGACCACGATGGCCGTGTGGCCGATGGCCCAGAGCACGTCGCGTCCCACTGCCCGCCAATGACTGCGCAGCGAAATGCCGCGCTCGCCCGGAAACAGGCCGTGACCGATCATCACGATCGCGGGGGCGCTGATGGCAAGTAACACCAGACTCGTCCATACGCCGACCGGCGCATTCGTCAACATCCAGCCGCAGAGCAGCGTGCCGAGCATCGCGGGCGCCGACAGTGAGCGCCGCAGGTTATCCAGCATCTTCCAGCGCCCGACGGCAGGCAGCTTCTCGCCGTTCGTACCGAACAACCACGGCAACAGTTGCCAGTCACCGCGTATCCAGCGGTGCAGTCGAGCGGCAGCGACCTGCGCGTTCGACGGGAAGTCTTCGAACAATTCGATATCGGTCACCAGCCCGCAGCGCGCGAAGATACCTTCGAACAGGTCGTGGCTGAGAATGGTGTTCTCCGGGATTCTGCCCGTGAGAGACGTTTCGAACGCGTCGACGTCGTAAAGCCCCTTGCCTATGTAGCTGCCTTCGCCAAGCAGGTCCTGATAGACGTTCGACACCGCACCGGCATACGGATCGATACCGCAGGGTCCGGAAAACAAGCGCTGATAGACGGACCCTTCGTGAAGCGTCGGCAACGACGGCGTAATGCGCGGCTGAAGTACGCCGTAGCCTTCGACGACACGACGCGTCACCGGGTCGATCCCCGGTCGATTGAGTGGATGGGCGGCAGTGCCGACCAGTTGGCGCACCGCATCGATCGGCAGCCGCGTGTCGCTGTCGAGGGTGATGACGTAGCGCACGTCAGCGGGGGCTTGAGGCGGCACGCCGTCGATATCGACGAACGATGTGTCGGTGGCGCCCCGCAATAGTCGATTGAACTCGTGAAGCTTGCCGCGCTTGCGTTCCCAAGCGAGCCACTTGCGCTGGGCTTCGTTCCACAGCCGGCGGCGATGGAACAGGAAGAATCGCGGCGAGTTGCCACTCACATGGGCATACCGCGCGTTGAGCATCGCGACACGCTCACTCGCGGCCGTCAGCAAGGGCAGGTCGCTCTCAAGATGTTCCGAATCGGCGTCTTTCCAGTCGGAGAGCAGGGCAAAGTAGACGTCGCCCGCCGCATTGGCGAGGTAGTGCAGTTCGAGCTGATCCACTTGCTCGTTGATGCCCGCTTCGTTTGTCAGCAACGTGGGCACCACGACGAAGGTCTTCAGCGTTGAAGGAACCCCCTGCGCGAGCTCCATGCGGGGCAGATGGCGCGGCACGATCAACTTGGTCAGTATTTGATCGATCGCCATGACGGCCAGATCGGAGGCAGGGATGGCGGCGAAGATGGCGAGCAGCAGCAGCCCGAGTACGCTTACGCCGGCCTGATGGCTCAGCCACAGCGGGTTGACCAGAATCAACGCGCTCAAGCCGACGATCGAGGCGATGTAGAGCGCCGATCCGCGTGAGGTGTAGGCGCGAAGACAGCGTTGCGCGAACGGCACCCGATAGCCGATTTCGCGCTCGAACTCGCGTCGCCCCGCTGCCAGCAGGTAATAGCCCGGATCGGCGCGCCGTTGCATGTCATGGCTATCGGTTGCGTGATCGAGCCCATTCGGCGGACGTGTCGTCGGGTGTGCAATCGAATGCGCGGCGGCTGCGGCCTTGGCATTCAGCGCGTCGGCAACGGCCAGCTCGGCGAGCGGCGAACGCGCGGCCAGTGTCTCGATCTCATGCCGGTATTGGTCGCGCGTGGCGAAGTCCATCTCGGCGTAGCCGGGGTTGCGGCGCAACTGCGCGTCGACAAGACTCACGTCCTCGAACAGCGGCTGCCAGTCGAACGAGCGCATGTCGCGCAAGCTGCCGACAAGGTTGCGCACCGACATGTTGGCCGCCGCCTGACTGGCGTGCTCCGCCTGTACCACATCGTCCGACGAATGCCCCTGCCGCGCCAGCTGCTCGTTGAGCCATTGCAGCGAAGTGTCCTGATAGCGCAAACGCTGGATCAACTGCACGGCAAAGGCGGGTTCGAACGGTTCGACAAAGCGCGGTGGGCTATTGACTGGCGGGCCTGCCGCCTGCGGTATGCGGCCGTCGAGGGCCAGCAGGTCGTCGGCGTACTTGTCGGCGGCTTCGCGGCTGGCTTGCGTGCGTGTGACGTGAACACTCAGGCGCCGCAGGTTTTCGATCATCACCGCGCGCAGGGTGAGTGGCATGGCCCATAGCTCGGCCATGGTCAGCGGTTCGACCTTCTGATAAGCCAGCACAAAGCAACGCAGCAGCGTGGGGTCGAACCGGCTGTCGGTGTGCGCCACAAACGCCCACATCACGCCGTAGATGCGCGGATAGCCCCTGAGTGGACCATCGAGCAACTGCGGCAGGTTGCGATAGGAGCGCGCGCCAAGCCCGTGACGAACTTCGGTGAATTGGCCCGATACAGCTCGGAAGTTGTCGAGCAGCCACTCTGCGGCGGGCGTGATCGAGCGGCGGCGCAAGGTGGCTTGCGCGGTGGCGTCGTAACAATGGCGCAGCACGCGCTCATTGTCAGCGGCGCGAGAGGCGAGGGCTCGTGCATTGGGGGCGCGCAGCGAGATTCGCTGGGCGTGGGCAAGACTGACGGCGTGTTGTTCAAGCCGTTCACGGCTGAACAGTTCCGCCCGAATCGGTGACTCTGAGGGACCGAAGTCGTTGGCTGCATGATTCGCGCCCATAAAGCGCGAGATGCGCGGCAATTCCCACATATTGACGTCTCCGGAGCGGCAAGCAACGGCCCCTTTCGGTGAAAAGGGCATCCGCCCTTTATCCGCTGGCTTCGCCGGGATGTCCGTCCGCTAGCGGACGGACAGGCCTCATGTCGATGTGCGTACGCCAGCGGACCGACGACGCGTGTCGAATCGGAGAGGCTCGATGCAGGCGTCTTCCCGTTCGTTATCGCCCGTGGGGGCGCGCGTGAACCCAACGACGCAGTCCGAAACTTCAACGCAGTGAGAACGCAAAACTTCATGAGCGAAGACACCTATACCAACACCGGACGCCCCGAGTTGAAGGCAAAGCTGACCGAGTTACCTGCGTGGCATGCCCTGACGCAACACGTCGAGCGAATGCGGCGGGTGCATTTGCGCCAACTGTTCTCGGCCGATGCCACCCGAGGGGAGCGTTTTTCGCTGCAAGCCTGCGGGTTGTACCTCGACTATTCCAAGAACCTGATCACCGCCGAGACGATCGAGCTGCTCGTCTCGCTCGCAAACGCCTGCGGGGTGCCCCGGCAAATCGAAGCGATGTTCACCGGGCAGAAAATCAACGTGAGCGAGGACCGTGCGGCGCTGCATATCGCCTTGCGCGCACCGCGCACGCAGGCGATCCTGCTCGATGGCCGTGATGTCGTGGCAGACGTGCACGCAGTGCTCGACCGGATGAGCGCGTTCACTTCGGCCGTGCATCGCGGTGAATGGCGCGGCTACTCAGGGAAACGCATACGTAACGTTGTGAATATCGGGATCGGTGGGTCGGATCTCGGCCCGGTAATGGCCTATCACGCACTGCGGCAATACGCGTCGCCGGAGATGGTGTTCCGCTTCATCTCGAACGTGGATGGCAGCGACTTTCTCGAAGCCACGCAGGATCTCGATGCCGCCGAAACGCTCTTTATCGTTTGCTCGAAGACCTTTCGCACGAAGGAAACACTGACCAACGCCGCCACCGCGCGCGAATGGGTCGTGCGCTCGCTGGGCGACGAGCGCGCGGTGGCCCGGCATTTTGTCGCGGTGTCGACCAATGTCGAAGCCGCCGCGAAGTTCGGCATCGATGCCCGGCAGTTGTTCGGGCTGTGGGACTGGGATGGCGGCCGGTACTCGATGGACTCGGCCATCGGCTTGTCGACCATGCTCGCGGTGGGGCCTGAGAATTTCCGGTCGATGCTCGGTGGCTTTCACGCCATGGATCAACACTTCCGCACGGCGCCGCTGTCGCAAAACTTTCCCGTGCTCATGGGGCTGTTGTCCGTCTGGTACAACAACTTCTTTGACGCACAAACCGCTGCTGTGCTGCCCTATGCGCACGACATGCAGCGCTTTCCGGCGTACTTGCAGCAACTGACCATGGAGAGCAACGGCAAGCACGTGACGCTCGACGGTGCGCCGGTCGACTACCAGACCGGCCCGATCTACTGGGGCGAACCGGGAACCAACGGCCAGCATTCGTTCCATCAGCTGCTGCATCAGGGCACACGCATGGTGCCGTGCGATTTCATCGGATTTTGCCGGGCCACGCATCCGATCGGCAATCATCAGGAACTGCTGCTGGCGAATCTGTTCGCGCAGACCGAAGCGCTGGCGTTCGGCAAGACCAACGACGAGGTGTGGGCCGAGGGCGTGCCGGACTGGCTGGTGCCGCATCGCGTGTTCGAAGGGAACCGGCCAACCAATACCCTGCTGGCCGACGTGCTCGATCCCGCCACACTGGGTGCGCTGGTGGCGCTCTATGAACACAGCGTGTTCACCCAGAGCACAATCTGGCATATCGACGCTTTCGACCAATGGGGCGTAGAGTTAGGAAAATCGTTGGCCGAGCGCACGCTGGCAGCGCTCAACGGCTCGGTGGCACCCGCGCTCGACAGTTCCAGCCGCGCACTGATTCGATATTGCCGCGAACGCCGCGAAGGCCACGCTGGTTAGCCGAATACCAACGTCATCATTGCAGCACTCGGCATCTTCACTCGCTTGATCAACGACAGGAGGAACGCTATGCAAGTCGGCATGATTGGATTGGGGCGTATGGGCGCAGACCTTGTGCGTCGTTTGACACGCCACGGTCATCAATGTGTAGTTCATGATGTGCGCCCCGCGGCGGTGGCGGCATTGCAAGCCGAGGGTGCCACCGGCGCAGACTCGCTCGACGCGATGATGTCGACGTTGAAAGCGCCTCGCATTCTCTGGTTGATGGTGCCGGCGGGCGCCGTCGAAGCGACGCTTGCAGAACTGACGCCGATGCTCTCGCCGGGCGACATCGTCATCGATGGCGGCAACTCCAGCTTTCGCGACGGGATTCGGCGCGGCGCCGAACTCGCCGAAAAGAACGTTCACTTTGTCGACGTCGGCACCAGCGGCGGTATCGCCGGTCTGACGCGCGGCTACTGTCTGATGATCGGTGGCGAACAAGACATCGTGACCTACCTGACGCCGATCTTTCGTGCCCTTGCGCCGGGCGGAAACGGCGGCCCGGGCGCGGCAAATGTCACGCCGCCGCCCAATGGACACGCGCGGGACGACGATAGCGCCACGGCCGAATACGGCTATCTGTATTGCGGCCTGCATGGTGCGGGGCATTTCGTGAAGATGGTCCACAACGGTATCGAGTACGGCATGATGGCCGCCATCGCCGAGGGCCTGAACATCCTCAAGCAGGCGGGCATCGGCAAGCACACGCACGAGGTCGGTGCCGAGACGACGCCGCTGCGAAATCCCGAGTACTACCAGTACGACTTTGCGCTGCCCGAGATTGCCGAAGTGTGGCGGCACGGCAGTGTGATCGACTCGTGGCTGCTCGACCGGATTGCCAACGCGTTGCGCAAAGACCCTGCACTGGACCAGTTCACCGGACACGTCTCGGATTCGGGCGAAGGCCGCTGGACGCTGGAAGCCGCCATCGACGAAGCCGTACCGGCACCGGTGCTCAGTGCAGCCCTGTTCTCGCGCTTCAGTTCGCGGGGGCAGGCCGGTTTTGCGAACCAAGTGCTGTCGGCCATGCGGCAGGAGTTTGGCGGCCATGCGGAAGCGGCCGCTGCGACGCCTTCACCATCGTCGCCGCCGGCAAAAGGCGCCTGAAAGGGCCAATCGAGGAATCGCATGATGAGCGCGCCACATGACGTCGTTTTTCTGCTTGACGTCGATAACACCCTGCTGGACAACGATCGCTTTCTGGCCGACCTGAAAACGCGCCTGACCGAGTCGTTTGACGATGCGATGTGCGCGCGCTATTTCTCGATTCTCGAATCGCTGCGCTTGCAGATCGGCTACGTCGACTACCTTGGCGCGCTTCAGTGTTTTCGACTCGAAGACATCAACGACCCGCGCATGCTGTCGATGTCGGCGTTCCTGCTGGACTATCCCTTCGAGACGCTGCGGTATCCGAGCGCACTCGCAGTCATCGCGCATCTGCACCGTTGGGGGCCGACCGTAATCGTGTCGGATGGTGACGCTGTCTTTCAACCGCGCAAGATCGCGCGTGCCGGCTTCTGGGATGCCGTCGAAGGGCGGGTGCGCATTTATGTGCACAAGGAACTGATGCTCGACGCCATCGAGAAAGACTTCCCGGCGCGGCGCTATGTCATGGTGGACGACAAGCTGCGGTTGTTGTCGATCATGAAGGGTGTCTGGGGCGATCGGCTGACGACGGTGTTCCCGCGTCAGGGGCACTACGCGCTTGATGCAGAGGCGCTCGCCCGCTACGACCCGCCGGACATCACCATCGAGCGCATCGGTGACCTGCTGGCAGAGGACTTCTCTGCGCTACACGTCAGCACCGAGCCGGTGGCCGCACGCTCACGCTAGTCGATTTCCTTTGCGGGGTGATTCGATGGAGCCGTCAGTCATACAACAACAAGATCCCGACCTGTTGTGCATCAACACGCTGCGCACGCTTTCGATCGATGCGGTGCAAAAGGCGCAGTCGGGGCATCCGGGCACGCCCATGGATGCGGCCCCGACGCTCTACTGCCTGTGGCAACGATTTCTGCGCTACGACCCTGAACATCCCCACTGGCCCAATCGAGACCGCTTCGTACTCTCCAACGGTCACGCCTGTGCGTTGCTCTACAGTCTGCTGCACCTTTGCGGCGTACAGGGGGAAGACCCCGACGCGCCGACACCGCAAACGTACGAGGGTCTGGCCATCACGATGCAGGACCTGAAGACATTCCGTCAGGCGGGCAGCCATTGCACCGGGCACCCCGAGTACGGTTGGACGACCGGCGTGGAAACCACCACCGGGCCGCTGGGGCAGGGCATTGCCACCAGTGTCGGCATGGCGATTTCGCAGCGGTGGCTCAGTGCCACCTACGATCGCCCCGGGTTTGCGTTGTTCGACCATAACGTCTACGCGCTTTGTGGCGATGGCGACATGATGGAGGGGCTGGGCGCGGAAGCGGCATCGCTGGCGGGGCACCTGAAGCTGGCCAACTTATGCTGGATCTACGACGACAACCACATCACCATCGAAGGCTCGACGCGACTGGCATTCACTGAAGATGTCGCGGCAAGGTTTATCGCCTACGGCTGGCGTGTGGAACAAGTGAGCGACGCGAACGACCTAGTGCAGTTGAGCGCGGCGTATCAACGTTTTCTCGATACGGACGATGCGCCAACCCTCATCGTCGTGCAAAGCCATATCGGCTACGGCGCACCGCACCGGCAAGACACGCGCGAAGCACATGGTGAGCCGCTGGGCGAGGCCGAAGTCCGGCTGGCCAAACAGTTCTACGGGATGGATCCGGATAAGCAGTTCGACATACCGGATGGGGTCGCTGAACACTTGCGCGACAACTTCGGTCGCCGTGGCGCCGAGGCGTACGCCGCATGGGCCGTTCAGTCCACGGCCTACCGAGCGCAGTACCCCGATCTGGCGGATGCGCTGGCAACAATGAGCGCCCGCAAGTTGCCCGACGACTGGGACGCGTCGCTACCCACTTTCGATGCACCGGTGCCCGACATCGCCACGCGTGCCGTATCGGGGCAGGTGCTCAATGCCATTGCCGCACGTGTGCCGTGGCTGATCGGCGGCGCGGCCGATCTGTCGCCCTCGACGCTCACGCGGCTGACCTTCGACGGTGCCGGCGACTTTCAGCCGCCTGCGCAGGATGACGGCGGCACGTATGCCGGCAGGAATTTTCATTTCGGCGTGCGCGAGCACGCCATGTGCGCCATTGCCAATGGCATGAGTCTGTCGTTGCTGCGCCCGTTCGTATCCAGCTTTCTCATCTTCACCGATTACTGCCGGGCCGCGTTGCGATTGGGCGCCATGATGGAATTGCCACTCATCACCATCTGGACGCACGACTCCATCAGTCTCGGAGAGGACGGACCGACGCACCAACCGGTCGAGCAATTGGCGTCGCTGCGCGCCATGCCGGGCATGATCGTCATGCGCCCGGCCGATGCCGGCGAAGTGGTCGAAGCGTGGCGATTCATCATGACGCTACGGCACACGCCGGTCTGTCTGGCCCTGACGCGCCAGCCGTTGCCCGTGCTGGACCGCACCCGCTACGCCAGCGCCAGCGGGGTCTCGCGCGGCGCCTATGTGTTGATCGACGCCTGCGTTGACGCCGGTCTGGAAGACGCGACGCCTGACGTATTGCTGCTGGCCTCGGGCAGCGAAGTGGCATTATGCGTGGCTGCCTACGACGAACTCCGGCGTGAAGGCATTCTGGCGCGTGTGGTCAGCATGCCATCGTGGGAGGTGTTCGAAAGCCAGTCGCAGGCGTATCACGATAGCGTGCTGCCGCCAGGGCTCGCAGCACGCGTGGCCGTCGAAGAAGCGTCCGCGTTCGGATGGGAGCGCTACACCGGAATCGACGGCGCCATTCTGGGGCTGCACACTTTCGGCATGTCGGCGCCGCGTGAAGCGCTCGCGCGCCATTTCGGCTTCGATGTCACCCACGTCGTCGCCGCCGCCAAGGCGCAGATCATGAACCATGGCGTCAAGCCTCGCTTGCCCGCCAATATCTCAGGAAAAACACCATGAATGATGTGTTAATGCCGACGCAGACGAGTCCGCCGGACAGTCCGTTCGCCGGCAAGACGTTGTCGCCGGACCATCTCGTCAATATCGCCCGGCTGGTCACGGCGTACTACGTGCGAATCCCAGACCCGGAAGTGGCCGCGCAGCGCGTGGCGTTCGGCACGTCGGGCCATCGCGGCGTGTCGTCGCTCGCGACCTTCAACGAAACCCATGTGCTCGCCGTGTGTCAGGCGATCTGCCGCTATCGCAGCGCGCACGGCATCGACGGGCCGTTGTTCCTCGGTATTGATACCCATGCGCTGTCGGAACCCGCGTTCGCCAGTGCGATGGAAGTGTTCGCCGGCAACGGCGTCGAGGTCATGGTGGCCGCTGGCGGCGAATACACGCCGACGCCCGCTGTCTCTCACGCGATCCTGACGCATAACGTCGGGCGCACGGCCGGCTTTGCCGATGGGGTGGTCATCACGCCGTCGCACAATCCGCCTGATAACGGCGGCATCAAGTACAACCCGCCGAATGGTGGCCCGGCGTCGTCCGAAATCACCGGCTGGATCGAGTCGCAAGCCAACGATCTGCTGCGCGACGGGCTGCGCACGCTGCCTCGCGTCAGTTTCGACAAGGCGATGCGCGCGTCGACGACACACGGCTACGATTTCGTGAATAGCTATGTCGACGATTTGCGTCACGTCGTCGACATGACGTTGCTGCGCGATAGCGGCATTCATATGGGTGTCGATCCGATGGGCGGTGCGGGGGTGCATTACTGGCAGGCCATCGCCGATCGTTACGACCTGAATCTCTCGGTCACGCGCCAGACGGTCGACCCGACGTTCCGCTTCATGCCGGCCGATTGGGACGGACAGATTCGAATGGACCCGTCGTCGCATTACGCGATGCAGCGCCTCATCGCGCAGAAGGACAAATTCGACGTGGCGTTCGCGTGCGATACCGATCACGACCGCCACGGCATTGTGGCGCCGAGCGTCGGTCTGCTGCCGGCCAACCATTATTTCTCGGTGCTGGTTCAGTACCTGTTCGCCGAGCGCCCGGACTGGCCGGCCAGCGCGGCAATCGGCAAGACGGTCGTCGGCAGCCAGTTGATCGATCGTCTGGCGGCGAAGCTCGGGCGGCGGCTTTACGAAGTCCCGGTCGGATTCAAGTGGTTCGCACCCGGGCTTCTCGACGGCTCGCTGGCAGTCGCAGGCGAGGAGAGTGCAGGGGCGAGTTTTCTGCGCCGGGACGGCACGGTTTGGACCACCGACAAGGATGGCTTGATTCCGGCGTTACTGGCCGGTGAGATGACGGCCCGCACCGGGCGCGACCCCGGTGAGCTGTACCTGAAGCTGACCGAAACGCTCGGTGCTCCGGTCGAAGCGCGTCGCGAGGCAAGCGCCACGCCGGCGCAGAAAGCCCGCCTCGCGGCGTTGTCGCCCGGGCAGATCCATTCGACACGGCTGGCAGGCGAGCCTATCAACGCGATCCTCACGCGCGCCCCCGGCAACGATGCGCCGATCGGCGGGCTGAAAGTGATCACCGATCATGGCTGGTTCGCGGCGCGTCCTTCGGGCACCGAGAGCATCTACAAGATCTATGCGGAGAGCTTTCTTGGCGACAGCCACTTGCAGCAATTGCTAAGTGAAGCGCAGGCACTCGTCGATCAGGCATTGGCGGGGGAAGCGGCCAATACGGCGACGTGATCGCACGGGCGCTGCTTCCTGCCGCTTATGCCTTACCGCAGTAGCGGCGGCAGCGCCTCTTTCAGAAAATCGACCAGCGCACGCACGGCGGGCATCATGCCTCGCCGCGTCGGGAACAGGATGGCGAGGCGGCCCTCCCGCGAGCGCCATTCCGGCAACACCGCCTGCAACAGACCCGCGTCCATTTCGTTCGCACACGCATACAACGGCATGCTGGCGATGCCCATGCCGGCCAAAGCGGCTTCCTTCAGCGCGGCAATGTTGTCGCTTTGCAGCCGCGTGTGAGCGATCGGCGTGGTGACGGTGCCGTCCGAGCCGATCAGTCGCAAAGATGTGACCGGCTCGTTGATCGACGCGTAGACCATCAGGTCGCCGTGCGGCAGCGCATCCGGACGATCGATCGCCGGGTGACGCGCCAGATAGGCGGGACTCGCGACGAGCCCCCAGTGCACCGTGCACAACGGGGCCTGCACCAGACTCGATGACTCCACTTCTACCGCCATCCCCCGCACGACGACATCGACGTTTTCTTCGATGAGATCCACCTGCCGGTTACTGGCCTGCACGGCCAGCCTGACCTTGGGGTACTGCTGCATGAAGCGGGGCAGCAGCTTGGCGAGCACGATGTCGGTCACGACGACCGGCATGCTGACGCGCACGAGCCCTGACGGCTCTACGGTGCGCTGCCGAACCGCATCCTCACCCGCGCGGGCCTCCGCGATCATGGCCTTGCAGTGTTCGTAAAGGTCCTGCCCGGCGTCGGTCAGACTCAGCCGCCGGGAGGTGCGATGGAGCAGCCGTACACCAAGGTTGGCTTCCAGATCGGTAATGCGGCGGGAAATTCGCGACTTGCTGATGCCGAGCCGGTCTCCCGCCGCCGTAAATCCATGCTGCTCAACGACCTGCGCAAACAGATAGAGGTCATTCAAATCGACAGAAACGGGATTCATCGGGCATCCGCAGGTAGGCGTGGGTAATGTCCATCGTTCTATACATGCAACGATGGGTTGTCAAATGACATATTTATCTATTGTCGTTGCATAAATATGATTCATTTCAACCGGCGCCGATGGGCACCGGACAGTCAGGCAGCGGCGCACAGGTGCAGACGTGCCGGGCCTTTTCCAGATCCAGATGCCTACGTTTCCCAAAGACCATGAAAACCAATCCTCTCCTGAAAGCCGCTGCGCTCGCCGTTGCCGTTGCCACCACTTCCGCAGTGACGGCGAATACCGCCAACGCGGCCCCTGTCGCCAATGCCACCAGTGCCGCTAACGCGGTAGCCCCCTCAGGCGCGCCGTACTCGCTGCTCTCGCGTGATAACACCGTGCTGGTGCTGGTCGATCATCAGATCGGCTTGTTCACCGGCGTGCGTGACATGGACGTCGGCCAGCTCAAGCACAACGTCGTGGCGCTGGCCAAGGCCGCGAAGACGCTCGGTATCCCGGTCATCATGACGGCCACCGTGCCCGACGGCATGTGGGGCCCGACCATCCCTGAACTGACCGCCGCGTTGCCGGGCGTGCCGGTGATTGCCCGGACGTCGATCAACGCGTGGGACGATCCCAACGTGCGTGCCGCTATCGAGAAGACCGGCCGCAAGCAGGTGCTGATTGCGGGTGTGTCGCTGGAAGTCTGTGCCACGTTCCCGGCACTGTCGCTCAAGGCGGCGGGCTACGATCCGCGTGTCGTGCTGGATGCCTCGGGCACGTTCACCGATGCGAAGCGCACGGTCGGCCTGCAACGACTGGCTGGCGCGGGCATTCCCGTCACCGACTACGCCACCGCTGGCGTGGAAATGCTGCACGGCAACGACGATCCCAAGGCCGCGCAGGTCTATGCCGATCTGGATATGCCGTTTGCCAACCTCGTGTGGCAGTACAAGAGCGCGCTGAGCAAGTAAGCCGATATGAACCCGTTCGCACGTATCTCGAAAGTCGTCGCCGGTCATGACATGACCATTGGCGATGCCTTTCGGGCCAAGCACTTTGAAGAGCGGGCATTCGACGGCCTGATGGACCCGGTCGTCATGCTCGATCACTTCCACATGACCGGCCCCACGTTTGCACCGCATCCGCACGCGGGCATTTCGGCGGTGACGTATATGTTCGAGGATGCCGTGGGGGCTCACGTCAACTACGACTCGCTCGGCAATCACGGCCCGATTCATCCGGGTGCGCTGCACTGGTTTGCGGCGGGGCGAGGTGCGGTGCATACCGAACAGCCGGAGGGCGAAAACCAGCACGTGCATGCGTTGCAGATTTTCGTCAATCTGCCTGCCAGCAAGAAGTTCGATGCGCCCTATGCCGTGCATGCAGAGCCCCATGAGATTCCGGAGTTCAGGACGAAGGGCGTGCGTGTGCGGGTGGCGTCAGGCAGCAGCAATGGCATACAGGCACCTCACACGCAGCAACTGCCCGAGCCGTTCACGTTGCTGGACGGTTTTCTCTGGCCGTCGGCCGAATTCAGCCACGACTTGCCGCGGGGTTGGAGCGCGATGATCTATGCCGTGTCGGGCGGCTTGCACGTGACGGTCGATGAGGGCGTCCGGCATCTGAACGAAGGGGAGGCCATCGCGGTGGCATTCGACGAACAGGCTACGGCGGAGGCGATTGCCGTTCGACTCGCCGCTGAGGGAGACAGCCACTTTGTTGTGCTTTCCGGTCCTGCCCTGCACGAGCCGATCGCCAAGCATGGCCCGTTCGTCATGAACACCCGTGAACAGCTCGAGGACCGGATCAGGGCCTATCAGCGAGGCGAACTCGGGCAGTTGGTCATGCCGCCCTCCCGCCGCTAGGGAGGAATGACAAATCGTGGTAGATTTTTGCCGAAGCCGCGCGCCCGCCAGTCTCTGTCGGCGAATGAACGCCACGCGGCAAGGTGGTCTGCACGCTCCCGCACGCAAGGGGCGTCGCAGTGACCCCGGATGCCGTCCCTGTTGGGGAAACGCTATGAAAGCGATCCATTGAGATGCGGCCCACCTCCTCGCGCCCCCCCGCGCTCTCGCCAGCCATTGGCGGCTACGGCTTCGGTCCCTTCAAGCTCTACCCTCAGGCCAGACGGCTGTTCATCGACAACAAGGCCGTGCGGCTGGGGGCGCGTGCGTTTGATCTGCTCGCTCATCTGGTGGTCCATGCGGGCGAAGTGCAAAGCAAAGATGCCCTGATTGCCGCCGCGTGGCCGCAAGTCATTGTCGAAGAGGCCAACCTTCGCGTGCAGCTTGTCGGCTTGAGAAAGGCGCTCGAAGTGCATGGCGGCCACGATCTCATTTCGAACGTTCCCGGCCGGGGATATGTGTTCACGGCCAACGTCAGCCATCTCGATGCGCTCATTCAAGACGAAGCACAACGCAATGTGCCCGTTTGGGGACTCTCGCCGACGACGCGCCTGCCGGGGGCGGCCGCCGCGTTGGTCGGGCGGCGCAACGAAGTCAACACTGTGGTCAAGGACACGTACCTGCGCCGGCTCGTCACGGTTGCCGGGCCGGGCGGGATCGGCAAGACCAGTGTCGCCGTGGCGGCCGCGCGCATCATCGCCGGGGAGTTGAGCGATGGCGCCGTCTTCGTCGACCTGTCGACGCTGGCCACCGGTGATCTGGTGGCCTCAGCGGTGGCTGCGGCCGTCGGGGTCTCGGTCGTCTCGGGCGATCCGCTGGCCAATGCCATCGCACTGCTGCAAGGCAAACACGTGGTACTGGTGCTGGATAACTGTGACCCGGTACTCGATGCGACGGTGGAGGTGGTTCAGCGAATCCTTGCCGGTACGACCACGCCTTTCATCGTGGCCACGAGTCGAGAGCCACTGCGTATCGAAGCCGAATCGGTTCACCGCCTGCCCCCGCTGGCGTCCCCGCCCGAGGGGCTCGACACCTCGCTCGACGCGGCCATGCAATTCCCCGCGATTCAGTTGTTCGTCCAGCGGGCACTGGCGATCGACGGTGCTTTCCAGCTCTCGGATGACGATGCCCCCGGCGTGGCGCTGTTGTGCCGGCGGCTCGACGGTATGCCGCTGGCTATCGAACTTGCCGCAGCGCGCACTGCCGTGCTCGGCGTGAGCGAACTGGTGCAGCGCCTCGATGATCGTCTGAAGCTGCTCAAGAGCGACCGGCGATCCGGTATACCTCGCCATCGCACACTGGAAGCCACGCTCGACTGGAGCTTTCAACTGCTGGGAAGCGACGAGCAACGCATGCTGACGCGCCTTGCCATCTTCCGCGAGCGATTTTCGCTGGAGTGGGCGCTGGCCGTGGCCGCCGACGATGCCGCTGCGGGCATCGAAGCGCTTGCCGGTCTGGTGTCCAAGAGCTTGATTTCGGTGGATGCCAGCAACGCCATGACGCCTTACCGTTTGCTGGAGACAACCCGTTGCTACGCCATGGCCAAGTTGCTGGCGTCGGGCGAGGGCAGCATGATCGCCAAGCGACACGCGTTCCATGTCTGTGCGCTGCTCGGCAAAGCAGTCGACGAGATCGACGGGCTGGGGCACGGCGCGTGGCGCGAGAAGCACGCGCAGGCGCTGGACGACGTGCGCTGTGCACTCGATTGGGCGCTGGCGCCCGACGGCGATACGGCGCTGGCGTCGCGTATTGCAGCCTTGTCGGCAACGCTATGGATGTCGACCTCGATGCTCAGCGAGTACCTCGGTTATCTGGAACGGCTGGTCGAACTTGATCCCGGCACGAGCGGCGATCCGTCGCTGGCAGCGCAGGTGTGGGGAGCCATCGGGTTTTGCCGGAGCACGCTGCGTGGCCCGAAAGGGGAGGCGTACGACGCTTTGGGCCGCGCGTTGGCGAGTGCCGAACAATCGGACGATCTTGCCTTGCGCCTGCCGATTCACTGGACCAGGTTCACGGCCGACATTCTTAACGGCCGCTATGCCGACGTGCTGAGTGAAAGTCTGGCGTTCGGTGAGGTGGTGAAGTCGATTGCCGATCCGCAGGCAGACCTCGTGTTCCATCGCATGATGGCGTTGAGCCGCTACTTCGGCGGCGCTTATCAGGACGCGCTGCGCCATGCGGAGTTGGCGATCGGGCCGGGCTCCAACGCTATTGGCATGTGCGCCGGGGCACCGTCCCAGTTGGACCATCGCGTGGCGGCGCTGACCATGATGGCGCGCACCTTGTGGACGCTGGGGCAGTTCAGCCGTGCGCTGGGCGTGGCCGAGCAGGCAAGGGCGCGTGCGGTGCGTACGCGCCACGTCACGTCGCTGATCTTTACGCTGTCGTTCGCGTCATGTCCGATCTCGCTGTGGTGCGGGGAAATCGAACTGGCGGCGAACGTCACTGACGAGTTACGAGACTGCTGTGTGCGGCACGGCATTCCGTTCTTCGGTTCATGGTTCACGATTTTCGACCATGCGCTGGAACTTCATGTCGAACACCTCGCCGCCCGCGAATCCTTCAGCGCAGTGCTCTACACGGCGGCCCATGCCGAGATGAGCGTGACCCTCGACCCGCTTGCGGTGACCGACGATCTCGTGCGGCGCGCCCGCGACGGCCTGTGTGACTGGTGCGCCCCTGAAATCCTTCGATCGCAGGCTCATGTGCTGCTCAATGCCGGGCAGCTCAGCGCCGCGCAATCATTGCTCGACGAAGGCATTGCCCTTGCCACGGCACAGGGGGCGCTGGCGTGGAAGGCTCGGCTCGTCCAGACCCAAGCCGAAGCGCTTATCCGGCAGGGCCGCGAAGCCGATGCGGCCTGGCTGATGGAGCGTCTGACGCACGAGTTCTCGCCGGCGGATCGCGACATCCTGCTGCGCCGCCTGTCCTGAAGGGCTGTTTTGACATCTTTTAACAAGTCTTAACTGGCAGGTCCGCGCGCCGTTCACCAGAATCCGCTTATCGAACTGGCGAAGGAGGTCGAATGCGGCTCGAACAGGTCCTGTACACCGCGACCGTGCAGGCCACCGGTGGCCGCACCGGTACCGCCGCCTCGGCCGATGGCGCCTTATCCGTCACGCTGTCCACGCCAAGCGAACTCGGTGGTGCAGGGGGCCCGGGCACCAACCCCGAACAGCTCTTCGCCGCCGGCTACTCGGCGTGCTTTATCGGCGCGATGAAGGCGGTTGGCGCCGCCATGAAGATCAAGGTCCCCGAAGGGGTCTCTATCACCACGCAGGTAGGGATCGGACCGATACCTATCGGTTACGGCATTCAGGTCGCCATGACCGTCCACCTGCCGGGCTTCGAGCGCGCCGCCGCCGAAGCGCTGGTCGCGGCAGCCCACAAGGTTTGCCCGTACTCGAATGCCACGCGCGGCAACATCGAAGTGGCCGTCGCCGTCGCGTGAATGCACCCTCCCGATGGCCCGATTCGTTTTCACTTGAAATTCCGGTAACACCCGAAGACAGCCGTTCCCTTCCTATTTTCTGAATGAGGCAACTGATGAAATCCAATCCTCTCTCCATCCGCCGCACCGTCGTCGGATTGCTGGGTTTTACGTCGCTGGCCGTCGGCGTCGTGGCACCCAGCACTGCGTTTGCCGAGCGCGTCAACAACGTGGTGCTTGTGCATGGCGGTTTTGTCGACGGGGGCGGCTGGGAGCAGGTGTACAAGTTGCTGAAGGCCAAGAAGTACAACGTGAGCATTGTTCAGAACCCGACGACGTCGCTCGCGGCCGACGTGGCGGCGACCAAGGCGGTGCTCGACGCACAGGACGGCCCGGTCGTGCTGGTCGGCCATTCGTATGGCGGGGCCGTCATCACCGAGGCGGGTAACGATCCGAAGGTTGCGCGTCTGGTCTACATCGCAGCGTTTGCGCTCGACAAAGGGGAGTCGGTGAACACGGTGATTTCGAGTGCGCCCCCCGGCGCGCCGCAGCCGCCCATCCTGCCTCCGGTCAATGGGTTTCTGATGCTCGATAAGGCCAAGTTCGCCGCCTCGTTTGCGGGCGACGTCAAGCCTGCACGCGCTGAATTCCTCGCCAACGCACAAGTCCCCTGGGGCGTGGATGCGCTGGGCGGACAGATCACGGCGGCGGCATGGCGCGCGAAGCCGAGCTGGTATCTGGTCACGAAGGACGACAAGATGATTCCGCCGGATGCGCAGCGCATGATGTCCAAGCGAGCGGGCGCCACGGTGGTGGAAACCGCAGGCATTCATGCGATTTACGAATCGAAGCCTGCCGTGGTCGCTGCCCTGATCGAGCAGGCCGCGACCGCAAACAAGTAAGGTCGACGCGGGACACTGACGCCCCTCGGGTTGATTTCCGAGGGGCGTTTCCACATGCGGGGGGCGATGGTTACTGTCGCACGGCACCGACACCCATGCGTTGCAATTCTCACCAACGGCGATGCGGGGTCATCGACTTCGGCTATGCTGGCGGACATATGTGAAACACAGACCCCCCGTCCCGTAGCTATGTCCATTTCGGCCGTATTCATCAGCATTGCGATTCTGTCGTGCCTCATGAGCGTTGCCATTCTTGGCTCGCTGTTCCGGACGGGTGTCCCGGGAATACGCTTATGGGGCGTCGCAAGTGCCATGCTGGCCGTCACGGCGGGGCTGCTTCTGGCCGGGCCGACCGACGTGATCGTCGTGGTGGCAAGCAGTCTGCTGGTGACCGCCTCGATGCTCGGGCTTCACGGCTTCCGGCAATTTCTCCATACCCGAACCACGTTCGCCTGGGAATACGTGGCGGTCGTCGCCATCCTCGTACTGCTGGTCTACTGGACCTTTCTGTCGCCCCACGTGGACGCGCGTAGCGCCATGGTCTCCGGTTTCATTGCCTATGTGCGGTTCCAGATCGGCTGGATGGTGTTGAAGTACCGGCCCGCCGGCAGACCCAAATACGCTTACTACTTCGTGTCGATCGCAGCCGTGCTGGGGGCCGTCGTGCATGGCGTGCGCTGCATTGCCTACGGACTGGGGTTTGCCCACGAGACGGTGTTCTTGCAGGCGACGCCGCTGAACGTCATGTTCCTCGGCATGGCGACGCTGACCCTGCCGTGTCTGTCCGTCGGCATGGTGATGCTCGCGCATGACCGTCTGGCCGACCGGATGGAGCGACTGGCGACGTTTGACGATCTGACCGGTGTGCTGGCCCGACGCGCCTTCATCGCGCGGGCAGAGGCCATCCTCGAGGCCGCCGTGTCGACCCGGTCGACGCTATCGATCGCGATCCTCGACATCGACAACTTCAAGGGCACCAACGACCGGTACGGGCACGCGGCGGGCGACAAGACGCTCGCCCATGTGGCGTCCGTGATTTCACGCGAAGTCCGGCAAGGGGATTTGGTCGGCCGCATTGGCGGGGAGGAGTTCGCGCTGCTGCTGCCGTCGACGACGCGCGAAGACGCCGGCCGCCTCGTCAACCGGTTGCGCGCCATCGTGGCGGCCTCCGGGGCGGGCGTTCAGGGGCGCGACGTGGTGTCCACCCTGAGTGCGGGGGTCGATGAATTCGGCGAGGGCGATACGCTGGCCGCCGTGATGGCGCGAGCCGACGCGGCCCTCTATGCCGCGAAAGCTAACGGCAGAAACTGTGTCGTCGTCGCGCCATCGGTGGCGTACCGGTCGCTCGCGTTGATGGAAGCGTCGTAAGCGTGTAAGCGCGGTCAGCCGCGCGATACGATGCGGCTCCCTCAGTCGCCCAAAAGCTCACTCAGCCAGACGCGCAAGATGATGCTCGGCGGTGCCGAATTGCGCGTTCATGACGCTCAGCCGCTTGAAGTACGCCCCCACGTTCAACTCCTCCGTCATGCCGATGCCGCCATGCAGTTGAATCGCGCCCTGACCGACGATGCTGGCCGCCCGCCCAAGTTGCACCTTCGCCATCGATTGCAGGCGTGACGCTTCGGGCAGATCGTCCGCCATCGCCATGTTGACGGCCAGCGCGATGGAGCGTGTCTGCTACAGCGCCGCGTACATATCGACCTGACGATGCGCGAGGGCCTGAAAGCTGCCGATGGGCCGGCCGAATTGCTGACGCGTCTTGAGGTAATCGAGCGTGGCATCGTGCAACACCTGCATTGCCCCCATCGCCTCACCGCACAGCGCAGCAATGCCCCAGCCGAACAGATCGTCGATCACCTCGGCTCCACGCCCGGGCTCACCCAGCACGCTCTCCTGACGGAGTACGACCTGATTGAATGACAGATGACACGCCCGGCCACCGTCAAGACGTGTGAAAGCGCGCTGAGTGAGACCCGGCGCATCGGCGGGCACCAGCAGCACCGTGAGCCCGTCGCGTTCGTGCGCCGCGCCTGCGCTGCGCGCCACGACGATGAAGAGATCGGCTGAGGGGCCGTCGAAAACCATGTGCTTGTTGCCTTGCAGAACCCAGCCGCCTGTCGCCGCATCGAGTGACAGCTGCGACCAATACCGGTTCTGCTGCGCACCCTGTTCGTAATATGCGAACGCGGTGCGCAGCTTGCCTTCGGCGATGCCCGGCAAGTGGTTTTCCTGCTGCGTTGACGTGCCATGCGCACTGATCGCGCGTGCCCCGAGCACCCCCGTAGACAAGAACGGTTCAGTGGCAAGCGACTGGCCGAGCGCTTCGGTAATCAACATGGCTTCGACCGGCCCGCCGCCGATGCCGCCCATGGCCTCGGGCAGCAACACGGCGAACCAGCCCAGTTCCGCCATCAGGCGCCAGTCGTCTTCGCTAAACCCGGCGGGGCTGGCGATGAGCTTGCGGCGGCGCTCGTAGTCACCGTGAGCACGTGCGAAGTCAAGCGCGCTGTCTTGCAGCATGCGTTGCAGTTCATTTGTCGAGAAGTTCATGGCGCGCTCACAATCCCAATACCTGCTTGGCCAGCACATTGCGCTGGATTTCGTTGGACCCGCCCCAGATCGAGACTTTGCGCAGATTGAAGTACGCCGGACCTGCGGCCGCCGCACCTTCGGCAGTCACCGACGCATCGTGCTGGCCATCGAGAAACGCCTCGTCGAATGCGGTGGTGTCGAGCGCCATGCATTCCAGTGCGAGCTCGCTGATCGCCTGCTCGATTTCGGTGCCGCGAATCTTCAGGATGGAAGCGGCCACGCCCGGGCTTTGACCCGCGTTCATCGCGCTGAGAAAGCGCAACTCGGTCAGTTCCAGCACGCGCAGTTGCGTTTGCAGATCGGTGAAACGAAGGCGAATCGCTTGACTGGCCCACAGACTGTTGCCGGTGCCATCGGTGCCATCGGTGCGATCGCGCGCAAGGGTTTCAAGTTGACCGAGCAGCCGCCGCGAGCGCGCCACGCCGGATATCACGAAGCGTTCGTGTTCGAGCAGGAACTTGCCGTACGACCAGCCGACGCCTTCATCGCCGACGCGTTGCGACACGGGCACGCGCACGTTGTCGAAGAACACCTCGTTGACCTCGGCGTCGCCGTCGAGCAGGCGGATCGGCCGCACCGTGATGCCCGGCGACTTCATGTCGATCAGCAGGAACGAGATGCCTTGCTGCGGCCGTGCCTCGTGACTCGTGCGCACAAGCGCGAACATCCAGTCGGCCCACTGTGCCCACGTGGTCCAGATCTTCGAACCGTTCACAACGTAATGGTCGCCATCGCGCACTGCACTCGTCTTGAGCGAGGCGAGATCGGAGCCCGAACCGGGTTCCGAATAGCCCTGACACCACCAGTCCTGATTGGCCAGAATGCGCGGCAGAAACCGCCGCTTCTGCTCGTCGTTGCCGTAGGTGTAGATCACCGGGCCGACCATGTTGACGCCGAACTGCACGAGCGGCGGGCAGGGCAACGCCCCGTACTCCTGCGCGAAGAGATACTTCTGCGCTGGGCTCCAGCCCGGGCCGCCGAAGGCCTCGGGCCAGTTCACGGCATACCAGCCCTTGGTGCGCAGAATGTCCTGCCAGCGCACGTAGTCCTGCTTGTGCAGGCGCTTGCCGTGCTCGACCTTCAGGCGGATGTCTTGCGGCAGATGACGAGTGAGGAAGTCCCGGACGTCGAGACGAAACTGTTCTTCCTCGGGACTGAAACGCATGTCCACGATGGGGTCTCCTTGGTGTTATCGGGTACGGCGGCACCGCGTCGCGCTAGACGACGTTGTCCCGGTGCAGTTGTGCGATGGCGTCGGCCGACAGGCCAAGCACGCGCGCGAGCACGTCGTCGGTGTGCTGGCCGAGCATCGGCGCTGGCGACGCGTCGGCTTGAGGCTCACCCGAGAACTGCACGGGCTGGCGCATCACCTGACTCGCACCGAGCACCGGGTGGGTGACATCGGCGACGACGTGGCTGCCCTCGATCGCTTGCGCAATGTCCTGAATGGGGGCGGCGGGCACACCGGCGCGCGTTAGCGCATCGACGGCATCCGCCACGCGCTGCGTCTTCGACCACCGTTCGATGTGCACCCGCAGTTCGTGATCGTGCTGGCTGCGCGACGTGTCGGTGATGAAGCGTGGATCGGTGCACAGCTCGGGTGCACCGATCAGCAGGGCCACGGCGTGGAAGAGCTTGTCGTTGGCGGCGGCGATGACGAGATGGCCGTCGCGAGCCTCGTAGGCCCCGAACGGGGAACTCATGGGGTGTCGGTTGCCAACACGTGCAGGCACCTTGCCGCCGAACAGGAATTGCGAGAGTGCCGTGGGTTGAATGGCAATCAGCGAGTCGAGCATCGCGACATCGATATACCGTCCGCTGCCGGTGCGTTCGCGCGCAAACATCGCGGCCATGATGGCCCACGAGGCGTACAGCCCGGCGCAGATGTCGCCGATCGATTCGCCCACCATCGTGGGGGCGCCGTCGGGTTCGCCGGTCACGCTCATGATGCCGCTCATGGCTTGCGCGACGACGTCGTAGGACGGGCGTCCGGCGTTGCTCCCCTGCTGACCGAAACCCGAAATGCTGCAATAAACGAGCTTTGGGTTGAGCGCGGCAAGTTGCGCGTAACCGATGCCGAGACGCGCGGCCACACCCGGTTTGAAGTTCTCGACGACGACATCGCAGACTTGCGCGAGCCGCTGGGCGAGTTGCTGCCCGTCGGGATGCTTGAGATCGAGCCGAAGGCTCTGCTTGCCGCGATTGTTCAGCACGAAGTTGGCGCTCTCGCCCTGAACCATCCGTCCCATGTAGCGCTGGTCGTCACCCGCCGGAGGCTCTACCTTGATGACCTCCGCACCGAGATCGGCCAGCATGGCGGTGCAATACGGCCCGGCCAGTACCCGCGTGAAATCGAGAATGCGAACGCCTTGCAGCATGCCAGCCTGCATGTCGGACTCCCTGTCTTGTGAGAAGTGAAGCGGCGCATCGCCCGGGTGGTCACCGGGGATGCGCCTGACGCGTCTGATGCGTCGATTGTGGTCGGCGCCCGATCAGCGCCAGATCAGCGCTTAGTCGGCACGGCGCGACGGCATGAAGGCTACGGCGACGAGCGTCACGACCGCTGCGCCCATCACGTACAAGGCCGGTGCGAATGCGACGCCCGTGGTGTAGGTAATCCACGTGAGAATGGCCGGGGCAAAGCCGCCGAGCAGCGTGACGGCCGCGTTATACGACAGCGACATGCCCGAGGAGCGCACGGCCGTCGGGAAGATCTCGGAGAGTGCGGCGGGCGCCACACCGACGAACAGCGAGATCATGGCGCAGAAAGCCGACTGCACGATGACCAGCGTGAGCGTCGTGTGCGATGCACCGAGCCACATCATCAGCGGGTACACACCGACGAGCAGTGCGACCGCGCCGAGACGCAGCATCGTGCGGCGGCCGAACTTGTCGGAGAGCGTGCCCGACAACACGCAGCCTGCCGTCAGGAAGAAGTTGCCGATGAATGCCGCGAGAAACGCTTGTGAGCTGGTGAAGCCCATCGACTTCTGCACGTAGATCGGCATAAAGATGATCAGTGCGTACGGTCCGGCAGCCCACAGCACCGAGAGACCGAAACCGATCAGCAGTTGCGCCGGATGCTCGCGCAGTACCTGAAGCAACGGGGTCTTCTTGACCTCGCCCTGTTGCTTCATGCGTTGGGCTTCGAGCTTGAAGTGCGGCGTTTCGTCGAGCGCCTTGCGCATCCACAGGCCAACCGGCGCAATCGCCAGCCCGATGATGAACGGAATGCGCCAGGCCCATTCAGTGATCTGATCCTGCGTGAACACCGTCGTGACGAGCGTTGCCACCAGCGCGCCGAAGATGTTGCAGATGCCCATGCTGGCTTGCAGCCACGACGCATACTGGCCTTTCTTGTCGGCCGGGGCGTGTTCGGCAAGAAACGCGGTCGCGCTGCCGACCTCACCACCGGCGGAGAAGCCCTGAAGCACGCGGCCGCACACGATGAGCAGCGGCGCACCCACGCCGATGGCCGTGTAGGGCGGCGCAATGGCGATGAGCAGTGTGCCGAACGCCATCAGCATGATCGTGAGCGTGAGCGCGGCCTTGCGGCCCTTGCGGTCGCCATATGAGCCGATCAGCAGCGCGCCCAGCGGGCGGGCGACATACCCGAGACCGAAGGCGAGAAACGACCCCATCAGTTGCACAGTCGGGTTGCTGTCGTGAAAGAAGTTCTGCCCGATATAGACGGCAAAGAGTGCGTAGATCGTGAAGTCATACCACTCCAGCGCGTTACCGGCCGACGCGGCGATGATGGCGCGGCGGCCGGCATTCCCCTGTTTGGGGTGGGCGCGCGGCACGGGCTCGGCAGCCGGGTCGATAAGCACGTCTTTCATGTAAGGGTCTCCAGGCGGATGTCGTTCCGGCAAAGCGCTTGCGCCGCCGGGATAATCAGGATGCTAGGGAAGTTCGGGGATGACGTCGTGCGACTTAATATTCGAAAGACATAACACCACGTTAAGGGTTGGCTACCGGTTGGCTGTGGGCTGACCGGCGCCAAGGCGGTCTGCGTCGAGGTGCGCGGCAATCCGTTGCGCAACCGTCTCCATCACATCGGGCGGCGGCACCGCACGCGTCCAGTCGGGGCGGTCGCATGCCCTGCGTGTCGCGTTCAGCCCGAGTTTGGTGGCCACACCGTCCTGCTTGATCGGCTCGGACCGGTCGGTGCGTCCGCCGGGAATCACCAGCATGTCGCGGTCGGGCCGCATGCGCGTTGCAACGGCCCATTCGACTTGCGAGGCGTTCCACGGATCGACGTCGTCGTCGACGACCGTGATGTTCTTGATCAGGTTGACGCTGCCCCACAGCGCGAACATCGCTTTCTGGGCATCACCTGCCCGATGGGTGCTCAGGCTCACGACGGCGTTCAGGCGACCGCAACCGCCGTGGCCGACGGCCACCTCGCGCACGGGAATCGCGACGGCGCGCAGCGTGCGAGCGAGCCCCGCAGCGATGGCGACGCCACCGATCAACGTGTGCTCCGGGTAATAGCCCGGCTCGATGATCTGGATAAGCGCGTCGTGGCGGCGGGTCAGGCAATGAAACGTCGCCACCGGGCCGCTGCCATACGGCTCGTACATGCCGTGAAATTCCGAGACGAGCTTTTCGTCGTGCTGCTCGTCGATATCGAGCGTGCCTTCCAGCACCCACTCGCAGGCGGCGGGCACATCCAGCGGGATGGTCTTGCAGGCAACCGTGCGAACCGGTTCACCCAGCAGCGCACCGGCGCAGTCGAGTTCGTCGTCGCCCAGACGCAGATACAGCGCGGCGGCGATCAGCACGGCAGGGTGGTTGCCGACCGTTACTGCAATCGGCAAGGTCTCCCCGCGTGCCTTGGCCTCGCGCGCCATGACCGCAAGGTGATGATTGGGCGCGATGCCGACCATGCCCCGGTTGCCGTCGAGCAGCTTCACGCGCGCAAACGACACATTGCCTTTGCCGGTGCGGCTGTCGCGAGTGAAGATGACGCCGGCCGTGATGTACGGCCCGGTTTCACCCGGGAAGAACAGCGGCGCGGGGACCTCACGCCGCAGGTCCGGCGTGTGGATCACGGTTTCCTGACAGGCGCCGTGTGTCACCCGTTGCGGCGCAATGCCGTGCTCGATGGCCGAGACGATGCGCTGTTGCATGTCGGTACGCGAGATACCGAGGCCCAGCGCAATGCGCTCTACCGAGTTCAGCAGATTGCCGATGGCCGGCTGCGCGTGACCGGTCACGTTGTCGAACTGCACAGCAGGCCCTTCGGCCAACTGCGCGAGCCATGCGGAGATTTCGAACTGCGGATCAACGGGTTCGCCGACGCGCAACAATTCACCGCGTTGTGCGAGTGCCGCGATAAACGGGCGCATCGACTGCGCGTCATCGGGGTTGCGATCGGTCGAGCTGGTCGCTGCTGCCGGGGCATGAAGTGGGGACATATCAGAAGGCCATCCGCATGCCGACACCGGCCGTGTTGCCACTGGAGTAACCGGTCGCGCGATCTTGCATATAGGCGGCGTAAAGGTCCGTGCGTTTAGAGAGGCGGTAGTCGTAGCCTACCGACCACGTCGAGCGGATCGGGTCGCCCCGGCCGTGGCTCTTGGCGTACATCCACGAGGCGAGCAGGGCGCCGTTGCCGATCGGCACGGACGCGCCAATTTGCCCGCTGTGGGTATTCAGGTCGCCGCTGTCGATGCCGTCGTGCAGGTATTGATAGAGCGCGGTGATCTTGACCACCGAAAAGTCGTAACCCACGGCAGCCATGACCCCCGACTGCAAGTTGAACCCGGCGATTTGCGTGTTCAGGTCGCCCGGTGTCTTGTCGTAGCGCACTTGCTGATACGCCACCGTCGCCGAGAACGGACCATGCGCGTAAATGGCGTTGCCGCCCCACTGGTTCTGCCCCTGTGCGCCGGCCTTGTTGCCCGTGCCGTAAATCAGGCTCGCCTGCCAGTCGCTGCCGCCCGGCGTCGTGTAGAGCAACGAGTTGTTCCAGCCGTTGTCGCCAGCCAGCCCCTGACCCGAAACGCCCTTGTACATGTGGTTGAGCACCGGCGAGAAGGCGAACGAGGTCGAGAACGGATTGAAGCGCAACGCCGAGACGTAGTACGGCGTGGTGTTGCGCCCGAGCAGGAACGCGCCTGCCGGCGTCGACAGGCCGACATAAGCATTGCGTCCGAAGAAGGTGTCGCCGGCAAACCGGCCCGTGCCGCCGTTGTTCGGTTGGAAGAACGCTTCGAGGGCGAAGACGGCCGCGTAGCCGTTGCCCAGATCCTCACGCCCGCCGATGCCCCAGAAGCTGGTCGCCATGCCGCCCGGGCTCACGTTCCACGCGCGCTCTTTGCCAAGGGCTTTCTGGGCGGCGGCGTAGACGTCGACTACCCCGTACAACGACACGTTCGACTGCGCAGCAGCGATCTGGCTCGCTCCCGCTGTGGCAAGTGCCACGCCCGCCCCGATCCACCAATGTTTGATTTTTTTCATGAGTTTATGATTAGTACTATTAATTAAATACTCGTAGGGATGGAAGATGGTTATCGCGCCCCTCGCGGGGGGCCGGGGCGGGTGCTGACCGCTAGCGAGATCGCGTCAGTCCGCCGTTGTGGTCATGGCTGCGAAGTTGACGCGGTGTCGATGCGGCCGATGCCCTTCAATCCGACTTCATCGAGCGCTTCTTCGTAACCGGCATCGGCATAGCGCAGCACCCCGCTGGCCGTGTCGTTGGTCATCGACAGGCGCAGGCGGTCGTCGGCCTGCGGCGTGCCATCGGCGACGACCGTGACGCCCGCACTGGTCATGTAGCCGCTGTAGCCGCCACCGCCCGAGTGAATCGCGACCAGATCGGCGCTCGACGCGCAGTTGAGCATGGCGTTGAGCAGGGGCCAGTCGGCAATGGCATCGGAGCCGTCGCGCATGTTCTCCGTCATGATGTTCGGATGCGCCATGGCGCCCGCATCGAGGTGATCGCGCGTGAAGGCGATCGGTGCGCTCAGTTCCCCGTCACGCACCATCCGGTTGACCTCCAGCGCCAGCTCGGTGCGTTCGCCGTGCCCCAGCCAGCCGATGCGGGCGGGCAGGCCTTCGAACGGCACGTACTCGCGGGCGAGGCGAATCCAGTTCGCGACGATCTGGTTGTCGGCGAAACGCCGGAGCAGGAAGTCGTCGATTTTGCGGATATCGTCCGGGTCGCCCGACAGCGCAATCCAGCGGAACGGCCCGATGCCGCGGGCGAACAGCGGGCGCAGGAACGCTTCAGTGAACACCGGGATGTCGAACGCCCGGGCCACGCCGCCTTCCTTGGCATGCGTGCGGATCAGATTGCCGTTGTCGAACACCACGGCACCCTTGTCCTGAAAACCCAGCATGGCAGTGACGTGGCGCACGATGGACGCCCGGCTCTCGCGCATGAGCGTGTCGGGGTCGGTCTTGCGCAGTTCGGCCACCTGCCCGAGCGTGTAGCCGGACGGCACATAGCCGTAGACGAGGTCGTGTGCCGAGGTCTGGTCGGTGACGATATCGGGCACGATGCCGCGCGCGAGGATTTCGGAGAACACGTCGGCCGCGTTGCCGAGCAAGCCGACCGAGATCGGCGCACGTCGTGCCTGTGCGTCGCGAATCAGCGTGAGGGCGTGATCGAGATTGTCGGCGCGGCATTCGAGATAGCCCGCTTTCATACGCTTCTCGATGCGCTCGGGGTTGATCTCGACGGTCAGGATGGCTGCGTTGGCCAAGCGGCCTGCGAGCGGTTGCGCGCCGCCCATGCCGCCCATACCGGCAGTGAGAATGAAGCGGCCACGCAGGTCGCCGTCGAAATGCCGCTCGGCAATGCGCGAGAAGATTTCGTAAGTGCCCTGAATCACGCCTTGCGAGCCAATGTATTGCCAGTCACCGGCGGTCAGGCCGCCCCAGCAAATCAGGTTCTCTTTCTCCCAGCGGTAGAAGTTTTCGGCGCGCGCCCATTGGCCGACCATATTGCAGTTGGCCATGATGACGATCGGCGCGCGGTCATGCGTTTGCAGCACGCCGATGGGCTTGCCCGACTGCACGATCAGCGTCTGATCGTCTTCGAGCGTGAGCAGCGCCCGCACCATGGCGTCATGCGACGGCCAGTCGCGCGCGGCACGGCCCATCGCCGCATACACGATCAGGTTGTCGGGATCTTCGCCCACGGCAAGCACGTTTTCCAGCAGGCGCAGCAGCGCTTCCTGACGCCAGCCCTTGCAGCGCAGGGTGGTGCCGTGCGGAATCGGGAATTCTCGTTTCATGCGGGTGCCCTCAGCTCGCCAGTGCGTAATCGGTGAAGTTCATGCCGAGTGCTTTCTCGACCACGGGGTAGACCGACGGGTCGCGCACGCTCGACGAGAGCGGAATCTCCCCCTTGTGCACGTGCAGAATCACGACCTCCATGCCCTCGCGCAGCTTGCCGGCGGACACGGGGTTGCCGTCGGTGTCGAGCGTGGTGATGACGTCGGGGTAGCAGGCAATGCGCTCGCCGTGCGCGTCGGTGACGGCCATGTGCTCGTTCATCACATGAATGACGCGCCGGTTCGGGCCTTCGCCGATCTCGACCGTGCCGATGTCGAAGGCTTCCTGCGTGTAGGCCAGCGAGTTGCGCGCGACTTTTCCGGTGCCGATAAGGCTGCCGCGCGTCGCTTTGCAGATCGCGTCGATCACGGCGGCGCCGCCCTTGGGCTGCGCGGCGAGGATCGCCTCGCCCAGCGAGAGCGCCATGCTGATGCCGCCGAGTGCCGCGTGGCGGCGCACGTATTCGGCACGAATCGGGTTGCGGCAACTGGCGATGAAGCCGCCCGCCATGTCGGCGGCCTTGCGTAGCACGGGCGAGACTTTGGCCGTGGCGCCGTGCACCGTCAGTTCGATATAGGCGTTGTTGGCGCGGTTGCCGCCGACGGCGCTCTGGATCATCGGGGCGGGCGAATTGGCCAGCCCCAGTGATCCCATGTCGCCGGTAGGATGCGCACGCACGTCGCCAACGGCGTCGATGACTTTGGTGCCGAGCACGGCCGAGGGCAGCCACGCGTTGAGCGTGCTCGACATACCGTTCTGCCCGATGATGAGGCCGTATAGCGATTCACCCAACGCGTCCTGCACGCGCTGCGCGGCCTTCACGTAGTCGATGCCGAGCATCTCCCAGTCGGTGAGCCCGCCGGGGGCGCCGATGGCAGCGGCCGTGGCGATCCACGCGTCGTCCGGCACTTCATCCATCGTCACCAGTTCCGGGCGGCCAAGGGTGACGGCCAGCGTGCCGAGCTGGCGGCCATGTTCTGCCCAGCCGCCGCCGCCGCACGCAAACACCGAACCGCCCAGCACGGCGGCTTCGACATCCTTCAACGTCAATACGCGTCCCATCCGAATTGCTCTCCTCGTTCATTGGCAACGCCCAAAGCGCGTTGCGTCGAGGAGATTATGAGAAAGCACCCGGATAATGTCGTCGCGTCATTTATACGCACCATATAACTTCATGTTAAGGGTGCGCGGGACGTCAGTCGGTGGGCTCGTGCTCGTCGTTTTTCTTGGGATTACCGGTATGGCGCGGCCGCCAGCCGGCGTCGAGGGCACGCAGCACGCGCACGAATTCCTGCGCGAGCCGCGACATCGGCTCCAGTTGAAGATGGAACACGTTGACCGGCACATTGACGGTGTCGACGATCGGCACCGTCACGACGTCGGTCCAGACGGGGCCCTTCACGGTCATTTCGTCGACCAGCGCCACGCCGGCGGAGGCCTGCACCAGCGCACAGGCCACGTGCGCCTGCTGCACTTCCACGACCGGTTCTGGCTGCTGGTCGGGGCCGCCGAACATGTTGCGGGTCAGCATCCCGAACGGAATGTCGGGGCTGTAGCCGATGAGCGGCTCTTTGGCGAGCTCGGCCATCGTCACGCTCTCGCGGGTGCTGAGCGGATGGTCGGAGGGCAGGGCCGCGACGATCTTGTTTTCGTACAGCGGGATCGTCGCGAGACTCGGGTGATCGACCGGCATATACGCCACGCCCAGCTCGACCTGCTGACTGAGCAGCGATTGCAGCATCACACTCGGGATCAGCGTTTGCAACACGACGCGCACTTCCGGATAGCGGCGGCGAAACGCGGCGATGGCACGCGGCAGCAGCGACTGCCCGAGGCTGGGGCTGCACGACAGGCGCAGTTGCCCGTCGCGGTTCTCCGCCAAATTCTCGGCCACCTCGTTCACGCGCTGCACGCTTTGATAGAGCGTGGTGACCTCGGTAAAGAGGCGCCGCGCCTCGGGCGTCGGGTAAAGCCGCCCCTTGATGCGCTCGAAAAGCGTGAAGCCGAGCCGTTGCTCGGTATAGGAAATCAGGCGGCTGACGGCCGGTTGGGACACGAACAAAAGCTTCGATGCCCCGCTGATCGATCCGCTCAGCATGATGGCCCGGAAGACCTCGATCTGCCGCAGGTTGAGTTTCATACCCTTAACTTTTTGTTAATTGGTGCGCATATTTAAGCATAAGACGTTTGGCCGGACCACTCATTACACTGGCGCATAACTTTTCAACACGCTGGAATAACGCGGACAAACGATGAGCGATTTTGATTGGGTGATGCGCGGCAATCTGGTCGATGCCGACGCAATCGTGGTGGACGGCTGGCTTGCAGTGCGCGATGGCAAGATCGCCGCACGCGGCCAAGGCACGGCACCGTCGGCAAAAGAAGTGATCGATGCGCGCGGGCAGTGGGTGATGCCGGGCGTGGTCGATGGCCAAGTGCATTCGGGCAGTCAGCGCGATCAGGAAGGGCTCGGTATGGCCTCACGCGCGGCGGCGGCCGGCGGCGTGACCGTGATGGTCGACATGCCCTACGACGATCCGGAACCCGTGGCCTCGCGCGCGCAACTCGACGCCAAGATTGCGGAAGTGGAGCGTGACTGCCATGTGGATGTGGCGTTGTTCGGCACGCTCAACGACACGCATGGACTCGATGCGGCGGCCGGGCTGATCGAAGGCGGCGTGTGCGCGTTCAAGTTCTCGACGTTCGAAGCGACGCCGGGGCGTTTTCCGCGCGTCGAGGAAGACATGCTGTATGAAGCCTTCCGTCGCATCGCGCCGTCGGGCATCGTGTGCGGCGTGCACAACCAGATGCAGGACCTCACGCGCAAGAACGTTGCGCGCCTGATCGAGGCGGGCGATACCGGTTGGGATGCCTTCCTGCGCGCCCACCCACCGCTGATCGAGAACCTCGCGACGGCATTGATCTACGAGATCGGCGCCGAGACGGGAGCACGTGCGCACGCGGTGCACGTGTCGACCTCGCGTGGTTTCGAGATCTGCAATATGTACCGCCGCGCGGGTCATCAGGCAAGCATCGAGACGTGCGTGCAGTACCTGATGCTCAATCACGAAGAACACACACGCCGCTTCGGGGCGAAGACCAAACACTATCCGCCCATTCGCCCGAAGGCTGAAGTCGACCTGCTCTGGACGCACATCGCTGCGGGCGAATGCACGTTCGTGTCGTCCGATCACGTGAGCTGGGGGCTGGAGCGCAAGGAGAATCCCAACGTGTTTCGCAATTCGTCGGGGGGGCCGGGGCTGGAGACGTTGTTGCCCGCGTTCTGGACCGGCTGCGAGGAACATGGCATTTCGCCGACGATGGTGGTCAAGCAGTTGTGCCGTAACCCGGCGCAACACTTCCTGCTCGATGACCGCAAAGGCACGTTCAACGTGGGTGCCGATGCCGATGTCGTGGTCCTTCGTCCGGAACGCTACGCCTACGACCCGTCGACGAGCCTGTCGGCCGTGCGCTGGAGTTCGTTCGAAGACCGCGAGTTCACCGTGCGTGTGACCGGGACGTGGTGCCGTGGGCAGCAGGTGTTCGACGGGAAGGGCATTGTCAATCAGCAGGGCGACGGGCGGTTCCTGCGTCCGCGACTGCGTTGAACGACGGGGAAACGAATCTATGTCGACAACGAATCAGGACGCCATCGTCCCTATGCCGCCGCTCAATGCAAAGCGGCTTTGGGACCGCGTGGAAACGCTCGCCAAGTTCACGCGCCCGGACGTGCCATGGACGCGCCGCGCGTTTTCGCCGCTGTTTCTCGAAGCGCGCGCGTGGCTGCGTCACGAGATGGAGGCGGCCGGCCTTGACGTGCATCAGGACGAGGGGGGCAATCTGATCGGACGCATGCCCGGGCGCGATGCCTCGAAGGCGCCGCTGGTGACCGGCTCGCATTGCGACACGGTGGTGGGCGGCGGGCGCTTCGACGGCATCATCGGCGTGCTCGCGGGGATTGAAGTTGCCCATACACTCAAGGAACAAGGCATCACGCTGGCGCACCCGTTTGAGGTGATCGATTTCCTCTCGGAAGAGCCGAGCGATTACGGGATCTCCTGCGTGGGCAGCCGTGCGCTCTCGGGCGTGCTGTCCGCCGAGATGCTCGCCGCGCGCAATGCCGAGGGCGAGACGCTGGCCGACGGCATGCGCCGTGTCGGCGGCGACCCTGAACGGTTATCGAAGCCGCTGCGCCGTGCGGGCGAGACGGCCGCGTTCGTGGAGCTGCATATCGAACAGGGCCCCGTGCTGGAATCGCGTGGGCTGCCGATCGGTGTGGTGACGAACATCGTCGGCATTCGCCGCGTGCAACTCGTCGTGCATGGCCGACCCGATCACGCAGGCACGACGCCGATGGACATTCGCTGCGATGCGCTCGTCGGGGCCGCACGCATCATCGACGCTGCCCATCGACTGGCGAGCGAACTCAGCGGCAATCCGCACTATGTGGTGGCCACCGTGGGCCGTATCGCCATGACGCCGAACGTGCCCAACGCGGTGCCGGGGAGTGTCGATCTGGTGCTCGAGGTGCGCAGCGACAACGACGACGTACTGGCCGGATTCCCCGAGCAGGTACTCGAAGCCGTGGCGGCGGATCTCGTCGCGCTGCGTGTGAAGTGCACCAGCACGCCGTTGAGCCGCTCGAAGCCGACCGACTGCATGCCGGTGGTCATGGACGCGGTGGAGCGCGCCTCGCAGCGTCTGGGCTACCCGTCGATGCGCTTGCCGAGCGGTGCCGGTCATGACGCCGTCTATGTGGCGCCGACCGGCCCGATCGGCATGATCTTCATTCCCTGCCTGAACGGTCGCAGTCACTGCCCGGAGGAATGGATCGAACCCGAGCAGTTGCTCGACGGGACTCGCGTGCTGTTCCAGACGATTCGCGAACTGGACGAAACACTCGCCGCCTAGCGGTCCCGCCTTCCTCCAATCTCCGTCAGAACGTATGACGAATGCCGAGCGAGACACCTACCTTGCTGCCGTAGGTGCCTTGCGAGGCGATGAGTGTGTACCGGCCGCTGATGTTGTTGCGGTCGACTTCCAGATACACGTCGGTGCGTTTGCTCAGCTGATAGTCCGCCATGCCATAGACGGCAGTGCGTTTGCCGCCCGGCTGCGCCTGCCAGTCGACGAAGCCGCCCACGCCGAGGGTGAGTGCGGGGATCGGGTTGTAGCTCAGGCCGAGCAGCATCACGTCGTTGCGCGTTTCCACTTCACTCAACAGGCTGTGCAAATAGCCCGCCGTGGCTCGCCACTGACCGAACGCCGCACCGGTCGAGAAGCCGTACGTGTTGCGTGACTGCGTGCCGTCGGCCGAAGTCAGGCGCTGGTAGAGCAGCGTGCCGTTGACGCTGCCAGCGGTATAGCCGGCCGTCACGCCCACGCCGGAATTCGCATGCCCGTTGCCGGCCGCGTTGCCGAACGTGTAAGCCGTGCCCAGCGAAAAACCACCCGCATCCAGTGTGTACTTCACCGTGTTGTCGAGCCGGCTGCCGACGTAGTTGCTCGCCACGATCAACGTGTCGAGATTCGGATTGTTGAAGATTTGTGCAGCGCCCATGGCCTGATAGCCCACGCTGTACTGCCGCCCGATCGACAGCGCGCCGTAGCTGCCACGCAAGCCGACAAACGCCTGCCGACCGAACATCCGGCCGACGCCGTTCGACGAGTCCTGCCCGAAGCCGGCGGCTTTGGTGCCTTGCAACGACGTGCCGTCGCCGAGGTTGAAGCCGCTCTCCAGAACGAAGAACGATTCGAGATCCGGGGCGATCTGCTCCGTGCCCTTGATGCCGAAACGAGACCCGGTGAACGACCCCTGCGCGACGCCGAACTGGCGTGAGGCGCTGGCGTTGGCATTCGTCTCGTAGCGAACGGCATTGTCGATCAGGCCGTAAAGTGTGACATCGGCGTGCGCGCTGACAGGGGCGAGCATCAGGGGTGACAGGCAGGCCGCGGCGTACGCGAGGCGGCGTCGTGTTGCGAAAGGCATGAAGGGTGTCTCCGGAATGTTTTAGTTGTGTGGCGTGTTGCGATGCGGGTCAGGCGGGGGGTTACTTGGGTGGTGCGGTACGAACCGCAATGGCAAAAACGGCGCTGGCCGTGGCAAGCCACTGACCGTCGTCGTCCAGCACCTGCGCCTCGCAGAACGCGAGCGTGCGGCCACTGCGCCGCACCTGCGCGTGCGCCGTGATGCGCCCGCGTGCAGGGCGAAGGTAGTTGATCGTCAGGTTGGCGGTGCCGAGGTTGTCGACTGCACCGCTTGCCCGGGTGGCCATGCCCATCGCGGTGTCGAGCAGCGTGGCGATCAGACCGCCGTGGGCGTTGCCATGGCGGTTGGTGTGTCGCGGGAGGACGTCGCAAGTCAGAACGACGCGGCCGTCACCCGCTTCGACCAACGTAAAGCCTTGATCGAGGCAGAACTGCGACTCGATGCGCAGCGTAGCGGCGGGCAGTGTCATTGCGCAGCGGCGACGCTCAGCAGCGGGTTGAGGCCGGTGCGCGCCACGCGGCTGGCGAGTTGCCGGCCAAGCGCTGACTCGCAGGCTTGCGAGGCGGCCATCATCGCGCTCAGATCGATACCCGTGACTACGCCCATGGTTTCCAGCACGTTGACGAAGTCTTCGGTGCAGACGTTGCCGGTGACGCCGCCGCCGTATTGCACCTTTGCGGGGTGGCCGCCCACGCCGCCGAAGGCTACGTCGAAATGTGTCACCCCGGCGTCAAGCGCCGCGAGGTAATTGACGATGCCGGTGCCGCGCGTGTCGTGGAAGTGGGCAATCGCGTGCACGTCAGGGAAGGCCGCAAGCATCTGCGCGAACAGCGCTTTCGTCGACGCCTGTGTCGCGACACCGATGGTGTCGCCCAGCGTGACGTACTTCACCCCGAGTGCCGCGAAGCGCTCGACGTCTTCCATTACGCGAGCCGGATCGATCGCCCCTTCGAACGGGCAGCCGAAGGCGACCGAGATCGTGCCCACCATCCGGAACTGGCCTCGCGCTGCGGCGGCCATCTCGGCGACGCGCTGCCACTGATCGGCGCGTGACTGTTTCAGATTGCGCTCGGAATGCGCGTCGCTGGCCGAGACGAGCAGGCTGATTTCGTTCACGCCGAAACCGGCGTCGAGATCGGTCAACGCGCGCTCGACGGCGCGCGTATTCGCACACGTCGCCTTGTAATGCACGCCGTCCACACGCGGCAACTGTGCGAGCAGCGCGCTGGCATCGGCGAACTGCGGGACGACCGCCGGGTTGGAGTAGGACGTGGCTTCCACGCGACGAAAGCCGGCCTTCGCAAACTGATCGATCAACGCACGCTTCGTTTCGGTCGCAACGAATTCGCTCTCATGTTGCAGGCCGTCTCGGGCAAAGCATTCGCACAGGGTGATGTCGGACATGTTCTCGTCGGCGCAACGCGCCAAATCGGGTTCTGATGGCACGCATGAAATCATCTAATGTGATGCAATGTCAAATAATTTATAAATCGATGGGCGGCATGGAGTTGTTTGTTCGTTTTGTTTTATGGCGTTGTTTGGCGATTCAAGATCGATGGTTGATTATTTTGTTTGACTAAGTCACGTTTAGTGGATTAGGCTGGGCGCCATACCTGAATGACCTTCTGTCGATGAACCCGATGTCCCGATCCATGACCCTTCCCGAATCGTTGCTAGTAGAAGATCGCGGCGCCGTGCGCGTGATCACCATGAACCGTCCCGGCAAGCGCAACGCGCTCAATAACGAACTCACGCAGGGTTTGCTCGATGCGTTGCGAGACGCCGACCAGAACCCCGCAGTGGGCGCGATCGTGCTGGCCGGTGCCGGGCAGAGCTTCTGCGCGGGGGCCGACGTCAAGGAATTCGGTGGCTTTGTGGCGGGCGGTACCGATGCTGACGCCGCGCAGTCGGCGCTCAAACGCGCGCACCTGACGACCTCGTTGCACCGCGCGTTCACCGAGATCGGCACGCCGGTCGTCGGCGCAGCGCAGGGCTATGCCATGGGTGGCGGCGCGGGGCTGGCGCTGGCGTGCGACCTGTTGGTCGTTGGCGAGAGCCTCAAGCTCGGTTACCCGGAGCTCAAGCACGGCATCGTGGCGGCCATCGTGATGGCCAATCTGGTGCGGCAAGTTGGGCGCAAGACGGCCTTCGAGCTGGTCTCGACGGGCGACACCGTCGACGCGTCGCGGGCGATGGCGCTCGGCATTGCCAATCGCGTCAGCCCCGATGCCACGCTGGTGGACGACGCGGTGGCGCTCGCGGCGCGACTTGCGGATTACGATCCAGTGGCCATGACTGCCACCAAGCGACTGTTCCATCGCGTGGTCGACTTGCCGCTCACGCAGGCGTTTGACGTCTCGCTCGACACGAACATGATGATGCGCAGCTTCCGCAAGCCTGCGCCGAAGCAGTCATGAGCGGCCCGATGAAACCGCTCGCGGGCGTCACCATTCTCGAACTGGCGCGCGTGCTGGCCTGCCCGTTCGCGGACATGATCCTGGCGGAGCTCGGGGCCACGGTCATCAAGATCGAACAGCCGGGCAGCGGCGACGAGACGCGAACCTTCGAGCCGAAAGTCGGTGACGAGTCGGCGTACTACTTCGCGTGCAATCGCAGCAAGCAATCGGTCACGGCCAATATGAAGACCGAGGCGGGACGCCAGATCATCCGCGATCTCGCTGCGCGTGCCGACATCGTGCTCGAGAACTTTCCCGTGGGCACGCTGGCGCGCTACGGCCTCGATCAGGCAACGCTGCGCGCCGCGCATCCCAAACTGATTTACGTCTCGTGTACCGGCTTCGGGCAGACCGGCCCGTATGCGAAACGCAAGGGCTACGACACCGTCTTTCAGGCGATGGGCGGGCTGATGAGTCTGACGGGCGAGCGTGGCGGCGGCCCGGTCAAGCCGGGGCTGCCAATTGCCGATCTGTCGTCGGGATTGTGGATCGCGATTGCGATTCTGAGCGCGTTGCAAGGCCGCACGCAGACGGGCACAGGCTGTCACGTCGACTTCTCGATGCTCGACGGTCAGGTCAGTCTGCTCACGCTGGCTGCCGGCCGCTACTTCGCATTGGGCGAAGTGCCGCCGCGTCTGGGGACCGAGCACCCGGGGCGTGTGCCGTCGGCAACGTTCGCGTGCAGCGACGGGGCTTACGTGCATATCACCTGTAGCGATCAGCACTGGCTGCCATTGTGTGAGCTGCTCGGGCTGGACGAACTGGGTGCCGATTCGACGCTGGCAACCAATGCGGGCCGCGTCGAGCATCGCGAACGCGTCATGGCGGCGCTGAGTGAGGCTATCGCCGGGCGAGCGCGCCGCGAACTGTGCGATGCCTGCGACGCCGCCGGTGTGCCCGCTGGCCCGATTCAGCATGTCGACGAGGTGCTGGCCGACCCGCACGTGCTGGCGCGCGGCATGGTGGGCGAGTTCGATCACCCGACCGTGGGCAAATTCGGTGCGCTGCCGGTGCCCTTCAAATTCGATGGATTCGCCGATCCGGAAGTCGGCCGCCCGCCGCTGCTGGGGGAGCACACCGAGCCGGTGCTTGCCGGACTTGGCTACACACCCGAGAAAATCGCGGGGCTGCGCCGTGACGGCGCGATCTGAATTCGCCATTTCGTTTGACTATCGCCACGCGCGAACAGGGAAGCAACACGTATGAAAGTTTGGGAGACATTGCAGGTCGAGCGCAGCGACGCGGTTGTCGAGATCGTGCTTAACCGGCCGCAGCAGCGCAACGCGCTCAATGCCGTCATGTGCGACGAGTTGCGCGAGTGCGTGCAGGCGCTGCGCGACGATGCCACGGTGCACTGCGTGATCGTGCGTGCCAACGGACCGGTGTTCTGTGCGGGCGCCGATTTGAAAGAGCGTCAGGGGATGGGGCCGGACGAGGTGCGCGCGCGCCGCGTCAAGGCGTTCGCAGCCTATGACGCGATCGAGCAGATCGGCAAGCCGTGCATCGCACTAGTGGAAGGTCCGGCCATCGGATCGGGCGGCGAGATCGCCATGGCTTGCGACTTCATCGTCGCCACCGAGGCTGCGGCATTCCGCACCCCTGAAGCGCTGTGGGGCACGGTAGGCGCGACGCAGCGCATGCCCCGTGCCGTGGGCAAGCGTCTCGCGAAGGACATGGCATTCACCGGGCGCGCGCTCGGCGCGCAAGAGGCTCGCGAGGCCGGTCTCGTGGCTCGCGTTGTCCCGGCGGACGAGGCGCTTGAGTGCGTGCGCGGCATGGCGCAAGCGATTGCCGGGGCCCCGCCGTTGGCCATGCATCTGACCAAGGATTGCATCGACCGGGGCGTCGAGACGGACGCGGCCGGCGCGCTGGCGATCGAACTGCTCGCAATCGACACGCTGCTGCAAAGCCCGGACTGGGGCAAGAAGATTGCGAGCTTCGGCAGTGTCGCTGGCAATGGTGAAGCGACGGGAGGCCGCCATGCATGAGCCTCAAAGCGGCGCAGGGCACGAGGTTTACGCGCGCCAGTTTGGACTGGAAGGACCGGTCACGTTGCCGAATGTGCTTGCCGACCGGGCGCGCCTGACGCCTGCGGCTGAGGCGTTGGTCATCGATGGCGAGCGCATCGATTACCGCACGCTCGCGCAACGCGTGGAGCAGGCGGCTGCCCGCATGGTCGGGCTGGGCATCGGCCACGGCGAACACGTGGGCATTCTGATGGGCAACTCGGTGGATTGGGTGGTGCTGTTCTACGCGGCGGCGTCGATTGGCGCGGTCGCGGTGCCCGTCAATACGCGTTTCAAATCCGATGAGCTGAATTACTGCCTGAATCAAGGCGACGTGCGCGTGCTGTTCTACGTCGACACGTTCCTGAATATCGATTACACGCAACTGCTGCGCGGCGTAGAACCCGGCTTTGACAGCCAGTTGCCGGGCACTGTGCTGCCGTTGCTGCGACGTGCCGTGATGGTGGGCGAAGGTAAGAGCAGTGCGCGCGAGCTGCCCGCTGGTGTCGAGCATTTCGACGCGCTGCCCGATACACCGGTGCTGCGTGCCGAGGCTGCGCGTCGTGCCGCAGCGGTAGATCCCGACGATGTCTTGCTGATTCAGTACACCTCGGGCACGACGTCGTTCCCGAAGGGCGTGCTACTGCGCCATCGCAACATGTTGATGAACGCCGCCGCGTCGGCCTTGCGGATCGGTGTGCAGTCTGACGACCGGTATTTCAGCGTTCGCCCGTTCTTCCATGTGGCGGGCACCACGATGTCACTGCTGGTCTCGCTAGTGACCGGGGCTTGTCTGCTGTCGGTGCCGTCGTTCGACGTAGCGCGCGTGCTGACCATTCTCGACGAGGAGCGCTGCACGCTCACGTCAGGCAACGACACGATTTTCCTGATGATGATGGGGCACCCCGAATTCCGGCGCGAGCGCATTCATCTGCGCGGCGGCTGGGCGGCGGCAGGCCCCGAGATCATGCAGAAGATTCACGACGTGATGGGTGTGCCGTACATGGTCGGCGCCTACGGGCAGTCGGAAGCCTCGCCCAACGTGGTGCTCAACGACTGGCGCGACCCGCTGGCGCTGCGTGTCGGTGGCTGGGCGAGCCCGCATCCGGGTGTCGAGATCCGCACGGTGTCGGCGGAAACCGGCGATGTCACCGCTGCCAACGCGCCGGGCGAGATTCAAGTGCGCGGCTGGGGCGTGATGAAGGGTTACTACAACAAGCCGAAGGAGACCGCGCAGGCGCTGGGCGACGACGGCTGGTTGCGCACGGGCGATCTCGGCGTCATCGACGACGAAGGGCGGCTGCGTATGATCGGGCGGCTCAAGGACGTGTTCCGTGTCGGGGGTGAGAACGTCGCACCGGCCGAAGTGGAAGAGACGCTGTTCACGCATCCCGCCGTGCAACTCGCCCAAGTGGTCGGCGTGCCCGACGCGCGGCTCGGCGAAGTGCCCGCGGCGTTCGTTGTGCTGCGCCCGGGCGCAGAGGTCACGAGCGAGGCGCTGATCGACTGGTGCAAGTCGCGCGCCGCCAATTTCAAGGTGCCCCGTTACCTGTGCTTCGTCGACTCGTTCGACGGCATCGGCATGACGGGAAGCTCGAAAGTGCAGAAGAACAAGCTGCGCGAGTACGCCATACGGGAGTTCGGTTTGTCCTGATGCCAGAGAGCATCTGAGCCGGCTCATCAAAACAATATTGGAGGAGACATGACTTCATCTACGACGACGGCTTCACAGCCGTTCGCCGCCGCGGCGCACGCCGCCGTGCCGGACATACAGGGTGTGGAGGAGGCGACGTATCGCAAGATCGCGTGGCGCATTCTGCCGTTGCTGTTCGTTTGCTACATCATCAACTACATCGATCGCGCCAATATCGGCATCGCGCAGATTCAGTTCAAGGCGGATCTGCATTTCAGCGATCTGGTCTACGGCATCGGTGCCGGGCTGTTTTTTGTCGGCTTCCTGCTCTTCGAGGTGCCGAGCAATCTGATGCTCGCCCGTATGGGTGCCCGCAAGACGCTGTTGCGCATCATGACGCTGTGGGGCGCGGTCTCGTGCGCGATGATGTTCGTGCGCACCCCCATGGAGTTCTACGTCGCCCGCATGCTGCTCGGTGCGGCCGAGGCGGGTTTCTTTCCCGGTCTGATCCTGTATCTGAGCTACTGGTTTCCGGCGGAGCGCCGGGCGCGCGTGACGGCGCTGTCGTTCGTTGCCATTCCGATTGCGACAATGATCGGCGCGCCGACCTCGGGCTGGATCATGCGTCAGTTTCACGAAGTGCATGGTTTGGCGGGCTGGCAGTGGATGTTTCTGCTCGAAGGGTTGCCGGCCATTGTGCTGGGCGTGGTGGTGTTCTTCAGTCTGGAAGACCGCCCGGAATCGGCCAAATGGCTCACGGCCGATGAGAAGGCGAGACTCACGCAGGCATTGAGCGTTGAGCGTGCGCAGAAGGCGGGTAAGACCGCGCACGGCCACGGGAAAGGCGGCACGCTGGCAGCACTCGGCGACTGGCGTGTTTATGTGGCGGGGCTTGTCTCGTTCTGTGCATATGTGCTGGCCAGTACCATCGCATTCTTCGCGCCGGTGGTGATTCAGGCCACGGGCGTGCGCGACACCTTCCACGTCGGATTGCTGTCGGCGCTGCCACCTGTCGTCGGTATCGTTGCAATGCTGATCGTGAGCCGTCATTCCGACCGCCATCGAGAGCGTCGCTGGCACGCGGCGTTGCCGTTGATGTGCGCGGCGATCAGCCTGATGGTCATGCCCTATATGTCGCACAACCTCGTGCTGGCGGTGCTGCTGCTGGCGATTGCCACGGCGGGGCATTTGTCGAGCCTGTCGGTGTTCTGGACGATTCCGTCGACGTATCTCGCGCCGGCCAGTGCGGCCGCCGGTATTGCCGTGGTGAGCAGCATCGGCGCGCTGGGCGGATTGGTCGGGCCGAGCGTCATCGGCTATATCAAATCGGTCACGGGCAATCTGGCGTTGGGGTTGCAGGTGGCGGGCTGCATCGTGCTCTTCGGTGGCTTCTTGCTGCTGATAGGGATTCCCGCGCGCCTGCTGCCCAAGACTGGCGCGGGCCGCGCGTAACGTGAAGTCCGGCGCACCTGTGCTCGCACGGGTGCGCGTTTGACCGGGCATTGGCGAGGCGATAGCATGACGCCATCCCAATCCCGGCGCTCCCGTCACATGCCCAAGTCCAACCCCAAGCCTTCGGGCTCGCCTGAACCGGTGAGCGCAGCACCTTCCGACTTGCGGCAGCTCACGTCGTTTCAGTTGCGTCAACTGACGAACATCTACACGAAGGGATCGTCGAGCGTCTACGAGCGAAACTTCGGTCTGACGCTTAACGAGTGGCGCTCCATCGCGCTGCTGCACAGCATCTCCGGCATGTCGCTCAATCGGCTCGCCGAGCAAGCCCAATTCGACCGAGGGTTGATGAGCCGCACCGTCACGACGCTCGAATCCCGTGGCATTCTCCAGCGCAGCACCGACAGTTCGGATGCGCGCGGTGTGGTGATCTCGCTCACGCCGCATGGCCGCGATCTCGTCAAACAAGTCTTTCCCGTCGCCGAAGAGCTCAACGAGCGGCTGCTATCGGTGCTCACGCGCGCCGAGCGTGATGCTTTGCCTAAAATACTTGATAAACTCACTTATCAGGCGAGAATTATGCTGGATCAAGAGCGGGAAGAAGCGGGGGATGGCGGCTAACCTGTCGAAGTCATTGCTGTAATTTATTTGACTTTGTCTCCTATGTCCCTTAGATTGACGTGCATCGTCAATGCGCGCTCGCGCGGCAATTCCAGGGACTTTTCATGCTTCAGACCCGACTCACCCGCCTGCTGAACATTCGCTATCCCATCATTCAGGCCGGGATGAGCTGGGCCTCGTCAAATGCCGCGCTGCCCGCTGCGGTGTCGAAGGCCGGTGGCCTCGGGGTGATTGCCGCCGGGCCGATGTACCTTGATGCGTTTCGCGCGACCGTGCGCGAAGTCAAAGCCGCGACCAACGGTGCGTTCGCCGTCAACATTCCGCTTTATCGTCCGCAAGCCGAGCTATTTCTCGACGTGATCGAAGAAGAGGGCGTGCCGGTGGTCATCGCCTCGCAAGGGGGACCGAAAGCACATCTGGCGCGTTTTCACGCGCGTGGCGTGCGATGGATTCACGTGGTTTCGACGATGGCGCACGCCCGCAAGGCAGCGGATGCCGGCGTCGATGCGCTTGTTGTTGTCGGCGCGGAAGCGGGTGGGCACCCCCCCGCTAACGGCGTCAGCACGTTGGTGGCCGTGCGTCGCGCGGTGCAGGAATTCGACCTGCCGATCGTGGCGGGTGGGGGTGTCGCCGATGGTTATGGTGTGGCGGCGCTGCTGGCGCTCGGTGCCGATGCCGTGCAGTTGGGGACGCGCTTTCTGGCAACCCGCGAGGCCGGTGTCCACGAGAACTACAAGCGTGCAGTACTCGAAACCGAGATTGATGCCACCGCGCTCGTCGGCGTGCGTGGCTTGCCGGTGCGCATGACGCGCAATCGTTTTGCCGAGCGCGTGCTGCAAGCCGACCGTGACGAACCGGATGCCGACGCCTACGACGCTCTGTTCAAATCCAGCTCGCTCAAGCAGGCGGCGCTCGATGGCGACATCGACTGGGGGAAGGTGGAACTCGGGCAGTCGGCCGGACTCATCGACGATCTGCCCGGTGCGGCCGACGTCATGGCCCGGCTGGTGGAAGAATACGAAGCGGCCGCCCGTCGGATTGCCGGTTGAACGACGGGGCTCAGGCGCCGAGGGCGCGGTAGCGCCGGCTCAATGCCGATAGTAGTGCGTTGCCAGCCAGTGCAAACAGCATCAGAAACAACGCGACGGCCATGATCGTATCGATATTGCCCAGATTCATCGCATTCGATAGCTGATGGCCGAGCCCCTTCTGCGACGCGAACATCTCGCCGATCAACACGCCCAGCAGCGACAGCGAGAATCCCAACCGCACGCCCGACAGCACTTCGGGCAGCACGGCAGGCAGCACGACGCGCAGTGCAATTTGGCTTCGCGACAGATGCATCGCGTGGGCGGCACGAAAGTACACGGGTTTGATCTGCCGGATGCCGTTCATCGTGAAGATGAGGATCGGGATCAAGCCGTGCATCACCCCGAAGGCCACCTTGGCCGCGAGCCCCAGACCGAAGATCAGCAGCACCAGCGGGTACAGCGTCACCTTCGGCAGCGAGTAGAGATTGACGAGAATCGGCTCGGCCACGTTGGCGGCGAGGCGATTCGCTCCCAGCCCCAGTCCTAAGGCAATGCCGCCCGCCACGGCGATCACCAGTGCGTAGATCAGTGCGAGGCCAGTCTCCGCCGCATCGTCCCAGAACGACGCCGTGCCCATCATCTGCCAGAGCCCTTGTGCCGTGGCCGAGGGTGAGCTGAGTGCTGCGCCGTTGAGCCAGTGCACCGCTTGCCATAGGCCAATCAAAACGAGCAGGACGGCCAGTGTGCCGAGCGGGTTGGGTTTTTTCGTGTCCATGAATCGATGCCGATCAGCGGCGGCTGCGCGCCTGAAAGCGCGCATCGACGTGGTTGAGTACGCCATTCACCACCGTCACCGTGACCAGCACCGTGAGCATCAGGGCGTACATGTCGGCATTCTCGAAATTGTTATACGCGTAGCTGATGGCGTAACCGATGCCCGAGCCCGACAGGATGAACTCGGAGGCGATCACACCGATGAAGGCGTGCGACACCGCGAGGCGCACACCGCTGAACAGATGGGGCAGGGCTGCCGGAAATTTCACATGCCAGACGGCCTGCCAGCGCGAGAGCCGCATCACGCGGGCCGTCTTTGAAAACGAGCGGGGGATGCGATCGAGGCCGGTCATCGTCGCCGTAATCATCGAGACCACGGCCAGCAGGGAGGCGATGGCGATGATCGGCAACGGGCCGACGCCGAACAACACGATGAACACGGGATAGAACGCGAACGTCGGCACCGCGTAATAGCTGGCGATCAACGGCTCCAGCGCGCGGCGTACGCCCGGCAATGTGTGTATGACGAGTCCGGCGGCAAAGCCGAATCCCACGGCGCAAACCGAGGCGACGGCGATGCTGGCGAAGCTCGTGAGGATGTCGTGCGTGAAGCGCCCCTCACGCAGCACGTCGATGGCGTGCGCTGCCATCGCGCTCGGGGCGATCATGACCGATGCCGGGATCGTGCCGATGCGGCACAGCGCTTCGACCAGCAATACGAGGCCCACGACGATACCGGCGCGGATGAGACGTTCAGTGCGAATCATGACGATGTGTTCGGGCGCTCTGCGTCCCCCATCGCTTTGAGCGACTCGGCGCGCAGTGTCTCCCACAGGCGCGCCGTGATTTCACCGAAGCGCGGCGTGGTGACAACCCGGCTGTCGCGTTGCGGTGCCCAGCCGGTGTCGATGACGTCGATAAAGCGCCCGGGGCGAGCGGACATGACACCGACGCGGTCCGATAGCACGGCCGCTTCGTCGAGTGCGTGCGTGATCAACAACACGGTGGCAGACGTTTCACGCCACAGCCGAAGCAATTCGTCGCCCATGAGCATGCGGGTCTGCTGATCCAACGCGCCGAACGGCTCGTCGAGCAGAATCAGGCGCGGGGCAATCACGAGCGTGCGGGCGATGCACATGCGTTGGCGCATGCCGCCCGAGAGCTGCGCGGGATACGCGTTCGCAAAGTCGCGCAATCCCATGAAACCAAGCGCATAGCCGACGCGGCGTGCCACTTCGGCACCGTCGATGCCCGCCATGCGCAGGCCGAAGCCGATGTTCTCGCGCACGGTCAGCCACGGAAACGATGCGTCTTCCTGAAACACCACGCCGACACCGTCGGGCACGCCGTTCACCGGCTGGCCTTCGAAATGCACGGTTCCGGTGGTCGGTTTTGCCAGCCCGGCAATCAGTTCGAGCAAGGTCGATTTGCCGCAACCGGAAGGCCCCACGACGGAGAAGAACTCGCCTTTGCGCAGCGTCAGATCGATGGGGCCGAGCGCCTGCATCCGCGTCTTTCCGGCCGTCTTTGCGCCGGGGGTGTCGAAGTCTTTCGTCACGCCCGCCAGCACGGCGTGCGGCTCATGGCCGGCATGCGGCGTCGCGACGCCGTCCACCAGATGCAGATGCGGGCCCGGGTACTGCGAAGTCATAGCTGGCCCTTCGCGCGAATGTCGGCCGGCAGGAAGCGTGAATCGATCAGCTTCGCCCAATCGACATCGTCCTTGATCTCGCCGATGAGCTTGAGCCCGCTGGCAACACGATCTAGCTCGGCGCGGTCGAATTGACCCTGACTCCACATGTGCGAACGCACCATGTTGTCGACGGCCTCTTTCGCAACGTCCGGCGAGAGTTTGAATTGGGCCGCGAGCAGTTTTGCCGCGCCGGACGGGTTGGCATACGTGGCATCCACCCCGGCACGGCGGCCGGCGATGATCGCGCGCAGCGTGTCCGGGTGCGATTGAGCGAACGCGCGCGTGGTGATGCCCACGGAGGTCGTCATCGGCTTGAGTACATCCCCCGCGCGGTAGAGCGTACGGTATTGGGATTTGCGCAGGATCGACAGCGGCTCGATCGCGACGGCACCGGCCACGGCGCCCTGTTCCAGCATGGTCATGCCGTTGACGTAGCCGCCCGAGGCCACACGCGTGATCTTCGAGGCGTCGATGCCTTTTTCGCGCAAAACCATGAGGAAGAGCATTTCAGACACGCTCTTCGGCGAAGTGATGGCCACCTTCTTGCCGACGAGGTCGTTCAGCGAGTGGATGGCGCTGTCCGGCATCGTGACCATCGACGCCTCGGCCACGCTGCGCGTGCCGACGTTCACGATCACGATGTCGAGCCCCTGGCGCGCCGCGGCGAGTGCGGCCGACACGGCGACTTCACCGTAAGGGGTTTTGCTCGCGAGGATATTGCGCACCGTGGTGCCGCCGCCGCCCGAGCTGAGAATGCCGGTGATGTCGACGCCCGCCTTCTTGAACAGGCCGCCGTCCATGGCCACCGCGTAGGGCAGGCCGTACAGGCTGCTGCCCCATTGGGTGACGGAAATCTCTTCGGCGTGGGCAGCACGCGAAGCCGGCAGAAGGAGGACGCCCGCCAGTGCAAACAGGTGAGCGAGTTGGAACAGCCTTTTCATCATCTACTCCGGGTCAAGCCAGCCGGCGCATCACTGCGCGCCGGGAAAAAGTCAAAGACGAGTGCGCCTTGTCGCGTCGGTATCGGGCCGATGGCCGCCGCGAAGGCGTCTTTCAAGCGGAGAAAGCGCTCAATCATACCTTCACGATGCGGCGGGCGTGGCGTTGGTCTGCATGCTCTGGCGTTCGTCGTTAGTATTGACGGCAAATCGAGACGGCGGGTGCAGGCGAATGCCCGGGGGCATCGCCCGCCACGTCGGCTGTTTGATACTACGAGGCTGTCCATGCGCATTACGGCGATTCGCGAACACACCATCCCCGTTTCTCGCTACGCCGACCCGGCTATCCCATCGGGCGGTTTGACGACGAGTCTGGTCGCTGTCACGACCGACGTGATACGCGATGGCAAACCGGTGATCGGCTACGGATATGCGTCCATCGGACGTTTCGGGCAGGGCGGATTGATTCGCGAACGATTTGCCCCGCGTCTGTTGGCGGCCCGAGACAGTGACCTTGTCGACGACAGCGGCAGCCATCTGGACCCGTTGCGTGCATGGGACGTGATGATGGCTGGCGAGAAGCCCGGCGGTCACGGCGAGCGATGCGTCGCCGTGGGCACGCTGGACATGGCGATCTGGGACGCTGCTGCCAAGATCGCGGGCTTGCCGCTGTATCGCTTTCTCGCCGATAAGCTGGGCCGGGACGTGCCGCATGCGCCCCGCGTGGCTGTCTATGCGGGCGGCGGTTATCAGTACCCGCACGACGATCTGGCGCGCTTGTCCGACGAGATAAAGCGCTGTGTGGATCTCGGCTTTACGCACGCGAAGATCAAGATCGCCAGCGCGCCGCTGGATCAGGATCTGCGCCGTATCGAAGCGGCGGCGCGTCAATTGACCGATGCGAGCCATCTGGCCGTCGATGCCATGAACCGGTTCGATCTTGAGGCCGGACTGACTGTCGCCAGAGCGCTCGCCGGGTACCGACTTCACTGGTTCGAGGACATTTGCGACCCGCTCGACTTCGCGACACAGGCCGACATTGCGGCGGCGTACGGCGGTGCGATTGCGGCAGGCGAGGCGCTGTTCTCGCAGGCCGAGGCAAGACTGCTCGCACGCCACGGCGGGTTGAGCCCGGCCCGCGACGTGCTCGTGTTCGATCCCGTGCATTGCTATGGCGTGCCCGGCTATCTGCGGATTATCGAGACGATGACGGCGGCCGGCTGGGCGCGCGGCGCGTTCTGGCCACATGGCGGGCATCTGTTCTCGTTGCATCTGTGCGCAGCGCTCGGGCTGGGCGGCGCGGAGGTCACGCCGTTCGCTTTCGCACCGTTCTGCGGATTGGCCGAGGGCTTGCCGGTGATGCAGGGCCATACCGGCGTGCCGCAAGCGCCCGGCATCGGATTCGAGACGAACCCTGCGATCCGGCAAGCTTTTCAGGCGCTGCATTGAGATGACCTGACTCTGCCGTGACCGGTGGCGCGCGTCGCGTGGAGACTCAACTTCAATGCCATAACGAGGGCCCATAGGTCCGCACGAAGAACACGAGCGTGACGCAGTACGTCAGCAGCAGGGTGCCTGCGCGGATGACATGCGAAGGGGCGCGGCGGCCGGCGTGGGCGCCGAGATAGCCGCCGACGGTCGCGGCAATGAGCATTGTGATCGTCTCGGGCCATTGCACGGCGTGTGCACCGATGAAGATGGAGACGGCACTCGCGTTGGCGACCGTCACGAGCAGCGTGCGAAGCGCGTTCAGGCCCTTGATGTCGCGCCCGTCGAGCAGCCCCCAGACGGCCACCATCATGATGCCGACCGCGCCGCCGAAGTAACCGCCGTAGATGCCCAGCAGGAACTGGATCGCCAGCACCGCATGCGCGTGAATGGTCCAACGTCCGCGCAACGCTTCACCGAGTCGTCGGCCGAAGGTCAGTGCAAGGCTGGCAAGGAGCAGCAACCACGGCAGCGCAAACGAGAACGCCTGCGACGACGTGTGCAGCAGCAAGCCAGCGCCCGCGAATCCGCCCAATAGCGTGGTGATCAGCAGGGCGCGCATCGACACCCGCCCAATCGGGCTGATGTCATGGCGGTACACCCAGGCGCTGGCGACGCCGCTGGGGAACAGCGCGACGGTGCTGGAGGCGTTCGCCTGCACCGGGGGCACGCCGACCGCGATCAGCGCGGGCAGGCTCACGAACGAACCGCCGCCGGCCAGCGCATTCATCGCACCGGCCAGCAGGCCCGCGCCGGAAATAAGAACCAGTGATTGCATGGAGATGTCCATGGCTCGCAACGATTGACAGCTTAGGCATGACGCTTTACTTTGTAAAGCATGACGACGCCAAAAATCGGACAATCCGTACGAGGATCGAAGTCGGGCCGACCCATCATGGTCGTGCTGGACTTGCTGGGACGGCGCACTGCGTTGCGAATCCTGTGGGAGCTGCGCGGTGCGCCGATGACGTTTCGGGCGCTGCAAGAGGCGTGCGAGACGAATGCGCGTTTGCTCAATACCCGGCTGACGGAATTGAAGGCGACGGGACTGGTCGAGCATGCCGAAGGCGGATATCGCATGACCGATGAGGGCCGGCGGCTGGAGGCGGCGCTACAGCCACTGTTGGGCTGGGCGAAGCAATGGGCCACGCGAGACCCGGCCGGGTTCGACGCGGCCGACCACGAATAATCCGACTGATGCCGTGATCCACATCACGCCGCATCGCGACACACCACTTCAAGACAACGACACGACCTATGCCGACGCAAGCTATCCGGGCTGTGATTTTCGATTTCGATCTGACGCTGGCCGACTCCTCCGAGGCCATTGTCGAATGCACGCAATACGCGCTGACGCGTCTCGAATGCGAGATGGCGACACCGGCGCAGATTCGCGGCGTGATCGGGCTGCCGCTGCCGGTCATGTTTCACACGCTGAGCGGGGATGAGGATGCTGCCCGCGCCGAGGCGTTCGTGCGGCATTTCGTGTCGCGCGCCGACGAGATCATGGTGCAATCGACGCACATCTATCCCGAAGTCCCGGGCTTGCTGGTGGCGCTGCGTGAGCAAGGGCTGGCGGTCGCGATCGTTTCGACCAAGTTCCGCCACCGGATCGATGCCATTCTCACGCGGGCCGGACTGCGCTCGCAGGTCGACGTGATCGTCGGCGGAGACGACGTGCAGCGCCACAAGCCGGACCCTGAGGGGATCACGCAGGCGCTGGGGCATCTGGGCCTTGTGGCGGCGCAGGCGATCTACGTGGGCGATCACGCGGTCGATGCGCAAGCGGCCGAGGGGGCCGGCACCGGGTTTATCGGCATGGTGAGCGGGACCACTTCGTTTGACGCGTGGTCCGCTGCCGGAAAAATGGCGGTGACACACCACGTGGGCGAAGTGGCTGATCTCGTCGCGGGCGCGGCGTCGGCACATCGCTAACGGATGGGGCGTGCGCCAAAGTTATAAAATCCGTCTATCCCACGCCATTGCTTCCGAGTTCCTCACCGCATGCCCAAGCCGACGAAAGCCGAAATCAACGCCGATATCATCGAACGCGCCGCGGGGCTGTTTGCCCGCCACGGGTTCGAGCAGACGTCGCTCCAGCAGATTGCCGACGCGGTCAATTACTCCAAGGCCGGGCTGCTGCATCACTTCCCGAGCAAACTGGCGATCTACGAAGCTGCTGTCGACGTGGTACGCAACCACATGATCGAGTTGCGCGAGCGGGTGAAGGGGATTCCGGTCGGCATCGAGCGCGACCGGGTGCTGGTCGACGATGCCTTGCAGTTCACGTACGACTGGCCGGGCGTGTCGGCGTTTTCCAACCGGATCTCCGACAACGCGCCGGACGGCGATCCGGCGTTGATCGAAATCGGCATGATTCTCTATGACGCGCTGGGCATCGATCTGACGAAGCTCGATCTCGAACGTATCGTGCGCGTGACCAGCGCATTCGCCGGTCTGGGCGCAACCGCCTTGCAGGCCGTGCGCGCCGATCAGAAGCGCGAGTGGCGGCCAATCATTACGCAGGCCGCCATGGAAGCGCTCGGTCACGGCAAGCGCTGACGCGCTTTATCTTCCGAACTTCTTAATCCTTTCTGAGCGCCGCGACCTGACGTTTCCACAACGTCCACGGCCGCTCCATCACGCCAAGATTGGTCGCCGTCGAGCGTTTGCCTTCCTCTTCATCGAGATAGGTCACGTCGCCACCGAGCGTGACGGCCTTGTACTGCATGTCGGCGTTCAGCGAGGTGTAGATCGCGCGATACACCGACGCGGGCAGTGACGGGCCGGTGGTCACGAAGCCGTGGCCGCGCATCAGCGCAACGTCGAAGTCCCCCAGCGTGTCGGCCAGTGCCTTGCCCTGATCGCTGTTGCGCACGAGCATGTCGGTGCAACCGAAGCAATGGCGGATGTCGAACACCGGAGAGCCGCTGCCGAGAAAACCCGCCATGTGATACACCGGGCGCAGGCGCACGCTCGACGCCGCGAACGGAATCACCGACGGCGCATGGCTGTGCACGATCGACATAACATCGGGCCGCGCGCGGTAAATCTCGCTGTGAATCCACGTCTCCAGATAGCGCTTGCGCGTGTCGCCGTCGACCGGCTGGCAATCGAAGTCGAGGGTGAGGATGTCGTCGGGCGTGACCAGCTCCGGCGCCATCGACTGCGCGATCAGGAAATGCTGCGGGTTGCGCGGATCGCGCGCGCTCACGTGACCGAAGCCATCGAGCACTTCGTGATGCGCAAGGATATGGTTGGCCGAAGCGAGGTCTTCCAGCAGTTGCGCGATGGATTGTGCGTCGTGCTCGGTGACGGCGGGGGTGTAGGGCGTGGTGGTTTGCATCATGGTGTTCAGCGAAAAATTGCGACAAAAAATGGCGATGGAAGGGGGTGTCTCAGACTCGGACTGCCGCGTGCATTTCGGGCGGAAACAGGTCGTCGGCCTGCATCGAGCGATGGCAAACGCCTTGTTCGAAGGCAAAGCGCAGGAAGGCGTCGAGGGTGATGCGATTGGCAGCAATGCCGTAGGGCCATGGGTCGGCACCGAACATGGCGCGCGCTGACGCCGTGTGCTCGCTCATCCACGGCAACGGGAAGTGCGAACACGTGATGTCGTCGAGCCGCGCCACGCTGGCGTCTTTCGCCTGCGTGAAGGCCTTCAGCAGGTTGCCCGCGATCCAGCGGTTGGCGGCAAACACCTCACGACGCATCACGATCAGATGCATGATCGGGAAGATGCCGGTCTTGCCGAAATAGGCGCGTTCTTCCCCCGCAAAGTCCTTGAACAGACGCACGACTTCGCCTTCCCGTCCGGGCGGTGGTGCGGGAGGTCGCGCACTGAGGATGGCGTCGATCTCGCCGTCGAGCAGCAGCGCGGTGAGCGAGCGATCGGGTGACGGCCGGTAACGCACACCGGCGGGAAGTTGCACGTCCACCTTTTCGCGCCGCCCCGCCTGATTCACACCGCCTTGCACCCACTCGATGTCTTCCAGCGCGACACCCTGCTCGTGGGCCAGCCACCCGCGCGAATAGACGGCGGCGGTCTGCGCCCACTCGGGCACGCCGACGCGTTTGCCGCGCAGGTCAGCCGGCGAGCGCACGCTGCCATCGCTGCGCACATACAGCGACGAGAGCCGGAACACCCGGGAGGGAAACACCGGCAAGCCGATCAGACGATCGTCGCCCTGCGAGCGCAGTGACGCGTACTTCGCCAGCGACATCTCCGAGAGGTCCCATTCCTGAAAGTGGGTGGTGCGATAAAAGATCTCCTCGACCGGCAGCACCGACGGCACCAGTTCGATACCTTCGGCGGCGACACGGCCGGTGAGCAGGTCGCGCACATGGTCATAGTCGTTGACGGCGAGCGAGAGCGTGAGCTTGGACATGACGCGTTCCAATGTCGGGGGAAGGGCGCGGACATCGCTCGGATGCCCGCGCCGAACTGCATGAAGCCGATTCAGTGACCGAAGGCGGGGGCTTTCGGCAGGCTTTCGGGCCGGGCCACGAGGAACACGAGCGCGGCGGCGCTCACCAGCGCGGCGCCCAGCACCACGAACATGGCGCCTGCGCCACCGGTGGCCTGTTGCAGCACGCCTGCGATGGCTGGGCCGCACATGGCACCGACGCGTGCGATACCCAGATACAGGCCGACAGCGGTGCTGCGAATCTCCGTCGGGTAGCTCACGGCAACGAGATTGTTGAGCACCGTCTGCGTGCCGATCACGAACATGCCTGCGACGATGATGCCGAGAAACGTCACCTTGCCGCCGGTCGCAACGGCGAGCACGCCGATGGCCGCTGCCCCCGCCAGCCACGCCAGCGACATGGCCAGACGGCGGTTGCCGATACGATCGGCGACCACGCCACAGATCAGGCTGCCGAAGGCCGACGCGAATACCAGCAGCGAGCCGTAGGCAAAACTCGTCGAGAGGTTTTCGCCGCGCTTCAACATGATGGTTGGCAGCCAGCCCGAAAGCCCGTACGACGAGAACAGCGATAGCGCACCCATCGCCCAGAAACACAGCGTCTGACGGCGGAACGCGCCGGAGAACAGTGCCGCGACGGAACCGGCTTTCACGCCAGCGTCGGGCGACGTGAAGACGGCATTGGCAAACTCCGCTGCGCGGGCAGGCCACAGGCGGGTGAGTTGCGCCCGCACGGCGTCCTGATGGCCGCGACTCGCGAGAAACGACACCGATTCCGGCAATACGAACTGCAACACCAGCGCCAGCACCACCGACAGCGCGCCGACGAAATACATGCTCTGCCAGCCGTACTGCGGAATCAGCCACGCCGCGATGAAGCCCGACGCAGTGGCACCGCCGATCCAGCCGCAGGTGAAAAACACGATAGTGAAGACGTTGGCACTGCGCTTCGGCGCGATCTCGTTGATGTAGGTCACAGCCACCGGCATGAGCAGGCCGAGCGAGATGCCCATCACGAAACGCAGCGCGATGAACGTGGTCAGGTCGTGCGCGAAGAGCGCAATCGCCAGACTGAACAGCCCCGCGAGCCAGATGCCGGTGAGCAGCACGCGGCGGCGTCCGATGCGGTCGCTGAACAGGCCCGAGACGGCAGAGCCCGCCGCAAAACCGGCCAGTCCGCACGACAGCAGCACGCCGATCTGGCTCGGCGACATATGCCAGAGCGAGGCCACGTCATGAACGATGTAGGCGGCGTTGTAGAGGTCGTAGCCGTCGAACAGCAGGATGAGCGCCAGCAGAATCGCCAGCTTGAAGTGATAGGCCCCTAGCGGGGCGGCTTGCAGGGTGTCGCGAACGTCGATGCGTTCGGCGTACCCCGATGGGGTGTTCTGGGCCATGCCTTGTCTCCGATGGTCGGCCTGCTGAGCGCCGGACGAACCCGGTCCCGCAGTGCCTTTGTTGTGTGTTCGGAGTTGACTTTACTGGCCGATTTTGTGTTTATCAATATTGATTATTAAAGTCAATATCACTGTGGCATCATGTGACGGATCTTTGACGAATGCATGACGGGAATCCTTATCCGGCAAGGGGTTGCGCAGGGTACGGGTTTCCCCGGGGAATACGATGACGCAACAAAACGACTTGATGACGCGTGAAGAAGTGCTCGCGCTGCTGGAGATCAAACCGGCCACGTTGTACGCCTATGTGAGCCGGGGGTTGATCCGGGCGCGACCGCACGAGGATGGCCGCAAGAGCCTCTACCTGCGCCGCGATGTGGAGCGTCTGGGCACCCGCAAGCGCGGGCGCGCACCGACGGGCTCGGTGGCCGAATCGACCATGCGCTTCGGTGACCCGGTGTTGCATTCGGCGATTACCCAGATCACGCCGCACGGGCCGCGTTACCGCAACCGGCTGGCGACGGATCTGGCGAGCGCCGGGGCATCGTTCGAGTCGGTGGTGCATTTGCTCATGACCGGCATCTGGCAGGACAGCCTCGCTGTCTGGTCGCCGCAGGAGACGCCGCCGGACGTGTTGCGTTTTCTCTCGACCTACAACGGCGAAGTGGCCAGCGCAGACATCGGTAATTTGCTGGGCATGGTGCCGTTTGCGCTGGCGATGCAGGGGCGCGGGCCGCGCGAAATTGCCGATGGCAGCGCGGTGCAGGCCGCACGTCTGATGCTGCATTGCATGGCGGGATGCGTGGGGTTTCTCGGACCAAAGCGCGCGTACGTGGCACGCACCGCCGACGAGACCGTAGCGGCGCAGATCTTGCGCGCAGCGGGTGCCGAGGTGACGCCGGAGAACCTGCGCGCAGTGAACGCGGCGCTGGTGCTGACCGCCGATAACGAGTTGGCGCCGGCGACGTTTGCGGCACGGGTGGCGGCGTCGACCAATGCCGACCTGTTCAGTTGCGTAGCCGCGGCCATCGGCTCGCACATCGGTTTTTCAACGGGTACCAGCACGGAGAAGATCGAGACGCTGCTGCTATGCGAACCGCTCGACGCGCTCGATTCGCGCAAGGACCGGGTGCGCGAATATGGCGCGAGCCTGTTTGCCTTCAACCATCCGCTCTATCCGGGCGGCGATGCGCGCGCGGACCTGATGATGCAACTGGCTGAACTCGCGACGCAGCGCGACGAGGCGGCGGGTATCGACACTCAGCGCGCGGCGGGGACTCGCCTGACGCTCGATTTTCTGGCGCGCATGCGCTCGGAGTTGAGTGCGCATCCGGGTTTGGCCATGGGCATCGTGGTGCTGGCACGTGCCCTCGGCTTGCCGGACGGTACCGCGACGGCGATCTGGGTGATCGGCCGCTCGGCTGGCTGGGTGGCGCATGTGATGGAACAGCGCACGCAGGCGTTCATGCTGCGCCCGCGCGCGAAGTACGGCTTTGGGGGGGCGATCGAGCCAGCCGTCGCGTCGCCCGTCGATACGCCCAAGGCGAAATGACGTGATGACGTGATGTCGCGCTGACGTGATCACGCAATGAAAAAAGGCGGCGCCTTTGCCGGGCGTCGCCTTTCTTTTGATGCCAAGCATGTACCGATCAATGCAGCGGCTCCGTCGGCGCGTCGTTCTCGAAGGTGCGAAAGCGCCAGCCGAACCACACGGCCAGCATGCGGATGACGAAGCCCGCGACGCAGCCGATGGCCGTGGCGATGCCGTTCTCGACGCCGAAATGCAGCATGGCGACGTAGAGCGCGCCGGCGATGCACGCCACGCTCGCGTACATCTCGCGGCGCAGTACCATCGGCACCTGTCCGCACAGCAGATCGCGCAGCATCCCGCCGCCGATACCCGTCAGCACGCCCGCGAGCACGACGATCACCGGGCTGGTACTCACGGTCATGCCGATGTCGCAGCCGAGAATCGTGAAGGCGGCAAGCCCGATGGCGTCCACGGTGATGAACGTCATGCGCAGCCGGTGAATGTGGCGCGCGACGATGGACGCGAGCGTGGCCGCCCCGAGCGTGAGCAAGAGGTACTCCGGATGGGCGATCCAAACCAGCGGATGGCGGCCGAACAATACGTCGCGAATCGTGCCGCCACCGAGCGCGGTGACCATGCCGACGAAGGCGAGTCCGAAGCGGTCCATGCCGCGTTGCATCCCCATGATCGCGCCTGACATCGCTTCGGTCACGATGGCGATCAGGTAGAGAGCGTAGAAGATTTCGGTTTTCATAAGGTTCCCTGAAGTGCGGGGGGAATATACCACCGCGTCCGGCGGCAACGGTCTGCCCGGCACGTTGCCGGACTCGCGCCATCCGGCCAACTGTGATTTGTACAAGTTTTCAGCGTCATGGGCCAGTGAGACACTGCTTCCAACGAGGGGAGTTTCTGATGCGTTTGGTGCGGTGATCTTTTTTCAAAGGCAGCAAAGCCCTTAAACTCTCTACTTTTCGTGCTCCGAACGGTGCTGCCGAGCGGAGGCGTGGAACCAGCCAGTGGTCTGGCTGGCCGGTCGGCCGGCAGGCAAGCGGCGCTGGCGCCACGTCCCACCCGTCTGATCTTCAGATGGCCTCTGCGCGGCGCCGGTCCGGGCAACCCGCTTTCTTCGACGCGCCTTCTTTGATCGTTCACATCGCTCCATGATCCAGTTCATTCGACGCCGGCGTTATCTCGTCGCCAGTCTTGTCGTGCTCGCCGTTCTCCTGATTCTTGGGATTCGCAGTGTCGTCTCGCCGAAACCGCCGCAGTATCTGACCGCCAAGGTCGAGCGCAGCGACCTCGAGAATGCCGTGCTTGCCACGGGCACGTTGGTGGCCTTCACGCAGGTGGATGTCGGCGCGCAGGTGTCGGGGCAGTTGAAGTCGCTCAAGGTCAAGCTGGGCGACAAGGTGACCAAGGGCCAGTGGCTCGCCGAGATCGATCCGGTGCTCTCGCAGAACACGCTGCGTCAGGCCGAAGCCAATGAGCAGGACCTGCAAGCGCAGCGTCGCGCCACGCAGGCGTTGCTGGCGAAGGCCGATCTGGCGTTCCGGCGTCAGCGGCAGATGCTGCCCGACGATGCGACCTCACGTCAGGATTTCGAAGCGGCACAAGCCGATCTCGATGCGCAACGGGCGAACCTGGCGGCGCTGGAAGCAAAGATCCGTTCGGCAGCGATCCAGATCGAGTCGGCCCGCGCCAACCTCGGCTACACGCGTATCGTTGCGCCGATGGACGGTCAGGTCGTGGCCATCGTCACGCAGGAAGGCCAGACCGTGATTGCCCAGCAGCAGGCACCGGTGATTCTGAAGCTGGCCGATCTGGACACGATGACCATCAAGGCGCAGGTGTCGGAAGCCGACGTAATCCGTATCGCGCCGGGCCAGACGACGTACTTCACGATTCTTGGCGAGCCGGACAAGCGTTACTACGGCAAGCTGCGCGCGATCGAACCGGCACCGCAGAACTTCCTCGACACGCAGGGCTCGCTCGGCGGGCTGGGCGGGTCGCGCAGCAATACGGCGGTGTTCTACAACGCGTTGTTCGAAGTGCCCAACCCCGATCACAAGCTGCGCATCTCGATGACTGCACAGGTCAATGTCCTGCTGAGCACCGCCAAGCAGGCCCTGAGCATTCCCGTGGCCGCGCTGGGCAAGAAGCAGGCGGACGGTCGCTATGACGTGCGGGTGGTGGGCGCGGACGGCAAGGTGGTCACGCGTCAGGTCCGCACGGGGCTGAACAACAACGTGAAGGTCGAAGTGAAGGAAGGGCTCGCTGCCGGCGATCAGGTCGTGATCGGCGAGGCCGGCGACGTCAAGGACGCACGCAACGATGCGTCCGGTGATTCGGTCAGCGCGGGGTAATGGCAATGGCTGAAACCATGACGCCCCCCTCCGCGACACACCCGGCCCCGTCGCACCCGATGGCGCATCCCATGCTCGAACTGACCGGTATCACGCGGCGGTTTCCGGCGGGCGATCGCGACGTCGTCGTGCTGCGCAACGTGAACCTCACCATCGAGGCGGGGGAGATCGTTGCGATCATGGGCGCGTCGGGTTCCGGCAAGTCGACGCTGATGAACATCCTCGGCTGTCTCGACCACCCGAGCGAAGGCAGCTACCGCGTGGCCGGGCGCGAGACCCGTGATCTCGACGCCGACGCACTCGCGCAACTGCGCCGCGAACACTTCGGCTTTATCTTCCAGCGCTATCACCTGTTGCCCCATCTGGAGGCCGCGGGGAATGTGGAGATGCCGGCGGTCTACACCGGCGCACCGCACGCGGCTCGCCGCGCCCGGGCCGAGCAACTGCTTTCCCGCTTGGGTCTGGCGGATCGTACGCATCATCGGCCCAGCCAGTTGTCCGGTGGTCAGCAGCAGCGCGTGAGTATTGCGCGTGCGCTGATGAACGGCGGCGATGTGATTCTGGCCGACGAGCCGACCGGGGCGCTCGATACCCGTAGCGGCAAGGAGGTCATCCGTATCCTGCGCGAACTCAACGCGCTCGGGCATACGGTCATCATCGTCACGCACGACGAGCACGTGGCCGCTCACGCGCGTCGCATCATCGAGATTCGCGACGGCGAAGTGGTTGCCGACCGGCAGAACACACCGGTAGCCGATGACGAAGCGGTAGCGCCCGGGGCGCCGGACGACGACGGTGACGAAGTCGCCAATGCTGCGAGGGCGGCGGCGGATGTCGGCGCAAAGGCGGCCACGGCCGCAGCCACCGGCGACGCTCTCGCCAACACATCGCCCATGCCCGAGCACCGCTGGACCGGTGGCGTCGGCCGCTTTGCCGAGGCGTTCCGTATGGCGTGGATTGCGCTGGTCTCACACCGGCTGCGCACGTTCCTGACGATGCTCGGCATCATCATCGGTATCACGTCGGTGGTGTCCATCGTGGCCATTGGTGAAGGTGCCAAACGCTACATGCTCGCCGAGATCGGCAGCATCGGGACGAACACCATCAACATTTATCCCGGCAAAGACTGGGGCGACAGCCGCGCGGGCACGATTCAGACGCTGGTGCCGGAAGACGTGTACGCGCTGACCGAACAGAACTATGTCGACAGCGTGACGCCCGAGACCGCGCGCAATCTGCTGCTGCGCTACCGCAACGTGGACGCCAACGCGACCGTGACCGGCGTCGGGGAGAGCTTCTTCCAGGTGCGCGGCATGAAGATCGCGCAGGGTATCGCCTTCGGTCCCGATGAGGTGCGCCGTCAGGCACAGGTCGCCGTGATCGATCAGAACACGCGCCGCAAGCTCTTCCCGACGAACCCGAATCCGCTGGGCGAAGTGATCTTCGTCGACAACCTGCCGTGCGTGGTGATCGGTGTGACGGAAGAGAAGAAGAGCGCCTTTGGCGACATGAAGAGCCTGAACATCTGGGTGCCATACACCACGGCGAGTGGCCGGCTCTTCGGGCAACGCAACGTCGACAGCATCACCGTGCGGGTGCGCGACGGTCAGCCGAGCAAGATTGCCGAGAAGAGCCTTGAGACGCTGATGACGCAGCGCCACGGGCGCAAGGACTTCTTCACCTACAACATGGACAGCATCGTGAAGACGGTCGAGAAGACCAGCCAGTCGCTCACGTTGCTGCTCTCGCTGATTGCCGTGATTTCGCTGGTGGTGGGCGGTATCGGCGTGATGAACATCATGATCGTGTCGGTCACCGAGCGGACGCGGGAGATCGGCATTCGTATGGCCGTCGGCGCGCGTCAGAGCGACATCATGCAGCAGTTTCTGGTCGAGGCGGTGATGGTCTGTCTGATGGGCGGCGCGATCGGTATTGCGCTGTCGTTCGGGGCGAGCTTCGTGTTCTCGTTGTTCGTCGCCAAGTGGAAGATGGTGTTTTCGATGGGCTCGATCGTCACGGCATTCCTGTGTTCGACGCTCATCGGTGTGGTCTTCGGTTTCATGCCGGCGCGCAATGCCGCCCGGCTCGATCCGGTTGAAGCGCTCGCGCGCGATTGAGGTAGCGACTGATGATCCGTAATTCCACGAGTTCTGTGATGCCGACGTTTCCTATGCCGACGTTTCCCACGGTTTCCCGCACGCTGCTCGCCCTCGCGGCGAGCGCGACCGTGTTGCTCTCCGGTTGTGCCGGTGTGCGTCACGAACCGCTGCCGGCGGTGCCGGTGCCGACGCAATGGAGCGGCACTGCGGCGCCGGTGTCAACCGCAGCGGCAGCCGGCACGGCAACCGCTCCGGCGCCGCTCATGGCACCGGACTTCTGGCGCGCCTTCGGCGACCCGGTGCTCGACCGTCTGATGATTGACGTACTCGCCGCCAACAACGATCTGGCGGCGGCGGGTATCCGCGTCTACCGCGCGCAGTTGCAGGCGGGGCTTGCCGATACGAATCTCACGCCCGGCGTGACCGTGCAGGGCAATGGGCAGGTCAGCCGCACGCTCGACACGCATCGGATGTCGCGCGGCAGTCAGTTGCAGGTGCAGGTGAGCTACGAGCTGGATCTGTGGGGCAAGCTGGCCGCACAGCGCGACGCTGCCCGCTGGGAAGCCGACGCGACCGACGCCGACCGTGAGGCCACCCGGCTGTCGCTGATCAGTTCGACGGCGAGCTTCTATTGGCAGATCGGCTATCTGAATGAAAAGATTGCCTACGCCGAAGCCAACATTGCCTATGCGGAACGCACGCTGGCGCTGGTGCGCTCGAAGTATGCGGCAGGGGCCGTCTCGGGGCTGGATGTAGCGCAGACCGAACAGAACCTCTCTGAGCAACGTGCCGCGATCACGCAACTCGTGCAGCAGCGCACGGAGAACCGTAACGCGCTGGCCATTCTGTTCGACCGGCCGCCCGAGCAGTCGGCACCCGAGCCGTCGGCCTTGCCGGCCGCCGCGTTGCCGGTGGTGCCTGCGGGCTTGCCCGCCGAGTTGCTGAGCCGCCGCCCGGATGTGCGTGCTGCGGAATGGCGTCTGCGCGGGTTTCTGGCGAATGTCGATGTCACCCGCACCAGCTTCTATCCGACGTTCACACTGACGGGGCAGGCCGGTACGACGAGCACGAATCTGTCGAGTGCGCTGATGAATCCGGTGGGCTCGCTGGGGCTGGGGCTGGCACTGCCGTTCATTCAGTGGAACACCATGCAGTTGCAGATCAAGGTGTCGCAAACGCAGTTCGACGAGGCAGTGATCTTGTTCCGCAAGACGCTCTACACGGCGCTGGGTGAAGTCGAGAACGCATTGTCGGCGCGTGAGCAACTGACCCGCGAGGGCGAGCAGCGTACGCTGTCGCTCGCGCAGGCGCAGCGCGCCGAGACGCTGGCGCGCTCGCGTTTTCTCGCAGGGGCCACGGGCGTGCAGTTATGGCTGGATCAGCAGCAGCGCGTGCGGGACGCACAAAGCGCCGATGCGCTGGTGCGCCTGAATCGGCTCAACAACCGCATGGCGCTGTACAAGACGCTGGGTGGTGGTGGCAGCGCCAGCGATGTGGCGCCGTCGGCGGACTGACGCCAGCCGACGTAGCGAAGGTGCAGGCTCAGGCCTCGGCAGCTTCCTGAACGACCGGCGCCTTCGGCAGCGTGATGGTGAACGTGGTGCCCACACCGACCTGACTGGTCACCTCGATCGTGCCCTGATGGAATTCGATGGCCGCGTGCACGACGGCCAGCCCGACCCCCGAGCCATCTTCGAGCACGGCATTGCTGCGCGAACGGAACGACATCTGGAAGATCTCCTTGAGTTCTTCCTCCGGGATACCGGTGCCGTTGTCGCGCAGTACCACGCGAAGGGCATCGCCCGCATCGGCCACCCCGATATCGATGGCGGGCGGCAGCATCGTGTACTTCGTCGCGTTGCTCACGATATTGATGAACGCGTGGAACAGCACGTTGCTGTCGCCGATCATGCGGCTGTCGAGGTCCGTCGTCGGGGTCACCGTAATGGTCGCGTTAGGGAACATGTCCGAGCCCACATCGCGCACGTCTTCCAGCAACGCCACCAGCGACAACTCGCTGCGCTTGCCGAACTTCGGATCGTCGAGCGAGGCGCTTTGCGCGGCCTCCAGCCAGTTTTGAATCACATTGTTGAGCTTTGCCACGGCTTCGCGAATCTTGGTGTAGCGCGGGCGCGAATCGGTTTCTTCGTTACGCGGGCTCAGCAATCGCTGCGCATGGCCGTCGATCACATTGAGCAGCGTGCGGAACTCGTGTGAGGCCATCGAGCGGAACGTCTTCTGGAAGTTATTGAGCCGCTCTTCATTGGCCAGCGCCCGCTGGAGAATGGTGTTCTTGGCCGTCGTGAGCTTCTGGTTGCGCACCAGTGACGACGTGCTTTCCTGAAACTTGGCAATCGTGCGCGAGAGCGTGCCGATCTCGTCGCCTCGCGTGAGCCATGGCAGGCGTGCCTTGTTCTTGCCCGAGATGGCGTTGCCGGCGAGCGCGATCAGGCGCGTGAACGGCCGCAGGATCGCCGCATCCACATACACGAGGCAGCCCAGCGTAACCAGAATCATCGCGGCGATCAGCGCGTCGATTTGCAGCAACCGGGTATGTGCGGCGTTGCCTTTCGTCTCGACGTTCTTGATCAGCCCTTCGGTGCTGCGGAACACCAGGGCGCCGAAGGTGCTGTTGGCCAGCGTGTACTTGTTGTTCGATTCGCCCCGGTAGAGCTTGACGGCGTCGCCCAGCTTACCGTTCTGTGCGAGCTGAAAGACCTGATTCGAAATCCGGCGGTACTGTGCCCATTGCGTCTGGAATTTCGAGAAGGCCAGACGGTATTCGTCATGCACCAGCAGCTTCTGGTAGCGATCGGAGGCGTTTTTGATCTTGTCGTCGAACTCGTCGGCGGCGCTGCGGATGGCCGCGAGCGCCTTGGGCGACATTGGCGCGAGCGCTTCGGATTCGACGGTGCGGAAGTCGGAGATGTAGTCGTTGAGTTCTTCGAGCACGCTCAGATTGTCGATCTGCGCACGCTCGGCGGCGAGTGCGGTGCGTTGCGCGGTGTCGACTTCGCGGTGCACCACGACGCCCACGGCGACCATGACGACGAGGCAGATGACGAGCAGAAGATACATTCGCCCCCGAACGGGGAGCTTCGTGTTCGGCTGTTTGGACGCTTTAGGCATGCGGTGGATCCGTTCGGACTGAGCGTAGGCGGGCGGGGCGACGGGAGTCGTCTGCCGTCAAAGCTGAATGATATTGAGCAGCGCGGCGCGCACGACGGCTTCGGTGCGGGTGGCGACGTTGAGCTTTTCGCGGGCGTTGTCGATGTGAAAGTCGACCGTTCGCTTGCTCAGATCGAGAATGATCGCGATTTCGGCGGAGGTCTTGCCGCGCGCCGACCATTGCAGAATCTCGACTTCGCGTTTGGTGATGCCGAAGGGCAGCGAAGCGCCGTCGTCCGGCTCGTCATGGTGCGTGTATTTCCGGATCACCGTATCGAGCACGTCGAAATCGACCGGCTTGAGCATGTATTCGTCGGCGCCGGTGCTGTGCCCGCGCATGATCGAGGCCTTGTCGGCGTTGCCCGTCAGAAAGATGAACGGAATCTTGCGCTCGCCCTGAATGATGCTGCGTGCGCTTTCCAGAAACTCGAAGCCGGTCATGCCCGGCACATTCACGTCGCACACGATGATGTCGGGCATGAATGACGCCAGTGTGGCGAGTGCTGCCGTGAAGTCGTGTGCGACTTTGACGACATAACCGCGATCGGTCAGGTCTTCGCGAATCAGGTCTGCCGAATCGTGATCGTCTTCGATGCAGAACACTTTGGTAGGAGAAGTCATCCCGCTGGCCCTAATTTTTCGTGTAATGCCGAAATCGTACTAGGAAACGCCGGATGACGAAATTCCTGTGCCGTCCACCAAAAGAAAAAGGACCGCGTGAAGTGGTCCTGGTGGAGGGCAATGCTGCCCGTCCAAATTCGTTTCGACAGTGAATTCCCCTGGTACATCGCTCCTATCGCCTCATCACTGCCAGAGTTTCTCGGCCAATTCCCAACGGTCAAACGATAAAAATCGCGATGTTTTCTGATTAAATACTTCCCCAGGCCCCCGCTCCGGACGCTCTATAACGCGTTCAAACTCGAGGAGGCGGGCTATGTGGGGCCACCCAATCGGTTACAACTTAGCGAACAGCGTCGGTTCCACGAATGGACAATAAATTTCATCACACAGGCGTTCCTTATCGATCTCAGTGGGCATCGCCCGAGCTCAACGAGGGCATCATTGCGGGCTTGATCGATCCTTGTGATGATCCCATGTGGACCCTTTCGGGTTTCTCCTCGGAGGCTGATTACCGTTTTTGGGCTAGACGGATATGCGGCATTGCATGCCTCGAGTCGATTCTCGATTTTCTGTCAATCCCGCACGGAACTCGCTATGAAATGCTCTGTGAGGCGCTATCGGTCGGCGCATACATCAAACACGGCGACAACTCGGTGACGGGACTGATTTACCGGCCGTTTTGCAATTGGGTGCGTGTGCGCTTTCATCTCGATATCAGCGTATTCGAAGACATGCCACTCTCCGACATTGCAAACGAAATTTCACCATTTTGCATGGCATTGGTTTCGGTCAGTCCGGAGATCAGAAATCCAAAGACGCCAAACTCTCGCAGGGGCGGGCACCTCGTTCTCATACACGGATCGGACCTCGATCACATTCGGTTTCATAACCCGTCTGGCGTGCCTCCCTACCAGATGGATGTCAGTCTTCCTATCAAAGAAGCCGAGCGATTCTATGCAAGACGAGGGATGCTGGTATCGATTCCGCTAAGAAGTTGAACCGCGTTGCGGTGAGTCTCCAGAAGATCGCAATGCCGCTTCGACGCAGATCGAAGCGGCATTTTTTACGGGATTTCGCGGACGTTCGCTTCAGGCGCTGAACGTCAGACCTGCTTGACTGCGCGGCATTCCCGCGTGAAGTGGTCATTTTCCGTGTCGGTGGGGTAGGGACGCCGGGGGACGCCACCGATCAGAAGATATCGGTGAAGTTGCAGTCCATCATCACTCCGGCGAGCGCAGCGGCTTGAAGCATGAAGGTCATGGCCATGTGTTGTTTCTCCTTGTTCAGGTGCGAAGTTGTGGGTGTGACGCGTGCTTCAGTTGAAGATCGGCAGGCTGGCGATGAAGGGGACGACGTCGCGGCCGATGTAGTGAGCGATAGCTGCCATGGTGTTTCTCCTGAGTCAGTGGTGTGGCGATTTAAGGGTGAGGCGGGTGTTTCGGTTGGTTCGGCTCAGTAGCCGAAGAAGTGGCCGACGGTGATCACATAGTTGGCGGCGGGTTCGGCGTAGGTGTCGAAGAGGTAGGCGAACGGGAACATGGTGTGGCTCCTTTTTTCAGCGATTCAAGTTGCGGTTCAGGGTTCGATTTGGCTTCGGTGTTTCGCGGCTGCTTTGTTGCGTTGGCCGTTGAATGAAGTATCGTCATCGGCCTGCCGCGCCGAAACTGTGATTAATACAAGTCGGTGAAAAGTCGAGGAGTCGGGCGTGCGCGCGATGGGCGGAATGCCTTATCTAGCGGGGCTTTTCGGGGATTCGACGAAGGCCGCGATTGCCGGCCCGTATAAATCACAGTGCCCTGTTGCACGTGCCCCGGCATTGGGAATCGCAAAGGGAGGAGGAAGGGGCGTCGCTATAATCGGCGCGACTCAATGGCGCTTTTTAAATCGTTATGCCAATGTTCCCAACCGTCTCCTTAGTCCGCACGACGCTTAGCGCCGTCCTGCTTTGTCTTGGCGCTGCCGCTTGCACCACGCGGCCGTTTCAGCCACCCCCTGCGGCATACACGCTGTGGACGCAGCCGGGCGTCAGCGAGTTGGGTGTGCGACGGGCCATGGTCGATTGCGGCTTCCCTGATCCGGCCAATATCTCCCCGCGCGAGATGTCCACCAACGACGTCGCTCAGGCGCAACTGTGCATGATTGAAATCGGGTTCCGCTATCAGGGCCGCCGCATCCTTTGCACCGATTCACCGGAATTACCCGCCTGCGCCAACGTGCCGCGCGGCAGAACCTTCGGCACCGATCCGGACTTCGATCCCGCCGTGCACAGCACGCGCGCCGCGCTGCCGCCGCCCTACACGTTTTGGAAACGTGCGAATACCGACGCCGACGGCGTGAAGCAGGCCATGCGCGACTGCGGCTTCGCGAGCGTCACGCAGCCGGGCGTCGACCTGATGAAAGCGGACGACGTGGCCGCCGCCGAGCTATGCATGCTCGACCGGCATTTCACCTACACATGGCCGGCCAACGCGCTGATGTGCAAGTCGTCTCCTGCATTGCCGTCGTGCCGGGGGCGCAAGATCGATACCCAAAACTGCTGTGCCCCGCCCCGGGCCGCCGGGCAGCGCTGACGCCATGTAGGCAAGCTAATGAGGCGCTCGCGCACCACGTGCCGGGCCAACAGGTTCCTCCCTGCGTCATTATGTCGCGATGTATGGATTATGCGTGTGAGTAGCATTCGAAACGCAAATTTTGTATCCATACATAGAGGTTCGAAATGCCCATGCATAACGTCTGGCCCCTCTCGCGGGAGCGGGCGGACAGAATAAGCGGCACGCGCTGGCAAACGTGGTGCGCCCGGGCCGGCGCGCTGCTCGCGACGGTGCCCATGAGCGGTTGCACGCTCGAATTGCTCGACCCGAAGGGCAGTGTCGGCGAACAGGAGAAGCATCTGATCCTGATCGCGCTCGGTGTCATGCTGCTCGTCGTGGTGCCCGTGATCGTGCTCACGCTGGTGTTCTTCTGGCGTTATCGCGAATCGAACACGGCCGCGACCTATTCGCCCAAGTGGTCGCACTCCACCAAGATCGAAGTCGTCGTCTGGACGATCCCCGTCATCATCGTCGTCGCACTCGCCGTGATGATCTGGGAGACCACGCACAAGCTGGACCCGTACCGGCCGATCGAGCCGGTGGCGTCCGACAAACCGCCCGTGCGCGTGGAAGTCGTCGCGCTCAACTGGAAGTGGCTCTTCATCTATCCCGACTACCACGTCGCCACCGTCAACCGGCTGGTGCTGCCAGTCGACACGCCCGTCGAGTTCAAGCTCACGGCCGAGTCGTTGATGAACGCCTTCTTCATCCCGCAACTCGGCAGCATGGTCTACGCGATGTCAGGCATGCAGACCAAGCTGCACCTGATCGCCAACCAGACCGGCACCTATGCCGGCATGTCGTCGGCGTACAGCGGCGCAGGCTTTTCCGATATGCATTTCAAGGCGCACGTGACCTCGCGTGCGGATTTCGAGAAATGGGTGCACGAAGCGCAAGGCTCGCCCGACACGCTCGACGCGCCCACCTACGTGAAGCTTGAACAACCGGGCACGGGCGTGCCGGTGCCGATTTACGCGAACGTGATGCCGGGATTGTTCGACGCCATCGTCGGCAAATACATGGGGCCGATGGACGGCAGCGTGGCCGCTAACGGCACGCGCAGCGCACTCGACGACATCATCGCCGCCGCCAATTGCCGCGTAGAGACGCAGCAACTGGCTGGCGTCAGGTCGCCGGCCATCGCGCCGAATTCGCTCACGGAGTAAGTCATGTTCGGAAAACTCGATCTCGACGCCATCCCGCTGCACGAGCCCATCATCATGGGCACGCTGGCGGTGGTGTTGCTGGGCGGCGCGGCGCTGCTCGGTGCCATTACGTATTACCGCAAGTGGCAATACCTCTGGACGGAGTGGATTACCTCCGTCGATCACAAACGCATCGGCGTGATGTATATCGTGCTCGCGCTCATCATGCTGCTGCGCGGCTTTGCCGACGCGATCATGATGCGCGCCCAGCAGGCCGTTGCAGCCGGTGGCGAAGCCGGCTATCTGCCGCCGCATCACTACGACCAGATCTTCACCGCGCACGGCGTGATCATGATCTTCTTCGTGGCCACGCCGCTGGTGCTTGGCCTGATGAACGTGATCGTGCCGCTGCAAATCGGCGCGCGCGACGTGGCGTTCCCGTTCGTGAACTCGCTCTCGTTCTGGCTCGCCGCCATGGGCGCCGTGCTGGTCATGATGTCGATGTTCGTGGGCGATTTCGCGGCCACGGGCTGGGTGGCGTATCCGCCGCTGTCCGAGCTGGGGTATAGCCCAACGGTCGGGGTGGATTACTACATCTGGTCGCTACAGATATCGGGGCTTGGCACCACGCTCACCGGCATCAACTTCATCGTGACGATTCTGCGCATGCGTGCACCGGGCATGAACCTGATGAAGATGCCCGTGTTCACGTGGACCGCGCTCATCACCAACATCCTGATCGTTGCCGTGTTTCCGGTGCTGACCGCCACGCTCGCGCTGCTCACCGCCGACCGCTATCTGGGCATGCACTTCTTCACGAACGAGCTCGGCGGCAACGCCATGATGTACGTGAACCTGATCTGGATCTGGGGGCACCCGGAGGTGTACATCCTGATTCTGCCGGCGTTCGGGGCGTTCTCGGAGATCATCGCCACGTTCTCGCGCAAGCCGCTGTTCGGCTACAAGTCGATGGTCTACGCGACGTCGTCGATCGGCATTCTGTCGTTCTTCGTGTGGCTGCACCACTTCTTCACGATGGGCTCGGGCGCGAACGTGAATGCCTTCTTCGGCATCATGACGACGATCATCTCGATTCCGACCGGCGTGAAGCTGTTCAACTGGCTCTTCACGATGTATCAGGGCCGCATTCGTTACCACTCGTCCACGCTCTGGACCATCGGCTTCATGGTGACGTTTGCGATCGGCGGCATGACCGGTGTGCTGCTGGCCGTGCCGGGCGCGGACTTCGTGCTGCACAACTCGCTGTTCCTCGTGGCGCACTTCCACAACGTGATCATCGGCGGCGTGGTGTTCGGGTGTCTGGCCGGGATTACGTTCTGGTTCCCGAAGGTGTTCGGTTTCACGCTCAACGAGCGCTGGGGCAAGATTTCGTTCTTCTGCTGGCTGGTGGGCTTCTATCTGGCCTTCATGCCGCTGTATGTGCTCGGCTTCAAGGGCATGACGCGCCGCATGAACCACTACGTGCAGGCCGATTGGCAGCCGTATCTGATCGTGGCCGCCGTGGGCGCCGCCGTGATCGGTCTGGGTATTCTGGCGTTCATCGTGCAGTTGGTGGTGAGCGTGCGTGACCGCAAGGACAATCGCGACCTGACGGGCGACCCGTGGGATGCGCGCAGTCTGGAGTGGGCGACGTCGTCGCCGGCACCGTTCTACAACTTCGCGCACGTGCCGAACATCGATTCGCTCGAACAGCATTGGGACGACAAGGTGCGCGGCCTCGCCTGGCGTGAGCCGAAGCACTACGAAGACATCCATATGCCGCGTAATACCGGCGCGGGCTTCGTGGTCTCGGTGTTCAGTGCGGTGATGTGCTTTGCCCTGATCTGGCACATCTGGTGGCTGGCCGGCGCCAGTCTGGTGGCGACCATCGCCACGTTCCTGTGGCGCACCTACGATCGCGACGTCGATTACTACGTCCCGGCGGCGGAAGTCGCGCGCATCGAGCGGGCCCGCTACGACGATCTGCGCGCCGCGCAGCCCCAGTCTCAATCCATTCCAAAGGCAGCCTGATGTCCGGCGCAACCCTCAACCCCACTCACGGGCACGGCGCGCACGCCGGGGCCCACCTCCACGACACTGCGCACGGGCACCACGATGCGGGCGTGAACACCACGCTCGGCTTCTGGATCTACCTGATGAGCGACTGCCTCATCTTCTGCGTGCTGTTTGCCACCTTCGGTGTGCTCGCGCAGAACACGGCAGGCGGCCCGGTCGGGCGCGAGTTGTTCGAGCTGCCGTTCGTGCTCGGCGAAACGATGCTGCTGTTGCTCTCGAGCTTTACGTTCGGGCTGGCGTCGCTGTCGATTCGCCCGGGCAACGAAGCCAACGTGAAGCGCTGGCTGTGGCTGACCTTCGCGCTGGGCGCGGCCTTCGTCGCGATGGAAGTGTATGAATTCTCGGCGCTGATTCACGAAGGGGCCGGGCCGGGGCGCAGCGCGTTCCTGTCGGCCTTCTTCACGCTCGTGGGCACGCACGGGCTGCACGTGACGTGCGGCTTGCTGTGGCTCGTGGTGATGATCGACCAGATTCGCCGCTTCGGTTTCGACGACGTGGTACGCCGCCGCCTGCAATGCCTGAGCCTGTTCTGGCACTTTCTGGATCTGGTCTGGATCTGCGTGTTCACCTTCGTCTATCTGCGGGAGTTCGTATGACGAGCGCTCATTCACCAACGTCACAAACCCACGCGGCGAGCGCGTCGCACGGCGGCCTGCGCGACTATGTGATCGGCTTCTTCCTGTCGCTGGTGCTGACCTTCGCGTCGTTCGGTGCGGTCATGCTCGGCGTGGTGCCGCGCGGTATGGGGCTCGCCACCATCGTGGTGCTCTGCGTCGCGCAGTTGATCGTGCAACTGGTGTACTTCCTGCATATCGGTGCGAAGCGCGATCAGCGGCAGAACTCGGCCATCTTCCTGTGCACGGCCGGGCTGATTGCCATCATCGTGGCGGGCTCGCTGTGGGTGATGCATAACGCCAACACCAACATGATGCCGACGCACATGTCGATCGAACGGGCCAAGCTGCGCGATTGATCATGGACCGCCTCAAATGCATGGAGGTGTTCGTTCAGGTGGTACGCGCCGGGAGTCTCAGCGCCGGTGCCGCCGCCTGTGCGATGTCGGCGGTGACCGCGTCGCGTCATGTGCAGGCGCTGGAAGCGCGGCTCGGGCAACCGCTGCTGCATCGCAGTGGCCGGCGGCAGGTGCCGACGGCGCTGGGGGCGCGCTATTTCGCCGAGTGTGCCGAGGTGCTGGCGCGCGTGGAGAATGCGGACGCCGGGGTGGCGGGTGTTTCGTCGATGTCGTCGATGTCGTCGATGTCATCGGTAACGTCGGCTTCGTCGGCGATGCAGGCGGCCCGTCGCCCGCTTGGGCAGCTTCGGGTCAGTGCGCCAACGACTGTGGGCGCGCACCTGCTCATGCCGCTGTTTGCCGAGTATTTGCGCACGCATCCGGATGTGGCGCTCGATCTCGATCTCAAGGACCGCGCCGTCGATCTGGAGGAAGAGGGCATTCACGCCGCATTTCAGGCAGGCGGATTGCCGGAGCCGGGGCTCGTCGCGCATACCCTGCGCGGTGTGACGCGGGTGGCCTGTGCGTCGCCCGCCTATCTGGCACGGCGCGGTGTGCCGCGCCAACCCGCCGATCTGGCCGGGCACGACTGTCTGGGCTTTCGCTATGACGATGCGCATGGGAAGTGGCTCCGTGCGGACGGTCCGCGTGCTGCCACTGGCACGTCGCCGTTGCAGCCTTTGCAGCACGATGTGCGGTTGATTGCCGATAACCCGTTTGCGCAGTTGCAGGCGGCGGTATGCGGCATGGGCATCGCGTTGTTGCCGGAGTATCTGCTGGCGCCTGAAGTGGCGGCAGGGCGGTTGGTTCGCGTGCTGGAAGCCGACGCAACCGTGAGCGAGCCGATGCATCTGGTGCATCTGGCCGGGCGCTACGTGTCGGCAAAACTGGAAGACTTCGTCGGGTATATGGTGGCGCGTCTCGGCCCGGAGGCCTGTGCGGCATAGGTTTGGCGAGGCCTCCCGGACGCGCCCCGCGACTTCGGCTAAGATGCCGTTATTCAATCGCGGCCGAAGCGATATCTCCCAGAGCGTGGCCACCCAAGCACGCCGTCCTGATGACCCGGTAATGACTCGACAACGCAAGTCATGGCGACGGGCATGCGCAAGCGTGCTCGTCGGTGCAGCGGTGTTCGCACAGGCATCCACGGTGTGGGCGCAGCCGCCGCAATACAAGAGCGACGCCGAGCTCATGGGCGCCGCCATTGCCTCTCCCGAGGGCGTGGGGCAGGTGCTCGGACAGCTGGTGCAGAAATGCGGCCTGTATGGCGAGGCAACGCGCGCGCATGGCAACGCAGCACTACGCGCGTGGGAATCGCGTCATCGCGAATACTTGCTCGAAGGCCGCCGCGTGCGCGCCGAGTTGCAGGCAACCTACACCGACCCGCAGGCGCGGCAAAGTTTTGACGAGTTGCTGCGCACGCAATTGCCGATGCTAGTCGAGCGGCAGTTCACCGTCTACTCGCGAAGCATCGACGATCAGACGACCGAGAGCGCCAAGGCGGATCTCTGCGACAACTATTTCAATGCGGTCAATGACCGGCAGTTCGATCTGAGCGTGAACGATCCCGCGCTGGCCGCCTTCTTCGACAAGCGAATTGCGGCGCGCAATAGCGGGACTTCAGGCGCTGCCGGAGCCAGCAGCACTAGCGTCACTGGCGGCACCAGCACCAGCACCAGCACCAGCAACGGTCAGGCGATGGCGACTGGCGTGGCATCGGCCGCATCGACGGCATCCGGCCCATCCGCAGGCGACTCGCCGGTCAGCAAGTAGCGCATCAGGTCCGCCACGGGCCGGATGCGTTCGCCAAACGGCAGCGGATCGCGTCCCCGGAAGAACAGCCCGCGCGCCACGTCGCCGCGCACGGCCTGCGCCAGTTTCAGATCGATGCAGAACTGGCCGATACGGGCCACGCCATCACGCAAGCCGCACGCCTGAAGGCAGTCGAAGCCTTCCAGACACTGACGCACTTTCGCCTTCGCCTGCAATGCCGTCTCACGAGAGAGATAGCGCTTGAGCCACGGCGTGAGGACTGCGCGCGCCGGCAAACCCGCCACGCTGGTGAATTCCGCGATGTCTTCGGGGCGGGCGGTAGCGAGCACTTCCTTGAAGGCTGGATGGGCGTCGGATTCCTCAGTCACGGCGAATGCCGTTCCCAATTGCACGCCCGCCGCGCCCTGCCCCAGCCAATGCTTCACCTGTTCATGCCGATGAATGCCGCCTGCAACGATCAGCGGCACGCGCGCCCACTCGATGCCGAGCGATGCGTAGATCTCGCGGCATTCGGTCAGCACACGGTCGAACGAGAAGCGCCCGTCGCCGAGGTCTTCGATGCGCGATGCACCCAGATGGCCACCGGCGTGGGCGGGATGTTCGATGACGATGGCGTCGGGCAGGCGGCCTTTCTTCATCCACTTGCGCAGCACGAGACTCACGCCGCGTGAATCCGACAGAATCGGGATGAGCGCAACGTTTGGGTGCGCGGCCGTGAGTTCCGGCAGATCGAGCGGCAGACCGGCGCCCATGACGATGGCGTCAGCGCCGCTCTCGCACGCCTGACGCACGAGCGATGCGTGAGCACTCACGGCTTTCATGACGTTCACGGCAACGAGTCCGTGGCCGTCGGCAAGTGCTTTGGCTGCGCGGATTTCGCGGTCGAGTGCGATCAGGTTGACCGCTTCGATGGCCGCCTTGTCGCGGGTGCCTTCGACCCGAGCCAGCAGGTCGGGGTGGTGGTGCCGCAGGTCGATGCTCGCAATCGTGCCCATGCCGTTATTGCGTGCGACGGTGCCCGCCAGTCGGTGCGCGGAGATGCCGATTCCCATGCCGCCCTGTACCACCGGCAGCAGCCGGCGGCCGGCCAGCGTCAGCCATTGCTCGTTCATGTCAGTTCCATTCGTCATGCGTGAGGGCAGTCTGTCATGCCTGCGACGAACGGCGTTTGCGATGGGTCAAGCGCAGCGAGATCAGGCGGCGGGGTCGGTGCGGCATGGCGTCGCAGTGGGTTCACCGATGGAGGTGCCCGGTGCATTCGATGCGCTTGCTTCGCTCGGAGGTTTCGATACCGTGCCCAGTGCAATGCCGCCCACGATGAGCGCGAGGGCCAGCCAGACGTCGAGCCCGAGCGATTCACGCAGGAGGAACGCGGACGCGAGCGTGCCGACGACGGGCACGCCGAGCAGGCCGAGCGAGGTGACGCCCGCAGGCAACTGCCGCGTGACCACGCCTGCCAGCCAGTAAGCAATGCCGCCACCGACGATGCCGCCATACGTCATCAGTCCGGCAAATCCCGCCACGCCGGTGATGCGCGGTGGGCCATCGAAGAGGAGGGCAAGCGTGCTCAGAATCACGCTCGCGAGCAGCAATTGCCATGGGCTCAGTTCGAACGGACCGTTGACCCAGCGATGCGCGCGCATGTGGACGATGGCGATGGCCCACACGAGTGCCGAGGCGAGCACGAGCGCGTTGCCGAAGACGGCATTACGGTCGTGCCAGTCGAACGCCAGCGGGTTGAACATGACCGCGATGCCGAGCAGGCCGAAGGCGATGCCGACCAGTCGGCGCGGCGTCAGCGCTTCACCCAGCCAGAGGCGGGCCGCGGGCATGACCCAGAGCGGCGTGGTGTAGGCGAGCACCGCCGAGCGCCCGGCGCTCACGTATTGCAGGCTGATGGCGACCAGCAGCGAGAAGACCGTCATGTGCAGTAGGCCGACGCTCAGGATCACGGGTAGATCGCCGCGTTTCGGCCAAACCAGCCGCCGGGTCGCCGCGCAGATGATGAAGAGGGTGAGCATGCCGACGGTCGAGCGAAACGCAGTGCTCCACCAAGGGGAAACATGCGCGAGCAGCGCTTTGCTGACCGGCCAGTTCACGCCCCACATGACGATGACGATGGCGAAGATCAGGCCGGCGTTCGTACGAGAGGGAGCGCCGTGACTGCCACGGACGTCGCGTTGTTGCGAGGCAAGACGTTGCAGGGCGGCAGGCAGATTCACGGCGCGCGGCTCCGAAGCTCCAGAACGTGAGGGGAGGGCGCGCCGTCCCTTGGGCACGGCGCGTCAATGCATCACGTTAGGGCAAGCGTGGCCGCAGGAGAAGCGCCAGCCGAGTGCGGATCGATGGTGCCACTGCTGGCACTGCTGCCATTGCAACAAGTCGTGGCAGGGCTGGCGGGGTTCAGGCCGCCGCGAGTGCCTTGGGCGGCCGGCCGCTCAGCTTCATGCACACACCGCGCAGGAACACGCGCACGCCGTCGCCCTTGCCCAACTGCGGACGGTGGCGGAAGACGTCGTAATTGGCCGCTTCGATCATGTCGAGAATGCGCAGGCCGCCATGGACCACACAGCAAAGCTCCAGTCCGAAGCGCCCCGGCACACGGTTGGCGAGGGGGGCGCCGCGCAGCATCATGCGGCGGGCAAAATCCACTTCGTAGCGCATCAGCGCGCGCCAGCGATCGTCGAGCGTCTTCGCGTCGATATCGGCGTCGGTGACACCGAAGCGTGCCATGTCGTCCTGCGGCAGATAGACGCGCGCCTTGCGCCAGTCGACTTCGACGTCCTGCCAGAAGTTGATCAGTTGCAGCGCCGAGCAGATGTCGTCGGAGCAGGCAATGTTCTCGGGCGTGTCGAGCTTGAACAGGCCGAGCATGATGCGCCCGACCGGGTCGGCAGAGCGGCGCGTGTAGTCGCGCAGGTCGGCGAAGGTGGCGTAGCGCTTGACCTCGATATCCTGATCGAAGGCCGAGAGCAGGTCGGAGAACGGCTGCACCGAGAGCTTGTGCTCGGCGATCACGCGCGCGAGCGCGGCGAAGAGCGGCTGGTCGGGCGACGTGGGCACGCCGGCGGCGATCTTGTCGAGTTCAGCCTGATAGGCGGCCAGCCCGGCGTGACGCTCGGCGTTGGTCGCGTCGCCCTCGTCGGCGATGTCGTCGGCAGTCCGGGCAAAGTTGTAGATCACGCCCACCGGCGCGCGCATTTCGCGCGGCAGCAGGACACTGGCTACGGGGAAGTTTTCGTAATGCTCGATCTTGGCGTCGGAAGTCATCGGGCTGGTGAGGCAATTCAATTGGGGCAAATCGAGGGGTGTCTGCCAGAGGAAGACCGCCGCCGCAATAGTTGCGATTGTTGCGAATACTGGGATAACGATTGTGCCGGACCGGCCACCGTTCGGCCAGCGGCGCGCCAACTGACGCAATTGTCAAAAAACGTCGGGAAATCAGGGCTGTGGGGCGATTTTCAGCCATCGGGCCTCCCCCGAGCGCCCCGAGATTCTATGCTATCGTTCCCAATCCTGGCGGGAAAGTCACGCCAATCCCCGGTATACTTCCGGGTTTGCAAGAATCCCCTGGGATTTTCAGTGGTGTCACCCTGTTCCCCTGCACGACGAGGAGCCTCGTGAGCGTCGCCGAACCGATCGAAATTTCGCCTGAGCAAAGCAGCGCACGTGTGGCGTCCGGCAGCAGCTTCTATGCTGCGATGCGTATTTTGCCGCCCGCACAGCGCGAAGGCATGTTCGAGATTTATGCCTTTTGCCGCGCCGTAGACGACATTGCCGACGACGGCGAAGACACGTCGGCGAGCCGCATGGCGCGTCTGGCGGTCTGGCGCCGCGATCTGGCCGACCTTTACGAAGGTCGTCCCGCGCCGTCGCTCGCCAATCTGGCACGTGTGGTCAAGCAATTCGACCTGAAGCACGACGATTTTCTGGCTGTCATCGACGGCATGGAAATGGATGCGTGCGGCCCCATCGTGGCGCCTGATCTGCCGACCCTCGATCTCTATTGCGATCGCGTGGCGAGTGCCGTCGGCCGCCTGTCGGTGAAGGTGTTCGGCATGCCCGAGCAGGAAGGTATCGATCTGTCGTACCACCTCGGCCGCGCCCTGCAACTGACGAATATCCTGCGCGATATCGACGAAGACGCCGCCATCGGCCGCGTCTACCTGCCGCGCGAGACGCTGGCAGAGGCCGGTATCGTCAACGCCACGCCTGCGATGATGGCCGATGCCCGGCTCGACCGGGCTTGTGCGCCGCTCGTGGCGCAGGCGCATGAACATTACGCGAAGGCGCGCGCGATCATGGCGCGCCACCCGCGCCGTGTGGTCATCGCCCCGGCGGTGATGGCCAAGGCCTATGGCGCGATTCTCGACAAGCTGATTGCGCGCGGCTTTGCCGCGCCGCGTGAGCGCGTGCGTGTGCCGCGCTGGCGTTTGATTCTGATGCTGCTGCGGCAGATGGTTTTCTGATGGCGGGCAAGGTTCATGTCATCGGCGCCGGCCTCGCAGGCCTGGCCGCCGCGGTAAGACTTGCCACGCGCGGCGTGCCGGTCGTGCTGCACGAAGCCGCACCGCAGGCGGGCGGACGTTGCCGGTCGTACTTCGATCGCACGCTGAACGCCGTGATCGATAACGGCAACCATCTGGTGCTCTCGGGCAATACGACCATGCGTGAGTTCACCCGCACGATCGGCTCGGAGCACACGCTGACCGGCCCCGGGCGCGCCGAATTCGCCTTTGTCGATCTCGATAGCGAGGAGCGCTGGACCGTGCGGCTCTCCGAAGGCCGCCTGCCGTGGTGGATCTTCGACAAGAGCGCACGCGTACCGGGCACGAAGTGGTCGGATTATCTGTCGCTCGCGCCGCTGCTGCGCGCCGGCCCCGACGCGACGATGACCGACGCGATGAATTGCCCGCCGGCGCTGTACAAGCGGCTGATTCATCCGCTGTTTCTGGCCGTGCTCAATGCCGATCCGGCGGAAGGTTCGGCGCAGATGGCCGCTGCCGTCATTCGCGAAACGCTCGCGGCGGGCGGCAAAGCCTGCCATCCGTTGATTGCGAGCGACGGGCTCGACGTGTCGTTCGTCAACCCGGCGCTGGCGTATCTGGAAGCGAAGGGCGCGCAAGTCATGATGCAGCACCGCGTGCGCGCGCTGGCCTACTCGGGCGACGGCAGCCGGGTCGAATCGATCGATTTCGGCGACGGCCCGGAAATGCTCGGCGCGGATGATGCCGTCGTGCTGGCTGTGCCGCCGAATGTGGCGGCCTCGCTGGTGCCTGAGTTGACGACGCCGGACGAATACCGCGCCATCGTCAACGCGCATTTTCAGGTGACGCCCCCGCCGGGCTGCCCGCCGATGATCGGTGTGGTGAACGGTGTGAGTGACTGGATTTTCGCGTTCGAAGACCGGTTGTCGGTGACGATCAGCGGCGCCGACCATCTGCTCGATGAGTCGCGCGAATCGCTCGCGCTGCGCATCTGGGAAGAGGTGGCGAAGGCGTGTCAGGTGCCGGTCACGCCGATGCCGGTGTGGCAACTGGTGCGCGAGAAGCGCGCCACGTTTGCGGCAACGCCGGCGCAGGACAAACGCCGCCCTGCGGCGAAGACGCGCTGGCGCAATCTCTTGCTCGCCGGCGACTGGACGGCCACCGGCCTGCCAGCGACCATCGAGGGCGCGTTGCGAAGCGGCAACCGCGCCGCCGATTTACTGAGCCCGGCCTGATACGGCCGGTTGAAAAGGCAAGACTGTCATGGATACGATTCGCGACGCTTCCGAGAAGGAAGCTCGACGCACGGCCACTGCTACCGCAGTGGACCTCAAACTGCATACCGAACTTGCCCAGAAGGTGAGCACGGCAATGGCGACGCAAACGCTTGAGACGGGTATCGATCGCTCGATCACGGCCCTGCTCGATCTGCAACAGGACAACGGTCACTGGCTGTTCGAACTCGAAGCCGATTCGACGATTCCGGCTGAGTATGTGCTGCTGCGCCACCATCTGGGCGAGAAGGTCGACGCCGAACTCGAAGCCAAGATCGCCGTCTATCTGCGCCGTATTCAGGGCGAGCACGGGGGCTGGCCGCTGTTCCATCAGGGCAAGTTCGACATGAGCGCGAGCGTGAAGGCGTACTTCGCGCTCAAGATGATCGGTGAGCCGATCGACGCGCCGCACATGGTGCGCGCGCGTGAGGCCATCATCTCGCGCGGCGGTGCGCAGAATTCGAACGTGTTCACGCGCATTCTGCTGGCGCTGTACGGCGTGCTCGAATGGAAGGCAGTGCCGATGATGCCGGTCGAGATCATGCTGCTGCCGAAGTGGTTCCCGTTCCATCTCTCGAAGGTGTCGTACTGGGCGCGCACGGTGATCGTGCCGCTGCTCGTGTTGCAGGCCAAGCGCCCGCTCGCGCGTAACCCCAAGGGTGTGGGCATCGATGAGCTCTTCATCGGCAGCCCCAAGGATGTGGGCCCGCCCAAGCGCGCGCCGCATCAGAGCCGTTTCTGGTTCACGTTCTTCTCAGGTGTCGATCATGTGCTGCGTGCGCTCGATCCGTACTTCCCGAAGTCGCTGCGCAAGAAGTCGATCAAGCGCGCGGTCGAGTTCGTGGAAGAGCGCCTGAACGGTGAAGACGGCCTGGGTGCGATTTATCCGGCAATGGCCAACTCGGTCATGATGTATGACGTGCTCGGGTACCCGGAAGATCATCCGAGCCGCGCGATTGCCCGCAAGTCGGTCGAGAAACTGGTGACGCCGGCCGACGACGAAACGTATGTGCAGCCGTGTCTGTCGCCGGTGTGGGATACGGCGCTCTCGGCGCATGCGCTGCTGGAGACGGGCGACAAGCGCGCCATCGAGCAAGCGGGGAAGGGGCTTGAATGGCTGATCCCGTTGCAGATTCTCGACGTGCGCGGCGACTGGATTTCGCGTCGTCCGAACGTGCGCCCGGGCGGCTGGGCGTTCCAGTTCGCCAATCCCCATTACCCCGACGTGGACGACACGGCCGTGGTGGCGATGGCGATGGACCGCTACGAAAAGCTCGCGGGCAAGTTCGATAACGCTAAGGTCGATCAAGCGGACCCGAAGTCGCAGGCGATGCGCTATGCGATTGATCGCGGCACCGAGTGGGTGATCGGCATGCAGAGCAGCAATGGCGGCTGGGGCGCATTCGAGCCCGAGAACACGCATCTGTATCTGAACAACATTCCGTTCTCCGATCACGGGGCGTTGCTGGACCCGCCGACGGTCGATGTGTCCGCGCGTTGCCTGTCGATGCTGGCGCAGTTGCCGACGTCGCCGGAACGCAAGGCTTCCGCCGATCTGGCGCTCAAGTACATCCTCGACGATCAGGAACCCGACGGTAGCTGGTATGGCCGCTGGGGCATGAATTTCGTGTACGGCACGTGGTCGGCCATGTGCGGTCTGCAAGCGGCGGGCATGCAACCGGAGCATCCGGTGATGGCGCGCGCGGCGAAGTGGCTGCTCTCGATCCAGAACGCCGACGGCGGCTGGGGCGAGGATGGCGACAGCTACAAGCTCGAATACAAGGGCTATGAGGCGGCACCGAGCACGTCGTCGCAAACGGCCTGGGCACTGCTCGGCCTGATGGCGGCGGGCAAGGCGGACGACCCGGCGGTCAAGCGCGGCGTCGACTATCTGCTGAACACGCAGAACGATGAAGGGCTGTGGGACGAAGAGTTGTACACGGCGACGGGCTTTCCGCGCGTGTTCTACCTGCGTTATCACGGCTATCGCAAGTTCTTCCCGCTGTGGGCGCTGGCACGCTATCGCAATCTGACCGTGCGCAACGATTGCCCGGTACCCTGCGGCATGTAATATCGATGCGCGCAATGCGCATCGCACGCTCCGGCGGCAGAGGTTTGCCGTCGGGGCGGTTTCTTCGAAATTCCCTCGGTTTTCTCAAGGCAGGCTAATGAGTCCAACGACGAGTCCAATGACTTCGCCCATCATCGTGGTGACCGGCATGCCCTTCGAAGCCCGCATTGCGCGCGGCAATGGTGTGCGCGTGGTTTGTGCGCAGAACGACACGCTGGCGGACGAACTCGAAGCCGCGATTGCGCAGGGCGCACGCGGGCTGGTGAGCTTCGGGACGGCGGGTGGTCTGGTGCCGGGGGTGAAAGCGGGGCAGTGGATCATCGCGCACAAGGTGCTCGACATGCCCGACAACGCGCGCGAATACGTGTCTTCGATTGTGTGGGCCGACGCACTGCGCCGGGCCTTGCCGGCGGCGCTACGGGCCGATCTGGCAGGCGTGACGGCACCGGTGGTGACGGCCGATGACAAGGCGGCGCTGTGTCGCGAGAGCGGGGCAGCGGCGGCCGATATGGAGTCGCATATCGTCGCGCGGGTGGCGGCGGCGCATGGGCTGCCGTTCGTGGTGGCACGCGTGGTCATCGATCCGGCAGAGCGCTCGCTGCCACCGGCGGCGCTCGCCGGGATGCGGGCCGATGGGTCGGTCAACCTTCTCGGCGTGTTGTGCTCGCTGGCCAAGCATCCGCTGCAACTGCCCGCGCTGATTCGTGTGGGGAAGGATGCGGGCCGGGCGAAGGATGCAATGCGCTACGGCCGTCAGGCCATCACGCTGCGGCTCGGCGATGGATTCGGCGCGGAAGCCGCGAAGATCTGAAGGCGTCGAGTCTCAGCAAAAAAGCCAGTTTGCGTTGTCGGCAAACTGGCTTTTTCTATGGGGCAATGCGCTTTGACGCAGCGTTATACGTCCGAAGACTGTTGCCCGCGTGCTTGCGCGCGTCCTTTCCACATGCCGCCACGACCGCGCCAGTGTTGCAGCGCCGAGTCGAACGTAAAGACGGTGTAGAGCGCTGCCACCAGCGGCAGCATCGGACCGAAGCTCGTCGGCTGGCGGTAGAAGCGCAGCATCGGGACATACGAGATCGTCATCGCCACCCACGCGAAGAACCCCAGCCATTGCGCAATGCCGGAGCCGAAGATCGTCACGGCAGGCGGCACGATGAACGTGAGCAGCAGCGACATGATCGTGCCCGCCAGCAGCACTGGCGAATACTGCAACTGCGCGTAAGCCGTGCGCGAGACCATCTTGCGAATCTCGCCGAGGTTGTCGTACGGGCGCACGCTCATCGCGCGCTCGGTGAGTCCCAGCCAGATCGAACCCTGCTTCTTGAGCAGGCGCCCCATCGCGCAGTCGTCGATGATCTCGTCGCGAATGGCTTCAATACCACCGCCCGCTTCAAGCGACCGGCGATGGATCAGCATGCATCCCCCGGCCGCTGCCGCCATGCGCTTCTTCGGATCGTTGACCCAAGCGAACGGGTAGAGCATCTGGAAGAACAGCACGAACGCCGGAATCAGCGTGCGCTCGAACCACGCCGTGCAGCGCAGCTTCGCCATGAGTGAAACGAGCACGCGATTGTCGCCGGTGGCACGGGTCACGAGATGACGCACGTTGTCGGGCGAGTGAGCGATGTCGGCGTCGGTGTGCAGCAGGTACTCGGGCGCAATGCCGTCGTCGTTGGTTGCCGGATCGCTGGCGAACGATACGCCCTGACGCACGGCCCACATCTTGCCGGTCCAGCCGCCGGGCAGTGGCTGACCGCTCAGGACGTCCACGCGTCGCGTGAGGCCGTCGGCCGCCGCACGGGCCGCTGCTTGGCGCGCCAGATCGGCGGTGCCGTCGTTGCTCTGATCGTCGACGACGACAATGCGCAGACGCCCCGCGTAGTCTTGGCGGCAGAGCGATTCGACTACCTGACCGATCGACTCGGCCTCGTTGCGCGCCGGGATGATCACCGCCACTGTGGGCCAGACATCAGGCACGGGCAGTTGATCTTCGTCGAGATCATCGCGTTCGCGCGCGCGCCAGAAGCCGCCCTGCGAAATCAGCAGATAGATCCAGATGGCCAGCGAGAGCGCGGCGATCCAGCCCAAAACAGTCATGACAAATATCCGGCGGTGCGAAACCAGGCGAGCGCGTCGCGCAGGCCATCAAGGTAGGGACGGGCGGTGTAGCCCAGTTCGCGCTTGGCCTTCTCCGACGAGAAGAACATGTGATAGCGCGACATCTTCAGGCCGTCGACCGTGACGAACGGTTCTTTGCCGGTGAAGCGCGCCACGCCCTGTGCGGCCATCGCGAGCGGGTAGAGCGGCCAGCGCGGCAGTGCCACGGTTGGTGCCTTGCGGCCCACGAGACCGGCAATCGCGGCAAGCATTTCGCGCAGCAACACGTCGTCGCCGCCCAGAATGTAGCGCTCGCCGATGCGGCCACGCTCCAGCGCCAGCAGGTGGCCCTCGGCGCAGTCGTCGACGTGCACGAGGTTGAGCCCGGTATCGACGAACGCCGGAATCTTGCCCTGTGCCGCTTCGACGATGATGCGCCCGGTCGGCGTGGGCTTGATGTCGCGTGGCCCGATGGGCGTGGACGGATTGACGATCACGGCGGGCAGGCCGTCGTTGGCGATCATGCGCTCGACCAGACGCTCGGCCGCGACCTTGCTGCGCTTGTACACGCCAATGGTCGTCGCTTCGTCGTTCGGGGAGGTTTCATCGACCGGGCCGGTCGCGCCTTGCACGCGCAACGTGGCTACGCTGCTCGTGTACACCACGCGCCCGACACCTGCACGCAGCGCGGCTTCCATCACCGTGCGCGTGCCATCGATGTTGGCTCGCATGATGTCGTTGGGATCTTTCGCCCAGAGGCGGTAGTCGGCCGCAACGTGGAGCAGGGCGTCCACGCCGGCGAGTGCGCGCTGCATCGAGGCCGCATCGCGCATGTCGCCTTCGACGACTTCAACGGGCAGGTCGGCGAGGTTCGCGCGCGGGCTGGTGCCACGCACCAGCAGGCGAACCTCGTGACCGCGCGCGAGCGCCGTGCGTGCTACCGCAGAACCGACGAACCCGGAGGCGCCGGTGACCAGCACACGCGACGGCATTTACGCCTTGGCTCGCTTCAGTTCGTCGAGCTTGATCTCGACGTGCTTCGAGAACACATACTCGGCCGGACGTTGCTTGGCGAACGAGACGTCGTCAGCCATCGGGCCTTCGGTACGCACACCCTTGAGGGCAACGCCGAGGGCACGCAGCGGACGCGACAGCGTGTCGTTCACGGCGGTCGCTTCGAAGCCGCTGTGGACCATGCAGTCTGCGCACTTTTCGTAGTTACCCACGCCGTACTTGTCCCAGTCGGTGGTTTCCATCAACTCGGTGTACGTCTTGGCATAGCCTTCGCCGAGCAGGTAGCACGGACGTTGCCAGCCGAACACGGTACGCGTCGGGTTGCCCCACGGCGTGCAGTGATACGTGCGGTTGCCGGCCAGGAAGTCGAGGAACAGGCTCGACTGGCTGAACGTCCAGTCCTTGCCGCCGTTGCCGCGCTTGAGAATGTCGCGGAACAGTTGCTTGGTCTTCGAACGGTTCAGGAAGTGCTGCTGGTCCGGGGCACGTTCGTAGGCGTAGCCCGGCGACACGGTGATGCCGTCCAGACCCATTTCCTTCGTCGTGTCGAAGAACTTGGCAACCTTCTCCGGATCGGCGTTGTTGAACAGCGTGCAGTTGATGTTCACGCGGAAGCCGCGCGACTTCGCCAACTTGATGGCGGCGACGCAACGGTCGTACACGCCGTCCTGGCACACCGACGCGTCGTGCATTTCACGGTCGCCGTCGAGGTGGATCGACCAGACGAAGAACGGGCTCGGCTCGTAATCGTCGATCTTCTTTTCCAGCAGCAGGGCGTTCGTGCAGAGATACACGAACTTCTTGCGCTCGATGATGCCCTTGACGATCTGCGGCATTTCTTTGTGCAGCAGCGGCTCGCCGCCGGCGATCGAGACCACCGGTGCGCCGCATTCGTCCACGGCATCGAGGGCGTCCTTGAGCGAGACGCGCTGATTCAGAATGGGATCCGGATAGTCGATCTTGCCGCAGCCCGAGCAGGCCAGGTTGCAGCGGAAAAGCGGTTCAAGCATGAGCACCAGCGGGTAACGCTTGTTGCCCTTGAAGCGTTGCTTCATGAGGTAGGCGCCAACATACGCCTGTTGCAGGAAGGGGATGGCCAAGTTCGGCTCCTGTTCGTGTTGCGTTAGCCGGCGACCGCGTGTTGCGCGGCGACCGGCTCGTCTTTGGTCAATTCCGACGGCAAGCGGAATTGGATGGTTTCCTCGATGCCGTCCATGAGAGTCACTTCGACGGTGTCGATGCGGCGCAGCGCGTCGATCACGTCTTCGACCATGCGCTCGGGCGCGGACGCCCCGGCAGTAATACCGATGCGGGCCTGGCCGCGAACCCATTCAGGGTTCACTTCCGAGCCGTCGGCCACGAGGTAGCTGGGCAACCCCATTTCCGAGCCGATTTCGCGCAGGCGGTTCGAGTTCGAGCTGTTCGTCGCACCGACCACCAGCAGCACGTCCACGCGCTCGCACAGCTCGCGCACGGCGGTCTGGCGGTTTTGTGTGGCGTAGCAAATATCTTTGGTATTCGGCCCGACGATATTGGTGAAGCGTCGTTGCAGTGCAGCAATGATACCGCGAGTCTCATCGACCGACAGGGTGGTCTGCGTCACGTAGGACACCGGCGTGTTCACCGGCAACGGCAGCAGATCCACGTCGGCTTCGGTTTGCACCAAGTGCACCGGGCCGTCGATCTGGCCCATCGTGCCTTCGACTTCCGGGTGACCGGCGTGACCGATCAGGATGACTTCGCGTCCGGCGGAAACGTAGTTCTTGCCCTGGATATGCACTTTAGTGACGAGCGGGCAGGTGGCGTTCAACACTTTCAAGCCACGAATCTGCGCTTCCTGCTCGACAACGCGGGCAACGCCATGGGCACTGAAAATAGTGACTGCACCCGCCGGGGCTTCGGAAAGCTCGGCGATAAAGCGCGCGCCTTTGGCCTTGAGAGAATCGACCACGTGCTTGTTGTGGACAATCTCATGGCGCACGTAGACCGGCGCGCCGTATTTTTCAAGGGCACGTTCGACGATCTCGATGGCACGTATGACACCCGCACAAAACCCGCGGGGTTGGGCAAGGATGACTTGCATTCAGCTCTCCGGCTCAGGTCGGCCGGGATGGCGGTTTAATCGGGGAGTCCATGTCGTTATTACATTGGCCTCATGGGACTCTCCGCGCCACTTTCGATGGCTCGTCGAGCATGCCCGCGGGGGGACCGCCGTCCGGTCGTTTGACAAGCGACGATTGTAACCGCCGCCGCCAATTATTGCTGGCGACCCCCTGTGGAGAACCGCCAGCACTTGTTACATAAAGATTGACGAATCGGCGCCGATCTGGGCCGAATTTGCGCCGATCGGGTGGCCAATCGGTACAAAGTCCCTGCGAGGAGAGTGGCGGGCCAGGCATCCCGTGCCGGGCCCTTGTTTTTACTTGCCGAAATGCGCGTTCTTTTCGCGCAGATACGCGATCAGGCTGTCCATGCCACCATTGGCAAGGCGGGCCTTGAACTGCGTCTGGTACAGCTGGATGAGCCACGCGTCGGCCACGTTCTCGCCCATCATGTTGATGTCGTAGATCTTCCAGCCCTTGTCGGTCTTGCCCAGACGATAGGCCACCGCGAGCGTATCGCCGGTGCCGTTGACCGTAGCGCCCACGACGGCGTCAGTGCTGCTTGCCGAGACCTTGGCCGGATCGTACTTGAATGTGAGCTGTGAGCCGCGCACTTGCGAGAGTTGCAGGGCGTAGGTGTTCACCAGCAATTGCTGGAACAACTCGAAGACCTGCTGCTGTTGGGCCGGCGTGGCGGCGTCGAAGGCCTTCGTGCCGACGGCGAATCGCGTGGTACGGCGGAAGTCGGTGTAGGGCAGGAAGTCGCGCTCGACCACTTTGGCCGTCGCGACGACATCGCCATCGCGTGCGGCCGGGTCCGCCTTGGCGGCCTTGACGACCGTCTCGACAGCTGTCTTCACCGCGTCGTTGGGATTGGCGCTGTTCGTCTGTGCCCAGACGCCCGATGAAACGGTTGAAAGGGCCATGGTGGCCGCGGCCATTGCCGTCACCAGAAATTTCTTCATACGTAGGAACCCAGCTTCTCTTCGTTGGTTTAAATCGGGTAGGCCGTAGTGTAGTGCACGAGGCCCTGTATACTGCTTCGATTTTGTAAATTCACCGTTTCAATGGCCAGATCGACGGTCTTTATCGCCGATTGGTTCCCGACAGGTCCCGCAAAATTTACCTGATGTCTCAATCGCTTATGCCCAAATGGCGTGAGGCGAGGGGCGCAGGCGGGGGATGACGGGATGGCCGGCGCGGTTGCCTTTCCATTCGTTTTGCATTTCTCTTCCGGAACCGCTACATGCTGACTTCGCTCGTCGTGCGCATCGTCCGTTTTTCGGCGAAGCACGCGTACCCAGTCATCTTCGCCTCGCTGCTGCTGACAGTGGCCAGTTGCGTGTACGTCGCCAAGCACTTCGCGATCAACACCGATGTCTCCAGCTTGATCGACTCGAACACGCCCGCCGCCGAGCGTGGCCGCGAGATCGATCGCGCTTTCCCGCAGAAGGCCGACGTCACGCTGGCCGTCGTGCAGGCGCCCGCCATCGAATTCGCCGACCGCGCCGCCGCTGAACTGGCGGACAAACTTGCCACCGAAAAGGACGTTTTCCGTGCGGTGAGCCGCCCGGGTGCCGGCGAGTTCTTTGCCCGCAACGCGCTGCTGTTCGCATCCGTCGACGATGTGAAGAGCCTGACCAGCAAGCTGGGCGATGCCAAGCCGCTGCTCAACCGGCTCGCCCAAGACCCGAGTCTGACCGGGCTGTCGAATCTGCTCTCCGTGACGCTGCAAACGCCGTTGCTCACCGGTCAGGTCAAGCTGCCGGAGATGGCGCGTCTGCTCGGTAATGCGGCCGATACGACCGAAGCGGTGCTGGCCGACAAGCCCGCTGCGATGTCGTGGCGCGCGCTGGTTGCCCCCGATACCGTAGCGCGCAGCTACGTCGAAGTGCAGCCGGTGCTCGACTACGCAGCGCTCGAAGCCGGTGCCAATGCGGCGTCGCGCATTCGCGCGGCAGCCGCCGATCTGAAGCTCGAAGAACGCTATGGCGCGACGGTGCGCCTGACGGGCCCGCGTCCGCTCTCCGATGAAGAGTTTGCGTCGGTGCGTCAGGACGCCGGCCCCAATGCCGTGATCACGCTGCTGGCCGTGCTGGTGGTGCTGTGGCTCGCGGTGCGCTCGGGCAAGATGATCGTCGCGGTGTTCATCACGTTGCTCGCCGGTCTGGCCATCACGTTCGCGCTTGGCCTGATGATGGTGGGCGCGCTCAACATGATTTCGGTCGCGTTTGCGGTGCTGTTCGTCGGCATCGGCGTGGACTTCGGGATTCAGTTCGGTGTGCGCTATCGCGAGGAACGGCATCGTCTGGGCAACGACGAAGGCGCGCTGCAAGGTGCGCTCGCCGGTGCCGGCAAGGCCATCGCCATGCCGTTGTCGCTGGCCGCAGCGGCCACCGCCGCGAGCTTCTTCTCGTTCCTGCCCACGGACTATCGAGGCGTGTCGGAGCTGGGCCTGATCGCGGGCGTGGGCATTCTGTGCGTGGCCTTCCCGTCGGCGATTACGCTGCTGCCCGCGCTGATCAGCGTGTTCAAGCCGAGTGGTGAAGCAAGCCCGCCGGGCTTTCGCAGTCTGGGCCGGGTCGATGATTTCACCGACAAATACCGTAACCCGCTGCTCTACGGCACGCTGGCACTGGTGATCGCCGGTTTGCCGTTGCTTGCGCATCTGCATTTCGACTTCAACCCGCTGCACCTGAAAGACCCGCATACGGAGTCGATGGCGACGCTGCTCGATCTCGCCAATTCGCCGGAGGCCGGGGTGAACGACGTGCAGTTGCTCGCCGCCAATCTTGACGCCGCCGATGCCGAGGCCGCCAAGCTGCGTGCGGTGCCGGAAATCGGCCGGGTGGTCACGCTTACGACCTTCATGCCGGCCGAGCAGCCGCAGAAGCTCGCTTTGATCGGTGCGGCCGCGACGTCGCTGCTGCCCACGCTCTCGCAAACACCGCTGCCGTCGGTGGCGGACGCCGCGCGCGTGTCGTCGCTCAAGACGGCCGCTGGGCAGTTGGAAGACGCTGCGCTCGATCACCCGGGTGAGGGCGCCAAGGAAGCGCAACGACTCGCCGCCGCACTGCGCAAGCTCGCCGCGGGCGACGCGGCGCTGCGCGACCGTGCCGACCGTGCGATTGCCGGGCCGCTCAAGCTCGCCCTCGGCCAGTTGCGTGAAGCGCTGCAACCGCAAACGGTCACGCGCGAATCGCTGCCGAAGGACATCGTGGCCCAGTGGGTCGCCGCCGACGGACGCGCACTCGTGAACATTTCGCCGCGCGTGGCGAAGGGCGCCGACCCGAGCGACGACGCGATGCTGCGCAAGTTCAGTGCCGCCGTGCTGGCAACGACGCCGGACGCCGTGGGCGGTCCGATTTCGATCCTGCGCTCGGCGGACACGATCATTCGCTCGTTCATCGAAGCGGGTATCTGGGCGCTGTTGTCGATCACGGTGCTGCTCTGGCTCGCGCTGCGTAACTTCGGCGACGTGCTGCGCACGCTCGTGCCGCTGCTGGTGTCGGCGGCCGTGACGCTCGAAATTACCGTGCTGATCGGGTTGCCGCTGAACTTCGCGAACATCATCGCGCTGCCGCTGCTGTTGGGCGTGGGCGTGGCGTTCAAGATCTATTACGTGATCGCGTGGCGTCACGGGCAGACGCGTCTGCTCGCGTCGAGTCTGACGCAGGCCGTCGTGCTGTCCGCAGCGACCACGGGTATTGCGTTCGGCAGCCTCTGGCTGTCGCATCACCCGGGCACGTCGAGCATGGGCAAGCTGTTGGCGCTCTCGCTCGTGTGTACGCTGATCGGCGCGGTGTTCTTCCAGCCGGTGTTGATGGGCAAGCCGCGCGAGAAGGCGGCAGCGAAGACGCCGGGCAAGGTGTAACGCGACATCGCAGACCTGATGGAACAAAGCAAAACGGCACCGAAAGGTGCCGTTTTGCTTTCCCTTAAATGCCGGGAGACTTTCCGCAGATTTATTGCGGCGAAGGCACCGCTTCGACTTTGCCGCCAAGACGTTCGGTGAGGGCACGGCGAATCGATGCCGCGATACCCGCAGCGTCGAGGCCGACCGACGCCAGTTGCTGCGCCGGGGTGCCCTGATCGATGTACTTGTCCGGCAGTCCCAGTTGCAGCACCGGCACCTGCACGCCGTTCGCATTGAGTGCTTCGATGCAGGCGGAACCGGCGCCGCCCATGACGGCCCCTTCCTCCAACGTGACGACGAGATCGTGCGTGCGGGCCATCTCCAGCACGGTGGCGGTATCAAGCGGCTTCACGAAGCGCATGTTCACCACGCTCGCGTCGAACTCGCCGGCCACCTGCTCGGCCAGCGCGACCATCGGACCGAACGCCAGCAACGCCACGCGGCGACCCGCCGGGGCGGCGCTTTGACGGCGCACTTGGGCACGCCCCACGGGCAGCGTCGACAGACCGGCTTCCGGCGTAACACCGGGCCCCGTGCCGCGCGGATAGCGCACCGCGCTGGGGCCGTCGATGCCGAGTGCCGTCTGCAACAACTGGCGGCACTCGTTCTCATCGGCCGGGGTCATCACGACCATGTTCGGGATGCAACGCAGGAACGCGATGTCGTAGGCACCGGCATGCGTGGCGCCGTCGGCACCGACCAGCCCGCCGCGATCGATCGCAAACACGACCGGCAGGTTTTGCAGCGCCACGTCGTGAATCACTTGATCGTAGCCGCGTTGCAGGAACGTCGAATAGATCGCGACGACGGGCTTGAGCCCTTCGGTGGCGAGCCCGCCCGCAAACGTCACCGCGTGTTGCTCGGCGATACCCACGTCGTAGTAGCGCTCCGCAAAGCGCTTCTCGAATTCCACCAGCCCCGACCCCTCGCGCATGGCCGGCGTGATGCCGACAACGCGTGAATCGGCCGCTGCGGCGTCGCAAAGCCATTCGCCGAACACCTGCGTGTAGGTCTTCGGCGCGGCCGTGCCGGGCGCTGCCGGGCGAATGCCTTCGCTCGGATTGAACTTGCCCGGACCGTGATAGAGCACCGGATCGGCCTCGGCGAGCTTGTAGCCGCGACCCTTGCGTGTGACCACGTGCAGGAATTGCGGCCCCTTGAGCGCCTTGATGTTCTCGAGCGCGGGAATCAGCGCATCGAGATCGTGGCCGTCGATCGGGCCCAGATAGTTGAAGCCGAACTCTTCGAACATCGTGCCGGTCGGCGAGACGATCGCCTTGGCGTGTTCTTCGAGCTTGTGTGCGAACTCGCGCATCGGCGCCGGGGCATTGCGCAGCAGGTTGCGCACGCTTTCCTTGCCGGCCGAGTAGAACTGGCCCGACATCAGTCGCGTGAGGTACTGGTTGAGCGCGCCCACCGGTGGCGAGATCGACATGTCGTTGTCGTTGAGCACGACGAGAAACGGCAGGTCCTCGTACACACCGGCGTTGTTCAGGGCCTCGAATGCTTCACCTGCGGTCATGGCACCGTCGCCGATCACGGCAATCGCGTGACGCTTCTCGCCCTTGACCTTGCTGGCAAGCGCCATGCCGAGCGCGGCAGAAATCGACGTGCTCGAGTGGGCCGTGCCAAACGTGTCGTACGGCGATTCGTCGCGCTTCGGAAAGCCCGACAAGCCCTGCCACTGACGCAGCGTGGGCATCGCCTCGCGGCGTCCGGTGAGGATCTTGTGCGGATACGTCTGGTGACCCACGTCCCACACGATGCGATCGTTGGGCGTGTCGAACACGTAATGCAGCGCAATCGTCAGTTCGACCGTGCCGAGGTTCGACGACAGATGCCCGCCGGTGCGCGACACGCTGTCGAGCACGCAGGCGCGCAGTTCATCGGCCAGACGGCGCAGATCGGCGCGCGAGAGCGCGCGCATGTCGGCGGGGGAGCGGAGGGTGGCTAGCAGATCGGCCATGGATGAACGTCCGTCCCCGCGCTTACTTCACCAACCGGGCGAACGACGCCAGCAGGCGATCGATGTCGGCCGACGTGAGGTTGCCCATCGTCGAGATACGGAACAGTTCTTTCGACAGGCCGCCTTGGCCTGCATAGATCACAAAGCCATCGGCCTTGAGCCAGTCGTGCAGACGCGGATAATCCACGCCCGCCGGCAGCTTGTAGGCGCGCAGCACGACCGACGATTCATTCGGCGGCAGCACGGCATCCATGCCCAGCGCGGCCAGTCCGGCACGGGCTTGCTCGGCGAGGGCACCGTAGTGGGCGTGGCGCTTCTGCCAGCCACCGGCCTCGTCGAGTTCGCGCAGTGCTTCGACCAGCGCGTAGTAAGCGTGCACGGACGGCGTGAACGGCGTGTTGCGCTCGGCTTGCAGCTTGGCCAGCCGTGCGATGTCGAGGTAATACGTGCGGCTGAATGCCTTGGCGAGCGCATCCTTGCGCACCATCACGAACGACACGCCCGGCACGCCGTGCACGCACTTGTTCGCAGTCGCCGCAACGGCCACGATGCCGGAGTCGTTGAAATCGATGGCTTCGGCGGCAAAGCTGCTCACGCCGTCGACCAGCAGGTCGATACCACGCTCGCGGCAGGCGCGCGCGATGCCGCCCAGATCGTTCAGGCGGCCCGTGGTCGTCTCGTGGTGGATGATCGCCACGTTGGTGTACGGACGGTCACCGGCGGTGTCCAGCTTGTTGACGATCTGTGCCAGATCCGGAGCCTGCATCCATTCGAAATGGATGACGTCGTGATCGATGCGGTACTGCTTGGCGATCTGCGAGATGCGCTCGCCGTACACACCGTTCTCCACGATCAGCAGGCGGCCGCCTTCGGGCACGAGACCCGCCGTCATGCTTTCGACCGCTGCCGTGCCCGAACCGGTCATCAGCACCGGCGTCCACACCGCCGGGTCCAGACCGTAGACGGCCGTCAGGCGCGCGCGGGCTTCGTCCTGCAAGTCGAAGAACTCGGGCTCGCGGTGGCACAGATCGGGTTGCAGCAGGCTCTTGCGGACACGCTCGGTCAGGGTAACGGGGCCCGGGTTCAGTAACAGCATGGCGAAGCTTCCTCGGCGGATATTGTTATAGGGGGAACGCTCAGGCGCGGGCTTGAGCGATGTGGTCCATCAGACGCGACTTGACGGCTTCCGGCGTGACTTTCGGACGCGGCAGGCCATCGGGCGTGCCGGGGCGCGTGGTCAGGCAGGCGAAGCGCGGGCCGTCGCTCAGGCTCGCCGAACGGCCGTCGAACAATTGTTCGATGACGTCGAGCGTATCGCCTTCCAGTGCGAGTGCATAGCCGCTGGCCGCAGCCACACCGGCGAACGACACCGTCGGCGAGACCGTGGCCTGCGTGCCGGTCGAGTCGTGCGACGCGTTATCGAGCAGCAGATGCACCAGATTCGACGGGCCATAAGCGCCCAGCGTAGCGAATGCACCCATGCGCATCAATGCGGCGCCGTCGCCGTCGACCGCAACCACGCGCAGGTCGGGGCGTGCGAGCGCCAGCCCGAGGGCGAGCGTGGTGACGCAGCCCATCGATCCGACCATGTACAACTGGTTGGCCCGGTCGTCGAGCGCATAGAGTTCGCGTCCGCAAAAACCGGTCGAGGCGAGCACCACCGTGCCGTCGAGCGGTGTATGGGCGATGACGCGCTCCAGCGCATCTCGGCGCGTCGGCAGGTCCGCCGGTGCGACACCGCGCACGAGCGATGCCGGTGCCGGCTGTGCCGGGCGCGTCGGGCGTTCGGTGGGTTGCAGCGGGAACGATGCCACGCTGCCCTTTTGCATCACGAGGGCGTAGGGGCGGCCTGTTTCGTCCATATGACGCACGGCCCGCTCCAGCGCCGGGGCAATCGCTTCCGGCTCGGTCGGGAACAGCTCCCACGGCACTTCCATCAAGTCGAGCATGGCCGGCGTGATCGGGCCCATGAGCGCATGCTGCGGCTCATCGGTGATACCGGGCTGGCCACGCCACGTCACGATCAGCAACTGCGGCAGACGGAACGTCCACGTGAGCGACGTGAGCGGGCTCACGGCGTTGCCGAGGCCCGAGTTCTGCATCATCGTCACGGCGCGCGCACCACGGCCTTCACCGAGGGTGGCGCCCGCCGCGATGGCGACGGCGTCGCCCTCGTTGGCCGCCGACAGGTAATGCAGCGTCGGGTCTTGCAGCACGTAGTTGATGAACGGCGTGAGAAACGAACACGGCACGCCGGTGTACCACGTGAAGCCGTGCTTGCGCGCGGCTTCGACGAACTGACCCGCTTCAATCACCTTGCGTCTCCGTATCGGCACCGCTGAACGGCGTCTGACCATGGGCGAAGTCTGCCGCACGGCGGAATTCTTCCATGTCGTTCACACCGCGCCAGTGGCCGTGCACGTACTGCACGTCGATCTTTGCGCCGTCGGCAACCAACGCGTTGATCAGGTCGGGCACGCCGAGCTGGTCGAAATCGGCGCGGGCCTGAAGCGTCGTGAACACGCGTTGCACTTGCGCGCGGCCTTCGCCACGCACGCCCAGCAGACCGATCCAGCGGCCGTTCGGCGTGCGGCCAGCGTCCGTCGCGTCGCCGCTGATCTTCTCGAGCAGCACTTGCTGGCCGAACAGACCACGATCGTCGCCGGACGAGCAGTACGCGAAGTCGCGCACGCTGGCGTTGGCCGTCGTGGCGGCGGTGGAGTCGACCACCACCGTGATGTCGGCATCGCTCTCGACCAGATCGCGCACGATGTAGCTGCGGAACAGCAGGTCGCCATACGAGATGACGGTGTCGTGTGCGAAGGCATCGCCCACGCGGGCGAGCGAGGCCAGTTCGCCGGTCTCGGCAAAGCGCTCGTTGATGGCCAGCGTGATGCCGGCGGTGTCGATCGCGTCGGCACGGTAGCCGCCGACGACCGTGATGTCGTTCACGTTCTGCTTCTTGAAGCCGTCGACCAGCCAGCGCAGCAGCGGCTTGCCGGCGACCGGCAGCATGACCTTCGGACGGTCCGTCGTCACGCTCTCGAGGTTCTTGCCACGGCTCGCGGCGAGCACGATGGCCGAGCGCGGGGCGTTGGCAGCGGACAGATAGCGGTCTTCGGCTTCGGTGTACTCGTCGGCGTCTTGCAAGCGGAAGATCTCGTCGACGGTCGCGATGCGGTCTTCGACGTTGATGAGCGTCTCGTTGCGATGAATCTCGGCAGCCACGGCCTGCATGGCCGACGTGGCCGAGCGAATCAGATGGTTCGCCCAGATCACGACGCTGATGCCGGCTTCGCGGAACACGTCGGTCGGCGTGCTGTAGTACTTGGTCGGCACGATCACCAGCGGGCAGCGGTTATCCCACTCGCGGGCGAATTGCACGATCTCGTCGGCACGCTTGAGCTTGCTGTGAATCAGAATGGCGTCGGCACCGGCCAGACGATAGGCCTCGGCGCGGCGCAGGGCTTCTTCCATGCCCCAGCCGGCGATCAGTGCTTCGACACGTGCCACGATCGAGAAATCGTCGTCGGCCTGCGAGTCCTTGCCGGCCTTGATCTTGCCGCAGAACTCGTCCATGTCGGCGAGCGGCTGGCGCTCGCCGCCGATGAAGCTGTTGGTCTTCGGGAAGACCTTGTCTTCAATACACACGCCGGCCACGCCGCGTTGTTCGAGCTTGCGCACGAGACGGCGCATGTTGTTGAAGTTGCCGTAGCCGGTGTCGCCGTCGAGCAGGATCGGCAGATCGCTGGCATCGGCCATGAATTCGAGGTTATCGACGACCTGCGTCCAACTGGCTTCGTTGTTGTCGCGCACGCCGAACTGGGCGGAGATCGCGAGACCCGAGGCCCAGATGCCCTTGAAGCCTGCCTCGCGCACGATGCGCGCCGACAGGCCGTTGTGGGCTTCCATCAGGAATTCGAGTTGATTGCTGCGCAGCATGGCGCGCAGTTGCGCCGCGCGCGTGGCGGTCGGCGGCAAGGTGAATGCGTCGGGAGCGTTCATTCGGACACCATCGTGAGCGGTTCGAGTTGCGGCAGCACCTGGTCGGCGGCGCGCTTCACATCTTCAGGGTAGTCAATCTCGATCCACGGGAAACCCGTGACATCGGCGGTTTCGAACTGCGCGCCACGTTCGAGCAGCAGATCGCGCACGGCTTCTTCGTGCGGCATCTTGGCGCGGCCCGATTCGACGTAATCGCGCGTGATTTCTGCCAGTCGCGTGGCCGTGGCTTCATTGAAACGGAAGAAGCCGACCGACTCGCCCACGGTGTCGTATTCGAGGCCGACCATGACCTGCTTGCGCAGTTCAACCGGCACGCCGTCGCGCAGGCACAGCTTGACCGGCTCGTCGCCCACCTCGAAGTCGCGGTCGATGAGCAGACGGTTGGCCGTCTTGCCCGCCACCAGCGCATTGAACATGCGTTGATCGTAGAGCACGTCGGCGTCCATCACGAGCACGTCGCCACCGGCGGTCATCGCAGCGGCGGCCGTGTGCAGCGTGAGCACGCTGCCGAGCTGATAGTCGGGGTTCAGGCAAATCTGCGGACGCGGGGTCCAGTTCAGGCGATCGAGTTCTTCGCTCACCTGTTCATGGTGAAAGCCGAGCGCCAGCACCACGTCGGTGATGCCGACCGCTGCGAGCATGCGCAGATGGCGCTCGAGCAGCGACATGCCGTCGAACTTGAGCAGGCACTTGGGCGACTGCTTGTCTTCGGGCTGGAGCAAACGCAGGCCCATGCCTGCTGCGAGAATGATGGCCCGCATGGTCGGTATCCTTCTTTAGAGCGGTGCAGTATCCGTGGCCGTGGGCAGCGACACGCCTTGTTGCGAGGCGCGCCGGCGGCGCCAGCCACGTTCGGAGAAATGCAGATAGACGAGGCCCGGTACGCCGAGCAACAACTCGCGCGTACGTTTGGCCAGAGACAGGGCCAGCGCGGCATCGGCCGGCAGACCCACGAGCGGAGCGAGCAGCAGATAGCCGCCTTCCTGGACGCCGAGCGAGCCCGGCACGAAGAACGCGGCACCACGAATCGCCTGCCCGAGACTTTCGAGCAACATGGCGTCGACCCAGCTCACCGGGTGGCCGATGAATTGCAGGATCAGCCAGACTTCGGCCGTGCCCACGATCCAGCCCACCAGACTGAGTGCGAAGCTCGCCAGCACCTGACGGCGCTGGCCGTACATGCGCTGCACGATTTCGTCGACGGCGTCGGCCCGGTCGAGCAGGGACGACCAGTCGCGCTTGGACGACATTTTCGAGAGCATGCGAAACGCCCAGCCGAAGAGGCCGCGACGTTGCGCGATGTAGAACGCGTAGAGCAGGGCGGAGATCAGGGCCGTGGCGAGCAACATCGGCACCCACAGGCCGCCGTTGCTGTCATGGGTGGCACTGATGCCGAAGACGGCCAGACCGAGCAACGCGAAGACGATCTGCGCGACGGCCTGCAAGGTGGTGCTCACGGTAATGGCGGCGGCGGCTTCGCGCCCGGCCATTCCGCTTTGCTTCATCTGACGCACCATCGCAATCGGACCACCGATCTGACCGGCCGGCAGCAGGCTGTTGACCGACTCGCCGACCCAGCGCGTGAGAACCGCGCGGCGCAGCGAGCACGATTTCGCGACCAGCACCTGAATGGCGGCGGCGTCGAGCACCAGCGGCACGATGTGGAAGGCGGCGATGGGCAGCAGTCCCCAGCCGGCCATGGCCAGCGTAGACATCACCGAGCCCGTTCCCTGCCAGATGAGCAGGGCGACGAACAGGGCGATACCGAGGGTCAGAGATACGATGGCAGTCCGGTTCATTTAGCGCTTCGTCCGTTGCAATACCTGACGAAACACTTGCCGGAAACCGAAGTAAGCGATGGCGTCCTTCATATTCGATATGAAGCGCTGCCAAGTGCCCATGCGCGGGTCGGTCACATACTCGAACGTGAGCGAGATGCGCTCCTCGTTGTCGCCGAGCGGCGTGATCCGGTGATGCAGTTTGTCCCCGTCGAAGAACACCAGCGCGCCCGGCGGATACGCCACGGCGCCATCGACTTGCGGCGCGCCCGAATTGCGCGTGTGAAGTCGGTACTCGAGCTTGCAGCTCGATTGGTCCACCACGCCAAGCAGCAGCGTATAACGGCGGCCCTTGTAGTAGGAGGTGTCATAGTGCCAGCCGATGTGATCGCCCGGACGCGTGTAGTAATACAGCGCGTACGCGTGCGGGTCTTCCTTCGGCGACGGCAGCAGTTTTTCGCCGGCCAGACGCTCGAGAAAACGCATCAGGGCAGGCGAGCGATACAACTCGGCCACGAACGGGGCAAGCTCGTCGAGCGTGTGACGGCTGACGCTGCCACCCTGTTTGTGGCCGGGCAGATAGTTGCGGTTCACGTTCGGCGTGACCGCGCGCGCAGCGGCGATCAACTGATCGGTGACCGTGCGCGGTAAAAATTTTTCGAGATAGATGAACGCGTCTTGCGACTTGAACTCGGACGTGACCGCGTCGAAGTCGATGGCGTCCATTGCACGCTCGATTTCAGCGTCGGCCGCAAAGGCGGCCGGGGCCAGCGGGGCCGATGGGGCCGCCTGTGCAGGGGCAAGGGCAGCAGCGCTCGTGGCCGTCGTGTCGGTCATGTCAGTCGTGGTGTTCGTGTGGTTGTTTGTCTGGGGCTGCGCGGGCAACGGGCGGCGCATCACGCGCACGTAATCGGCGACGACCAGCAAGGCGAACAGCGGTGCGCCGATGGCGGCAGCGATCAGGAAACCGCGCGTGCCGTCGAACAGCGTGACGAGCGGCATCAGATAAAGCACGTCTTCCGTCTCGAAGCCACCGACCGAGGCTTGCTTCGTGCCGGCCTTGCCCACGCGGTCTTCGATGCGCATGCGCAGGAAGAAGATCAACGCGACGGCTACACCGGCCATCCAGCCGAGCACCGATGCGGATACCGGCAGGCTGCCCGGCGCCATCGCTTCGACACCCATGCCGATGCCGCCGAAGAGCAGCACGGTCACGAACGCATCCGACCCGAGGTCATACAGATGGCCGAAACGGCTCGTCTTGCCGCTCACGCGTGCGAGTTCGCCATCGGTGTGATCGATGAAGTTCGACAGCACGAGCAGCACTGCGCCCAGGTTGGCCATCGCATAGCCGCCCTTTGCGAACGCCCACGCACAGGCCAGCCCGACGATCAGACGCAGGGTGGTCAGATGGTTCGGACTGACGCGCGTATTGATGAGCGGCGTGACCATCCAGCGGGCGAGCCGGGCGTCGTATTGACGCGGACGCGGCGGTACCGGGCGTGCAGTTTTGCTTGTGGCGGGCGCAGCAGAAGGCGCCGAAAAGAGTTTCGGTATCGTTTCCATGAGGGGGGAATATATACCCATAAGGCGGTCATGTGCAGTGCACCTGAAACGCCTGTATTAACTGTGACAACGCGCGACAACGTTGGCGCTCACGGGCATTGACGCGCGTGAATTGAGACGTATTGACGCATGCGATTGGTGCCGAAGGCCGTGCTTAATACCTTAGGTTATAAGCGCGGCGAATTCGCGATTATATTCCGCAATAGTCTGTTTCGCTTTGGCACACAGTCTGCGCGTCGTTTTGACGCACTGCGCGGGAGAATGCCGCCGCAATCCGACGCAGAATGGCAAAAAACGCCGCAATTCGTTATTTTTCGCGGGATAAAACGACTTGAGTTCGGGATAGCGGCGCGTTGCGGTTACGCGGATAATGGCGATCCCGTTGGTCATTTTCGCGGTGTTATCCGACCGCATTCCCCATATGTCCCAAACGATTGCCATTCTTACCGGTGCCTCGCGTGGCCTCGGCGCGTCGCTCGCCCGTGGTCTGCTTGCCCCCGGCACGCATCTCGTCACGCTGGCACGTCGCACGGACGACGACCTTGCCGCTCTCGCCCGCGAGCAGGGCGTCACCCTTGAACAGGTGCCGGTCGACCTGTCGGATGCCGACGCCGCTGCGAGTGTTGCCGAGCGCATTTTCGCGTCGCTCCCGCGTGACGCGTCGCGTTATCTGCTGATCAACAACGCCGGGACGGTCAACCCGGTGGCGAATACGGCGGCCCTGACGGACGTTGCAGCGATTGGTGCCGCGTTCACACTCAACGTGACGGCCGTGATGGTGCTGACCGCTCGCTTTCTCGCCGCCACACAAGGCCTGAGCGCCCGCCGCCAGATCGTGAACATCTCCTCCGGCGCCGGTCGCAATCCGAATGCCGGTTGGGGCGTGTACTGCGCGACGAAGGCTGCACTGGATATGTATACGCGTGTGGTCAACGCGGAACATCGCGAGCAAGGCGTGCAAGCCGTGTCGATGGCGCCGGGCGTGGTCGATACCGGCATGCAGGAAACGATTCGCAGCAGCAGCGTCGAGAGCTTCCCGGCGTTGGCACGTTTTCAGGAAATGAAGGCCGCTGGCAAGCTGTCGACGCCGGACGACGTGGCGCGCCGCATTCTTGCCTATACCGAGCGCGACGACTTCGGTCAGACCGAGATCGACGACATCCGCAACTACAGCTAAAACAGCCAAGACGCTAACGCCCGGGCGGCGGATCGCTCACCCGGGTGCAGAAAGTCGAAAGGCACCGGCCGGCATTTGCCGGACCGGTGCCTTTTCGTTTGGGTACGAGACTTCCGCACCGACGTGGGCGTTACTGTTCCGTGCTGGTGATGAAGACACCCCCGTTGCGCTCCGGCGCAAACAGGATGAGCGTGGGCGCATGGATGTCGAAGGCGCGTTCGCAGGCTTCGTTATAAGAGTCGAATTGCACCGCCCAAGCGCCATTTCGCACGTAGCAGTGCGTGATGGTGTCGGTACGGCGGTCGAATTCCTGCCCGAGAAACACGCCTTGGGTGTAACACCAGACGACGAAGCCGTGAAAATCGGCCTGCTCCGGGGCCCGAAACACACGCCAGCGGGCGTCGTCCCGCCCCGATTGACGCCCCGTCGCGCCAGCGGCCCAACGCTCGAACCCGTCATGCCGTTTGTGTGGCTCCATTGTTGTAATCCCCCTTTATGATGAAACGCCTTCTGAGTGTCGAGAACCGACACCCCCGGGCGTTTTTTCATAGTCGGAAGTTGTTCCCGGTATTTCCATCAGGCAATTCCGAAAAGCGGCAGGGAATTTCTCCAAAGAACTTCGACTGGCGCCTTCCCTCGGCACGCTGTCGGCCACCTCAGCGTGCCGGTCTCAGTCGTAGTGAATCGCCAGCCAGACCGTGGCTTCGCCCTGTGCCGTCCATTCGACGCGGTGACGGCGGTGCGCGGCAACGGTCACGGCGTCGCCCGCACGCAGCGTCAGCGTCTGATCGGGGGCATCGGCGAAGGCCAGTCCGGCCGAGCCGCTGAGCACCACTACCCACTCATGTTGCGGCTGGTCGTACCAAAAGCCCGGCGGCGATGCCTGACCGGTGGAGACAATGCGCTCGACGCGCATACCCGGGCGCGCGATCAGCGTATCGAACTGCTCCGCCGCCGCCGGATCGGGGCGGGCGGGCAGACCGGCGAAAAGACAGGTGTCGGGCAGTAGTGGCGATGCCATACGTTCTATAGGTTCCGTGCGTTCCACGCGTTCATTCATCGGACGAGGGTAGAAAGCGTACACGGCGAACGTCAGTCGTCGAGGTTCTCGTGCACGGCGGCGTCCCCGCGACGCCAGTAGGAGGCTGCCTTGACCCACTTCGGATTGAGTCCGCGCTCGCCGACCAGATGCTGGCGCACGGCTTTCGCGACGCCGGATTCAGCCGCGACCCACGCGTGCAGATCACCGGCAGGCAGGGTGGCGACCTTCAACGCGTCGATCAGCGCAGTGCTTTCGCCCGCGGGCGTGCCTTCGCGGTAGATCCACTCCACCACGACGTCGGCTTCGCTCGTGAAACGCAGCCGGTCTGCCGGGCTGTCGACTTCCGCAAAAACGAAGACGAGCGCGCCCGCCGGCAACTCGGCGAGACGGCGTGAAATGGCCGGCAGTGCCGTGTCGTCACCGATCAGCACGTAGCCGTCGAAGTTCATCGGAATGACGAACGAGCCGCGCGGGCCGCCGACACCAAGACGGTCGCCCGGCTTGGCGGAGCGTGCCCACTGCGTGGCGGGACCGGATTCATGCATGGCGAAATCGATGACCAGCGTTTTGGTTTCGGCATCGAAGCGGCGCGGCGTGTAGTCGCGCATGAGACGAGGGGCATCTCCGGGCGCGGGCTTGCCGACCCCTTCCGGGCCGACCTGCGGCATCGACAATTCACCGGTCTCGGGGTTCGGGAAGAACAGTTTGACGTGGTCGTCGAAGCCCGGGCTGGTGAACCCTTCAAGATCATTACCGCCAAGCGTCACGCGAAGCATATGCGGCGTGATCGATTCCACGCTGCGCACTTCCAGCAGGCGCATGCGCAGTTCGTGGCGCACGCGGCGCGGCGTGCGATCGAGGGTGGCGTTCAGTGCAGCGTTGTCTTGCATCAAAGTCGCTCCAGTTGTTGTGCGGCCGCGTCGAGAATCGCGGCGAACGCGTTGGCTTGCTCGGTCGAGAGCGGCTCGCCGCCCAGACGCAAGTGAACCGCATATTTGAAGTTGTGCAGCGCGCGCATGACTTGCGGCGGCATGTCTTCCGAACGCTCGCGGCGCGTGGCCAGCCGCGCGAGCAGCTCGGTGACGGCCGCTTCGTTCTCGGCCAGGTATTCACGCCCGGCGTCGGTGATTTCGTACGATTTGCGCTGACTTTCGCCGGTGCCTTCCTGCACGCGGATGTAGCCCATCTCGTCGAGCAGTGTGAGCGTCGGATACACCACGCCGGCGCTCGGGCTGTACGTCCCGTTCACGCTTTCTTCGATGGCCTTGATGAGTTCGTAGCCGTGACGCGGTTGCTGCGCGATCAGGTGCAGCAGCACCATGCGCAACCCGCCGTGGCTGAAGAGCCGGCCACCGCCGCGTCCGGCCCGGCCACCGCGCTCGCCGCGGCCCTCGCCATCACCCCGGCTCCGGCGGCCTTCGCCGAAACCGTCGCCCATTCCTTCGCCGCTTGCGCGACGGCCATGACGCTCGCCGCGGCGCTCGTCAAAATCCATGCTATCCAAGCCCAGCGGGCCTCGGCCCATGAAATCGCCTCGTGATCCACGCATGATGCGACCCCTTCAGATGTAGTTAAGATGTGTTTACGATATATCTAAATTGCATCTAAACCAAGTTTTTTGTCGGATGACCATAAGAAAAGTAGGGGAATTCGGCGGAGGGGCGGCGCTGACGCCGGGGCGCGCGAATGCCCCGGCGTCAATGCGGGATTGAGCGAGGGAGCGGGGAGGGGCGTAGGTGAGTCAGCGGGCGAGTACGCGGATGCGGGCCGTCGAAACGACAGCCCCGTAGCGATGGTTACTGCGCCGGATGACTCAACAACTGTCCGAGGAAGTTGCGAGTCTTCTCGTGTTGCGGCGCATCGAAGAACTGGGCGGGCGGCGCTTGCTCCACGATCTTGCCGTCGGCCATGAAGATGACGCGATCGGCCACACGGCGCGCGAAACCCATCTCGTGGGTGACGCACAGCATCGTCATGCCGTCTTCGGCCAGACCGATCATTGTGTCGAGCACTTCCTTGACCATTTCGGGATCGAGTGCGGACGTCGGTTCGTCGAACAGCATGATGCGTGGCGTCATGCACAGCGCGCGTGCAATGGCGACGCGCTGTTGTTGGCCGCCTGACAACTGACTCGGATACTTGTGCGCCTGTTCCGGGATGCGCACGCGCGTGAGGTATTGCATGGCGAGCGCCTCCGCATCGGCGCGCGAAAGCTTGCGCGAGCGCATCGGTGCCAGCGTGCAGTTCTGCAAAATCGTCAGATGCGGGAAGAGATTGAATTGCTGGAACACCATGCCGACTTCCTGCCGGACGGAGGCCACATTGGCGCCGCCGGCCGTGAGGTCGATGCCGTCGACCACGATACGTCCGCGCTGCACCGGCTCCAGCCGGTTGATGCAGCGAATGAGCGTCGATTTGCCGGAGCCCGACGGCCCGCAAATGACGATGCGCTCGCCCGCTGCAACACGCAGATCGATCTCAGTGAGCACCTGAAACTGCCCGAACCACTTGCTCACGCCATCGAGTTCGATGATCGGTCCGGGCGATGCATCGCCCGGACCGCTTGCAGGATCGCTCATCTGGCTTGCATTCACGTCGCTCATTGCAGTTTCGGCAGATCGGTATCGAGCCACTTGCGGTAGAGCTTGTTCAACTCGCCGTTCGCCGTGTTGCGCGTCACGAAGTCGTTCACGGCGGCGAGAAGCTCGGGCTGGTTCTGGCGCAGCGCGATGCCCATGGACTGCTGCAACAGATTGAACTTGGGTTCGTACTGTCCCGGCGCACGCTGGCGAATCGCGCCGGCCACTGTCACCGAGCAGCCGATGGCATCGACCTGACCGGAGAGCAGCGCCTGCATGGCGGAGGCGTCGTCGTCGAAGCGGCGGATTTCCGTGCCCTCGGGCGCGGTCTTGGTGACCGCCACATCCTGCGTGCTCGCGCGTGCCACGCCGACACGCAGGCCTTTCAGATCGGCGGCGGCCTTGATCGGCGCACCGACTTTGCCGAGCAGCACGATCGTTGCGGCGGCGTAAGGCTTCGAGAATTGCACCTGTTTGGCGCGCTCCGGCGTGATGGCCAGCGACGCGACGAGCACATCGACCTTGCCCGTCAGCAGGAACGGGATGCGATTTGGCCCGGTGACCGGCACGATATTGACCTTCACGCCGAGGTCTTTCGCGAGCAGTTTGGCCACGTCGGCGTCGTAGCCGTCGGGCTGATTCTGCGCATTCGTGGTGCCGTACGGCGGAAAGTCGACCAGCATGCCGACGTTGATGGCACCCTTCTTCTTGATGTCGGCCACGCTTTGCGCGTGCGCGGGCGTCGTGAACAGCGACAGCGTGCCGGTGAGCAGACTGCCGAGCGTGCCGCCCAGCGAACCGGCAAAACCAGCAGGCATCGCCGCGATGCCGACGGTGGTGATGAAATGGCGGCGCGAGGTCGTGGTCGCTTTCGTGCGCGGTTCGTTGGCCGGGTGCACGCGGCGCTGCGAAGGCGGCGTCGTCGAGGGAGGGGTTTTGCGCGTCATGCTGAATCTCCTTGTGCGACATCGATAGGTCGCGATCTGTCGTTCGTTATCCCGTTCAATGGTCGTTCCCGTGTCTTTCAATTACCTCGCCCATGCGCTGGCCTGTCGGCGCTCGAGCCGTGCCGCCAAACGCGACAGCGGCCAGCACAGCGCAAAGTAGAGCGCGCCGACCACTGAAAAGACCATCAGCGGCTGAAACGTGGCGTTATTGATGATCTGGCCGGCGCGGGTAATTTCGGTAAATCCGATGATGGCGGCGAGCGATGTGCCTTTGACGATCTGCACCAGATAGCCCACCGTCGGCGCAATCGCGATGCGGGCCGCTTGCGGCAGGACGACATCGCGCATTCGGTTAAACCACGACAACGAGAGTGCCTGCGCGGCCTCAACCTGACCGTGCGGCACCGCTTCGATGCACCCGCGCCAGATTTCCCCGAGAAACGCGGCGCTATTCAGAATGAGTGCGATACCCGCAGCAATCCACGGATCGATTTCCAGCCCGAGCACCGGCGCGCCAAAGAAAATCAGAAACAGTTGCAGCAGCAGCGGCGTGCCCTGAAACAGCTTGATGAAGGCGAGGGCGGCGTTGCGCAACCCGACGATGCCTGAGGTGCGGGCGAGGGCAACGATCAGGCCGAGCACCGCGCCGCCGGCAAACGCAATGGCGGACAGGGCAAGCGTCCAGCGCGCCGCTTCGACGATGAACCAGAACTCCGGCCAACCGAAAGTCCGCATCGCGTGTGCTCCGTATCGGGTTCAGGTCTGGCGACGCTCGGGAAAATCGAGCGTGCGGCGGTAGATCACACGAAAGAGCGCGGAAAACGCCAGCGAGAGCAGCAGATAGATGGCGGCGACCACGATATAGATCTCGAAGCTGCGGAACGTCTGCGATTGCAGATTGGCGGCCACCGAAGTCAGGTCGTCCGCCGAGATGACAGAGACCACCGCCGAGCTGAGCATCAGCAAGATGAACTGACTGGTGAGCGCGGGGTAAATCGCCTTGAGCGCAGGCTTGAGAATAACGAAGCGAAAGATTTCCCAAGGCTTGAGGTTGAGCGCAAGCCCGGCTTCGATCTGCCCGCGCGGAACGGCATCGATGCCGGCGCGAATGATCTCGGTGGCGTAGGCGCCGAGGTTGACGACCATTGCCGTGAGCGCTGCCGTATGCGGACTCCAGCGCAACCCGACGGCGGGCAGCGCGAAGAAAAAGAAGAACAACTGAACGAGGAAGGGGGTGTTGCGGATCAGCTCGATATAGGCGTTCACGAGCCATCGCACGGGTCCGGGGCCGGAGGTTTTGCCCCACGCGCAGACGATGGCGAGCGCCAGTCCGAGCACCATGGCGGTGGCCGACAGTTCGATGGTGATCCAGGTGCCCTTGAGTAGCAGTGGCCACGCCGCAAAGACGTCGCCGAACGCAAACGTGTAATGCAAGGAAGTCCCCCGCGAGCGCTGACGGTGCCCGGAGCGATGTTAGCGGGCGACGCACCATGCGTCCACTCAGCACAAACCCGAGCGAAATGGCGGCGTGGTGATTCGGTGGGCGAAAAAAAACGGTGCCGAATCTCGGCACCGTTTGACTGCATATCGGCAAGTTTTGCGATATTCGCTGCTGCCGGTGGGGCGGCAGCGCATCGCGCAAGACTTACTGTGCAGCGTCCTTCACCTTCTTCAGCGAGCGAACCTTCACGCGCGTCGAAGCCGGCTTGGCGGCGAACTCACGTTCTTGCTTCGTGAACGGGTCGATGCCACGGCGCTTCGGCTTGGCGGCGATCTTCTGCGTCGTGACCTTGAACAGGCCATGCAGCGTGAATTCGCCAGCGCCCTTCTTGTGCAGGGCGCCGAGAATGGTGTTCTCGAGCGCGGCCAGCACTGCCTTGACGGTCTTCACTTCGACAGCAGCACGCTCTGCGAGGTGTGCGGCGAGTTGCGTCTTGTTGAGCGAGTCCTTGAGCGGCGTGACCTTGTCGGTCGCTGCTGCCTTCGGTGCTGCCTTCGGTGCGACTGCCTTCTTCACCGGAGCCTTTTTAGCGGCCGGAGCCTTTTTCGCTACCGGAGCTTTTTTTGCCACAGGGGCCTTCTTAGCTGCTGCTTTCTTTGCCGTTGCCATATCGATCCAATCGATGAGAATAAGAAAGTGCCGTCGTAGAACGGCCACCCGAATGATACGTCTTGCTGCGCCGACGATTCTACCTAAGAAATCGCTTTCTGCGAGTAGTGCGCAAATTATGTTGCGCGCTTGCCGCATAAGGTTTCTCAGCGCGCGAGCCGTATTTCGAAGTGTTTTGCGAGTGTTTCGTTCGCGACGTGACACAGCGTCTTTGTCGCGTTGTGTCACTCGCGGGTTCCGCGCCGTCGTTTTTCTTTGTCTTACTTTGTCCTGAACCGGATCTGAAACTTGCCCGCAGCGCGCTCAAAAACGCTGCATCTGGCAGGTTTCGCAGCGTCCGTCGCGGTTGCACCAGGCGTCGGTGAGCGTCGTGCCATCGGCCCCGAAAGTGATGTCGTGCTTCGCGCCGTAGCTGCCGGCAAGTTGCAGACGGTCGCCCGCGAGCGTGCCTTGCACGGTGGTGTGGATGTTCGGTTCGACGTCGTCGACGTTGCCGGTAACCTGCGCACCATTGAGCGCCAGCGCCATGAGACGCGTCATCGGCGAGCCCCAGAAACCCCACCACGGCGGTGCATTCGTGCACAGGCCGCGCCAGCGGCCCGACGGATTTACCACGCGCATCGGTGCGGCGGCGGTGGCCGGCGTGGCTGCCGATGGCGGGATCGGCGGGGTGACGATGGTTGCGCCGGCAGGTGCCGGGGCATTGATTGCGGCGACGTCGCGTGCGACTTCCGGCGAGCCCGAGGTCGACGCGTTGACGGCATTCAGGCCGGCCGTGTCGCCAATGGAACTTGGCATGGGCGTCGCCGTTGGCGTGGGCGCGGCGGACGATGGCGCAGCACTTGCGGGCGCGGATGGCATCGACGATGCGGGTACGTAAGTGGTGGCGTTGTTGGCTGGCGCTGCCGGTGCGGGTGCCAGCGGCGCAGCGCTGAACGTGCCCGGCGCGCCGCTCAACCGTGCCATGTCCGGCGACAAACCGTCGTTCGGCACCGGCGTGGCGGCCGCAGCGCAGACGTGGCATGACAGGCTCGACAGGCTGTTGCGCGTGAGCGGGCGCGTGCCGAACATGCGCTGCCCGCCTTGCGAACCGTCACGCAGGATGGTGACGTAAGCGGTGTCGTCCAGCCGGTAATCGACCTTGGCGCACGACGGCGCATTGGTTTGCAGCGTGACGTCGGCCGAGTAGGCCCCGTTGCTCGCGAACACCGGAATGACCGCGACGGACGCCGAACAATCGGCAATGATGCGCGCGCAGTCGCATCCGGCGACCGGCTCGTGTGCGCTGCCACCGGCCTGCGCTTGTGCAAGACCGGCCGTAGCAAGCGTACCGAGCATGCTCGCGACGAGCCATCCTGCCGCGATACTCCATGACTTGAATCCCCGCATGACGTTTCCCCGAATGTGGCGGTGTGTCCTATGCAGCGGATAGTCAATCAAAAGGCGTCCGCTGACAAGTGTCGAACGGGTGGAAAACGCTGTAAACAAAGGGAAAATAAACGACGAACAGAGGGCGGAAATCGCAAGTCGTCGATGGATCGCGTGCCATTTCAGCGTCATCCTGATGTGACGCTTAGCGCGTGTGCGTCGCCGATCGAGCGGTCTACACTGGCGATTCGTGGCCATGCGAGCCACAGCCCACTGGAGACATGCATGACCGTCAATCGCCCGTCCCACGTGCCCCCGCCGTCAGAAGCCGCCTCGCAACGTGCCACCAGAAGCACGGATTTATCAGGGATTCCCAACGTTCCACCCTCCGCAAAACGCGTGCTTGCGATGCTCGCGACGCTGTTCTTCGCGATGGGGTTGATCACCTCGCTCAACGACATTCTCGTGCCGCACTTCAAGGCCGCGTTCGATTTGACGTATCGCGACGCCGCGCTCATCCAGTCGAGTTTCTTCGCGGCTTACTTCGTGGTGTCGTATCCGGCCGGGCAGTACACGGCGCGAGTGGGCTATCGGCGGGCGCTGGCGAGTTCGCTCTGGCTGGCCGGTTTGGGCTGCGCGCTGTTCTTCCCGGCGGCGGCGCTGGTGTCGTATCCGTGCTTTCTCGCCGCGCTGTTCGTGCTCGCGAGCGGCATCACGTTGCTGCAAGTGGCCGTCAACGCGTATGTCGAAACACTGGGCTCGCGCGGTGAGGCAGCAAGCCGCCTCACGTTGGTGCAGGCATTCAACTCGTTGGGTACGACGGTCGGCCCGCCGCTCGCTGCGCTGTGGATTCTCGCGCCGCAGGCGGCGACGGCCACGGGACACGCGGTGGACAGCGTGCGCCTGCCGTACGGCCTTCTGGCCGCGGTGCTGATGTTGGGCGGTGTGGTGCTGTGGCGACTGACGCTACCCGAGCAACGTGCCGAAGCCACCACGCCGCCGGGGTTGATCGGCAACGTGCGCAGCCTGCTTGCGCACCGCCCGCTGCGCTACGGCATCGTGGCGCTCTTTCTGTATGTCGGGGCCGAGGTGAGCATCGGCAGCTTTCTCATCGTCTACCTGACGCATACCGATACCGGTATTACCGACCATGGTCACGCCAGCCGCTACCTTGCGTTTTACTGGGGCGGGGCGATGGTCGGACGGTTCATCGGCGCGTGGCTGCTGCGGCAGGTGTCGCCCGGCAAGTTGTTGAGCCTGTGCGCGTTGTACAACCTGCTGCTGATTCTCGCGTCGTTCGCCTTGCCGGCATCGTTCGCCATGTGGCTGCTGCTTGCGTGCGGTTTGGGCAACGCGATCATGTTCCCGACGATCTTCTCGCTCTCGGTGGGCGGTCTCGGCGCCCGTGTGAGCGAAGGCGGAGGACTCATCTGCATGGCCATCGTCGGCGGTGCCGTGCTGCCGTATCTGCAAGGCGCGCTCGCGGACGGCATCGGCGTGGTCATGTCGTTTCTGGTGCCGGCTGCCGCCTATTGTTATATCGCCGGCTTCGGCGCGTGGTGCGCACGCACATCGCCGGAACTTGGCAATCAGCCTGCTTTGCCGAACGTGTAACGGCCGAAGATGAACAGCACGTTGCCGTTGCCTTTGCCACCGGGAATATAGGTGGTCGCCACCGACGCGCGGCCCACGGCGACTTCTGCAATGGGCAGCGCGGCAGGGAACGGAAAGCCGCCGAGCGTATCGGTGCGCGACATCAGAAAGGCGGTATAGCCGAGCCCGAAACGCACGGGCCCGGCTTTCGCCACATTCCAGATCCGCCCATAGCCGATCATCGGCGACCAGTCGTTATGCGAGTCCTTGAAGACCATCGCATACAACATGCGCGAGCCGTCGTTGCCATCCGAGAGCACGCGGCCGTAGCCGATACCCCACGGGTTTTCGTTGAACTGCGAGATTTTTTCGGGCGTGTACGCGAAGCGCAAATGATGCGTATGCAGCGGCACGTAGAGATCGCTCGCGCCTTCGACTGCGATATCGCGGAACTCGTCCGCAATGGCGCCCGGCCACGCGGCGATGCCACTGCGCTGGGGCTCTTCGGTGGCACGGACATCGATCGACCACGAAAGCGCCAGCGCCGTCGTCAGTGCGGCAAGTGTGGGGACGGCGCGTAGAGACGAACGCGAAGGAACACTGGCAAGACGAGACAGCGGAAAGCGTGAGGGGGGCGGTACGACACAAATCGATTGCGCGAGCCGCCCGTTGTTCTGGGGGTTCGGAGACGTCATGAGGAAAGGCGTGGGTTAGCTGTGAAAAGACGGCGGTGATAAGCCGACTAACTAGACTCGCCCCTCGTCGCGAAAGTTCGTCCTTCTGGCTAATTGGGAAGATGCCCACGCAAGAAGCGTTCGGTGACCGAACCTGCTGCTTCGCGCATAAGTGCTTTCGTATCAAGCAGATACGCCAGATATGGGCGGGTTATGCACCGGGTTGTGAACATTTTCTGTGGATAACCGTAAGCCACACCATCCGAAGGCGGCCGCGTCGACAAACGTGCCACCGCGGCCATCACCTGCCTCGACATTGGCGCATCTATTGCGCGCCGCACTTTTTCCTCTTCGCATCAAGCACTTGAGATAGCTATCCGCAAGTTGTCCACTGGCTTGCAAACAAATTCTGTGGATAACGTTACCCCGTCGAAACACGCGTCGTGCCTCGATTTGCAGCGATTGGCACAACTTTCGCGCTCTGCATTTCTTCCCTGTCGAATCAGTCACTTGCGATGCTTTTCCGCAAGTTATCAACGGGCTTGTGAACAAAAAGTGTGGATAAGCCGACGCCAGATTCGTTGATTTCTAACATCTCAATATATGAGATCAATGTTTACATATTGACATTAAAGCAACGGCGGAATTACGATGCGCCTCATACCGGTAAGCGGTGGACGGATACGTTCAGGAGACGACAGTGACGGAACGACGCAAACAGAAAGTGGCGATCATTGGTTCGGGCAACATCGGCACCGACCTCATGATCAAGGTGATGCGCAATAGCGAGCATCTGGAAATGGGCGCGATGGTCGGTATCGATCCGGCGTCCGACGGACTGGCGCGCGCGCAGCGCCTCGGTGTGCCGGTGACTTCCGGCGGTATCGAAGGCCTGCTGGCCATGCCCGGCTTTGAAGACATTCGTATTGCGTTCGACGCCACGTCGGCCAAAGCGCACGCGCATCACAACGAACTGCTGCAAGCGCGCGGCGTGCAGGTGATCGATCTGACGCCGGCGGCCATCGGGCCGTACGTGATTCCGTCGATCAACCTCGACGCGCATCTCGACGCCACCAACATCAATATGGTCACGTGCGGCGGTCAGGCCACGATTCCGATGGTCGCGGCCATCTCGCAAGTGGCGAAAGTGCATTACGCCGAAATCGTCGCGTCGATTTCGAGCAAGTCGGCCGGCCCGGGCACGCGCGCCAACATCGACGAGTTCACCGAAACCACGTCGAAGGCGATCGAAGTGTTGGGCGGCGCATCGCGCGGCAAGGCGATCATCGTGCTGAATCCGGCCGAGCCGCCGCTCATCATGCGCGACACCGTGTTCGTGCTGTCCGAGCCGGGCGATCAGGCCGCCATCGAAGCCAGCATCCAGACGATGGTCGACAAGGTGCACGCCTACGTGCCGGGCTATCGCCTCAAGCAGAAAGTGCAATTTGAACTGTTCGACGCGTCGCGTCCGCTCAACGTGCCGGGTCTGGGCAAGCTGACGGGTCTGAAGACGTCGGTATTCCTCGAAGTGGAAGGGGCTGCGCACTACCTGCCGGCCTATGCAGGCAACCTCGACATCATGACCAGCGCCGCGCTGGCGTGTGCCGATCGTATCGCCGCCACTCGTCTGGCCCTCGCGGCCTGAACGCCGCACGCTCTTCGGGAAGACACCTCACCATGACGCAGAAAAAACTCTATATCTCCGACGTGACGCTGCGCGACGGCAGCCACGCCATCCGTCACCAGTACAGCATCGCCAATGTGAAGGCGATTGCGGCGGCGCTCGATGCCGCCCGCGTCGATTCGATCGAAGTCGCCCACGGCGACGGTTTGTCGGGATCGAGCTTCAACTACGGGTTTGGCGCGCACACCGATCTCGAATGGATTGCCGCTGTTGCTGAAACCGTTCAGCACGCCAAGGTCGCGACACTGTTGCTGCCGGGCGTGGGCACCGTGCACGACCTGCGCGAAGCCTATGACGCCGGTGCCCGCGTGGTGCGTATCGCCACGCACTGCACTGAGGCCGACGTTTCGCGTCAGCACATTGAATACGCCCGCGAACTGGGGATGGACACCGTCGGCTTTCTGATGATGAGCCACATGACCACGCCGCAGCATCTGGCGGAGCAGGCCAAGCTGATGGAGTCGTACGGCGCGACGTGTATCTACGTGGTGGACTCGGGCGGCGCACTGGGCATGACCGACGTGCGCGATCGTTTCCGCGCGTTCAAGGACGTGCTCAACGCCGACACCCTGACCGGCATGCACGCGCACCACAACCTGAGTCTGGGGGTGGCGAACTCGATCGTGGCCGTGGAAGAGGGCTGCGACCGTATCGACGCGAGCCTCGCGGGCATGGGCGCGGGCGCCGGCAATGCGCCGCTCGAAGTGTTTATTGCGGCGGCGTCGCGTCTGGGCTGGAATCATGGCTGCGACCTGTACACCCTGATGGATGCTGCCGACGACATCGTGCGTCCGTTGCAGGATCGCGCCGTGCGCGTGGATCGCGAGACGCTGGCGCTGGGGTATGCCGGTGTGTACTCGAGCTTCCTGCGTCACGCCGAAGCGGCAGCGGCGCGCTATGACCTGAAGACGGTCGACATTCTGGTCGAACTGGGTCAGCGCCGCATGGTCGGCGGACAGGAAGACATGATTGTGGACGTTGCGCTCGACCTGCTCAAGCGCCGCGCTGCCTGACGATTTCACCCAAGCAGTTGTAGCATCTCGGCAAGTCTTCACGCCGGCCATTCTCACGAAGGGCCGGCGTTTTTTATTTGCGCTTATTCTCGAATGAGAGAGCGGGTGACGCCGCTCAGCGCGTGTTGCCCGACCAGCCGAGTTGCTGGCTGATGCGTGCGGCGGCGTCCTTCACGCGCGGCACGAGTTCCTGCATGCGCTCGCGGCTCATGTACTTGGTGGTGCTCGACACACTGATCGCCGCCACGATGCGCTGGCTGGCGTCATAGATCGGCGCGGCCACGCAGCGAATCGTCGGGGTGTCGTCTTCCAGATCGAACGCATAGCCCTGACGGGCATAGTCGCGCATGCGCGTGAGCCATGGCGCCGTGTCGATTGGATGGGCGGGCACTTGCGTCTGATAGTGCTCCAGCTGCGCCCGCCATTCGGCTTCGTCCTGATCGAGCAGCAGCGCCTTGCCCACACCCGTCACGCAAATCGGCTTGCGACCGCCGATGCGAGAGCTGATTTCCACCGCCCGTTGACCGGGCAGCTTGTCGAGATACATCACCTCCCAGCCATCGGCCACGGCCAGATGCACGGTGTCCTGCGTCTCGCTGGCAAGGGCTTCGAGCGTGGGGCGAGCCACACGCGGCAAGTCGATCTGCCGGTAGGCGAGAAAGCCGAGTTCGATGAGCTTGTTGCCGAGCCGGTAGCCGCGACGCGGCTCGAAGCGCAGATAACCGGCATGCACCAACGCTGACGCAATGCGATGCGTGGTCGACGACGTGATGCCCAGATGGGCGGACAGCGCGGGCACAGTATCGATACCGGCGGCAACGGCTTCGACGATATCGAGGCCGCGAAACAGCGTCTGGCTCGCGAGCGTGCGCGGACGTTCCCCTTCCGAAGCTTTCGCCATCACGCGCCTCCGAGCGCGAGCAAGCGCTCATACACATAGCACTTGAGGGCGACGTAATGGGCGGGTTCGAGCGACGGCAATTCGATGCCGTGCAGATGTGCACCGTCGTCGTTTTGCTGGATACCGCGAATCGTACCGGTGGCTTCCACGGGCATATCGATATCGCCGACTCGCACACGAAAAGCCAGTTTCATCGTGTCGCCGGGCGCGCCGAGCGGGGTGTCGGTCAGCAGCGACACGCCTTCAGCGCTCACGTCCTGCAACAGGGCGAGATGTTTGGCGTCACCCATCGTGATCGAAGCAACCAGACGGGCAGAGACGCGTTGCGAGCGGCGCAGCACCTTGCGGCGGATCTGTGCGGGCGCGGACAGCACCACGTACTCGAACGGCATGCGCTCCACGCGCTCGACCGTGCAGACGAAGTGATAGATGTCTTCCCCCGAGAACGTCCACAGTTCGAGACGCTCGCTGGCCTGCAACGAGGGGGGCGCCGAGCGGCCGGTCGGTGCGGTGACGAACAGCATCTGATTCGGTGCATGGCCGATGACGCGCGTACGAATGCGCTGCGAACCGGCGCCGGGCGGCAACTGAATCTGAAGCCAATCGCCGGGGCGCAGGTTGAGGTCGGTGAGTCCGTACTGCGTTTGTGCGCCGCCTGCGGTATCGGTGGCGGCGGTGGCCGCCACTGCGCCTGCGGCAGGCGTGTCAGTGCTTGCTTCGGTGTCGGCAGCCGCACCCTCGTCAGTGCCCACTTCGGTGTCGGCACCGAGTGTCGCGACGCGATGCGGCGCGAATGACGTGAACAGCCAGTCGAGACCCGCTTGGGTCGGGACGAGATCGCCCTCTGCCAGCAGCGGGTCGCCGTTACGGTCGACGACGGCCCAGAGCAAGGGTTCGCCGAGGGGGATGTCGGCGGGCGTGAGCGCTACGAGTGGCAACGACGATGACGTGGCTGAAGACATGGCAGAAGACGTGGCAGTAGGCGAGTGAGCGTGGCGCGCGTCATGCGCGCAGCAGAATTCGTGCGGCGTCGAACCGTGGCAAGACAGGGCAGACACGGCGGACGTCAGTGGTCCGAAGTCTACCGCGCCGCATTGGCACTTGGCGAGAGGCGACGCGGCACGGCAACGACGATCATGCTTTTGCGGTGTGTGCAGCTTGCGTAAGTGGGCGCTCGCTGGGGGAGGCGTCGTTTGACGATTTGCGCGGTGATTTGCTGTTTTCCCGTCATGGGCTTGCGGCGGGCGCTGCGACTTCCACGTGCCCGCTCGATCGGCTGTCGCGAGTGGCCCCATCGTCCCCCTATGGTCGACGGTTTGCCAGCGGCCATCGAGACCATCGAGACCATCGAGGCCATCGAGGCCATCGATTTATGCTGGTGGACACCATCAGGCAAGGAGGAATTCATGCCATATCAGGTCGCCATCCGGGCGGAAGCGGCACGAGACGCGCGCAGAGGCTGCTCATGGAACGGGGTACGCGGGGCGAGTTTTGCGCGCGCACATGAACAGGTCGCGCACCGTAGTTCGCGGCATGCCGACATTGCCGAGCGCCTCATGCGCACGTCCAACAGCATGCGTGATCTCGGCCCCCACGTCCTGTCGACGCGCCGTGCGATGCGTCGAGACCTGACGGATGCCTTCACGCGCGCGTGGGCGGGTCTTTGGGTGACGACCGGCCCGTGCCAGCACTTCTATCGTAAGGAGTTCGATCTCGCCCACGAGCGGGATGTGCGACTGGCGACGCAACTCGAACACATCGAGACGACGCTGACCAGTCCGACGTCCGCCGAGACGGGGGCCGAGTGCGCGCCGGTTGAAGACTCTCTCGACGCAGCGGCCGGTGACATCGCCAGGTGGTTGCAGACCATGAGTACGACCGGCGACAGGGGATGGCATTTTCGCGTGGCGCGCGATCTGCTGTCGTTGCTTGGCAATGTGTCGTTGCTCGCGATCATCGGCGAACGGTTCTATCGCGACGCGGCGCAGGCAGACGTCTCGCCCACGCAGGTCGGCGGCCTGTGGCCGGGCGCTGCGGCGGCGAACACGCCGTTCGATATCGCGTGGGCCGACTGGACGCTACTGAGCTTCGAGGGGCTGAAGGGACTGATCACGCAATCGCTGGGCTCGCCAACGCTCATTCGTCACCACGCGGTCGATGAAGTGCTCAAGCGCATGGATGCGGGTTGCCGGTTGCTCGCCGCGTGTCTGCCTGAGGACGTGCCGGGCAGGACGGGCGCGGCAGCGTCGCCGCCTTCCTCATGGCGTGATGCGCTGGGCACGCTCACGCGCTTGCGTGACGTGGCGACCCTGTTCACGCTGGCGAATTCGGCGGTGCCTCCGGCGCGGCTGATCCTTTGGGTGTCGTCGTGGCTGGGGCCTGAAGCGCGCGGTCTCGATAGCGACCGGGGCGTGCTGCGCGTGGCGGGGCTTGTGCTCGACAGTTGCCGGGCGGTGACGAGTCTCGCCGGCACGTGGGCACGCAAGGTGGCGTTTGCCCACGACGCTCGCAAGTTGCGCAATCGGTGGCAGGCGCTCGGTGACGCGGTACGGCGCGTGCCGGAGGCCGAATTGGCGATGGTGATGCGGCATGTGGCGCGCGTCATGAAGCTGTCGATTCATTGCGACACGGCGTTGCTAGCGAAAATCGCCTCGGACACGGGCTTGTGCCGCTTTCTTCTGGATCATCCCGATCCTCTGACGGTGAACGCGATCGCGCAGGCCTGCGAGCGCTTCGGTGTGCCGAGCCACCCATCGATCACGGGCAACATGTCGTTCCTGAGTCTGCAACCGGCGGAGAGTTCGTGGGGCAAACGCTGGCGCGACGACGGGTGGCAATGGAGCGGCGCAACGTCAGTGCGCGCCGCGTATCGGGTGTTGCTGGCGTATCAGCACTACGGCGCGATGTTGCCTGAGTGGTTGATGGCAAGTGGTCCAAGCGCGAAGGACGGCAACTCACCGGCGTCTGGCGCCCGCACGCCTGGTGGCCGATCGACACCGGGTTCGGTAGCAACCGTGTGCATCGATATCGACGACATGGCTGCCCACGAAACGCGCCTGTGAGCCCGTTCGGCAGGCGCCGCGTCGTGTGCGTCATCACACGATCACACGGGTGGTTCAAATCCGGCCACGAGCGCATCGAGCAGGTGGCGTACCGCCGGCACCATGCCACGTCGCGTCGGAAAGATCGCATGCACGAGCCCCGGTGCCGTCGACAGATTCGGCAACAGCCGGCGCAAGTGCCCGGCGAGCAAGTCTTCTTTCACGAACTCGGCAGGCAGCAGCGCCACGCCGACGCCGTTCATGGCCGCCATGCGCAGGCTGTCGAGATCGTCCGTCGCCAGCCGGGGCCGATGGGTGAGGGCGGCGACCTGACCCTCGGCATCGAGCAACTGCCACGTATGGCGCTCGTTCTTGCTGGCCATCGAGAGCGTTGGCCAATCCTTCAATGCGTCGAGCGAGGTGGGCGCGGCATATTGCTTTGCCAACGCTGGGCTGGCGACGAGCACCAGCGCAGACAGCCCCAACTGACGCACCGCGAGGTCGGTGTCGTCCAGCGGCGGGAGTCTGACGCGAATGGCGAAATCCAGACCCTCTTCAATGACGTCCACGCGACGGTTGGTGGCATCGAGCAGCACCTGAACCTGCGGATTCTCCTGCACGTACCGCGAGATGATTCCGGTGATGCCGGAACGCAATAAGCCCAGCGGGCAACTGATTCGCACCGTGCCTTGGGGCTGGCTGCGGGTCTGATCGATCAGGTCTTTGGCGGCGCGTGACTCCGCGACGAGCGCGAGACAGTGCTGATGAAACTGGCGCCCGGTTTCCGTAAGCGACAGACTTCGGCTCGTGCGATTGAGCAGGCGCACACCCAGCTCTTCTTCCAGCGCGCGCACCCGCCGGCTCAGCTTCGACGTTTGCAGACCGAGATGGCGGGCGGCGGCGGTGAAGCTGCCGTGCTCGACCACCTCGGCAAAGAGCCTGAGGTCATTGAGATCAGAGATCGGGTCCATTGGGGCGAAGGCTCCATTAGCGTCCACATGCGATTACTTGCGTCCGTATCGTTCTACAGGAAGCAACGATGCTTTTCAATATGGGAGATATGCAGGTCATCTTTGCGCGAATAGCATTCCATCCATTGCCAGAGCCCCCGTAGACATCCGCGAGTGGTTCAGGCGCGTGAATCAAGGAGATAGCCATGCTTGCGCATCGGCGTGCGGAAATGCTCGACAGCGTCGACCACGGTTGGCTGCGGGCGAAGTATCACTTTCAGGTCAGCCCGGCAGGCAACCCGGCGCACCGGGCGCTCGGTCCGCTGATCGTCTGGAACGACGACGAAATTGCGGTGGACGGCGGTTTTCCGTTTCACGGGCACCGCGACGTGGAAATCATCACTTACGTCCGGCAGGGCGTGCTCGGACACCGCGACACGCTGGGTTCGGAAGGCACGATCCGTGCGGGCGACGTTCAGGTGATGAGCGCGGGCACGGGCATTCGTCACGCCGAGTTCAACAAGGGCGACGTGCCGCTCAAGCTCTTCCAGATCTGGTTGAAGCCACGTGCGGACGGCGGCAAACCGCACTGGGACACGCGGGCGTTCCCCAAAGCCAAGGTGATTTCCAGCGGTGCGAATGGTTTCAATCGTGCCAATGGCGCCAATGGTTCCGTCGGTTCCGACGCGCCATCGAGCGCTGACGGCAAAGGGCGCTTCACGGTCCTTGCCAGCGGCTACTACGCGAGCGACGAGGGCGCGCTGCCCATACGCGCCGATGCACGGCTGCTGGGGACAACACTCGCGGCTGGCGAAACGGTCCGGCACACGCTTGGGCCGTCGCGCAGCGCCTATCTCGTGGTCGCAGCCGGTCGCATCGCGATCAACGGCGAGCCCATGGGGCCGCTGGACGGCGTGGCAATGACGGACGTCTCAACGGCCGAGATCACCGCTTTCGAAGACGCTGAACTGGTCATGGTGGAGACCGGTTGAGCCTCGACTTTTTCACTCCACCTCTTGGTTTTTCTCTTTCCTCTCTCTTTTCGATTTCACAGGACTTTTTGCGATGAACAACTACAAATTTCTTCCTTTGCTGGGCCGCATTCTGCTCGGCGCACCGTTTCTCATGAGCGGGTTGGGCAAGCTCGGCGCGCATGCCGCCACGGTCGGATACATCGGCGCGGTCGGTCTTCCGGCGCCTTCGCTTGCGTATCTCGTCGCGGTGCTCGTTGAAGCGGGCGGCGGCCTGCTGCTGATTACGGGCTTCCGTGCCCGTCCGGTGTCGCTGGTGCTGGCGCTCTTTTCGCTCGCGACTGCGGTGTTTTTCCATCACAACTTCGGCGATCAGAACCAGATGATCCACTTCCTGAAGAACGTGATGATGGCCGGCGGTTTGCTCCAGATCACCTATTTCGGTGCGGGTGCCTACAGTCTCGATGCACGTGCCAAGGCCGCCGCGTTGCGTGGCTCGGTGCCAAGCGCGTCTTGAGTTTGCGCGCCGATCCAAATCCGACCACGTAGTTGAGCAAGTCCCCCGACTCAATCAGGAGTGTTTCAAATGGCTAAGGTTCTCGTTCTGTATTACTCGTCGTATGGGCACATCGAGGCGCTCGCCGATGCGATCGCAGAAGGTGCCCGCTCGACGGGCGCCGTGGTCGACATCAAGCGCGTACCGGAAACCGTGCCCGAAGAGGCCGCCAAGGCGGCTTACTTCAAGCTCGACCAGCAGGCGCCGGTAGCGACGGTCGCCGAACTCGCCGATTACGACGCCATCGTGGTCGGCACGCCGACCCGCTTCGGCCGCATTTCCTCGCAGATGGCGGCATTTCTCGATCAGGCGGGTGGTCTGTGGATGCGCGGTGCGTTGAATGGCAAGGTCGGCGGCGCTTTCACCTCCAGCGCGACGCAGCATGGTGGTCAGGAGACGACATTGTTCTCGATCATCACCAATCTGCTGCACTTCGGCATGACCATCGTCGGCTTGCCGTACAGCCATCAGGGGCAAATGACGTTGGACGAAGTCGTGGGCGGCGCGCCGTACGGTGCGACAACCATTGCCGGCGGACAAGGGCAACGTCAGCCGAGCGCCATCGAACTTGCCGGTGCGCGACATCAGGGTGAGTTGATTGCCCGGACGGCGAGCAAGTTGTTCGACTGACCGGCGCCGTGGCGCACGCATGAACGAAGCAAAGACGTGCGCCACGTCCGCTTGAACCGAGATTTATGGGAGCAAGATCATGACCCACGATATTCCGACGCTGCTGCAACGCAATCTCGATATGTTTGGCGAGAACGACCCGGTGCGCCGGCGCGCGCTCATCGACGCGTTCTACACGGACGATTGCGTGTTTTACGACCCGAACATGGGCGTCTATCGCGGGCGTGACCAACTCGACCGGATCGCCGGTGCCATCAAGGCCACGCATCCTGAATTCAAGTACCAGCCGATTGCGTTGCCCGATGTATCAGGCGACGGCGGGCGAATTCGCTGGGTCTCCGGGCGCCCCGGTTATGCCCCCGAATACGCCGGGACGGATGTCATTCTGGCGCGGGACGGCCGGATCGCCGCCATCTATCTCTTCTTCGATCCGCTGCCTTGAGGGTGCGACAACACACGAAACAGATGGAGTGTTGAAGACACCGTCACCCCTGCGCCATGACCTGCTGCGCGATGGCGGTCGTAATGCCGATCTTGTCGTGACGCACGCGCTCCAGCAGGCCGATGCTGCGTTGCTCGGTCACGCCCGGCAACGCGATGATGCGCAGCGTTTCCTCATGGGCCCACGTGGCGTTGCGCAGCATGGGCACCACGGCGACGCCCAGCCCTTGGCGCACTAGCGCGACGATGCCTTCGATCGAACTCAGTTCCAGATACTCATTGACCTTAACGCGTTGACGTCGCACCGCGCGATCGATCAGTGCGCCGGTGCGTTGCGTTTTGTCGAAGCGCAGAAAGCGCTCCGTCGACAGTAGCCGTGCCGCCGGTGCGGGCTTCATGTCTGCTGGTGTCAGCAGCACCAGCGACTCCTTGTACAGCGGTGTCCAGCGCACGCCTGCCGGCCGGCGCCCCGGGGGCTCGACGAGCACGGCGCAATCGATATCGCCCGCATCGAGCTGCGCGGTCAACTCGATCGATCGCGCCGTCTGGATCAGAACGTCGAGATGCGGTTGCGCATCCTTGATCTGCGAGACGGCGGCGGCCAGCGCGCTGACGGCTGACTCGACCGTGCCGATGCTGACTGTCCCGGCCGGGGTTTCAATCCCCGACGCCAGCATCTGCATCGTCTGGTATTGCGCCAGCAACTGCTTGGCGTGCGGCAGCAACGCGCGGCCCATGGCATTGAGCGCCACCGACCGGCCCACCCGGTCGAACAGCGCGTGATCGAATTCTTCTTCCAGCGCACGCATCTGCATGCTCACGGCCGATTGCGTCATCGCCAGATGCTCGGCGGCTGAGGCAAACGAGCCGTAGCGCGCAACTGCCGTAAAAGTGCGCATGAATCGCAGGTTGCTCACGGGGGTGCCTCGCAGGTTCTGCCTGATTTTGCTGGGTTGTGGGGGCCGTCGGCGTCTTTCAATTCAACAAAAAAGTTGCGATGACGGATCACAAATTCTAGCTTTTATTGGTTTTTTGGCACAAGCAGAATGGGTCGATGCGAGTGCAGTCGGCTTGCCACGGTAAAACTTCGAGACAGGAGCATCACCATGGAAGTTTCGGTTGGGCGCGACAGCGCCTCGAATTCGGCTAACGCTGCCAACCCGGCAGTGCCTGAGCGATCGGGCAAACGTATTGATGCCCGCATCATCGCGGTATCCACCATCGGCAACGCGCTCGAATGGTTCGATTTCACGGTCTTCACCTTCTTCGCGGCGAACATCGCCCGCCAGTTCTTCCCCAGCGACAACCCGACCGCCGCCTTGCTCGCGGCATGGACCACCTTCGGCGTGGGCTTTCTCACGCGCCCGCTCGGCGGCATCGTGCTCGGCAACTACGCCGACAAGCACGGCCGTAAAGCCGCCTTGTTGCTGACCATTTCGGTCATGGCACTCGGTGTGGCCGTCATCGCGTTTGCGCCGACCTACGCGCAGATCGGCATGGCCGCGCCCATCCTGATGTTGATCGGCCGCTTCCTGCAAGGCTTCTCGGCGGGCGGCGAAGTGGGCAGCGCCACGGCCTTTTTGGTCGAGCATGCCCCGGTCGAGCGTCGCGGCGTGTATGGCAGCTTCCAGATGATTGCGCAGGCGTGCAGCATGCTGCTTGGTGCGATTGTTTCGGTGGGTATTACGCAGGCGCTGACGCCGGAGCAGATCGATTCGTTTGGCTGGCGTATCCCGTTCGTGCTCGGCCTGCTGATCGTGCCGGTCGGCTTGTATGTGCGCTCGCGCCTCGACGAGTCGCCGGTGTTCAAGGATGCGGCCAAGCGCGCGGCGCCGGAGCGCTCGCCGTTTATCGAATCGATCACGCAGCACTGGCGTCAGGTGCTGGCCGGTTTCGGTCTCACCGTGTACGGCACCATCGGCACGTACATCTTCTATTACTACATGCCGAGCTACGCCACGAAGTCGCTGGGCATTCCGTTCAAGAGCAGCGTCATCGCGTCGTTGTGTGCCGCCGTGGCGTACATCATCGGCACCTTCGCCTCGGGCCGCATCTCGGACTCGATCGGTCGCAAGAAGCCGATGGTGGCCTCGGCGCTCATCAGCCTGATCATCGCGTATCCGTTGTTCCTCGCGGTGAGCCATACGCCGACGCTGCCGATGCTGATCTTCGTGCAGTGCTGCCTGATGCTTTCGCTCGGCTTGTTCCAAGGATCGTATTGCGCGTTCGTGTGCGAGTTGTTCCCGTCGCGGGTGCGTGCCACGTCGATGGCCATCGGCTACAACTTCGCGGTGATGATCTTCGGCGGTTTTGCCGGGGCGATCGCCACGCTGCTGATCGGCTGGACGGGTGACAAGCTCGCTGTCGTGTACTACGGCTTGTTCGGCGCGGCAGTGGGCCTCATCACGATTCTGATGCTCAAAGACCGCTCGCGTCAGCCGCTGGCGTAACCCCTCACTCACCATCGCGCGGGCGTCTGGCTCCTTCATGATTCCCGCGCGTGTCTTGCCTGACGAATTCCCGTAACCGGCCCCATTACCCCGTAAAGCACAACAGGCATTACTGCCCCGAAACCGGGGGTAGTCGCCGCTGCATTGGGGCCATCCGATAACGTCCAATTAGGGTCCACTCCCATGTCCATCATTCCCGAAATTGCCGAACGTACGGCAGAGCTTCAGGCGATTCGCCGAGATATCCACGCGCACCCGGAACTGCGCTACGAAGAGGAACGCACGGCCGACATCGTCGCGCGCTTGCTCGAATCATGGGGCATCGAGGTCACGCGCGGTCTGGGCAAGACTGGTGTCGTCGGTGTGCTGCGCAACGGCACTGGCACGAAGACCATCGGCCTGCGTGCCGACATGGATGCATTGCCGATTCAGGAACTGAACACCTTCGAACATGCCTCGCAATACGCCGGCAAGATGCACGCGTGCGGTCACGACGGCCACACGGCCATGTTGCTGGGCGCGGCCCAGCATCTCGCGGCGCACCGCACGTTCGACGGCACCATCGTGTTCATCTTCCAGCCGGCGGAAGAGGGTGGTGGCGGCGCCAAGGCCATGCTCAAGGATGGATTGTTCGAGAAATTTCCGGTCGATGCCGTGTTTGCGCTGCACAACTGGCCGGGGCTTGCCGCCGGTAGTTTTGGGGCGCGCGTGGGGGCGACGCAGGCGTCGAGCAACGAATTCCGAATTGTTGTGAAGGGCACGGGTGCGCACGCCGCGATGCCACACGACGGCATCGATCCGGTGCTGACGGCCATGCAGATCGGCACGGGGCTGCAAAGCATCATGACGCGTAACAAGCGCCCGATCGATGCCGCCGTGCTGTCCATCACGCAGATGCAGGCGGGCGAGGCGATCAACGTGATTCCGAACACGGCTACGTTGGCCGGCACCGTGCGCACGTTCTCGCTCGAAGTGCTCGATTTGGTGGAAACGCGCATGCGCGAGTTCTGCGAAGCGACGGCGGCGGCGTATGGCTGCACGGTCGAGTTCTCGTTCGTCCGCAACTACCCGCCGACGGTCAACACGGCAGCGGAGACGCAGTTTGCCGTGAACGTGATGCAGGAGATCGTCGGCCGCGATCACGTGGTGAGCCCGATCGACCCGACCATGGGCGCGGAAGATTTTTCGTTCTTCCTGCTGGAGCGCCCGGGCTGCTATGCGTACATCGGCAACGGGCTGGGCGATCACCGCGCGCATGGTCACGGACTCGGGCCGTGCATGCTGCACAACACCAGCTATGACTTCAACGACGACGTGCTGACGCTGGGCTCCACCTATTGGGTGCGGTTGGCCGAAGCATTCTTGGTGGCTTGACGCGCCATGACGACCGGACTTTTTTCCGTGAGCTATTCGCAGGCGCGCAAGCGGTTTGCCGCGGCTGCGCGCGCTGCGGGTGTCGATGTCGAGAGCCACGTGATTCAGGGCATCATCGGGCGCGAAGGCGAGACGCTGGCCACCGATGTTGTGCGGCTCGGTTCATCGGATGCCCGGCGCTTGTTGATCCTGACGTCCGGCACGCATGGCGTCGAAGGTTTCTGCGGCAGTGCGGCGCAGATTGCCCTGCTGGGCGATACGGGATTGCAGGCGCGTCTGGCAGCGGCCGATGTGGCGATTCTCGTGGTGCACGCGATCAATCCGTATGGCTTTTCGTGGCTGTCGCGCACGAATGAAGACAACGTCGATCTGAACCGCAACAGCATCGATTTCACGCAACCGCTGCCGGTCAACGATGCCTACGCCGACTTGCATGCGCTGCTCGTGCCACCGATCTGGCCGCCTTCGGATGTGAATGCGGCGGCGATTGCCGACTACATCGCGACGCATGGCGAACCGGCGTATCAGCGCGCGCTGACGATCGGGCAATACAGCTTCGCAGACGGGTTGTTCTATGGCGGTCGTGGGCCGGTATGGAGCACTCGTCTGATGCGCACGCTGATCGACACGCATGCGAAGGGCTGCGATGCCATCGGTTGGATCGACTTTCATACCGGGCTCGGTCCGCCGGGGCATGGCGAGAAGATCAGCGTTGGGCGGTTGGATGCGGCGGAGTTGCAACGGGCACGCCGTTGGTGGGGCGCCGATGTGGCGAGTCCGGTGGACGGCACGACGGTGGCGTCGAACGTCGGCGGCCCGTTGCTCGACACGCTGCGCTTCGCTCGCCCGGATGCACAAATCACGGCGATGGCCATCGAGTACGGCACGGTGCCGCTCATCGACATGCTGCATATGCTGCGCGCCGACGCGTGGCTGCGCCGAAACCCGGAAACACCGTCAGAACAGGCGGCAAAGATCCGCGATCAGGTGCGCGCGGCGTTCTGCTTCGACGACGCCGGATGGCAAGGCCAGATTCTCGGTCAGGCGCGTGTCGCGATTCTTCAGGCGGTGCTGGGGTTGGGGGAGGCTGGTTGAGATATCGAGGCGCTGGGCTCAACACCGATTTCGTCTGTGTTCGGCTCAGTGTTTCGTTGAAGGAAATTATGCCAAAAATAGTCAATCCGGCTCTTGATACATTTCGTGTTTTTTGAGCGCTGATAAAAAAGCATACAAGCGATTGAAATTACGGTTCTTGATTTCGATTGTTAATGAGGTCGAATTTTTTGTGAATTTTCAATGCGTTGGAAAATCAGTGGTCCGATGCAATTGGCAAAGTAACAAACGTTTTTGAAATATAAGTCTAGTAAGCAACATTTGCAGTTGTCCAAAGTATTCGTCGCTATGTACACTCCGTGAACCGCAAGTGTTCATAACAACGGAAAACACATCGACCATGGCCAGGTCCGCATTTCAAACTAACCCGATATTCCTCCGAGAACTTCTCGACGACTGCCACGACGGCGCCATACAACTTCCTGATTTTCAAAGGAGTTGGGTCTGGGACGAAGAGCGTATCAAGAGTCTGATTGCCTCAATCTCGCGTGCATTCCCTGTCGGAGCGCTGATGACGCTCGAAACCGGTGGCGACATTGAGTTCAAACCACGCCCGGTTGAAGGCGCCCCCGATGAAGCAAAGGCGGCTCGACCACGCTCTTTGTTGCTCGACGGCCAGCAGCGCATGACTTCGCTCTATCAAGTGACACTGCGCGATAAAGTTGTGGAAACGGTGACGCCAAAGAACAAGAAGGTTAAGCGTTGGTTCTACATTGACATCGCTAAAGCGATGGACCCGTCATGCGATCGCGAGGACGCCATCGTCGGTGTTCCGGAAGACCGGGTGATTCGCAAAGACTTTGGACGTTCCGAGGTCCTAGATCTTGCGACGCCGCATCGAGAGTACGAGACTCTCATGTATCCAGTGTCGAAAGTTTTTGACTGGGATACATGGCAGGATGGTTTCGACGACTATTGGAAGAACGACGCAAACGCGGATGCCAAGAAGGCGCTGTTCCGGGCATTCAAGCAGGCGATCCTGGACAATTTTAAGCAATATCGCGTCCCAGTCATTGCGCTCGACAGGTCGACCTCGAAGGAGGCCGTTTGCGTTGTCTTTGAGAAAGTGAATACAGGAGGTAAGCCACTTGATGCGTTTGAGCTTGTCACCGCCATGTATGCGGCCGATGGACATGAACTGCGCAAAGATTGGTTTGGCAAGGATAAGGAGAAGGGAAGGCAAAGTCGCTTCGCCGAGACTCTTCGTCCTGCGGGGGCCACCTCAGGCATCATCGCCAACGTGACTAACACGGATTTTCTGCAAGCCATTTCGCTATTTCACACGCGCGAGAAGCGAAGAGAGGCTGAGCGGGCGGGGAAATCCGGAAAGGACCTCCCAGCAGTCAGTGGGAATCGTCAGGCACTCTTGAGCCTGCCGCTCGCTGCATACAAAAAGTATGAAGCGCAAGTTGAGACCGGATTCGTTCATGCAGCAAAGTTTCTGCACATGCTGCATATTTATCGCTTGTTCGATCTTCCGTACCAATCGCAGATTGTCCCGCTTGCGGCCATCTTGGCGGATATCGGAAGTGCTTGGGAGCATGACACGATTCGAGCAAAGCTCGTTCAGTGGTACTGGAACGGTGTGTTCGGCGAATTGTATGGCTCAGCAGTCGACTCGCGTTTCTCGCGTGACTTCTTGGAAGTTCCGGCTTGGCTCGATGGCGGGCCAGAGCCGACAACGATCAGCGAGACTACATTTCGCGCGGACCGGCTAAAGACGATGCGCATGCGATTGTCCGCCGCATACAAGGGGGTCAACGCATTGTTGATGAAGAAGGGGGCACAGGACTTTCGTTCTGGTCAACAGTTCGATCACATCGTGTTCTTCGGGGAAAATGTCGACATTCACCACATCTTTTCCCAGGATTGGTGCAAGTCCCAAGGTATCAAACCGGCCGTTTTCGATTCGATTATTAACAAGACGCCGTTGTCGTATCGCACGAATCGCATCATTGGTGGAGTCGCCCCATCCCAATATCTTGCCAAGCTTGAGGCTGGAAACACGACTAGTCCATCAATTTCACAAGCACGACTGGACGAACATCTGCGCTCCCACCTAATTAATCCGGAATTCCTGCGCAGTGACTCGTTCGAAGCGTTCATGTCCGACCGGCAAACACAGTTGCTGGCTCTGATTGAAGAAGCTATGGGCAAAGGGGCGTACATGGGAGACGCTTACGAGGAAGGCGAGGACTACGAATCGGAAAATGCAAGTGACGAAGCCGATTTGACTATTGCGGTTGCCTGAAGTCTAGAGTCGAAGTGGATGCGGGTTGCCGGAAGGCACCCGCTTTCGATAGTCTCCTGCGAGTGGTTGATTCGTGACGTCAACGGCGCCATTGAGTCTCGTATGCACTCCTACCAGTTCGTCTCCCGCTCCGGCGTCGCCGTAATCTTGTGGATCGACAAGTCCGCACCGTAGTATTCCTGCTCATCGTCGAGTCGTAGCCCCACAGTGCGTTTCAGCACGCCATAGACGACATAGCCGCCGACGAAGGCGATCACTACGCCCGATACCGTCCCCGCGACCTGCGCGATAAAGCTCACGCCGCCCAGCCCGCCGAGTGCCGTCTGGCCAAAGATACCGGCTGCCAGTCCGCCCCAGATACCGCAGACGCCGTGCAACGGCCACACGCCAAGCACGTCGTCGATACGCAGGCGGTTCTGCGTCACCGTGAACAGCCACACGAAAAGGCCCCCGGCGACAGCACCCACCACCAGTGCGCCCAGCGGATGCATCACGTCGGAACCCGCGCAAACCGCAACGAGACCAGCCAACGGGCCGTTATGAATAAAGCCCGGGTCGTCCTTGCCGACCCACATCGCGATCAGCGTGCCACCGACCATCGCCATCAGCGAATTCACGGCCACTAGCCCCGAGATGCCACCCACACGCTGCGCGCTCATCACGTTGAAGCCGAACCAGCCGACGATAAGAATCCACGCGCCGAGCGCCAGAAACGGAATCGATGACGGCGGGTGCGCCGCGACCTGACCCTGCCCGTTGTAGCGTCCACGGCGTGCGCCCAGATGCAGCACGGCCGCCAGTCCGATCCAGCCCCCTACCGCGTGCACGACCACTGACCCCGCAAAGTCGTGGAACGGCGCACCCACCGTGCGCGTCAGCCAGTCCTGAATGCCGAAATGGCCGTTCCACGCGATGCCCTCGAAGAACGGATAGATCAGACCCACGAGGAAGAACGTCGCCACCGACTGCGGATGAAACTTCGCCCGCTCGGCAATCCCGCCCGACACGATGGCCGGAATCGCGGCGGCAAACGTCAGCAGGAAGAAGAACCGGATGAGCGCATAGCCGTTGTGCTCGGACAGCACAGTGGCGCTCGACCAGAAGTCCACGCCATAAGCGAGCGGGTAACCGATGAAGAAGTAGGCCAGCCCCGAGACGGCAAAGTCGGTCAGGATCTTGACCAGCGCATTGACCTGATTCTTCTTGCGAACCGTGCCGAGCTCAAGAAAGGCAAAACCGGCGTGCATGGCAAGCACCAGGATCGCGCCGAGTAACAGGAACAGCACGTCGCCGGGTGTATTGGTATTGGGCATGAATGTGCTCTTTTGGTGCAGACGGGAAGAAGAAAGAGGATGAGCAAGACCGATGCCAGAATTTTCAGATCACTGATTTGTATGGATGTTTTGCCAGATGGAAATGCCTGAGGGGCAAATCTCGGCACGTTCGTGGTGCGGCGATGGCGATCGTGAGCGACGCCGGTGCATCGAGAGGGTGAACGACGGCATCGGCGGCGGCGTCGGTGGCGTCATGAGCGGCGCCGGGAATGCCGTCGATAAAACTCTGTAAGCGATACGCGATGGTTCGCGCGATGCGTGGCCGCAGGGCGCGGTATAGAATCGAGCGTTCTCGCAGCGGGACGTGCCGTCTATCGCGTATCGTTCCGCGTGCGCTGCAACCGCGTGACCACATCAAAACATCCAGTCACACACGAGCCAACCACTGAGGAAAACCCATGATCTTTGAAATCGCCCAGATCGAAGTCAAACCCGGCACGGAAGCGGCATTCGAGCAAGGCGTCGCCAAAGCCGCGCCGCTGTTCAAGGGGTCGAAAGGCTGCCACGGCATGCGCCTGCTCAAGCAGATCGAGCAGCCGACGCATTACAGCCTCGTCGTCACTTGGGAAACGCTGGAAAACCACACCGTCGACTTCCGTAACTCGGAAGCCTTCGCCCAGTGGCGTGCCCTCGTGAGCGATTGCTTCGCCGCGCCGCCGAACGTTAGCCACGTGACGGAAGCGCTGATCGGCTTCTAAGCCGGCTTCAGGCAGACGGCAGAACAAAGGGCGGTGCCCGGTCAACACGACCGGCACCGCCCAAGTTTTTTCATGGTGTGAGATAGCAGGGAACACCAAGACAAAACCAAGGGTTAACGCGGTGTAATCCCTCAAAAGTTTTCAGATAACATGCAAACCAGAAAAGCATGAGATGACGTGAGAGGATGACAACCAAGCCCAAAACCCTGACCGAACAGGTCTCGCAGCAACTGCATGACGCGATCCGGCAGGGGATCTATCCCGTCGGCACCAAGTTGCCGACCGGCAAGCAGCTCTCCGAAACCTATGGTGTGAGTCAGGCGGTGATCCGTGAAGTCACGGAACGTTTGCGCGCGCAGGGTCTGATCGACAGTCGTCAGGGCGCGGGCGTCACCGTACGCGCACGCACGCCGTCGAGCGGCTTTCAGGTGCCCGTCGGGCAAGATGCCGCCGACCTCGCGAGCGTGTATGAACTGCGCCTCGATCTCGAAAGCACGGCAGCAGCGCTCGCAGCGGTGCGTCATACCGAAGAGGACATCCGCCTGCTGGGCGAAATTCTCGGAAAGCTCGAAACCAATCTCTATCACGCGGAAAACGGCGTCGAGTACGACACCGCGTTTCACGCTGCCATCGCGCGCGCTACGCATAACCGCTACTACGCCGACCTTTTGCAGTATCTGAATCTCCAGATCCGGCAAGTGGTGCAGGCCGCGCGTACGAATACGCTGCGCCACGAAGGGCTGGCGGCGCAGGTGCATCAGGAGCACGTCGCCGTGTTCAACGCCATCAAGGCACGTGACCCGCTGCTGGCGCGCGCCGCATCGCTCTCGCACTTGTTGCGCGCGTCGGCGCGCCTTGGCCTGACCCTGCCCGGACGCGACATCATCACCGGGGCTATTGCGCCCTCGGTTCTGTCGTAGGGCCGGTGCCGCCTTGCAAGCGTCGCCCGACATCGAATACCCCCAACTTCTCGCCCCCTAACTTCCGACGCGTGATCCCATGACAATCACTGCCTTCGCCCAACGCCTCATCGACGCTATCGGTGCCGACAGCGTGCTCACCGCTCCCGACGACATCGCCCCATGGCTGGCCGACTGGCGCGGCATGTACCGGGGCAGCGCGCAGGCCGTGGTGCGTCCGCGCTCGACGCAGGACGTCTCGAAAGTGCTGGCACTGTGCCAGCAGACGGCAACGCCGGTCGTGCCGCGCGGGGGCAACACGGGTTTATGTGGTGGCGCGACGCCCGACAGCGCGGCGCAGAACGTGGTGCTGAGCCTCGATCGCATGAACACCGTGCGCAGCCTCGACACCATTGCCAACACGATGGTGGCCGAAGCCGGTTGCATTCTTCAGGACCTGCAACGCGTGGCGAGCGACGTCAATCGTCTGTTTCCGCTGAGTCTCGCGGCAGAAGGCTCGTGCCAGCTTGGCGGCAATCTCGCCACCAACGCCGGTGGCGTGAACGTGGTGCGCTACGGCATGACGCGCGAGCTGGTACTCGGCATCGAAGCCGTGCTGCCCAATGGCGAGATCCTGCACGGCTTGCGCACCTTGCGCAAAGACAACACCGGTTACGACCTCAAGCAATTGCTGATCGGCTCGGAAGGCACCCTCGGCATCATCACGGCCGCCGCGTTGCGGCTGTTTGCGCCGACGCCCGTGCGTCAGGTGGTGATCGCTGCCGTCACGTCGCCACGTCAGGCGCTCGAACTCTATGAACTGCTGTTCACCGAGTGCGGCTCGCGTATGCAGGCGTTCGAATTTTTCACCGGTGAATGCGTCGACCTCGTCATGGCCCACGTGCCGGGCGTGCGCGCCCCGTTCGGAGAGCGCCACCCGGGCTACGTGCTGGTAGAACTGGCCGACACGGCCGACGAGCAGGCGCTCGCCGCGCTGCTTGAACGCGTGATCGAGACCGCCATCGAGCGCGATCTGTGTGCCGACGCGGTGGTGTCGTCCACGCTCGGTCAGGTCGAAGAGATGTGGAAGCTGCGCGAAGAAATTTCCGAAGCGCAACGCGCCGACGGCCCGCACTTGAAGCACGACGTATCGCTGCCCATCGAGGCCATTCCCGAATTCATGGCGAGCGCCGAGGCGCGCGTGCGCCGCGTGTGCCCGCAGGTGCGTCCGTTCATCTTCGGGCACTTTGGCGACGGCAATCTGCACTACAACCTCTCGCGCCCGGCGGGCGAGCCGGCCGACTTCATGGCGAAGCACGGCGAGGCGATCACCGCCGAAGTGCTCGACGAAGTGGCGCGCTACGGCGGCAGCATCAGCGCGGAGCACGGCATCGGCCAGCTCAAGCGCGACTACTTCGCGAAGTACAAGTCGCCGCTCGAACTGCGCCTCATGCGCGAGATCAAGGCCGTGTTCGACCCGGCCGGCATCATGAACCCGGGCAAGTTGCTCAAGGTGCAGTGAGGCGGCTGTTCACAGGCATCGGCGGTGCCGGTGCCTGATGTGCTTCAACCGTGATTCGCCTGTAGTTCATCAGTGTTTCATCCGAATTTTTCCCGGCGTGAGCCCGACGTCCAGCCTGACGCCTCGCGCCCTTTGAGGAGTCGTCATGACTGTAACTTCCGCTGCCGGGGCACCGTTGTGCCTTGGCCCGCTGCCGGAGATCGATCCGCCGACGTTCGACGTGCCGTTCGGTGCCGTCGATACGCATGCTCACGTGGTTGCCGCCAGCGACGCCTATCCGATGGTGGCCGAGCGCAGCTACACGCCGCCGCCCGCGCCTGAAGACAAGTATCTGGCGATGCTCGACGCCACTGGCATGACCTACGGCGTGCTGGTGCAGATCAGCGTCTACGGCACCGACAACCGCTACATGCTCGAAACGCTGAAGCGTCACCCCGACCGCCTGCGCGGCATCGCCGTGGTGGCGCCCGAGGTGACCGATGCGGAACTCGAAGCGATGCACGCAGCCGGCGTGCGCGGTCTGCGGATCAACGTGCTGTTTGGCGGCGGCATCGGTTTCACGGCGATGGAAACGCTCGCACATCGCATCAAGGATCTGGGCTGGCACATGCAGTTCCTGATGGACGTGAAGACCTTGCCCGAACTCATGCCGCGCATGACGAAGCTGCCCGTGCCGGGCATCGTCGATCACATGGGCCACACGCCGGTGGCACAAGGGCTCGACTCGCCGGGCTTCACGGCGTTGCGCTCGCTGGTGCGCGATCACGGCTATTGGGTGAAGTTGTCCGGCGCGTACCGGATCAGCGAGCGTTTCCCGTCGTTCGACGACGTGACGCCGTTCGCGCAGACGCTCATTGCCGACGCGCCCGATCGCATGGTGTGGGGCAGCGACTGGCCGCACGTGTCGCTCACGCGTATGCCGAACACCGGCACGCTGCGCAACCTGCTGCCGCAGTGGGCGCCCGACGCCGACACGCGCCGCCGCATTCTCGTCGACAACCCGGCGCGCCTGTACGGCTTTCCGGCGAAGGGCTGAATTCAACAATAGATCGTAGTGGTCGTAGTATCCGGGCGCATTGGGCGCCCTTGCATCACCAAGGATGAATGGGGAGACAGGGATGGATTGGTATCGTCAGATGAACAAGACCGAGCGGCGCACGTTTATCGCCGCCTTCGGCGGTTGGGCGCTCGATGCGCTCGACTTCATGGTGTTCACGTTTGTGATCACCACGTTGATTACCGTGTTCGGCATCGACAAGGGACAGGCCGGCATGCTGGCGACCGTGACGCTGTTGTTCTCGGCGATCGGCGGCTGGCTGGCCGGCGTGCTCGCCGACCGCTATGGACGTGTGCGCATCTTGCAGGCCACGATTCTGTGGTTCTCCGTGTGTACGGTGCTGATCGGGTTCGCCCAGAACTTTGAACAGATTTTCGTGCTGCGCGCGCTGCAAGGCCTGGGCTTCGGCGGCGAGTGGGCCGTGGGCTCGGTGCTGATGGGCGAAATCGTGCGCACCGAGTATCGCGGCCGCGCCGTCGGTACGGTGCAAAGCGGCTGGGCCATCGGCTGGGCCGTGGCGGCGCTGTGCTACACGTTGTCGTTCTCGTACCTGCCGGAAGAATACGCGTGGCGTGCGCTGTTCTGGATCGGTGTGATTCCGGCACTGTTCGTGCTGTTTATCCGCAAGAACGTGCCCGAGCCGGAACTGTTCGAGCGCACCCGCAAGCGTGAGGCCGCCTCGGCCAACCGCACGTCGGCATGGGCGATCTTCTCGCCGGCACTGATCAAGACGACGTTGCTCTCGGCATTGCTGTGCACGGGCGTGCAGGGCGGTTACTACGCCGTGACGACGTGGCTGCCGACGTTCCTGAAGACCGAGCGTCACCTGTCGGTGATCGGCACGGGCGGCTATCTGCTGGTGATCATTCTGGGCTCGTTCATCGGCTACATCACCGGCGCGTATCTGACCGACAAGCTGGGCCGCCGTGCAAACCTGCTGATCTTCGCGGTACTCTCTGGGGCGAGCATTTATGCCTACACGCAATTCCAGTTGAGCAACGATCAGATGCTGATTCTGGGCTTCCCGCTGGGGTTCGCCGCCTCGGGTATTTTCAGCGGCATGGGCGCGTATCTGACGGAGTTGTTCCCGTCGGCCGTGCGTGCCAATGGGCAAGGCTTTGCGTATAACTTCGGACGCGGCATCGGTGCGCTGTTCCCGAGTCTGGTCGGCTATCTGGCCAAGACGAGCGGTCTGGGCACGGCCATCGGCATGTTTGCCGGCGGTGCTTATTTCGTCGTGTTGGTCACGGCGTTCTTGTTGCCCGAGACGAAAGGGCGCGAGATCGAGTAAGTTCGTATTTTTAGCGGGCGGCAGGGGCTGCATGAGCAGCCTGCCGCCCGGTTTTTCTGAATCAAGGGAGTCCGCATGAAGGTTCTGGTTCCGGTCAAACGGGTAGTGGATTACAACGTAAAGGTTCGCGTGAAGAGCGACGGCAGTGGCGTCGACATTGCGAACGTGAAGATGTCGATGAATCCGTTCGACGAGATCGCAGTGGAAGAGGCGGTGCGTCTGAAGGAAGCGGGCGTGGCGACGGAAGTGATTGCGGTGTCCGCGGGTGTGGCGCAATCGCAAGAGACGCTGCGCACGGCGCTGGCCATCGGTGCGGATCGCGCGATCCTGATCGAATCGGATGAAGAGCTGCAACCGCTGGCCGTGGCCAAGTTGCTCAAGGCCGTGCTCGACAAGGAGCAGCCGCAACTGGTGATCCTGGGCAAGCAGGCCATCGACGACGACTCGAACCAAACCGGTCAGATGCTCGCGGCGCTCGCGAAGCTGCCGCAGGCGACGTTCGCTTCGAAGGTGACGGTGGCGGATAACCGCGCACAGGTCACACGCGAAGTGGACGGCGGTCTGGAAACGATCTCGCTGTCGCTGCCGGCAGTCATCACGACCGACTTGCGCCTGAATGAGCCGCGTTATGTGACGCTGCCCAACATCATGAAGGCGAAGAAGAAACCGCTCGAGACGGTGAAGCCTGCCGATCTGGGCGTGGATGTGGCGCCGCGTCTGAAGACGCTGAAGGTGGCCGAGCCGCCCAAGCGCAGCGCAGGGGTGAAGGTGGCGGACGTGGCAACGCTCGTCGACAAACTGAAGACCGAAGCCAAGGTCATCTAAGGGGACGACGAGATGAGCATTCTGGTAATCGCAGAACACGATAATCAATCGATCAAGGCGGCAACGCTGAACACGGTCGCTGCCGCCCTGCAATGCGGTGACGACGTGCACGTGCTGGTGGCTGGCAGCAACGCCAAGGCAGCCGCTGATGCCGCCGCACAAATCGCTGGCGTGAAGAAGGTGCTGCTCGCTGATGCGCCGTACTTCGCCGACGGTCTGGCGGAAAACATCGCCGACGAGGTGGTGTCGATCGCGGGCAACTATTCGCACATCCTGGCAACGGCCACCGCCTACGGCAAGAACATTGCCCCGCGCGTGGCCGCACTGCTCGACGTCGCCCAAATCTCGGATATCACGAAGGTCGACAGCGCGGACACGTTCGAGCGCCCGATCTACGCGGGTAACGCGATTGCGACGGTGCAAAGCGCCGACAAGGTGAAGGTGATCACGGTGCGCTCGACGGGCTTCGACCCGGCAGCCGCGACCGGTGGCAGCGCCGCAGTGGAGAGCATCGCCGCCACGCCGGACGCCGGTCTGTCGCAGTTTGTGGGCCGTGAAGTGACGAAGCTGGACCGTCCGGAACTCACGAGCGCGAAGATCATCGTCTCGGGCGGCCGTGGTCTGGGCTCGGGCGAGAACTACACGAAGGTGCTGGAGCCGCTGGCCGACAAGCTGGGTGCGGCGCTGGGCGCCTCGCGCGCGGCAGTGGATGCCGGTTATGTGCCGAACGACTATCAGGTCGGACAGACGGGCAAGATCGTGGCACCGCAGTTGTACGTGGCGGTGGGCATCTCGGGGGCGATTCAGCACTTGGCCGGGATGAAGGATTCGAAGGTGATCGTGGCGATCAACAAGGATCCGGAAGCGCCGATCTTCTCGGTGGCGGATTACGGTCTGGTGGGCGATCTGTTCACCGTCGTGCCGGAACTGGTGAGCGCGCTGTAAGTAAGAACGCTGTCACGAAATCGCGCTGCGGAGCGAGTCGAGAGGCTGGCTTCGCAGCCGATTCGCATGAGGATGCGGGGCTGCTCTGCGTCTTTATCCGAATCGGAAGGCAACCAAGGAAGATCAATGGACAAAGTCGATTGCGTCGTGATCGGCGCGGGCGTGGTGGGACTAGCGGTCGCACGCGCCATGGCCATGGCGGGCCGCGAGGTGGTCATCCTCGAATCCGAGCGTGCGATCGGCACCGGCACGAGCTCACGCAACAGTGAAGTCATTCACGCCGGTATCTACTATTCACCCGGCTCGCTCAAAGCGCGGCTCTGCGTGGAAGGCAAGCACAAGCTGTATGACTTCTGCGCCTCGCACGGCGTCGAGCATCGGCGCTGCGGCAAACTCATCGTGGCGACCACCGATCATCAGATCGGCGAACTCGAAGCGATTGCCGCCAACGCTCGCGCGAGCGGCGTCGACGATCTGCAATGGCTGACCACCGCAGAAGTGGCCCAACGCGAACCCGATTTGCACACCTTTGGTGCATTGCTCTCACCGTCAACGGGCATCATCGACAGTCATGGTCTGATGCTGGCGTTGCAGGGTGACGCCGAAAACGCGGGAGCGATGCTGGCCTTCGACGCGCGCGTCGTTGGCGGCCGAGTGGGTGGGGCAGCGGGGGCGGAAGGTATTGAACTCACCGTGCAGACTGGCGGCGAGACGTCGACGCTACTCGCCAACACGGTGATCAATAGCGCGGGTCTGTACGCCGTCGGCATCGCGCGCACGTTCGAGGGGCTGGACCCGGCGCATATCCCGCAGCGGTACTACGCGAAGGGCAGTTACTTCACCTGTGCGCAGCGCGCGCCGTTCACGCACCTGATTTATCCGGTACCGGAACCCGGCGGCTTGGGCGTTCACCTGACGCTCGATCTCGGCGGGCAGGCGCGCTTCGGCCCGAATGTCGAATGGGTCGACGACATCGATTACACGGTGAATGCGGCGGATGGCGATGGCTTTTACGCTGCCGTGCGTCGCTATTGGCCAGCTTTGACCGACGGCGCATTGCAGCCGGGCTATGCAGGCATTCGACCGAAGATCAGTGGGCCAGGGCAACCGGCGGCGGACTTCCGTATTGACGGTCCGGCGGTGCATGGCGTGTCAGGGCTCGTCAACCTGTTCGGCATCGAGTCGCCCGGGTTGACGGCATCGCTGGCGATTGCCGACGCGGTGCACGCACTACTTTGACGCGAGATCGCGGCCAGACGGTCGCAATCTCGCGCGATCTCGCGTTTTTCTCGCGCAAGGGCCCGGACAGCGCCGCTTGAGCTAACCCCGTGATTCCAGCCTGACATTCTGACTGACGGTGCCGCGAGCATTGCGCGGCATTCCTGTCGGATCGAAGTCGTTGCTTGGTGGTGATGCGTTGCTGCCGATATCGACGATATCGATCAGCGCACGGCCACCGGGGGCTTCCACGAAGCCGGGTTCGTCCAGAACACGCCGCGCAGGCGATCGGTGTCGCCACACGGCGTGCTGCGGGCCGGCTTGCTGATCTGACCTGCACAGGCGCTGATATCGCGGCCCGATTGTTGCAGGCGTTTCAAAATCGTATCGAGCATGCCCGATTCGCGCCATTCGTTCAGCTTGCGGCGGCAAGTCGGCACGGAGGGATACTGCATGGGCAGTTTCGACCAGCTCTCTCCCGTGAACAGCACCCACAAGACAGCATTGGTCAGCGTGCGCTGCTCGACTTGAGGGCGACCACGTCGTTCCGTACGGACCGGACGGTCGCAAATCAGATCACGCAGGGCGTGCCATTCAACGTCGCTCAGTTCATTAAACATAACACCTCGACCCAAAACAAACGGAGGCGCCGCAGGGGGCGAGTCCGGACTTCGCGATCTGGCACTTACCGGTGCAATCTGGTGCGTGCTTATCGTCGAAACCTCGGCCAAGGCGGCGTCGATCCCCGATGCTGGAAATACAAGCAACAAGCATGCCAGGTCATCGGGTTCTCTCGTGAAGAACGCGGCGGGCGGGTCGGACCACACGGCGAAGGGAGCGTTTAACCAGCAAAAAAACGCCCACTTGGCAGGTGGGCGCAGCTCCTGGTGGCTATTGGGATAGGCAATCGCAAAAGCGTCAGGAGAAAAGGGATACGTGCGTTTGGCAGGTCCGGATCGTTTGTTGTTCTCGGTGCCTGCCAGAGTGTCTCGCTCCACATGCGCCAGCTTGTCAAGCTTGCAGGCGCAATGATGACAAAAAGTGAGCGTCGACGCGCTTCGGAATTACCCCCATTGCGGTGCATGGTCCCGCGACGAGGCGAATCGCCCAAGAAGGGTGCCCGCCTGCGCCGTCAAAGGGCAGCGTGCCGCCAGAACGGGCGCAACCCGTCGCAACCCATCGCGAACCGGCGCAACCCGATGTCTTGTGAGGTGGGAATCTGCCTGCCCGATACGTGGCTCGATGCTGCCGTCGCCGGTGCTGCGATGCGTGGCCTATAATGTTCGCCTTCCCTGACTTGTCGTCTATCGGCTGCGCGAAACGCTCGCATGCCGGTCGGCGCCAGTGTGCGCAAACGGCATGAGCAACGATACCGATAACAAATACTCCGTCCCAGGCCTAGAGCGCGGCCTGCGCATCCTCATGACCTTCTCCGCGCGCGAGCCGGTGTTGGGGGGGGCCGATCTGGCACGACGACTCGACATTCCGCGCTCGACCGTATTTCGTCTGCTCCAGACACTGGAAGCCGAAGGCTTCATCGAGAAGGCTGGCGACGACCGCCATTACCGGCTCGGCGTGGCCGTGTTGCGGTTGGGCTTCGAATATCTGAACTCGCTTGAGCTGACCGATCTCGGCACGCCGGTGATCGAAAAGCTGCGCGATGCGACGGGCTTCTCGAGTCATATCCTGATTCTGGACCAGCGCGATGCCGTCTTCGTCGCCAAGGCGGCCAGCCGCGAACTGGTGTTCGGCACGGTGCGTGTCGGCACGCGGTTGCCGGCGCACGCGACGGCGGTTGGGCACATTCTGCTCGGCGACTATTCATTGCCGTCGCTCAAGCAGTTGTATCCCGAGCGCAAGCTCGAGGCCTACACGGCGCACACGCCGACCACGGTCGACGCGCTGCACCGCGTGGTGCAAGAAGACATCGCGCGTGGCTACAGCATGAGTCAGGCGTTCTTCGAGCAGAACATCTCGACGATTGCTGCGCCGGTGCGTAACCATCGCGGGCAGATCGCGGCGGTGATCAGCGTCACGATTCCGCAAGCACGCGTGGAGGCCGACCTGCTGGAAAACGGCATCGTCGAAAAAGTAGTGTCGGCCGCCGACGAGCTCTCGCACAAGCTCAACTACCGGGGCGAGTCGCTGACGGCGGTTCGGTAAGGGAGATGCCGCCATCAGGCGGCAAGGATTGCGGTGAACTCAGGGGCCCTGCGGGGCCCCTTTGTTATGCCCGCGCGCCGGGGTTCTCAGCACGTCGGAAGCAATTTTTTCCGCGCTGACGCGCGAGCGCTTAGTCATTAGCATTTGCGCAACATCAATAAACACCGGCTTATTTTCTGCTTGTCTCACTTTATCCTCTTCGCCATAATTGTCTCACCTATTAACCATTGTTTCATAGGTAAGACAATATAACGATGTGAACCGAGACGTCCTGCAACGTTCTTGTTGACGGCGGCGTGATCGGTGCGGGGCCTCTGGAGGGCGCCGGAAGCATCAAGAAGCAGAACAGGAGTAGAAGGTGAAGAGACGCAGTATCGTCGCAGCGTGCCTCTTGGCATGCGTCGGCGCGGCCCATGCCGCAGGCAATTCGTTGCAGATCTACGGGACCATCGACGACGGCCTCACTTACGTGAGCAACTCGGGCGGCGGTCGTTTGTTCAAGATGGACGCCGGTATCGGCCAACCCGACCGCTTCGGCCTGAAAGGGCGCGAGGATCTCGGTGGCGGGCTCGCTGCGGTATTCCAGTTGGAGCAGGGCTTCAACACCAGTACCGGTGCGCTGATCAACAGCGGCGTCGAGTGGAACCGTCAGGCGTGGGTTGGTCTGGCCAGCGATCGCTTCGGCACCGTCTCGATCGGCCATCAGACCGATTTCATGCAAGACGTGTCGATTCGATACTCGAACGGCTTCTGGCAGCACAACCTGTACGCCTACCACCCGGGCAACCTCGACAATCTGGCGAATTCCTCGCAGATCGACAATGCCGTGAAGTGGAATAGCGCCAGCTATCTCGGCCTGACCGGTGGCCTGATGTACGGCTTTGCGGGCGGCAATGCGCTGGGCCGCACGGTCGGTGGCTATGTGAAATACGACAACGGTCCGTTGTCCGTTGCGGCCACCTACGTGAGCATCAACAAGCGCACGTTCGACTTCTCGTCGCGTCTGGGGCTCACGTCGCTGTTTGGCCAGACAGGGCTCTCGGCGACCAACGTGTTCAAGTCGGACGCCGTGAACAACACCGGCATCGGCGCCTCGTACCGCATCTCGTCGCGCTGGAACGTGCACGCGCTCTACACCCGCAGCGAAGTGCGCGCGGTGGGGGGCTCGGGCAACATGTTCAACTACGACGTCGGCAGCGAGTATCGCGTGACTGATGCCAACGCGCTCACGCTCGGCTACTCGTACTCGTCGTTCAACCACACGCACTACAACCAGGTGGAAGCGGGCGATCTGTACTCGTTCTCGAAGCGCACGCAACTGCAAGCGCAGGTGACGTACATCGCGGCCAACGGCAACAACAAGGCGGCGTCGTACCCGATCGGTGCGTCGAGCAACCACGATCAGGTGCTCGTGCGCCTGGGCATGTATCACAGCTTCTGATTGCGGCCCCCCCGAGAATCAAAACGAGAATCAACATGTCAGTCTCACCATCCCCCTCATCCGCGCAGCGCCCGTCGCGCGTGCGCTACTGGATGCTCTTTCTGGTGTTCGTCGGCACCGTGATCAACTATGTCGACCGCGCCAACCTGTCGGTGGCCGCGCCGATGCTCAAACAGGAGTTCGGTCTGGGCCCGGTCGAACTGGGCTTCATCTTCTCCGCGTATGCGTGGACGTATGTCATCGCCAACATTCCCGGTGGCTGGGTCATCGACCGCTTCGGCACACGCGCCATCTACGGCGTGGCCATTCTGAGCTGGTCGGTGCTCACGTTCATGCAGGGCTTCGCGACGCGTTTCGTCACGCTGTTCGGCATGCGGCTTGGCGTGGGCATTGCAGAGGCACCGACATTCCCGGTCAACAACCGCGTGGTCTCGATCTGGTTTGCCCAGCGTGAGCGGGGCGTGGCGACCAGTGTCTACCTAGTGGGCCAGTACATCGGCATGGCGGCACTCACGCCGTTGCTGTTCTGGATTGCGCACACGTGGGGCTGGCGTGAGATTTTCTACGCGACCGGTTTGCTCGGCATTGTCTGGGCCGGTGTCTGGTATCTGGGCTATCGCGATCCGGACAAGTGCTCGTGGGTCAATGCGGCGGAACTGGAGCACATCCGCAGCGGCGGTGCGCTCGTCGAAGTGAAGCCTGCGGATCACGCCGCTGCGCAGAAATTCCCCTGGAAGAAGTTGCTGGCACTGTTCCGCAACCGGCAGATCATCGCCATTTGCGTGGGCAAGTTCGCGTCGCTCTCGTCGCTGTACTTCTTCCTGACGTGGTTCCCGACGTACTTGATCACCGAGCGCAAGATGACGGTGCTCAAGGCGGGCGGCATGACGTCGGTGCCGTTTATCGCCGCATCGATCGGTGTGGTGTGCGGCGGGTTGCTTTCCGACTGGCTGTTGCGGCGCGGTGTGGCCGTGGGCACGGCACGCAAGACGCCGATCGTGACGGGCCTGATGCTCGTGCCGACGATGTCGCTCTGCGTGTTGACCGATGCCAACTGGCTCGTCATCGCGATCATGTCGTTCGCGTTCTTCGCGCAGGGTGTCGCTTCGGCGTCGTGGTCGCTGGTGGCCGATATCGCCCCGAAGGGCATGGTCGGGATCACCGGCGGTGCGGTCAACTTTGCCGGCAATCTGTCGGGCATCGTGACCCCGATTGCCATCGGCTTCATCGTGAAGGCTACCGGCTCGTTTGGTTGGGCGCTGGGTCTGATCAGCCTGTTCGCGATTGCCGGCGTGCTGTGCTACCTGCTGTTGCTCGGCGAGGTGAAGCGTATCGAGCTGGACGACGATGACGACGGCGCTGAGCAACGTGCCGACGTGAAAGCCAAGGCGGCTTGAGGCTGCGTCTTAGTCTCAGGTGGTGCAAAGAAAAGCGGTACGAAAGGCAGAAACGCTGCCGGTCGTACCGCTTTTTTCATGCCTCGACGGCTTGTCGCCGATAGTCGCCGGGACGTACGCCGGTCCACTTGCGGAACGCTCGGAAGAATGCGCTCGGATCGGCAAAGCCCAGCGACAAAGCAATGTCGAGCATGGGCTTGGACGTGTTGCACAACGCGTGGATCGCAAGGTCGCGTCGCAACTGATCCTTGATCGACTGATACGACTGCCCTTCGTCTTCGAGCCGACGCCGCAGTGTCGACGCCGTGGTGTGAAACTCGCCCGCGAGCGCTTCGAACGCCGGCCAGCTGTCGGTCGGCATGGTCTTCAACCGCCGCCGAACCCGCGCGACCATTCCCTTCGTGTTCTTGTATTTGAGGATGATGTTGCCCGGCGCGGCCCGTAGGAAATCTTTGACGGTGACTTCGTCCTGCACCACGGGAAGATCGAGACAGGCTGCATCGAACTCGATGCCGGTGTGTTCGGCATTGAAGACCAGTCGCGGTGAATACATGGTGCGGTATTCGTCGCTATAGACCGGCTCGTCAAAGGCGAAGTACGCAGTACTCAGTGACACGCGGCGCGCGATAAGCCAGCAGGTGAGCGCGTAAAAGAGGATCAGCAACGTCTCGTGGCCGAAGACGCGCGGTGCCTGCGCATCGTCGCGTTCGTGCACTTCAAGCCGGGCAAGCGAGCCGTCGCGCACGAGATGCATCTCGAGGTCATCGAGCAGCAAGCCGAAGAAGCGTGCGGCCCGCAATAGCGCCTGTTCCAGCGTGCGGCAAGCGATCACGCTGTGGCACAGCATCGCAAAGCTGCCGACCTTCATGCGGCGCGAATCCTGCCCGAAAAACTCGTCGTCCAGTGCAACGCTGATGAGTCGCCAGAGTCTGGCGTAACGGTCGGCCGGCACACGGGCCTGCGGATGCGCGAGCAGCGCGGGTGCGATATCGGCGGCGCGCAACAACGCGTACGAATCGCCGCCGAGACGCTCGACGTGAGCCAGCGCGTTGATGACAAAGTGAATCGAGATGCTGCCTTTTTCCATGCGTGGCGAACCGGGATGTCGGAGCAGGGGGACGCAGGGATTCTAGCAGTGCGGCCCCCGCCATCGCTTCGACTGCCGTCCGAAAATCGGATCGGCGGTTTCCTAATTCGCCAGCAGGTCTTACTTCGGTGCCATGCGCAGCGCGCCGTCAAGGCGAATGACTTCACCGTTCAGCATGGTGTTCTCGACGATATGGCGCACCAGACCGGCATATTCGGACGGACGGCCCAGACGCGGCGGGAAGGGCACCGATGCGCCGAGTGCCGCTTGCACCTCCGGCGTCATGCCGGCCATCATCGGCGTCTCGAAAATGCCCGGCGCTACCGTGACGACTCGCACGCCAACGCGCGCCAGTTCGCGGGCTGCGGGCAACGTCAATGCAGCCACACCGCCTTTGGACGCGGCATAGGCCGCTTGGCCGATCTGCCCGTCGAACGCGGCCACCGAGGCCGTATTGACGATCACGCCGCGCTCACCTTCGGCATCAGCGGTGCCTTCGGCCATGGCCGACGCCGCGATACGCAAGACGTTGAAGGTGCCGATCAGATTGACGTTGACGATGCGCGCAAAGCTGTCGAGCCGATGCGGTCCCTGCTTGCCGAGAATGCGCTCGCCGATGACGAGCCCTGCGCAGTTGACGACGCCATTCAGGCGGCCGAAGGCGGCCGTTGCCGTGTCGACCAGACGTTGCACGTCGTCTTCGCGCGTGATGTCGGTGACGACGAAGCGTGCCGCGTCACCCAGTGCTTCCGCCTGCTTGGCGCCGGCTTCGGCGTTGATGTCGCCCAGCACGACTTTCGCGCCGGCATCGACAAACATGCGCGCGGTGGCGGCACCCAAACCGGACGACGCGCCGGTGACGATGAATACGTGATCCTTGATCTGCATTGACTGCGCTTCCTGTAAAGAAATGGGTGTCGAGCTTCGGGTTCGAGATTCAGATTCGAGCCTCAGATCCGAGTGTCAGATTCGAGACTCAGATATCAGGCAGTGCTTGCCGCCGCCTGCTGCGCCTTGGCGATTTCCTGATTACGCAGGATGAAGCGCTGCAACTTGCCGCTCGGTGTCTTGGGCAACTCGCTGACGAATTCGACTTCGCGCGGATAGGCGTGAGTGGACAGCCGATGCCGCACGTGCTCCTGCAATTCGCAGGCGAGCGCTTCGCTCGGAGCGTACTGCGGATGCAAGACGACGAACGCCTTGACCAGCTCCGTGCGCTTCGGATCGGGCTTGCCGACCACCGCCGTTTCGACCACGGCCGGGTGTTCGATGAGCGCGCTCTCCACATCGAACGGCCCGATGCGGTAACCGGCAGAGGTGATCACGTCGTCGTTGCGGCCGACAAAGCTGATGCTGCCATCATCGTTGCGCTCGACCGTGTCGCCGGAAAGGTAGTAATCGCCGACGAACGACGGTGTTTCGCGCTCCCAGTAGCCGCCGAACCACATGAGCGGCGACTGCTTGCGATCGAGGGCCAGTACACCGGGTTGCCCGACCGGGCATTCGCGCCCGTCGTCATCGAGCACGACGACGCGATGCCCCGGCGAGGCGAAACCGGCGGCCCCTGCCTGCACCGCATGGTTGAGGGCGTGATGGTTGCACACGACCATACCCAGTTCGGTCTGACCGTAGTGATCGTGAATGGTCACGCCGAGGTGTTCGGCAAACCAGCGAATGACCTCCGGGTTGAGCGGTTCGCCCGCGCTGGACACGGCACGCAACTGCCCTTTGACGGGGGCGGCAGCCTTGTCGCCGCCCGCGATGAGCAAACGGAACGCGGTGGGTGACCCGGCAAGGTTAGTGATGCCGAGTTTGCGGATGACCCGGTAGGTGCTTTCGACGTTGAACGGGCCGTCGTAGAACGTGGTCGGGATTCCCATGGCCAGCGGCCCCGTCACGGCGTAGTAGAGGCCGTAGGCCCAGCCCGGATCGGCGATGTTCCAGAACGTGTCGGTCGGACGCAGGTCGACGGCGTCACGCATGTAGCCCACAAAAGCCATGATCGCGCGCAGCGGCACCATGACCGGCTTGGCGGCACCGGTTGTGCCCGAGGTGAACATCATCAGGAACGGATCGTCGCCACGCCGCATTACGGGCGCGAACGTCTCGGGGTGTTGTTCGACTTCGTGCCAGAAGCTGAAATCGCCACGGCGCACGCCTTCGCCGCGCGGCCCGCTCACCGTGGCCACGGGCGGGCAGTTCGCCACTTCGTCGAGCTTGGTGCGATTGGCGGCGTCGGTCACCACGAGCTTGCTTTGCGCGCCTTGCAAGCGATGCTCGATGGCCTTCGGACCGAACGCGGTGAAAAGTGGCTGATAGACCGCGCCCGCACGCCACGTGCCGAGAATCGTCACGAGCAGTTCGGGCGTACGCGGCAACAGTCCACTGACGCGGTCGCCGGGCTGTACGCCTTGTTCGCGCAGAAAGTTGGCGAAGCGCGCCGAGAGCGTCTGGAGTTGACGGAAGGTCCACGTCTGGCTCGTGCCGTCGCGTCCCTCCCAGAACAAGGCGATGCGCCCGGGCAGGGCATGCCGGTCACAGCATTCGATGCAGGCGTTCATCGCATCGAGATTGCCGTCGAGCGTGGCCTTTACGGTCGCGTCGAGATCGAATGCCGCGTAGGCATTGGCGTAATCCGCAGTCATGGCTTGTCTCCTGTAGTCGGATGCTGGCCGGTAACAACGCGCCTATGATGAAGGCGCCGGCGCCAGCAAGACGGACCCGGCGGACGGCGGCGTGTCGTATCGGCCTCCCCGGGCACCGTCTTGATTTGGCGCGGTGTTCGCGGGGCGATGGCGAAATTCATCGTAATGCGTGCCGTCGGCGACAGGCAATGTCCAAACGGGTCAGATTGGGTGAGGGATTTATCCACTGGACGCTGGTGCTGGTGGGCCTCGGTCTGGCCCGATGGGCAAGGCCTAGGGGTTTATCCGAGGCCGGTGCCAGACGTTTCCGATGGCAATTCTGCTCATCCAATTTGCCGCTTTTGGCTATGGTGTCTCACGGCTGCCATCCCTAAACTTAGTCCATCGACATCGAAAAAGCGCCAGTGGCCATCACGGTGCGGGAGACAGAGCATGGATTTCTATACCGAAGACCAACGCATGATTCGCGACATGGCGCGCAGCTTTTCGAGCGAGCAACTCGCGCCGCATGCCGCCCAGTGGGATCGTGACTGCGCACTGCCCGACGCCATGGTGGCGCAGATGGGCGAACTGGGCCTGCTCGGCATGATGGTGCCCGAGGAGTTTGGCGGCTCGTACACCGACTACACGGCCTATGCGCTGGCGATGGAAGAGATCGCCGTCGGGTGCGCATCGACCGCCACGATGATGTCGGTCCATAACTCGGTCGGCTGTGCGCCGATTCTGAAGTTCGGCAGCGAGGCGCAGCGGCAGCGCTGGCTGCCCGATCTGGCGGCCGGGCGAAAGATCGGTGCCTTTTGTCTGACCGAGCCTCAGGCCGGGTCGGAAGCCAACAATCTGCGCACGCGCGCCGAACGCCGCGACGGGAAGTGGGTCATCAACGGCAACAAGCAATTTGTCACGAACGGGAAACGGGCGGCCATGGCGATCGTCTTTGCCGTCACCGACCCGGCGGCCGGCAAGCGCGGCATCTCGGCTTTCATCGTGCCGACGGATACCCCCGGTTTCGAAGTGGGACCGCCCGAGCACAAGCTCGGCATCCGGGCCTCGGACACCTGCCCGATCACGCTGGTGGATTGTGCCGTCGACGATGACGCGCTGCTCGGCGAGCCGGGGCAGGGGCTGAAGATCGCGCTGTCCAATCTGGAAGGCGGGCGCATCGGTATCGCGGCGCTGGCGCTGGGGGTGGCACGCGCGGCATTCGAAGCGGCGTTGCGCTATTCGGGAGAGCGTCAGCAATTCGGCAAGCCGATCCGGGAGCATCAGAGCATTGCCAACATGCTCGCGGACATGGCCACGCGTATCAACGCCGCCCGGTTCCTGATCCTCCACGCAGCGGCACTTCGTACGCAAGGGCTGCCGTGCTTGTCGGAAGCGTCGCAGGCGAAGCTCTTTGCCTCGGAATTGGCGGAATCGGTGTGTACGCATGCGATTCAGATTCACGGCGGCTACGGCTACCTTCAGGACTATCCGGTCGAGCGCCACTATCGCGACGCTCGCATCACGCAGATTTACGAAGGTACGAGCGAGATCCAACGGCAGGTGATCGCCCGCAATCTGGACTGAGAACGTACGGTCTACGTGCGTTGGTACGACAGGCGCGCACGACTACCCGGCACGACTACCCGGCACGACAACCCCGCACACCGCGAGGAGGGCACGTGAATCTGCATGACGGCGCCGTTGAGGCGCAAGACGAAGTGTTGTTTGAAGTGATCAACGGGTTCGGTGTCATCACGCTGAACCGGCCGCGCGCGCTCAATGCCATCACGCATGGCATGGTGCGTTCGATGTGGCAGCAGTTGACGGCGTGGGCCGATGATCCGGCCGTGCGAGCGGTATTGATCGAGGGGGCTGGCGAGAAGGCCTTCTGCGCAGGCGGCGATGTGCGCGCTTTGTACGATAGCCGTCTGAACAACGCCGCGCACCACCGCGACTTCTTCATCGACGAATATCGGCTCGACTACCTGATTCACCGTTACCCGAAACCCTATCTCGCGCTGCTCGACGGCATCGTGATGGGCGGAGGGATGGGCGTGGCGCAAGGCGCAGGCCTGCGGATCGTGACCGACAAGACCCGGCTCGCGATGCCGGAAACGGGGATTGGTTTGTTCCCGGATGTGGGGGCGAGCTGGTTTCTCGGTCACCTCGCGCCGACGCTCGCCCGATACCTCGGGCTGGTCGGCTCGACGATCGGGGCAGCCGACGCGCTTTACTGCGGGCTAGCCGATGTCTGGCTCGAAGGCGATGCGCCGTTGCACCTTCGCGAGACGCTCTGGCAACTCGACTGGTCGAAGGGCGACACGGCCGACCCGCTGGGTCAACTGCGCGCCGCCGTCCTTCCTCTGGGCCGTACGTGGACCGATGCCGCACCGCTGATTGCGGTGCGTGCCTCGCTCGACCGGCATTTCAGCGCGATCGACGTGCCGGCGATCCTCGCCTCGTTGCAGGCCGATACCGCAACGCCATGGGCGGCCGAGACGCTCGCCCTGTTGCTGCAACGCTCGCCGCTGAGCCTGTGCGTGACAGACCGGCAGTTGCAGAAGGGCCGCCGGCTCGATCTGGCCGACGCGTTTCGCATGGAGTTGGTGCTCGGCTACCACGCGTTCGAATCCGGCGACTTCGTGGAAGGCGTGCGCGCCCTGTTGATCGACAAGGACAAACAGCCGCGCTGGCGGTATGCGTCGATTGCCGAGGTGCCGGTGGCGCAGGTCGACGCGTTCTTTACGTCGCCTTGGGCGGAAGGCGCGCATCCGCTGGCAGGGTTGGGCAAAGACGAGTGAACTCGGGCGAACGCGTGCGACAATGCCGGTTTTGCGGGGCACCGCTCAATCCGTTGGAGTCCAGATGCTCGTCGAAATCGCCCGTCTGCTGCTAGATCTCGTTTTCTCGCTGTTCGGCGCCTTGCTGTTGCTTCGCGTGTGGATGCAAGCCACACGACTGCCTCCGGGCAACCCCCTGTCTCAGGGCATTTTCCAGTTCACGAACTGGCTCGTATTGCCGTTGCGGCGAGTCGTGCCCGGCGTGGGCGGGATCGACTGGGCGTGCGTGATCGGCGCCTGGTTGAGCGCTATCGTCTACCTGGTGCTGATCACTGCTGTGGTGGGGGTGTCGCCGCTCGCGGTGTTCCCGCGTGGCTTGCTGGTGGCGCTGGTGCTGGTCGCCAAGTGGGGCGCCAACCTGGTGATGTGGATGACGCTGTTGATGGCCGTGCTGTCGTGGGTGAATCCGCGCGCCGTGGCCATGCCCATCCTGCAACAGCTGCTCGATCCGTTGCTGCGCCCGCTGCGTCGTGTCATTCCGCAACTCGGCGGCTTCGATCTGTCGCCGCTGGCGCTGTTCCTGCTGATGCAGATTCTGCTGATCGTGCTTGCACGCCTGAGTCTGTTCTTCGCAACGCTCTGATCCGGGACGACCGGCGCAACTGCCGGTTCAACTACCAGATCAACTGACCTTCATCTCGCGCCGCGCTGCCATGCGCGGCGCTTCAGAACGCTCGCCGGCCGAGGGCTCGATCCCCAGGCGACGCAACACCCGATGACCGTCTTCGGTCACCGTCACTTTTGTCTGTCCCTCATCGACTGCCACCTGCACCAGGCGGGCTTGCTCCAACGCCGCGAGTTCGGGCGGTTCGAGCGCATCGGCATCGATGGGTCCAAGGGATGCGGCCGCCAGTATCAACGTGGCGATTTCATGCGGGCTCAGCATGGTCGTACTCCTTGAGGCGATGGCTTCACGTCAGCGTACGGGGCAGATGTAAGCCCACGGCTACGCCATGATTACTGCGTGTTACGACGTTACGACTCGCCTCCGACCAAGCCTCCCCAGGCGGTCATGCGACTGTCCTGTGAATCTGCTGCCTGATGTTCGATACGGGCTCCCGGTGGTACGGCGAGTTCGTGAATTCGGGTTTCCCCTAGTATGCCCGCATTTTACGTAGCTTGACGAGCTTCCCCCTTGTTTTGACAGGGTTTGCGGGACATCGCCCGGATTTTGACGAGCCATGTCACCCCATTTGATCAATTTTTTTTCTTTTGACTAGGGCGTGATGAAAATATACTTTCTTCCACTTCGTGAATGTCACCGATAGTCGACGAAAAAACTAACGGTATGACTGGCGTCCTGAACGATTCGTTGCAGGGATTCGCGATCAATTTCTTTCACGTACTTTTGCTTACACCGGTGACACTCCGGTGCCACGGACGACCCGCTTTCTCCATGATTGACGCCGACTCGTTGCCTGCCGATCTGCCGCTCACCGAGCGCATCGTGCGTGCCATGCCTGAACTGACGCCCGCGCAGCAGCGCATGGCGGCGTTTGTGCTGGACAACACGTTCCGGGCGGCGACCATGCGCATCGACGAGTTCGCCGCCGCAGTCGGGGTGTCGCTCGCCACCGTCAACCGGTTTGCCCGCGCGCTGGGTTTCGACGGCTACCCGCAATGCCGCGCCGCGATGGTGCGCGGCTTCGAAGCGACGCTCGCCCCCATCGAAAGCCTGCGCACGAGCAAGGCGCAAATGAGCGCCAGCGCCGACATCATGGCCGCGTCGCTCGCCCAAGCGATGGAAAACCTCGACTGGACTCGCCGCACGCTCGACGCGAGCACGTGCGAGCGAGCTGTCGACACGATCTTGCAAGCGCGCCGCATCCACGTGCTGGGGCTGGGGGCCAGTGGTTATCTGGCCGGTTTGCTGCATCACGGCCTCGACCCGTATTGCGAGAACGTGCAGGCAGTCGTGGGCGCGGGCGGCTCGACGCACGCGGCGCGCCAACTCTTCAAGCTGCGCGAAGGCGATCTGGTGATCGCGCTCGGTTTTCCGCGCTATGTGACCGACACGATTACGTTGTGCCGCCGGTTGCGCGGTCGGGGTGTGCCGCTGCTGGTGCTGACCGACAGTCCGACCTCGCCGTTGGCGCCGCTGGGCGACATCGTCATCTTCGTGCGAAGCAAACCCCGGTTATCGAGCAACTCGGAAGCGAGCGTGCTCGCCATGATCGACGCGTTGTGCGATGCCGTCGCGCAGCGCGCCAAGCACGCGGTGGACCGTGCCACCGAACTGACCGACTTCCTGTTGCCGTGGCTCGACTCGGCATCGGTGGCTTCGGCCGCCGCGTCGGCGAATGCCCCCGTCAACGTACCGGCCAATACCCCCGTTGTCGGTTCGGTGGTTGGGCGCGTCGCCACGCCGCAGGGCGCAACGATTGCGTCCATCGCTGCCAACGCCACGCCCCCGCATACGAACGCCGCTGCATCGGCCGCTACGGCCGCAGCGGCCACGAACCCGACCTCATCGACCGCGCTGCCCAAGACGACGCAGGGCGGTCAGGAAAGAAAGGACAAGGCATCATGAGCACCCCACAACGCGCCGTCATCGCCATTCATGGCGGGGCAGGCACGATCAGCCGCGACACGTCGCCCGAAGAACTCAAGGCTTACCACGAGGCATTGGCCGACGTGCTGCGCGCCGGACAGGCCGTGCTGGCCGCCGGTGGCTCGGCCCTCGACGCCGTGACCGAAGCCGTGCGCCGTCTGGAAGATTGCCCGCGTTTCAACGCCGGGCGCGGTGCCGTGTTCACGCACGAAGGCACGCACGAACTCGACGCCGCGATCATGGACGGCACGACGCTCGACGCCGGTGCCATCGCTTGCGTGCATCGCGTGCGCAACCCGATTCTCGCCGCCCGCTCAGTGCTGGAGCACAGCCCGCACGTGCTGCTGGTGGGTGAGGGCGCCGAAGCCTTCGTTGAGGCCCACGGCGCCGAGATGGTCGGGCCGGAATATTTCCATACCGACGCACGCTACGCCCAATGGCAGCGCGCACGGGCCGACGCCGCCGTGGCGCTCGACCACGACATGCCGCTCAAGCGCGATGGCGCCTCGGGCGAACCGATTGAGCCCATCGACCCGGACACGAAGTTCGGCACCGTCGGCGCTGTTGCCTGCGATATCCACGGTCACGTGGCTGCCGCGACGTCGACAGGCGGCATGACGAACAAGGCCGTGGGCCGTGTGGGCGATTCGCCGCTCATCGGTGCCGGTTGCTATGCCAACGACGCCACGGCCGCGGTGTCGGCCACCGGCACGGGCGAGGCCTTCATTCGTGCGGTGGCCTGCTATGAAGTGGGCGCGTTGATGGCCTACGCCGGCCTGTCGCTGACCGATGCGGCCGATCGTGTCGTCAACGAGCGTCTGCCGAGAGTGCAGGGCCGAGGCGGCCTGATTGCCGTCGATGCGCAAGGCAATGTGGCGCTGCCGTTCAATACCGAAGGCATGTATCGCGGTGTTGCACGCGTGGGCGAGACGCCCGTGACGGCGATCCACGAGTAACCCCGGATTCACCATCAGTACCGCATCAAGTCAGTATTGGTCAGCATCAGCAAGCATCAACAAGTATCAGCAAGCGTAGATTAGCGAGGACAGGCGTGGCAGAGCGCAAGACAACCCCTACGATTTCGTTGCCCGATGAGCGCGTGCTCGCCGTCGACGGCCTCACCGTGCAGTTCGCCACCTCAGAGCGCGTGGTGACGGCGGTGCGCGACCTGTCATTCCATGTCGATCGCGGCGAGACCCTCGCCATCGTCGGCGAATCCGGTTCCGGCAAATCAGTGACCTCGCTCACCGCCATGCGGCTGGTGGAGAACGGCGGCGGCAAGATCATTCAAGGCTCGATGATCATGCGCCGCCGTAACGGCAAGCTGGTCGATCTGACCAAGGCCAGTGGTCATACCATGCGCACCATCCGTGGTGCCGACATGGCGATGATCTTCCAGGAGCCGATGACCTCGCTCAACCCGGTGTTCCCGGTAGGCGAACAGATTGCCGAATCGATTCGCCTGCACCAGCACAAGGACCACGCCGCTGCGCGTGCCGAAGCGCTGCGCATGCTCGAACTCGTTCGCATTCCCGAAGCCCGCCGCGTGCTGGGCCGCTTTCCGCATCAACTCTCGGGCGGCATGCGCCAGCGCGTGATGATCGCCATGGCGTTGTCGTGCAAGCCGGGCATTCTGATCGCCGACGAACCCACGACCGCGCTCGACGTGACGATTCAGGCGCAGATTCTGCAACTGATTCGCGCCTTGCAAGACGAGATGCACATGGGCGTGGTCTTCATCACGCACGACATGGGTGTGGTGGCGGAGGTGGCCGACCGCGTGCTCGTGATGCACCGTGGCGACAAGGTGGAAGCCGGTCCGTCGCAGGAAATCTTCAGCGCACCGCGCGAGCGCTACACGCAGGCACTGCTCTCGGCCGTGCCGCGTCTGGGCTCGATGCAGGGCACCGACTTGCCGGCGCGTTTCCCGCTGCTGCGCTACGACGCACCGGCCGACGCCAAGCCCGTCGCCGAGACACCCCAACCGACCGTCAAGACCGACGCCGGCCCGATTCTGCGCGTGAAGGATCTGATCGCCCGCTTCGATGTGCCGTCGGGTTTCTTCGGCAGCGTGAAGCAGCGCGTGCACGCCGTGGAGCGCGTGAGTTTCGATCTGTATCCGGGCGAGACACTCGGCCTCGTGGGCGAGTCGGGCTGCGGCAAGTCGACCACGGGGCGCGCCTTGCTGCGTCTGGTGGCGAGCCAGGGCGGTTCGATCGAATTCAATGGCAAGCCGATTCAGGATCTCGCCGGGCGTGCGTTGCAGACGCTGCGCCGCGATATCCAGTTCATTTTCCAAGACCCGTTCGCCTCGCTCGATCCGCGCCTCACGGTCGGCTTCTCGATCATGGAGCCGCTGCTCGTGCACGGCGTCGCCAGCGGTGCCGAAGCCGAAAAACGTGTGGCCGAACTGCTGGAGCGCGTCGGCCTGCCCGCGGATTATGCGCAGCGCTACCCGCATGAATTCTCGGGTGGCCAGCGTCAGCGTATTGCCATCGCGCGCGCCCTCGCACTCAAGCCGAAGGTCGTGATCGCCGACGAATCCGTCTCGGCGCTCGACGTGTCGGTGCAGGCCCAGATCATCAACCTGATGCTCGACTTGCAGAAAGAGTTCGGCATCGCGTTCCTGTTCATCTCGCACGATATGGCCGTGGTCGAGCGCATCAGCCACCGGGTGGCGGTGATGTTCCTTGGCCAGATCGTCGAGATTGGCCCGCGCCGGGCGATCTTCGAGAATCCGCAGCACCCGTACACGAAGAAGCTCATGTCGGCGGTGCCGATTGCCGATCCGTCACGTCGTCACACCAAGCGCGAATTGCTCACGGAAGAAATCCCGAGCCCGATTCGCGCCGTGGGGGACGAGCCGCAGGTGCAGCCGCTGGTGGAAGTGGGCGCGGGGCACTACGTGGCACGTCATCGCGTTGCCGGTGCGTACTGATTGATGTTGTGAGTGTTTCGGGGGTTTCCCCGGTGGTTCAGGCAGTACTTTGTTTCAGTAATAACAATGCCCGCCAAGGGCCGGAGTCCAGAGACTCCGCTCGCGGCGACCCCGTCAGACCAGAAGGAGAAAGACAGATGTCGAAAACCGCTTTGCTGGGCGCTCGCTGGAAAACCGCGCTCGCGTCCGTCGCCGTGGCGTCCGCCGTGCTCGGCGCAGCTCCGGCGTTTGCCGCCAAGGATGTCGTGATGGCCGTGCAGTCGACCTTCACGACGATGGATCCTTACGACGCCAACGACACGCTGTCGCAGGCCGTCGCCAAGTCGTTCTACGAAGGCATGTTCGGCTTCGACAAGGACATGAAGCTCGTCAACGTGCTGGCCGATAGCTACACGGTCTCGCCGGACGGCCTCGTCTACACGATCAAGCTCAAGTCGGGCGTGAAGTTCCAGGACGGCACGAATTTCGATGCCGCCGCCGTCAAGGCGAACTTCGACCGCGTGACGAACCCGGACAACAAGCTCAAGCGCTACAACCTGTACAAGGAAATCGCCAAGACGGAAGCGGTCGATGCCCATACGGTGAAGTTCACGCTGAAAGAGCCGTTCTCGCCGTTCATCAACACACTGGCGCACCCGTCGGCCGTGATCATCTCGCCGGAAGCGCTCAAGAAGTACGGCAAGGACATCGCCTCGCACCCGGTCGGCACGGGCCCGTTCGAATTCGTCGAATGGAACCGTACCGACTACGTGAAGGTGAAGAAGTTTGACGGCTACTGGAAGAAGGGCTACCCGAAGGTCGACACGATCACCTTCAAGCCGGTGGTCGACAACAACACGCGCGCTGCCGTGATGCAGACCGGCGAAGCCGGCTTCGCCTTCCCGGTGCCGTACGAACAAGCTGACGGCCTGAAGGCCAGCGGCAAGGTTGACGTGATCGCCGGCCCGTCGATCATTCAGCGCTACGTGAGCTTCAACACGAAGCAGAAGCCGTTCGACGACGTGCGCGTGCGTCAGGCCATTAACTACGCCATCAACAAGGAAGCATTGGTGAAGGTGGCCTTCTCGGGCTACGCGACGCCGGCCGAGGGTGTGGTGCCGCAGGGCGTGGACTTCGCGACCAAGACGGGCCCGTGGCCTTACAACCCGGCCAAGGCGAAGGAACTGCTCAAGGAAGCCGGTTACCCGAACGGTTTCGAGACCACGCTGTGGTCGGCCTACACGTTCACCACGGCCCAGAAGGTGATCCAGTTCGTGCAGCAGCAACTGGCGCAAGTCGGCATCAAGGCGCAAGTGCGCGCCCTCGAAGCCGGTCAGCGTGTCGAGCTGGTCGAGTCGGCCCCGGATGCCGAGAAGGCACCGGTGCGCATGTACTACGTGGGCTGGTCGTCGTCGACGGGTGAAGCCGACTGGGCGCTGCGTCCGCTGCTGAGCTCGGAGTCGTTCCCGCCGAAGCTGTTCAACACCGCGTACTACAAGAACGACGCTGTGGATGCCGACTTCAACAAGGCGCTGCTCACGACCGACCGTGCCGAGAAGACCAAGCTCTACACCGACGCGCAACAGAAGATCTGGAACGATGCGCCGTGGGCGTTCCTCGTGACGGAAAAGCTGCTGTACGCACGCAACAAGAACCTGACGGGCGTGTACACCATGCCTGACGGCTCGTTCAACTTCACCGACATTTCGATGAAGTAAGCAGGACGGCGAGTCTGAAGTGCCCGCGCCGCCATCGACATACCGTGGCGGCGCGGATTTACCGGCAACCCGGCAGGCACCGCGCCTCCGATAGCCGCGAGAGAGACCTGGTTTGGTAAGACGTTCGGCAAGACTGCGATGCTCAATTACTTTTTCAAACGCCTGCTCGGCCTGATCCCCACGCTACTGATCGTGGCGGTGCTGGTGTTCGCGTTCGTGCACATGTTGCCGGGCGACCCGGCGCGTCTGGCGGCCGGCCCGCAGGCGGACGAGGCGACCGTGGCGCTGGTGCGTCAGGACCTCGGCCTCGACAAGCCGCTGCTGTCCCAGTTCACGTACTTCGTCACGCACGCGGTGCGCGGCGATTTCGGCCTGTCGATGCGCAGCAAGCAGCCGGTTTCGGAAGAAATCAGCAGCCGCTTCATGCCCACGCTGTGGCTCACCCTGGTCAGCATGATCTGGTCGGTGGTGATCGGCATGGGTATCGGGGTGGCCTCGGCCGTGTGGCGTAATCGCTGGCCCGACCGGCTCGGCATGACGCTGGCGGTCTCGGGCATCTCGTTCCCGGCGTTCGCCATGGGCATGCTGCTCATGCAGGTGTTTTCGGTGCAACTCGGCTGGCTGCCCACCATGGGCGCCGATTCGTGGAAGAGCTACATCCTGCCCTCGATCACGCTGGGTGCGGCCGTGGCCGCCGTGATGGCACGCTTCACCCGCTCGGCTTTCGTCGAAGTGCTGCACGAAGACTTCGTGCGCACCGCACGTGCGAAGGGCCTGAACGAAATGCGCGTGGTGTTCAAGCACGCGCTGCGCAACGCCATGATTCCCGTCATCACGATGATGGGTTTGCAGTTCGGTTTTCTGCTCGGCGGCTCGATTGTCGTCGAGGTGGTATTCAACTGGCCGGGTCTTGGACGCCTGCTGGTCGATTCGGTCGAGATGCGCGACTACCCCGTGATTCAAGCGCTGGTGCTGTTGTTCTCGCTCGAGTTCATTCTGATCAACCTCGTGGTCGACGTGCTGTACGCCGTCATCAACCCGACCATTCGCTACAAGTGAGGCACGCATAATGAGCGCGGGTCAACCTACGACTGCAACACCGGCCGCTGCGGCCAATGCCAATCGCGTGCGCACCCCGTGGCGCGAATTCTGGCGCAAGTTCAAGAAGCAGCACATCGCGCTCGTCGCGGGTGGTTTCGTGCTGCTGCTCGTCCTCATCGCCATTCTGGCGCCACATCTGGTGCCGTTCGATCCGGAGAACTTCTTCGATTACGACGCGCTGAATGCCGGCCCGTCGGCCAAACACTGGTTCGGCGTCGACTCGCTCGGCCGCGACATCTTCAGCCGGGTGCTCGCGGGCACGCGCATCTCGCTGGCGGCGGGTTTCGGCTCGGTGGCTATCGGGGCGATCATCGGCACGGTGCTGGGCCTGCTCGCGGGCTATTACGAAGGCTGGTGGGACCGCATCGTCATGCGTATTTCCGACGTGCTGTTCGCCTTCCCGGGCATCTTGCTCGCCATCGGCGTGGTGGCCGTGCTGGGTAACGGCATGGTCAACGTGATCGTGGCTGTCGCGATCTTCTCGATCCCGGCGTTTGCGCGGCTGGTGCGCGGCAACACGCTCGTGCTCAAGCACATGACGTACATCGAGGCGGCGCGCTCGATCGGTGCTTCCGACTGGACGATCATCATGCGGCACATCCTGCCGGGCACGGTATCGTCGATTGTGGTGTACTTCTCGATGCGTATCGGCACGTCGATCATCACGGCCGCGAGTCTGTCGTTCCTCGGTCTGGGCGCGCAACCGCCCACGCCGGAGTGGGGCGCCATGCTTAACGAGGCGCGGGCCGACATGGTCAACGCACCGCATATCGCCATCTTCCCGAGCCTGGCCATTTTCCTGACCGTGCTCGCGTTCAACCTGCTCGGCGACGGCCTGCGCGACGCGCTCGATCCGAAGCTCGACCGACACTGAGCATTTGACAGGGCTTGTCATGATGCAGACGCCAGACTTGCGCGAAACCTCTTTCGGCGCGCCGCACGTCGGGCTTCTGCCGGCCGGCCCGCGCGATGCCATCACCGATGTGCCCGGCGTATTCGTCGGGCATGCCACCCTCGCCGAGGGGGCGATCCAGACGGGCGTGACGGTGGTCTGTCCGACGCCGGCCGAAGGGTTGTCCGGAACTGCTCACGATACGGTACCGCCGCCCGCGTGGGACCCGTTCCGCGCCAGAATTCCCGCCGCCGCCGCCGTCATCAACGGTTTCGGCAAGAGCGTCGGTCTGATGCAGATCGACGAACTCGGCGTGATCGAAGCGCCCATCGCCCTGACCAATACGTTCTCTGTCAGCCATGTCGTCCTCGGGCAGTTGCGTGCTGCCATCGAGGCGAACCCGACGATCGGACGCGGTGCGCCGTCGCTCAACCCGACCGTGCTCGAATGCAACGACGGCTATCTGAATGATATGCAGGCGTTCGCGGTGACCGAAGACCACTACGCGCAGGCGCTGGCCAGCGCCTCGGTCGACTTTGCACAGGGCGCCGTCGGGGCAGGGCGCGGGATGTCGAGCTTCGGTCTGAAGGGCGGCATCGGCTCGTCCTCGCGCGTGGTCGAAACGGCGGGGGCGACCTTTACCGTGGGTGTGCTGGTGCTATCCAATTTCGGCCGCCCGTCGCAACTGACCATTGCCGGGCGCCACGTCGGCGCCGTACTCGACGAACGTCTGGCACAACCCGAGCAGAGCGCGGCACCCGAGCGCGGCTCGATCATCATGCTGGTGGCCACCGATGCGCCGCTCGACGCCCGCCAGTTGCGCCGCGTCGCCACGCGCACGGCCGCCGGGCTGGCCCGCACGGGCTCGGTCTACGGACACGGCAGCGGCGATGTTGCGCTGGCGTTCACCACCGGTTATACGACGGCGCACGACGCGCAAGGGCGGGTTGCGCCTGCGGCGCTGGTGCCCGACCCCTTGCTCGACCCCATTTTTCAGGCGACGGCCGACGCGACCGAGCAGGCCATTCTGCACGCGCTCTTTGCCGCCGAGTCGGTGCTCGGGCGCAATGGCCATGTGCGCCGTGCGCTCGCCGATGTGCTGCCCGACTGGGCGGCGCTTTGAACCCCTGATTTCCGCCTGATTCCGGCTTGATCCGGGATCTCGCCTCAACCCGATTGGGCCACCCAAGGCCCCCCGAATAGCTGACATCATGCGAATCCTGATCTCCACCGACATCGAGGGCGTCGCCGGCGTCTTCCATCCCGAACAGACCCGCGCCGGTAATGGCGAGTACGAACGCGCCCGGCGCTGGATGACGCAGGAGGCGAACGCCGCTGTCCTCGGGGCGTTCGAGGGCGGCGCGACCGAGGTGATGGTCAACGACTCGCACGGCGGCTTCCGGAACCTGCTGCCCGACGAGCTCGACCCGCGTGCCCGTCTGGTGCTCGGCAAGCCGCGCTATCTGGGCATGGTGGCCGGTGTGGAAGCGGGTTGCGACGCCATTTTCATGGTCGGTTATCACGGCAAGGCCCAGAGCGCGGGGATTCTCGCGCACACGATCAACAGCTTTGCGTTCGCACGGGTCTGGCTGGCGGGTGAAGAAGCCAGCGAAGCGCGCCTATACGGTGCGCTGGCCGGCGAGCGTGGCGTGCCGGTGGTGATGGCCAGCGGCGACGACGTGTTCTGCGACGAGACGCAACTGATCTTTCCGCATGTGCGGTTCGTCCAGACGAAGGCGGCATGGGGGCAGGGCAGCGGCATGACGCTCAACCCGCGCGAGTCGTGCGAGCTGATTCGCGAGGCCGCCCGGGAGTCGCTGAGCGACCGGCGCAAATGGCACCCCTATCAGGTGGCGGTGCCGGTGGAGGTGCGCGTGCAAGCGCAAACCACGGCGCTGGCCGATCTGTTCTGCCAGTGGCCCACGCTGGAACGTGTCGATGGCGTGACACTCCAGTTCACGGCACCCACGGTCGAGGCCGCCGTGCGCATGCTCAACTGCCTCTCGGCGATGTCGTCGATGCTGCGGTAATCGCCCGGTTTCCCCTCTCGACTGCCCCTGACCCTAATGCCGCCAGTGTCTTTCCCATGAGGGCAACGGCGGGACGCTGAACCGGGAAACTCGCGGCAAACCCATGCCAGCCGGGCATCCACTGCGCTGTTGTTAAGAAGCGACTGAGTTAGGGTTTGGGACAGCCGACGCGTTTTGGGTGCCGTGCGATAATCCGTAATATTTTGTAACAGGCGACCGCTGCGGTCATGTCTGTGGATTGTTGAGCGTCGGCCATGACCGACGGGGAATCATGGATATCAGAAACGCCCGACGTTGGGCGGAGCCCGGCGCCAAGCGCTATGCCGGGGCATTGATGGTGGTATTTGCTGCGTTTCTCTTTCGCAGCCTCTTGCATCCGGTGCTTGATCACTCGATGCCGGGTATCTTCTTCGCTTGCGCCGTTATCATCGTCGAATTCATTTGGGGCATCGGCCCGGCCCTGATGGCGATGGTCATCAGCATCCCCATTTTCGATTTCTTCTTCGTGCCGCCGTTTCGCGACATCGCGATGCTCGACCGTCGCGACGTGATGATCGTCACGGGCTTTCTGACGATCACGCCGCTCGCTGTCGTGCTCATCGAACGCCTGCGCCGCGCGCAATACCGGGCTGAACTGATCGCCGAAGTGGCCCAGACGCGCTACGAAATGCTGCTGCGCGCCGAGAACGAGCGCATGGTGCTGTCCGACTCGGTGCAGTTGAGCAACGCGCTGATGACGTATCTGACCAAGCATCTGGATACGATCTTCTATCTGGCGAACCCGACCACCCACTACGAGTTCATCGACGAGCATTTTCGTCGTGCGACCGGTGTTGCGCCGGATGTCGTCAAGCGCGACGGCCTGCGTGCCTTGCTGCATCCGGAGGACGCACGGCGTCTGGCCGGGTTGTTCAATCCCGATGCGCAGCGCCCGCAACACGGCGCCCACAACCTGCGCATGCTGAGCCGCGACGGCGGCTATGAGATGTTTGCCTGCGAACTGCAATACTTTCAGGCCCATCTGGGGACGTATGTCATTTTGCGTCTGCATTCGGGGCCGGCCGTGCGTCCGGTCACCCCGTTGCATACGCTCACGCCCGCTGCGAATGCGCGCGAAGTTAAAGAGGCGCCGGTCGTCTCGGGCGGAGTTTGAGCATGTTTCAAGAAGATATCTATTACAAGGGTGGCGAACACGCGGTGCTGCTGCTGCCGGGACTGTCGAGCACGCCGCTCGAAATGCGTCCCGTCGCACGTGCGCTGCATCGTGAGGGCTACACCGTCTCGGTGCCGCATATCGAAGGCTACGGCCTCGGCGCGCCTTGCAGCGACTGGCGTTCATGGATCGCCGCCGCGCGGGCCAAGTACCGCGAGTTGCGCGAGACGCATGAGACCGTGTCGCTTTGCGGGCTGTGCATCGGCGCCACGCTGAGTCTGGCCGTCGCGCAGGAAGAAGAGGACGTGGCGGCGCTCTCGCTGCTGGCGGTCACGCTGGTGTACGACGGCTGGACCATTCCCTGGTACTACCCGCTCATCGATCTGGTCTTCCACACGCCGTTCCGTCATCGCTACCGGTATCACGAGAAAGCGCCGTACGGGCTGAAGAACGAAGCCTTGCGTGCGCGCGTGGCCAAGTCCATGTCGCAGCACGACGCGTCGGAAATCGGTGCCGCGTCGCTGCCGCTCGCGCATCTGTATCACGCGCGCCGGCTGGCCGCGCATGTGCGTCGCCGGTTGGATCGCGTCACTGCCGACTGTCTGGTGATTCACGCAGTCGACGACGACACGTCGAGCCCGCACAACGCCCGCATCGTCTACGACGGTGTGTCGTCGGAAGTGAAGCAGAAGTGCTTGCTCAGTGAGAGCTATCACATCCTGACGATGGACAACGAGCGCGAGACCGTGGCCGACGAGACGCGCCGCTTTTTCCGCGACGCCGTGGCACGTCGCACCGGTGCGGCGTCGACCGAGACGCGCATCATCTCCAAGGCGCTGCTGCGCGCCAAGCGCCGTCAGGCGGCAGCGTAAGTCACAACGTTAGGGGGGAGCGGCCCCAACCCCGTGCAATACCGGGGATGTGACATGTCATCAAACTGCCATCGATGGCCGGTTATGGTCGGGGTTTTACGATCCCGGCGCCCGTCAGGGCTCCTGCATATCCGGCCATGTCATCGCTCACCATCGATTCCGTCAGCAAGCAATGGGGCGATACCCACGCGCTTCACGAGGTGAGCTTTTCCGCTGAGGCTGGCTCGCTCGTGGTGCTGCTCGGCCCGTCGGGTTGCGGCAAATCGACGCTGCTGCGCATGATCGCGGGCCTCGAGACGCCAAGCAGCGGCCGTATTCTGCTCGGCGACACCGACGTGACCCATCTGCCGCCCGCGCGTCGCAAGCTCTCGATGGTGTTCCAGTCGTATGCGCTGTTCCCGCATCTGTCGGTGCGCGAGAACCTGCTGTTCGGCTTGCGCGTGCGTGGAGAGCCGTCCAGCGGCTACCCGCAGCGTCTGGCCCGCGTGGCCGACCTGCTGGGCCTCGCGCCCTATCTGGATCGCAAGCCTTCGCAACTCTCCGGCGGTCAGCAGCAACGCGTGGCACTGGGCCGCGCTGTGATTGCGGAGACGTCGGTCTGCCTGATGGACGAACCGCTCTCGAATCTCGACGCGCAACTGCGTCAGGAGATGCGTCGCGAGATTCGTGCGCTTCAACAAAAGCTCGGCATGACGCTGGTCTATGTGACCCACGATCAGACCGAAGCCATGAGCATGGCCGATCAGGTCGTGCTGCTGCGCGACGGCCGCATCGAACAGGCCGGCGCACCGCAATCCCTTTACACCGCCCCCGCAACCCGCTTTGCTGCGAGCTTTATCGGCACGCCGCCGATGCAGTTGCTGCAACTGGTGCGTCATGGCGAAGCGCTGGTGCCGGCGGGCCAGACCGGCCCGGCACTCGCCTCGGCGGGCGCACGGGAGCGTGCGCTGCTGGGCCTGCGCCCGGAACATGTCTTCGCCGTGCCGCCGACGTCCGTGGGGGCCGTACTTGCCACCGTGAGCGCGGTCGAATATCTCGGCGCGGACACGTTGGTTGCCTGCACGCTGGGCGCGGCGGGTGAGATCGCCACGCGCGTGCCGGGGCATCGTCCGTTTGCACCGGGCGACGCCATCGGCCTGCAATGGGATGCCGCCGATCAGCACTTGTTCGACGTCGACACCGGCTTGCGCACGAGTCTGGCGGCAGGGCAGGGGCACCACGCCACTGCCGCCACTGCCGCCGCCGGGGACGACACGCCTGACGTGGCCGATGCGCCTGCGTCACTCGCGACGATGGTGCCGCCGGCCACGCTGCAAGCCACGACGGCAGCGGCCACCGCGACCACCGCATAACACGCCTGACCGGCGCACCACGCGCACGGCTTCGGCGGATCACCACAAAACTACGAGTCACACCACCACGCTTTCATGGGGAACCAAGCGACATGCGACGCACGATTCTGAAAACGTTTGCGGCCAGTCTTGCCGCACTGGCAATGGGCGGCCTGACGACCTCGGCCATGGCGCAGCAAAAGCCGGTCGAACTGACGTTCTACTACCCGGTGGCCGTTGGCGGCCCGGTGACCAAGATCATCAACGATCTGGTGGCCGACTTCGAAAAAGATCATCCGAACATCAAGCTCAAGCCGGTCTACGCCGGGACCTATCAGGATTCGGTGGTCAAGGCACTGACGGCCGCCAAGGCCGGCACGCCGCCGCAACTGGCCGTCCTGGCCGCCGCTGACGTGTTCACGCTCATCGACGAAGATGCCGTGGTGCCGATCGACAGCATCGCCAGCACGCCGGCCGACAAGCAGTGGCTCGACGGCTTCTACCCGGCGCTGATGATGAACTCGCGCATCAACGGTCACACGTGGGGCGTGCCGTTCCAGCGTTCGACCATTGTGATGTACTGGAACAAGGACCTGTTCCGTGAAGCCGGTCTCGACCCGGATCGTGCCCCGGCCAACTGGGAAGAACTTGCCGCCTACGCGCAGAAGCTGACCAAGCGCGATGCGTCGGGCAACGTGACGCAGTGGGGGATCAAGGTGCCGTCGACGGGCTTCGGTTACTGGCTGTTCCAGGCGTTCACCACGCCGGCCGGTATCGAGCTTATGAACGCGTCGGGTACCAAGACGTTCCTGAATGCGCCGCAAGCGGTCGAATCGCTCCAGTACTGGGTGGATCTCGCGACCAAGTACAAGGCCATGCCGACGGGGTCGATCGAGTGGGGCACCACGCCGAAGGACTTCCTCGAGAAGAAGGCCGCGATCATCTACACGACCACGGGCAACCTGACCAACATTCGCACCAACGCCACGTTCCCGTTCGGCGTGGGCAAGATGCCGGCGAAGGTGCGCGGCGGCAGCCCGACCGGCGGCGGCAACTTCTACGTGTTCAAGAAGAGCACGCCGGAAGAGAAGCAGGCAGCGATGACCTTCATCAAGTGGGCCACCACGCCGGAGCGTGCGGCGCAGTTCGGTATCGACACGGGCTATGTGGCCGTGACGCCGGCCGCATGGGAGACCCCGGCGATGAAGCAATACGTGCAGAAGGTGCCGGCAGCGGCGGTCGCGCGCGATCAACTGGGCAGCAGCGTCGCCGAGTTCTCGACGCACGACAACCAGCGCGTGACCAAGGCGCTCAACGACGCGCTGCAAGCCGCGTTGACGGGCACCAAGTCGCCGAAGCAGGCGCTTGACGATGCGCAACGCGAATCGGATCGCATCCTGCGTGCTTACGCTCGCTAATTGAAATGCGGGACCGCGACATGCCGGCACATCGAAGTCACGACGTGCCGGGGTGTCCGGTCCCAGGTACCGAATCGATGGACTGTCGATGAACCGCTCTTCCTCCTCGTGGGTGCCCTGGCTGCTGCTGTTACCGGCGCTGGTGCTGCTCGTCGCCTTCACGCACTATCCGGCGGTGGCCACCTTGTGGCACAGCTTCTTTTCGACAGCACGTGCGGGGGCGCCTTCGGTCTACGTGGGGGCCGAGAACTATCAGTTGTTGCTCGACGACCCGGTGTTCTGGCAAGCGTTGCGTAACAACGTGCTGTTTGCGCTGATTACTGTGCCGCTCGCGATGGCGATCTCGATTGCCATGGCGCTTTGGGTGCACCGTCAGGTGCCGGGGCGCGCGCTGCTGCGTCTCGCGTATTTCACGCCAGCCATCTTGCCGATGATTGCGGTGGCGAACATCTGGCTCTTCTTCTACACGCCGCAATACGGCCTGATCGCGCAGATCTCGCAAGCGTTTGGCGGCAGCGATTACAACTGGCTGGGGCAGCCGGGCACGGCGTTGCCTGCGTTGATGATCGTGACGATCTGGAAAGAAGCCGGGTTCTTCATGATTTTTTATCTGGCGGCGCTGCAACAGATCTCGCCGACGCTTGCGGAAGCCGCGGCACTGGAAGGCGCATCGCGTTGGCAGTTCTTCCGCCGGGTGCAATGGCCGCTGCTCATGCCGACGACGCTGTTCGTGGTGATCAACGCGGTGATCAACGCCTTCCGTCTGGTCGATCACGTAGTGGTGATGACGCGTGGCGGGCCCGATAACGCCACGCAACTGCTGCTGTACTACATCTATCAGGTGGCGTTCAGCTTCTGGGACACGTCGTACGCGGCGGCACTCACGGTGGTATTGCTCACCCTGCTGGCCGTGGTTGCCTTCGTGAAATTCCGTCTGCTCGATTCGCGCACGCACTACCAATGACGACACCCGCACAGCCGCTTCAGACTTCCCGCCCGATCGATCCGGCGACTGCCGCTGGCGGGAAAGAGCCGCGCGGGGCGTTGCCCGCGTTTTCCGCTACCGGCGACACCCGCCTTGTCGACATCGCCGGCGCGTGGTTGCTTGGCTTGCTCTGGCTGCTGCCATTGCTCTATGCGCTGTGGAGCGCGTTTCACCCGTCGGCCTACGCAACGCGGTTCTCGCTCTCCGCGCCGCTCACGCTCGATAACTTCGTGCACGCGTGGCAGGCGGCGCCATTTGGCCGGTATCTGATCAACACCTTCGTGCTGGTCACGGTGATTCTCGCGGCGCAACTGGTGCTCGCGACGCTCGCGGCCTACGCGTTCGCGCGCTTCACGTTCCGTGGCAGCGAAGTCGCATTCATGATCGTGCTGCTGCAACTGATGGTGATGCCCGACGTGCTGATCGTCGAGAACTACCGCACGATCGCGTGGATGGGGCTGCGCGACTCGATTCTCGGCATCGCACTGCCGTACTTTGCCTCGGCGTTCGGCATCTTTCTGCTGCGGCAGGCGTTCAAGACGGTGCCGAAGGAGCTCGACGATGCGGCGCGCGTGGAAGGAGCGAATGCGTGGCAGGTGTTGTGGCGCGTATACGTGCCGCTGGCGCGACCGGTGTATGTGGCGTACGCGCTGGTGTCGATCAGCCATCACTGGAACAACTTCCTGTGGCCGCTGATCGTGACGAACTCGGTTGAGACGCGTCCGCTCACGGTGGGCTTGCAGATCTTCTCGTCGACCGATCAGGGCATCGACTGGTCGCTGATTACGGCCGCCACGTTGATGACTGCCGCGCCGCTGTTTATCGCGTTCCTGCTGTTCCAGCGTCAGTTCGTGCAGTCGTTCATGCGCGCGGGGATTCGGTGATGCGTTGATGTGCTGACGCACTGATTGATGAGGACATAAAACAAAACGGCACGCCGCAGGGGCGTGCCGTTTTGCTTCAGGCGGGCTTTGCTGCCGGAGCCGCCGTGGCGCTGATTACTTGTCGGCGGCCTTGACGAGCAGCACCGGCACGGTCGTGATGCGCAACAGCGTTTCGGCCACGCTGCCCAGCAACAGGCGGTTGATACCACGGCGGCCGTGCGTGCCGAGCACGATCACGTCGGCGCTCCATTCCTGCGCTTCGCGCAGCACGGCATCGGCGATCTCGTCGGTACCGGCGTCGAGCGTGACCAGCTTCGTTTCGACGTCCACGCCGCGCTTTTTCAAGTCAGCCTGCGCCGTGGCGAGGATCTCGCTTGTTTCCTTCTCGAACGATTCCTGGCTCTCGAGCGGCACAAAGCCGCTGTAAGCGCCGGCAGCGTAGGCATTGGCGAGCGACGGCACGACCGACACCAGACGAATCTTGCCCTGGCTCAGGGCAACGAGTTTCACGGCCTCGTCGATAGCGCGATTGGAAGGCGTACTACCGTCGATCGATACCAGAATGCGGTCATACATGATGGCGTCCTCTTGAGGGCTGGTGAGCTGGCGGATTGGGAATCCGGGATGTTTTTATTCTCGCACCGCACGCATCGAAAGTCATGCAACCGGATGCGGGGGAATTGACGGCACGCAATAACGCATCGTAATGCCAACGGCCGGCGCGCGCACGTCAGGGTGCGCGGCCGGCCGGGAATGCCGTGTTGAAGCGGAAATCAGTTTGCCTGACAGGCAATCACCAGATTGGCGACATTGCCGCTCACATCGCGGGTGAGCACATCGTAATTCTTGCCGGCGCATTGGGTGCGGGCGCGTTGATCGCAGTCGCCACTCGACGCGGCGGAGCATTGAATCTGCTGCGTGGGGCGGCCGTCGGACGTGAATAGCGGCGCGGAAGTCCCGCAGGCGGAGAGCGAAAGTGTCAGCATCCCCGAGGACAACAACATGGCGATCTTGGCGAGTTTTTTCATCGTATTGGTCTGACCTGACTGGCTCACGCGAGTATAGCCTGCCGCCTTATCAGTGCCCACTGCGAGGCTTGCCATCGCCCCCGGGCTAGCCCGCCCGAGGTTGCGGTTCAGGCTGATTCGCGTCAGGCCTCGGGCACGCCTGCCGGGGCAGGGCGGCCAAGCCGCTGGCGGCGCAAGGTGCGCACACTGTCGAAGACGACCAGCGCGACGCCGATCCAGATCGGCACATAGGTCCACAGGCCTTGCGCGGTGAACGGTTCGCCCAGCACAAACAGCGACACCGCGAAGAGCAGCACCGGCTCGACGTAGCCCAGAATGCCGTACAGCCCGATGGGCAGCAGCCGCGAAGGTGCCGGCCAGCGCACTGGCGCTCAGCAGGCCGAGGGCGGGCAACCATAGCCAGAAACGCGGCTCGGCCAGCACCATGGCGTTCTGCGGCCATGCGTGCCAGAGCAAAATGGCGGCCACCGGGGTCATCAGCAGCATCTCGAGCACAAAGCCGCACAGGGCGTCGAGCCGCAACTGGCGGCGCAGCATGAAGTACGGCGGATAGCCGAACATGATGAGCGCGGTCACCCACGACAGCGCGCGCGTGGCCCATAACTCGTGCGCGACACCCACGATCGCGAAGGTCACCGCAAGCGTTTGCAGCGGGCTCAGGCGCTCCTTGTACACCGTGCGTCCGGCCAGCACCATCGTGAGCGGCAGCAGAAAGTAGCCGAGCGACGCGTCGAGCATGCGTTGCTGCAACGGCGCCCAGACGAACAGCCAGAGTTGCACGCCCAGCAACACGGCACACAACACCAGCGCGCCAAGGGCGGCGGGGCGGTGCAGTACGTGCGAGATCGTGTGCTTGAGCACGGGCCAGCGCTGGAGCACGGTGACGATGACCAGCGCACCGGGGAGTGTGAGCAGAATGCGCCAGGCGAACACGTCCAGCCCCGACAACGGGGCAAGCTGCGAGACAAGCGCAGGCATCACTGCAAACAAGACGGATGCCGAGACGGAGAGCATCACGCCGCGACCGGAAAGCATGAGAATCCTGAGGGAAGGCGGGGGGGAGGCCGGGGCTTGCCCGGCAGTCAGGCCGCGAGCATAGCAAATTTGTGTCGTTTTGCGCTGGATTGGTGCGTAATGCAGACGCGTGACATCGGCACCTTGTATGATCGCGAGGCGTTGATGTGCCTCGCTGGAGGTGCTCGACGACAATATCGGCCAGCGCCCGGCGCTGTGCCGATGCCCCTTATTTTTCGCAGGCCTTGATTCCCATCGCCGCGCTGCAAAGTTCAAAGGAGACCCACGCATGTCGTCCGCCCCCGTTACCCCTGTTGCCGAGTACGCCGCCTTTGCCGCCACGCTGGCCGACACCGTGCGGCCGCTTTCGCTCGGCTGGTTTCGCCGCCGTCTCGCGGTGGACGACAAGGCGGACGAAAGCCCGGTGACGATCGCCGACCGCGAAGTGGAGACGGCGCTGCGCCAGCAGATCACCGCGCGATATCCGTCCCACGGCATCTGGGGCGAGGAGTTCGGCAAGCTCAACCCCGATGCGGAATATGTCTGGTCGGTCGACCCCATCGACGGTACGCGCAGCTTCATTACCGGCCACCCGCTGTGGGGCACCTTGCTGGCCCTGCTGCATGACGGCAAGCCGGTGGTCGGGGTGATCGACATGCCCGCCACGGGAGAGCGCTGGGTCGGCGTGAACGATGCCGCCAGCGGGGTGCGCGAAGCGCGCTTCGACGGCGAGCGTTGTGCGACGAGTCCGGTGACATCGCTGGCCGAAGCGACGGTGTATGCCACGTCGCCCGACATCTTCGATGCCGCCGAGTACGCCCAATTCGAACGCCTGACGAAAGCGGTGAGCCGCCGGCGCTTCGGCGGCGATTGCTACGCCTATGGCCTGCTGGCCAGCGGGCATATCGAACTGGTGATGGAAGCCGGCTTGCAGACGTACGACTATCTGGCGGTCGCGCCGGTGATCGAAGCCGCGGGCGGTGTGATTACCGACTGGGACGGGCAGCCGCTCACGCTGGCCTCACAAGGCCGGGTACTGGCTGCCGCCAACGCCGAACTGCACGCGGCGGCATTGGCCTGCATTCAGGGCCGCTGAAGCCCGGCCGACGGCATGCCGCGCCAGATGCGCGGCAGCAGCACGCCAAGCACGACACCGCGCGTGGCGAGAAATGACATCAGTGCCAGCCAGAGCCCGTGATTGCCCCACGCGTCGAGCGTGAACGGCATCACGGCGCCAAACACCACGAGTCCGATCAACGATGAGCTGAGCAACTCGCGCGTGCGCGTCGCGCCGATGAATACGCCGTCCAACTGAAAACACCACACGGCAACGATCGGCGAGATCACCGCCCACGGCAGGAACTCGCGCGCGGCGGCGCGCAGCACCGGTTGATCGGTCAGGGTGTCGATGATCGCGCCGCCGGCCACGGCGTAGACCAGTGCGAATGCCACGGCGCAGCCGAGCGCCCATCCGAGCGACAAGCGAATGGCATGGAGCAGGGCCTCGCGCTGGCGTGCGCCGACATAGGCACCGACCAGCGCTTCGGCCGCATGGGCAAAGCCGTCGAGACCATAGGCCATGAATGTCTGAAAGTTGAGCAGCAGCGCGTTGGCGGCCAGCGTCGTATCGCCAAGGCGGGCACCGACACGGGCAAACCACGCGAACGCGAGTTGCAAGAACAGCGTGCGCAGGAAGATATCGAGATTGAGCCGCAGCAGCCGCCACAGCGCGCTGCGCTCGACCAGCGCGGCCAGTCGCAGCGGCGGCAGGCCCGGCGTGCGGGCCAGCCACAGCAGCCATGCGCCGAGCGCAAAGCCCAGCACGTCGGCCAGCGCCGTAGCGATGGCAATACCCGCCACGCCCCAGTCGAGCGCGCGCACGAAGACGATCACCGCCACGATGTTCACCACATTGATGAACACCTGCACCATCAGTCCTTGCCGTACGCGCTGGCAGGCCAACAGGTAACCGAGCACGACGTAATTGCCGAGCGCCAGCGGCGCGGCGAGGATGCGAATGCCCGCGTATTCGCGCCCGAGCGCCTGCACTTGCGCACTGCCGCCCAGCCACGAGACCCCGAGCGATACCAGCGGCTCACGAAACAACAGCAGAACGGCGCCGATCGAGAAGGCGAGCGCCAGCGCGCGGCACAGGGTGTCGCGCAATGCGACGGCGTCACGCGACCCGAATGCCTGCGCTGCGAGGCCGGTGGTGCCCATGCGCAGGAACGAGAAGCCCCAGAAGATCAGATTGAGCAGCAGTGCCCCGAGGGCGACACCGCCCAGATACGCGGGGCCCGGCAGATGGCCGGCGACCGCCGTGTCCACGGCCGAGAGCAGGGGCTGAGTGAGGTTGGCGAGCACAATGGGCACGGCCAAACGAAGGAGTTGCCGGTGACCGACGCTCGCAGGGGCAGGGTTCATGTCGAAGATATGCGGCAACCGTTCATGGCGGTGCCGTCGTCATCCGCACGGGGCGGCGAATTTAAGATGGCGCCGATTATACGTTGGACGCTACGTTGAACGCGGACGGTACAATGACCCCTCGCCCACGCCCGCCCACTTTTCCGTGATTCACCGACTGCGCATGCCGTTCTCGTCCTCGTCCTCCCTGCCTCCTTCCACTCGCTCAAGCTTGGTGCGTGCCTGCATGGCAACGCTCGCCGCCGCACTGTGTCTGGCAAGTCTGCCGGTGCTGGCCGACGTCACGGTCGATCGCGGACCGCCGCCGCCGCGTGTCGAGAACCCGCCGGCCGCGACGGGCAAACAGTTCTGGGTGCCGGGGTATTGGCAGTGGACTGCCGGACGCTATGACTGGATCGACGGTCACATGGAAACCAAGCGCCCGGGCATGCGTTACACACCCCCGCATTGGGAGGAAACGGCGTCGCACGAATGGACGCTGCGCGACGGTAAATGGGCACCCACGAGTTGGGGCCCCGGCACCATTCACGAGATTCGTGCACCCAAATAAACGGCCGATATTCGGATGGGGCGTGCGCGCATCGGCTGTTAAATGCATCAGCTATCAAAACTGATTGGCTATCAAAAATCAGCTAAGCGATGCGTTGAACGATGGGTGATTCGTCACTCAAAAACGACTGGCAGTCGTGTTGCGGCATCATGCCGCAGCACTTGAAAGTTTTTCATCTTTTCCTTCGAATATTTGCGATTGCAAATGTCATATTGATGCGGGCGCTACGGCCACGCCATCTCACCGAATCGCCTCAAGCCTGATTGGACAACGGACTGCCAAGGATTTATAAAAAATAATCAGGAATGCTATGTATCTATTTGCATGCAGACTTGACGGGCACAAGCTTGAGCCGCTACGCAAAACATATTGACACGCCCGGAACGTTGAACAACACTATGCCGACACCGCGTCACCACGAAATGCGGAACAGTCGCAGATAGCGTAATTTAAATAACTCTCCAAACGAGTTTTGGGAATAACCAAACCGTTTTCGAGCGTTAGGAACACGTGTCATGCGGCTTATGGTGTAGCGCCTGGAGCTTCTGAGGGAGGAGGCGGGCGTCATCGATTATCGGGTTGTCTCAACGTTTTGGGATCCGCTATGAACACCGTACGCTTCGGCCTGAGTGCCGCTCTGGTTACTTTGCTTTTCCCTGTCCCCACATCAACGCCTGGCGGCGTCACGTCCAGGCGCATAACGTAAAGCCGGTCTTTCCGATCGAATTGCCCTGTACCTGTCATCCGGGTAGGGCTGACTGTTGCCTTTTGCATGCGTAACTCACGCGCCGTCGCTTGATTGGCGCGGCCCCGTCACCTAGCGTGACAAGTCGCTGGAGCATTTATGCAGTGTTCTGTCCCGCTGTTTGATGCTGTGCCGTTGATCACGGTATTCGTATGCGTTGTACTGGGCCAATTGCTTGGCCGCATCAAACTCGGACCGATTCAACTCGGTGGCGTGTGCGGTGCGCTGCTCGTCGCGCTGCTGATCGGGCAGACCGGCTGTATGGTCGAGGGCTCGCTCAAGGACTTTGCGTTCGCGCTGTTCATCTTTGCGATGGGCTTCTCCGCCGGGCCGCAGTTCGTCGAAAACCTGAATCTGCGCGGCCTGCGCTTTGGCGTGCTGTCGATCATCGAAGTCGTGTTCGTCTTCGGCATCGTGATGATCGCCGTGAAGTTCCTTGGACTCGACCCGGGCACGGCCGGCGGTCTGGCGGCTGGCGCGGCGACCGAGTCCGCCATGGTCGGTACGGCCATCGAAGCGCTCAACCGCCTCGGCCTCGACCCGGAAGCCTTCAAGGCCTTGCAGGCCAACGTGGTGACCGCTTACACGCTGACCTACGTGTTCGGCCTCATCACCATCGTGTTGTTCACCAATCTGCTGGCCCCCCGTTTGCTTGGCATCGATCTCAAGCAGGACAGCGCACGTCTGGCCCGCGAGATGGAAGACGAGAACGGAGCCGATGCCGGTGCACCTGCTGCCCCGGATATCGTCGGCCGCAGCTATCGGGTGGCGCACCCGGGTCTCACTGTGGCCGCGCTTGAAGCAGCGCTCGAAGGGCGTGTCGCCGTAGAGCGCGTGCGGCGCGCCACGGCCGCCGTGCCGGTAGCACAGGCCCTGACGCTTGAGTCCGGTGACGAGTTGCTGCTGGTCGGACGCCGCGACGCCATGCTCGAAGCGCATGCGCTCGTCGGCCCGGAAGTGGCGGGCACCGAGACGAACGAGATCGTGCTCGTCGAGCGCGATTTCGTGATGACGAACAAGGAAGCCGAAGGACGCACCGTCGCCGATCTGCGCCGGGAAGCCCCGGTCGAAGTGCGGCACGGCGTGTTCGTGAAATCCGTAAAACGGATGGGCATGCAGTTGCCGTCGCTGGGCAAGATTACGCTGCAACGCGGCGACGTGATCACGTTGCAAGGCTTGCAGGAAGACATCGAGCGCGCGGGTGCCGTGCTGGGCAAGGAAGTGCCGCACGGCAACAAGACGAGTCTGGTGTTCGTCGGTCTGGCGTTGATTCTCGGTCTTTGCATCGGTCACCTGTCGGTACGCATCGGCGGTGTGCCGATGACGCTCGGCAGTGGCGGCGGGGCGCTCCTCACGGGGCTGGCGAGCGGTTGGCTGCTCTCGCGCCGGCCTACGTGGGGCACGTTCCCGCCGGCAGCTTACGAGCTGCTCAAGGATCTGGGGCTGGCAGTGTTTGTCGTGTGCGTGGGGCTTTCCGCAGGGCCGCAGGCGGCCGTGCTGCTTCGCGAACACGGGCTTGCACTGCCGGTCGTGGGTATTTGTGTGTCGCTCATTCCGGCCCTCGTTTCGCTTTGGGTCGGCCACAAGTTGCTGCGCATCGACGGTCCGATCCTGATCGGTGCCATCGCGGGTCAGCAGGCCAGCACGCCTGCGATCAGCGCAGTGGTTCAAACGGCAGACAGCGCGTTGCCGGTCGTGGGGTACACGGTGACCTACGCCCTGTCGAACGTGTTGCTGCCGCTGATGGGCCCGGCGGTCGTCTTCGTCGCTCATCAGTTTTCGCATTAGCCCCCTATTCCTGACGGAGGTTCTGCCGTGGATATCGTGCATAGCATTCTTAACCATGTCCCCGAGGTGGCGATCTTTCTATCGCTCGCCCTCGGGTACGCACTCGGGGCGATCAAGTTCGGCTCCTTCCAGCTAGGCGGTGTGGGCGGTTCGCTGCTCGTCGCCGTTGTCGTCTCGCAGATCGGTATCTCGGTCGACGCAGGCGTGAAAAGCATCATGTTCGCGCTGTTCATTTACGCCGTGGGCTACGAAAGCGGCCCGCAGTTCTTCAACTCGCTCTCGCGCAAGACCTTGCGTGAAATTGCGATGGCGATCTTTCTGGCGGCGTCCGGTCTGGTCACGGTGCTGATCTGCGCCAAGATCTTCGGCTTCGACAAGGGCCTTGCCGCAGGTGTGGCCGGTGGCGGTCTCACGCAGTCGGCGATCATCGGCACGGCCGGCGATGCGATTTCGCGTCTGGGTCTGCCGGTCGACGAAGTCAAACGCCTGCAATCCGAAGTGGCCATCGGCTACGCGGTGACCTACATCTTCGGCAGCCTCGGCGCGATCATCGTGTGCGCTTCGCTGGTGCCCAAGCTCATGGGCCGCACGCTCAAGGAAGACGCCAAGAAGGCCGAGCTCGCGATGGCCGGCGGCCAGCAGGTGCTCAATGCCGATCAGGTCGATTCGCTGCCCGCGCTCGTGGGCCGCGTCTATCGCGTGACGACCGGTGCCGGCAAACGCGTGGTCGACATCGAGAAGCAACTCTCCGATGGGGTGACCATCGAGCGTTTGCGCCGTAACGGCAAGATCATCATCGCGACTGACGATCTGGTGCTCGAAACGGGCGACGACGTGATGCTCATCGGCCGCCGCGAAGCCGCCACCGAAGCCTGGCGTTTGCTCGGCGACGAACAGCCGCCGTCACGCGACCTCGATATCCCGTTGCGCTTGCAGGACGTGGTGTTCGCCCGCAAGGGCGGCAACGGCAAGACGCTGGGCGAGCTCAAGGCCGGTGTCGAGCGCGATACCAAGCACGGCGTGTACATCGCCAAGATCACGCGGATGGGGCAACCCGTGCCGGTGCTCGACGACACCATCGCGTACCACGGCGACGTGGTCACGCTCTACGGTGCCGACAGCGACGTGCAACGCGCCGCCAAGGAAGCGGGCTACCCTGTCGCGTACTCGGTCAAGACCGACTACGTCTACATGGGCATCGGCATCGTGTTCGGTCTGCTGATCGGCTACATCGTGGTGAAGGTCGGCGGTATTCCGCTCACGCTCGGCAGCGGTGGCGGTGCGCTGCTGGCCGGTCTGGTGTTCGGCTGGCTGCGTGGCAAGCACCCGACTTTCGGCGCCATGCCGCTGGCGGCGAGTTCACTGCTCAAGGAGCTGGGGCTCGCGACCTTCGTGACCTGCGTGGGGTTGTCTGCCGGTGCACAGGCATGGCAGACGCTGCAACAAAGCGGGGTCTCGATCTTCGTCGCCGGGGTGATCGTCACCATCGTGCCGCTGCTACTCACGTATCTCTTCGGGCGCTATGTGCTGCGCTACGACAACGTGGCCATTCTGGCCGGCGCGTTGTCGGGCTCGCGCAGTGCCAACCCGGCCTTCGGCGAGATTCTCGACAAGGCCGAGAGCAACGTGCCGACGGTGCCGTTCGCCATTACTTATGCCATTGCCAACGTGTTGCTCACGTTGCTAGGACCGCTTGTGGTGTCGCTGTCCTAATGCCGTATCGGGCCCCTCCCCCGAGGGCCCGGGACAGCGAAAGTTTTTGCCCGATCGTTTGTCATTGCCAGTCAATGTCTGATCGCAATTGGTTGTTCATGGAGATAACGCTATGAAATCGAAGGAACTCGACGCACTCGCCAAACTCAGCCCGTTCGAATTCAAGGACACGCTGATCGAACTCGCGCAAGAGAATGGCGCCCAGCGCTCGATGCTCAATGCCGGGCGCGGTAACCCGAACTTTCTCGCGCTCGAACCGCGTCACGGCTTCTTCCAGTTGGGACTGTTCGCGCTGTCGGAAGCCTCGCGTCAGTTCACGTACATGCCCGAAGGCGTCGGTGGTATTCCCCCGGGCAAGGGCGTCGAAGCACGCTGGCAGGATTTTGCGCGTGAAAATCACCAAGCCGAAGGGGTGAAATTCCTCGAGAAGGCCATCTCGTATATCCGCGATCAGATGGGCCTGAACGTGGAGGACTTCCTCACGGAAATGGTGCACGGCATTCTGGGCTGTAACTACCCGGTGCCGGATCGCATGCTCAAGAACACCGAGAAGATTTCGGCAAAGTACCTGCGCCGCGAGATGGTCGGCAAGCATCCGTTCACCGGCAACTTCGACCTGTTTGCGGTCGAAGGCGGTACGGCGGCCATGACGTATCTGTTCAACACGCTCAAGACCAACCATCTGCTGCAAGCCGGCGACACGATCGCGCTCGGCATGCCGATTTTCACGCCGTATATCGAAATTCCGGAACTGGCCGACTATCAGCTTCACGAAGTGAACCTGAACGCCGACCCGGAACTGGGCTGGCAGTACTCGAAGAAGGAACTCGACAAGCTGCTCGACCCGAAGATCAAGGCGTTCTTCCTCGTGAACCCGAGCAACCCGCCGTCGGTCAAGCTCGACGACGCCTCGCTCGATCACCTGGCCGCCATCGTCAAGAAGCGCCCGGACCTGATCATCCTCACCGATGACGTGTACGGCACGTTTGCCGACGACTTCCGCTCGCTGTTCGCCATCGCGCCGTACAACACGATTCTCGTGTACTCGTACTCGAAGTACTTCGGTGCCACGGGCTGGCGTCTGGGCGCGATCGCCACGCACGAGAAGAACGTGTTCGACGACAAGATCGCCAAGCTGCCCAAGGCGCAACGCGAAGGGCTGAATGCGCGTTACTCGTCGATCACGACCGAACCCGAGAAGCTCAAGTTCATCGACCGCCTGGTGGCTGACAGCCGCGCCGTGGCGCTGAACCACACTGCCGGTCTGTCGACGCCGCAACAGGTGCAGATGGCGCTCTTCTCGCTGTTCTGCCTGATGGACGAGCCGGACGCCTACAAGCACGCCGTGAAGCGCATCATCCGCCGCCGCAAGGCCGTGATGTACCGCGCCGCCGGTATCACCGAGGAAACCGGTCCGAACACCGTCGACTACTACAACATCCTCGACCTGGAAGTCTCGGGCACGAAGATCTACGGCAAGGGCTTCGTCGACTGGTTCATGAAGAACATCGATCCGTCGGAAGTGCTGTTCCGTCTGGCCAAGGAAAGCGGCGTGGTGCTGCTGCCGGGCCGCGGCTTCGGTACGCTCCACCCGTCGGGCCGCGTGTCGCTCGCCAACCTGAACGAGCCGGATTACATCCAGATCGGTGCGACGGTGCGCAAGCTCATGGACGAGTACAACGAGCGGTATCTGGCGGGCGGCTCCGGTGGCGCCGGCAAGGGTGGCAAGAAGAAGTGAGCCACGCCTTCGGGTAACAAACTTTGACCACGGTGCCGCACGTCTCGCGTGCGGTGCCGGCAGGCCCCCCCCTCGATCGCCCCTCCATGGCGATCGACCATTGCCCGGGAACCACCTTCCCGGGCTTTTTTACGATGTGAAATCCGTGGGCCATCTCCCCGATGTTTGCCACGGCGGCAGGGTTGGGGCGGCCTGTAACACCGTTTTGCGACATTTCGTCGCGCCAATAAAAATGCCCGCACGAGGCGGGCAGAAGTCACTACAGGGGAAGTCACGCGTTATGAGCGTCAAACCCGTGAAAGAGTTCCCAAGGAAAGTGACTGGCAGCGTGTCATGCGATCGACGTAAAATGGTCGCTTGTCGCTAAACACCCCCCGATGTCGTCAGCGGCGCACGAAGCTCGCGAAACGACGCGCGCGGGGGTGGGTCTTCGGGTGTCGAATGTCGGTAAAGTCGGTCGTGCGCAGTGGCTTGACGATGGTCGCGTGTCTCAACGCCGTCACGTCGTCGGGCGCTCACGCACAGTCATTGTTCTCGGATCCCAATCCACCGTGTTTCACTGAGCAGAATGCCTTGTCCTACGGGTTGTGGGATCGCGGCCTGTCGCCTCAGTATTTCGTGCCGCCCCCCGAGCCTGCACCGGCGCCTGCTGCGCAGGACCCGGGCGTCTCATCCGATCCCATTGCCCTGTTTGCCGGCGACGATCCGAATGCCGTTGCCGCCACCGTCGATCGTGAAGCGGCACAGCGCGCCGCGTCAGCCGCGCAAGCCGCTGAGGCGGCAGGGCCTGCTGTGGGTGAGGGCGTTGCCAGTGCCGCTGGCGCTGACATCGCCTCGACCAGCGCCGACGGCGTCGCGAGTGAAGCCGCTGCACAGGCTGACGCACCGCCGCCGCCACCGCCATCGCCACCATTGCCCGCAGCCGATTTTGCCGTCGCGCCGGAATTGAGCGCCGACGGTACGGCGATTTCTGCCAAGGCGCTGCTCGCGCCGGGTGAAGTGGCACCTGAGCCGGCGGCACCCCCTCCTGCGCCGGACGTCGCGCCGCCCAACGGATTCCTTGCGCGAGCCTCGTGCCTGCGCGGGCAGCCTCGCCGCGAGAGCTACGCCGATCGCAATATCCGCATGCTGATGCGCCATGGGTTGGTGGTGCGTAACGACAACCTGCCGCTCATCGCATCGCGCAGCAAGACGCCGGGTGAAGGGGCGGTGGGCTTGCAGGTGCTCAACGAGCAGCCGTACCAGTTCAATCTGGGCATGAACAACAGCGGCATGACGACCACCGGCAAGATGCAGGGCACGGCCAATCTGTTGATGAACAACCCGCTCGGCATGTACGGCAAGTTCAACACGACGGTGAGTCAGGACTTGCAGAACGCGCGCCGCGATGCGACCAATCGCGACCTCACGGCCAACTACTCCGTGCCGATCGATGCGGACTGGACCGTCGGGCTGACGGGCAAGACCAATGCAGCCACCGACCAGATCGCCACCGGCACCACGCAGACGCAGACGCTGCAATGGCGCGTGCGCCGTGCGTTCGATGTCACGTCGAATGGTTCGACCGGGATCGAGTTGCGCTACAACCGCAGCCGTACCGAAGATCCGAACGCCCTCCATACCTACGACAGTTACGCCGAGGTGGGGCTGAATCACACCCACTATCTCGGCACGTCAAAGCTGGATCTGTCGGTCATGCAACGGCTCAATGCGCCGTGGATGCCATCCACCGGTGGCACGCCGGGCTGGTCCTACCGATTCCAGTCGATCGACGCGAAGCTCACGGTGCCGTTCTGATGAACGCCATCACCACGTCGAGCGACGTGGTGCGTACGAGCGAGGCCGGCAGGTCCGCAAAATGCTCGCTGTCCCCGAAGAGAATCACAGGCTTGCCGTAACGCACGGCAAGCCTGACTTCGTCGCGCGTGCCATGACTGCCCGGCAGCGCGACGATGACATCGCTCGACAGCACGTTGATGGAGTTGCGCGAGAGCGTACCCGGCGGCGCATCGGGCAGGTGACGCGGCAGCGGACTCACGATGGTGATTTCCACGAACGGGTTCGGATAACCGGGCAGGGGACGGTAGCCTTTTCCTACATCGGCCGTGCCGCTTTCACCCAATTCACTTTCCACCGCTTCTGTGGGCACCACGCCGATGCTGCGCCCCACGCGCCCGGGCACAGCGCAGAACGCTTCGCTCACGCTGCACATCACGCCTTGTCCACCGCCCGTGAGCAAGTGGTATCCGGCCGCAGCGAGCGCGTGACCGAGCGGGGCAGCGAGTTCGGCCCACGGCTGCTTGCCGGAACCCATCACGCCGATGGTTTTGGAACGTTGGGGGAGGGGAGTCGCCGTCATATGGGAAGCGGGATTTGAGCGCTGCCGATCATAAACGAATTCGCGGCACAACGACGAGCACGCGCGTGCTGGACCGAGCGCAACGCGTCGGCAAATCGCAGGTAAATCGCGGGCAAATCGAAGACAAAAAAAACCCGCCGGATGGGCGGGTGAGGAAGCAGGCCTCCCACGGGGAAGTGAAAGCCTGATCTCGCGAGGTGTATGCGAGATGCGTTAGTATCGTGATCTAGTAGGGCGTTGGCTATGGGCTAAGTCCTAAAGTGCATGTCAGACGCTTTCCATTTCCATTTCGTACACTTTCTGACGCCGCGAGTCTTTCCATGACTGAATCGATCGAATCCGCCGCCGCTGATGCTGCTGATGCTGCGCAAATTTCGGCCATGCAAGGCCTGCGTACGGCGCTGCTGGCACAACACAAAGTGCTGATCGCCAATGACCGTCAGCAGTACGAGGCGGTCTTCGGCGCCGTGCCGACCGGTCGCTTCGTCCAGTTACTGACGGAAGATCCCTGGTTCCGGTGGCTCGATCCGCTCTCGCGCCTGATCGTCGCGATCGACGAGTGGCAGGAACAGACGCCGCCGACGGCTGCCAGTGGCATCGCGCTCGCGGACATGGCTGCCAAATTGTTTAGGGATGCCGACGAAGAGTTTGGCGAGCGATATCGTCTGGCGTTGCAACAGGCCCCCGAAGCCGTGATGGGGCAGGGGCGTGTCGTCGCTGCACTGCGCACCGTGCCGCAATCGCCGGCATCGCCCCCTTCAGCATCGGGCGCATCAGGTCAAAAGGACGCCGACACATCCCCGAAGCCGTAGCATCGGGCCGAAAACGAGGGCGATAGCGCTTGAGCAGGGTGATGCCAGACCGTCAAGCCGAATATTTGTTCCGGTGCTGATCGTTTTTTGGGCAAGGCTCTTGACAGCCCCTAAGCACGGGCGGTTTGGGCGGGAAGGGTCGGGTTATCCAGTGGGTTATCCACAAAGGGTGTGGACAACTTTTCTCGCGAGACGCGAACCCGTCCGTGTTTTTTCCCTGATTGCGCACCGGCACCGTTTCGGCATGCACACCGAAATCGTCTGGCCCCGTGGGAATGTTGGACGCTGGCTCTATGGCGGCGCACGCGCTGCTGCCACAATAGCGTCTTGCCCGGCGGCCCATCCATCGAAAGCACGTATTCGTCGCAATCACACCCCGCCGGTTGCCGTCGCCCCGACCGACCCCCGTCGACCCGTCGACCCGCTATCCCGTTAATGACCACTACGCCTATCGTGCTGCTGGTGCTGCTCTCTGCACTGATGCACGCCACCTGGAACGCCTTTCTCCACGCAAGCCCCGACCGCGTCTGGCAAATCGGCCTGATGGCGGTGCCGCAATTCCTTGCGGCCGTGATCGGCATCGTGTTGTTGCCGCTGCCACCGGTGCAGGTCTGGCCGCTGATCTTGCTCTCGGCGTGTGCGCAGGTCGGCTACACCGTGGCGCTCATCCGCGCGTACCGCGTGGGGGAATTCGGGCAGATCTATCCGATTGCGCGCGGTATCTCCCCCTTATTGATCTCGGGGGCGGCGCTGTTGCTCGCGGGCGAGTGGCCCTCCGGCATCGCCGCCCTCGGCATCGCATGTATCTGTGGCGGCATTCTCACGCTCGCGCTGCGCGGGCGTCGCTTCTCGGGCGATAGCGTACCTGCCGCCTTGCTCACCGGCGTGTTCATCGCGGCCTACACGGTCGTCGATGGCTTTGGCGTGCGGATGTCGAACGGCAATGGCTTCGGCTATATCGCTTGGGCCTACCTGTTTGCCAGCGTGCCGCTCGTCGGGGGCGTGTGGAAGTTGCGGGGTGGCTGGCGCGGGATGTTCTTGGCGCCGCGCCGGCGCGTGATCGAGGCGCTCGGTGCCGGTGTGGTCGCGCAGTGCGCTTACGGCATGGTGGTGTTCGCGCTGCAATTTCTGCCGATGGGTGTGGTCTCGGCGCTGCGCGAATCGAGTGCCATCTTTGCGGTGTTGCTCGGCTGGCTGTTCCTGCGCGAGAAGCTCAACGCGCGCCGCCTGGTGGCATGCAGCCTGGTCGTGGGCGGCGCGGTCTTGATCAAACTCGGTGCATGAGTTGGTGCCTGAGCCGGTGAATGAGCCGGTGAATGAACCGTTCTCCCGCACCGGTCCGTTCGGCGTTCAACTGCGTGGCCAAAGCTCCGCACGATGGGCCGTAATGGCCGCCACTACGATTTCGCGCATGCCGTGACCGTCGGTCGATTCGAGATGTTCGAGAATCGTCATGCGCATGCGCGGTGCCCAGAAGCGACGCAAGTGCCCCGCAATGCTCTCGAGCGCTTCGTCGCGGTCGGGCATCGTCTCGAAGAAATCGCCGATCTGATTGGCCATCTTGACCAGATTGTCGGTGTCCATGATCTGTTCTGTCCCCTCTCGTAATCCGCTGTCTTTGCGTTGGTCCGCTAGTCCGTCACTTGACGGGCCCGCTGCACGGGGCAGTCCCGTGGACAATCCTGCGTCCGCCGCATCGTCTCATGGCGTTGGACGATGAAGCCCGCCGGCACCCGGCGATGGACGCGGATTGTCCTGGTTTCCCTGGTTGCTCTAGTTGCTCCTTAAGCAAACCCGGCCAAGCTTACCCCGCGTTCGCTTCGGCCGCGCCTTGTGCATGGCCCAGGAACGCTTCCTGCTGACGGTTGAAGTCCGAGTACTGGCGCTGCCAATCCGACGGCTGCGCCACCGGCGTGACCTGCACCGCCGTTACCTTGTACTCGGGGCAGTTGGTCGCCCAGTCCGAGTTGTCGGTCGTGATGACGTTGGCCCCCGACTCCGGGAAGTGGAACGTCGTGTACACCACGCCCGGCTGCATGCGATCGCTCACGATCGCGCGCAGCACCGTCTCGCCCGCGCGGCTCTGAATGCCGACCCAGTCGCCATCCTTCACGCCGCGTTCTTCTGCGTCATGGGGATGGAGCTCGAGCCGGTCTTCACTGTGCCAGTGGTTGTTGTCGGTGCGACGCGTCTGCGCGCCGACGTTGTACTGCGACAGAATCCGGCCCGTGGTCAGAATAAGCGGGAAGCGGCGCGTCACCTTTTCGTCGGTCGGCACGTACTGCGTGATCAGGAACTTGCCCTTGCCGCGCACGAATTCGTCGATGTGCATGACCGGGGTGCCTTCCGGCGCTTCGGCGTTGCACGGCCATTGCACGCTGCCCAACTCGTCGAGTCTGGCGTAACTCACCCCGCTGAAGGTCGGCGTCAGGCGCGCAATCTCGTCCATGATTTCCGACGGGTGCGAGTAGTTCATCTCGTAGCCCAGACGCTTGGCGAGCATGATCGTCACTTCCCAGTCGGCGTAGCCACCGCGCGGCGGCATCACCTGACGCACGCGCGAGATACGGCGCTCGGCGTTGGTGAACGTGCCGTCCTTCTCCAGGAACGATGAACCGGGCAGCAGCACGTGGGCGTACTTGGCGGTTTCGTTCAGGAAGATGTCCTGCACGACGATGCACTCCATCTGCTCCAGCGCGTGGGTCACGTGCTGCGTGTTCGGGTCGGACTGGACGATGTCTTCGCCCTGGCAGTACAAGCCCATGAAGGTGCCCGAGAGCGCGGCATCGAACATGTTCGGAATCCGCAGACCCGGCTCCGATTGCAGTTCGACGCCCCATTCGGCTTCGAACAGCGCACGTGCGCTCGCATCCGAGACGTGGCGATAGCCCGGCAGTTCGTGCGGGAAGGCACCCATGTCGCACGAGCCCTGCACGTTGTTCTGACCGCGCAGCGGGTTCACGCCCACGCCTTCGCGGCCGATGTTGCCCGTGGCCATCGAGAGGTTGGCGATGCCGATCACGGTCGTGGAACCTTGCGCATGCTCAGTCACGCCCAGCCCGTAGTAAATCGCTGCGTTGCCGCCCGTGGCGTACAGACGCGCGGCACCACGCACCAGATGCGCCGGCACGCCGGTGTGCACTTCGGTGGCTTCCGGCGAGTTCTCTGCGCGGGAAACGAAGTCACGCCATTGGCCGAAGGCACGATCTTCACAGCGCTCGGCGATGAAGTCATCCGCCATCAGGCCTTCGGTGACGATCACGTGGGCGAGGGCATTGACCATCGCCACGTTCGTGCCGGGGCGCAGTTGCAGGTGGTAGTCGGCGTGGATGTGCGGGCTCTTCACCAGATCGATGCGACGCGGGTCGATCACGATCAGCTTGGCGCCTTCGCGCAGACGCTTCTTCATGCGCGAGCCGAACACCGGGTGACCATCGGTCGGGTTCGCGCCCATCACCAGAATCACGTCGGAGTGTTCCACCGATTTGAACGTCTGCGTACCGGCCGATTCACCGAGCGTGGCCTTCAGACCATAGCCGGTCGGCGAGTGGCACACACGGGCGCAGGTGTCGACGTTGTTGTTGCCGAAGGCGGCGCGCACGAGTTTCTGCACGAGGTAGTCTTCCTCGTTCGTGCAGCGCGACGACACCAGACCGCCGATCGAATCGCGGCCGTATTTGGCCTGAATGCGCTTGAACTCCGACGCGGCGTAGTCGAGTGCCTCGTCCCACGACACTTCCTGCCACGGGTCGGTGATCTTCTTGCGGATCTTCGGCGTAAGGATCCGGTCCTTGTGCGTGGCATAGCCCCATGCAAAGCGGCCCTTCACGCAGGCGTGGCCTTCGTTGGCCTGACCATCCTTGTGCGGCACCATGCGCACGACTTCATTGCCCTTCATCTCCGCCTTGAGCGAGCAGCCCACGCCGCAATAGGCGCAGGTGGTGACCTTGGCGTGCTCGGCCTGACCGAGGTGAATGACCGACTTCTCTTGCAGCGTTGCGGTCGGGCAGGCGGCCACGCAGGCGCCGCACGACACGCATTCCGAATCCATGAACGGCTGATCCTGACCCGGCGAGACGCGGGCTTCGAAGCCGCGGCCCGAGATCGTCAGCGCGAACGTGCCCTGCGTTTCTTCACAGGCGCGCACGCAGCGATTGCAGACGATGCACTTCGAGGCGTCGTAGGTGAAGTAGGGGTTGGTTTCGTCTTTCTGGCTGTCGAAGTGGTTGGCGCCGTCGAAGCCGTAGCGCACTTCGCGCAGGCCGGTGACACCCGCCATGTCCTGCAATTCGCAGTCGCCGTTGGCCGCACAGGTCAGGCAGTCGAGCGGGTGATCGGAGATGTACAGCTCCATCACGCCCTTGCGCAGTTCCTGCAATTTCGGCGTTTGCGTGCGCACTTTCATGCCCGGCTCAACGGGCGTGGTGCACGATGCAGGGAAGCCGCGACGGCCTTCGATTTCCACCAGACACAGACGGCACGAGCCGAACGGCTCCAGCGAGTCGGTGGCGCACAGCTTGGGCACGTTCACGCCGCCTTCGGACGCCGCACGCATGATCGACGTGCCGGCGGGCACGGTGATCTGCTCGCCGTCGATCTCGAGCGTGACTTCTTTCTGCGACTCGCGACGCGGCGTGCCGTAATCCTTTTCGAACATCGGGTCCATCATGGTGAGGGCTCTCCTAGGCGGCCTTAGTCGGCTGGTTCGATGCTTCAGCCGCGCCGAAGTCTTCGGGGAAATGGTTCAGTGCCGACAGCACGGGGTAGGGCGTCATGCCGCCCATCGCGCACAGCGAGCCGGCCAGCATGGTGTCGCACAGGTCGCGCAACAATTTGATCTGTTTGGGGCGGTCGCGCCCGTCGATGATGCGGTCCATCACTTCGACGCCGCGCGTCGAGCCGATGCGGCACGGTGTGCACTTGCCACACGATTCGATGGTGCAGAACTCCATCGCGTAGCGCGCCAGCTTGGCGAGATCGACGGTGTCGTCGTGGGCCACGATGCCGCCGTGACCGAGCACGGCCCACAGCGCGGCAAACGCTTCGTAGTCGAGCGGCGTGTCCCACTGCGATTCGGGCAGATACGAGCCAAGCGGCCCGCCGACCTGCACCGCGCGCAACGGACGGCCGGTGATGGCACCGCCGCCGTAGTCGTACAGAATCTCGCGCAGCGTGACGCCGAAGGCCTTCTCGATCAGGCCGCCGTACTTGATGTTGCCCGCCAGCTGAATCGGCAGCGTGCCGCGTGAGCGGCCCATGCCGAAGTTCTTATAGAAGTCGGCGCCGCGATCCATGATGATCGGCACCGAGGCCAGCGAGATCACGTTGTTGATGACCGTCGGCTGACCGAAGAGGCCTTCGATGGCGGGCAGCGGCGGCTTGGCGCGCACGACACCGCGCTTGCCTTCGAGGCTCTCGAGCAGCGCGGTTTCTTCGCCGCAGACATACGCGCCGGCGGCCTTGCGCACTTCCAGATGGAACGTCTTGCCCGAGCCGAGAATGTTCTCGCCAAGGTAGCCGGCGGCATTCGCATTGACGATGGCTTCATTGAGCACATCGATCGAATGCGGGTACTCGCTGCGCACGTAGATGTAGCCGCGCGTGGCGCCGACGGCGATGCCGCCAATCGTCATGCCTTCGACGAGCACGAGCGGGTCGCCTTCCATCAGCATGCGGTCGGCAAACGTGCCGGAGTCGCCTTCGTCGGCGTTGCAGACGATGTATTTCTGCGCTGAAGGCGTGTTCAGTACCGTCTTCCACTTGATACCGGTCGGGAAGGCTGCACCGCCGCGGCCGCGCAGGCCTGAATCGGTCACTTGCGTGACGATGGCGGCACCGTCCATGGCGAGGGCGTTGCGCAGGCCGCGATAGCCGTCGTGGGCGACGTAATCGTCGACCGAGACGGGATCGGTCACGCCTACGCGAGCGAACGTGAGGCGTTCCTGCTGCTTCAGATACGGGATTTCTTCGGTCAGGCCGAGTGCGAGCGGATGATCGCCGCCGGTGACGACGTTCGCATCGAACAGAGCCGGCACGTCGTCGACCTCGACCGGGCCGTAAGCGACGCGGCCTGCCGGCGTGGCGACTTCGAGCAGCGGTTCGAGCCAGAGCATGCCGCGCGTACCGTTGCGCACCAGTTCGATGGCAATGCCGCGTGCGGCCGCTTCAGCGACGATGGCCTCGGCGACTTCATCGGCACCGAGGGCGAGGGCGGCAGAGTCGCGCGGCAGGTAGAGACGCACGGTGCCGGTCGATGGGCTGGATTGGGCGGGAGCTTGGCTCATACGGCATCCTTCGCGCGGGCGAGCAGGCGGTCGAATTTCTCGGGGGTGACGCGCGCGTGCAGCTTGTCGTCGATGGTGATGGCCGGCGACGTGGCGCACTGGCCAAGGCAATACACGGGTTCGAGCGCGACGTCGCCGCTATGGGCGTGCATCGCGCAACCGATGACGCGCTCGGCATGCGCGACGAGGGCGTCGGCCCCCATGCTCTGACAGGCTTCGGCACGACAAATCTGCACCACGTGGCGCGGCGGCGCACTGGTGCGGAAGTGGTGATAGAACGTGATCACGCCGTGAACTTCGGCGCGCGAGAGATTGAGGGCGTTGGCGATAACGGGCACGGCGTCCGGGGGCACGAAGCCGAAGGCTTCCTGAACGTCGTGGAGGATGGGCAATAGCGGCCCCTCCTGCGCTGCATGAGCGTCCAGAATCGCTTGCACCGTCGCGACGGAATAAGCCTCGCGCATGGCAGTTGTCTCCTGTTTGGCTTGCCGGGGGGACGGCGCACCTGCGGGTATGAATATGTTTTGTCTACCGCAATTAAATTCCGGCAAACCTGTTCGGCTTGCCCCGGGGCGAGAGGCCCGATAAAAACGCATCCGGAAGACGCGGCTCGGGTCTAGCGATTAGCGTTGACGCCGGATGCGTGTGCGGCACATAGCCCCCACCATATGCCGCACGAGCTGGCCTCTCGCCCGTTGCTTACATCATGAACCGGAACTGCCAAGCCTCGCTGATCTGCGAGCGGCTTGCCGCCCAGTTTCCCGGGCGGCGCTTTGTCACGTCAGAGGCGGCATGGGGAGTGGCCGTCTTGTCGGTGTCGAAGCGTCAGTATGTGAAACACGATATATGATATACGGTATACGTGCAATAGCTTGAGAGAGGGTTTGGCAGGCTCGTTTACCCGAGGTGGCCGAGGTGGCCGGGGTCGGGTGACTTGGATGATGCAGACGATGCGAAAGACGGGATGAAGCGGGGCGTCGGCGAGCGCGACGCGTAGAGGGCGGCTAATAGAGTATGCCGTGGAGTCGAATGAGAAGCGCGGGGAAACAAAAAAGCCAGCGGCACGAGTGTGCAGCTGGCTTTCTTTGTGCGCAGATGCGATGCGCTTGGCGGACGTCAGTCGCCGGTCATGCGATCAGTCGAGGAAGTCGCAATGCTCTTCGACGAACGCGGCCAAACCGAGGGTGTGGTCGCGCGCGAGCTTCTCGGCCAGTTCCGTATCGCGTTTTTCCAGCGCGGTAATGATCTTCAGGTGGTCGACAATCGAGCGCGCGGCCCGGTCGTTCTGAGCGATCGTCACTTTACGGATGGCACGTACGTGAATGAACAGGTTCTTGATGGTGTTCGCAATCGCTTGCGAGCCGCCAAGGTTGATCAGCGCCTGATGGAAGTCGATGTTGGCGTCGGAATACTCTTCGATGTGGTCCGTCGGCGGTGCGTTGACGAATTCATCGAACAGGTGACGCAGCTTCGCGATCTCGTCGTCCGATGCGTGCAGCGTTGCCAGACGGGCCGACATGCCTTCGAGGGCGGCCCACATCTGAATCATCTCGACGATTTCACGCTTGGTCTTGCGGATGATGAAGATGCCACGACGCGGCACAGTACGCAGAAAACCTTCCTGTTCCAGCAAGGTCATCGCTTCGCGGATCGGGGTGCGCGAAACGCCAAGCTCCTGGATGAGCTGACGCTCGTCCAGGCGGATCTCTTCTTTCCGGTTATAGATATCAGCGTCGGCGATGGCTTTTTTCAGCCGCGCATACGCCTGATTACGAAAACTCGTGGTGGTATCGATCGGCCCCAGCGCGAGTGGTGTCACTCGCTCCGGAGTTGGGGTGATCAGGGACATGCAATAGTCTCCTAGGTATTACGGCCTCCTCAGAGGCGCAATGCTTGCTGCCCCACGACGGTTGCCGGCTTCGTGACGAGTTTACCCGATTCGATTGCCTGCGTGGTTTCCGCCAGGTAAGCGAAGCGGCCATTCTTCTCGGCCTTTTCAAGCATCGACGCCGGCAGCGATGCGTACAGATGAACCATGGCAATACCGGTGGCGAGGGCGGCAGCGAGGGCGAGCAAAGTCAGCGCAGCGACAAACATGATGACACTCCTGAAAGACGAAAATTGATCAGTACGTGGGGGAGAACTTGCTTTGCATTGTATGTCGCAACGCAGCAAGTCTCAAGATATACCACATACGGAATATCAATATTTATCGTTTTTCGGGACGTTCTATGGGTGTCACCCCGGGTCGATGGGCCGATTTTGTCTCTTTTTCCGATAGTGCCGGGCGGGTCGATGCGCGGCGCTGACCTCCTCAAGTGTCCGGTTGGCGTGCAAGAGTGCGGATTTCGGGACGCGCTGGCGGTGCGTTGTCAGTCGCGTGTTCGAAGGCGTCCTCAACAAGGGGAAAACGGTGATATTGCGTTGCCGCGAAACCACAGCCGGTATTGCGTACATACCGCGGGCAAGCGGCGAAGGCGCCCAAAAAGGGACAAATACAAATCGGGACCAACGGGGCAGGGCACGATGGCGGCGAACCCGTCATCAAGTGGTTGCCGCCATCCCCCCTTCTATATAGATAGGGTGCGTGGCAATCGACGCATGCGCCGATCTGCCACACACCCTATTTCAGAAGCGAAATCCCGCGAATGGATCGGGCTCGCTCAAGTTTGCTCAGTTTGCTCAGGCGGCCTTGGCCAGTCGTGCCTGCGCAGCGGCGACAGCATCGGGCTGGGTCATGAACTCGCGTTGCTGAATCAGTGCGAGCACCACATCGAGCGTCGGCGTGGGCACGGCAGCGAGGCGGCCCATTTCCTGAACGACGGAGACGAGCGGATCGATTTCCATGGCGCGGCCGCGCTCAAGATCCTGAAGCATCGACGTCTTGTGCGAACCCACGGCACCGGCACCATTAATACGACGCTCGACGTCGACGCGGAAATGCACGCCGAGCTTGTCGCCGATGGCCTTGGCTTCGAGCATCATGGCGCGGGCGACGGCACGCGTGCCCGGATCGCTGGCGATGATGTCCAGCGTACCGTGCGTGAGTGCCGAGATCGGGTTGAAGCAGAGGTTGCCCCACAGCTTGAGCCAGATCTCATCGCGGATGTTTTCGCGAATCGGGGCGTCGAGCCCGCCTTCGGTCATGATCTTTGCCAGCGCTTCGACGCGAGGCGTACGCTCACCGCTGGCTTCACCGAGCGGAAACTTGTTGCCGTACACGTGCTGAATCACGCCGGGCGCAACGACTTCGGTGGCCGGATAAACCACGCAGCCAATCGCGCGCTCGGGGCCGAGCTGGCGCCACTGACGGCCGCCCGGATCGATACTCTCGAGGGTGCTGCCTTCCAGTGCGCCGCCGTGCTTATAGAAGTACCAGTAGGGAATGCCGTTCACGGCAGTTACCACCGCAGTGTCCGGCCCGATGAGCGGCTGCATGGCGTCGAGAACCGCCGGCACCGAGTGCGCCTTGAGCGCGATGATGACGTAGTCCTGCGGACCGAGCTCACGCGGATCGTCGGTGCAACGCAGCTGCGCGACGCGTTCCTCGCCGTCGATCAACAACTTGAGTCCGTGCTCACGCATTGCCGCGAGGTGCGGTCCGCGCGCCACCAGACTGACATCGGCTCCGGCGCGCGCAAGCTGCACGCCGAGATAACCACCGATGGCTCCGGCGCCATAGATGCAAATCTTCATGAAGTCTCCCTCCACAAATGGTCAATCGAAACTTGGCCTTTTATTTTTCTAATATCAAATGTTGTATATCGTATATCACAAGGCGGGAAGCACCAAGCTTTCCTGTCACTTAACGTGTCATGGTTTCCCCGTGGTCGACCCGCAAAGGGGCGAGAGGATGTGTGAGCGCGACCGTCATTGCGTTCGGGTGAATTGACGCGAAAAGCGGAGGACGAGTGAATTATTACGGTGTGTTACAGCATGGTCGAGCGTTCGTCGTCACGCATCGCTTGTGAGAGAAATTATCAAAAATATCGTCTTGTGCTCGTTTTAAAAATCCTCAAGGACGCCGATATAAAAGGGCGGAGCGCCTTATTCGGCGTGCCTCCCGGATCAGGTTAACTCCTTAGTATTTTCGCATTGCGTTGTTGCGGCGCTCCAGCCTACAGTTGCCTTACTGTATCTAGCCGCCACTTGGAACAGTGCCTCGCGTGCCGTGGACGTTTTCGAAGCAATGGACCGAAAACGCCTGCGGCACGCGAGGGGGATAGCGAGAAAAGCAATAAATTAGTGTTGACTTATATCTGATATATCGTATATTTCGTTCGGTATATTTGCGGTGGACGACGTCGCATCGCAAGCATCAGAGACAAAGTCGACGAGGCCAAGACCTCGTAAAAGCATACCCAGGGGGCATAGACCCCATCCGGAAGGTGTTGTTGTTGTGAAGCTGTCAAACAACTGAAAACCGATGGAGGAGGTACAAGTGGAGACGACAAATCAACACGGTAAGACATCCGTGTTCGCGAGCCCTTGGGTTCAGCTCGCGTTCGGCGTGATTTGTATGGCGATGATCGCCAACTTGCAATACGGGTGGACGCTGTTCGTCAACCCGATCGATGAAAAGTATCACTGGGGCCGCACGGCCATTCAGGTGGCATTCACGATCTTCGTGGTCACCGAGACGTGGCTGGTGCCGATTGAAGGCTATCTGGTCGACCGCTTCGGTCCGCGCCCGGTGGTGGTGGGCGGCGGTCTGCTTTGCGGGGTGGCGTGGGCATTGAATGCCTATGCCGATTCGCTGGCGATGCTGTATTTCGCCGCGGCAGTGGGGGGTGTCGGTGCCGGTGCTGTATATGGCACTTGCGTGGGTAACGCGCTCAAGTGGTTCCCGGCAAACCGGGGTCTGGCCGCAGGGCTGACGGCAGCGGGCTTCGGTGCAGGCTCGGCCCTGACCGTGGTGCCGATTGCCAACATGATCAAGAGCAGCGGCTACGAAAACACCTTCCTGGTGTTCGGTCTTGGCCAGGGCATCATCGTGCTGGTATTGGGTCTCGCGCTCGCTTCGCCGCCGGCCGCCTTCGAGGCACTCAAGAAGCTCGCCCCGGGCGCACGCCGCTACGACGCCAAGCCGACCGAAGTCATGCGCAGCCCGGTGTTCTGGCTGATGTATCTGATGTTCGTGCTGATGGCCGCCGGCGGTCTGATGGCAACGGCTCAGCTCGGCCCGATCGCCAAGGACTACGGCCTGGACGGCACGCCTGTCTCGCTGATGGGCCTGACGCTGCCGGCACTGACCTTCGCACTGGCCATCGACCGGGTACTGAACGGGGTGACGCGTCCGATCTTCGGTTGGATTTCCGACAAGATCGGTCGTGAAAACACGATGTTCATCGCCTTCGCGATGGAAGCCGCGGGTATCTACGCACTGTCGGTCTGGGGTCAACACCCGGTCGCGTTCGTGATTCTCACGGGTCTCGTGTTCTTCGCCTGGGGTGAAATCTACAGCCTGTTCCCGGCCACTTGCGCCGACACCTTCGGTTCGAAGTACGCCGCGACCAACGCCGGCATGCTCTACACCGCCAAGGGAACGGCCGCATTGCTGGTGCCATTTACCAGCGTCATCACCGCCACAACAGGTAGCTGGCACGCCGTGTTCATGATTGCAGTCGTCATGAATGCCACTGCCGCCGTACTTGCGCTCTTCGTGCTCAAGCCGATGCGCGCCCGACTGGCCCAACGCTACGCGGACAGCAGTGCCCGCGCCGCTGAGGAAGTCCTTACCAAACCAGCAGACTTGTCCCGCAGTACGACCTGAGGAACAGGCGCCGGCAGGAGTGCCGCGCGCGACACCACCAGACTTAACGGGGTAGCGCGCGGCATGCAAGACAGTATTGAAGTCCTAAAGTAATCGTCAGCGAAAGACGACGCAACACTGAAACCGGAAAAATTGGAGGAGAGAATTATGTCCATTGCGATGACCGTGCCAGTCGGCAAGGCGGAAAACAACACCGCGGGCGACACGCTCAAAGACAGCAGCCGACACGCGAACATCGTGTCCGAGGCAGAAACGACTGATGGTTTCCATCTGGTCATCGATGCCCTGAAAGCGAACGACATTGACACTATCTTTGGTCTGGTGGGGATTCCCATCACCGATCTGGCCCGCCTCGCGCAAGCGGAAGGCATGCGCTTCATCGGTTTCCGTCATGAACAGCACGCCGGCAACGCTGCCGCCATTGCTGGCTACATGACTCAGAAGCCCGGCATTTGCCTGACGGTGTCCGCACCGGGTTTCCTGAACGGCCTGACGGCACTGGCGAACGCCACCACCAACTGCTTCCCGATGATCTTGATCAGCGGCTCGAGCGAGCGCGAGATCGTCGACTTGCAGCAGGGTGACTACGAAGAGATGGACCAGCTCAACGCTGCCAAGCCTTACTGCAAGGCCGCTTATCGCGTGCTGCATGCAGAAGACATCGGCGTGGGCGTGGCCCGTGCGATTCGCGCGGCCGTGTCGGGCCGTCCGGGTGGCGTGTATCTGGATCTGCCGGCCAAGCTGCTGGCTCAGACCCTCGATGCGCAGAAGGCGAAGGACTCGCTGATTCGTGTGATCGACGCCGCACCGCGTCAGATCCCGGCACCGGACGCCGTCAAGCGCGCCCTCGACGTGATCAAGAACGCCAAGCGTCCGCTGATTCTGCTGGGCAAGGGCGCAGCCTACGCGCAAGCCGACGCGGATATTCGCGCGCTGGTCGAGAAGTCGGGCATTCCGTATCTGCCGATGTCGATGGCCAAGGGCCTGCTGCCCGATACGCATGAACAATCGGCTGCCGCCGCACGCTCGTTCGTGTTGCAGGAAGCTGACGTGGTGGTGCTGATCGGTGCTCGCCTGAACTGGCTGCTCGCGCACGGCAAGGGCAAGACGTGGGGCGCCGCACCGAAGAAGTTCGTGCAGATCGACATCTCGCCGACGGAAATCGACAGCAACGTGGCGATTGCCGCGCCGGTGATCGGCGATATCGGTTCGTGCGTGTCGGCACTGTTGGCCGGCATCGACAGCAACTTCGGCAAGCCGAGTGCTGAGTGGACGGGCGCGATTGCAGAACGCAAGAACAAGAATCTGGCCAAGATGGCGGCAACGCTCGACCAGAATCCGTCGCCGATGAATTTCCACAGCGCACTGCGCTCGATTCGCGACGTGCTGAAGGCGTACCCGGACATCAACCTGGTGAACGAAGGCGCGAACACGCTGGACTATGCCCGCAGCATCATCGACCAGTACCAGCCGCGCAAGCGCTTTGACTCGGGTACGTGGGGAATTATGGGTATCGGCATGGGCTTCGCGATTGGCGCTGCCGTGACGAGCGGCAAGCCGGTGGTGGCGATTGAAGGCGACAGCGCCTTCGGTTTCAGCGGCATGGAACTGGAAACGATCTGCCGTTACGACCTGCCGGTCACGACGATCATCTTCAACAACAACGGCGTGTATCGCGGCACCGACGTGAACCCGACCGGTGGCAAGGACGTGGCACCGACGGTGTTCGTGAAGGGCGCGCGCTACGACAAGATGATCGAAGCCTTCGGTGGTATCGGTTACCACGTCACGACGCCGGAAGAACTGACGAAGGCGTTGCAAGACGCCATCAAGTCGGGCAAGCCGACGCTGATCAACGCCGTGATCGACGAAGCGGCGGGCACGGAAAGCGGCCGCCTGACCAATCTGAATCCGCAAAGCGCGGCGATGAAAAAGTAACTCGAGTCAATTAAGGAGACATGACATGAGCAAACCCCTCGAAGGCATCAAGATCATCGACTTCACGCACGTGCAAGCCGGCCCGGCCTGCACCCAGTTGCTGGCATGGTTCGGTGCGGACGTGATCAAGGTGGAGCGCCCGGGTTCGGGCGACGTGACGCGTAATCAACTGCGCGACATTCCCGAGGCCGACGCGCTGTACTTCACGATGCTCAACAGCAACAAGCGCTCGCTGACGCTGGACACGAAGACGCAGGAAGGCAAGGAAGTGCTGGAGAAGCTGGTGCGTGAATCGGACGTGCTGGTGGAAAACTTCGCACCGGGCGCGCTGGACCGCATGGGCTTCACGTGGGAACGCCTGAACGAACTGAACCCGAAGCTGATCGTGGCATCGGTGAAGGGCTTCTCGGACGGTCACCACTACGAAGACCTGAAGGTCTACGAAAACGTGGCGCAGTGCGCCGGTGGTGCCGCCTCGACGACGGGCTTCTGGGACGGTCCTCCCACGGTGTCGGCCGCAGCACTGGGCGACAGCAACACCGGTATGCACCTGGCGATCGGTATTCTGACGGCGCTGATCGGTCGCGGCCAGACGGGCCGTGGTCAGAAGGTCGCTGTGTCGATGCAGGATTCGGTCATCAACCTGTGCCGCGTGAAGCTGCGCGACCAGCAACGTCTGGACCGTGTCGGTTTCCTGGAAGAGTATCCGCAGTACCCGCACGGCGAGTTCAGCGACGTGGTGCCCCGTGGCGGTAACGCCGGCGGCGGCGGCCAACCGGGCTGGGTGCTGAAGTGCAAGGGCTGGGAAACGGACCCGAACGCTTACATCTACTTCACGATTCAGGGCCACGCCTGGGAACCGATCTGCCGCGCACTGGGCAAGCCGGAGTGGATCAGCGATCCGAACTACGCCACGGCGCAAGCCCGTCAGCCGCACATCTTCGACATCTTCAAGACGATCGAAGAATGGCTCGCCGACAAGACGAAGTTCGAAGCAGTGGACATCCTGCGCAAGTTCGATATTCCTTGCGCACCGGTGCTGTCGATGAAGGAAATCGCGAACGATCCGTCGCTGCGCGCGTCGGGCACGATCGTGGAAGTGCCGCACAAGGAACGTGGTTCGTACCTGACGGTCGGCAGCCCGATCAAGTTCTCGGGCCTGAAGCCGGAAATCACGGGTTCGCCGCTGCTGGGCGAGCACACGGAAGAGATTCTGGCCGAGCTGGGCTACAGCAAGGATCAGATTGGCAAGCTGCATACCGCCAAGGCGATCTAAGCGGTTGTTATGAAGTGACGTAGGTCGTTGTGCAGGTGCCGCACCTTTTTCGGGGGCGGCACCTTTTGTCGCTTTTTCGGGACCGTATTGTCTTTTGATTCATGTATTTTTGTGGCATGTTTTAGCAGCAGAAAATCATCCCCCATAGAACAGCAGGAGACACCATGAGTGCATCGGTGGACGTAGCGCAGTTGGTTCAGGTCGTCGGCGATGCGATCGTCGTGGCCGACCCGAAAAACATCATCACGTTGTGGAATCCGGGTGCGGAAAAGATGTTTGGCTTCTCGGCGGCAGAGGCCTTGGGCCAGCCGCTGGACATCATCATTCCGGAGCGGCTGCGTCATCGCCACAACGAGGGCTATGAAAAGACCATGGCCACGGGGCAGACGAAGTACGGCAGCGATTTGCTAAAGGTGCCTGCGACGCACAAAGACGGCCGCGCGATGTCGATTGCCTTCACCGTGGCGCTGTTGCGCGATGCGCAGGGGCAGGTGAGCGGTATCGTCGCCGTCATTCGCGACGAGACCGCACGCTTTCAGGAAGACCGGCAGCTACGCAAGCGTATTGCCGAGTTGGAAGGAAAGGTCGCTGCAAGCTGAATCCGTTGCCAGCATCAGCGGGCAACGCAGACGCGAGGCAGCGAATTAGGCCGGTTGGTCGACGGCGATGTCATGGGCTTGTTGCGTTTCGGACGTTTTTGTCATTGCGGCTAGTGCCGGCAGCCCAGTCAATGCTGCACTGGCCCTGAGGCGTATGCGCGTCAGTGATTGCGCCATGCCGTCAATGACGCCGTCATCAACAAAATCTTCCCGAATGACGGCGTAGTGCGGATGCGAAGGGTCGTTGAGGGCCTGTTCGAAACGCTCGCCGAGAGAGGCTTTGTTGACGCCGGGCCGTGTGTAAATCCGATCGGCGAGATCGGCAACGGCTTCACAGGCGTTCTCGAGTTCGATACTTAGCGCGGGCATGACGATCGGCGGAATCGGCGTATTCCATGTCCTGTCCAACAGTTCGACGATTCTCGGGACGATGGCGCGCTGGAACGGTGCGTAGGCGCATGTCTTGCTGCATTCATACAACACATCCAGCAAACCCTCGAGCCTCTCCACGAGACTCTCTTCAGAAAACGTGCCGGGGTAACCGCCGGCATAACTCGCTGCGTCCAGCCCCATGTCGTCCCTGAGCGCGAGCAGCCCTGGATTCGACCTGATGAGGAGTGCTGCAATGTCGCCACGCTTTTTCGCCATCGCGAGGTGAAGTGTAGTGGCACCGCCATGGGGGTGATCGCTGGGCAGCGTCGCATCGATGGACTCGCCGGCTTTGATCAGCGCGCGAATACCCTCGGACCGGAGTCCGATTTGGAGTGCCCAAAGCATGGTCGGCAGATGTTTTGCCAGACTTGGGCACCCCATCGACCGCAGCCCGGCAATCATCGCTGCCAAACGCGCCTCATGCGCTGCGTTGGAAATGAATCGGTGATCGGGAACAGCCTCCGAGTACGCGAGCAGGGCACGTAGCAGCGTCATCTGAGGGGCCAAAAGCGCCCGGCTGGCAGCGTTGTCTCGCTGCACTTGTGCCGGCGGACCGACGCGCACGTTGGCGATGTCGTGTCCTAGCATTTGCAGCGCCAGCATGGCGCGCTCGTCAGGGAGCGGGGCCGACGACGACACATGTTGCGTGCCGGTGGGCGTGATCCAATCGACCAGTGCCGAGGGTTGTGGAAAGCGCTGAAGTGTCGTCCATAACGAGTATTCGGAGCCCTTCGAGAGGTCAAGCAGCCGTTGCGCATGCGCTGACGACAATCCCGTCGCAGCGACATCGGAGTGCTGCCATTCGGCGACAGGCTTGACGCACAAGCGCGCGATTGCGATACGTTGCGCGTTATTGCGCACGACGGTCCCATCGGCATGGCGTGCGAGCATCGGTTCGATCTGAAGACGCATATTGGTATCGCGCCGTCTCGTGGTTTCCGTGATGGATTCGTGCACATGGCCGTTGTTGGTAGCGACCCAGAGCGACTGGAGATCGAGCACCTCGAGATGGGCGCAAATGTTGGCATGCACATCGACGGGCAGATCATGGATTTCCAGCGATGAAGGCGCCGCTACTAGCGAGGGCGCCGGTGCGGTATCGGCGGTCGTCGCCATGAATCGATTCAATCTGCCGAGCGCGCCGTTCACGTCTTGCCGCGCGACGCCTGTGTCGTCGCTATCACTATCACTATCGGTATCGGTATCGTCCGAGCTGTCGATAGCGGCCCCGCAATCGTGCGGCGCATTCGTCAGCAGCCACGCCTTGGTCGAGTCGATGGCGCGGATCACACTGGCGTGGAGCGGCTCGACCAGCGACGATTCGCGAGTGGTTTCAAGATGCGTGAGCGTTGCGTGGGCGATCGAGGCGGCCGCGCGTGGCGCGACGCCGCTATCCGTCAAGAAGTGATGTGCGATGTCGCAAAGGCGGGTGATCGAGGCGTTGTCCGTCAATGGCGCGACCCGCTGCGGGCTTGCCGCTGGCTGGAATGCCTCGGGCGCTGCGAGCGACAGGTTGCACATGCGCCAGAGTTCCTTAAGGAAGGGATCGCCGGTGAACGCACGATGGGGGAGCGTCAGGTAGTCGGCAGGCGCACGTCCGGCATGGTCGAGGATGTGGGGGTCGGCCCCCTCTCGCAAGAGCAGCGAAATGATCGAAATATCTCGGCGAGCCATCGCGAGGTGCAGCGGCGTCGCCCCGGCATAAGGGTGTGAGATCGGCATGCGATGGGTCAATAGCGCGGGGTCGGCGCTCACCAGCGTGCGAATGACCACCTCACGCATGCCGTAGTGAACTGCCATACACAGTAGCGGGGCGTCTTTGCTAGGCGTTTGACACCCGATATTGATCAGTCCCCGAACGGAGGAAGCCGCAAGTGCGACGTGTTGCGGTTCCAATGCGGCGACCGATCGCTGCATGAGCAGCAAATAGAGACTGAGCGTGGGTATGACCCGGCGTTCGGTCGCGTTGGGTTGACCGGGCGCAGACGTCGGGTAATGGTCGACGGTCGTCGTGTGCAGGCGGTTTCCGAACATTTGAAACAACCGCATGAGGCGCTCGTCGGGTGGTGTAGACGGTGACGGCGCCTCACGGTGCGGAAACCAAAAATAGAAACTGTGGTTATTCGGATGCGCCGACAACATTTGCCATACCGTCGTCGATGCTCCGGCGGGCTGCCGCACATTCCATAAATCGATCATGCGACGGCTTTCAGACGGCGTCATCCCGGTGCTGCAAAGCAGGTCGGGCGACCAGTCGGACGGTGGCGTCACGCAGACTTCGGCGATGGCCGAACGCTGCTGGGCGTTGCGAAGCGGTGTGCCGTTGGGCGCCGCAAATCGGTGCACCAAACCGAGGCTCACGGCGCTGTCGCCTGCGCGTACGGCCTGGCGGATTCTGTCATGGAGTGCCGGGTCGTTGTTGCTCGTCCAAAGCGCGAGCAGTTCGTTGGCAGATTGTTGGCGCAGGTGCGCGATGTCCTGAGGGGCGAGGTTGGGGGAAGTGTTTTGTACGTGCGAAATGGCTTGCATAGGAGCTATTGCGTTGGAGGAAAGCGGAGGTGAATTGCGTGGGCGACGAGCCGGCGTGGCGTGGGTCAACGCGGGTCAGATCGCTGGCGGCATCTGGCGCAGGCCGTTGAGTCGTTTCATCAGGTGCTTGATCTTTACGCCCGTGCCACGGCGCCGGTCGTCGCGCCGGGCGGCACTTTTGAGCTCGGCGATCAACGCATCGCCCACGGCCGGCGCACCGTCGTGCGCTTTGTTAAAGAGGGCATCGCGCAATGCTGCGGGTGACGGGCCAAGACGGTCGAGCACGTCTTGGAACGCGTCGAGATCGTCGGGAACGAGGAGCGTGCACGCCATATCGATCAGATGCGTCGCAACTTGGGTGATGACGTGACGCCTCGCCAGCGGGTCAATGTCGACACCTGCCCATTGCAATTTTTCGATGGCGTGCGCCATGTTGCGCAGGCAGACGAGCGGCGCGGTATGGCGCGCACCCACCCACATGAACGGTGTTTTGCCGAGCGCGTCACGCGCATTGACGTCGGCGTCGGCGGCGATGAGCGCGGTCATCGCCTCGCCGTTTCCGTTGGCGCAGGCGAAGTGAAGCGCCGTGGCGCCTGCGAAGCGGGCATTCGCAGGCACGCGATCGTTCACGTCGCAGTTCGCGCTCAACAGCGCGTCCATCGTGGTCCGGCTGTAATTCCATTGCGCGCAGGCGCACAGCGCAGGCATGCCGCCGATGGAAAAGTCGCAGCCCAACGCCTTCAGGCCACGCATTAAAGAATGCGTCGACTTCTTACCCTCCGGACTCAAGTAGCATTGCCCGCCGGGCGGGTTCAGCCGTGTCAGGGCGGCCCTCAATAGGGCGCGCTCGGCCGCTGGCATCGACGACGATGCAATCGTTGCCGAGGCAATGTCGTACCCCACCATTTGCAGTGCCAGTAAAGCGCGTTCATCCGGCAGACACTTCGGATCCTGAGAAAAATACCCGATTGAGTTGGCCCACTTATGGAGCAGCGTGGACGGGTCGGGGAATTCTTTCAGCGTTTCCCAAAGCCACGGCGCGGAACTGTTCACCGATCGGTCGACGGAAAGATCGATCAGCCGTTGGGCATTGACTTCACTCAGGCCGGCCGTTCTCAACTGATCCACCCGCCACCATTCCGGCGGTATGACCAACAACTTGGCGATAGCGTCTTGCTGCTGCCTGTCTCTGACGGGATGCCCGCCGGGCATTGCCGCCAGTATCGGGGCCAGTTGTGCACCGATCTGGCCATCGCGAGCACATGCCGCGAGTTCTACCGCGCCGCGCACCGAAGCGTTTTGAGCGCTTATCCATAGCCTGCGCATGTCTTCCACGCCCAGATTGGTGAATATCAACGTTCGCATTTCGGTGGGAAGCGAACAGAGCGCCGAGGCGGCGCCGGAGGCATTCAGCGGATTCATGCGATTCGAGAGCATCCATTCAGCGGGTCAGGGAGGCGGATGCTACGGACCCGCTCGATCGATCGCTGTCGGAAATCTCGCGCGGATTGTGTTTCGCCGCAGGGGCTAGGTCATACCCCATCCATGCTTATTTATATATTTTGAATTCAATATATCAGTGGATGCGCACGTCTTATCGTCGACCGTTGCGAGAGGGCATCGACCGTCGCTGCATGCCTGTAAACCCCTACGGAGCATTTCGCAAGTCGTCATTGTTGCGACGCAAATCTTTAATAAATCAGCCGCTTAAGGCGATTTAAGCCATCAAATGCCGCAGCACAGCAAATCGCATCGGCAACAAATAGCCGTTGATAAAATATCGTGTATGAAATACTGTATATCACAGTAAGTTCATTGCATAAGCGCGTTCCAAGCGCATACCAAAATAAACGGCCGCTGCTGCCGTGCCCGAGGAGGAGACAACCATGTCGTCTGTAGCCATCGAACGTCCGCAATCCGACCAACCCACTGTCGTCTCTTCGCCGGCCGCAGCGGCGCAGACGATGCACGCCTAAGAACGGGAGTCGATCATGAGCAAGGCACTCGAAGGCGTGCGCATCCTCGACTTCACGCACGTGCAGTCGGGCCCCACCTGCACGCAGTTGCTGGCGTGGTTCGGCGCAGACGTGATCAAGATCGAACGCGCCGGCCATGGCGACGTCACGCGCGATCAATTGCGCGATATCCCCGACGCCGACAGCCTGTACTTCACGATGCTCAACAGCAATAAGCGTTCGATCACGCTCGACACCAAGCACCCGGAAGGCAAGGCGGTGCTGGAGCGCATGATTCGCGACTGCGACGTGCTGGTGGAGAATTTCGCGCCCGGCGCGCTCGATCGCATGGGCTTCACGTGGGAACACATCCACTCGCTGAACCCGCGCATGATCGTGGCCTCGGTGAAAGGCTTCGGCCCCGGCCCGTATCAGGACTGCAAGGTCTACGAGAACGTGGCGCAGTGCGTGGGCGGTGCCGCCTCGACGACGGGCTTCGACGACGGCCCGCCGATGGTGACGGGCGCGCAGATCGGTGACTCGGGCACGGGCTTGCATCTGGCGCTGGGCATCGTCACGGCGCTGTACCAGCGCACGATGACCGGTCAAGGCCAACGCGTGCTGGCAGCCATGCAAGACGGTGTGCTGAATCTGTGCCGCGTGAAGCTGCGCGATCAGCAACGTCTTGAACGCACGAATGTGATGGAAGAGTACCCGCAATACCCGAACGGTCAGTTCGGCGATGCGGTGCCCCGCGCAGGCAATGCGTCAGGCGGCGGTCAACCCGGCTGGATCGTGAAGTGCAAGGGCTGGGAGACGGACCCGAACGCTTACATCTACTTCATTACGCAAGCGCCGGTGTGGGGCTCGATCTGCAAGGTGATTGGCAAGCCGGAGTGGGTGGAACATCCGGAATACGCCACGCCGCGCGCGCGCCTGCCGCGTCTGCGCGAGATCTTCGACACGATCGAACTCTGGACGATGACCAAGACGAAGTTCGAGGTCATGAACATTCTCAACGAGTACGACATTCCGTGCGGCCCGATTCTTTCGATGAAGGAAATCGCCGAGGACATGTCGCTGCGCGAGACGGGCACGATCGTGGAAGTGGATCACCCGAAGCGCGGCAAGTACCTCACGGTGGGCAACCCGATCAAGCTTTCCGACAGCCCGACGCACGTGGAACGCTCGCCGCTGCTTGGCGAACACACGGACGATGTGCTCTCGGAGTTCGGTTATAGCTCGCAGCAGATCGCGGCACTGCGCGAAGTCGGCGCAGTGTGAATGACCTCAAGAAGTCGCGTCCGGCGCGCGCATGCTCAGGTGTGCCGCGTCGCCGGACCGTTACCGGAATGGCAAACGCATGAAGCTCTGGACCCGTTTCAAGACCGCCCACGGCCGCATCGGCTTTGGCCTTCTCAAGGGCGACCAAATCCTCGAACACCGCGGCAGTCTCTACGACGCGCCGATCGCCACGGGCGCCACGATCGCGCGCGACTCGGTCGATCTGCTGTGCCCGTGCGAGCCGTCGAAGATCGTCGCGCTGTGGAACAACTATCACGCGCTCGGCGCGAAGCTCGGCAAGGCCGCGCCCTCGCACCCGCTCTTTCTCATCAAGCCTGCCACGACGCTGCTCGGCCCGAACGAGGTGATTCGCCGTCCCGCCGCGTATGCGGGGAAGATCGTCTTCGAGGGCGAACTGGGCATCGTGATCGGCAAGCGTACGAGCAACGTTAGCGTGGAAGCGGCGCGCGATCACATCCTCGGCTACACGCTGGTCAACGACGTTACGGCCGCTGAAATCATCGGCGAAGACGAGAACTTCGCGCAGTGGACCCGCGCGAAGGGCTACGACACGTTCGGCTGTATCGGCCCGGTGATCGCGCAGGATTTCGACTGGCGCGAAGCGGAACTGGTCACGCAACTGGACGGCACGGAACGCCAGCGCTATCCGCTCGCAGACATGATCTTCAACCCGTGGGAGCAGGTCTCGCGCATCTCGCAAGACATGACGCTGCTGCCCGGCGATGTGATCGCCGTGGGCACGTCGGTCGGCGTGGGCTCGATGAAGGAAGGCCAGTTGGTGGAAGTGAGCATCGACGGCCTGGGCACGCTCGCCAACCGCATGGGCTGATGCACTGATTTCACGGTGGTCGGCCGGGGTGGCAATGGCCTGAGTCGATCGCCCTTTTTCATTCGGCAGTCCGGCAATTCGCGAGGCGTATCGCGCGAACGGCCGGACTGCCGCATGCATCCGTGGATATCAGCGAGCGGTGTCGGATCTGTCCGGACGGTCAGCCGCTTCGGGCGGCGGCAGCGGGCTCTTGTAAGCCATCATGCCGTCGATCAGGGCCGCGCCTTCGGTGAGCAGGAACTGGCGGAACGCGTGGGCGACGGGCGGCAGGCGCTTGCTGCGCCGATGCACGATGTACCAGCTCTGCCATGCCGGAAAGCCCTGCACGTCGAGTACGACGAGGTTGCCGGTCTGAAGCTCCATGCCGACGGTGTGGGCCGACAGGAACGAGACGCCCATGCCGGCAATCACGGCCTGCTTGATGGTCTCGGTGCTCGATATTTCCATCGCAATCTGCAACTGCGACATGCGATGGCCGAAGGCGTCCTGCATCGAGTTCCACGTGTCGGAGCCGCGCTCGCGACAGATGAACGGCTCGGCCGCCAAGCGTGCAAACGCTATCTGCCGAAGTCCGGCGAGGGCATGGTCGGGCGGTGCAACGATGACGTAGGGGTGCGGCGCGAAAACTTCGTTGACGGTATCGATCTCGTGGGGCGGGCGCACCATCACGGCCAGATCGGTCAGGTTTTCGGTCAGTTGGTGCAGCAGTTCCTCGCGGTTGTGCACCGTGAGGTTGAGGGTAATGCCGGGATGCTGCGCGGTGAAGGCGGCCAGCACGCGCGGAAAGAAGTAATCGCCCGCACTGATGACGGCCACGTTGAGCTTGCCGCCGGTAATGCCTTTGAGGTGATCCATTGCCTCTTCGGTTTCGCGAAAGAGGGCAATGATGGCGCGGCTGTAATGCAGCATTTCGCTACCCGCCGGCGTGAGAAAGATCTTCTTTCCGAGCTGTTCGAATAGCGGCAGCCCGGCGTGCGTCTCGAGTTGCTTGACCTGGGTCGAGACGGCCGGTTGCGTGAGGTGGAGTTCTTCGGCGGCGCGCGAGAAGCTCAGATGGCGCGCCACAGCTTCGAAGACCTTCAACTGGCGGAGCGTGGCGTTTTTCATGCGATGAAGTATAAGCAATCGTAGATGGTTTGCATAATTAACTTTAACTGTCTTTTATAGGTGGGGCTGCGTAATCTGCAATGGCAGCCCGCATGACAGAAGCGTGAACGAGGAGGGAATAAAAACCACCCGATCACGCACGGTACAGGCGGGTCCGCGTGTTCTGGAGACGATCACTGATTTGGGAGAGCGCCATCATGTCTGTCATCGAAACGCATATCAAACCCGCCGCCCTGGCTCCGGTTGCCAATGCCCATCTGCATGCGTTCAACAACGCGTTTGTCGAGTTGGGTCTCGACTGGCACTGGGATCACCCCACCTACCACTGGTTGTTGCGCACGACGGGCAACGACGACCTGCCGCTGGCCTATCTCGAAGGGGCGTCGGCGCAAGCGCTGCGCCATGCCGAGCTTGTGCTGATCGGCGCGTATCTCGATGGGCATCAGCCGCACCTGCTGCGTGCCTACGAACCGGAATTTCTGTGTGACCTGATTCACTGCACGAAGGTGCGCTGCTTCGAAGCGGCCAATGAAGGACGTTCGATGCAACCGCCGCGCTCCGTGCTGGCCTGAGTTTTACAACACGACAGGGGCCCAGACCCCGAGACAATAACCATGCATATTGGCATTCCGAAGGAGACGGTCGGCGGCGAATCCCGCGTCGCGGCCACACCGGAAACGGTGAAGAAGCTGGTGGGCGCAGGGCATCGCGTCACCGTAGAACGAGGTGCAGGCGATTCGGCCAGCGTTCCCGATGCGGCGTATGTCGCTGCGGGTGCTGCGACCGGTAGTGCGGCTGACGCATTTGGCGCGGAACTCGTGCTGAAGGTACGCGCACCGTCGATTGCCGAAGTCGGCCAGATCGCGCGTGGCGCGGCCGTGGTCGGCATGCTCAACCCGTTCGATGCCGAGAACAACGCCCGCATGGCGGCCGCTGGCATCATCGGCTTCGCACTGGAAGCCGCGCCGCGTACCACGCGTGCGCAAAGCATGGACGTGCTGTCTTCACAGGCCAACATCGCCGGTTACAAGGCCGTGATGCTGGCCGCCAATCTGTATCAGCGTTTCATGCCGATGCTGATGACGGCGGCCGGTACGGTCAAGGCCGCACGTCTGGTCGTGCTGGGCGCTGGCGTTGCCGGTTTGCAGGCGATTGCTACGGCCAAGCGTCTGGGCGCAGTGATTGAAGCGTCGGACGTGCGTCCGGCGGTTCGGGAACAGATCGAATCGCTCGGCGCGAAGTTCATCGACGTGCCGTTCGAAACCGACGAAGAGCGCGAGATTGCCAAAGGCGTAGGCGGTTATGCCCGTCCGATGCCTGCGGCTTGGCTTGCTCGCCAATCGCAGCTCGTGCATACGCGTCTGACCCAAGCCGACATCGTCATCTCGACCGCGTTGATTCCGGGCCGTGCTGCACCGACGCTGATCGCTGAAGACACCGTCAAAGCCATGAAGCCCGGTTCCGTGATCATCGATCTGGCCGCAGGACGTGGTGCCAACGGCGGCGGCAATTGCCCGCTGTCGGTGGCCGATGAGATCGTGAAGGTGCACGGCGTGACGATTGCCGGTTACACCAACCTCGCTGGCATGGTCGCGGCCGACGCGTCAGCCCTGTATGCGCGCAACGTGCTCGACTTCCTCAAGCTGGTGATCGACAAGGAAAACAAGCTCGTCATCGATACCAACGACGACATCGTTGCCGCGTGCCTGATGTGCCGCGACGGCCAAGTCCTGCGCGCCGCTTAAGGGGGAGACACAAGAATGGAAATGATCAATCACACGGTGATCAATCTGATCATCTTCGTGCTGGCGGTGTACGTCGGCTATCACGTGGTGTGGAACGTCACACCAGCGCTGCATACGCCGCTGATGGCGGTCACGAATGCCATTTCGGCCATCGTGATCGTGGGTGCCATGCTCGCGGCGGGCCTGACCGAAGGCGGGCTCGGGAAGACGATGGGTGTCGTAGCGGTGGCACTGGCAGCGGTGAACGTGTTCGGGGGCTTCCTCGTCACGCAACGCATGCTCGAGATGTTCAAGAAGAAAGACAAGGCGCCCGCTAAGGCCGCTAATGCCGCTAATGATTCGGCCGCAAAGGGAGCCCACTGACATGAGCATGAATCTTGTGACGCTGTTGTATCTGGTCGCGTCGATCTGTTTCATTCAGGCGCTCAAGGGCCTGTCGAATCCGAGAATGGCACGTCGCGGTAACGCGTTCGGCATGATCGGCATGGCCATCGCGGCCGTCACCACGATTGCCCTGATTTACGAGTTGCGCAAGCTTTCGGGCGGTAACTACTCGGGCCTCGGCCTGATCCTCGCGGGTCTCGTTGTGGGTGGCGGTATCGGTGCTTACGTTGCTCGCAAGGTCGAGATGACGAAGATGCCGGAACTGGTCGCAGCGATGCACTCGTTGATCGGTCTCGCGGCAGTGTGTATCGCGGTCGCCGCCGTCGCGGAACCGGCTGCGTTCGGTATCGTGGCTGCGGGTGAGGCGTTGCCGCCGGGTAACCGCATCGAGCTGTTCATCGGCACGTTTGTCGGCGCCATCACGTTCTCGGGCTCGGTCATCGCGTTCGGCAAGCTCTCGGGCAAGTACAAGTTCCGTCTGTTCCAAGGCGCACCGGTGGTCTTCAAAGGCCAGCACATGGTGAATCTGGCGCTGGCGATCGCGATGCTGGCCTTCGGCGGTGCGTTCTTCGTCTCGCAAAGCTGGACGCCGTTCGTCGCCATGACGGCCATCGCCTTCGTGCTGGGCGTGCTGATCATCATCCCGATCGGGGGTGCCGACATGCCGGTGGTGGTGTCGATGCTGAACTCGTACTCGGGCTGGGCCGCCGCCGGTATCGGCTTCTCGCTGAACAACCCGATGTTGATCATTGCGGGTTCGCTGGTTGGCTCGTCGGGTGCGATTCTGTCGTACATCATGTGCAAGGCGATGAATCGCTCGTTCTTCAACGTGATTCTCGGTGGCTTCGGCGCACAGGCGGGTGCTGCGGCAGCCGGTGGCGAACAGCAACAACGTCCGGTGAAATCGGGCTCGCCCGACGACGCCGCGTTCCTGATGAGCAACGCGGAATCGATCGTGATCGTGCCGGGTTATGGCTTGGCAGTTGCACGTGCCCAGCACGCGCTCAAGGAACTGACCGACAAGCTGGTGGAGAAGGGCGTGACCGTGCGTTATGCCATTCACCCGGTGGCGGGCCGCATGCCGGGTCACATGAACGTGCTGCTCGCCGAAGCCGAAGTCCCCTACGATCAAGTGCTGGAAATGGACGAGATCAACGGCGAATTCGGCCAGACGGACGTGGTGCTCGTGCTCGGCGCGAACGACGTGGTGAACCCGTCGGCCAAGAACGATCCGCAATCGCCGATTGCCGGCATGCCGATTCTCGAAGCCTACAAGGCCAAGACGATCATCGTGAACAAGCGTTCGATGGCTGCGGGCTACGCCGGGCTGGATAACGAACTGTTCTATCTCGACAAGACGATGATGGTGTTCGGCGACGCGAAGAAGGTGGTGGAAGAGATGGTCAAGGCGGCGGCCTGACGCAGCAGGGGTCTCGGGGCGCGCCGGCTTCAACGGCGCGCCAGCGCCACTGCGGTGGCTGGTTTGCTTACTTACTGGCAGGGCACTAGCACATGAACGTATCGCTGAGACAACTCAAGGTCTTCATGGTCGTGGCGCGCAGCAAGAATTTCAGCCGCGCGGGCGCCGAGATCGGCCTGACACAACCGGCCATCAGCCGTTGCATCAACGAACTGGAAGCCCAACTGGGCCTGCGGCTCGTGGATCGCACCACGCGAGAAGTTTCGCTGACCGACGCCGGTGTGACGCTCGCGGGCAGTCTCGATCGCGTACTCGACGAACTGGAAATTGCACTGCTGCAAACGCACGGTGCCGAAGCCCGCACCACGGGCAGGGTCCGTGTCGGCGCCGCCCCGACGATCTCCGCAACGCTCATGCCGCGTGTGCTGCTCGCCTCGCAGGCGACGTATCCGGACATCGCGCTCGCACTCGTCGACCAGATGCAACGCGCCGTGCTCGACAGCGTGCGCGCGGGCGATGTGGACTTCGGTATTGTCGTCGCCCCGCAAGGCGCTGACGATCTCTATACCGAACTGCTCATGAGCGAGCCGTTCTGTCTGGTGTGCCGCACCGATCACCCGCTCGCGACGCAAGCGGCGGTGCATTGGTCGGAGCTGTCAGGTGAAAATCTGGTGCTGCTCAATCAGGGCTCGGGCAGCCGTCCACTGATCGACCGCGCACTGACGACGCAGAAAGTGCAGGGCACCATCACGCAGGAGCTGGGGCATGTGAGCACCATCTTCCGCATGGTGCAGGAAGGGCTGGGTGTCAGCATCCTGCCGCCGTTTGCGCTGCCGCTGCCGGAGAATTCGACGCTGGCCGTGCGCCCGCTGCTGCCGGCATTCGAGCGGGCCATCGTGCTCGCACGCCGCAAGAACCGCTCGCTCTCGCCAGTCGCGCAGACGACGTGGGAATTGATCCATCGCGTCGTACGCGAACGCAATGGGCAACTGCGTGGCGACGCTCAGGCGTTCGTGACCGCTGCGACGGCCGCGACGGCTGCCACTGCCGCGACCGCTGCTGAAGCAGCCGGCGGCAAGGCCTGAAAACTTCATCTTTCGTGGCGCGTGTTCCGCGCGCCACTTCCGCTGAAAGTTAGCGGACACTTCGATGATGCCGATGGCGTCAGGCTGACCGCGGCCGCGCATTCCACCCGCATTCCTAATCAAATCAAAGATTTGCCATCGCTTTGTGCGGGGTTGTCCACAGGCTTGTGAACAAAATCTGTGGATAAGCTTGGCGCTTCGAGTGCGGCGCGAACCTGCCGTACGAACGCCTTTGCGAGCTGCGACGGCGGGTGCTGAAGCGAGGTCACGGCCGAGAACGTCGACAGGACCTGCGGCACAAACGGTCTGACTTCGACGCGCTGCGTCGCGAACGACGCGGTGATGCCGTCGATGATCGAGATACCCGCGCCATGCTCCACGAGCGTGCATATCGCTGCGGAGAGTTGCGACTCTGCACTCATGACGCGATCCACACCATGTTCGGCAAACACGCGGTCGATATCGAGCCGCGCATCCGATTCAGTGGGATAGGACACGAACGCTTCGCCACGCAAATCTTCCGGCGTGATGACCTCGCGCGCGGCGAGCGGATGCCCCTTCGGCAGCACGCATCGCATCGGTACCCGCAGCAACGGCTGCACCTGCAAGCCCGGGTGGGTGAGCGGGTGCGCGACGAAGCCGACATCGCAACGGCGGCCGAGCACCATATCGACCACGATGTTAGACGCATGCACGAGCAGGGTGGTGTTGATGCCCGGGTGTTCGCGCAGAAAACCGGTGAGTGTGATGGGCAGGAAGTCGAGTGCAATCGCGGGCGCACCGGCAATGTGCAGCGAGCCGCGCCGCAGCGACTTGATCTGTTCCGCCGTCTGCGCGATGCGCTCCATCCCGGCGAACGACCGCTCGACTTCATCGAACAGGACCAGCGCTTCGGGCGTCGGTTGCAGGCGTCCGTTGCTGCGGTCGAAGAGGGCGAACCCGACATCGGTTTCGAGATCGTTCAGCAGTCGGGTGACGGCGGGCTGCGAGACATGCAACATCTGCGCGGCGCGCGTGACCGTCTGGCGCAGGATCACGGCGCGAAAGGCTTCAAGTTGGCGAATCTTCATGATCGGCGGGGGGCGTGGGGGGCGCGGGGCGCGGCGACGTCGCCATAATATACAAACATACCGGCCGCAGAAAATGTGATTTGACGAGCCCGCGCGCGTCAGCGATTCTTGGGTACTCTCAAATAAATCAAGACGCCCGCGCGAGATTTCGCAGCAGCGGCAAGCCATAACATCTGGCGTTGCCTGTTTTGCCCGCGTTGCCTGCATTAGCGGCCGTTTCCCCATCGATGCAAAAGACAAGCGAGATCGCCGTCATTGGCGGCGGGCTGGTCGGCATGGCCATCGCGTACGGGCTCGCCCGGCGTGGCGAGCCGGTCGTCGTGCTCGACGGTGCCGATGACGCGCCGCGCGCCGCGCGTGGCAACTTCGGCCTCGTGTGGGTGCAGGGCAAGGGCGCGAGTTGCCCGCCTTATGCCCGCTGGTCATTGCATTCGGCAAATCGCTGGCAAGCGTTTGCCGACGAACTGGAAGCCCGCACGGGCGTGTCGGTCGGCTTCGAGCGTCCGGGGGGCTTCAACATCGCCGAGACGGCGCAGGAACTGGCGGCCAAGGCCGCCGTCATGCAGCAGCTCAAAACCAGCGAGCCTGCCCTGACCTACGACGTGCTCGATCACGACGCGCTCGCCGAACGCATCCCCGCGATTGGCGAACATGTCGCCGGGGCGATCTACTCGCCGCACGATGGTCACGTCAGCCCGCTCTACACCTTGCGCGCGCTCTTTGCTGCCTTCGCGCAGGCGGGCGGCACGTATGTGCCGAATGCGCGTGTGACGAACATCACGCCGCGCGCCGGTGCGTTCCGGCTCGACGTCGAAGGCGGGCGCACGCTCGATGCCGGTCGCGTCGTGCTCGCGGCGGGACTCGCCAATCGCGATCTCGCGCCGATGGTCGGTCTGTCGGCCCCCGTGCGCCCGATGCGCGGGCAGATTCTCGTGACGGAGCGCGTCGCGCCGTTCCTGTCGAACCCCACAATCTATGTCCGACAGACGGTCGAGGGCTCGGTCATGCTGGGCGACTCGGCGGAAGATGTGGGCTTCGACGACGGTGTGACCCCCGACGTCATCGCCGATATCGCGCGCCGCGCCATCTCGCCGTTTCCGCTGCTGCGCAATGTGCGCGTCGTGCGTGCGTGGGGGGCGCTGCGCGTCATGACATCCGATGGCTTGCCGATTTACGAAGCGTCGCTCGACTGTCCCGGCGCGTTTCTCACGACCTGCCATAGCGGCGTGACGCTGGCCGCCGCGCACTGCGACACCATCGTGCCGTGGATCATGGGCGGCGAGCGTCCTGACCTTCTGGAGCCATTCCATGCCCAGCGATTCGCTGTTTAAGTCGCTCGCGCGCCACGATGGCGCGACGGTGCGCATCGTCATCGACGGCACGCCGTACGATGCCCCGGCCGGTGCCAACGTGGCCGCCGCCATGCTGGCCGCAGGCGATACCGTTTGCCGCACCACGCCCGTGACGGGCGCGCCGCGCGCACCGTATTGCCTGATGGGCGTGTGTTTCGACTGTCTGGTGGAAATCGATGGCGTGCCCAATCGACAGGGCTGCATGACGCCCGTGCGGGACGGCATGCGCGTGCGCCGCATGCAAGGGGCGAGGGAACTGGCATGACGGTGAAGACAGTTGACCTGCTCGTCGTCGGTGCCGGCCCTGCGGGGCTGGCGGCCGCGCTGGAAGCGAAGCGCCACGGCCTCACGCCGCTGGTGATCGATGAGAACCCGCTGCCGGGCGGGCAGATCTATCGCAATGTCGGCGCGTCGCCGTTGGCTGACCCCGCGTTGCTCGGCGAAGACTATCTGTACGGCCACACGCTGGTACAGGCGTTCGAAGATGCGGATATCGCGTATTGGCCGCGCACGCTGGTGTGGCAGATCGGACAAGACCGGCGCGTGTTTGCGACCCGTGAAGGCGCAGGCACGTGGCAGATCGATGCGCGGGCGATTGTGCTGGCGGGCGGCGCGATGGAGCGTCCGTTCCCGATTCCCGGCTGGACGCTGCCCGGTGTGATGGGCGTGGGGGCCGCGCAAACGCTGCTCAAGTCGGCGGCGCTCGCGCCGCAACACGGGGCCGTGCTCGCGGGTTGCGGGCCGCTTCTGTATCTGTTTGCGTGGCAGATGCTGCGCGCTGGCGTCCCTGTACGCGCAATTCTCGATACGACACAACGCAGTGCCCGACGCGACGCTTTGCGTCATCTTGGCGGCGCGTTGCGTGCACCGGGTTATCTCGCTAAAGGCATCAAGTTGCTACGCGCGATCCGGGCAGCAGGTGTCGAGCACGTGAAGGATGTCGAAGCGCTGCGCGTGCTTGGCAGCGCGGGCGGAGACCGGACGGAAGCGATCGAATACCGCGTGGCCGGGGTCGCTGGTGAATCAAAGCGCATCGACACGCCACTGGTGCTGTTGCATCAGGGCGTGGTGCCCAACACGCAGATCACGCGCTCGATCGGTTGCGAGCACGTGTGGCACGACGCGCAACTTTGCTGGGTGCCGCGCACCGATGCGTGGGGTGAGTCGAGCGTGCCGCGCATCTTCGTGGCGGGTGATGGTGGCGGTATTGCCGGGGCGCGCGCAGCGGAACCTTCGGGGCGGCTGGCTGCCTTGCAGGCGGCGCATGCGCTTGGCCGCATCGACACGTCGCGTCGAGATTCGGCGGCATTCCCGTTGCGACGCGAACTCGCGCGCCACACGGCGATCCGGCCGTTTCTCGATGCGTACTATCGCCCGTCCGATGCCATGCGCCGGCCCGCCGACGATGACACCGTGGTGTGCCGCTGCGAAGAGGTCACGGCGGGCGACGTGCGGCACATGGCGGCGCTGGGATGTGTGGGCCCGAACCAGACGAAGTCATTCTCACGCTGCGGGATGGGGCCTTGTCAGGGACGCCTGTGCGGCCTGACAGTGGCAGAACTGCTCGCGCAGACGCAGGGACGCGAGGTGGCGGACGTGGGGTATTACCGCATCCGCGCGCCCCTCAAACCCGTGATGCTTGGCGATCTGGCGATGGCAGTCCCTGCGCCGGCACAACCCGCCGAGCGACAGGAGTTTCCTCGCTGAGTTTGGGTTACGCATTCCCTGCATGCGGCATTGACCCCGCGCCAAACCGGTATTGAACCCTCACTGAACCCGCACTGAACTATTTCCCCTGTCTGGCTGCCGCCCGCGTACTTGACCGGCGCGTCGCGGCGGCCAGCTTTTTTCAGTGCGGCGTTGATGCTTCGGACGCCGTGGCATTGGCGGGGCAGTTCACTGCAATGTCATCGAGGTTGCGCTAGAATTCCTTTCATTCGCAGGTCGCGCTATACGCCGACGGCCTGACGATCTCTCTTCTCGTCATGACATGGCAGTCGACTGCGCCGTGTCACCCCCAAGTTTCAAGACTCCCATGACTTCAGCATCTGCGAAGCCACGCTCGGGCTTTTGGCCTGCGCGCGCGGCGACGATGGCATTACTGTTTTGCAGCGGTTTTCTCTATGCAACGTGGGGCGTGCACGTGCCCACGGTCAAGGCGATGTTCGATCTGAACGATGCCAGCTTGTCGGTGGCGATGTTTGCCATCGCAGGCGGGGCCATCGTCACCATGTCGCGCATGGCCCGCTGGATCGGTCGCGCGGGCAGCCAGCGCGCCAGTCTCGTCTCGGGCATGGCGCTGGCCGTCACCAGCGCGTTCATTCTGTCGATGCCGAACTACTGGGGCCTCGTGGGCTGGCTCGCGTTGTATGGCGCAGCGAACGCGACCTATGACGTCGCGGTGAACGCACAGGCGGCCACGCTGGAGGCACGCTACCGCAAGCCGATCATGGCATCGCTGCACGGGTGTTTCAGTCTGGGCGGAATGTCGGGCGCGCTCGTGGGCGGCGCATGGCTCGCGCATCAGGGTTCGCCGCAGTGGCATATCGGTCTGGCGGCGATGGGCTGCGCCGTCGTGATGGTGGTCGGTGCGCGCTTCATGCAGCCGGACATGTTGCCGGGCGAGGCGCCGGTGGCTTCGTCGGCGGCTGCATCGTCGGATGATTCCCCGCGCAAAGCCGTCCCGCCGCCCGCGCTCGATGACGTGTCGCGCCGCAAGCTGCATCGCCGCCTGACCGGCTTCGGCATTCTCGCGTTTCTCGGGTTGGTGGTGGAGGGCGCAATGTACGACTGGACGGCCGTCTACATGCGCGAAGTGGTGGCCGCACAGGGCGCATGGATCGGCGCGGGCTATGCCGCGTTCTCACTCGGCATGGCGGGCGGACGCTTCGGTGGCGACCCAGTGCGGGCGCGCATGGGCGGCGCTCGCCTGTTGCGCGTGAGCAGCTTGTTGTGTGTCGGCGGGGTGATGCTCGCGCTGGTCTGGCGCGAACCTGCGGCGGCCGTGGCCGGTTTTGCGCTGGCCGGACTGGGCCTGTCGAATGTGATGCCGGTGATGTTTGCGGCGTCGGGTGAGGTGGCACGCGGCGCGGGGATGGCGAGCGCCGAAGCGATTGCCGTGATGGCGCGTCTCGCTTATCTCGGCCTGCTCGTGGGGCCGGTGCTGATCGGGGCGATCGCACACGGCATCAGCTTGCCGGTGGCATTGGCTGCGGGCCTGCTGTGCATCGTGCCGATTGCGTTGCTCGCACCGAAGATGCTGGCAGGCGCCGACGGGCGCACCGCACAGCACTGACGCTAATTGAAAATCCCGCCATGCCGGACGCTTTGCACTGCGGCATGGCGCTGCAATCACGCAGGCGCGCTGCGCCCGAGCCGTTCGATCAGCGCGCGGTGCGCCGGCCATTGCGCGGCGAGCGTTGCCGGGTCGGCCATCTCGAAGTCTTCGAACGCGAACCCGGGCGCGACGGTACATCCCGCCAGCGAGTAGCTCGTCGACGGTGCGGGCTGCGCCGCGAACCAGTGCCCCGCGCGAACCACGTGCTGAAGGTGCTCGCCGTTCACGACATCGGCACCGAGGCATGTCGTCGTCAAGTTGCCCGCCGGGTCGATCTCGTGAATCCAGAGCGTGCCGCCAAGATGGAAATGCCAGATCTCGTCGCTGCGAATCCGATGGAACGCGGAGAAATCACCGGCCTCGAGCAGATAAAAAATCGCCGTGGAAATGCTGCGTGCGCCCGAGAAACCGGGCGGCAGCGCCTGCGCCGCAATGGTGTCTGAGGCGCGGTAGGTTTCGCGGTAGTGCCCGCCTTCCGGGTGCGGCTGTAGCCCCAGCGACGTGACGAGTTCAGCGGCAGACGGCATGGCGGACTCCTGAAAACCCCGGGGCAATTTAGCGCAACGTGACCGACACTTCACCGATCCCGTCGATGTTGCCGCGCAACACGCCGGTGCTGTTGGCGGGAATCATGCCGACATACGAGCCGCACGTAATCACGGCACCGGCGCGCATGGTGATGCCGCGCTTGCCGTTGTGATTGACGAGCCACGTGAGCAGCGCGCGCGGGTCGCCTGCGGGGTTGCGCGTGCGGGCTGGGGCGATGTTGTTGCCGTCGAGCGTGAACGTCACCTTCGGCGAGTCGTAGTTGAGCGACGCGTCGTAAGCACGCCCGCTGCCGATCACCAGTGCGCCGTTGTTCTGCAAATCGGCGAGCACGAAACGCGAATCGAGCCCGGTTGCCGCATAGCGGCTGTCGGTGATTTCGATGGTCACCAGCGTCTCGCCCACGTGCATGAAGATGTCGCGCTCGTCGTGACGGCCCGGCTTGATATCGCGCGAAAGCCGGAACGCAATTTCCAGTTCCAGACCCGGGCGGAAGAAATCGTTCAGCGCGAGCGTGCCACCCGTCTCACTGACGACGGACGCGGGAATCGGTGCGCAGTTCGGCAGATCGGTCGGTGCCTTGGCGCCCACTTTCCACGCGGTAATCGTCTCACCGAGCAGATCGAGCGTGCGCAACTGCACGGCGTAAGCGCCATTGGCGTCGATGGGGCGCAACTCGGCAGCGGGCGAATCGATGGGCGTGTCGCCACGGCGGGTATCCGCCAACAGACGGGCGAGGGACTCGACGGCAGCTTGCGTATCGTGGGTGTCGGGCATGAAGCAGGTCTCCGGTGTATGGGGCGGGCGATGTCCGAATGTCGGGCGAACGCCGGTGTGTCTGACAGACGAATCGTATACATAATTCAACGCCAATGGCGCAGTGCAGCGAACGTGATGTCTACCGCGCGAAAACAACAGTCAACGTAGTCAAAGTGACATCGATCTGCGAGAATCGGTCTCGTGTAATTGTTCGTAATATTTCGTGGAGTCCGTCGCAACAAGTCCTTGGCGCGCTACGCCGCCGCCCACGAAAGTGCCGTGCCTGGTGTCGATAACATTCTTCCAAAAGCGAGCGACCTTGCCGAGCCTATGCACTCTGTCCCGTTGAATGTTTTTCCGGATCACGCGTCCCATGGCCCGCCTGTGACTGAGGCTGCCGCGCACTTGCCGATCAGCCGTCAGGCGCTGCATCTCGCGGTCGGGGACCGCTTGCGCAGGATGATCACCGAGGGGGTGCTGCCGCCGGGCGCGCATCTGAACGAGCGCGCATTGTGCGAGCAACTCGGCGTGTCGCGCACGCCGCTGCGCGAGGCGCTCAAGGCGCTGGCCGTCGAGCGCCTCATCGAGCTGCTGCCCAATCGCGGCGCCCGCGTCGTGACGCTTTCGGCTGGCGATATTGCGGACGCGTTCGAGCTGCTTAGCGGTCTTGAGGCACTGGCGGGAGAGTTGGCCTGCGAGCGCATCACGCAGGCGGAAGTCGACGAGATTCAATCGCTGCACACCACCATGGGCGTGTGCCACGCGCACGGCGATCTGCCCGGTTACTTCGAATGCAATCGGCGCATTCACGAGCGTATCAATGCCGCCGCGCGCAATCCGTCGCTCATGCAGATGTATCAGGCCGTGAACCGGCGCTTGCAGGCGCTGCGTTTCCGTTCGAACCTGCATGCGGGCAAGTGGGAGCGCGCCATCGCGGAACACGACGCCATGCTGCAAGCGCTGCATCGGCGTGATGGCGTCACGCTCGGGCGCCTGCTGCGCGCGCATTTGATGGCCAAGTGCGACGTCGTGCTGGCCCATGTTCGCGCTGCCGCTTGATCAGTCGCGCTTAAGCTGCGCGGCTCGTACTCATGCCGCGCGACTCATACTCACCAGTCCTTCATTGAGCATGGCCGCGACGTAGGCGTCGGTCTTGCTGCGCAGGTGCGTCTCCATCAGCGCGCGCAGCCGCTTGCTGTCGCGTCGGCGCATGAGCGAGAGCATTTCTGCGTGCTCGTCCACGGCTTGCCGCCAGCGCTCGGGCGTGGGCGTCAGACGCTCACGCACATGCCGTAGCCGCGCGTTCAGATTGTGGAAGTATTCCGCCAGTGGACTGTTATCGGCGATGCGCAAAATGCTCAGGTGAATCTGCTGATTGAGCGAGAAGTACGCTTCATGATCCGTGCGTGCAAAGGCTGCTTCCATCTCGACTTGCAGGCGGGCGAGTTCATCGAGATCGGCCTCCGTCGCCTTCTCGCAGGCCTGTTCGCCTGACAGCCCCTCCAACACCGCCATCACCGCGAGCAGATTCACCACCTCGTCGACGCTCACGCGCGCCACGCGGGCCCGGCGCGTCTCCGAGATTTCCACCAGTCCTTCGTTCGCCAGCCGTTTGAGCGCTTCGCGCAGCGGTGTGCGCGATACCGCGAGTTCGTCGCACAGCGCCCGCTCGGACAGCGGCGCGCCCGGGCGGAGTTCGCCGCTGACGATGCGCGCCTTGAGCGCTTCGTAAGCGGTGGCGTTGAGCGATGCTGACGTGTCCATGAGCCGGTGATTTCTAAAATGGAATGCCAATTCTGATTGGGGTGACGTGTTCCGTCAATCGCTTAGGGTGGTAAATCACACGTTAACCCTGATTTATACGGTTATCACTTGCCAGTTCTACGCCAATACTTCTATCGTTAACAAAAATTGGTATACCAAAAAGGCTGCGGCACATGGGGTGCGAGCCAGCGTAAGAAGGAGGCAATGTGACATCGACCGTTCTGACCGAGCAACGCGGCGCAGTGGCGCTGGTGACGCTCAACCGTCCCGAGAAACTCAACGCACTGACCAAGCCGATGTGGCGGGCGTTGGGCGACGCGATTCTTGCGCTGTCCGAGGCACCCGGCGTGCGCTGCATCGTGCTGCGAGGTGCGGGCGAAAAGTCGTTTGCGCCCGGCAACGACATCGCCGAGTTCGAGACCGATCGTGCCAATGTGGAACAGGCCCGGGCATACGGCGCGTTGATGCACAGAACGCTCGATGCGCTGGCCAATTGCCCGGTGCCGCTCGTGGCCATGATTCACGGCATTTGCGTGGGCGGCGGCATGGAAATCGCCGCGTCGTGCGACGTGCGCATTTGTGGCGAGTCGAGCCGCTTTGGCGCGCCGATCAACAAGCTTGGGCTGGTCATGGCGCATGCGGAGTTGTCGGGCTTGGTGCGCCTGCTCGGGCCCACGCGTGCGCTCGAAATCTTGCTGGAAGGGCGAATTTTCGATGCGCAGGAGGCGCAGCGTATCGGCCTTGTCACTCGTGTGGTCGCTGATGCGAAGGTGACGGAAGAAGCCCTCGCCAGTGCGGAGCGCATCGCTGCCGGTGCCCCGCTGGTGGCGCGCTGGCACAAGCGGTTCGTGCGTGAATTGGCGAGCGGCAAGCCGCTGACGCCGGCACAGATCGACGAGGGCTTTGCGTGTTTCGGCACGGCCGATTTTCAAGCGGGCTATCGCGCGTTTCTCGCGAAGACGGCCCCGGTGTTCGAGGGACGCTGAGATGACCGAGACCGTTCAACCCAAGGGTGGCCCGTTGCAGGGCGTGAAGGTGATCGAGTTGTCGCACATCATGTCGGGCCCCGTGTGCGGCATGATGCTGGCCGACATGGGCGCCGACGTCATCAAGGTCGAGAAGATGGAAGGCGACGATGCGCGCCGCTTCGCGCCCATCCTCGCGCATGGCGAATCGGCATCGTTCATGATGCTCAACCGCCACAAGCGCGGCATTGCGCTCAATCTCAAGACCGAAGGCGGCAAGGCAGTGTTGCGCAAGATGCTGGCCACCGCCGATGTCGTCACCGAGAACTACCGCAAAGGCACGATGGAGAAACTGGGCCTCGGCTATGAGACGCTGCGCGAGGCGAACCCGGCGCTGATCTATTGCGCAATCTCCGGGTACGGCCGCACGGGGCCTTATGCCGACAAGGGCGGTTTCGATCTGATCGCACAGGGCCTTTCGGGCCTGATGAGCGTGACGGGCGAGCCGGGGCAGGCCCCCATCAAGGCGGGTTCGCCGATTGCCGACATCAATGCAGGCATTCTGGCGGCGCTTGGTATTTCGGCCGCGTATGCACACCGGTTGCGCACGGGGCAGGGGCAAGTTGTCGACACGTCGCTGCTTGAGGCGGGGTTTCAGCAGATGTACTGGGCGGCGGCCAACTTCTTCGCCAGTGGCGAGAATCCGCCGAAGCTCGGCTCGGCCAATCCGACCAGCACGCCGTATCAGGCGTTTCGCACGAAAGACGGCTGGATCAATATCGGTGCGGCGAATCAGGCCAACTACGAGCGGCTGTTGCAAGTGCTCGATGCGCCCGAGATCGCGGGCGATCCGCGCTTCGCTACGAACGCTGGCCGCACGGCGAATCGTGCAGAACTTGTTGAGCGGATTACGGCATATCTGATGCGCGACACGACGCAGGCGTGGGTCGAACGGCTCGACGCCGTCGGGCTGCCCGTCGGGCCGGTGCTGCCGATCTCCGAGGCCGCCGTGCATCCGCAGATCGTCGCGCGCGAGATGGTCGTGGAGACCGTGCATCCGCTCGACGGGCCTACGCGCAGCATCGGGCTGCCGATCCGGTTCTCGGAAACGCCCAAGCAGACCGGCGGCCCCGCACCGAGGCTGGGCGAACACACGCTCGATGTGCTCGCGGAATATGGCTACGACGCCGCGCAAATCCGTGACCTGCTGGCGCAAGGCGCGATTCATGCGTTGGCGGCGGAGCGCGCCACCGCAGCGTGATATTTGAGGTCACGCAGAAAGTCCTGAAGTCATCAGAAACGCCGTGCACCGCCGAGGTGCCCGGCGTTTTTTTCATGAAGTGGAATAACGGCGCTAATTCGCGCCGCGATGAAAATTGATCCGAACTTCCCTCGGATGGGCCGGTCGGTCATTAACGGATTGTGAATTGATCGTTAGCCGGGCATTCATTGGCGCAACACGGGCCACCGACGAACCTCACCACACGGCACGGCCGTAAGGAGGGAAGGGATGACTGATCGCATGCAGTTGAGCAGGGCTGGCAACGGGTTTCATGAGCGGCGCAGGCGATGTAAAGGCCGTTTTGCAGGAGGGTGGTCGCGCGAGAACGACGCGCGTACCATTGGGCTTCACGTATCGACGTTCGCGAGGTGAGCATGCCGGCACGCATCGAAGACTACGCCATGATTGGCGACTGCCGAAGCGCTGCGCTGGTCGCGCGCGACGGTTCGATCGACTGGCTCTGCTGGCCATATTTCGATTCTCCCGCCTGCTTTGCGGCGTTGCTCGGCGGTCCCGAGCACGGTCATTGGAAACTCGCCCCCGACGATCCCAAGGCCACCGTCACACGCCGCTATCACGACGACACCCTGATTCTGGAAACACGTTTTGAAACGTGCGAAGGCTGCGTGTCGATCATCGACTTCATGCCATTGCGCGATGGCGCGGCCGATCTGGTGCGGCTGGTCAAGGGGATCCACGGCACGATCACCATGTCGATGGAACTGATTCTGCGCTTCGACTACGGCGCATCGGTGCCATGGGCTCGCCCGCTGGACAAGGACGACGCCACCGGACCGGGCATGCGCCTGATCGCCGGGCCTGACAAGGTGGTATTGCGCACGCCGGTCCCCATTCAGGATGTGCCGGGCAGTCTGCGGGCCACTTTTCAGGTGAAGGCGGGCGAGACCGTGCCATTCGTGTTGTCGCGGGTGGCCTCGCATCACGCCGATCCGCGCGAAATCGACCCGCTGGCGGCGCTCACCGATACCGAGCGCTACTGGCGCACGTGGGCGGGCCGCTGCCAACTGGATGGCCGCTGGACCGACGCGATCCGCCGTTCGCTCATCACCCTCAAGGCGCTGACGTTCGTGCCGACGGGCGGCGTGGTGGCCGCGCCCACGACGTCACTGCCCGAGCAACTGGGGGGCGAACGTAACTGGGACTACCGCTATTGCTGGCTCAGGGACGCCACGCTGACGTTGCAGGCGCTCATGCTCGGCGGCTATTACACGGAAGCCAACGACTGGAGTGATTGGCTGGTGCGCGCCGTCGCGGGCGCGCCGTCGCAGGTGCAGATCATGTACGGACTGTCCGGCGAGCGGCGGCTGCCGGAGTGGGAAGTCGACTGGCTGCCGGGCTACGAGGGCGCGAAACCCGTGCGCGTGGGCAACGGCGCGGTCGGCCAGCTTCAGCTCGACGTCTACGGCGAAGTCATGGACGCGCTGCATCAGGCGCGCCTTGGCGGTCTGACGCCGGACGACGCGACATGGGAGGTGCAGACCAAGCTGGTCGCGCATCTCGAGACGGTCTGGCGCAAGCCCGACGAAGGCATCTGGGAAGTGCGTGGCGGGCGCCAGCATTTCACTTACTCGAAGGTGATGGCGTGGGTCGCGTTCGACCGCGCGATCAAGTCGGCGGAGCGCTTCAATCTGCCGGGGCCGGTCGATCACTGGCGCAAGTTATGTCAGGAGATTCACACGGACGTCTGCACGCATGGCTTCGACAAGACACGCAACGCGTTCATGCAGGCGTATGGCTCCGACGAGATGGACGCCAGTGCCCTGATGATTCCGCTGGTGGGTTTTCTGCCGCCGGACGACCCGCGTGTCATCGGGACGGTCGAGGCGGTCGAGCGCGAGCTGATGCGAGACGGGTTGGTGCAGCGCTACCGCACCAGTCGCGTCGACGACGGCTTGCCGGCGGGCGAGGGGGCGTTTTTGGCGTGCAGCTTCTGGATGGTCGATTGTCTGGTGATGCTGGGCCGTCAGGGTGACGCGCGCAAGTTGTTCGAGCGACTGCTGTCGTTGCGCAATGACGTCGGGTTACTTGCTGAGGAGTACGACACGCACCACAAGCGTCAGGTCGGCAACTTCCCGCAGGCTTTTTCGCACATCGCGCTCGTGCATGCTGCGATTCGGCTCGAAGCACTCACCGAGGACGACCGGGCGGATAACGACGCCGAGGACGCCGCCGACGAGGCGCATTACGAGCATGTGGGGTATCGGGCGGTCCGCGCCTGATCCGAAACCTGTCTTAACCCTTGCCGGGCCCGTGTTCGCACGGGCCCGAGTCATGTATGGGGTATGCAGGCGGCATGCGGGCGGAGATTGGCGCGCACTGCCAAATCTCGCAGGGGAATAACGAATTGCTAAAGGTATTCGCAAAGGATGCCGTAATAACTTTCGAATCCTTACCATCTTTCCTTGCGGAGCGCCCCCCTCTCCATGACTATCATCGCGGTCAAGAACAGCTCGACTTCCAGCCTGCTCGACGTCTGGCAAGCCCACATCCAGTCGCAACAGGCCGAAAAGGCGCAGGCGGCGGGCGGCGGAAACGTCGCCGGACAGAAGGCCGGGACGGCCGCTACGGCGAATGCATCGAGTACGTCTGACAAGGCGGCAAAGCCCGCCGACGGCAGCACGGCGACGACAGCGGCGTCCACCACCGCGCCCGATGCCAACAATAACGGTACGAGTTCGCGCAAGATCGACACCGATATGGTGAAGTCCGTGCGCGATGCGAGCGATGCCGCGAAGGCGATCGGCGGGGCGGCAGCTGGCGGGGCAGGCGCGACAGGCGGTGCGGGCAATGCGGGCCCTGCCGCCAATGGCATCGTCGAGCAGACCATCCAGAAACTCAAGGACATGCTGGCCAAGGTCATGGCGCAGCTCGAAGCCGTGCGCAACAACGACTCGATCCCGCCGGAAGAAAAGATGGCGGAAGTGCAGACGCTGTCGGCACAAGCGATGACGATTCGCGCACAGATCCAGACGCTGATGGACCCGAGCAAGACCACCGGCACGCGCGTCAACACCACGGCCTGACAGACTTTCCCCGTTCTTCCCCTGTCCCCGGGAGATTTGGCGCGATAGAATTCGGCTTTCGCTTAATTCTTGAGACGGCACGGCCTTCTTGCGTGCCGTCCCAGCCTTCTCCCCTCGCCGCATGAAGCAAGACAAGTCACTCACCGCCCTGTTGTGGATCGTTGCGGCGGGCTTTTTCATGCAGGCGCTCGACGGCACCATCGTCAATACGGCGTTGCCGGCCATGGCCGCCAGCCTCGGCGAGAACCCGCTGCGCATGCAGCCCGTGGTGGTCGCCTATTCCCTCACGATGGCCATGCTCACGCCCGCGTCGGGCTGGCTTGCCGACCGCTTCGGCACGCGCCGCGTGTACTTCGTCGCCATTCTTCTCTTCGTATTGGGCTCGATCTGCTGCGCCATGGCGCACACGCTGCCACAGTTGGTCGTGGCGCGCGTGCTGCAAGGCGCGGGCGGCTCGATGCTGCTGCCGATCGGCCGGCTGGCCGTGCTGCGGACCTTTCCCGCCGAGCAATATCTCGCCGCGCTGGCGTTTGTATCGATTGCCGGGCAGGTCGGTCCGATGATGGGCCCGGTGCTGGGCGGCTGGCTGGTCGAGGTGTCGTCGTGGCACTGGATCTTCCTGATCAACGTGCCCATCGGCGTCGTCGGCAGTCTGGCCGTACGGCGCTATCTGCCGCGACCCGCCAAGGAAGATGTGATCGAGACCGGCTTCGACTGGATTGGCTTTGCCATGCTGTCGGTGGCCATGGTGTCGTTCACGCTGGCGCTCGATCATCCGTTCCCGCAAGCGGGATGGGCACCGTCGGTGGCCTTGGCGCTGCTGTGTGTGGCGACGACCGTCGGCTACTGGCCCTACGCGCGCCGAAGCGCTGCGCCGCTGTTTCCGCTGGAGCTCTTCGAGACACGCAGCTTCAGTCTGGGACTGCTCGGCAATCTCGTCGCACGGATCGGCAGCAGTGCGGTGCCGTTCTTGATGCCGCTGTTGTTGCAGGTCGGCATGGGCTACAGCCCGCTCATCTCGGGCCTCACGATGTTGCCCATGGCGCTCGCCGGGATCGTCGTCAAACGGATGGTCACGCCGCTGGTCAAGCGCTACGGCTACACGCGCTTCCTGATGGTCAACACAGCAGTGGTGGGCGGCTCGATTGCCAGCTTCGCGCTGTTCGGGCCGGGCTGGCCGATGTGGCTGGGCATTGTGCAACTGGCTGTGTTCGGCGGCGCGGGCTCGATGCAGTTTGCAGCCATGAACAGTGTGACGCTCAAGGATCTCGGCGCGCGTCGCGCCAGTGCGGGCAACGGCCTGTTCTCCATGGCGCAGATGCTCGCACTAGGGCTGGGGGTGACCATCGGCGGTCAACTGCTGGCGCTCTTCGGCCATCTGGCGGGCGAGGCGGGCGAACTCGGCATGGGCGGCACGGTGGCCGGCTTCCGGATGACGTTCGTGTGCGTCGGCCTGATTACGCTGGCCTCGGCGTTGGTGTTCCGCCGGGTGGAAGAGCAGCGTCCGGCAGTCGCAGGTGTGGCAGGGCAGTAACCGATAGCGCAGTACTCGGGCAGTCACCACAGCGATGACTGCCCGTGCGTCACGCCGGGCTTACTTCTTCGCCAGCGAGCACTTCGATTCGGCCAGTGGCGCGAATGCCTTGTCGGCCGGAATCGTTTCGAGAATCTTGTAAAGATCCCAGTCCCCCTTCGACTCTGCGGGCGTCTTGACCTGCACGAGCAGCATGTCGTGCACGAGCTTGCCGTCTGCACGGATATGCCCGTTGCGAATCACCGGATCGTCGATCTTCATCGTCTTGAGCTTGGCCATCACGGCGTCTGCTTCGTCGGTGCCGGCCGCCTGAACCGCCTTCAGATAGTTGAGCACCGCCGAGTAGACGGCTGCCTGCATCATCGTCGGCATCTTCTTGTGCTGCGCGTAGAAGCGCTGCGCGAAGCCGCGCGAACGGTCGTCCTGATCCCAGTAATAGCCGTTGGTCAGAATCATGCCTTGGGCGTTCTTCAGGCCCATGCCGTGCACTTCGGTAATGAGCGAGAGCAGTGGCGTGAAGACCTGTTTGCTGCCCTGAATCATGTTGAACTGCGACGCCTGCTTGACCGTGTTGAGCGTGTCGGTGCCCGAGTTGGCCAGTGCAATGACCTGAGCGCCCGAGGTTTGTGCGCGCAGCAGGTACGACGACATATCGGGCGAGTTGACCGGGTGCTTGACCGAGCCGACGACCTTGCCGCCCTGACGCGTGAGGATTTCGCTGGCGTCTTTTTCCAGTGCCTGACCGAACGCGTAGTCGGCGGTGATGAAGTACCACGACTTCAGGCCGCGGCGCAGCAGTGCCTGCGATGTGGAGTTGGCCAGCGCGTAGGTGTCGTACATCCATTGCACGCTATGCGCCGTGCACTGCTCGTTGCTGATGGCCGACGAGCCGGCACCGGTAACCAGGGCGATCTTTTTCTTTTCGTCGGCGATGCGGTCGACGGCGAGGGCGACGTTCGAGAAGGTGAGGTCGGTGATCATGTCGACCTTGTCGCGGTCGTACCACTCGCGCGCGATGGTCGCGCCCGTGTCGGTCTTGCCTTGCGAGTCGGCCGAGACGAGTTCGATGGGCGCGCCGAGTACCTTGTGGTCCTTGGCAAAGTCGTCGATAGCCATGGTGGCGGCGAGCACGCTGCCTTTGCCTGCGTTGTCGCTCGACACGCCCGACAGGTCGGTGAGCACGCCGATCTTGACGACGCCGTCGGAAATGGCTGCTGCGTGAGCGGCCGGGGCGAAGCTGGCGGTGAATGCGCCGAGGGCGAGCGCAGAGGCGGCACACGCAATCGCGCGCCGGATAAGGGTGGGCATGGCTTGTCTCCGATATTCGAGTTATGTCGACCCGCTGCACCGTCGTGATGCCGGCAAGGTCTGGAATATCTTAAACATCTCGTAATCGATTGCGCAATCCGTAAATTTTCTAGGCGTTGCAAGGCGGGTGCGGTGCCCGGCCGAGCCCTATTGCGCCCTATAATGCCGTCGATTCGTCGGGCACTCTGGTCACCATGGACACACAAAACAGCAAGGCAATGTATCGAGACATCTCCGCCTACAAGGCGGGGAACACGGGCACCGACTACGTTCATCATTTCGATTCGGGGCTGCCCGGGCCGCATTTGCTGATCAGTTCGCTCGTGCATGGCAACGAGTTTTGCGGCATGCATGCCGTCACGCATTTGCTGGACCGGGGCGTGCGCCCGGCGCGAGGCAAGCTGACGTTGCTTTTCGCCAACGTCGAAGCCTACGAAAGCTTTGACGAATCGAAACCCTTCGCGAGCCGTCAACTGGTGCACAACCTGAACCGGATCTGGTCCGACGAGTATTTGCAGGGGGAATCGGATAGTCCGGAAATCCGGCGCATGCGAGAACTGGCCCCGTTCGTGGACGCGGCAGATCACGTGCTGGATATTCACTCGACGTCGCTCGATGTCCCGCCGTTCTGGGTGTACCCGGATGCGCAACGCAACAGCACGCTGGCCGAAGCCATCGACGTGTGCGGCTTGCATCTGATCATGCCGAAGGGGCTTGGGTCGGGCACGCCGTTGATCCAGTTCGGGCGATTTGGCGAAGCTGCCTCAACGGCGGGCGCTGCCGTCGTGATCGAGTGCGGGCAACACTTCAAGCCTTCCAGTGCCGCAGTGGCTATTGCCGCCGCGACCAAATTCCTCACGCACTTCGGGCTCATTGAAGCGAGTGAGGCAGGCGACGCTGAGCCGCAGCCGAGTGCGCGACGCCGTTTCGAACTGGTGGAGACGCACGTGGTGCAGACGCCGGAGTTTCGCTTCGCGCGCCCGGTCATCGGGTTCGAAGTGTTCGGCAAAGATGAACTGGTGGCGACGGACGGCGACAAGCAGATTGTCGCGCCCTTCGATGGCTGCACGGTCATCATGCCGACGCGTGAGCCCATCGTGGGCCGTGAAGCGATGTATCTGGCGCGCGAGCGCGTCTGAGCGACGCGTGAAGCGTTGATGCTGTTGCCGGGCAGCGGATGTTGCCGATGCCCGGCAATTCAGTTCGAACGTGCTTCGGCGGTGTTACCCGTCGCAGCGAGGCGTCGTTCCTTGCGCACTGGTCGCGATGGCGCGGCCGATGCTGTCCGTCAGTTGGCCGACCAGCTTGCGCTGCGCGGCGACCACTTCAGGAATGCCGCCCGATGCGGGCTCCGTGCCGTTGAAACGGCACGTCAGCACCACGTCGCCCGGCACACGGCGCACCGTCCAGACGGCGGTGAGCGCAGCCTGTTCGCCGGGTGCCGACTCGAAGCGTTGCACCGACGTAGACAGGCGATAAACCGTCACGCCGTCAGCGCGTGGCAGCCCATACACATCCATCGCACCGAGACGTTGCGTCAAGCCGCGCGAGATCGTCGACGTCAGCTCGTTCTTGAGCGGTGCCGCCCAGCGCGAAGCTTCCAGAATATCGACTTGTCCGCCGCCCTTGGTCACCACGATCTGCGGGCGGTCGACCTGCTCGGGTACGGCCACCGGCGACACTTCGATGGCATACGGCGTCGCGGGCGCGTTGGTCCCTACATTGACCGTACTGGCCGTATTTGAAGCGCCACCTGCGCCCGCGAGCGTGTAGAAACTCGGCGTTGGCGACGCACAACCCGCCATCGCCAGCACCAGCCCAGCCATCGTTGCGGTGGCAGCCGACGCAACGGCGCGGCGACCCAACATGCTTCGGGAGCTACGGAACATATCGGTCGGCCTCATCATGGTTGCGGATCCTTCGGTTTGCCGCGCAGCAGCGCTTCTGGGTGCTGTTGCAGATAGTCGGCGAGCGTGTTGAGCGAGCGCAGCGTCTTGGTCAGTTCCTGCATGGCCTGACGCACATCCTGCTGCACCGGGGCGTCTTCGGACAGCGTGCGCTCGGCGGCACCGAAACTCTTCTTCGCTTCGCCCAGCGTTGCCTTGGCTTCCGGCGCGATCTCGGTATCGAGTTGCTTGAACAGCCCCTGCACGCTGTCGAGCGTCTTGTCGAGCTTGGCCAGCGACGAGTTGAGATTCTGTCCGATGGTATCGAACGGAATCTTGTCGAGCTTGCCGGCGATGTCGGCAATCTGAAGCTGCAACTGGTCGAGCGTGTTGGGCACGGTCGGCAGCACGAGTATGCCGTCGACATCCTCGGCCTTGGCTGGCGCGACATTCGGGAAGAAGTCGAGCGCCACGTACAACTGGCCGGTGAGCAGGTTGCCCGTGCGCAACTGACCGCGCAGACCGCGCGCCACCAGCGCGTTGAGAATCTGATGGCTCGCCAGCTCGTTCTGCGGCAGGTTGTTCTTCGCGTCGCGACGGCGCAAGCGATCCGGATACAGCTCGACCGTCACCGGCATGGCGATGCGCTTGGTGGCCTGATCGAATTCCACGCCGATGGAAGTGACTTCGCCGAGCGTGATGCCCCGGAAATCGATCGGCGCGCCCACCGCCAGACCACGCAGCGATTGCTGGAAGCGGAACACCACGCGCACCGGATGCGTATCGGGTGCCTTCATGGCGGTCGATTCGTCCGGCGCGAGGCGGAATTCCTGCCCCGGCTTGGCCATGACGCCTGCCCCGGCGTCCGACGGTGCCTGGAAGGCGATGCCGCCGATGACGACCGACGCGAGCGACTGCGTGTTCACTTGGAAACCGCTCGAATCGAGTCGCAGATCGATGCCGCTGGCATGCCAGAAGCGCGTGTTGGTGCCCACATATTGATCGTACGGGGCCTGCACGAAGACGCGCAGCGTGACGCCCTTGCCATCGGCATCGAGCGAATAGGCTTCGACCTGCCCGACCTGAATGCGGCGATAGTAAATCGGTGAGCCGATGTCGAGCGAGCCGATATCGGCCGCGTGCAGAATGAACGGCTTGCCGGGCTGACCGCTCGACACGACCGGCGGCACTTCGAGACCGACGAAGTGATCCGCCGTGTCTTTCGTTTTGCCGGCATCGGCACCGATGTAAGCGCCCGAGAGCAGCGTGGAAAGGCCCGAGACGCTGCCACCGGCCACGCGCGGACGCACCACCCACCAGCGCGAATCCTTGACGGCGAAGCGCTTGGCGTTCTTCGTGAGATCGACCGTCACGCGCACATACGAGAGGTCATCGGAGAGCTCGATGTTCTTCACCGTGCCGATGTCGACTTCCTTGAACTTGACCTTGGTCTTGCCGGCTTCGAGGCCTTCGGCCGTCTTGAAGTCGATGGTGACCGTCGGGCCGCGCTCGACGATGACTTTGGCCACCAGCGAGAGCCCGATTACGGCAGCGACGAGCGGAATCAGCCAGACGAGCGACGGGGCCCAGCGCTTGCGCCGCTCGATGGCGGGCGTGGGCAAATCGTCGGCACCGGCCGGCGGTTGCTTCGCGTCGCTGTTGTTTTTCTCGTCTTTCGGGTCAGTCATGGTCGTCCTGTTCGGTGTCGTCGTCGCGGATCTGGTCCCAGATCAGGCGCGGGTCGAACTGCATGGAGGCCAGCATGGTCAGCACCACCACCGAGCCGAAGGCCACGATGCCGGGGCCGGCTTGAATCACGGCCAGTGACTGGATATTCACGAGCGCGACCATCAGTGCCACGACGAAAACATCGAGCATCGACCAGCGGCCGATGAATTCGACCATGTGATAGAGCTTCGTGCGTTGATGCGGTTTCCAGCGGGCACCGCGCTGGGCGGTGAAGCACAGCAGCGACAGCGCAATGAGCTTGAGCATGGGCACCAGAATACTGGCCGTGAAGACCACGATGGCCAGATCGTATTCGCCGCTGGTCCAGAAATAGATCACGCCGCTCATGATGGTGTCGCTGGAGTTACCCAGCAGCGAGCGCGTCTGCATCATGGGCAGGAGGTTGGCGGGAATGTACAGGATGGCTGCCGCGATCAGCAAGGCCCAGGTGCGCGCCAGACTGTCGACCTTGCGCTGGTGCAGCACTGCGCCGCAGCGTGGGCAGCGCTCCTTTTCCACCGTTTTGACTTCGCGTGCGAGCCGGCCGCAGACGTGGCAGGCCACCAACCCGGCCGCTTTCGCCGTGAGGTACTTCATCGGGGCACCGTCCCGCGATCGTTGCGGGCACGGTCAATGGCCTTGGCGCGGGCGTCTTGGGCGGCCGGGTCCGGCGTGCGGTCGATCAACTGCCATAGATTGCGCAGGTCATACGAGAGCACCATCGCGAGAAATACGGTGAGCGCACAAAAGGCCCAGAGCGCAATGCCCGGCAACACGCTGGCCATGGCCGAGAGCTTCACCAGCGATACCAGCACGCCGAGCATGAAGACTTCGATCATGCCCCACGGACGGCAGAACTCGATGGCGCGCATCACGGCAAACACGGCGCGCGGCCGGCGGCCGACCGAGAGCGGTGCGATCAGGTGCACGAGCGCGAGCAGTTGCGACAGGGGAAACAGCACCGTCGTCGCGAACACGAGCAGGGCCACCAGCCACATGCCCTCGCGGTAGAGCGCCCAGGCGGCGCCGATGAGTGTGGTTTCGGTATAGATGCCTTGCACCTCGATCTCGACGATCGGGAACGCATTGGCAATGGCGAAGACGATCAGACACGTCACCGTGAGCGCGAGCACGCGCGACAGGCGAAGGTCGGGAGAGCGATAGAGCACCGAGTGACAGCGTACGCAGCGGGCAGTCTCGTGCGGCGGGAGATCCATGCGACGGTGCAGAGTGTCGCAATTGGGACACGCGATCAGGTCCGTCACATCATCTACAGGGGGCAATGTATCCATTACCTTCGGGGGACGGTGACCAAAGTGACGCTCAGAATACCAAATTGTTGGGGAAGTTCCCACGTTGTGCACTGCAACGACATTTTCGGCATGGTTTGTGCTAAGTCACGGAAAACGCAGAACACTTTGCTCTATACTCAACAGACTCCCGCAAAGTTTCCAAAGATTTGAGGAGAATTCCCCCATGCTTAATATGTCCAGGCGCCAGTTCCTCAAAGTGAGTGGCGCAACGCTGGCAGGGTCCAGCCTGGCAATGCTCGGGTTCGCACCCGACGCTGCGCTGGCCGAAGTTCGCCAGTTCAAGCTCGCGCGTGCGACCGAGACCCGCAACACCTGTCCGTACTGTTCTGTCGCTTGCGGCATTCTCATGTACAGCTACGGCGACGGTGCCAAGAACGCGAAGAAGAGCGTTTTCCACATCGAAGGCGATCCCGATCACCCGGTCAATCGCGGCACACTGTGCCCGAAGGGTGCCAGCCTGATCGACTTCATCCATAGTCCGAGCCGCCTCAAGTACCCCGAGTACCGCAAGCCCGGTTCCGACAAGTGGGAACGCATCTCCTGGGACGACGCGCTCGATCGCATCGCCAAGCTGATGAAGGCCGACCGCGATGCCAATTTCGTCGAGAAAACCGACGACGGCATGACGGTCAACCGCTGGACCACGACCGGCATGCTGGCCGCGTCGGCGTCGAGCAACGAAGTCGGTTATCTCACTCACAAAGTCATCCGCAGTACCGGGATGCTGGGATTCGATAATCAGGCACGTGTCTGACATGGCCCGACGGTGGCAGGTCTTGCCCCGACGTTTGGCCGTGGAGCGATGACGAACCATTGGGTCGACATCAAGAACGCGGATCTGGTGCTCATCATGGGCGGCAACGCAGCCGAGGCACACCCGTGCGGTTTCAAATGGGTGACCGAGGCGAAGGCGCATAACAAGGCGCGTCTGATCGTCGTTGACCCGCGCTTCAACCGTTCGGCATCGGTCGCGGATTATTACGCCCCGATTCGTACCGGCACGGACATCGTCTTCCTCGGCGGGTTGATCAACTACCTGCTCACGAACGACAAGATTCAACACGAATACGTCAAGAACTACACCGACTTCACCTTCCTGGTGAAAGACGAGTTCCAGTTCGAAGACGGGCTGTTCTCCGGCTACAACGCCGAGAAGCGCACCTACGACCGCAGCTCCTGGGATTACCAGAAGGGCGCGGACGGCTTCGTGCTCACCGACCCCACGCTGCAACACCCGCGCACGGTCTTCCAACTGATGAAGCAGCACTACTCGCGCTATACGATCGATATGGTCGAGCGGGTGTGCGGCACGCCGGCCGACAAGGTCGAGTACATCTTCAAGCAGATTGCCGAGTGCTCGACGCCTACGCGCACGATGACCATCCTGTATGCACTGGGATGGACGCAGCACTCGATCGGCTCGCAGATCATTCGTACCGGTGCCATGGTGCAGTTGCTGCTGGGCAATATCGGTGCGGTGGGCGGCGGCATGAACGCGCTGCGCGGTCACTCCAACATTCAGGGGCTGACCGATCTGGGGCTGATGACCGACTTGCTGCCGGGCTACATGTCGTTGCCCAAGCAGGCCGAGCAGTCTATCGATCAGTACCTGACGGCCCGCACGCAAAAGCCGCTGCGTCCGAACCAGCTCAGCTACTGGCAGAACTACCCGAAGTTCCACGTCAGCCTGATGAAGGCGTGGTGGGGCGACGCGGCCACGGCCGAGAACAACTGGGCGTACGACTATCTGCCCAAGCTCGACAAGCCCTACGATCTGTTGCAAGTGCTGGAGTTGATGAACAAGGGCAAGATCACCGGCTACATCGCACAGGGCTTCAACCCGATCGCGGCGGCCCCGGCGAAGGTCAAGTGGGATTCCGCACTGGCCCAGCTCAAGTTCCTGGTCATCATGGACCCGCTCGCGACCGAGACGTCCGAGTTCTGGAAGAATTTCGGCGAGCACAACAACGTCGATTCGAGCAAGATCCAGACCGAGGTGTTCCGTCTGCCGACGACCTGCTTCGCGGAAGAAGACGGTGCACTCGTCAACTCCGGGCGCTGGTTGCAGTGGCACTGGAAGGGCGCCGAGCCGCCGGGTGAGGCACGTAGCGACATCGAGATCATGTCGGGCCTGTTCCTGCGCCTGCGCGAGATGTACAAGACGCAGGGCGGCAAGTACCCCGACCCGATCGTCAATCTCTCGTGGCCATATGCACAGGCAGAGAGCCCGTCGCCGGAAGAAATCGCCAAGGAATACAACGGCAAAGCGCTCAAGGATCTGGTCGATCCGAAGGACCCGACCAAGGTTACGCGCAAGGCCGGTGAGCAATTGGCCGGTTTTGCCGAGTTGAAGGACGACGGCAGCACGTCATCGGGCTGCTGGATCTTCGCGGGTTCGTGGACGCAGGCCGGTAACCAGATGGCACGCCGTGACAACAGCGACCCGACCGGTATCGGCCAGACGCTGAACTGGGCGTGGGCATGGCCGGCCAACCGGCGCATTCTGTACAACCGCGCCTCGGCCGACGTGGCCGGCAAACCGTTCAACCCGAAGCACAAGCTGATTTCGTGGAACGGCAAGTCGTGGGTGGGCGCCGACGTGCCCGACTTCAAGGTGGATGAAGATCCGGCCGGCGGTATGGGCCCGTTCATCATGAACCCCGAAGGCGTGGCGCGCTTCTTCGCGAAGGCGGGCATGGCCGAAGGGCCGTTCCCCGAGCACTACGAGCCGTTCGAGACGCCGCTGGGTTACAACCCGTTGCATCCGAAGAACCCCAAGGTCACAAGCAATCCGGGCGCCCGCGTGTTCCCGGACGATCTGGCGACGATGGGGACTGCGGATAAATTCCCGTATGTGGCGACGACGTATCGTCTGACCGAGCACTTCCACTACTGGACCAAGCACGCGTTGCTCAACTCGATCATCCAGCCCGAGCAATTCGTCGAAATTGGCGAAGCGCTGGCCAAGGAGGTCGGGGTGGTGGCGGGCGACACGGTCAAGGTGTCATCGAACCGAGGCTTTATCAAGGCCAAGGCGGTAGTGACCAAGCGGTTGCGGGCGCTCCAGATCGACGGCAAGACCGTCCATCACGTGGGCATTCCGATTCACTGGGGCTTCAAGGGGGTCGCCAAACCGGGCTTCCTTGCGAACACGCTCACTCCGATCGTCGGCGACGGTAACTCGCAGACACCGGAAGTGAAGTCGTTCCTGGTGAAGGTCGAGAAGGCATAGGGAGGCGCCATGGCATTGCAATCACTTGATATCAAACGGCGCTCGGCGACCACGCTGCCGTCGCCCTCGGTGCGTGAATCGCACACGGGCGACGTCGCCAAACTGATCGACGTCTCGAAGTGCATCGGCTGCAAGGCTTGCCAGACCGCATGCATGGAGTGGAACGATCTGCGTGACGAAGTCGGCGAGAACGTGGGCGTGTACGACAACCCGCGCGACTTGTCGGCGGACTCGTGGACGCTCATGCGCTTCACCGAGTACGAAAACCCGAAGGGCGACCTCGAGTGGCTGATCCGCAAGGACGGCTGCATGCACTGCGAGGACCCAGGCTGCCTGAAGGCCTGCCCGTCGCCGGGGGCGATCGTGCAGTACGCCAACGGCATCGTCGATTTTCACGAAGAGAACTGCATCGGCTGCGGCTACTGCATCACCGGGTGTCCGTTCAATATTCCGCGCATCTCGCAGAAGGATCACAAGGCGTACAAGTGCACGCTGTGTTCCGACCGTGTGTCCGTGGGGCTTGAGCCGGCGTGCGTGAAGACGTGCCCGACCGGCGCGATCATGTTCGGCACCAAAGACGCCATGAAGGATCAGGCGGAAGAGCGCATCGAAGACCTGAAGTCACGCGGCTTCGACAATGCCGGGTTGTACGACCCGGCCGGGGTGGGCGGCACGCACGTGATGTATGTGCTGCACCATGCCGACAAGCCGTCGCTGTACCACGGCCTGCCGGATAACCCGCGCATCAGCCCGATGGTCACGTTCTGGAAGGGCATTGCGAAACCGCTGGGCGTGGCCGCAATGGCGTTCACCGCGATTGCCGGCTTCTTCCACTACATCAAGACCGGTCCGAACGAGACGACCGAAGAGGATGAAGAGGAAGCCCGCCGGTACGATGCATCCCGCAAGGGCGATGACCCCGGCAATGGTCCGAAGGGTGTCGCCACGCACGAGGAGGTCTGACGATGTCGCAAGAACCTAGCGAACGTGAGGTCCGTCCGGGGCAGCCGGACCATGAGGGATATCCGTCCTACACGGGGCATCAGCACCATCCGAAGGACGATCTGATTCAGCGTTACAACGCGGCGGAGCGCATCAACCACTGGATTGTCGCGGGCACGTTCATCCTGCTCGCGCTGTCCGGGCTGGCGCTGTTCCATCCGTCGATGTTCTGGCTCACCAATTTGTTCGGTGGCGGGCCGTGGACGCGGATTCTGCATCCCTTCGTCGGACTGGTGATGTTTGCCGGTTTTGTGTGGCTCGCACTGCGGCTTGCCCGCTACAACAAGTTCGAGTCGCGCGACCGCGAGTGGATGATGAAGATCGGCGATGTGCTGAACAATCGCGAGGAGAATCTGCCGGAAGTCGGGCGTTATAACGCCGGGCAAAAGCTGCTCTTCTACGTGATGGTGCTGTGCATGCTCGGACTGCTCGCATCGGGGATCGTGATCTGGCGCGCGTACTTCGCGTTCTACTTCCCGATCTGGGTGATTCGGCTCGCCTCCGACGTGCACGCGGTGTGTGCATTCGTATTGATTTGCGGCATCATTACGCACATCTACGCGGCGATCTGGATCAAAGGGTCCGTGGGTGCCATGACACGTGGCACCGTGACTCGCGGCTGGGCGTGGAAACACCATCGCGCCTGGTACAAGCAGCTCAACAAGTAAGTCCGGCCCCGGTGGCTGGACGCTCCTACGAGGCCAGCCACCTTGCAACGCATCCTTCAACCCGGACAGATCGAGTCCCTCGATCGCACCGCTATCCCCCGTCTTCGCATGCCGCAACGCGCCGAGATTTTTTCGGCACGTGCGGCACGTTTGCGTCAGCTTGCCGAAGGGCATCCGCTGGGCGACTACCTGCGGCTAATGGCCGCACTGGTCGATGCGCAGCGCAGCGAGATCGAGAACTTTGTGGCGGAGCGTCCGTCTGCGGAATCGATTGCGCAGGCGCAGCAGCATTGCATGCCGCTCGTGCCGGCCAATAGCGGCTATGAGGTCGGCCGCTGGAAGCCGTTGCTCACCCCGTTGCTCGATGCCGTGGCGGCACAGGCCGACTTGCCGCCGGCGGTGCGCGGCGTGCTCGATCGCATTCGCAATGCTGACGCCGCCACGCTGGACACGGCCGCACAGTCGCTGCTCGCCGGGCATGGCAAGGGCGTGGATGCCGCGAGTGCACCGTTCCTGATGGCGGCACTGCAAGTGCTGTGGACAGGTGTGGCAAGCACGTTCGATGCCGGTGAAGTGCCGATGCTCGACGTGCCGAACATCTGCCCCGTGTGCGGCACGCTGCCGGTGGCGAGCGTGGTGCGCATCGGTGGTGCTCATGAAGGCTATCGCTACCTCGCGTGTGGTCTGTGTTCGACCGAATGGCACATGGTGCGCGTGAAGTGCACGCATTGCGAAGCGAGTGAGCACGTGGCGTATCACGTGGTCGACAAGCAGGGCGAGGCGAGCGCCAAGGCTGATCTTTTCGCGCAGGCTGCCCACCCGGCGCAGGCTGCCAACGCCGCCGCCGGGACCCCCGAGTTGACGGAATCCGGCAGGCCCAAACTCGACGAAGCCGCCAAGCGCGTGGCGTCGTCGCCCAGCCGTGCCGAGTCGTGCGACGACTGTCACAGCTACCGCAAGATTTTCTATCAGGACAAAGACCCGTTCGTGGAACCGGTTGCCGACGATCTGGCGAGCCTGGCGCTCGACGTGTTGATGGGCGAAGCGGGCTACGCACGCGCCAACGGCAATCCGTTGCTCTGGCAAAACGCCGAGGAGTAACGACATGGCCGAGGACGATCTTGCGCCGGTAGGCGCGGCAGAGTTGCCGTCGCTCGACCGGTTGTTGGGCATGCCCGATTTTCAGGCGGCGCTCGCCGACTTCGGACGCACGCAGGTCACTGCGACGCTGCGTGCCGATCTGGACGCTTGCCGTGGTGAAGCGCTTGCCGGGACGTTGTCGCGCGACGCGTTGGCGCCCGAAGCCTTTGCCGCGCGTGTGACGCGAACGTTGGTCGCACGCAATCGTGCGACGTTGCGTCCGGTGTTCAACCTGACGGGCACGGTGCTGCACACCAATCTTGGCCGCGCGTTGCTGCCCGAAGCGGCGGTCGATGCGGTCATGCAGGCGTTGACGTCGCCTGCCAATCTTGAGTTCGATCTGGCAACGGGTGGCCGCGGCGATCGCGACGATCTGATCTCGCCGCTGCTTTGCGAGCTCACAGGCGGCGAAGCGGCCACGGTGGTCAACAACAATGCGGCGGCGGTCTTGCTGATGTTGGCGACGTTGGCCAAGCGGCGCGAAGTGGTCGTGTCGCGCGGCGAGCTGGTGGAGATTGGCGGCGCGTTCCGCATTCCGGACATCATGACGCACGCGGGCGCCAAGCTCGTTGAAATCGGCACGACCAATCGCACGCACGCGGCAGATTATCGCAATGCCATCGGCGAGAAGACGGCGCTGCTGATGAAGGTGCATTGCAGCAACTACGAAGTGACGGGTTTCACCAAGAGTGTGGACGTGGCGGAAGTCGCTGCCATTGCGAAACCGCATGGCATTCCGGTTGCGGTGGATCTGGGCAGCGGCACGCTCACGCCGCTCGAGCGATGGGGCCTGCCGCACGAAACCACCGTGCAGGAGACGATCGCCGCCGGTGCCGATCTTGTGACGTTCTCGGGCGACAAGCTGCTTGGCGGTCCGCAAGCGGGCATGATCGTCGGCCGCAAGGACCTCATCGCCAAAATCAAGAAGCACCCGCTCAAGCGGGCGTTGCGCGTGGGCAAGCTCACGCTGGCGGCGCTTGAGCCGGTGCTGCGTCTGTATCGTGATCCTGAACATCTGCCCGAGCGCCTGACGACGCTGCGTTTGCTCACACGTACGCGCGCCGAAATGGCCGCGCAGGCCGAGCGACTTGCGCCGGTGCTGGCGCAGTCGCTGGGCGATGCCTATACCGTTGCCGCCGCACCGATGGTGAGTCAGATCGGCAGCGGGGCGTTGCCTGTTGAACAACTGCCGAGCTATGGGTTGGCGATTGCGCCCGCAGGTGGGGGCAAGCGCGGCAGCGGACGCGCGCTGGCCAAGCTTGAGGCGGCGTTGCGCGGGCTGCCGTATCCGGTCATCGGACGTATTTCCGACCAGACGTTGTGGCTCGATCTTCGCTGCCTTGAGGCGAGCGACGAGGCGTGCCTGACGCTGCAATTCGCGGAGTTGCGCGCATGATCGTCGGCACGGCGGGTCATATCGACCACGGCAAGACGAGTCTGGTGCGCGCCCTGACCGGCGTTGACACCGATCGTCTGAAAGAAGAAAAGGCGCGCGGCATTTCCATCGAACTGGGCTATGCGTATACGCCGTTGCCCGATGGTGAAGTGCTCGGCTTCATCGATGTCCCGGGTCACGAGAAGTTGATTCATACGATGGCGGCGGGCGCAGTCGGCATCGACTTCGCGTTGCTGGTCATCGCGGCGGACGACGGCGTCATGCCGCAGACGCGCGAGCATCTGGCGATTCTCACGATGTTGGGCGTACGTCAGGGTGTGGTGGCGCTGTCGAAGGCGGATCGGGTCGATATTCCGCGATTGGGCAGGGTCAAACGCGAGATCACGCAGTGGCTCGCGAATACGCCGCTGGCGGATGCGCAGATCGTGCCGGTGTCGGCGACCACGCCGGGCGATGCGGGCGTCGCGGTGCTACGCGATCAATTGACGCATGCGGCGCAGGCATTGAAGGCGGCGGGCAATGCGGCGCGCCGTGACGATGCGCTGTTCCGTCTGGCCGTCGACCGGGTATTCACGCTGGCGGGTCATGGCACGGTGGTCACCGGCACCGCGTTCGCCGGCACGGTGCGCGTGGGCGACACGTTGACGGTGATGCCGCAGGGCTTGCCGGTGCGTGTGCGCAGCATTCATGCGCAGAACCGTGCCGTCGAAGCTGGCCGGGCAGGGGAGCGTTGCGCGTTGAATCTGGCGGGTGTGGAACGCGATCAGATCAACAGAGGGGACTGGATTGTCGCGCCGGGACTCTCGGCGCCTTCCACGCACGTGGACGTCGAGTTGCATTGGCTGGACGGCAATGCACCGCTGACGCAATGGTTTCCGCTGCACGTGCATCTGGGCACGACGCACGTGCAGGCACGTACGGTGCTGCTCGATGGCGACACGCTTGCGCCGGGCGGCACGATGCGTGTGCAACTGGTATTCGACACACCGGTGTGCACCATGCCGGGTGACCGGTTCATCGTGCGCAATCCGCAGGCGACGGCAACCGTCGGGGGCGGTCGGGTGCTCGATCCGGCGGGGCCGGAGCGAAAGCGGCGTTCGGCGGCGCGGCTGGCGTGGCTCGATGCCATGGCGCGATCGTTGGATGGCGACGGTCTCTCTGGGCTGCTGGCGCAGTCCCCGCAGGGGCTGACGAGTGCACAGGTGACGGCGCTGACAGGGTTGTCGTCGGCGACGTGGCAATGGCCGTCGGATGCCATGGTACTGGCAGCGGCAGACGGCGAGTCGTTGGCATTTGCGCCGCAGCCGTGGGAGGCGATGCGCACGCGCGTGCTCGACGTGCTGCGCGACTACCATGCGCGATTGGCCGATGAGCCGGGGCTTGATGCTGCGCGTCTTGGACGGATGACGTGGCCGGCGCTGGAAGCGACGCGTTGGCGCGCGATCGTACAGGCGCTGGTGGCCGACGGTTCGTTGACACGTACTGGCGCGTGGCTGCATTTACCGACGCACCGTGTGGAAATGAGTGCGGAAGAGACGGCGTTGGCAGAGGCGTTATTGCCGCGCATTGCGCAGGGCCGATTCGATCCGCCGTGGGTGCGCGATCTCGGGCGCGACGTGAGCGCGCCGGAAGAGCGGGTGCGCGTGGTGCTGCGCAAACTGGCGCGACAGGGGCGGGTGCATCAGATCGTCAAAGACTTGTTCTACGACGATGCTTGCGTGCAGGCGCTGGCCGAATTGGTGGCGCAAGGCGATGGCCGGATAGAGGCCGGCGGGTTCCGCGATGCGACGGGTTTAGGGCGCAAGCGGGCCGTGCAGATTCTGGAATTCTTCGACCGCGCGGGCTATACTCGCCGCGTTGGCGATACGCATGTGCGGCGTCCCGGCGTGGTTTGGGGCACGGCATAGCAAAAACGCCACGCGAGGTTTCGCGTGGCGTTTTTATCGAGATCAACGCGATATCGATACGTTTTCGTCAGACCATCATTTCGTTACACGAAGGAAGGCATCCGTATCCGGTGATGCGGCCGGGCTTCAAACCCGGTTGGGGGCGTCAGCCGTTCCCAGGTAGGTTCGACTCCTGCTGCTTTCCGCCATAAGACTTTCAGCGGCTTCTGCGCCTGCCGGATATCGCCCGCCGTGTCAGTCTTATCGGTCCCCGCTTTCGCGCGCAAATCTCGTAGCTGAAATCCTTCGTTATCGTCATCGTCACCGGCGGCGGGGTGGCTGCATGGCGCCGGTGCCCGATGCACTGGGACGTCAGGCTGGGCGATAGGCGCTGGTGATTTGGTGTTAGCAATTGATCTGTGTGGCTTGCTTTCACTGGGTGTTATGGAGGAAAAGCCGCTCTTAGAGCAGCCGTCAACATTGATTATTTTCCCGATCTGATTAATTATTTGGTCGGGCATATTGTTTTAATGTGTTTTGATGTTTTCTCGTTGAGTAATTTTAATTATAAAAATAATTTTAATTACTGTTTTTATAAAATATATAAGCGAGATTTTCTGAACACACCTCCTTCGGAGGCGTAGCACCTGGGCGCAATTCAATGATTTGAATACTACCGGGTGCGCGCGGCGCCCCGTATCTTCAAGGGGGTACTCATGCGTTTTCTGGCAACTGTCGTGTTTGCTGCGTTGACCGTGGTGGCCGCATCTCCCGCTTTTGCGGCCGCGCCGGATTCGCGTTTCGACGCACTCGCCAATCTGCCATTCAATGGCGGGTATCCGACAGCGCAGGGGATCGCGCAACTCAAGGATGAACTCACGTTTCAGCGCGGCGTGCAGGCCTACATCTGGGCATTGCCGGCACTCAACATGTTGGGTATGCAGCGCGGTTCGGAGAAGACGTTCGGCAAGGGCTACAACGTGTTGCCCATCTGGAAAGACCGACTGAATGCTAAAACGCTGGTAACCACACCGAACTCGGACGTTATTTACGCGATGGGGTATCTCGACCTCAAGGCGGACGGCCCGATGGTCATCGAAGTGCCCAAAGGCCTACAAGGGATTCTGGACGACTTCTTTCAGCGCCCGATTTGTTCTGAGGGACCGATCGACGGGCGTGTCTGGTGCGGCGACGTCGGCCTGCCCGGTCCTGACAAGGGGCAAGGTGGAAAATATCTGGTGCTGCCGCCGGATTACAAGGGCGAGATCCCACAGGGATATTTCGTGCTGCGGTCGCGCACTTATGGCGTATTCGTTTTCTGGCGCGGTTTCTTCAAAGATCCGTCCCAACTCGACGAGCCCGTCAAGGTGATGGAGCAAACGCGCATTTATCCACTGGGCAAACAGGCCGAAGCGAAGCCAATGCAGTTCCCGAACGCTTCAGGCGTGCCGGTCAACATGTTGTATCCCACGGACGGAAGCGCGTTCGACCTGCTCGCTCAGTTCTTCGAGAACGAATACGCCGATCCGGCCGATATGGAAATGCGCGGCATGCTTGCCGCCATCGGCATTGAAAAGGGCAAACCCTTCAAACCGGACGCCCATACGCGCAGCCTGTTGGACAAAGCCGCCAAAACTGCCGCCAAGATGGGGCACGCCATCTCCTACGAGCCGCAGGCGATCGTGGAGAACGGCACCTGGTATCCGGATCGCCGCTGGCTCAACGTTTTCCCGGGCAACGCCACGTTTACCGCACCAACATTCAACTACATCGATGCACGCACGGGTTTCTTCACCAATGCCTACTCCACCAGCCCTGGCATGGCTGTTGAGATGGTCAACGTCGGCGCCAAGTATCCCGCGACCTTTGTCGATGCGAAGGGTGCGTTTCTGTCCGGCGGCAAAGCTTACAAGCTGAGTCTGCCCAAGGACGTTCCGGCCGCGTTGTTCTGGTCCGTCACGATCTACGATTCGATCACAGCATCGGGCGTCGATAACGGTCAGGCCTTCCCCTCGATCAACACGATGGATAAGCCCGCACAGAACGCCGACGGCAGCACCGATATCTATTTCGGCCCGAGTGCACCGGGCACCGGCAAGAACTGGCTGAAGACCCTGCCGGGAAAGGGCTACTTCGTAATCTTGCGTTTGTACGGGCCGACCCAGGCGTTCTTTGACAAGACCTGGAAGCCGGGTGATCTGCAACCCACCAAGTGACACTTCATTTTTGGGGCGTACATGTTCAAAGCACCGAAATCAATGACCGTACTTGCGGCATTCACTTTTAGCGTGGTCGGCACGCAAGTGCATGGCGCACCCGAGGCGCTACCGTTCGGCAACGTCCAGATGGACGGAACGCTGCCCGCGCGCAGCGCCGTCCCGGGGTTGTTCGCAGAGCTGGATTTTCAACAGGCGACGCAAGCCTACCTTTGGGCGCTGCCGCTTGTGGCTTATGCCCAATGGCAGAAAGAGTCCTACGAAAAACTCGGTGCAAAACCGAATGACCTGGTGGTCTACACCACGTGGAAAGACAAGCTGGGCATTCTCACGGCCAATGCGACAACACCGTACATTCTCGGATTTTCCGAGCTGGATAAATCCGGACCATTGGTCATCGATATGCCGGCCGGCCCGACAGCCGGCGGGGTAGGTGACTTCTGGCAACGGTCCATGATCGATATGGGACAGACCGGGCCAGATAAAGGCCGAGGCGGCAAGTATCTGATCCTGCCACCGGGTGTGAAAGCCCCTGCGGACGCGAAAGGGTATTACGTCGCACAGTCGCAGACGAACAACGTGTTGCTTGGCTTCCGGGTACTCGAGCCCGACCCGGCGAAAGCAAAAGCTATCGTCAGCAAGATCAAAGTGTATTCGTACCGTGATCGCCAGTCCCCACCCAATATGCGTCTTGTTTCGCCAGACGGCCGCGACTGGTCGGGCACCCAGCCAGATGGCATGGCCTACTGGCAGCGCTTGCACGAGATCATCCAGCGCGAGCCGGTGAACGAGCGCGATCGCTTTTACATGGCGATGCTGGCAAACCTCGGGATCGAGAAGGGCAAGCCTTTCAGTCCCGACGAGCGTCAACGCAAGGCGCTGGAGCAAGGCGCCACGGCAGGCAAGCTTCTGGCGCAGACGAATACCTACGCGAAGCGATTTGAGAACGTGAACCATTGGCCGGACCGGCGCTGGGAATATGCGTTGTTCATCAAGGACCCGTCGCAACGCGTGGCCAACTACGATCAGTTGCTTGAGCGCACGGCGTGGTTCTATGAGGCGGTGACAGACACCAAGGGCATGATCTCCTCTACACCAGGGCTGGGACAAGCCTATCTGGGCGCGTACACCGACAAGAACGATGCCTGGCTCGATGGCGGCAAGAACTACAAGTTGCGTGTTGCCGCGAATCCGCCAGCGAAGCAGTTCTGGTCACTGACCGTCTACGACACTGACACGCGCCGCTTTGTGGAGAATTCCAAGCAAAAATCGGATGTCTCCAGCCGCGAGAATCTACGGAAAAATGCCGACGGCTCGGTGGATCTGTACTTTGGCCCCAACCCACCGCCGGGCGAGGAAAGCAATTGGGTGCAAACCGTGGCCGGTAAGCATTGGTTTGCCTATTTCCGTCTTTATGGGCCAACCGAGGCGTATTTTGACAAGCGCTGGAAGATGGAGGACATCACGGAAGGGTATTGATTCCTGCATGTTCACCCTTTGCCTCACCACGTCCAGCGCAGACCCAGCGTGGCGGACACCGACTGCTGTCTCGTCGCGTCGAGTTGTGTCAGGTAGGCAAGGGTGGCGTAGACGCTCGCGGCTTTATTGAAGCGGCCTGCCACGCCGATCCCGAATTGCGCCGCCGTGCTGTTGGCGCTCGTCACGACTGGCGTCGTGCCGCCAAAGAGAACGCGGCCGTCGTTGCCGAATGCGTGCAGCAAATTGAATAACAAATACGGCCGCAACAGACCCCGCGCACCGTCGTAATTTGCCTCCAGCCGTGCCCCGATGCGGGCCAGCCAGCTATTCACATTGTTGAATCCAACGCTCGAAATCCCATCGTTGAAATCGTCGATCGCCTGACGCTGCCAGACGATTTGCGCCTGCGGTTCGAGCGCCAACGTTTCGGTCAGCGCAATCGGCCATCCGGTTTCGAGGGAGGCCGCCAGCCCTTTGCCGTGAACGCTCTGGTTCAGCCCGCTGATCGGCTTCGATTGAAACTGCATCGCGGACGCGAGGACCACGGCGTCGGTATACGCACCGCCCGGCATGACGTGCGTCCAGTAAAGACCCGCGCTGTACATGTCCAGCGCCAATGTGCCCGCGTGGGTGTCGGGCATGCCCAGCGCCAGCCCCTGAACATCGCCCGACGCGCGAGTCCATCCGCCGAGCACACCGACGTGATCGGCATGACCCGTGTCGCTGCGTCCGGCGAAGAGGTCGTGTCCGATTTGGATGCCGCCGATATTGCCGTCGAACTGAGGCGTCACGTCGCCTTTCGCGCGTAGCTGCTCGGTTTGCCCCCAGACCCGGGCCCAGCCATCGGTCAACCACCCACGCTCGTCGAGCAATCCCTGCTGGCCCTGCCGCTCGTGGAATGTCGCCAACTGGGCGAAGCCTGCGGTTCTGCCTAACTCCGGCATCATCGAATAGACCGGAACTTCGATCCGATAGATGGGCAGAGGATCATCACCAGGCTGGAGCGTCGCGGTCGGTGGGGTGCCGATCGCCGCCGTCGGGGGCGGTACGACTTCGGTTTCCGGTTCTCCCGTGACCGGATCGATGGTGGTCACGACAACTTCCTCAGGCGTCGGGACCGTCGAGCGCAGATACCAACTGTTGGTGCTGTTGGCGGTGGTGCCGCCCTTGTAAAGAAAGTACGTGTAGGCCCCCGCGCTGACGGGCGCACCCAGCGAAAACGCCGAGCCTGAGGACGTGGTGCCGCCGACGGCCTGCACGACGGGAATGCCATTGCCTGTCGTGAGCGCGCCGAGGCCGCCGAGATTGTTGATGGCAACGGTGGTACTGCCGCCGATCGTGCCGCCACTCACCGTGAGCGGTGCAACACGTGAACTGTCGTTGCCCAGCACCGAGTCGACGAGAAGCTTGCCGCCTTGACCGGTGTAGTTGCCGGCAATGGTCAGCGTGCCGTTGCCCGAGCCGTCGCCGGGATGAACGGTGCCCAGATTCGTGACGTTGCCGGTCAGCGTGCCGGTGCCCGTGAGGGTAGCGCCCGACGCGACCGTCGTCGTCACGCCACCCAACGTACCTGTCAGGTTGAAGATGCCGCTTTGCATCTGGGCGTTGTTGAAATTGCCGCTGCCGCTCCACGTCCAGTTGTCGCCTTGCGCGAGCAGGGTGCCGAAATTGATGAACGGATTACTAGCTGTCCCCGTGCCTTGCAACACCAGCGTACTCACGGCGCTCGCGCCCCCATCTGCGGTGCCGACGATCTGCGAGCCGGTTTGCAACGTCAATGTGTTCGAGCGGGCCGCCGGGTTCATGAAAATGGCGGTCCCGACGTTGCTCTGGATCAGGCCGGCATTGGTGATCGAGATCGTGCCATTCACGGTGCGCACGCCGTAACCCTGCTGGCTGATGATCTGTCCGCCCGCCTGATTGACAATGGTGCCGGTGAAACCCGCGCCGGTATTCGACACCACGGCGTCGCTGTTGATACCTCGTGCCTCGACATAGCCGCTGTTGGTGAACGTGATGTTGTTGCCCTGCATGAAGACGGTGAACGACCGGCTGGAGGGCGTGCCGCCCGTGGTGATCAGCGTGCCGGTATTGGTCAGCGTGCTCTGCCCGCCCGTCGAGCTCATTGCGCGACTGCCTGAGCCGGTGGCGGTGATGGTCCCGGTGTTCAGGAACGTCGTGAATTGTCCGAGCGATGTCGATTGGCCCCACGACGCTGTCATGCCATAGCTGTTGGGGCCCGAGAGCGTGATCGTTCCGTTGTTCGTGATCGACCCGTTGTTGCCGTTCAGCGCCATGGCGTCGTTGTTGGCACCGCTGGTCGTAATGGTGCCGGTTGCCGTATTGACGAGGGTGTTGCCGTTGTTCTGGCCCAGCATCGCTGCGCCACGTCCTGTCGACGAGGAGCCGGACAGGCTGAGCGCGCCGGCGTTGGAAATCGTGCTGGCGGAGTCGACAGTGATGATGGCGAGATTGGGGGTGCCACGAATCAGGGAAACGGTGCTTCCCGGCGTGACGTTGACGGTAACGTTGGTGCTGCCGCTCTGCGCGAGGACCGCGCCACCGCTTCCGGTGCAGGTGACCGTGGTATTGCTTGACGGGTTCAGATTGTCGCATGCGGCATGGGCGGTGCCGAGCGTGCAAAGCGGAATGGCAAAGAGCAGCGGTTTTAAGGGGGCAGGGCAGGTACGGTTTGCAAGCGCCGTGGCATTCATAGGCACGCTCCCAGGACAATTTTCTTTATTGAAGAAGAAGTCCCCGTGGCTGAAATTTATGCCGTAGGCGCACCAATTTCAATATCCTGTTGTGTCCGTGTCACAGGTGGTTTTTACCTTGATTTTTGCCTTGATGCCGATGCTGTCTTGAAGTATTTAGCCACTCAAACTTCGCTGAAAACGTCCTCACCCACCCACCTTGCGCTTCCTCGCCGGCACTTTCTTCCCGGCTGTCGCCGACTCGCCGCCGTCTTGCTCCCGCAACGTCCCCGCCAACTCCACGAACAACTTGACGCGTGAGTTTGCGTCGCCGTAGCGGTGGCCGATGTACAGGGTTGTCGTCGTGTCCGTGTCCGCGAAATCGCGAAACACGACGCCGGGTACCGCGATGGCGTTCAGCGATGCGGGAACGATGGTCACGCCAAGGCCGGTTGCCGTAAGCCCGATCAGCGTCGAAGCCTGCTGAGCCTCTTGCACGATCTTCGGTTCGAACCCGCGTTTCGCGCACAGCGCATGAATCTGCGCGAACATCACCACGCCCGCCGAGCGCGGATACGCGATGAACGCCTCGTCGCGCAAATCGGCAATCCGCACCTTGGCGGCCTTCGCCAACGGATGTCCGGCATGCATCGCCAACACCAGCGGCTCGACGACCAACGGCGTCAGCACCAACGACGACGGCGCCGGTTGCTGCGCATCGAGACGCAACAACGCGACGTCGATTTCGCGCGCTTCCAGCGCATCAAGCTGTCGCGACGACGGCAACTCGTGCAACTGAACCTGCACCTTCGGCCGCTGCTTGCGATAGGCGTGAATCAATTGCGGAAACACGGGCGACAGCGACGACGCGTTCGTGAACCCCACGCGCAACCGTCCCACTTCTCCGCTCACGGTCTGCCACACCGACTCACGCGCATGTTCGATATGCGCGAGGATCGCCGGTGCCTGTGCCGCTAACGCAATGCCCGCCTCGGTCAGCGAGACCGAGCGCCGGGTGCGGTGAAACAGACGCGCCCCCAACGATTCTTCAAGCGCCTGAATCGCCAGGCTCAGCGGGGCCTGCGTGATCCCCAGCCGCTCGGCACTGCGCCGGAAATGCAACTCCTCCGCCAGCACCGCAAAGTACTCCAGATGCCGAATATTCATCATTGCCCGGTGCCTTTCATTGATTTGATTTGCAAATCATTAACGTGATTTCAAAGAATAAATGAAATCGATTGCCGGGGCCATACTGTCACGAAACCACTCGAACGAGACCAAGCCCCAAGGGCTTCGGAGACAGCATGGAAAGTACCGAACTCATGGCGCGCCTGCGCGCCGGTCAACCCGTATTCGCACTGGGCATGCGCGCCGCACGCTCACCCGACGTCGTGCGCTGGGCGCGCGCCGCCGGTTACGACACGGTATGGATCGACATGGAACACAGCCCGATGCCGGTCGACACCGTCTCGCAGCTTTGCCTGTGCGCGGTCGATCTCGGCGTGATGCCTTGGGTGCGCGTGCCGGAACGCGACTACGGCATGATCAACCGCGTGCTCGACGGCGGCGCACTGGGCATCATCGCCGCCCGTATCGAGTCCGCCGAACAGGCCCGCGAAATCGTCACCGCGAGCCGCTTTGCCCCGCACGGTCAGCGCTCCCAACTGGCCACGCTGCCGTTCGTCGGCTACGAGAAATTGCCGGCCGCGGAAATGAATCGCCGCGTGAATGCCGTGACGGCCGTGAAGCTGCTGATCGAAAGCCGCGCAGGCGTAGAAAATGCAGCAGAAATCGCGGCAGTGCCCGGCGTCGACATCGTGGCTCTCGGCTGCAACGATCTGTCTGCCGACCTCGGGCATACCGGAAATCCGACCCATCCCGACGTGCTGGCCGCCTGCCGCCAAGTCGTGGCCGCCGTGCGCGCTCAAGGCAAGATCGCCATCGTCGGCGGCATGCCGGAAGGCGAAGCCCTGACGCAACTGCGCGCCGACGGCGCTGCGCCGTTCGTTTTCAGCGGCATCGACGGCGACCTGTTTCTCGATGCGATGCGGCGTCGCGTGGCGGCCGATCGCACCGCGCTGACGCCCGCCTGAGCATTAGCTTCATCAAATTCCTTTTTGCCAACTCCACAGAACCCACTCACATGGCAACCCAATACGCCGGCCAGCTGACCTCTACCCCGATGCGCGCCGCAAGCTCGCTGACCCGCCCCGCATTCGACATGCCCGAGAACGCCTGCGATGCGCACATGCACGTGTTCGAGCCGCTCTCGCAGTATCCGAGCGTGGGCAATCCGCAGTACACCTTGCCCGATGGCGGGCTCGACAAGTACCGCGAGGTGATGGACGCGCTTTCGATTCGCCGCTTCGCCATCGTCCAGCCGAGCTTCTACGGCACGGACAATCGTTGCCTGCTCGACGCCTTGGCCAAGGCGGGCGATGCCGCACGCGGCGTCGTCATGATCGACGAGGGGCTGCCCGCCGCCACGCTAGACGCCTGGCATCGCGCCAACGTGCGGGCCATCCGGCTCGACCTGTTCTCCCGTGCGGAACAACCCACGCAAGAAATTCAGGCCTACATCACCCGCATGGCGTCGCTGTGCGAAAGCCTCGGCTGGCATCTCCAGTTCTATGCGCCGGGTCCGATCGTGCGAAACCTGATTCCGTTTTTGACTGACGTGCGTACGCCGTTCGTGATCGACCACATGGGCTACATGACGCAGGAAGACGGGCTCACGAGCGATGACTTCACGCGCCTGCTTCAACTGCTGAAGGATGGCAACTGCACGCTCAAGCTGTCGGCACCGTATCGCGTCGCCAAGGGGCGCCCGCTGTCGTCGGTCGCGCCGATGGCGAAGGCGATCATCGAGACGGCCCCGGACAAGGTCATCTGGGGATCGGACTGGCCGCACATCCCGATGGGCGAACGCGATACCGGTGAATTGCTGAACCTGTTGGGCGACTGGACGACAGACGCCGTGACGCGTCGCCGGATCCTCGTCGATAATCCGGCCCGCCTCTACGATTTCTGATCGAGTTCGTTCATGAGCTACCAACCTCATTCCGCCTTCGCCGGGCTGTTTCACGCCTTCACCGCCGACCCGAATAGTCTCGGCAACCGGCTGGCGAAGACGATGTCGGCACGCGACGCGGCACTGCCGCTGCTGGTCTCGACCGGCTCGGATATTGCGCTGTTTCCGGGCGCTGGCGCACCCGCCCAGATCGAGAGTTTTCGCAAGTCGACACGGGGATTCATCGAACTGACGGCGGTCTCGCATCTGCCGCTGGCGCTGGCCTATCTCGCCCGGTTGCGCGAATTGGACGACGAAGGGCAGGGCGACAGCGAAGCGGCCGCATGGCGCGCCGAAGCGAAGCGACTGATCGAGCATGCCGGACACGTGCGCGAGGCCAATACCCTGGCGCACTGGCGCGACGCCGTTGCGGTGCAGAGTCTGCGCGGCAACGAAGCCCGGCTGGTCGATCTGATCGACTACACGTGCGGCGTTTCCATTCGCTGGCTCACGCAAGCACTGGCCAACCCGTCGCGGCTGGACTTCGACCGCCTCGTCGCAGACTACTTTGAGGCCGCGCCGGGCAGCGACTTGCCGGTGCCGATGAACGACGTGATGTTTGCGACCTTCGGTCTGGCGTATCTGGACATCGTCTATCGCATCGGCAACTGGCTGCGCGCGCAATCGATCGACTGGACGCGCGCCATGGTCATCGTCTCGGGGCGGTCGGGCCGTCCGACGGCGGGGGCGACATGGTCGTCGAACAACATGTGCCATCTCATCTGGCGGGCTTCACGCGAACAACTGCCGCCGGAGCGCCTGCTGGTTGCGCCGCACGCCCCGGGCTTTTCCGTGGCGAATCTCGGCACTGCGGATGACCTTAAATCCCTTGAGGCGGGCTACCGCGAGTTGTGGCACAACACACGCGCCAGCATTGAAGTTGCCCGCAAGATGTTTCCGGAAGCGCCCGGATTTTCGTTCGCGCCGTCGCCTGACGAAGCCATGCCGCCGCTGGCCGACGCACAGGACCGCAAGGTCATGGCGGCACGGCTGCGCCGCATCATGGAAGACCCGGCGCAACTCCTATCCAACTGCGTGGCCGACTACATCGTCGACGAGTTGGCCCGTTGCGATAACGACCCGTCGCGCGCGGTCATCCCCGGCTTTACGCATGTGAATTACCCGACGCGAATTCGCTAAATCACGCACAGACGTATGAACTGATTGATCCGCAGAGACAACCACGGACGAGGCAGGAAATGAAGCAACAAACGAGAAACGGGCAGCAGGGGCGCTGCACCGTTCATCGTCCGGGGGACCGCTTCAAGACGGTTTGAACACGACATCAAATAGCCCTATCAGGAGACAACCATGAATCTGATGCAGAACGAGGGGACACCCAGTGTCTCTGCTGCGCTACCCGTACGACGGATCGTCGCCATTACGCTGGTGTGCTTCGCCGTCTCGATGATCGACGGCTTCGACACGCTGATGCTCAGCTTCGTCGCGCCGTTGCTGTCCAAGTCGTTGAATATCGACCCGGCCTCGCTGGGGCGGGTCTTCGGCGCGGGCTTTATCGGCACGGTCGTCGGCTCGCTCATCGCAGGGCCGCTCGCCGACCGCTTCGGACGCCGCCCGACGTTGGTGGCCGCGTTGATCATGACCGGTGTATTCACGCTGGCGTGCGCGTGGGCCACCTCGGCCACGGAATTGTCGATCCTTCGCCTGCTCGGCGGTCTGGGTATGGGCGGTGCGATTCCGCCGGTGACGGCCATCACGGCAGAAAGCGCACCGGTGCGCCGCCGCTCGGCACTCGTCATCCTGATGTTCATCGGCTTTCCGCTGGGTGCCGTCGTGGGCGGCGCGATTTCGGCCGTGCTGATGATGCGCTTCGGCTGGCCGTTCGTGTTTCAGATGGGCGGGGCGTTTGCGCTGCTCGTCATCCTTCCGGTGCTCTGGGTGCTGCCCGCCACGGCGCCTGCCGGTGCCCACAAAGGCGAACGCCCGGGGGCCGTCCTGCAACGCCGTGGCATGTTGCCGCGCGTATTCGCCGACGGACGTGGTGTCGCGGCATCGGCGCTGTGGGTCGGTGTGCTCGCGACGATGATTCTGTCGGGCTTTCTCGTGAGCTTCATGCCGACGCTGTTGCACCTGAACGGCGTAGCGCCCGACCGTGCAGCGATGGGCGCGGTCACGCTCAACATTGGGGCGATTGTCGGCGCGCTGCTGCTCTCGACGGTCGTAACGCGGGCCGGGCCGTTCGTGCCCGTGGCGTGCTCTTTCATCGGCGGTGCCGTGCTGACCGTGGTGCTCGGCAATCTCATCGGCGTGGGGCATGCCACGTTCGGGATGCTCTTCGCAGTCGGGGCGTGTCTGGTCGGTGGCCAACTGACGTTCCCGGCGATTGCCAGCCGTCTGTTCCCGACGGACGTGCGTGCCGCCGGGGTCGGCGCGACGATGGCCATCGGGCGTCTCGGCTCGATCATCGGACCGACCGTCGGTGGCTGGTTGATTGCCCGCCAGATGCCGTTGCCGCAACTCTTCGTTTTCGCTGCCTGTCTGGCCGTCATCGGTGCCCTTGGCGTGAGCGTTGCCCGCTGGCGCACGCCGCCTCAGGCGGAAGGGCATGAACGACACCCCGATACCTACGGCGCACAAGTGCCGCACGGAGAAGTGAATCATGGCCGTTAATTTCACCCCGGTGCAGACGCTGCCGACCAGCGCTGCGAGAGCCGTGGCGACATTCACCCGCGATGGCGAGCGCTGGCTGGCGATTGCGCAGATGTCGAAGGACGTGGCGGGCGAAGTGCCCTATATGAACGGCGGCGACAGTAACGTCGATGCACTGTTCTACCGCTGGGAGGCTGGAGCAAAAGCGGGGGAGGGCGCGGGCGCTTTCACACTCGCCGAGCGCCTGTCACTGCCCGGTGGCGAAGACGTCGAGCACTTCACTATCGGCACGCGGGAATTCCTCGCCTGCGTGGGCATTCGCACCGGAAGCGGGCCGTACGATCTGAATACGCATGCCGTGCTGTACGAGCGTCTTCATGGCGAATGGCGTGAGCACCAGCGATTCGAAGTCTTCGCAGGCAAACAGTGGCGCCACTTCGAGATCGACGGACGGCACTTTCTTGGCCTCGCGCAAGGCGTCACGGTGGAGGGGCCGGTAGCCCGGCACCCCGATCAGTCCTGCGTGTTCGCATGGAATGGCGAGCGCTTCGAACCGTTTCAGGTGACCGGTGGCCGATGGGGCTACAACTGGGCGCACATCGCGCATGCCGGCAAACACTATGTGGCTTACGCCGATCACGTCAGTGGATCGCGCATCTTTCGCTGGAACGGCAGCCAGTTCGAGATGCTTCAAACCTTTGATGAGCCGGGCGGACGCGCTTTCCATTTCTTCGTCGACGGCCAGACGCTGTGGCTCGTCCACGCCAATCTGCTCAGCCACACAACGCTGTACCGTTTCGACGGTGTCCAATTCATCGCGACGCAGACGCTCGACGGCGCGGGTGGCCGCGAGCTTTGCGAGATACCTGCCAGCCGTCCCGGCGCGCCGCGTTATCTGTTGCAAGTGCGTTTCATCACCGGCACACCGAAGGCCCCCGAGCCTGTCCAGCAATCGGTGTTGTGGCAATGGCGTGGCGACGGCTTCGATGCGCTCGCATGGATCGACACGTCCGGCGGTACCGATGCATCGACATTCGACATCGATGGCGAGCGCTATGTGGTCGTAACCAACAGTCTCGACGCCGACGTGCGCTTTCGGGTCGATTCCGTCGTCTACCGGTTTTCCGGATGACCCACGCGGGCCGGTGGCCGATGCAATAGCCGACGCCTGCCCCGACTTCTGAAGATTCCGTAGTCCCTGCTGTTCCCGTCTCGCCCCGCCAGAGGGTGACGGCTTCGTTTTGCCTAAAAAAATACATATGGAGACAAACCTCATGACTCGCCTTGCTGCACGCCGTACGCCGCTCGCTTCGCTGCTTGCTGTTCTGTTGACCCCGGCCTTGCTGGCCGTTGCCGCTCCCGCCGAGGCGCAAAGCTCGGTGCAGTTGTACGGGATCATCGATGCCGGCCTCACGTACTTCAGCAACCTGAACGGCCATGGCACCTTCGTGGCGAACGACGGCGCGATTCAGGCCAACCGTTGGGGCCTGCGTGGCACCGAGGATCTGGGCGACGGACGTCGCGTCATCTTCGCCCTCGAGAATGGCTTCAATCTCTACTCCGGCACGATGGTGCAGTCCGGCGTGCTGTTCAGCCGGCAGGCGTGGCTGGGGCTTCAGGACAACACGTTGGGCACGCTGACGCTCGGCAAGCAGTACGACTTCTTCTGGGACAACCTCACACAGTTCACGATGGGGCAGTTGGCGGGGCAGTACTCTTGGCACCCGGGCGACTTCGACCATCTGGCGGGCACGCTGCACATCAACAACGCCATCAAGTACACGTCGCCGAACTGGGCGGGGCTGACGGTGGGCGGCTTGTACGCCACGCCGTCGTCCGATGTTTCCGCCGGGACCGGCCGCGTGTTTGCCTTCGGCGCGAAGTATGCGAACGACGGCCTCAGCCTCGGGGCGGCCTATACCAATACCCACAACTCCGGCGTCAATGCGCCCACGCAGGCGGGGACGACAATTTTCCCGGATCTGCCGCCGGGGCCGGCGGTGCTGGACAACATCGCCAGTTGGGGCGTGGGCGGCAGCTACCGCTATGGGCCGAATACGACGCGCCTGCTGTTCACCAGCACGCGCTTTCGCAACGGCAACGAGAGTACCGTGATGAATACCTATGAGGCCAATCAGATCTATCGCTGGGGCCCGGCGTGGACGTTCATGGCGGGCTACTGGTATTCGAAGATGGGCGTGCAGAAGTGGCAGAACGTGACGGGGCTCGCCGACTACGCACTGTCCAAGCGCACCGACGTCTACGTCGAAGCCACGTGGCTGTATGCGGGCGGCGGCGCGGCACCGGTGTTCCTTGGGGGCGGTGCGGCGCCGACCTTCGTGAAGGGGACCTACACCGGGCAGGGGCCGTCGTCGACGGCGGTGCGCATCGGCATGCGGCACACGTTCTGAGCGAATGGCGTCGATGCGTCCCAGACGATGACGTATTGATGGCACGGTGCAATCGCGATCGGTTTTTCCGATACGGCACTTTGAGATTGGTATAAACCCTAATCAAAATTGCCGCGATTGCGTCGCATCGGCCATCGGCGGGGGTCTTGGCGCCGCCCGATGTGCCGCATTCGATCGATAACCCGAGGGGTCGTGCAGGGGTGATCGGAATTTCCGATACCGATCACCGGGACCGTGCTTCCCGCGGTCTATTTGGCCTTCTACGATGGCAGCGTGTCATTCATCCACACGTTCACCATCGGATACGCCAAGCCATGCATGCCAATGAAGCCTTTCCCCTCGTCGATGTGAGCGGCACGCCGTTCGAACGGGGCCTTGCACACGGTCGTCAGGTGCCCGAGCGCGTGGCGCGCAGTCTGGCGCTGTATCGCACGCAACTGGATCGCCGGGGCGTGTCGAGCGAACGGCAACAGGCATTGGCACGTCGGATGGTGCCCATCATCGAAGCCTTCGACGCGACGTATCTGGAGGAAATGCGGGGCATCGCCGAGGGCGCGAACGTCACGCTCGAAGACGTCGTCATCATCAATTGCCGCACCGAGATGATGTACGGGCACGACGAGATCGGCGAAGCGCGCAAGGCGCTCGACGATGGCTGCACGGGCCTGATCGTCATGCCGCAGGCGAGCACCAACGGGCGTCTGCTGCATGCGCATAACTGGGACTGGCGGGCCGAGTGCGCCGATACCGGCATCGTGCTGCGCATGCGCCGCGACGACGGCCCCGATCTGCTCGTCTTTACCGAAGCCGGTACGCTTGGCCGCCACGGCATCAACAGCGCAGGCCTGTCGCTGTCCGGCAACTTCCTGACGTCCGATCGCGACTATGTGAACGCGAGCGAAGCCAATACGCCGCTCTCGCTGATTCGCCGCCGCATGCTCGATTCCACCAGTCTTGCCGACGCCATGAAAGCGCTGTGGAACACACGCCGCTATGCGTCGAATAACCTGATGCTGGCCGATGCGCGCGGTGAGGCCGTGAATCTGGAATGCGCACCGGACGAGATTTTCTGGCTCACGCCGACTGACGACATCCTCGTGCATGCCAATCACTGGCTGTGCCCGGTGGCCCGCACCAAGCTGCGTGATCTCGGTCTGGCCAAGAGCCCCGATTCCATCTACCGCCAGCGCCGCGTGACCGCAGGCCTGAACATCGGCCGCGAACGCTTCGGCAAGATCGACTGGACCGTCATCAAGGGAGTACTCGCCGATGACTTCGGCAGCCCCGTAGGCGTGCTGCGCGTGCCGCGAAAGGTGAGCTTCGACAGCATTGCGGCGACGGTTTGCACCACGTTGATGGACGCCGCCGACGGTGTGCTGTGGATCGCGCGCAAGCCCTACGAATCGCGCGAATTCGTCGAATATCGGTTGCGCTGAGCGCATGCGGCGGGGCGCTAGGCATGAGCCTGCGCGCCGCTTCGCCCGGACAGTCCCCTCAGTACAACGACAAACCGATGTCCCCGATGTCCCCGATCTCCCAGTTATCTCCGATGTCCCGGCCACCTTGTCGGCGCGAACTCCGCAAGCGTTGGCACGCCGGTCTTGCGGCGAGCCTCGCGTTGGCAGCGGCGCTGGTGTGCGCTTCGTCGGCGCAGGCGCAATCGCAACCACAATCGCAGCCCGCCGCACCCCGTCACGAGATTCGTTTTGCCGTCAGTTCCGACACGCCCACGTCGATGCCGGGCAGCCTGTTGCGCAACACGGCGACGGACAACATCCTCGCGCACGTCGTCGAGTCGCTCGTGGCGCTACGTGCAGACCTCAGCATCGGCCCGATGCTTGCCGACCGGTGGGATATCTCCGCCGACGGCAAGACCTACACGTTTCATCTACGTCACGGCGTGCAGTTTCACAACGGCAAACCGATGACGGCGGCCGACGTGAAGTGGAGCTACGAGTACTTCATGAACCCGTCGACCGGGTTCTATTGCCGTCGCGCCTACGACGGTCACGCGGGCGCCAAGGTGCTGGGCGTGCACGTCATCGATCGCTACACCGTCACGTTCGATCTCGATCGCGCGTCGGCTTTGTTCCTCAATCACATGGCGGACCCGCGCTGCCCGTTGGCGGTACTCAGTCCGGACAGCGTGGATGCCGAGGGTCATTGGTCGCAGCCCATCGGCACCGGGCCTTATGTGTTTGCCGACTGGCAGCCGGGACAGTACGTGTTGCTCAAACCGTTTGCTGCCTACCGGCCGCGACCGGAGCCGGCGAACGGGGCAGCCGGTGCCAAGGTGGCGCATGCCGACGTGCGCTTCGTCACGATTCCGGACGAGACGGCGCAGATGTCCGCGCTGATGTCGGGCCAGATCGACGCCATGAATCTCTCCGAGCAAATGGTGCCGCCGAAAGATCCGGCATGGCACGTCGTGGCCGGGCCGGGTGCCGACCCCGCCATGCTGCTGATTCAGTCGCGCGACCCATTGCTGGCCGATGTGCGCATTCGCCGCGCGATTGCGCTGGCCGCCGATTTGCCGGGCATCGCCAATGCTGTGACGGAAGGGCGCTCGGACTACAACCCGTCGCTCGTGCCGAACGCGAGTGCGCTGGCAAGCCCGGCCACGCGCATGGGGTACGTGAAGTCGCTGCCGGAGGTGAAGCGCCTGCTCGACGAAGCGGGCTATCGCGGCCAGCCGATCACACTCGAGACCAATCGCCGCTACACGCACATGTTCACCATGGCCGTGTATCTGCAATCGCTGCTCGCGCGCGCCGGCATCAATGTGAAGCTGCAAGTGGTGGAGTGGGGCAAGCAACTGGCGGACTACCGCGCCGGGCGCTTCCAACTGATGGCGTTCGGCTACACGGCGCGCACCGACCCGGCGTTGATGTATGCCGACGTGCTAGGCGACAAGTCGCGCAATGCGCTGGTGCAGTGGGAAGACCCGGCGGCGCTGGACCTGTTGCGCAGCATCGCAGGCGAGACCGACGACCGCGTGCGAGCGCGCGTGTTCGGCGAATTGCACCAGCGCATGCTGGCCGATGTGCCCATGCTCGTGCTCTACAACTCGCCAGATCTGATGCTGGTCAGTTCTCGCCTGCATGGCGTGACAAGCTGGCCGATCCGTCTCAAACGCTTCTATAACGTGACGAAGGACTGACGGCATGCCGGCGTACCTTTTCAAGCGCATCTCGATGTCCGTGCCCACGGTCTTTATCGTGACGCTGCTCGTGTTCGGCATGATTCGCGCCATTCCGGGCGACCCCGCCACGCTCATGCTGGGCGACCTGAACGACCCGGCGCTGCTCGCACATCTGCGTCACTCGCTGGGGCTCGACGAGCCTTGGCCTGCGCAGTATCTGCACTGGATCGAACACCTGCTGCGCGGCGATCTGGGCATGTCGATTGCCCGGCATCGTCCGGTGAGCGCGCTGATCGCGGAAGCCTTTCCGGTGACGGCAAAGATCGTGCTCGGCGCGACGTTCGTCGCGTGCCTCTTTGCGATACCCGCCGGGCTGTTTGCGGCGTGGCGGCAGAATCGCCGCAGCGATCTGGCGATCGTCATGACGACGGTGCTGCTCGTGTCGATCCCGAGTTTCTGGTCGGGCATTCTGCTCATCTGGATCTTCGGGGTGAAGCTGCACTGGCTGCCTACCTTCGGCTATCAGACGTTTGCGCAGGCGGGCTGGGGCTCGCTGCGCTATCTCGTGCTGCCGGTGATTGCCATTGCGCTGGGGGAGATCGCCGTCGTTACCCGCATGATCCGGGCGAGCAGCATCGACGTGCTGCGCCTGGAGTACATCGCCCATGCCCGTGCCAAGGGCCTGAGCGAGCGCCGCGTGCTGGTGCGGCACACGTTGCCCAACGCGTTCGGTCCGACGCTCACCGTGATCGGTCTCGTGGTCGGGCACTTGCTGGCAGGCGGCGCGGTTATCGAAACCGTCTTCACGCTGCCCGGCATGGGGCGCCTGCTGGTGGAGAGCATTTACGCGCGTGACTACCCGGTCGTGCAGGGCTGTTTGCTGGTGATCGCCCTGATCTACGTCGTGATCAATCTGGTCGTCGACCTGCTGTATCCGCTGTTCGACCCTCGAATTAAGCACTGAATCAAGCACTGAACGCCCCATGACCTATTTGTTCTCCCTGCTATCCGTGCGACGGGCCAATTTGTGGATCGGCGGCTTTCTGGTCGGCCTGCTGGTACTCATCGCCGCCGTCGATCTCGTCTACACGCCCTATAACCCGGTGGACGTGGATATCTACGCCCGCTACGCCGCACCGAGCGCGGCGCATTGGTTCGGCACCGACGCGTTCGGCCGTGACGTGCTCTCGCGCATCATGGCCGGCGCGAGTCTGAGCCTGATGGTGAGTGTTGCCTCGGTCGTGCTGGCGCTGGCTGCCGGCACGTTGATCGGCGCGATCTTCGGCTACGTCGGCGGCTGGCCCGACCGGCTGGCGGGCATGCTGGTCGACGCCTTGATGGCCTTCCCCGGTCTGCTGCTGGCACTCGGCATCATGACCGTGCTTGGGCCCTCGAAATGGGGGGTAGTGCTGGCACTGGGCCTTGCCTACACGCCATCGGTGAGCCGCATTGCGCGTGGGGCCGTGCTGTCGCTGCGCATGCGCGATTACGTCGAAGCGTCGCGCACCATGGGCAATCGCGAGGCGTGGACGTTCGTGCGGCACGTGTTGCCTCACTGCGTGCAGCCGTTGCTGATCTTCTCGACGTCGCTGTTCGGCTCGGCCCTGCTCGCGGAGAGTGCCCTGAGTTTTCTGGGGCTTGGCGTGCCCGCCCCGGAACCCACGTGGGGCGGCATGCTCGCGGACGGTCGCTCGGCCATCGATCAGGCGTTCTGGGTGGTGTTGTTCCCCGGCGCGGCCATCTCGCTGGCGCTGTTCGGTATCAACCTGCTGGGCGACGCCGTGCGCGATTTGCTCGACCCGCGACTGAAGGAGGTCAAATGAACGCGCTCGCAAATGCCCAGTCGGTTGAGCCGGTTCCGTCGTCGTTGACGCAGGGGACCGAAGCGGCCTCAGCGAGCGCGCCGCTGCTCGACATCAAGGGGCTGTGCATTGCTTTTCCCGACGGTAAAGGCGGTCAGCGCGATGTCGTGCGCAATATCGATCTGACGCTGCGCGCCGGCGAATCGCTTGCCGTCGTGGGGGAATCGGGGAGTGGCAAGACGCTGATCGGCAAGGCGCTGCTCGGCCTGCTGCCGGAATCGGCAACGGCCCGCGCCGGCACGCTGACGTTCGACGGCCGCTCGTTGCTCGCTCTCGACGCCACGCAATGGCGCGACGTGCGAGGCACCGAGATCGGTATGGTGTTTCAGGAGCCGATGGTCTCGCTCAACCCGGCCATGCGCATCGGCGAGCAGATGATCGAAGCGCTCGTGCGCCGTCGCGGCGTCGCGGCAGCACAGGCGCGTCAGCAAGCGCTGGCGATGCTCGCCCGGGTGCGCGTGCGCGATCCTCAGCGGTGCATGGCACGGTATCCCCATGAGTTCTCGGGCGGCATGCGGCAACGCATCCTGCTCGCCGCTGTGATGCTGCTCAAGCCCCGGCTGTTGATCGCCGATGAGCCGACAACAGCACTCGATTGTGTGGTGCAAAAAGAAGTCCTCGACGTGATGATCGGCCTCGCGCGCGAGGAGGGAACGGCGCTGGTATTCATCAGTCACGATCTGGCGCTGGTGGCGGCGTACACCGAGCGCGTGCTGGTGGTGCGTCAGGGCGACGCCGTCGAGTCGGGGCCGGTGGCGCGGGTGTTGTCACATCCTTCAACCGATTACACGTTGCGTCTGCTTGAGTCTTTGCCACGCCGCGACGCGGGGACGCGTGCGCCTGCGGGCACTGTGATCACCGATGCGCCAATTCTGGAAGTGTCCGATGTGGCGGTGGATTACGTTGTTCCGCAAAGCTGGTTCCGGCGCAAGGCCGTGCGAACCGTCTACCCGTGTTCGTTCCGCGTGCATGCCGGTCAGACGCTGGCGATCGTGGGCGAGTCGGGCAGCGGCAAGACAACCCTCGCCAAGGCTGTGATGGGCATGCTGCCCCGCGCGCAAGGGCAGGTGAGCGTGCGCGGTGCACCGTTTCCGGCGCAGGGTGGCGACGCTGCCATGCGGGCGTCGCGCCGGGCCGTGCAGATGGTGTTTCAAGACCCGTACTCGTCGCTCGATCCGCGCATGCGCGTGGACGCGCTGGTCGAGGAGCCGCTGCGGCTGGACACGTCGCTGAGTACCGCGCAGCGTCGCGAGCGGGTGGCGCAAGTGCTGGCCGACGTGGGGCTGGCGAGCTTCGGCACGCGGTTTGTTCATCAGATGTCGGGCGGTCAGCGCCAGCGCGTGGCCATTGCGCGCGCGCTTGCGGCACATCCACAGATCATCGTGGCCGACGAACCCGTATCGGCGTTGGACGTCACGGTGCAGAAGCAAGTGCTCGACATGCTCACCGAATTGCAGGCGCGCTATCGCTTTGCGCTGTTGCTGATTTCGCACGATCTGGGTGTGGTTGAACAACTGTCCGATCACGTCATCGTGATGTATCGGGGGCACGTCGTGGAGCGCGGCACGCGCGATGCGATCTACGACTGTCCCGCGCACCCGTACACACGCCGTCTGCTGCGCGCCGTGCCGGAATTGCGAGGCGATCGCGAGTCGGGCTTTGCCGTGCATACGCGCGAATTTTCCGAACACGAGTCGAACGATGCGCCACTGGCGTACTTCGATCCCGAACAGGGGGGCGAAGCCTTACCGCATCTGTGCCCGGTCGCCCACAGTCCCGACCCGGAACACCGCGTCGCGGTATTCGTGAGCGGGCAGTGATTGTTATAGGCAATCCCGATCGGCGGATCTGCATTCCTGCCGGTCAGGTGACTGCCTACCATGCTGATATCGATTCGCCGGCCTGCGCTGTGCGAGTTAGCCGTCTTACGTTAGGTCACTAATTTCTTACCATGCATAGCGTCACGCATCCCATCTCTCATTTGTGCAGCGGCACCTCGCAAGCGGTGGTCGCCGAGCATTTCGGCAATGCATCCTCGGGCCGCAAGGTCTACTTGCAGGCAGCGTTGCATGCCGACGAGACGCCCGCCATGCTGGTAGCGACGCGTCTGCGCGACAAGTTTCTCGCGCTCGAAGCGCAGGGCCGCTTGCGCGCCGAAGTCGTACTCGTCGTCATGGCGAACCCCATGGGGCTGAACCAGTGGCTGATGGGCGCGCCGCAAGGGCGCTTCGAGCTGGCCAGCGGGCGCAACTACAACCGCGGCTTCCCGATGGTGTTCAAGGCCGTTGTGCAGCGTCTGGAAGGCGCACTGACCGACGACGTCGACGTCAATCGTCAGCGCGTACGCACGGCCTGGGGCGAGGCGCTGGCGGAATTGCCCGTGACGGATGCGTTCGGATCGTTGCAACGCCTGCTGATGACGCAGGCTCACGACGCCGATATCGTGCTCGATCTGCATTGCTCGCGCGAAGCGACGATGCACCTCTATACCGGCGATGAATGCTGGCCGGCGGCCGAGCCGCTGGCGCGCTATCTCGGCTCGAGGGCGAGTCTGCTGGCGCTGGATTCGGGCGCGTTTTCGTTCGACGAGGCGCAGAGCTACACGTGGTGGCAGCTTCGCCAGCACTTCGGCACGACTTACCCGATGCCAGAAGGGCCGGTCTCTGTCACCGTTGAGCATCGCGGCCAGCGCGACGTCAGTTACGAGCAGGCCGACGCCGATGCCGACGCGATCATTCAATACCTGACCCACATTGGCGATATCGCGGGCGATGCCCAGCCGTTGCCGCCGCTGCTGCATCCCGCCACGCCGCTGGCCGGCAGCGAGCAATTCCGCGCGCCGTGCGCCGGCATTCTGGTGCACCGCGCGGCACTGGGGACGATGGTCGAAGTCGGGCAACCGGTCTTCGACATCGTTGCGCCGTTGACGGGCGAAGTGCGCACCGTGTCGAGCCGGACACAAGGCGTGCTGTATATGCGCCGCGACGTGCGATTCGTCAATGCGGGCGATCCGCTTGGCCGCGTTACCGGCCAGCGCGTCCAGCGCTCCGGCATGCTGCTCGGCGCCTGATCCTTTTCGTCCCTTTCGTCCCTTTCGTCCTGACCCTGACCGTTACGACACCCGACTGCCCGCCAATGTAGGCCGAACCGAACCTCCACAAAAGAGATGCATATGACTCGATTTCTCGACGTCAACGATATACAGACCCTGTTGCGCCAAACCGGCGTTGCCCCGTTCATCCGCACGCTCGCGGACTATGTGCAGGACGATTACCTGCGCTGGCACGACTTCGATAAATCGGCACGCGTGGCCAATCATTCCGATAACGGGGTGATCGAGCTGATGCCGGTGTCTGATGCCCGCTTCTACGGATTCAAGTACGTCAACGGCCATCCCGTCAACACGCGGCACAACCTGCTGACGGTGATGGCGTTCTCCGCGCTCGCCGAAGTGAGCACCGGATATCCGCTGTTGCTGTGCGAATTCACACTGATGACGGCACTGCGCACGGCGGCGACGTCGGCGTTGGCGGCCCGCTGTCAGGCGCGCACCGACAGCCGCGTCATGGCGTTGATCGGCAACGGCGCGCAAAGCGAGTTTCAGGCGCTGGCGTTTCACGAGATGCTCGGGATCGACGAGATCCGCCTGTACGACGTGGATCAGGCCGCGACGGCCAAGCTCATGCGCAATCTGGCTGGCGTACCTGGTCTCAAACTGCTGCCGGTGGCATCGGTGCGCGACGCGGTGCGCGGTGCCGATATCGTGACGACAGTCACTGCCGACAAGACCTACGCCACGATCCTCACGGCTGACATGATCGAGCCGGGGATGCATCTGAACGCGGTCGGCGGCGATTGCCCGGGCAAGACCGAACTGGATCGCGATATTCTGCAAACCGCTCGCGTGATGGTCGAGTTCGAAGCGCAGACGCGTCTCGAGGGCGAGATCCAGCAAATGCCTGCGGACTCGCCGGTGGTGCATTTCTGGCAAGTGCTTGCCGGGCAGAGCGCCGGGCGCGAATCGCGTGAGCAGGTGACCGTGTTCGATTCCGTAGGCTTCGCGCTGGAAGACTTCTCCACGTTGCGCTATCTGCGCGATCTGTCGCAGACGGCGGGTGTCGGCAAGACCATCGACCTGATTCCCGAGCCGGACGATTGCAAGGATCTCTATAGTCTGGTGGCGCCGGTGTTGCCGGTGAAGACCGTCAAAACGGTTGGGATCGCACCGGTCTGCGCTGTGTGACACGCTGACAACGAACGCCGTCGCCGAGGCTGGCGACAGGCGGTTTCGGGTAGGATGCTGAGCATGACACTCATTCAATTGCGCGTGTTTTGCGCCGTCGTCGAGCAGGGTAGTTTCCGCGCGGCGGCACGCGCGCTCGACATCGCCCAGAGCACACTCACACAGGCCATTCAGGCGCTGGAGTCGGAGCTCGGCACGGCGTTGCTCAACCGCTCGCATCAGGGGGTGACACTCACTCCGGTGGGCGAGCGTTTCCTCATCCGGGCCAACGCCATCATCCGTGACTGCGATCTGGCCACGCAAGACGTCAAGCAATCGACTGGTGAAGAGGAAGGCAATATCACGCTGGGCGTGACCTCCGAGCCGCTGGCCGAGTTGCTGCTGCCGGTGGTCAAGCGCTTTGTCGAGCGCTTTCCGAAGGTGCGGGTGCATGTCACGAGTGGCTACACGAAGATGCTGATCGAGCGCATTCGCGATGGCCGGCTCGATTTCGTGATCGCGCCGTTGGCACCGCAGGTGAGCGACGTCGACCTGAGCATCGAGCGGCTGTATCGGTCGTCACCGAGTGTGATTGCCCGCAAGGGGCATCCGAAGGCGAACGCTACGTCGGTGCGCGATCTCGTCGATTGCGAGTGGGTCAGCATTCGTCCGGCGGGGATCGTCGGTGCCGAGAACCGGCTCATCAGTCTGTTCAATACAGAGAGTCTGGGACATCCCAAGATCGCGTTGACGGCGGAGTCGCTGCTCGAGACGCTGCATATCGTGTCCGAGTCGGACTATCTGACGATCGAGCCGCAAGTGCTCGCCGAGATGCCGCTATTCTCTGACGCGTTGATCAGCATCCCGATTCGGGAGACGTTCGATCCGCGCGACGTCTGCCTGATCGCGCGTCGTTCGGCCCCGTTCACAATGGCCACGCAAGAGCTGGTGACCATGCTCGTGTCGTACTCACGACTGGTGCATGGCTCGACCGGGCGGCGTACGGCGGGCTAAGAACTCAGGCCGCCGAGGCAAGACAATCAAGTCCATCAACTAGGCAATCAACGCAACGCGCGGGCGAGGATCGACGGGATCACGCCGCCGCGTTGCAGCAGGTCCACTTCCAGACGCGTTTCTACCGCCGCTGTCGTAACCAGCGATTCTGTACGGCCGTCGCCACGCGTGATCACGATCTCGATGGCGGCGCGCGGTGCGACGTCCGACGGCAATGCCCTGATCCGGATGCGATCTTGCGCGGTCAGCGCAAGCGTCTGTGGTGTGACGCCCCTAGGTAGACGCAAGGGCAAGATACCCATGCCGATCAGATTCGAGCGGTGGATGCGTTCGAAACTGACGGCGACGACGGCGCGAATGCCCAGTAACCGTTGTCCTTTTGCCGCCCAGTCACGCGACGACCCGGTGCCGTAGCGGGCACCGGCGACCAGAACGACGGGGCGGCCCTCTTCGCGATACCGTTGGGCGGCATCGAAAATCGGCATGACGTCCTGACTCGGTCCATGCACCGTATGCGCGACGGGCAAGTCGGCGGCAAGCAAATTAACCAGCGATTTGCTGTAGAACGCCGCGCGCACCATCACCTCCCAGTTGCCTCGCCTTGAGGCGAAAACGTTCAGGTCGTCGCGCGGCTCGCCGCGTTCGACCAGAAAGTCGGCCACGGGACTGTCGGGCGGAATGGCGCTGGCCGGGGAGATATGGTCGGTCGTGACATCGTCGCCGAGGGCGAGCAGCACATGCGCGTCGTAGTCGCCGAGCAGGCTGCCTTCGTCACGCGCGACGAAGGGCGGCCGGCGCAATGCGGTGGAGCGTGGCGACCATGCATAGCGAGGGGCGTGCGATACGTCGAGACCGGCCCACAGCGGATTGCCGCTCGCGTTGTGAAATGCCGTACCGAAGTCGTCGGCGCGCACGGCTGCCAGACTGGCGGCGATGGTGTCGCGCGTGGGCCAGAGATCGCGCAGATAAACCGGCAGACCGTGGGCGTCGAATTGAATCGGATCGTGCTCGATATCGATGGCAGCGGTTCCGGCCAGCGCGAAGGCAACGACCAACGGCGGCGACATGATGAACGCGTGCCCGAGGTCTGGATGAATGCGTCCGGGGAAGTTTCGATTGCCCGACACGACCGCGACGGGCGTTGCGGCGGCGTCCGCGAGGGCGCGTGCAATCGGTTCCGGCAATGGCCCCGCGTTGCCGATGCAGGTCGTGCAGCCGAAACCGACGATATCGAAACCCAGCGCGGCGAGGTCATGATCGAGTCCCGCGCGGGCGAGATAGTCGGCAGCCGCAGGGGAGCCGGGAGCGAGCGACGTCTTGACCCACGACGGCACGTGCAGGCCACGCGCTCTTGCGCGGCGCGCGACCCATCCGGCGGCGATGAGCAAGGCGGGGTCTGACGTATTGGTGCAACTGGTGATGGCGGCCAGCGCAATCGGCCAATCGGGCAGGCCACCCCGGCGCGGGGCTGGATCGGCTCCCAATGTGCGGCCTGTCGCGCCGCTGGGGAGCCGGTCTTGCGGCCGGAAGGGGCCGGCGACATATCGCTCGACGCTATCGAGGTCGATGTCGATTGTGCGGGTGTAGCGCGGTGTGGCGTGCGGGTCGAACCAGAGTCCGGCGCCCCGGTAGAGCGTTTCGACGTTGGCGATATGCGACGCGTCGCGTCCGGTTTCTCGCAGATAGGCAAGGGTGCGGGCATCCACTGGGAAGTAGCCGGTACTGGCGCCGTATTCGGGGGCCATGTTGGCGACCACGGCGCGTTCGTTGGCGCTGAGCGTTGCCACGCCGGTGCCGTAGAACTCGACGAATTCGCCGCTGACGCCAAGGTTTCGCAGGGCTTCGGTCACGCGCAGTGCAAGATCGGTGGCGGTGGTCCCTGCCGGGAGTGCCCCGGAGAGACGAACGCCGATGACATCCGGAATCCGTTGCATGACCGGCATGCCGAACATGACCGTTTGCGCTTCGAGCCCGCCCACACCCCAGCCGAGCACGCCGATACCGTTGATCATCGGCGTGTGACTGTCGGTGCCGATGAGGGTGTCGGGGACGAGCCACGGTTCACCGTCGATCTTGCACCCGCTGGCGACGGTGGCGAGTTGTTCGAGGTTGATGGTGTGCATGATGCCGGTGCCCGGCGGATGGATGCGAACGCGGTCGAGTGCGCCGGACGCCCATCGCAGAAAGCGATAACGCTCGGCATTGCGGCGCATTTCCTCGGACAAGTTGCGCTGTGCGGCATCGGCTTGCGCATGGAACTGCACGGCGAGCGAATGATCGACGGAGACGTCGACGGGCAGCACGGGGTTGAGTTGCGACGGGTCGGCACCGGCTTCGGCGAGCACATCGCGCATGGCGGCGATATCGATCAGCGCGGGCGTGCTGGTGGTGTCGTGCATGAGCACGCGCAGCGGATAAAACGCAATCTCGTGGAGACTGGTGCCGCGTTCCAGCCAATCGAGCACACCGTCGATGGCCGCCTGACGTTCATCGCCGGACAGGTTGCGCAGCGCATTTTCCAGCAACAGGCGTAAGACGACAGGCAGACGCGTGAGCGAATCGCCGAAGAGGGCAGGCAGATCGATAAATCGGCGAGTATGGCCGGTTGCGTCGAGCAACTGACCGGAGACGGAGATCGGGTTCATGGCCAATAGTTTGCGGCTTGCACAGCCCGCCCACAATGACGCCCGGACGCGAGGTGATCGATGGGACCGATCACTGGCGCTCATGAGGCATTTCGCGTGTGCTTATGGGGCAAGGTTGGATGGTAGGCCGCGAATCCAGACCATTCCCGAAATGATCGAGAGGATGATGGACGACAGTCGAACGGGGAAGCCCGGCGATACACACGGTCAGCGACCGCCAAACAGCCGCTCAAGCGGCTGTTTTCACGTAGCGAGGCGTGTGTCTCCTATTTCCCCGCCCCATTCGACGTCGCCATGGCGGCGGCGCCGAGGCCGATATAAAGCAGGCCGGTGATGTATTTGCCTGCGCCCGATTTGGCACCCCGATTCGCGATGGCCTTGCCGATCGTGCGGGCGAGTGCGGCGTATGTCACGTCGCTCACGCTGCCTACCGCCACAAGCATCACCCCGAGTGTCACGATTTGCAGTGGGACGTTGCCAGCGGCAGCATTCACGAACTGCGGCAGGAACGCCGCGATGAACAACCCCGTCTTCGGGTTCAGCAGATTGACGAGAAAGCCCTTGCGCACCGACGCGCCAAGCGCAGGTACAGGCGCCTTCATGGTGTCGACAGGGTCGGGCTGCGCCTTGCTTCGAATAGCCTTGATGCCCAGATAGACCAGATACGCCGCCCCCACCGTCTTGATCGCCGTGAACAGAATCGGCGACGCCATCAGCAGCGCCGTGAGCCCGACCGCCGCGAAACCCACATGCACCAGCGTCGCGAGCATCACGCCGAAGCACGACGCCAGACCGTACCGGAACCCCTGACTCGCGCTCGCCGTCGACACATAGATCGTGTTGGGGCCGGGAATCGCCACGAGAACCGCTACGGTGGCGAGGAAGTAGGGGAGTACGGCGAAGTCGATCATTTCGGTGATTCCTGTCAGCACTACAGCGTTGGCAACACAGTTGACGTCATGCGCCGGCATCGTAACACCGTCGATGACGTCAACCTCAGGCAAGCGTCGTCGCGACGTCAGCCCGCCTTCGCCGTCTGCACATCGTCGCGATGCCACCAGCCGCCGCCGACCGCCTGAAACAGCGCCACCGTATCGGCGTAGCGATTGGCCTGCGCCTGCACCAACGCAATACGCGCCTGCTGATACGTCTGCTGAGCGTTGAGCAGCGTCAGGTAGCTGATATCGCCCAGTTCAAGTTGCTTCTGGGCAATCGTCAGACTGCGCTTTGCCGCACGCTCGGCATTGAGCGATGCACTCAGGGCGTCGGCATCCGTGCGCAGGGCATGCAGCGTGTCAGCGACATTCTGGAACGCCGTGAGCACCGTGCCGCGATACTGCGCACCCGCCTGCTCGTAGGCCGCTTCGGCCCCGCGCTGCTTGTGCAACAGGGCACCGCCAGCAAAGATCGGCTGCGCCAGGCTACCCGCCAGCGTCCAGAACGCCGTGCCCGGGCTGAACAGTTCCCGGGCAATTTCGGCACTCGCCCCGTAGCTCGCACTCAGCGTAATGCTCGGCAGACGTGCGGCCACGGCCACGCCTACCGCCGCACCGGCCGCATGCCACTGCGCCTGCGCGGAACGCACGTCCGGACGCTGTTCGACCAGTTGCGACGGCAAGCTCACCGGTAACGCTTCGGGCAACTGCAAGCCACTCAGATCGAACTGCGCGCCGATGCGCTCGTTCGGCATGCGCCCGAGCAAGCGGGCCAGCGCATCGCGCTGTTGCGCGAGCTGCTTCTCCAGCGGCGGCACCGCTGCCTGCGCCTGTGCCAACGACGCTTCTTGTGCCGCCACGTCAGCCTGCGCCACCTGCCCCAAGTCGTACTGTTTGTGCAGCAGATCAAGCGAATGCTGCTGAAGCGCAAGGATCTCCTGCGTAGCGGCCAATTGCCCGCGCAACGACGCTTCCTGAATGGCTGCGGCCACCACGTTGCTGGTCAGCGTCAGATACGTCGCTTCCAGTGCAAAGCGCTGTGCATCCGCTTGCGCGATGAGCGATTCGACCTGACGCCGGTTTGCGCCGAACAGATCGAGCGTGTACGACACGGACACCTGCGCCGTGTGCAGGTTGTAGAGATTGTCACCACTGGCGGCCGGGCTCGCCAGCGGCGATGCGATTCGCTGGCGCGTCGGGGCGAACGATGCATTGACCTGCGGGAAGAAGTCGCCTTGCTGCACCCGCACCGCTTCGTGGGCCGACTTGAGCGCGGCTCGCGCCGCGTCCATGTCGGGATTGCGTTCGATGGCCTCTTTCACGAGGGCATCGAGTTCGGGCGAGTGGAACAGCGTCCACCACTGCGCAGGAATATCCATGCCGGAGACAAAACGCTGGGCGCTGCCGCCCGTCGTGTCGGCCGACGTGGTGCCCGCAGGCAGGGCGTCGACGGTGTAACCCGCATTGGCAGGCGCTTCCGGCGTTTTGAAATCGGGCCCGACGGCACATCCGGCCATCGACAGCGCGGCTGCCAGCGCCACGGCGCAGCGCGCCCCGGAATAACGATAAGTCATGTTTTTACCCCTGTGCCGGTTCGGCCGCTTGGAGGGCACGCTTTGCGGCGCGCTCCTCCATATAGCGTTCGAGGACGTAGTAATAGGTCGGCAGAATGAACAGCGTCAGCAATGTGGCGACGATCAACCCGCCCACCACCACGGTGGCGAGTGCGCGCTGCACGTCGGTGCCGACACCAATGGCCATGGCCGCCGGCAACATGCCCACGGTCGCGACCGTCGCCGTCATCAGCACCGGACGGAAGCGCTCGACCGCGCCTGCAATCACCGCCTCACGCAAGCCCAGCCCCTCCGCGCGCACACGGTTGATGTTGGCAATCATGATGATGCCGTTCTGCACGGCCACCCCGAACAGCGCAATGAAGCCCACTGCACTCGCCACGTTCAACGTTTCGCCCGTCAGCCGCAGGGCAATCAAGCCGCCCAGCGTTGCCAGCGGCACCACGCCCAGAATCAGCGCAGCCTGACGCAGCTTGCCGAATTCCGCGAACAGGAACACCAGCATCAACGCGAGCACCAGCCCCATGATCAACGTGAGCCGTGCCTGCGCCCGCTGCTGATTCTCGAACTGTCCACCCCACACGAGTTGGTACTTGCTGTGGTCATACTTCACGTTGGCATCGATGCGCTTCTCGGCGTCGGCCAGATAATCCGACAGCCCGCGCTGCGCATAGTCGATGCGAACGATCAGCTCACGCTTGCTCATGTCGTGCGTGATGGTCGCCTCACCGCTCTGATACCGAATGCTGGCGAGTGCCGACAACGGAATCTGCGCACCGCCCGGGGCATTGACGAACAGATTGCCCAGCGTCTCGGGGCTATTGCGAGTGTTGGGCGGGAAGCGCACGGTCACGTTGTACTGGCGGTCGCCCACGTAGACCTGACTCACCGACGCGCCGCCAATGGCGGTCTGGATCAGATTCGTCACGTCAGACACGTTGATGCCATACCGCGCAGCCGCAGCCCGGTCCACATTCACCACGATCTGCGGAATCGGCGGCTCTTCGAAGATCGACGCGTCGGCCGTGCCCGGCACTTGCTTGAGCACGCCAACGACTTCGGTGCCGATACGGCGAAGTTCCTTGAAATCGTCGCCGACGATGCGGATCACCAGCGGGCTGTGAGCCCCGCCCACGGCGTCGTTGATGCCGTCGATGATCGGCTGGCTGATGCCGACCGACATGCCCGGAATCTGCTTGAGACGATCGTTGAGCCTGCTGACGAACTCGGCCTTGGTTTCCCCGTGCGGCCACGTGTCGTAAGGCTTGAGCCCCACCGGCGCTTCGATATGAGACGGCGTCCACGGATCGGCCTGACTGTCGCTGCGCCCCAACTGCGTGACGGCATACGACACTTCAGGGAAGCTCAGCAGCACCGTGCGCAATTCGCTGGCCATTTCACTGGCCTTGTCGAGCGAGAGGCCCGACGGCAATTGCACTTGCAGCCACAGCGACCCTTCGTCGAGATCGGGCAGGAATTCGCGAGCGGTCGTCGCGCCCAGCGCCACCACCGCCGCCAGTGCGAACACACCGATGGAAATGGCCATGCGGGGCGCATTCAGCAACTTGTCGAGCCAGCGCTGGAAGCCGGCCTGCGCGCGCTGAAGCGGCACGTTGTGGAACACCTTGCGCGGTTTGCGCAGTGCCACGTACGCCAGCCCGGGAATCAGCATGAACGTGCACAGCAAGGCGCCGGCCAATGCGTAGGCCACCGTGTAGGCCATCGGCGAGAACAGCTTGGCTTCTGCGCGCTCGAAGGCGAACAACGGCAGGTAGGCGGTGATGATGATCAGCGTGGCGAACAGGATCGGGCGCGCCACCTGTAGGGTCGCGCTCAGCACGTCGCCTTCGGTGAGCACGGCCTCGGGTGCCGCTTCTCGCCGTCGCAAGATCGCTTCAGTCACGACAATGGCCCCGTCGACGATGATGCCGAAGTCGATCGCCCCCAGCGAGAAGAGGTTCGCGGGCATGTTCGTGAAGTGCATCATGATGAACACGGCCACGAGCGCGAGCGGAATCGTCACGGCGGCAATTAGCGCACTGCGGGGGCTGCCGAGGAACAGGATCAACACGATGCATACGAGACCCACGCCTTCCGCCACGGTGTGCGACACCTTGTGGATGGTGTTCTGCACGAGGTCGTCGCGGTCGATGTAAGGCACGAGACGAACGCCCTGCGGCTCAAGCTGCTTGCGCAGTTCTTCAACTTTCGCGTGTACGCCCTTGAGCGTTTCGGACGGGTTCTGATACTTGAGCATCTCGACGATGCCTTCGATCGTGTCCGGATTGTGGTCCTTGCCGAGAATGCCTTCGCGTTCCTGATGGCTGTACGTCAGACGCCCCAGATCCTTCACCAGCACGGGCACGCCATTGCGCTGCGTGACCACGATGTTGCCGAGGTCAGTGAGCGAATGCACCATGCCGATGCCACGAATGACATAGCCCTGCTCGCCGCGCGAGATGCGGCTGCCGCCAGCGTTGGCACTGTTGTTGTTAATGGCTGTGGTGACGTCGTTCAGACCGATGCTGTAGCGCTGCAACTGCACCGGGTCGAGCTCAAGCTGGTACTGCATGGTGAAGCCGCCGAAGTTGTCGACATTCACCACACCCGCGACCTGTTGCAGCGCGGGGATCACGACCCAGCGCTGAAGCTCGGACAACTCCATCAGGTTCTTGGTATCCGACTCCAGCGTGTAGCGATAGATTTCGCCCGCCGGGCCGGTCACCGGGTCGAGTCCCGGCGTGATGCCCGAGGGCAGCGTGACGCCTGCAATGCGTTCGTTGATCCGTTGACGGGCCCAGTAATCTTCGACGCCGTCGCGGAACACCAGCGTGATGAGCGACAGGCCGAAGGTCGACGACGAGCGCATCGACACCACGCCGGGCGTACCACCCAGCGCACGTTCCAGCGGCACGGTGATCTGTTGTTCGATTTCCTCGGCGGCAAGGCCGGGGGCTTGCGTGGTGACCTGCGCGGTCACGTCGCCGATGTCCGGGTAGGCTTCGACGGCCATTTGCGTCCAGCTGTACCAGCCGAAGGCAGCCACGAGCAGCGCCACCACCCAGATGACGACACGCTTGTGCAGGCAGAAGGTAATGAGGCGGTTAATCATTGAGCAGTACCCCGCCCTTGACGACGATGCGATCGCCTGCCGTCAGCCCGGCGCCGACGCGCGCACCGTCCGGCTCGCCGTAACCCGGCTGCACCGTGCGCTTTACGAAGGTCCACGGGGCGACTTCCACCCACACCACGGTGCTGTCGTTGTTCATGATCAGCGCCGAATTCGGCACGAAGACCGAGCGCTGTTGGGGCACGGCAAACGTCGCCGTTGCAAACATGTTCGGCTTGAGACGGCCGTCGGTGTTGGGGAACGCGATGCGCACCTTGGCGCGGCGCGTGTCGGGATCGAGCACTTCACTCACGAAGCTCACCTTGCCGTGCCACGTCTGGCCCGGATACGCCTGAAAGACCACGTCGACCGGCTGGTCCTTGGCGATCAGCGCGACGTTGCTCTCGGGGGCGTTGGCAGTCACCCAGACGGAATCCAGATTGGAAACGGTCATGAGCGACGCGGTCAGGTCGTTGGCATAGCCGCCCTGAGACGTCGACAGTGCGGTGATCGTGCCGGCGTACGGGGCGACCAGCGTGAGTTGACGGCCGCGCGTGTGCGCGTCGGCACCGATGCCGCGCAGGCGGGTCTCTGAGCGGGTGAGTTCGGCTTGCGCTTGCGTGTAGTCGCTTTGCGCTTGTTCCAGATCCTTCGCAGCACCCGCGCCCGCATCGCGCAGGCCCTGCACGCGCTTGAGCGTCGTGCCCGCGTGGGTGAAGGCGTCGCGTGCCTTGTCGTTGTCGGACCAAGCCTGTGCCAGATCGCCCGAGTCGATGGTCAGCAGCGGCTGGCCTTTCGTGACGTGATCGCCGAGATGAACCTTGAGCTCGACGATGCGACCGGCCACCGGCGGCAGGATGTTGGCGGTGCGTGCGGGGTCGGCTTCGACGGTGGCAGGCAATTGCACCATGCGCGGCTCGTCGCGCAGGCCCACGGCGGCAACGCTCAACCGGGAGCGCAACGCCGAGTCAGGGGGCACGACGTACTTATCGCCATCGCGGAGCACGATGGCGTGCTCGGCGGCGTCGGACTTGACGGAAGCGTGGCTGGTCGTCGACATCCAGCGTACGGCTTCGACCGAGAGGGCGAGCGTTGCGATCACGCCGAGGCCGGCGAGGGCAATCCGTTTGTTCGCGCCCGATAGATGGATTTTGTTCATTTCCCGAATCTCTTTTTTCACGTGAGGGAGGCAATGGCATTGCGCTCACGTGAAAGACGAGTCGGGTCACGTCAGTCGGAATTTAATCCGGCAACGTAAATCGTGATTCGCCACGCGACGCAATACCTGCCGGTAATTCGAAGGAATTTCCGGTTTAAAGGTGATTTGAAGTGCGTATGTGTCAATGACATGCGACCGACATAAGCAACTGTCAGGGTCGGGCATCGATTTCTCCTTAAGCTAAGGAACCGTTGGATAGCAGCGGTGACTCGCGGGCAAGAACGTGCGCACGCCGCGCTGCCGCGACCGGCATCGGCGCAGCAGCTTGCAAGCGTTCACGGTGAACACGCGCACAAGTCTCGACTTGCCGTTACAGGCAAGCAGACTTCAAGCGCATGACGATCTGGGGAAGGCGGGGATCTGGTCAGCCGAACCGGAAAGGCTTCCGGTGTAAATCAACTGAGCGCAGATATGGCGCACCTCTCGCACTCCGGCGAGACGGCGACCAAAAGGGACGGACGTCGGGCCGGGATCTACCGTTCAAGCGGTAACGGGCAACTACAACTGTCCAATTGGGGTGTCCCCTGATGATTGATTCGTGGCGGAATGTACGCGCGTGAATTAGGCGCGTCAAGCAATTGTTAGGCCCATTTTTGGTGCGATTTCTTCTGGTTTTGGTCAATAAAACTGAGTGTGATTCGATATTCGTGATTTCACAGCCGGATAAGGGATTACCGAGTTTTTCAATTAATAAACTGTAATTTAATCGTTCACTGAATTGCGGGGCACATGATGCTGCGGAGCAACACGTCACTGAGCGACATGCCGGGGGCAGTCGTGTGGCGTCGTTGCCAATGAGTTGCCGATGAGGCCGCCCGCACGGTCATCGTTTACCCGCAAAAGGCCCCCGTTCACAGATTTTCGCGTTGACCGGCAAATTGTTTTTTGCTGGTATACCAGTTATGAACCAGACCCAACGCACCCCGGCCCTGAGCGATTCGGCCTACAACGCCATTCGCGCCCTAATCGTCTCCGGCGAAATTCGCGCCGGAGAGGCCCTCTCCGAGCGCGCGCTGTCCGAGCGCTTCGGCATCAGCCGCACGCCCGTGCGCGAGGCCATCCGGGCGCTTGCCAACGACGGCCTGCTGGAGATCGTGCCGATGCGCGGCACCTTCGTGCGCCAGTTGTCGGTGCGCGATCTGAGCGAGATTCATGAAGTGCGTCTCGCACTCGAAGGCATGGCCGCCTGGCTCGCCGCGCAAAAGGGCGTGACCCCGGCGCTGGAAGAAGTGGCCAAGCGCCTGCGCGCCCTCGACGCGCAGGACGAAGCCGTGCCGCTCGACGTCGACATCACGCAACGCGTGGGCTGGCAATTCCACGAAGCGATGTTTGCCGCTGCCGACAACGTGCGGCTGGTCGAGACCTATCACGCGTTGCGCACCCAGAACGGTCTGGCGCTGCAACGCATCCCGCATTACGACGCCGAGCGCACGCGCGCCGCAGTTCGCGAACACCTTGCGATCTTCGACGCCATCGCCGCCGGGCGTCCCGAGGAGGCCCAGCGCAGTGTCTGGGACCACCTTACGCACGCCATGCAGACCCGTTTGCAGGCGCTCGTCCCCGCCGGGTCGCCCGGTGCTTCGCGCTGATCGGATCGATCACGCTCGCCAAGCCGTCACGTTTTTTTCGGAGATAGCCGTCATGTCGTCCCGTTCTGCCAGCAAGAAACGCCTCATTCCATTGCCCGTCCAGATGCTCATCGGTCTTGCCCTCGGTGTCGGCTGCGGCATGGTCGCGCCCGGTCTTGCGACGAAGTTGATGCCGGTGGGCACAGCGTTCGTGCAAGCCGTGAAGATGATCGTGGTGCCGCTCGTGTTCACGGCTATCACGCTCGGCATTTACCAGATGGGGCACAACGCCCGTGCGCTGGGACGTGTCTCGGCGATCAGCATGGTCTACTTTTTCATCGCGACGCTCGTCTCGATCGTGATCGGCTTGGGGCTCAATGCGATCTTCCATCCGGGGCTCGGTGCCAACCTTGCCGCTGCGCACGCCTCGGCCAAGCCGATTGCGGCGTCGGTCGACTGGACGAAGTTCTTCCTCGAGATGATTCCGTCGAACATCTTCGCCGCCATGAGCGGCAGCAACCTGCTGCCGGTGCTGGTGTTTGCGGTACTGCTCGGTATGGCGCTGTCGGCCATCGGCGAGCGCGCCAAGCCGCTGGTCGGCGTGCTCGACGCCTTGATGGGGGCCGTGTTCAAACTCACCGACTGGATCATCTCGCTCTCGCCGATCGCCATTTTCGCGATCATTGCGTGGCTCTTTGCAACGCAGGGTGTCGGCACGATTCTGGCGCTGGTCAAGCTCGTGGGCACCATGTATCTGGGCCTCGGCGTGCTGCTGGTGTTGTTCTGGATCTTGCTCAAGGCGATCGGTGAAAAGCCGCTGGCGACCACGCGTGCGATCAGCGAACCGGTGATTCTCGCGTTCGCCACGCGCTCCAGCGAAGCCACGCTGCCGCTGCACATGGAGAAGCTGATCGCCATGGGCGTGCCCAAGGCCATCGCCTCGGTCGTGTTGCCGCTGGGCTACGCGTTCAACCGCGATGGCTCGATCATGTACTTCGCACTGGCCGTGGGCTTTCTGGCCGACGCGTATCACGTGCCGCTCGACATGCCCACGCTGCTCTCCATCGTGCTGGTGACGACGCTGGCCAGCAAGGGCAGTGCCAACGTGCCGTCGGGCGGGCTGGTTGCCATTGCGATGGTGCTCACCACGATCGGCGTGCCTATCGAGGCACTCGCGATCATCGCCGGTGTCGACGCGTTCCTCGACATGGGCCGGACTGCGATCAACGTTTTCAGCAACACCGTGGCCATCAAGCTCGTGATGAAGCTCGCCGGTATTCCGTATGAATCGCCCGAGGCCGTGCAAGCGGCGCTCGCCGAGTCGAATGCGGGGCAGGCGGGCCAAGTCGGCAGCCATGCGCACGGTCAGGAGTTCCCCGCATGACCCAACGTAATACCGAACGCGTCGTCGATCTGCGCAGCGATACCGTTACCCGGCCGACCGCGCTGATGTGGGAGGCGATGCAAACCGCCTCGCTCGGCGACGACACACTGGAGGGCGACCCGACGGTGCGCGCCCTCGAACATCTGGCGGCGGTGGCCACCGGCAAGGAGGAGGCGATGTTCGTCGTCTCCGGCACGATGGGCAATCTGATCGCCTCGCTGTGCCACGCCACGCGCGGCGGTGAAGCCGTGATCGACGCACAGGCGCACATGGCCAAGTCGGAGGCGGGCGGCATGTCGCGCCTCGCGCACCTCTATCCGGTCAACATACCGTCGGTGCGTGGCGAGATGGATCTCGATGCACTGGCCGGGGCACTGCGCCCCGGCTTTTCCCGTTATGGGCAACCCACGGCGATGGTCGGCGTGGAGTCGACACATAACCACTCAGGCGGCTACGTGCCATCGCTGGCTTATCTGGCCGACGTGCATTCGCTCGCGTCGCGTGCGGGCGTGCCGGTGCATCTGGATGGGGCGCGCGTGTTCAACGCAGCGGCGGCGCTTGGGGTGGACGCTGCAACGATCGCCACGCACTGCGAGAGCCTGACGTTCTGTTTGTCGAAGGGATTGTCGGCACCAATGGGCGCGATGCTGGTGGGCTCACATGCGTTGATCGAACAGGCACGCACGTTCCGGCGCATGGTCGGTGGCGGGTTGCGCCAAGCGGGCATCATGGCCGCGGCGGGCAAGGTGGCGATGGAGACGATGGTGGCGCGTCTGGCCGACGACAATCACCGTGCGCATCGACTCTGGACCGGACTGGCGGCAATCGATCCGCTGCTCGTCGATTCGATACCGTCGCACAGCAATATCGTGCGGCTGCGGGTGGGCGAACAGCGTGAGAGCGACCCGCGTGCGTGGGAGGCGGCGCTCGCCGAGTACGGCATTCTGGCGCGTGCCAGCGGCCAGTCGATGCTGCGGTTGGTCACGCACCGCCATATCGGCGACGACGACATCGACGAAACCGTGGCCGCGATTGCTTCGATCCGCGACACGTTCGCCGCGAGTGCATCACCGGTGCTCGGTGTGCATTGAGGTTGAAACGTTGAAGTGTTGATGCGTTGAGGCGTTGAGGCGTCAGCGTTCCGCCACCGCCAGATACTGCTGCGGTGCGCGGCCGAACAGACGCTTGAACATGACGATGAACGCGCTCGGGCTCTGATAGCCGAGCGCGAGTGCCACGTCGCCGACCGACGCACCGAGGGCCAGCCGCGTGATCGCTTCCGACGCGCGCATATGCTGGCACCACCGCCCGAAGGTCATGCCGGTCTCGTCCTTGAACCGGCGTGCGAGCGTCTTGCCGCTCGCCCCCATTTCTTCCCCCCATCGCTCCAGCGAGTAGTCCGTCGCGGGCGCCATCATCATGTGCTCGCAGATCGCAAGCAGCTTGGCTGAACTGGGCAGCGGCAAACCGTGTTCGCCGGGAGCAGCGGCTTCGCGCAGCAGGCGAAGCAGTAAAGGGACGGAGAGCGCCGTGCGGCTGTCCGGTGCGTAATGCATGCCGTCGGCCAGCATGTCGACGGCCAGCTCGCGCAGCAGCGGCCCTACAGTCAGCACGAGGGCGTTGGGCCATAACCACGACACGGAACCGGGCTCGATACTGATCGTGCAGAACTGCATGCGTCCGACAGCGTGCAGTTCGTGCGGCGTATTGGGCGGCAGCCACAGCGCGCGCGAGGCGGGCAGGGTCCACGTGTGCGCCGGCGTGAGCACGCGCACCACGCCACGCAGCGCCATCACCACGTGACCATGCTGATGCTGATGCCACGGCTGTCGCTCGCCGTCCTCGCATTCCATCCCAACGAACGTGACGTCGCGCGACAAATGTCGGCGCGTTTGCGGATAGCGGCGTAGCAGCAATTCCTTCATGACATCTTCCCAACCGGACCGATCGACAACTCTGGGCTCACCGCGAGTGCCCTGATGAGGCGCCCGCCGCGCAAAAGCTTAGAGAAATGGACAGAAAATGTCCGTTTCTCAACATTTTTTGTGATTCACAGCAAAAAGTTCCCCGGTATTCTACCAATAGCCATGGCGGTTTAGGGACGGATACGAGTGATAATAGTAATGCGTCTCATTTATTTACATTCATTCAGACGGAATGACTCTGACGCGGGAAGATCGGTAAAGTGACTCAGAACAATACGGGGAAGCGGGCACAAGCCCGACGCCTGACCACCATGGCACTGGTGATTGGCAGCACGGTATTCGGCCAGCACGGCTGGGCAGTAGAGGTGGATTCGGCGACCGTGGGCGCGTCTGCGGCCAATGCCACGGCTGCGCTGCCCGCGACGCAGGTGACCGACACCTCGCTCGCGGAGAATCCGAGCGGTCCGGGACGAGGCTATGTCGCCAAGCGCATGAAGACGGGTACCAAGACCGATGCCGATACGCTCACGCTGCCGCAGGCCACATCGACCGTGACACGTCAGCAAATGGACGATCAGGGCGCGATCACCATCGATCAGGCGTTGCGCTACACCACCGGCGTGAACACGCAGGACGGCACCGATGTGCGCTTCGATCAGTTGCGTGCACGTGGTTTCGATCTCGATGCGTACCTCGACGGACTGGCGATTTTCCAGTCGCCGCGGTTCGCGACGGCGCGCGTCGACCCGTATCTGCTCGATCGCATCGACGTGATGTTCGGCCCGTCGTCGGTGCTGTACGGTCAGGGCAACCCGGGCGGGCTGGTCAATTACAGCAGCAAGCTGCCGACCGAGCAGGCGCAGCACGAAGTGACGCTGCAAATCGGCAATCACAACACCTATCAGGCCGGCTTCGATCTGAGCGGGCCACTCAATCAGGACGGTACGGTGCTGTATCGCGTGGTCGGTCTGGCGCGCGATGCGAAGACTCAAGTGAGCGCGATCAAGGACGAACGTCTGGCCATCGCACCGTCGATCACCTTCAAGCCCGATCGCGACACGTCGCTCACGCTGCTGGCCGGCTATCAGCGCGACCCGGCGGGCGGTCTGTTCAACCCGGTGCCTGCGAGCGGCACGGTGTTCGTCAATCCGAACGGCCGGCTCGGCCCGGATCAGTACTTTGGTGACCCGACGCGTGACGGCATGCAACGCACGCAATACTGGTTCGGCTATCAGTTTGCGAAGCAACTGAACGATACGTGGCGCATTTCGCAGAACGCGCGTTACCTGCACATCGATCAGAACTATTACCAGACGTCGGTCACGAGCGGTTTCAGCCCGGATCAGCGCACGGTCTACATGTGGGGCAACACCGATCACGAGCATGTGAGCCAGTGGCAGATCGACACGAATGCGCAGGCCAAATTCGCGACCGGTCCGGTGGAGCACACGATGTTGTTCGGCTTCGACTATCGCCGCGTGCTCGAAGGCGATATGTACGGCGGCGGGATCGCGGGGCAGTTGAATCTGTTCAACCCGAACTACGCGTCGCTCAACGGCATTGCGGCGAATACGCGCCTCGACTATTCGCTCGCGCAGGCCGGTCTCTACGCGCAGGACGAGCTTCGCTATCAACGCTGGGGGCTGACGCTGGGCATGCGCGAAGACTGGGCTACGACGCGCTCGGTCAACAACGGTGCAAAGAGCGAGGCCGATAACCACGCGTTCACGTGGCGGGCGGGGCTGTCATACGCGTTCGACAATGGCGTGGCACCGTATATCAGCTACGCGAAGTCGTTCGCGCCGGTGCTTGGCCTGACGTTCTCGGGTGCACCGTTGCAACCCACGCAAGGCAAGCAATACGAGATCGGGGTGCGTTACCAGCCGAAAAACTACGATGCGTCGTTCCGCCTGTCGGCCTTCGATCTGCGTCAGGAAAACGTGAGCGTGGTCGACCCGGCGCATCCGACGTTCCCGACGCAGACCGGCGAGGTCCGCTCGCGCGGGCTGGAAGCGGAAGCCCGCGCCAATGTGACGCGCGACCTGATGCTGATCGCGTCGTACACATATCTGAATCAGATCGTCATGCAAAGCACGACCGCACAGGGCAAGCGCCCGCAGATCGCGCCGCGCAACAACCTGGCGTTGTGGGCCGACTACACGCTGCACGAAGGCGTGCTGCGCAATCTCGGTTTTGGTGCCGGCGTGCGTTACATGGGTTCGTCGGCGGGGGATGCCGCCAATTCGTTCGAAGTGCCGAGCCGCACGCTGGTCGATGCCGCCGTGCACTACGACTGGCAGCAATGGCGCTTCGCCGTGAACGTCAACAACCTGTTTAACCGCGAATACGTTTCGTATTGCACGTCGGCGTCGCTCTGTTACTGGGGCGCCACGCGAACTGTCTTAGGGACTGCCCGTTATCAATGGTGATGCAACGAAAATCGTTTGCCGCCCGCCGCCGCCTTTTGGCGGCGTTTGGCGTTGGTGCGCTGGTGCCGTCGGCCGCTTCGCTTCTCATGCCGGCGATTGCGCAGGCGGCCACGGACGCGGGTAAAACGCCGCGCGTCGTCGTGATGGACTGGGGGCTGGGCGCGCAGATACTGGCACTGGGCGTGGTGCCGGTGGGCATGTCGCGCCCGCCTTGGTATCGCGCGTTGGCGGGCACGCCGGAGATGCCGTCGTCGGTGGTCGACACCGGTCTGTTGTTTCAGCCGAATTTTGAAGTGGTGCAGGCGTTGCGGCCCGACCTGATCGTCGTCACGCCGCTGCATGCGCCGTTATTCGATTCGCTCTCGCGGATTGCCCGCGTGTTCGTCGCCCCGGCGGCGCATCGTCACGAGGACGGCTATCTGCTCGCCCGCCGTCGCGTTCAGGCACTAGGCGAAGCGCTCGGCCGGCCTGCTGCCGCGATGCAACTCATCGAGCAAACGGACGAGCGTCTGACGACCTTACGCACGCGCATCGCGCAACACGGCGCGGCGGATCGGCCGATCTATCTCATCACACCGATCGATACGCGCCTGACGGCCGTGTTCGGGAGCGAGAGCGTCTTCGGCGGCACGCTGAACGCGCTCGGTCTGACCAACGCATGGCGTCGCCCGAGCGATACGGAAGGGATGGCGCAGGTCGATTACACACAGATTGGCGGCGATGCGTCGGCACGCGCCATGCTGATCGGATCGTCGCCGCAGGTGGTGAAGATGCTGGGGCAAAGCCCGCTCTGGCAGGCCTTGCCGTTCGTGCATGGCGGGCGCATGAGTACTCTGCCGATGATGCTGCCGACGGGCGGCACGCCCACGGCATTGCGTCTGGCCGATGCCCTGACGGCGGCACTGACCGGAGGTGCGGCATGAGCGCGTCGAATTCTCAAGGGCCGTTGATGGCAGACCTCTCGCGCGGCGCACGTGCCGGGGGGGCGGAAAGCCATTTGGTCAGGCTGGCGTTGATCGTCGGGCTCCCCACATTGTTGTTGATCGTCTGGACGTTCACGTCGTTGCGGCCCGCCGGTGTCGATATGCCGGCGTTCGCGGCCGCCGTATGGCAAGCCCTCAGCCACGGCGTGCCGGCGACGGATGCGGCGGGGCAGACGCCCGCTAGCGCGATGTCGGCGCTGCTCGTGAGCTACGCATGGTTGCCGCGTCTGGTGATGGCCGGGCTGGCGGGCGCGGGGCTCGCACTCGCGGGGGTGATGTTCCAGCAGGTGCTGCGCAATCCGCTCGCCGAACCGCTCACGCTCGGCGTCGCCTCCGGGGCTTATCTGGTGCTTGCCGCTGCGGCGATCTGGCTGCCGACGCTCGCGCTGGCATGGCGCGCGAGTCTGGCGTTCGGCGGCGCGGCATTGGCCATCGGCATTGTGATGGCGCTGACGTGGCGCAGCCGCTTCGCCGCGGTGCCGGTCATTCTCGCGGGCATGATCGTCAATCTGTACTTCGGCGGTCTGACGATCATGCTGTCGATGACCCATGAGCGCGCGCTGGTCGGCGTGTTCGCGTGGGGCGCTGGCTCGCTCGTGCAGAACGGCTGGCACGACACGCTCTGGTTGCTGCCGCGCGTGGTTGTCGGAGCCGTGGCCGCCGCGCTGCTGCTGCGTCCGCTCACGCTCTTCGTGCTCGACGATCGCAGCGTGGGGCAACTCGGCGCGCGCGTGGCGTGGATTCGTTCTGCCGGGCTGGCGGTCGCCGTGGTGCTTTCTGCGTGCATCGTGAGTGCGGTCGGCATCATCGGTTTCATCGGGCTCGCAGGTCCGCAACTTGTGCGTCTGGCGGGTGCGCGGCGCCTGCGGGATCAATTGCTCTGGGCGCCGATGATCGGTGCGCTGTTGCTCGTCTTCACCGATCAAGTCGTGCAATGCCTGCCATTGCTCGACGGCGCGGTGATTCCGACGGGCGCGGCGGCGGCGCTCTTTGGCGGTCCGTTGCTGTTGTGGCTGCTTCGGCGCACGCGTGCCGGCGAGATTACCTCTCCGGACGCTGCACCACCGGCGCGTGCCCGTCATCGCTGGCGCTGGCTAGTGCTGGCGCTTGCCGGCGGTCTGGCGCTCGTGTGGATTGCGCTGCACACCGGCCGCACGCTGGACGGCTGGCAATGGCTGAACGGCACGCAGTGGACAGAAGCGCTGCCGTGGCGCTTGCCCCGACTTGTCGCGTCGGCAGCGGCTGGCATGACGCTGGCGCTGGCCGGCACGCTGTTGCAGCGCGTGAGCGGTAACCCGATGGCAAGCCCCGAATTACTCGGCGTAAGCGGCGGGGCGATGCTCGGCGTTTTGATTCTGACGTGGACCGTGAGCGGTCCGGCGGCGACGACGTTGTTCAGCGCCGCATTCGCCGGGGCCGCGATCAGTCTGGCGGTCATGCTCTGGCTGGGGCGAAGTGGCGGCTTCTCGCCGACGCGCATGCTGCTGGCGGGCGTGGCGATCTCGGGCATGGCGCAGTCGCTCGTGGCGCTTGCGACGGCCAGCGGCAATGCGAATTCATTCCTGCTTCGCTCGTTGATGCTGGGGCTCACCTACATCGTCGGGCCGGGCATCGCGACGGGCGCGGCGCTGGCCGCTGTCGCGGGTCTGGTGCTGACGTGTCTGGCATCGCGCTGGCTCGATCTGTTGCCGATGGGCGACGCGACGGCGCGTGCGGTCGGCATGAATGTGCGCCGGGCACGCCTGTGGATCTGGTGTCTGGCGGCGGTACTCAGTGCCGTAGCGACGCTGGTGATCGGGCCGTTGTCGTTTGTCGGCCTGCTGGCCCCGCATCTGGCGCGCATGGCCGGTTTCGGCAAGGCGCGTTCGCAGGCGGTGGCAGCGGGCGTGTCGGGCGCGCTGCTGATGATCGTGGCTGACTGGCTCGGCCGCAATCTGATGTTCCCGCAGCAGTTGCCTGCGGGGGTACTCGCCATGCTGATCGGCGCACCGTATCTGTTGTGGCACCTGCGCCGTCAGGTGGCCTGAAGTCCCCAAAAATCACATAAGAAATCACATAACAAAAGAGAGGTCCCCCTCCTATGTCCTTGTTTTGGCAATTGGTGCGTTCATCCCGATGGCCGCTGTCCATCGCGTTCATCGGCAGTCTCGTGAGCGGCTTTGGCAACGCCGGTCTCGTCGCCCTCATCAATCAGGCGCTTACCGCGTCGCACGAACAGCTGGGCACGCTCGGCCTGCAATTTCTCGGTCTCGGCGTGCTCGTGCTGGTGACGCGCGCGCTGTCGCAAACGCTGTTCATGTCGCTTGGCCAGCGGGCCAAGGCGACGCTGCGTATGCAAGTGCTGCGCCGCATTGGCGCAGCGCCGTATGCGAGTCTGGAGCGGCATGGTATCGCTCGTGCGCTGGCCGTGCTGACACAGGATCTCGACGCGGTGGTCGTGTTGTTCGTCAGCCTGCCGGTGCTGGCGATGCAGGGCGCCGTGATCGTCGGCTGCCTCGCGTATCTCGGCTATCTGTCGTGGCAGATTCTGGTGTTCGCCGTGGTCACGATCTTCATTGGCGCGGCGGGTTTTCGCATGGCGAACACACGGGCGCTGCTGCATCTGCGTGGCTCGCGCAAGCGCGAAGAATCGCTGGTGAAGGACTTTCGCGCGCTCTTCGACGGTGCCAAGGAACTGAAGCTGCATCGCGGGCGCCGTGAGGCGTTCATCGAAGAGCGGCTGGCTGAGAATGTCGAAGCGGTGCGTGTGCAGCGCACGCGCGGGTACGTGCTGTATGCGGCGGCGGCCAGTTGGGGCAGTTTCATCCTCTTCGCGTTCATCGGCCTGACGCTGTTCGTGGTGTTGCGCCACGTCGACTTGCCGCCCGCCGTGGTGTCGGGCTACGCGCTGGTGTTTCTGTACATGATCATGCCGATCGAGGGCGTGCTGTCGTCGTTGCCCGCATTGGGCACGGCACGCGTCGCGTTCGAGCGCATCGCACAAGTCGAAAGCGAACTGCCGCGTGAATTGCTCCCGGCGGTACCGGTGCCCGATGCGCCCGCCTTTCACGAGATCGCGCTCGAAGGCGTGACGCATCGCTATTTTCGTGAGCAGGAGAACGAGATGTTCACGCTGGGCCCGATCAGTCTGACGTTCCGGCCGGGCGAACTCGTGTATCTGGTCGGCGGCAACGGTAGCGGCAAGACCACGCTGGCCAAGCTGATCGTGGGGCTGTATGCCCCCGAGCAAGGCCGAATTACCGTCGATGGCGTGCCGGTGGATGAAGCTGCGCGGGACCGCTATCGTCAGCGGTTCTCGGTGGTGTTCAGCGACTTCTTCCTGTTCGAACACCTGCTAGGCTTGCCGGCCGACGGGCTCGATGCGCAAGCAGGCGCGCTGCTCAAGGCGCTGCAACTCGATCACAAGGTGACGATTGAGGACGGCCGCTTCTCGACGCTCGACCTCTCACAGGGACAGCGCAAACGGCTCGCGCTGCTGGTCGCGTATCTGGAAGACCGTCCGTTCTACGTCTTCGACGAATGGGCTGCCGATCAAGACCCGCTCTTCAAGGATGTGTTCTACCGGCAGATGCTGCCTGCACTCAAGGCGCGCGGCAAAACGGTGCTTGTCATCACGCACGACGACCGTTACTTCGATCTCGCTGATCGCCTGATTCAACTCGACTACGGGCAGCTTCGTGCGCCGCAGCCGCTTCATTCGACCGATTGCTCCGATGCCACCGGCACGGCACCCCCTGAACGCTCATGACTGATACTCCGATGTTCGACCTGCGCGAGGTCTCTTTCGCCGTTGAAGGCCGCACGCTGCTCGCGCCGCTCACGTTGCAACTGGCGGGCGGGCAGGTGCACGGGCTGATCGGCCACAACGGCTCGGGCAAGTCCAGCCTGATCAAGTTGCTCGCCCGCCAAATCTCGCCGGTCAGCGGTGAAATTCATTTCGAAGGCAAGACGCTCTCGTCGTGGGGCGCGCGCGAGTTTGCGCGCCGGGTGGCATATCTGCCGCAACAGCCGCCGGCGGCTGCCGGGATGACGGTGGCCGAACTGGTCGCGCTGGGGCGCTATCCGTGGCATGGCGCGCTCGGCCGTTTCGATGCCAAGGACCATGAGGCCGTGCAGAACGCGATGGCGCAGACCGACGTGGCGGTGTTTGCCGACCGGCTGGTCGAGTCGCTCTCGGGCGGCGAGCGCCAGCGTGTGTGGCTCGCGATGCTCGTGGCGCAGCAGGCGCAATGCCTGTTGCTCGATGAGCCGACGTCGGCGCTCGACGTGGCGCATCAACTCGATGTGCTCAAGCTCGTGCGCGAACTGGCCGATACGCATGGCCTGGGCGTGGTGATCGTGCTGCACGACGTGAACATGGCCGCGCGGTTCTGCGATTCGCTGCTGGCGCTCAAGCAGGGCAAGCCCATTGCGCGCGGCACGCCGACGGAACTGATGTCGCCAGCCACGCTGCAAACCATCTACGGTGTGCCGATGGGCGTGCTGCCCAATCCCGACGGCGGCATGCCAGTGAGCTACGCGCGCTGAAGGCCGACGTGTCCCGCCGTGCTGTCACCTGTGCCGCTGGCCGACGTGTTCACGCATCGGCCAGATAGCGCTGCGGGGTGCGCCCCGTGATCTGTTTGAACATCACGATGAACGCACTCGCGCTGGCGTAGCCGAAGGCATCCGCTGTGGCAGCCACCGACGCGCCTTGCGCCAGTTGAGAAATGGCTTCCGCCACGCGCAGATGTTGACGCCACGTGACGAACGTCATGTCCGTCTCCGCCTGAAAGTGACGGGCCAGCGTGCGCCCGCTCACACCGAACTGTTCTCCCCAGAAGTCGAGCGTCAGCTTGCTGCCGGGGTCGTTCATCAGGTGTTCGCAAATCGCTTGCAGCCGTGCGTCGCGTGGCACCGGTACGCCTCGCTCGGGCGTCGCAGCTGTCTCACGCAGCACCCCCATGAGCGGCGGCACCGACAGCGCCGCGCGGCTCGTGGGGCCGTAGCTGTCGCCTTCACGGCCCACGGTCGCGGCCAATTCGCGAATGAGCGGTGTCGCCGGAATCACATTGGGGCGTGTCCAGTCCCACGGGAAGTGCTTCGGCTCGAAGTAGACGTTGCACATCTGTGTATCGCCGACCGCATGCAGCTCGTGCTCGACGTCCGAGGGGAGCCACAGCGCGCGCGTCGGCGGCAGTGTCCAGATGGCGAGCGGGGTGAGCGCGCGCACCACGCCGCGCACGGGAAACACCAGTTGACCGTGCCGGTGACGGTGCCAGATCAGTCGCTCGCCATGGCGATACGTCGTCACCTGCGCATAGACATCGCGAGGCAGCGGACGCACCGAATCGGGGAATCGCTTGCGCAAAAAATCGTTCATACGAGTTACTGATTTCGGGTGTCGTCAATCGGACGTCGAATGTCAAAAAATCGATATTTATTGTCGTCCTTGCTTTTTCTTAACCCGATATTCTCCATAGCCATCAATGTGTTGCGCCGGACCACACGCAAATTTAGTAATGAGTCTCATTTGCGATATTTCCCGCCAGTGTAGCGGGATTTAGCCCATCGGGGGCTGGCGCGGCCGTCCACTGCAAAACACCCGTCATACCCGTCAGATCCTAGGGTCACGAATCATCGATCGCCGGCCGAGGCCGGCAACAAGGGGAAGTGTTGTCAACGATGCAAACGAATCAGAACCAGAAACCTCACCGCGCGGCTCGGGGCCGTATGACTGACGGTGCGAGGGCAGGGCAGTCGCACCGCGCGTTTCGCTACACACCCATGGCACTCGCCATGCTGATGTTCACGGCAGCCGCGCAGGCGCAGACCGCGACGGCACCCGCAGGCACCGACGCCGCGCTGCCCGCCGCGACCGTCAACGCCCAGCGCGATGCGCAGACCGAAGGGACCGATTCGTACGGCACGTCGGCGACCACCATCGGCAAGACGCAACAGGCACTCAAAGACATTCCGAATTCAGTGTCGGTCGTCACCCGCGCGCGCATGGACGATCAGGCCATGACCTCGGTGTCGGACGCCCTGCAATACACCACCGGCATCACGGCAGTGAACTATGGCGACGGCACGTACTACTTCAATGCGCGGGGGTATAACGTCGGTGTGGAATTCGACGGGGTGTCGATTCTGAGCGGCATTCAGTACCAGCCGCAATTCGATCTGTCGATGTACGACCGCGTGGAAGTCTTCCGTGGCCCGGCCGGGTTGCTCGATGGCACGGGCGAGCCGGGCGGCACTGTCAATCTGGTGCGCAAGCGTCCGGGCGATACGTTTGCCGTGCGCAGCGAGACGTCCCTCGGTTCGTGGGCGCACTACCGTCAGATGATCGACGTGACCGGTCCACTCAACGACAGCGGCACGATTCGTGGCCGCGCGGTGCTCACGGGCGACACCGGCAACAAGTCGATCACGCGGGCGAGCGAGCGCAAGTTTCTCGCGTACGGCGCGCTCGAATTCGATCTCACGCCGCGCACGCTGCTCTCGCTCTCGGGCTCGTATCAGGTCAACCCGCTCGATGCGTTCGACTACGGCCAGTCGCTGCTGACCAACCGTCAGTTCTTGAAGGCGCCGGTCAATTCCAACTTCTCGCCGGACTGGAACTACAGCTGGACGGCGATGCAGGAGGTCAACGCCAAGCTTGAGCACCGCTTCGACGGCGGCGTCGTCTCCACGACGACGGTCAACTACCGGCATCTGTTGAGCAACAGCAAGTACGCCTATCTCGGGCCGGGCATCAACCCGGTGACTTTGACGGCCAACTACGCCGGGCAGTCGCAGCGCATGGAGAACAACCTGTTCGGCGTCGACTCGCATCTCTCGGGGCCGGTCGAGGCGTTCGGGCGAAAGCATGAGTGGCTGGCCGGGGTGAACTATCAGATGACGCAGCAGCGCAGCCTGTCAGGCTACGAGAGTCTGGGCAACTTCAGCGTGTTTGCGCCGCCGAGCGTCGAGCCGACGATTCCGTTCAATTACGGTAACAACCTGCGCATGCAGCAGTTCGGTGTGTACGGACAGGCACGCATACGCGTGCTCGACCCGCTCACCGTCGTGCTGGGTGGGCGCGAGGCGTGGTACCAGCAACAGAGCCAGAGCCTGATCCCGACGGAAACGCCTTGGACCACGACGTCGCGCGCGAATCACAAGTTCATTCCGTATGGCGGCGTCGTGCTGGCGATTACGCCGCAGATCAACGCGTACTTCAACTACTCGAAGATCTTCGCGCCGCAAACGGCGACCACGTTCGATGGTCAGGGGTTGGCGCCGCGTGAGGGGCAGCAGTACGAAATCGGGATGAAGGGGGCGTTTCTCGATGGCCGTCTGAATGCGACGGTGGCGGCGTTCCGCATGACCGACGTCAACCGCGCCGTGGCCGACCCGCTGCATCCGACGGGGTCGGTGGCGGCAGGCTCGGCACGCAGTCAGGGCTGGGAGGCCGAAGTGAATGGCCAGATTACGCGCAACTGGAACGTCTATGCTGGTTACACGCTGCTGAACTCGCGCTTCGAGAACGACCCGCAGCAGGCCGGTCAGTCGCTCGACGGCGAGGAGCCGCAGCACCTGTTCAAGCTGTACACGACGTATCGCTTTTCGGACGGCATGTTGAACGGGCTGCGTCTGGGCGGTGGCATGCGGGTGCAAAGCGCGACGTATCGTACGGTGGGCGCCGTGCAGGGCGGCTATGCGGTGTGGGACGCGATGGTGGCCTATCGCTTTAACCGCCGTCTGGAGGCGCAGTTCAACGTGAACAATCTGTTCGACCGCGAGTATTACGCGCGGGTGCCGTCGACGTTCTACGGCGAGTACGGCCAGCGCCGCAACTTCATGCTCACGCTGCGGGCCGACTATTAAGCGGTAGCTGACCCGGCGGCGCTGCCTTCCCTCGTGGCAAGGGCTGCACAGGGGCGGCCGCAGTGCTTCGGTACTGCGAAGCCGCCGTCGGCCGAAATTTTCAAATGGCGGTACACTCCTGCGACACGCCTGATTTTCCTGTCGGCGCTTCTCAGATTTCTGCCCGTTTGAACGACACCATGAAGTCCCCTGGTTCTGCCTCCCCCGCACCGGCCCACGACGCCGGTGAATGCGTCACGCTCGTCGCCACGGCGACCCTGCCTACCCGCTACGGTACTTTCGCGTCGCATGCGTTTCGCGTCAAAGACAGCGATAACGAACACCTCGCGCTAGTGATGGGCGATGTCGCGGGCGAAATCACGGACGATACGCCGGCACCGCTGGTACGTCTGCACTCCGAATGCCTGACGGGCGATGTTTTCGGCTCGTACCGCTGCGATTGCGGCGAACAGCTCGATGCGGCCATGCGCAAGATCGCGGCCGAAGGGCGGGGCGTCATGCTGTATCTGCGCGGCCATGAAGGCCGTGGTATCGGCCTGAGCAACAAGATTCGTGCGTATCTGCTGCAAGAGCAGGGGCGCGACACGGTTGAGGCCAACCTCGATCTCGGCCTGCCCGACGATGCCCGCGAGTACGACTCGGCCGCCGCTATCCTGCGCATTCTGGGCGTGAGCTCGGTGCGTTTGATGAGCAACAATCCGAAGAAGTTCGACACGCTCGTCAAGCACGGCATCCCCGTGTGCGAACGCGTGGCGCTGGACGTGCCGGTGCGCGAAGAGAACCAACGCTACATCCGCACCAAGCAGGTCAAGTTCGGGCACTACTTCGAAGAGAACGAATAAGCTACCGGCGGCGCTCGCCCACGATGAGGGCGAGATACACCAGACCGGCCGCTGCGCTGGTCTGGCCGCTGTAGTTCACCAATCCCATCCCCCAGCCCTGACGCGTCACGATCACGGCCAGCGCCACGATCAACGCTCCCCATCCCGCAATCCGTAACCGGCGCGTCCGCGAGCGCGAGAGTGTGGCGTTGAAGAACGTCTGCTGCTGGCGCTCTGTCGCCAGCGCCAAGGCGGCAAAGCCCGCCAGACAAATGAGGAAGGTGGTGAGATGCATCACGCGCGCTCCTCATTCAACGTGGCGTTGACCGGCACATCCGATGTGGACGATGAAGACGTCGGCGATGCGGTGGGTGCGGCAGGCTTGTTTCGCACGGGCTTCGTTTTCGGACGATGGCGTGCGGTGCGCACGGCAAGCCACGCATGCAACGCGGCAAAAACCCACAACATCAGATCGACACCGGCAAACGCCCAGTCCCCTGCGGCGATGCTGTGCCACAAACCGCGCGAAGTCGTCAGTGCATTCGCAATCGGCAGCAGGGCGAGCACTGCGGCGGTAATCCAGAGCAACTCGACCCATGCGCGTTTTGCCGGGCGCACAAGCGCGTAAAGCAGCGTCGCAGCCCAGACCCAATAGAACAGATCGACTTCGGTGGCGCTGCGCCCGGTGGTGCCCACCGGCAGCAACCGGTTGCCCCACAGGAACGCCGTCATCGCGATCGACAGGCCCGCGATGGCGGCAATGTTGAGGCGCTCGACCACGTGAAAACCGAAGTGCGGACGCATGGGGTCGGGCAGCCGGGTCCGGCGCTTGACCGTCCACATGACGAGGCCGGTGCCGACCATTGCCGTGCCGCCCAGACTCACGAGGAAGTACAGCCAGCGCAGGTGTAGATCGCTGAATCGGCCCAGATGCAGCGCGTACATGACACCGCGTGTTTCGGCCGCCGCGCCGACCGAGTCGTGTGTCTCGATCAGCTTGCCCGTTGTGCCGTTAAACAGCAGGTATTGCGGGCTCATCGACACGCGCGATGTTTCGCCGCGAGTGACCGCCACGCGCGCGGCAGCGTCGCCCGGCAGCGTCACGGTGACACGGCCAACGTCGTTCGCGCCCCAGCGGGCCTGTGCTTCGCGCACCATGGCGTCGATCGGCGCCAGCGGGGCTTTCTCTCCCGTGGCCTTCGCAGGCGGCGGGAACGCACTGAGTTGCCCGCTCATCTGCGCCCGGTCCATCGGCGTCTTGATTGCGACTTGCGCGCCCCACGGCATGTACATCGCCATGAGCGTGACTAGCCCGGTGTACGTGATCATCAGATGGAAGGGCAGGCCGAAGACCGACAGCGCGTTATGCGCGTCGAGCCACGAGCGTTGTCCCTTGCCCCATCGGAAGGTGAAGAAATCGATAAAGATCTTCTTGTGCGTAATCACGCCGCTGACGATCGCCACCAGCATGAACATCGCGCAGAAACCCGCCAGCCAACGTCCCCACAGCACCGGCAACGGATGGAACTGGAAGTGGAAGCGATAGAAGAATTCACCGCCCAGTGTCTCGCGCGCCTTGAGTATTTGTCCCGTCGCGGGATCGAAGGTCGCCTCTTCGAAGGCGCGGCGCGTAGCGGTAGCGCCCGTCGCGCCGGGGACTTTGGGGGCGGGCGCGTTGCGCCAGAACACATTGGCAACCGGGTTGCGTTCCGTGGGCAGATATACGCTCCACTGCGGGCTGTCGGCCGCAAGCGTCGAGAGCCGGTCGGCGACGTTCTGTGCGACGACGGCAACGTCGGGCGCCTGTTGCTGATGCGGCACTTCCGGGCGCATCCACTGCGAAATTTCGTCTTTGAAGTAGCTCACGGTGCCCGTGAGAAACATGGCATACAGCAGCCAGCCGACCAGCAGGCCCGCCCACGTATGCAGGTCGGACATGGTCTGACGGATGCCTCGGCCGGTATTCACCGCATCCACGGTTTTCTTCGCGGCCGTCATGCGGCACCTCCGGCGACACCTGCCGACACCGCCCACGCGGCCAGCGCGAGCGGTACGGCAACCACAATGAGACCTGCCCAAGCTCGCCACGCACTGCGCACGGCAAACACCCACACGACCGCCCCGGCATAGATCGCGAAACTGGCGAGCATGCCGGTAATCACCGCTTGCGGCTTGTCCATCGGCAAGGCGAGGACCGCCACGCTGGCGAGTGCCGCGATGGCGTAGCCGCCAAGCATGGCGGCCACGATGCGGGAGATGAGTGCGCCGACGCGAAACAGACCGGCACTGCTGCGAACCTGAGCCATGATGCGAACCGCTTACTTGTTCGGCGTTGCCGCCGGGCCTGCCGGAATCGGCTCGATGCCGTCGGCCTGCACGAACGTGGTGGTGGTGACGTAGCTCACGCCTTGATAGCGTTCGGCACCCTTGGCGCCCGCGCGCTCACCCGGCGTCTTGTCGGTGTGGCTGACTTCGGCCACGTACACGCCCTTCCACGGCATATCGAATTTCACATGGCCCTGCGCGTCGGTGTGGGCTTCCTTGGCCCAGCCCGATTGCGTGACCAGCGACACCTTCGTCTTCGCCAGCGGCTTGCCTTGGAAGAACAACTGGAACTCGCCGTGCTTGCCGGCGGGCACCAGATCGAGCGGCAGTTGCGGCTTCTGCGCCGAGAAGTCCGTCACGAGACGCGCTGCCGGACGGTACCAGTTGGTGACTTCCTGAGCGTCGCGCTTGAAAGTGAAGAGCGGGTACTTGGCGTCTTCGGCCACCAGCGTTTCACCGGCAGCGGCCTTGAACGGCAGCGTGAAGCCGTCGGCCGACTTGGTCGCCTCGGCGGTCTTCGCGCCAGAGGCCGACGTGAGCGTCGCGCTCGGCGCCACGAACTTGTCGAGCAGGCCCGGCGATGCTTCACGCAGGTTCTCGCCGAATTCGCCAAAGCGGATCACGGCATTCTGACCGGCGGGCTGTTCGATCCAGATTTGATGCGCTTGTGCGGCACCGGCAAACGCGGTGAGGGCACCGGCGGCGAGCAGGGCGATGGCGTGCGGAACAGTCTTTTTCATTACGGTTTCCTTAAAAGCGAGGCGATGCATGACAGCCATCGTCCTCAGAAGTCGATCTGTGCGGACAGCAGCACCGTACGCGGTGCGGCCACGGTGGCGTAGGTGCCGCTCATGAGCCAGTAATTCGAATTGAACAGGTTCTCGACGTTGGCGCGGAACACCACCGACTTGCCGGCCACGCGGGTGCGGTAGCGGGCGCCGATGTCGTAGCGTGTCCATGCCGGCAGCTCAAGCGTGTTGGCCGCGTTGAAATACATGCGCGAGGTGTTGATGATGCGGCCCGAGAGCGAGAGGCCCTGCACCCACGGCGTATCCCAGTCCACGCCGAAGTTGAACGCGCGCTTGGGCACGCCGTTGGCGTCGTTGCCGTCGTTCACGCCACCGGCCGTTTTCGTGAGCTTGGCGTCGTAGAAGGTCGCGCTGGCCATCAGGCGCAGGCCCTTCATCACTTCGCCGTAAGCCGACAGCTCGATGCCGCGGTTGCGTTGCTCGCCGTCGAAGCTGTACACGCGCGTGGCCGGGTCGGTGACCGAGTTCGGGCGCTGCACTTGGAACACCGAGATCATCGTCGTGACGGTGCCCCAGTCGGCCTTCACACCCGCTTCGTACTGCTTCGACTTGAACGGCGGGAAGACCTGCCCGGCATTGACCGTGCCGACCGGCGCGACGCCGCCGCGCGACAACCCGGAGGTGAAGTTCGCGTAGACGGAGACGTTTTGCAGCGGCTTGACCACGATGCCCGCCAGCGGCGAGACGGCGCTCTGGTCGTAGCTCGACGACAGGGCGCCGCTCGTGGTGTTGAAGTTGTCGAGCGCGACGCGTTGCTGACGCAGGCCGCCGGTGAGCAACACGCGATCGTTCAGGAACGACAGCGTATCGGTGATGGCGAAACTGGTGAGCGCCGACTCGGACGCCTTCTTCGGCTCGGTGCGTGCCGCGCCGACCGGCGGCAGCGGCACCGGGTTGTAGATGTTCGAGGCGACTGAGGTCGTGCCCGGCACGTACGCGTTACCCGAGTCCTGCTCGAGACGGCTGGCCTGCACGGTCACGGTGTGGCCGATGCCGAACGTCTTGAAATTGGCGCGGGCGCCGACATCTGCCGTGCGCGAGCGCGTGTACGAGTCGTAGTACGAGTTCGTGACGTTCATGTTGCCCAACGAATCGGCACCGCCGATCGGGAACGTCTGATACGCCGTGGCGTAGTGGTAGCCGACTGCCCCCCACACCGTCACGTTACGCAGGACGTCGTATTCGAGTCGCGTCGTGACGGCGGAGTCGTGCAGATGCAACTCGCTGCCCGGATAGAAGTTGCGATAGCCGGACGGGGCATCGGGAATCTTGGTGACCGACGACTGGAAGCCGACCTGCGGGCGGAAGTTGTCGGTGCCTTCGTGCTGCGTGTAAGCGTCGAGCGACCAGCGCAGGCGCTGTCCCGTGTAGTCGAGGCCGACCGAGCCGAAGCCGACGTTCTGCTTGCCGTCGTCGAGCGTGGTCTTGCCGTTGCGGTACACGCCGTTGACGCGAATGCCCCATTCCTGCTGTTCGCCGAAGCGGCGGCCAACGTCGGCTTCTACGCCAAGCTGTGCTTTGCTTTGGAAGGTGGTCGTCAGGCGCGTGAGCGGTTCAGTGCCTGCACGCTTGGTGACGACGTTGATCGCGCCGCCGATGCTGCCGCTCGGGCCGATGCCGTTCATCAATGTGCCCGGGCCCTTGAGCACTTCCACGCGCTCGACGATGGCCGCTGGTACACGGCTTGCCGACGCCATGCCGTACAGGCCGTTCAGGCCCACGTCGCTGCTCGATACGGTGTAGCCGCGAATCTGGAAGTCTTCGCCGAAGCCGCCGCTGGAGGTCAGCATGCGCACCGACGATTCGTTGATGACCACGTCGGCGAGCGTGCGGGCCTGCTGGTCGCGCACCATCTGCTCGGTGTAGTTCATCGTGCTGAACGGCACGTCCATCGCATCGGACGAACCGAGAATGCCGAGGCTGCCGCCGCGCGCGATCTGGCCGCCGGCGTAGGCCGGTTGCAGGCCGTTGTCGTAAGTCGCCGTGACGTGGGTCGTGGGCAGCATGGCGGCAGTGTCGGCCACGCCGGCATGCGTCGCCGGCTGGATCAGGAAGCTGCCGTTCGATTGCGGGACGACTTCCACCCCTGTGCCTGCCACGAGTGCTTCGAGGCCGTTACGCGGCGTATAGGTGCCTTTCAGGCCACTGCTGTGGCGACCGGCGGTGACCTCGGGCTTGAACGAGAGCATGATGCCGGCGTCGCGGCCGAAACGGCTCAGCGTGTCTTCCAGTGTGCCCGCAGGAATGTCGTAAGCGCGGGCGGCGGGTGCCGATGACGATTGCGCGTGTGCCGAGAGCGGCAGGACGAGCGCGGGCGATGCGACGGCCGTGCCCAGAACGATGCGGCCCAGCGCACATGCCATGCGCGTGCGGCGAAATACCCAATGTGGTTGGCTCGGCTGGTGTTGCCGTCCCCGAACGTGACCCATGATCTGACCTTTCGTGTGGAAGAAGAGTGTTGGTGCTCGTCCTCCATGACCCGCGAAATATCGAAACGGATCACCTTTCTTCAAAATATTTTGCGAATGACTGGCGGGGCACGGTCCGGGTGGTCTGTGCGTGTGGTGCCGTGTCGCATGTGTGCGCTGTTGGCAAAGGACACCAACCATCGGGCGGGTCATCGGACAGGTCACCGGGTCACGCCGGCACGAGCCGGATTTCGCGCGCACCCCAGAAGCGCGTCACCGAATCGGTGCGCACGGCCAGCGTCGTGCCGAGCGTGTCGAGCACCTTGCCGACGTCGTCGAGCGGAAACGTCCCCGAGACCCGCAGGTCAGCCACGCGCGGATCGCAGGTGAGCGACGTGTCGCTGTAGCGTGCCAGTTCTGCCACGAAATCGGCCAGCCGCATGCTGCGCGCGACGATGAAACCTTCGGCCCATGTCGCTTCGGTACTCGGTACGGCAATCGGTGCTGAAATGGCGTCCCCCGTGTAGCTCGCATGCGACCCGGCGCGCAGCACGAGGGATTGCGATGGGCTTCGACTGGGCCGGATTTCGACGGCACCTTCATACACGCTTACATGCGTGCCGCCGTCCAATTCGCGCACGGTGTAAAGGGTGCCAAGTGCACGCGCGGTGCCCTGCGCTGTTTCGACGAGAAAGGGGCGTGCAGGCTCGTGCGAATCGGCGGCTGTGGTGATCAGTACCTCGCCCGCGATCAGTCGCACGCGCCGTTCTTGTTCGGTGAAAACGATATCGACCGCGCTGCCGGTATTCATCACCAGCCGGGTGCCGTCGGCGAGCATCAGCGTGCGTCGCTCGCCGACGCTCGTGCGGTAGTCCGCCGACCATCGCTGCCACGGCGACGAGTGCATGACACCCCACGCGCCGCTGCCCGCAAAGAACAGCACGGCGAGCGTCTTGACGGTGCGTCGCCGGGCAGGGGAGGCGGGGGGCGTCAGTGCCGCTTGCGCGATGCTCGCTTCGACGGGCGAGGCGAGCGGTTGCAACTTGCCCTTGACCGACTCAATACGCTTCCATGCGCGTTCGTGGTCGGGATGCGCGTTGCGCCATTGGTGCCACGCCGCGATGACCGCCGGCGACACGTCGTCGCTCTGGAGTTCGATCAGCCACTCGACGGCGCGCTCGGCAACGTGCGCAGGCACGGTCGCCGCCCCTCGGGTGGCCTCGTACCAAGCGGATGACATGGCGCTCATGCGTCGGTCATCCGATAAAGGACAGATCGGCGAAGTAGCAGCGCTGCAACGCTTTCGCGAGATACCGTTTGACCGTGGGCACCGAGATGCCCAACGCGTCGGCCACTTGCGCATGCGTCTGTCCGTCGAGCTGCGAACGCAAAAAAGCCTGCCGCACGATGGTGGGCAGGCCGTCGAGCAGACGATCCAGTTCGATTAGGGTTTCGAGCAGCATGGCGCGTGTTTCGGGCGACCATTCGACTTCACGCGGGGCTTGAGCGAGCGCTTCGAGATAGGCGCGCTCAAGCTTTTCGCGCCGCCAGTGGTTGGATACGAGATTCTGTGCAACCGTCGTGAGATAAGCACGCGGCTCGTCGAAGGTTGCGGGCACGCGTTCGCTGCCGAGCAGACGCACGAAGGTGTCGTGCGCGATATCCGCCGCTTGTTCGGCACTGCCCAGACGCCGGTGCAGCCAACCCTTGAGCCATGAGTGATGGTTGCTGTATAGCAACTCGACAGTGGAAGGGAGGAGGGTGCCCGACGTTTGCATGATCCAGCCTGATGTTCGGTCCACTCACGACACGCTGGTCCAGCGAGAACACTGGCAGGTCATGCAGCAGTTGAAACGAATGCTCAAGGAATGTTAATGATAATCATTATTAATAACAGATGGGAAATTTCCCGTCAATGAAAAACCCTTGAGAGCGTGCGGGAAGCGGGATCTGGTGAAATGCCCGGGAAGCCCGTCGCGCGGCCTTGAGCGGGAAGTTCGGAGTGCGATGGGGTACGCAGAAATTAATGCTTGACGGTGCATTTAGGGCTCGGCTACTATCCGCCCTGTCTTCCATCCAAGGGGTTTGTTCGTGAATTCTGATGCCAGTTGTAGTCGACCTTTGATCGACTGATTGCCTGAGGATCCACAGCCTTCCCTGTGCCGCGTCCTCATGCAGGATGCGGTGTCTAGCGCGCCATCGACGTTCGTCCGAACGTAATCGTTTCCGGCGCCATTCCCGCAGAAATTTCTACCGTCGTGCCCATGCCGGGCGCTGTCGTTGCGTGCTTTGCATTTGCCTTCGCATCTGCATCGGCCAACGCGTGCGCACGTGCGTGCCGACTCGCCCTGTTGCTTACGGCACGGGCGTTCGCAGCCATGCGAGGAAACCATGCGCGCTTTTCAAACATTTCAGGCTTTTCAAAGCCAACCCACGCGCACCACGCCGGTGTCGCGTCTGACCATCGTCTGCCTGGCAGAAGCCCTCAATACGCTTCGCAAGCAGATGTTCACCGATCTCACTGCGCTCGGTTTGCGGGCCACACACGTCAGCATCACGCGCTGGAGCGATCGCGACGTGGCCTCGGCCACCGTTACGCTCGATTGCTCGCAGGCCTCGCGTGCGTCGCTCACGGCGCTGGTCATGCGCCTGTCGGGCGAGAACAGCGTGCGCCGCGTGTTCTGGTCTGACGATGCCAATCGCCCCGATCGCCGGGCGGCTGTCGATCGTGCCGATCGCGCCACCAACGGTTCCGTTTCTCATCCTGCTGCCGGGGGAATGGCGGGCTTTGCCGCCCCGGCCTGAGCTTTCTTTTCAAACCATTGCAGTTCGTCACGGGCGGCCATGTGCCGCCGATGATGGCGAGCCAACGATTATAAGGAGTCCGATATGGACGATGGAAGTAGTCGAATAGCGCCCGTCGGGGCCGCACGCGAGGCGTGCGGGATTCCGGCGGGCGACCACAGCCTTGCAACGGCAGCACCCATTTATCACCGACCGCGCGCAGCGCGGCGCGGCGGGGTACGTTCGCGCTTTTTCCGGGAATCGAGAGACGCCCGGTAGCGATTGACGACCCTGGCCGGCCGCCATGTCAGCGTAAGCCGCGCCCAGGAAATCGTTATGAACAAGAACCTTCGCTCGCGCCAGAAACAGCGTGGCTTTGTCGATCATCCGACAGCCACCGAGCGCGCCATTACCGGCCCCGATGCCGTCGCCAAGCTCGCCACCGAGCCGCTGCACGACATGCTCCACACCCTCGGCACCGACCTGCGCGGGCTCACGCTCGCCGAAGTCGGGCAGCGCCACACGCGCTACGGCCCCAACGAGATCGCCCACGACAAGCCACCGCACTGGACCGTGCAGTTGTTGCGCGCTTTCAACAATCCGTTTGTGATGGTGCTGCTCGTGCTCGCCACGATCAGCTTCTTCACCGACGTCTATTTTGCCGATCCCGACGACCGGGATTTCAAGAGCATCATCATCCTGCTGACGATGGTGACCATCAGCGGCCTGCTGCGGTTCTTTACCGAGTTCCATTCGCTGCGTGCCGCCGAGAAGCTCAAGGCGATGGTGCGCACCACCGCCAGTGTCCGTCGCCGCGTGGTGTCGTCGGGCAAGCCGGAGCGCCACGAAGTCGCCATGCGCGAGCTCGTCGTGGGCGACATCGTGACGTTGCAGGCAGGGGACATGATTCCCGCCGATCTGCGTCTGATCGAATCGCGCGATCTGTTTATCAGTCAGGCGGTGCTCACCGGTGAAGCGCTGCCGGTGGAGAAGTACGACACGCTTGGCGCCGTCGCCCAGAAGTCGGTCGACACCGGGCCGGCCAAGCCGGTTCAGAAGAACAGCGCCAGCCTGCTCGATCTGTCGAACGTCTGCTTCATGGGGACGAACGTGGTGAGCGGCACGGCCCTCGGTGTGGTGGTGGCCACGGGCAGCGACACCTATTTCGGTGCGCTCGCCAAGAACGTGGTCAGTCACAAGCGCGTGGAGACGAGTTTCGACCGCGGCGTGAACAGCGTGAGCTGGCTGCTGATTCGTTTCATGCTCGTGATGGTGCCGATCGTCTTCATGATCAACGGCCTGACCAAGGGCGACTGGATGAGCGCCCTGACGTTCGCGCTGGCAGTTGCTGTGGGCCTGACGCCTGAAATGCTGCCGATGATCGTGAGCGCCAACCTCGCGCGCGGTGCGTTGGCGATGGCGCGCCGCAAGGTGGTGGTCAAGCGTCTGAACTCGGTGCAGAACTTCGGTGCCATGGACGTGCTGTGTACCGACAAGACCGGCACGCTCACGCAAGACAAGATCATTCTCGAGCAGCATCTCGACGTGGTCGGCAACGAGCAGGAAGACGTGCTGCGACTGGGTTGGCTCAACAGCTATCACCAGAGCGGCCAGCGCAATCTGATCGACGTGGCGATCATTCGCCGGGCCAACGAGATCGGCGAATCGGTGCAACCGCGCACCTTTGCCAAGATCGATGAACTGCCGTTCGATTTCGTGCGTCGTCGTTTGTCGGTGGTGGTCGCCAATGAGCGTGGCGAGCATCTGATGGTCACGAAGGGCGCCGTCGAAGAGATGCTGGCGGTGTCCACGCATGTGAAGACCGCCCAAGGGGTGCGAGTGCTCGACGATACGGCTCGCGCCATGTTGCTCGCACGCGCCGAAGCCTATAACGAAGACGGTTTCCGCGTACTGGTCGTGGCCACGCGCGATATTCCGGCCGGCGAGACCAAAACCCAATACAAGACGTCCGACGAGACGGGCCTCACGGTCTGCGGCTTCCTCACGTTCCTCGATCCGCCGAAGGACTCGGCGGCCCCGGCCATTGCCGCGCTGCGTGAATACGGCGTCGCCGTGAAGGTGCTCACCGGCGACAATCCGATCGTCACGCTGAAGGTCTGCCGCGAGGTCGGGCTGGAGCCGGGCACGCCGTTGTTGGGCGCCGACATCGAGCCGATGGACGAAGACACGCTGCGTGCTGCCGTCGAGCACACGACCGTGTTTGCCAAGCTTGCCCCGTTGCACAAGGCTCGCGTGGTCAAGGCGTTGCAGGCCAATGGCCACACGGTGGGCTTCCTGGGCGACGGCATCAACGACGCCCCGGCGTTGCGCGATGCCGACGTGGGTATCTCGGTCGACACCGGTGCCGATATTGCCAAGGAGACGGCCGACATCATCCTGCTCGAAAAGAGCCTGATGGTGCTCGAAGCAGGGGTGGTCAAGGGCCGTGAGACGTTCGGCAACATCCTCAAGTATCTGAACATGACGGCCAGCTCCAACTTCGGCAACGTGTTCTCGGTGCTGGTGGCAAGCGCCTTCCTGCCGTGGGAGCCGATGCTCGCGATGCAGTTGCTCGTGCAGAACCTCGTGTACGACATCTCGCAGATGTTCCTGCCGTGGGACCGCATGGACCCCGAGTTCCTCAAGAAGCCGCGCAAGTGGGATGCGGGCAATATCCGCCGCTTCATGCTGTGGATCGGACCGACCTCCTCGGTGTTCGATATCACGACCTACGCGCTGTTGTGGACGGTCTTCGGTGCCGGTGCGATGTATCACCTGCACGGCGGCAGCGGCGGTCAGGTCATCATGAATTCGGGCTGGTTCATTGAAGGGCTTGTCTCGCAGACGCTCGTGGTGCACCTGCTGCGCACGCAGAAGATTCCGTTCCTGCAAAGCACGCCGGCGCTGCCGATCATGCTCTCGACGACCGTCGCGATCGCTATCGCTTGCTGGCTGCCGTATTCGCCGTTTGCCGAAACACTCGGGTTCGTCAGCCTGCCGGGCTCGTACTTCTACTGGCTGGCGGCCACCATGCTCGGCTACATCGCGCTCGCACAGACGGTGAAGACGATCTACATCCGCCGCTTCGGCCGCTGGTTCTGAGCTGAGGTCTCAGGCAGCCACTACCAATCACTGCATCACACGCAGCCATGCCCGCGTCCGACCGTCCGGTGGACGGGCGCGGGCAGGTGACCCACACAAGCCCCCGTGCAGCGCACGCGGGGCAGCATGAAAAAGAGCGAACGACTCATGAAGAAGCAACTCATCTCGCTGGCTTTGGCTTGTCCCCTCAGCGCCTTCGCCGCGCATCCGCTCGTGACCGACGACACGGGCACCCAAGGCGACGGCAACTGGCAGTTCGAAACGAATGGCGAAGCCACCGCCAAGCAACCCGACACGGGCCGTCAATTTCTCTGGAACAGCACGCTCACGCGTGGCTTCGGCGAAGCGCTGGATCTCTACGCCAATGTGCCGTACACCCATGTTCAGCAACGCTCCGATACCGCAGCGACCGGCATCGCCGATCTGGAACTCGGCGCGAAATGGCGGCTGTATGACGACGGGGCCTTCAGCCTCGGCCTCAAGCCTTACCTCACGCTCCCGACAGGCAATGACTCGCGCGGCCTCGGCACAGGTCGCGTGAACGCCGGCGCAACCTTGCTCGCGCAATACGAAATCGATGACTGGACGTTCCTCGTCAACGGCGGCGCGGTGTATCAACCGAACCGGCAGGGCGTGCGCGAAACGGTCTGGAAAGTCTCGGGGGCCGTGTTGTATCGCGTGCTGCCGACGACTCGCCTGCTGCTCGATATCGGTACGTCGCAGAACCCCGATTTCGCACAGCCGACCAGCCCGGCATTCATGATCGTCGGCGCCATCTACAGCCCGAAGCCGTGGCTCGATCTGGACGTGGGCTATCGCCGGGGGCTCAACCCGCAGACCTACGATTACTCGTGGCTGGCCGGGGTGACCGTGCGCTGGTAAATCGATAGCGCGTTAAATCTCGCGCAACCGTACTCGTCGCCGTCATCACACGGCCTGTGACGATCTCACCTGCCGGGGGCACTGGGTCAGCAATGACCCGGCACCCCCGGCTTTTCTTATGCTCGTCTTCACATCAAGACGATTGTCTTGTCAAATGCAAACGATTATCATTGCACTTTTCAGTTTCCCTGAGATAGTGCGGCGCGCGAAGGTCGGCTCGCCATGACACTACGATGACTGCCATGCCCGCCATCCCTAGGCCCGCCTCGATGTCCCGAATTCCGCAATGAACGAACTCCAGCTCGGTGCCGGCCGGCAGCGGCGCGCGTTCTGGCTCAAACACCTGCACCAGTGGCACTGGATCAGTTCGGCGATTTGTCTGCTCGGCATGATGCTGTTCGCGATCACGGGCTTCACGCTCAACCACGCAGGGCAGATTGAAGCTCACCCCCAAGTCGTCAAGCGCGCGGCGCAGGTGCCCGATGCCCTGCTGACGCAGCTTGGTGAGACACCCCACAAGGACAAAGGCCCGGTACCGGCGGCGCTCGCCGATTGGCTGCACACGTCGCTCGCCATCGATGCCGAGGGCCGCGAGGCCGAGTGGTCGGCCGACGAGATTTACGTCGCGTTGCCACGCCCGGGCGGTGATGCCTGGGTGAGCGTGGATTTGCAGAGCGGTGAGACCCAGTACGAACTGACCACACGCGGCTGGATTTCCTATTTGAATGACCTGCACAAGGGCCGCAATACCGGCAACGCGTGGAGCCTCTTTATCGACGTGTTCGCGCTGGCGTGTCTGGTGTTCAGCGTGACCGGCTTGTTTCTGCTCAAGCTGCATGCGGGCAACCGCATGGCGACATGGCCGCTGGTCGGTCTGGGACTCGTCATCCCGTTGCTGCTCGTCATTCTGTTCATTCACTGAGCATTCACCGAGACGCAGCGACCGAATCGGGGCGCATCGGTAGTGTCGATATCGTTTTCTTAGTACTTCAATCTGAACTCAACCCGAGGTTTGCTCGATAGGGGATAGCCATGCGTCGAATGCTTTCCGTCACGTTGACCGGTCTGGTGGCAGCACCATTCGCGGGCAATGCGGCGGCCGCCGAGATGACCGTCAAGGTCGAAATTCCGCGTCTGAACGTGGCGGAGTATCACCGTCCGTATGTGGCAATGTGGATCGAAAAGGCGGATCAGTCGCCCGTGACCACGTTGTCGGTCTGGTACGACGGCAAGCTCAAGAATGCCGAAGGCACCAAGTGGCTCAAGGACATGCGCCAGTGGTGGCGTAAGGCAGGGCGCGACATGACGATGCCGGCCGACGGTGTGTCGGGCGCGACGAGAGCCCCCGGTGAGCACTCGCTGACATTTGTCGACGGCAAGGCGCCGCTGGGCAAGCTGGCCGCCGGTGAGTACCAACTCGTGGTGGAAGCGGCCCGTGAAGTGGGCGGCCGCGAACTGATTCGCGTGCCTTTCACGTGGCCGCCTGCGGACGCGAAGTCGGCGCAGGTCAAGGGCGAACACGAACTCGGCGCGGTGTCGCTGAGCGTGAAGCCCTGAGCCGCGACTGCCACCTCACTACCGAATTCCTCTTTCCAGAATCGCTGTACAGGAGCTGATCATGAAGTTCTCGCTGAAGAAGCTGTCTCTCGTCTCTGCACTGGCCATCGCCGCATTGGCACCGCTCGCCGCACAGGCCCACCGCCAGTGGTTGCTGCCATCGGCCACCGTGCTGTCGGGCAACGATCCGTGGGTGACGGTGGACGCCGCGGTTTCGAACGACCTGTTCTACTTTGAGCATTTCCCGATGCGTCTGGACGGCCTCGCCGTGACGGCGCCGGACGGCAAGCCGGTGAAGGCCGAGAACGCATCGACGGGCCGCTATCGCAGTGTCTTCGACGTGCATCTCACGCAGGACGGGACGTACAAGATCGCTGTCGTGAACCACGGGCTGTCGGCGAGCTACAAGGTGGGTGCCGAGACCAAACGCTGGCGCGGTTCGCCGGAAGCGTTTGCGAAGGAAGTACCCGCTAACGCGCAAGACCTGCAAGTGACGGAAGGCCTGTCGCGTGTCGAGTCGTTTGTCACGCGCGGCAAGCCCACGACGACGGCGCTGGCCACGACCGGTCAAGGGCTTGAGCTGGCACCGATCTCGCATCCGAACGATCTGGTCGAGGGCAGCACGGCGAGCTTCCGTCTGCTGCACGACGGCAAGCCGGCGGCCAACGTGAAAGTGGAAGTGGTGCCGGGCGGCATTCGCTACCGTGACAAGCTCAACGATCTGTCGGTCACGACCGATGCCGATGGCAAGTTCAGCGTGAAGTGGCCTGCCCCGGGCATGTATTGGTTTGAAGCTGATGTGCGTGACGACAAGGTCTCGATCAAGCCAGCGAAGGCACGCCGTGCGGCTTATGCCGCGACGGTGGAAGTGCTGCCGCAGTAAGGCGGCAATCTGCCCCCGGTTAGTCCTCACTTCGCGCCCATGACGCCTCTCGACCTGCCTGTCGAAGTACGGCACGAGCCACGTGTGCTCGTGCCGTTGCAGATGACGTCTGCCGGTGTGCAACCGCACGCCGGTGGGCGGCTCGGACATCTGGCCGGGCAGACGATGGGCACGACGTGGTCGGTCGCGTATGTGCAGCCGCCAGACGTTGCAAATGCACGTGACGATGCGGGGACCGACGCCGGGACCGACGTGTGCATTCGCGCGGTCCTCGCGCGCGTGGATGCGCAGATGAGCAATTGGCGCGACGACTCGGACATCAGCGCGTTCAATCGTGCAGAAGCAGGGCAATGGATCGCGCTGCCGGACGATGCCTTTCATGTGCTGGAAACCGCGTTGCGTGTCGCCCGCGAGAGCGGCGGTGCATACGATCCCAGCGCGGGACCGCTCGTCGATCTGTGGGGTTTCGGCCCCGCACCACGTCGCGAAGTCGCGCCGAGTGTGGATGAGGTCATGTCCGCACGCGAGCGCTGTGGCTGGGCGCGCGTGGTGCTCGATATTCAGGGCAAGCGTGCACAGCAACCCGGTGGTATCTCGCTCGATCTCTGCGCGATTGCCAAGGGCTTTGCGGTCGATGCCGTGTCGTTGGCGCTTACTGACGTGGGCATCGCGCACCATCTTGTCGAGATTGGCGGCGAGCTGCGCGGTGAAGGCGTCAAACCCGATGGCATGCCGTGGTGGGTCGAACTGGAAGCGCCTGTGACGAAGGCCAATTCCGAGGCCGCAGGTATCGCGCAGGATCTCGTCGCGTTGCACGGGCTGAGTGTGGCGACGTCCGGCGACTATCGCCGTTTCTTCATTGATGCATCGCAAACGTCGGCACCTTCGAAGCGATATGCACACACGCTCGATCCACGCACGGGTTATCCGGCGAGTCACGCATTGGCGTCGGTCAGCGTCGTGCATCGTGAATGCATGCTGGCCGACGCCTGGTCGACCGCGCTCACTGTGCTCGGCCCGCAGGCGGGCATGCAGCTCGCTACCGCGCGCGACATCGCCGCACGCTTTGTGATGCGTGTTCCCGACGGTTTTCGCGAGACGGTGACGCCTGCGTATCGGGCGATGTATTCATGAATACCGTTAAATCCGCAGCGTTCCACTGGTCGACATTGGGACTGAGCGCAACGTCCGTGGCGGGTGCCGCGCTGGCGTGGGTGAGTCCCGCGCGTCCGTTGATGGCAGGGGGCGTGCTGCTCGCCTATCTTGCGGGAAGCCTCGCCGTAATCGGTGCGCATCGACGGCGCTCGCGTCAGTCTGCGTTTGAAGTCGTGAGTTCAGAGACGCCGCCGGAATCAACCACGCTTGTCATCTATGCAAGCCAGACCGGTTTCGCTGAACTCCTCGCGGCGAATACGACCACAGCTTTACGCGATGCGGGCGTGGCCATACGTCCGATCTCGATCGATGCATTGAACGCCGACGCACTGATGGCGTGCAGGCAAGCGCTCTTCATCGTCAGCACGACGGGCGAGGGCGATGTTCCGGATAGCGCGTCCGGGTTCACACGCAAGATGATGAACCGTGCGCTCGCACTGCCCGGCCTGCGCTACGGCGTGCTGGCGCTGGGTGACCGCACTTATACGGAATTCTGTGCCTTCGGGCATCGGTTGACGCATTGGCTGGAGGCGAGCGGCGCACAGGCAATGTTCGACACCATCGAGGTCGATAACGGTGACGCCGGAGCCATTCGTCACTGGCAGCACCAGCTTTCGGCGATGGCGGGCGGCGCAGAGATTGCCGACTGGGAGCCGCCGAGTTACGCGTCATGGCGTCTGCAATCACGCGTGCTGCTCAACCCGGATAGCGTTGGTGCACCGGCATTTCAGCTATCACTCGTGCCGGAAGACGGTGCCACTTCCCTCAACTGGCAGGCGGGCGATATCGTGGAAATCGGCCCGCGTCATTCGGCGCAGTTCGTTGCGGATTGGCTGCGCGAGACCGGCTTCGCGGCCGACGCCGCCGTGCAATGTGACGGAACCTCGATGACGCTTGTGCAGGCGCTGGCGTCTCGCATGCCAGCGTCGGATGCCACCGGCGCGATGCTCGCGCATACGCCGCAGGCACTTGTCGATGTGCTGGTGCCGCTGCCGCATCGTGAATATTCGATCGCGTCGCTGCCCGCTGATGGCCGGTTGGAATTGCTGGTGCGTCAGGCGCGTTATGCCGATGAAACACAGCCTGACGGCTTCCGTCTGGGACTGGCCTCGGGTTGGCTCACAAAGCACGCCACCATCGACACGCGCATCGCGATGCGCGTGCGCACCAACCGCGCGTTTCATCCACCCGCTGACGACGTGCCGCTGATTCTGATCGGCAACGGCACGGGGCTGGCCGGTCTGCGCGCGCATTTGAAGTCGCGTGCTGCTCGTGGGGCGCGTCGCAACTGGCTGCTCTTCGGAGAGCGCAACGCCCGTCATGACGCATTCTTCGCCGACGACATCACGCAATGGCAGGGCGATGGGGTGCTCGAACGTGTTGACTGCGCGTGGTCGCGCGATGGCGGCGACGTCCGCTATGTGCAGGATGCTTTACGCCGCGCGGCGTCCGATATCCGTGCATGGATCGATGCCGGTGCCGCGATCTATGTCTGCGGCAGCTTGCAGGGCATGGCCCCCTCGGTGCATGCCGCGCTCGTCGAGACCCTCGGGGCGTCCGGCCGTGACGGTAGCGCAGTATTGGACACCCTCACCGAATCGGGCCGGTATCGCCGCGACGTCTACTGACGTCCATACCGAAGATCACACCCAAGTTCACACCCAAGTTCACACCGATGCCGGGTAGCTGCCCCAGTGGCCGGCATCCCGCATATGTCCTTCCAGAAAGTCGACGAACACGCGTACTTTTGCCGACAGGTTAAGTCGCTCGGGATACACCGCGTAGACATCCGCCGGGGGCAGGTGCCAGTCGGGCAACAGCCGGACGAGTCGGCCGTCATCGATGAACGATTGCACCTCCCATGCCGAGCGCATGAGCACGCCGTGCCCGTCGAGCGCCCATTTCAACGTGGCCTCCCCGTCGTTGCTGCTCATCGCACCGTGCACTTTCACGGGTTGCTGGCGCTTGCCCTTGTTGAAATGCCACGTGCCGTAGGCCGTGTCGTTTTCGCGCAGCACGATGCAAAGATGCTGGCGCAGGTCTTCCGGTGTGCGCGGCAGGGTGCGCCCGTTCAGATAGCTTGGCGACGCGCACACAAAGCGCTCGTTATGCGCCAGCCGTTTCGCCACGAGGCGGGAATCGGGTAATTCGCCCAGTCGAATGCCCACATCGAACGCCGATTCCGCGAGGTTCATCGGACGGTCGGTCAACTCCAACTGCACTTCCACGTCGGGATAGCGCTGCCGAAACGCCGAGAGCGCCGGCACGATGTGTCGCCGCCCGAAGCCGAACGTGGCATTCACCTTGAGCAACCCCTGCGGCACGTTGCGGCTGCTCGACACCATGCGCTCCAGTTCCTGCACCTCTTCGAGCAGCGATGAGCCTGCCCGCAGGTAGCGCTCGCCTTCCTCGGTCATCGTGATACGTCGCGTGGTGCGGTTGAGCAGCCGCACACCGAGCCGTTTTTCCAGCAACGCCAAGCGGGCGCTGACGGCGGGCGGAGTCACGCCGAGATCGCGGGCCAGCGACGACAGGCTGCCGTGGCGCACCAGCCGCACGAAGAATTCCAGATCGGCGATCGCGTTCATTGTTAAGAAAAATCTAAGAATGGTTTAGATAAGTCTGCATTATGCACGGAACATCGCGAAATTAAACTGGCGGGACTGGATCAATGGGCGTTGCCCGTGACAGGAGACACCCGCAAGGAGGGCCCCATGGGGCAAACGATGTATCGCAAGATCGTGGACGCTCACACGGTCTTCCCGATCGATGCGCAGCACGTCGCGCTGTATGCCGACCTGCACATCATGAACGAGTACACCAGCCCGCAGGCATTTGCCGGGCTGGCCGAGAAGCAATTGCCCGTGCGCTGCCCGCAGAAGCAGATGGGCGTGGTCGATCACGTGATTCCCACGCATCCGGTCGCCACGTCGCGCCGCACGATCGCCATCGAGGCGGCGTCGCATCAGGCCGCGAACTTCACACGCAATTGCGAGAAACACGGCATTCACCTGTTCGACGTGCAGGATCGGGAGCAGGGCATCGAGCACGTGGTGGCACCCGAGATCGGGTTGATTCGCCCCGGCATGGTGGTGTTGTGCGGCGATAGTCACACGACGACTTACGGCGCTTTGGGTGCGCTGGGGTTCGGTATCGGCACGTCGGAAGTGGAGCACGTGCTCGCGACGCAGACGCTGGTCTATCGCGTGGCGCAGGACATGCGCATTCGTGTGGACGGCAAACTGCCGGGCGGCACGACAGCGAAGGATCTGGTGCTGCACATCATCGCGCGCATCGGTGCACAGGGCGCGCGGGGCTACGTCGTGGAGTACTGCGGCGAGGCCATCGGCGCACTGAGCGCAGAGGCACGCATGACGTTGTGCAACATGACCGTGGAAGCGGGCGCACGCGGGGCACTCATTGCGCCGGACGACATCACGGTGAGCTACGTCGCTCCGCGCATTTGCGACATGGATGCCGCCGCGTTGGCATCGGCGGTGCAGGCGTGGCGGGAACTGCGTTCTGATGACGACGCCGCGTTCGATATCGAGCACGTCTTCGATGCCGCCCAAGTGGCGCCGTTCGTGACGTGGGGTACCAGTCCCGATCAGGCGATTGCGATCGGCGAGTGCATTCCGGCGTTGTCTGCCGATGCCCTGACGGATGCCAGTGCCACCAAGGCACTCGCCTATATGGGGCTGACGGCGGGGCAACCGATCGATGGCGTAGCGATCGACCACGTGTTCATCGGATCGTGCACCAACGCACGTATCGAAGACTTGCGCGAAGTGGCATCGGTGGTGCGTGGGCGCAAGGTGGCGTCGTCGGTACGGGCGATGGTGGTGCCGGGCTCCGGACGCGTGCGCGATCAGGCGGAAGCGGAAGGCATCGCACAGGTGCTGCTCGACGCGGGTTTCGAATGGCGGCAACCGGGCTGTTCAATGTGTCTCGCGATGAACGACGACGTGCTGGCCCCCGGGCAGCGCTGCGCGTCCACGACCAATCGCAACTTCGAGGGCCGTCAGGGGCGCGGTGCGCGCACCCATCTGATGAGCCCTGCCATGGCCGCTGCCGCTGCGCTGGCCGGGCGAATCGTCGACGTACGCAAGGAGTTTGGCTATGGCCAGTCATGACCTGTTGAGTGGGATCGCGGCACCGTTGCCGCTGGAAAATCTCGATACCGATCAGATCATGCCGAAGCAGTTTCTTCTCGGCATCGACAAGGCGGGGCTGGCGCGCGGTGTGCTCTACGACTTGCGCATGACGCCGCAGGGCGAGCCGCGACCGGACTTCGTGCTGAATCGGCCTGAGTATCGCGGCGCGCGCGTCCTGATTGCCGGCGCGAACTTCGGCTGCGGATCGAGCCGTGAGCACGCCGTGTGGGGGCTGATGCAGGCAGGTATCGACGCCGTGATCGCGCCGAGTTTCGGCGAGATTTTCTACTTCAATGCGCAGAACAACCGGCTGCTGCTGGTGACGTTGCCGCCTGCCGAGGTGGCACGGCTCAATGCCATCGTCAGCGACCCGCGTCACAGCCTGCTCACGATCGACGTGCAGCAGCAAGCCGTACTCACGGCCACCGGCGAGCGTTTCGGTTTCGAGATGCCGGCGCGGCAGAAGCGCATGTTCGTCGAAGGGCTCGACATGATCGGCATGACGCTCGCGGAGCGTGCGTCCATCGATGCCTTCGAGGCGCGTCATCAGGCACGTCATCCGTGGATGTCGATCGATTTGCCGGCGCAGCAACGCGCGGCGGCATCGAAGTAAGCACGAAGTCGCTTAAACCCCGTTCGCCTTGAAGCCGGCACAGTCCGGCGGGGCGGCGGCATAACACGTCAAACGAATCGATTTGACGCTTCCTCTCAAGGAGACACCCCATGGAGATGCCATCCGCGCAACTTGGCGCGAACCCGAACGGACAAGACAAGCCCACAGGCCGTCTGTCTGCGTTGACCCAATTTTCGATCGGCGGGCTGCCGCTGCCGATGTTCGTGGCGATTGCCGTCGTCGTGGTGCTGGCCGCCATGACCAACCGCTTGCCGAACGACATGATCGGCGGCTTTGCCGTGCTGATGCTGGCGGGAGCCGCGCTCGGTGAGCTTGGCCGGCGTATTCCCGTGCTGCGCGTGATCGGCGGCTCGGCGATTCTGTGCTTGTTCGTGCCGTCGGCGTTGTTGGGCTACAAGCTGATGGACGACGCGTCGCTGAAGGCCATCACGACGACGATGAAGACGGCGAACCTGCAATACCTCTACATCGCGTGTCTGGTGGCGGGCAGCATTCTCGGCATGAATCGCCGGGTGCTGATTCAGGGCTTCCTGAAGATGTTCGTGCCGTTGTTCGTGGGCACGATCACGGCGGTGGCAGCGGGCATGCTGGTGGGGCTTTGCTTCGGGTATGACCCCAAGCACACGTTCTTCTACATCGTCGTGCCGATTCTCGGCGGTGGCATTGGCGAAGGCGTGTTGCCGCTGTCCATCGGGTATTCGGAAATTCTCGGCGAGTCGCAGGCGCATCTGGTTGCCACGCTGGTACCGGCGGCGCTGATCGGCAACGTGGTGGCGATTCTCGCCAGCGGCGTACTGAACCGGTTTGGCGAGCGTTATACGAAATACAGTGGCGACGGCATGCTGGTGCGCACGGGCGACGATCTTGAGTTGCTCAAGCTGCAAAAGGAAGACACGTCGCTCGATCTTCGCCTGATGGGCGCGGGGTTGCTGCTCGGCTGCACGCTGTACATTCTCGGCTCGCTGCTCGCGCCGGTGACGGGCATTCCGGGGCCGGTGCTGATGATCGTCGCGGCCGCGGTGCTCAAGGTCTGCAAGGCGATTCCGGCATCGATGGAGAGCGGCGCGTATCAGATGTACAAGTTCATGTCGACGAACCTGACGTTCGCGATTCTGGTCGGTCTGGGCACGCTGTTCGTCTCTTGGGACAAGCTGGTGGCTGCCTTCACACCGGCGTATTTCGTGATCGTGACGGTGACGGTGCTGGCGATGATCGCGTCGGGCTTTTTCGTCGGCTTGTGGCTCAAGATGTATCCGGTCGAAGCGGCGATCATTACGGCTTGCCATAGCGGTCTGGGTGGCACGGGGGACGTGGCAATCCTGTCGTCGTCGAACCGCATGGGGCTGATGCCGTTCGCGCAGATTTCCACGCGTATCGGCGGGGCGGCGATGATCGTGGTGGCGACGATTCTGATGAAGTTCCTGCACTGATGGCAGGCGGGTAGTGGGGCATCAGGGGCATAAGATGTATTGCGGGGCCATGTTAAACTGCCCCGCAACCTCTTATGCGGCGGCCGGTCTAGCCGCCTGTGCCTTCGCGGCGCCCTTGTCCCCACTGTCATGCGACTGACCGACTACACCGATTACAGCCTGCGCACGCTCATCTACGTTGCGGTACATCCCGACGAGCTGGTGCACGTGCAGGCGGTGGCGGACGCCTTCGACATTCCCAAGAATCACCTCGTGAAGATCGTGCAAAAGCTCGGGCAACTGGGCTTTTTGCATACGGTGCGCGGGCGTGCGGGCGGAATCCGTCTGGGGCGGGCGCCGGAGCGTATCGGACTTGGCGAAGTGGTGCGCGCGATGGAGCCGGATTTTGCACTGGTGGAGTGCTTTCATCAGGGCGATAACGCGTGTGTGATTACGTCGGCCTGCAACCTGAAAGGGGTGCTGGGCGACGCATTGCGGGCCTACTTCGCCGTGCTCGATCGCTACACGCTGGCCGATTTGGTCAACAAACCCGACGCGCTGCGCCGGCTGCTCGGCGACGCCGTGGTCGCAGCCGCGATTCCCGTGAGCGAAATCAAGGTGAATCGCGCCACAAAACGCGGTAGTTGAGCGTTTCCACGACCGCCGGATTGCGGTTATTCCCCCTTTCCATCGACGGCATCTATCGCCGTCATAGCCACTTCCAATGGCTATCGTTTGATTTGGACGATTGGTCGCATCTTGCAGACGGCCAGCCGCGAAATTCCGCCTCGATTTCCCTAATCTTGAGTCGTGCCCAGTCACACCGTTCCAAGAGAAAGCAAACCTCTTCGGTACGACTGGAAAAAACATGGCTTCAGATGCCAATCGACAGGAGTTTCACCATGAATACCCGCCTCTTTGCTGCTGCTCTGGTTGCTACCGCAACGCTCGTCTCTGCTTCGGCCTTCGCCGGAGAAACCCAAACGGCCTATACCGGCGATTCGCAAACCGTCGCACAAGCCGCCCCGCAAGGCATGACCCGTGCGCAAGTCCGCGAAGAATTGCGTCAAGCCCGCGCTTCGGGTCAACTCGACCAATCGCTGGAAACTTACCCCTCGCTGCTGCAACAACGCACGTCCGCCGGCCTGTCGCGCGCGCAAGTTCGCTCGCAAATCGGTACGGCCGCCACGGTCGGCGACAACCGCGCTTAATGGTGTCTTGGCTGGCGCTGGGCTGACGCCCAGACGCGCTTTACCGCAGGACCGACCGAAGCCCCTTCCCGCTGCTCAGGCAATTTCAACTGGCCTAGGGAAGGGGCTCCGGTCGGTCCTCTTCATTTTCCCGTCTCCTTCGAACGAAACCATCGGCATCGGCTTGATGGTTTTCGCTTTGCAGGGGTGACGAGCAAGGGGCGGCCAAATCCTCCATAATCGGCGCACCGGGTCTTCATGATGAGTGCGCCATGGATCGGCTCTCTACGCTTATTTCGAATTTCGGCGTTCGCGCCGGTGTGTTTCACAGCGGCGGCCTGTGTGGCGTTGCCAGCTACGGCATCGACTCGCACGACGGCGGCCACATGCACCTGCTGCGAACCGGCGAAGTCGCCCTCGTGCTGGAAGACGGCACCCGCCAAGACATCGTCGAACCCTCGCTGATCTTCTTTCCCCGCCGTAATCACCACCAACTGCTCTCCGGCGAAGGCGATCGCACCGAACTCGTGTGCGGCTCTCTCTCGTTCGACGGCGGACACAATAATCCGCTGGTTGCCGCGCTGCCGGAATACCTCGTGCTGCCCACGCAGTCGCTCTCCACACTCGATCTCACGCTGAACTGGCTGTTCGCCGAAGCGTTCGGCTCGCAGTGCGGCAGGCTTGCCGTGATGGATCGGCTGTTCGAATTGCTGGTGATTCAACTCCTGCGCCACGTGCTGGAAAAACGCATCGTCAATCGCGGCATGCTTGCCGGTCTGGCCGACCCGCGACTGGCCCGCGCGCTGCACGTCATTCACCACCAGCCCGGTGACGCGTGGACGGTGGAGTCGCTGGCCAACACCGCCAACATGTCCCGCGCAAACTTCGCCGCGCAGTTCCGTGAAGTCATCGGGCAATCGCCCGCCGACTACCTGCTCGACTGGCGCATCGGACTCGCCCAGAAACGCCTGCGCGACGGACAACCCATCGCGCGCGTCGCCGATGAGGTCGGCTACGACAGCGCCTCGGCACTGGCGCGCGCGTTCCGCCGTAAAACCGGCGCAAGCCCCCGCGACTGGCTGCGCGCGCAAATGCACGCCGTCACGATGTTGCCGCCCCCGCGCGTGACGCTGGTGCCGCCACTGCCTGCGCAGGCCGCCTGAGCGACGGGGATGACCAGCGACGATGCCGTAGGCCATTCGCGCTTGCGCTGACGCATTGGCGAATGGCCGATACGGCTGACCGTGCTTAGAACACGTGGCTGACGCCCAGACGCACGATCGTCTGCGAGTTGGTGGCCGACGACATGCCATTGGCGGCATCGCCCACGGAGGCGGTGGCGTCGATCACGTTGCCGAACGCATCGAGCGTCGCGCCGGAAGCCTTCTGATAACCCACCAGTGCATACAACTCGGTGCGCTTCGACAGGTTGTAGAACGCCGCCAGATTGAACTGGTGGTACTTCGCACCCGAAGCGTTGGCCGCCGGCGCATTCACGTCGGTGAAGCTGTAGCCGCCGCCCAGACGGAAGGCATTGGTGAAGCGATACATCGCGAGTACGCCAACCGTGTCGAACTTCGCCGTGCGCGTGAAGCGCGAGTAGGTGCCGGGCGAATACTCCGTGTGGCTGTAGTTCGCGCCCAAGGTGGTGTTGTTGCCGATCTGATACGTCATGGCCGTGGCGATGATGTCGCGTGACTTCGCACTCGCGTAACCGGCGTTGATCGACGAGCCGAATGCCGATTCTGACGAACCTGCCCAACTGCCGATAGTGGTGTCGGTGGCGCTCGCCTTGTCGTTGTTGGCATGCGAGTACGCCAAGCCCCACACGAGCGGGCCGCCTGCATACTGGCCAGCCAGCCCCCATGTGTTCTGACGCCCCATCGTGCCCGCCTGACCGCCGAAGCCGTACATGGCACCGAACGTGAAACCGGCCCACGTCGGCGAGCGGTACTTCACGCTGTTGTTCACGCGCGAGCTGTGGTCGAGGTTATCGACGTCGCCCGGGTGTGCCGCTACGCCGGAGAGCAGCGCGGTGCCGCCCACGGAGCCGACGAGGTCGATCAGCGGATCGTACTGGCGGCCGATGGTGATCGTGCCAAGCTTCTGGTCCTGCAAGCCGACATACGCGTGGCGGCCGAACTCGGCGCCGTTCTGGCTGGCGGTGCCGTTGGCGAGGCTGAAGCCGTTCTCAAGGCGGAACAGCGCTTTCAGGCCGCCTCCGAGATCTTCTGTGCCTTGCAGGCCCCAGCGGCTACCCTGCCACGTGCCGCTCTGGAACGCCGTGTTGGACGCGCCACTCATGACGGCCGGACGGCCAGCGGCGCCGGCTTTCGTCACGGAGGCGACGTTGCTGGCATAACCGATGCCGCCGTCGACGATACCGTAAAGCGTGACGTTCGATTGCGCATGCGCGAGCGGGGCAAGCGACGCAGCGCCGCAGCCGATAGCCAACGCGACGGCGCGGGCGAGGGGGGAGCGAGAGTAAGCCTTCATGGGTGCATTTCCTAGCGTGGCGGTATTGGCACGACGCGTCGCACGGGTTGTCGTTCCCCGAGTCGATTTGCCGTGGATAAAATTAGGAATCCTAAAAATATGACGAAGAGATGTCCGTTGCGGGATGTCTCGATGTCAGTCCGTGTTCAGGTTCCTGTCCTCTGTGGCTACGCGCGAAGTGTGTTCGCGCGCAGCCTGGGTTTGATGCAGCGTTGCTTTGTTGCGATGCTCTGTTGCGTTATTTCGCCGGGGTCGCCGCCTGCGGTTGGGCGAGGGCGGCGCGCAAGCGCGACGGCGAATCGGTCATGACGGCGTCGAAGCCCAGTTGCGAGGCGGCTTCGTAGTCTTGCGGGGTTTCCACACCGAAGGCGACGAGATGCACGTTGCCCTGCGATTTGAAGCACTGCACGGCGGCCGGTGTCCACCAGTTCGCGACAACTTTGGAGATGCCTTCGCCGAGCGTGAAGCGCTCGATGACTTCGACCTGACGATGGAATTCGATACCGGCCCACGTGCCCGGTGCCGGCGGCGTCACGCACTGACCGCCAAGCGCGGCGGCCACGAGACGGTTACGTGTCGCGTCGCGCGATTCGAACAACTGGGCCTGCGGACGGCGCGCACGCATGCGGTCGGTGGCTTCTGCTTCGGTGGAATACAGGCGCACGCGCGACCAGGCGTTGGTCTCGTCCAGCACCTTGATCACGGCTTCGACGAGCGGCGCGGCAGGCGTCTGCTTCATGTCGAGCAGCACCGGCACGTTGGCTGGTGCGGCAGCGAGCGCCTCACGCAGCGTCGGAATCGGCAGCGGATGATCGCGATACGGGTAGACGGTCTGTCCGTCGGCACCCTTACGCGAGAAGCTGTAGCCGGCGTTGAGCTTGCGCACGTCGGCGTAATCGAGATCGGCCAGCTTGCCCTTGCCATCGGTCAGGGCCGAGAGATCGGCCGGACGGTACATCACGGGCACCCCGTCGCGCGTGACCTGCACGGTCATCCACAACGCCTGCGCACCGTTCTGCAAGGCGTTCGTGAAGGCTTGCACGGTGTTCTCGGGGGTGTCGCCGGTGCCGCCGCGATGCGCGACGATCAGCGGCGCGGCTTGTGCGGCGGACGGCATCAGCGCGCCGACGGTGCAGGTGAGCGCGAGCAGCGCGCCAGCGGTAATGCGCGAAAGTGACGGCATGGTCGACATGGACGAAGCGGCAGGCATGGGGGCGGTCTCGTAGAGGTGAACGATTAGCGGTGAACGATTAGAGGTGAACGATGTTAGCGGGGTGACCATGGTCGGCGGGTCAGACGACCTGAATTTCGGGCGTTTGCTGCACGCGATCGCATAGCGGGGCGGGCAGGGGCGCGTCGGTGATGACGAGGTCTTGCTCATCGAGTTGCCCGCCGCGCACGTTGGGCTTGCGCGTGAACTTGTAGGTGTCGGCCACGAGAATCCGGTAACGGCTCGCTTCGCGCAGGGCTTCGCGCGAGGCGGCTTCCTGACGGTCGTAATCGAGGAGTGCGCCGTCATCGTCGATGCCGCCTACGCTGTACACGCCGATGTCGGCGCGATAGGCGCGAAACAACCGGTTGGCCTCATCGCCCAGAATTTCGGGGTTGGGCGAGCGCAGTTCGCCGCCGGGCACGATGACGCGATGTTCGGGGTTTGCCGCCAGCACCAGCGCGGCGCGCAAGTTATTGGTGATGACGGTCAGGCGCTTGCGATGCACGAGGGCGACGGCGACTTGCTCTGGCGTGGTGCCGATGCCGAGCAGTACGGTGGCACCGTCGGGAATTCGGTCGGCAGCGGCAAGCCCGATGCGGATCTTGCCTTCGAGGTTGCGCACGCGCCGCACTTCGTACGGTTGATTCGGCCCCGGTGTGAGCAGCCGCGCGCCACCGTGATAACGGCGCAGTACGTTGGCATCGCAAAGCGTGTTCACGTCGCGGCGAATCGTTTGCGTGGCGACGCCGAAGTGCTCGGCGAGCGCATCGACACTCATTTCGCCATGCTGGCGAAAGAGCGAAACGATGCGGGTCTGGCGGTCGGAAAGGTCCATCGGGCTGGCGTAGCTGACGCATTCGTTCTGGAATGGGCGCCAGCTTGACAGCGATGCATGACATTCAAATGACGGAGTGAAATGTTCAAATGAACATTTCTACCCGGTGAGACAGGTTCATTCGCGCTCTGCTGTCAGCCGAATGGGTGCATTCGCCTCGAACTTGGCTCGGCGTGTGGAGAAGAACGTGCGCACGTTGCGAATGTTGGTCGAGCTTTTGAAGAGCCGTCGCGCCAGTTCGTCGTATTCGGGCATGTCGGCGACTTCAGCGACCACCACGAAGTCAGGCCCCGGTGAGACGCGGTAGCACTGGGTGACAGCGGGCTCGGCGCAGATGAATGTTTCGAACGTATCGAAGTCTTCCGCCGTTTGCCGGTCGAGACTCACTTCAACGACAGCGGTGAGCGTCGGGCCGAGCTTCGCCCGATCAAGCACGGCAATCTCGCGCTGGATGACGCCGCTTTCCTTGAGCGCACGCACGCGGCGCAGGCACGTGGGAGCCGACGCATGCACGCGTGAGGCCAGTTCGAGATTGGTGATCGAGGAGTCTTCTTGCAGCGCTCGCAGGATCCGCAGATCAAGGTCATCCAGAAATACGCCCGCCATGAGGCCTCCGGGAAATTTTGATGAAATAATATTTCAAGCAATTGAGTGATCGTTATTTTATTTCATGAGCAGTCGATTTTTGATCGTTAATTTCATTTCATCGACTCTACCATCGCTTCACTGGTTCTTTTGAACAGCATTCACGGAGAAGCGTCATGTGTGGAATTATCGGTGCCGTTGCGCAGCGGGATATCGTGCCGAACCTGATCGACGGCCTGAAGCGGCTGGAGTATCGAGGTTATGACTCGTGTGGCGTGGCGCTCTACAACGATGCGCAACTGGTGCGCGCTCGCAGCGTCGAGCGTGTCGCCAACTTGCAGGAAGCCGTGACGCGCGACGCACTGACGGGGTACACGGGCATCGCTCACACCCGTTGGGCGACACATGGCAAGCCGGTGACCGAGAACGCGCATCCGCACTTTTCCCCGCGCGAAGACGCTGCGCGCATTGCGCTCTCACACAACGGCATCATCGAGAACCACGAAGCGCTGCACGCCATGCTGGAGCAGCAGGGTTACGTGTTCACGAGTCAGACGGACAGCGAGGTCATCGCGCACTTGATCGACCATTTGTACAACGGCGATCTGTTCGATGCGGTCAAGGACGCGGTGTCCCGCTTGCGCGGCAGCTACGCCATCGCCGTCATCTGCCGGGACGAGCCGCATCGCATCGTGGGCGCACGCGATGGCATGCCGTTGATCGTTGGTGTGGGCGAGGGAGAGAATTTCCTCGCGTCCGATGCGATTGCACTGGCGAACGTGACCGATCAGATCGTGTATCTCGAAGACGGCGATGTCGTGGATGTGCAATTGCATCGCTACTGGATCGTCGACGCGGCGGGGCAGCGCGCGGAGCGTGCGGTCAATACGGTGGCGGCGCATAGTGGCGCGGCGGATCTGGGGCCGTATCGCTACTACATGCAGAAGGAGATTTTCGAGCAACCGCGTGCGGTCGCCGACACGTTGCAGGACGTTACGGCGATCATGCCGGAGCTGTTTGGCGATAACGCATGGCGGGTGTTCAACAAGGTTGAGTCGGTGTTGTTGCTCGCATGTGGCGGCAGTTTCCATGCGGCGTTGACGGCGAAGTACTGGATCGAGAGTCTCGCGCAGGTGCCGGTGAGCGTGGAGATTGCCAGCGAGTATCGCTATCGCGAAAGCGTGCCGAATCCGAACACGCTGGTGGTCGCGGTGTCACAGAGCGGGGAGACGGCGGACGTGCTGGGCGCCGTGCATGTCGCGAAACGTTTGGGCATGACGAACACGTTGGCGATATGTAACGTGGCAACGAGCGCGTTGGCGCGTGAGTGTGAATTGACGTTCTTCACGCGAGCCGGGGTGGAGATCGGTGTGGCATCGACGAAGGCGTTCACGACGCAGTTGGTGGCGCTGTTCTTGCTCGCGTTGACGCTGGCGCAAGCGAGGAAACGCTTGTCGGAAGAGGATGAGCAGCATCATTTGAAAGCGCTTCGCCATTTGCCGGATGCCATGAGCAAGGTGTTGGCACTGGAGCCGCAGATCATCGCTTGGGCAGAGCAACTCACACGGCGGCAGGACATTCTCTTCCTCGGACGCGGCATGCACTATCCGGTCGCGATGGAGGGCGCGTTGAAGATGAAGGAGATTTCGTACATCCATGCGGAAGCCTACGCCGCAGGGGAGTTGAAGCATGGCCCGCTGGCGCTGGTCAGCGATCAGATGCCGGTGGTGGCGGTGGCGCCGAACGATCGGTTGCTGGAGAAGTTGAAGTCGAACATGCACGAGGTGAGCGCCCGCAACGGCAAACTGTATGTGTTCTCGGATTTGGACTGCGGTATTACACCGGGGCCCGATCTGGATGTGATTCGACTGACCGAGCACTACGGCATGCTGTCGCCGATTCTCCACACGATTCCGATGCAGTTGCTCGCGTTTCACGCCGCATTGGCGCGCGGGACAGATGTCGACAAGCCGAGGAATCTGGCGAAGTCGGTGACGGTGGAGTAGGCAGAGCGGAAGTTGTATATATGCATGGCACATTTCAATAGTTTTACTTAGAGCCCGCTGCAAAATGTTTCTTTAAGACTTTTGGGTCGCCCACAAACGAGGGTGGGACGGGGTTTAAGGCAAACCAATACACTTGAGCGATGTGTTCTGGAATTGTCTCGGGCGGGGGGATATTCCCCTCGGTCGGGGCCTGGTGCTTCTGTGCCAGGCTATCCCATCTGGCTTTTCCATCGTCTACTCGCTTCCCCGCATCAATAACTCATACGTGGTGCGACCTTCCGTCTCGCTGAGGTTCGCACATCAACGTACTAGTTCAGCACCGAATCCGCTCCGAATAGAGGTCATTTATTTCAAACGATGGGCTCTCTTTGGTCGCGCCTCGCGGCGGTGTCGTCTGGAGTCGATGTGTTAGAAATATTTCACCCCGACCGCGAGTATGGCGCGGCCCGTACAACATGGTTGACCCGGCATTGCCGTTCTGTAGGTCTAAGGCGTCGCGCATTGGCCGCGAGCATAGCTACGCGGATGCCGAATCCGTGTATTGCCTCCGGAGCATAGAGGGATCCCGTCATGGTAGGTGCTCTAGTTAATCCTCAGTTAGATAAATAAAGTTCGAGGGCAAATTAAGGGTCGGACAGTCTTCACCATTTCAATTGACCGTGAACCAGAGCGGAATTTCTATGCGCGATGGCGCGGGCATCGACCCAGCTCCGCCAGCCGGGATGGAGTGATTAAAGGTTCTATTTGTATAGATGGTTGTTCGCACCAGTGGGATAAGGCTATCATTGCAGCTAGCATCGTCTAGTTAAAGACGATATTTCGGGGCAGTGTGATGTGGGCAGCGGAGACGAACCCATGGACGCGCGAAATAGAGATTTCCTACAGATGACAGAACAAGTAAAACTAACAAAAGAACTGGTGTCGCTTGTCCACTATGTTGAGTTGAACGAGAGCGGTTGGGTAAAAAAGACGCTTCAAAAAATCATCCTTGCTGTTCTGCGAGCCCGGTCTGCCGGTGCGGTAACTAGCCAAGAGTTGCGAGAGGAAGTCCGAGAGGCTACCACGCATGACTTCGGCGCAAAGCAGATTGATGCAGCAATAGATTCCCTACTATCGGATAAAAAGCTCATCAAGAATGTCGCGGGGAAGCTTCAACTCCGACAAGAGGCTATCCGCGAGATTGACGAGGCAACTGCCGCCACCACTTCAGAAGAAACTGCTGCCAAGGAGCGCTTTGTTGGACTCATTCGCGACGCGGCTCCTGGTATCGACGCAGATGCCCTCTGGGTCAGCTTTGAGAACGACTACCTTTATCCGCTAATTGCTCAGTCAGGCGCAAATACACTGAATCTCATTTCCGGTGGGGATGCGAAGCTTCCCACGGAAGGTCTGAGCTCAGTGATGGAGGCGGTGCCCGAGGATTTGCGCGAACAGGTTACGCATGCCGTCATCGAATTCCTTGACCCGAGCAATGACCATGCGCGCCAATTTATTCTTAAGCGTGTTGCCGCGACATTCTTCGTTGGTGCCGTGAGCCTGGAAGGGACAACAATCGATGCGCTGGATAAGAAGAGAACTCGCAAGAGCGCCATTAAGTTGTTCCTGGACACGAATACCTTGTTCTCGGTTTTGTCGCTCCACGACAATGACGAAAATGACAGCGTGCAGAGTCTTATGGCGATGAACCGTAATGCTCACTCACCAGTGCAGTTAAAGCTCTTCGTGTTTCCGGAAACTATCGAGGAAGCGACTCGGGTGCTAAGCGCTTCCATGAACCATTTGGGCTCGCATCCGATTCCAGCCAATTTGGCGCGAGTCGGGAAGAATGCAAACCTTTCTGGAGTGTTTGGTCGATACTTCAAAGCTGCGGCGGAAAGTAACATGGGGTTGAGCCCCCGAGAGTATTTCGAGCCTTACATCACTGGTCTTACGGGAATTTTGAAAACCCGAGGTATCGAGGTGATTGATCGCTCTCTCCAAGTGTCGGCCACCGACCAGGCATTAATTGACGACGTTTTGGAAATGCAGGAGCACGAATCCCGGAAAGCAGAAGATCGTCGAAAAAACTACGATGCAATTCGTCACGACGTGTTTGTGTGGCATTGCGTCGAACGGGCGCGTCCGGCTGGCCTTGCGTCACCACTGGATGCCAGCGAGTGGTTTGTAACGCTGGATAAGCGATTGATGGGATTCGATGCATTCAAACGAGGCGGCCGGAAGAACTACGTCCCGATATGCATCGATCCCAGTAGCTTTATCCAGTACGCGCAATTTTGGACGCCTCGCTCGGCTGACTTCGAGCGCGCCCTGTTTGGCAGTTTGAGGCTTCCTCTGCTGTTTCGGGATTTTGACAGCGATACGGAAGACGTCACGATGTCCATTCTGCGGCGAATGGCGACGTTCGAGACGGTACACACTTTCTCTACAGCAGAGCTACAGACAATTCTTCTGGACCGCGCAGTTCGGACCCGCTTTCAGATGGCCAGGTCCGACGAGGAGGAGATTGAGATTATCCGTGACGAACTCCTTGCCGTGCACGAGAGCATTGTGACCGAAAACAAGATGTTGCAAGAGGAGGCAAAGCAAAAGGAGGCGCTAGCTGGCAAGCACGCAGGGGAGGCAGAGGAATACAAAAATCAGCGCGACGTGGCCGTAGAAAAGGTGAGCCAAGCTGAGACAGCCAGAATTGCTGCATTAGGCAAGGCGGATGGCTATGGAAAAGAAGTTGCCGAATTGAAACAGCAACTCGCTGCGCGTGATGAGGAAACAGCGGAGATTAAGCGAAAGCTCCAGGAGCGGACGGATAGGGATGAGCGCCAGGACAAACTGAAAGCGCAGAGGCTAAATGCGGCGATGTTCGTGTTGACCTGTGGTGTTATGCCTGCTGTTCTGGCGTCGTTGGTCATTGGATTCGCAGCAATGTACATGTTCCGGATTCCATTTCCCTTTGGCCTCGCCACAATCGTTGGGTTATTGGTTTGCGGCGGTTGTGTTTGGAAATTCGGGGGCAAACATCCCGCTCTGGAGTCTTATCCCAAAGTCCGAATTTGCGCGGCCGTGGTGGGCACGGTTGGTCTGTGCGCGGTGCTGATGCTGCGTGAAACAGGTTCGGCGATTTATCAGAACTGGGTGCAAACGAATCAGGACAAGTTGCCAGATGTTATCGGTACCGCACTGGGCGGCGCCAAGGCACAAGTGGAAGAGAAAAGGTAGAGTCAGCGGTTTGTTATTTTGAATGGAGCGCCGCGATGCGAGCTCCATTCATCACCAGTTTCTTTCATTCAGTTCAAACCTACGCAGCGAGATTCGCCGCCGCATTCTCAACAATCGCTCGCTTCAGTTGCACCAGCGCTGGCGGCATCTCCGCAGGCGCGGTGTGCAGGCAGAGTTCGACCAAAGGCAGGGGAGGGAGGCCATCTTTCTCCCCGAGTCGTCTTAGCGTGGGAGGAAGGCCCGCTGCCGTTCGCAATGTAATGCCCAAACCCGCCGCGACCCCAGACCAGAGGCTCTGGAGACTGGCTGTCGAATAGGCCAGTCGCCACGAAATATTCGCATTATCGAGTGCGCTGATGCCGGCTCGGCGGAAGAAGCATGGCGGATGGTAAAGCGCCAAATCCAGCGGCATACCCGGACTCAGGGCCACATCGGCATCGACCGGTCCGATCCATGTCATCGGCAGCGTCGCCAAGTGCTCCGCATCGGCACGACGCTCGTAACCCATCGCAAGCACAAGATCGAGCTCGCCTCGGTCAAGACGCTCAAGCAACACGCCATTGCGTTCCACCGCAACTTCCACCCGTACCCCCGGATGGGTCTTCTTGAACTGTCCAAGCGCCTTCGGAAGCCAACTCTCAGCGAAATCGCCCGGCAATCCGAACCGCACCACGCCCTCGATCGACGCGCCACGCACCGCCCGTACGACTTCGTCATTCAGATCCAGAATGCGATGCGCATAGGACAGAACCAACTCACCAGACTCTGTCAGCGCCAGTCCTCGCCCAAGTCGGCGAAACAGCGGCATGCCGACCTGCTCTTCAAGCTTGCGCATCTGCTGGCTGACGGCCGATTGCGAGCGGCCTATGCGCTCGGCAGCGCGATTCAGGCTGCCAAGTTGTTGCGTAGCGAGGAACGTCCGCAACGCGTCCATATCGAGGTTGGGCAATGACATGATTCAGTTATTCTGAATGGTCGATGCCGAATTATCGCATCCACTGAACTTTCATATCTCTACTATCGATGGCAGCGTGTCGTTGCGACGCGCGCGAAATTTCGAATGCCATCACGGAGGAACGCACGGTATGAATGGTCAGATGATTTTTAAGCGCGGCATCCTGAGCGCGGTTTTTGCCGCCTGCGCGGGGGTGACGAGTGTCGTGCAAGCGGACGCGTCGGCCACCCGAAATCCGCTCGCCGGGACTTGGACGTTGGTCGCCGCAGATGTCCAGCATCCCGACGGCACGCGAACCAGTGACTACGGGGCCGCGCCCAAGGGCTTGCTCGTTATCGACAACGAAGGCCGCTACTCGCTGCAAATTTTCAAATCGGAGCGACCGAAATTTGCGTCAGGCGACAAGGGCGTCGCGACGCCGGTCGAGTACAAAGCGGCCGTCATGGGGGCCAGCACGCACTTCGGCACACTCAGCATCGACCCGGCCGCGGGGACGCTGACGTTTCACATTCAGAACGCTTCGTTTCCCAACTGGGAGGGGGAGCAGCAGACGCGAAGCTATGCGTTAAACGGCCGCGAACTGAGCTACCGCGTGACGCCGCGCCCGAATGGAGACGTCCCCATTTCCGTCTGGCAACGCCTCGATCTTCCTATGCAGTCGCCGTCCACACCGCAAGCTCGTAGCCGTCCGGGTCAATGAAATGGAAGCGGCGGCCGCCCGGAAACTCGAACGCCGGGCGGCTGACTCTGGCACCTGCCGCTTCAATGCGCCGCTGCGTTTCAACGAGATCGTCCGCATACAGAATGATCAACGGGCCACCCGGGCGCACCGCTTCCCCCGTCGTGAAGCCGCCGGTCAGCCGGCCATCCGTGAATTCGGTATAAGCCGGGCCGTAGTCGGTGAATGTCCAGCCGAAAACGTCGCCGTAGAAGGTCTTGCTTCGCGCAATGTCGCTGACATTGAACTCGATGTTGTCGATCTGCCGGTCCTTGCCTCGAATGCTCATGTCGATCCTCTTGTGAATGACTCGGTGTTTGCGGGGTGATCACCCATTTCCATGGCGGCGGGGGGCAAGCGTTCGGCACGCCGTCCAAGATGGGACGTGTCGGCAACTGCCCGGAATTCATCCCGGTTTCATTTCGATGGTGTATTGACTATTGCGTCGCCAGAACGCTTCCCAGATCAAGGAGTTGTATGTCGTTGGCCGTACTGATTGTAATCGCTGCCATTGCCTGCCTTCTAGGGCGCCTCAAGTGGCGCCGTACCAGCATCACGTTATTCACCGTGTGCGCGGTGCTGTTTCTTGCCGTGGGCTGCGGCTGGGTGCCGCAATGGATGCTCGGCGAGCTGCAATCGCGCGACGCCGCCAAGCCGGCCATTGCATGGGGCGACCGTAATGTGATCGTTCTGTTGGGCGCCGGAACGCAGCGCGTTGCCGGGGCCGATGGCGTAGAGCCGGGCGCATTTTCGTATGCCCGCTTTGTCGAGACGGTCGAGCAATACCAAGCCTGTCGGCAAGCTAAACCGAATTGCATGATTATCGTCAGCGGCGGCGACGCCAGAAAGACCGGCGAATCGGAAGCGGCTGTCTATCAGACGACCCTCGTCCGCATGGGCATCCCCGTTGGCGATATCAAGCAAGAGCCGAAGAGCATGAACACATGGCAGAACGCCGAGTTCACATCGGGCATCCTGAAAGCGCACGGCGCGGATCGTGTGGTGATCGTGTCGTCAGGCTTTCACCTGCAACGCGGCGCACTCTACTTCTCGCACTTCGGTGTCGCGGCAACGCTGGTGCGCGGCGACTATTTGCAGGCCCAGCCGTCCCTGTTGCCGCTCGCTTACAACTTCACCGTCACCGACCTCGCGCTGCATGAATACATCGGGATCGCTCGCTATCACGCCTACAACGCACTCGGCTGGAACCCGGAGAGAACGTTGCCGGGGCAGGCGTGATTTCAGGCGGCGTTGTATAGCACTCGATGCGCATCGCCTGCCACTCACATCAATACGTCTGATCCGCAATCACCCGGGCCACGGTTTGCAGGGCCTGCGATAAGGCGGGAATTGCAACGGAGCCAAGGGCCAACCGAATCGCGTGCGGCACCTGCGGCGATGTTGCGAACGGCTCCGCGGTCGACACAGCGATGTTCTCCTGCATCAACGCGTGGGTGATCGCGTCGGCCCGTACCTCGTTCGGCAGGGGAAGCCAGACGAAGTACGACGCCGGGTGGCCGATGCGCGTGAGTCCATCCAGCAGATCGGCCGCGAGTGCCTGACGGATGGTGGCGTCGCGTCGCTTCTCGGCTTCCATTCGTTCCACCGTGCCGTCTTCGACCCACCCGCAGGCAATCGTCGTCATCATCGCCGGGGTGTTCCATGTCGTCGCGCGAATCGCACGTTCGAGCTTCGGCACCCATTCCGGCGGTGCGCAGAGAAAGCCAACGCGAAGGCCCGTCGCCACACTCTTGGAGAAACTCGAAACGTAGACCGTCCGCTCCGGCGCGAGCGCGGCCAACGGAGGCGGCGCATCTTCCGCGAGATACGCGTACGCCGCATCTTCGATCAGCAACAAGCCGTGCTGACGTGCGATGGCGACCAACTCGCGACGCCGCGTCGCGCTCATCACCCAGCCCAGCGGGTTGTGCAGCGTCGGCATGGTGTACACCGCGCGCACGCGGCGTTGCCGGCACAGCGCGGCCAGTGCGTCGAGATCTGGCCCATGGCCGGCCGCCGGAATGGGCGCAAGCTCCAGCCGGCAGGCCTCGGCGGCCAACTTGAAGCCGGGGTAGGTGAGCGCGTCCACGGCGACGACATCACCGGGCTCAAGCAACGCCATCGCCGTTGTTGCCAACCCGTGCTGGCCGCCGCTCACGATCAACACGGATTCCGGCGATACCGTCAGTCCCCGACGTTGCACATGACGCGCCACGATCTCTCTTTCGTGCTCACGTCCGCCGTGCGGCTGATATCGCAGCAGTGCCTCCAGATCGCCGCCCGCCGCCAACTGACGCAGTGCCGTGCGTAACAGTCCCGCCTGTTCCGGCAAGGTCGGCGCGTTGAAGGTCAGATCGACACGCTCCGTACTCCATCCGTACAGATAGCTGCCTTGGGCGCTGGGCAGCGCCTCTCGCACGAAGGTGCCACGACCGGTCTCACCGCTCACCAGCCCCATCGCCTGCAACTCGGCGTAGACGCGAGTCGCCGTGACGAGCCCGAGCCCTTCGCGCGCCGCGAGCTCGCGATGCGTCGGCAGGCGCGTGCCCGGACGCAGCCGTTGTGTCCTGATGTCGTCGGCCAGTCGGTCGACCAACTGCTTGTAGCGTGCCTGCGGCATGGGGAAGTGTATCCATGACAATTATTTGATTGTCATGATTATCGGCTCTACGATGCCGCAATACAACGCCGCAACCCACGAGGCCCCCCATGCGCTCCACGCACATTGCCATTCTGACTTTTGAAGGTTTCAACGAACTTGACTCGCTGATCGCGCTCGGCATTCTCAACCGGGTCAAACGCCCCGGCTGGCGCGTGTCGATCGCGTGCCCGACCGGCAAGGTGCGGTCGATGAACGGCGTCGTAATGGAGGCGCAGGCGTCACTGGAAGACGCGAGTGAAGCCGATGCGGTGTTGGTCGGCAGCGGCATGCTGACCCGCGATGTCGTGGCCGATGCCGCGTTGATGTCGCGGCTGCGCCTCGATCCGGCGCGTCAGTTGATCGGCGCGCAGTGTTCGGGAACGCTGGTCCTCGCCAAGCTGGGGCTCTTGAATGGCGTTGCCGCGTGCACCGATCTCACGACGAAGCCGTGGGTGCAGGAGGCAGGCGTCCCGGTGCTCGATCAACCGTTCATGGCGAAGGGCAACGTGGCGACCGCTGGCGGATGCCTTGCCTCGCAATATCTGGCAGCGTGGATGATCGCGCGTCTGGAGGGTTTCGAAGCGGCTCGCAGCGCCATGCACTACGTGGCGCCGGTGGGCGAGAAGATCGAATACGTGACGCGCGCGATGGCGAACATTTCGCCCTATCTGCACGACACTCCCGAGACATCGCTGGTCGGCGTGTAAGCCGCGCGCTCAGGCCGCCCGCCGCACCAGCCGCAGGCCGCTCGCGATACATCCCGCAGCGGAGAACGCGGCACCCCATGCGAGCGCGAGCGTGGAGCCATGCGTGCCGACGAGTCCGAACGCCAGCGCGACCAGTGCCGCCCCCGTGGCCTGACCGAGCAAGCGCGACGTGCCGACCATGCCGCTCGCGCCGCCACTGCGCTCAGGCGGTGCGCTATGCATGAACGCCTTCAGGTTCGGCGACTGGAAGAAACCGAAACCCAGACCGCACAGCGCCATGCGCCAACTGATGTCCCAGACCTCGGCATGCGCGGGCATCACGGCCAGCAAGGTCATGCCGATACTCAGCATGCCAAGACCGATGGCGCCCAGCATGCCGGCGGGATAACGGTCCGACAAGCGTCCAGCGACCGGCGCAATCGCCGCCACGAAGAACGGCCACGGTGTCATCAGAAAGCCGGTCTCGATCGGGCTGCGATGCAACACATTCTCGAAGTAGAACGGCAGCGAAACGAGCCCGAGGCCCTGCGTCGCAAACGCGCAGATGGCGGTCACGGTCGACAGCGCGAACGCGGGCAGACGCAGCAAATCGACCGGCAGCATGGGGGCGCGATGACCTCGTTCGCGGCGAATCAGTGCCCAGCCACAAACCACTGCACCCACGAAACACGCCAGCGTCAGACGCCAGTCGGCCTGTTGCGCACTTTGCCCCAGCGCGAAGATCAGCAGCGCGAACGTCATGACGTTGAGCAGCGCAGCCACCGTGTCGGGCTTGTGTTCGCTGCGCGGCGTGTCGGGCAGATTACGTCGCCCGAAGGCGAGTGCGAGCAGGCCAGTCGGCACGTTGATCAGGAACAGCCACGGCCAGTTGCCCACCGAGAGCACGAGCGATGCAATGGTCGGCCCGATGGCGAACGAGATACCGACGATGAGTGCGTTCAACCCGACGCCGCGCCCCAACTGATGCGGCGGATACAGGAACCGGATGAGCGCAATGTTCACGCTCATCACGGCCGCCGCGCCCACGCCTTGCAGCAATCGCGCCACGGCGAGAAAGCCGAGCGACGGCGACAGCGCGCACAGTATCGAGGAGATCAGGAAGACCGCCACCCCCGCCATGAACACGCGCTTGTGGCCGACGCGCTCACCGAGTGACGCGAACGGCAGCAGCGTGGCGACCATCGCGAGTTGATAGGCGTTGACGATCCACACGGAAGCCGACGGTGTGGTGTTCAGATCGATCGCCATCTGCGGCAGTGCGGTGTTGCAAATGGCGGTGTCGAGGCTGGCCAGTGAGACGGCGAGCAAAATCGCCGTCATGGCCAGACCGCGGCCGTTGGCCGGCGGTTCGTGCGTCTGGGTTGCGCGGGTCACACTCGCAGCAGCGGAGGCGCTCGCCGCCGGGGTGTCGGCGGTCGGGGGCAACGATGACATGACGGATCAGCCCTCGGCCAGAATTTGGCGGATGGCCTGTTCGAAGACTTCCGGCGGCTGACCGCCGCTCACGAGATGGCGGTTGTTGAAGATGATCGCGGGCACCGAACTGATGCCGAGATTCTGATAGTGACGCTCCAGCGCACGCACTTGCTCGGCGTACTCGTCCGTGGACAGAATTTCGCGGGCACGCGCCGGATCCAGCCCGGCCTGACTGACGGCTTCGATCAGCACTTCCGGATCGCTCGTGCGCTTGCCGTCGACGAAATACGCGCGGAACAAGGCTTCCTTGAGCGCGAGTTGCTTGTCGTTATCGACCGTCTGTGCCCAGTGCAGCAGACGATGCGCGTCGAACGTGTTGTAGGCGTGCGTGCGCAGATCCATGCGCATCGGGAAGCCTTCTGCTTGGGCACGGGCGCTGATATTGGCCTGATTCTGCGCGAGTTGCTCGGGTGAGAGACCGTACTTGCGCGACATGTAATCGGCAAGCGGCACGCCTTCGACGGGCATATCGGGGTTCAGCTCAAAGGGGCTGAAGTGCAGGTCGACGTTGACCTCGCCGCCCAGACGGCCGAGGGCGGTCTTCAGGGAGGCAAGGCCGATGGCGCACCAAGGGCACGCGACGTCGGAGACAAAGTCGATGTTGAGGGTGGCTGGCATGGGCTGACGGCGCCGTGGCGGCGCGTGCAATGAAAAACGCGTCGCCTTGGCGCGACGCAACATCGCAATCGTCGCACAAATCGCCTGATCGCGCCCGGACGTGCCGCGTTTCATAACGCCGGTTCATGGTGCGAAACGCGGCGTGATGCAGGACAACATCCCGTCAGTCCTGCCTAGCCAGACGGATGCCCTAGGGCTTGGGCGGCACCAGTTGCTGCTGCTGGCGCTTGAGCGAGTCGATCATGATCGACGCCGCATCGGCCCAGTTCTGCATGCCGCCGCCAGCGCCTTGTCCGCGCACCATGCGCACATGGGCGAGGTCGAGCCGGGCGCGTGTGTAGTCCTGCGACGACGCCCGCGCAAACCACTTCTCGGCTTCGGCGTAGTCGCGCTGCACAACCTTGCCCTCGAAATAGGCTTCGCCGAGCAGCGTCTGCGCGATGGGATAGCCCATGCCCGCCGCGCGGCGGTAGTACGTCATGGCCGACTTGCGATCGGCGGGCACGCCGTAGCCTTCCTCGTAAATCATGCCCAGCGTGGTGAGTGCCGCCGGATCAGATTTGCGCGCCCGCAAGGCGGCGATGTCGTTGCGGTCGGCCCGTTGTGCCGCGACGCTCAGGCGGTACTCGGCGTCGTCCCACGCGTTAGCGCGTTGGGCTTGCGTGCCGTCGTTCGACGGACCGCCAACGCTGTTGGGCGCACCGCGTACGGTGGCTGCCTGTGGCGCGTTGCGCGGCGTCACCGGGTTGGATGCCACCAGATACTGCGCCGCGAGTGGCACGTCGCCGATGAGGCCGCTGGCGATCCACGGCCGCTGATGGCCGCCGGTGATCTCGGTCACTTGCTGCTGCGTGAGTTCGAGCGCGTGCTTGATGGTGGCGCCCGGCGCCTTCACGTTCATGGCGAGATAGTAGGCGAACGGGCTGTTGTCGATGGCCTTGCCGAACGTGCGCATCGAGTCGTAGGCCGCCGCCTGATCGGCCGTCGAGAAGGCGATCAATTCGCCCTGACCGACTTTCTCGGGCTTCAGCCCGGGGCCGGTCGGGCCGCGCGAGGGCACGCGGCAGGCATCGATCAGTGCGATGAACGACGCGGGCGACGAGGCCATCACTTTCATGCGCACGGCCGCCAGACGCGAGGCACGCTCAAGCAACAGCTTGCGGGTCATGGCCGACACCGGCACGCCCGTGTGCACGGGCACGAGAAAATTGTCGCCCCCCGCCTCGAAGCCGTGCCCGGCGTAATAGAGAACCGCGACCTGGGCGCCCCGCGCGCGCTGCGTGAGCCAATCGGTCGCCGCGTTGAACTCCTCCAGCGACAGGTCTTGCGCGATCTTCGTTTCGAACCCGAGTTGCCGGAACGCTTCGCCCATGAGCTTGGCGTCGCCTGCGGGCGAGATCAGCCGGTCGCCACCGTCATAGCCGCTGTTGCCGACGACGAGCGCCACCTTGCGTGCGGGCGCGGGTGTGGGTGCGGATGTGGCGGCGGAGGCCGCTGGCGGCGCAGCGCTGGACGCCGTCGCGACGGTCATCGCGCAGACGAGGGCGAACAGCCAACGGAGTAGCGAGGCAGGCGTCATGGTGTGTGTGGCAAATGGCGGATGACGAACGAGGCAGCGGTGCCCATCAGGTAAGACAAGCCCGGTATGCGACCACACATCCGCGTGCGCGGGTACCTGTACTTTCTGACAGATGTGGCTGGCCGGAGACACCGGTACGATGCCCCGCGTGCGTCACTTTTGAGCGCGCCAGAGCATAGCAGAGAATGAACCTCTTAATCACCGGCGGCGAACCCGGGACGACAACGGCGCGGACCTGCCTGTTTCGTCATGCTGCGGCAGGATCATTTGTGCGAGAATGCGCCGCTCAGGATGCCGAAGCGTGCCGTGTAACGGCACTGCGCCAGACGTCCTGCCGGGGAGGATTCACACGACGGATTGCGACGGTTCGGAACGAATTGCATCGTACTGCGTGGGAATCTGGCACACAGAAAAAGACGACCAGACAATAAGAATGAAACGACTTGCAGGCGGATGTCACGCCCTCGTCGCGATGCGGCGTGCGCGCGTCATGGCCATTGGCGCCATGGCGGTTTCCCTCGGGTTGGGCGGCTGCGCCGTGACCCGCAATCAAAACGGCAACATGACTTACGGGTTCGACGAGGCCAGTGTCTTCGGCACGACCGTCGACACGTTCAAGCTCGCCGACGGCTCCGAAGGTGTGTTGCGACGTAGCAACGGCAAGTACACCGTTAAGCTCGAACGCTACATGCGCGTGCTGCCATTGGGCAACGCCATGACCGCGCGGCTCGTGCGTTCGGAGACGATCGGCGATCGCTCTGTTGTGGTGTTCGAAACACAAGAGAACAACTGCCCGTTCAAGTACGTGCTGTATGCCATTCAGGGCAGCGACGTGCTCGGCTGGACCTTCGGCAATTGTCAGGATCGTCCGCGTGCCGATCTGGTCGACAACGGCCGTGCGCTCGTGTTCGACTTTCCCGGCAACGGCCGCCTCGTGCGCCACACGTACATGGACAGCCGCTTGCTTCAGTCGGCCATTCCGGTGCCGCCGGGTGTCGACATCCGCCGCAAGCCGTTCGCCGATGGATCGCTCAAGGCCATCGATGATCCGGCCGACGCGAATCGCTTCGCACCGCTGCCGCCGCAGAACGCCAACACGAATGGCGCACGTGCGACGGCCTCGAACCCGCCGAAGCGCCGTCAAAAGACTGTCCCGGCCGCACCGGCGCAGGCACCGAATGCGCCTGCTGTCGCGAGCAACGCGCCGTCGGGTGGCCGCACGATTCCGGCACCGCCTGCGGGCCCCGTCGCGTCGAACACGCTCTCGTTCGCCACTGAAGAAGTCAAACCTGTTCGCGTCGACCTCCGGAACTGACCGTGCGCACTACCTTGCTCAAGCAGACGGCCTTTCTGATCGCCGTCACCGTGGTGTATCTGATTTTCGAACTCGGCTTCAATGGACGCCTGCTCGATGTGGTCGGCGGGGCGGCGACGCCCGACGACGTGCATCACATCGAGTACTTCGGCCGCACGCTCTCGGGCATTGCGGCGGCGCTCGTGGTGTTGCAACTGATGCTCACGCGCCGCGCCAAGGGCGGGCAGGGCAAGCCGTCGTACCGCACGATCGTCATTGCGTGTGCGGTGACGATCGTCGTGGTGTTCCTCGCCATCAAGACGCTGGTCGACGTGCTCGTCAATACCCGTGACGCGCAGTTTCGGCGCACGGCGGCCAACACGGTGCTGATGCAGCGTTCGCTGGTCGATGGCCGCCTGCAACTGGACGGCCTCGGTGTGGGCGACGGGGGCTTCGCGCGCCCGGAGGGCAAGGCGTTTCTCGCGTTGTTTCCGGTGATGGCCGTGTCGGTTGATCGTCTTGACGAGAAAACGCGTGCGGTCAAGACCACGCTCGTGCGCGACAAAGTGCGCCGAGAGATGGGCGGTGTGCAGTCGTATTACGACCAGTACACCGACGGCATGAAGCGACTGCACAAAGACTGGAACAAGTACGCCGCCGTGATTTCAGATGGCGACCCCGATCTGCTGAAGGAGCAACAGCGCGCGTGGAACGACTATCGCTCGCGCCTGAGCCGTCGCGGCTGGCAGCCGGAGACCGTGCCGTTCTATGCGCGCGGCAAGGTGTCGGCGAGCGTGCGGCGCGATCTGCCCGCGCTGCCGTCGAACTGGAATCCGGGCGACATGGTCAGTTTCTATCGTGCCGTGGGGGTGAAATACCGCCAGCAGGCGGCACGCCGCGTGCAGTCGGTAGAGGTCGGCGGCGAGACGATTCCGCCGGGCTTGCCGTACGAGGCGTTTGTCGCGCGCCGGGGCGTGCAGAACAAGCTGCGTGAAGAAATGCATCTGCCGGCGACAGCCGTGGTGCAGGCGAGCTACACGAGTGCGGCGTCGTTCGAGCAGTTGTTCGAGCAGGCGGTCGATGAAGAAACGCGCAAGATGATGGTGCAGCTTGATGCCCCCGCCAGCGATTACGCGGACGGCGGCAAGTGGGCGAAGGAAGGCCTCGACGCCACGCGTGCGGCCATCGTGCCGGCGGTGGCGCTGTTCTTCTCGCTGCTGGGCGCCATCGGTCACTTCTCGAAGCTGCTGTTCCTCTCGGCCAAGGGCGTCATGCTCGCGCGCGCCGGTGCCGACGGGAAGCTGAGCAAGCGCGCCTCGCGTGCAACGCTCGCGGTGCTGCTCTCGGGGTTGATCGGCGTGTGGGCGGCGTTTTCCTTTTCGTCGAACGTCATCACGCGCAGCGACCTGTTCCATCAGATGATGGCGTGGGCAAGCGGCGGCACATCGGGTGGTCACGTGCTCACCAACATTGCACATGTCGTGGTGGTCGGGCAGGGCTACGGCTATCCGCTGAACGAAGCCATTCGGCAAGACGTGCTAATGGGCTTCAAGTACGGTTACGACCCGCAGGTCAGCGCCTCGAAGAAGGCAATGTAAGGACGCACGCGACATGACGAACTTCTCCACCTTGCCGCGTTTGCGGCGCACTGCCGTGACGGCGCTTGCCGTCAGCATCGGCGCGATTGGCTTCAGCACGCAGGTGTTTGCCTCGTGTCTGGGCATGCAGATTCATGCGCATCGCGGCTCGGCCACCGCGCCCGAGAATTCGGCACGGGCTTTGCAGACCGGCTATGCCGGTGCATGGGACGGCGTCGAGACCGACATGCAGCAACTGAGCGACGGCACGTGGGTGCTGCATCACGACTTGCAGACGGGACGCTCCGTGCTGGCGGGCGCGCCACGACCGGTGTCGCAACTGACGCAGGCGGAATGGCGCAACGCGCGCATGACGCTCAATGGCCGCCAGACCAACGAGCCGCCGCCGTTCCTCGCCGATGTGCTCGCCATCGCGAACACCTTCCCCGGCAAGACGCTGAACGCCGAGATCAAGGAGGTGGTCAGCAGCTGCACGCCGATTCAGGGGCTGGTGACGCAAATGAAGCAGGGCGTGCCGCACGGCAACTGGTTCCTCACGTCCGGGTTGTTGCAGAACCTGCGCTGCGCCCGCACGGCAGATCGTCAGGGTTATATGGGGCTGATCGTGTTCGATGGGCGCAATGCCGAGGCGGCCGGATCGAACAAGCTCACAAAGTTTGTCGCGCGCCATTCGAAAGCGCCGGTGCTCAATCGCGCATGGATGGACCACCTCGTCGCGCAACTGGGTTTGCCCGCAGGCGTGCACGTCGACGCGCGCACGATGGACGCGAATCCGTATCTGCTCGATGACGCCGCCGATACCCGGCTCGCCGTCTTCGCCTACGCCGTGCAGGGCGACGAGGCGCTGGCGGAAGCCATCGGTCATGCCAAGGCGCGCACGGGCAAGCTGCCCAGTGGCGCGGTGATCGATGGCGATGCACAGGCATTTTGCCGCCGTGTGACGCAGGTGATCGGGCAGCGCTAGTGCAGCGTTATGCCGACTCCGGCTGGATGCGTTAGCATCGTCAGATCATTGCGCTGACACCTTTCGCCCACACCTTCCGCCCCCATGACAAACGACGTTCATTTCTACGACCCCGCCCAAGGCCACGGCCTCTCGCACGATCCGTTCAAGGCAATCGTTGCGCCGCGCGTCATCGGCTGGATTTCCAGCCGCGACGCGCAAGGGCAGGTCAACCTCGCGCCGTACAGCTTTTTCGGTGCCTTTGCGACGTTCCCGCCGATCATCGGCTTCTGTAGCGAAGGCTTCAAGGATTCGATCTCGAACATTGAGGCGACGCGCGAGTTCGTCTGGAATCTGACCAGCAAGTCGCTGGTCGAGCAGATGAACAAGTCCTCTGCACCGGTGGCGAGCGATGTCGACGAGTTCGAGCTGGCCGGGCTGACGAAAGCGCCCGGCGTCAACGTGGGCGTGCCGCACGTGGCCGAGTCGCCCGCATCGCTCGAATGCAAGCTGTTGCAGGTGGTTCGCCTGCACGATCTCGAAGGCAAGCCGATGAACAACTGGCTGGCGCTCGGGCAGGTGGTCGGTGTGCATATCCGCCGCGAGTTTCTGCGTGAAGACGGCACCTTCGATACCCTGAAGGCGCATCCGGTCATGCGCGCCGGTTATCTCGGCGACTATGCCGAAATCGGCCCGATGTTCGATCTGCGCCGGCCGAAAGCGTAATAATCCCGCTTTGCATCGTTTGCAAGTCGTGGGCGTTCCTTCGCTCACGTCTTGCAAACGCTCGCCATCTCTCCCAATCCCTGCATTTTCCGCAATGCGCTATTGACGAAATCGACGCGGCGCGCGATTGACATCGTCGCGGGTTTCGTCGCGTCCACCGGTGGACGTTGCGGGGCGGGGCTGCGCGTACGCCCTCATTCATCGACCGGCCGGTCGGATAATGCGCTCGCAATCATTTGTAAAATTTGCTGCGGTGCAAAATGTTTTCGAGCCGCGTATGCTTGCGACCTTCATTGACGCCGCCGCGCCTGGCGTCCCTTCCTGCGGGCATTGATATGCCTTGATTAGCGCGCATCGCCATGGGTGATGCGTGCGGGGTCGATTCGTGCCTGGCTGCGTCGATGGAGAGCTTCTGCTCTCTGTTTTTGTTGCAGCACACCAGGACTCTCCCCCCATGTTTCCCATCCTGTCGCTTCTTATCTGGACACCCATTCTGGCCGGCGCGCTCATCATGCTGCTCGGGCAGGACCGCCATCCCAACGCCGTACGCTGGACATCGCTCGTGGCAGCGGTGGTTGCCGCATTGCCGATCATTCCGCTCGTGCGCGGCTTTCACACGCGCGTGGCGGATATGCAGTTCGTTGAGCATTTCCGCTGGATCACGTCGTTCGATGCGTCATGGCACGTCGGTATCGATGGCCTCTCGCTCTGGCTCGTGGCGCTGACCGGCGTGACGACCATCATCGTGGTGCTCGCGTCGTGGCGCGCAGTGACCACGCGCATGAGCGCGTACTTCGGCAGCTTCCTCGTGCTCTCCGGGCTGATGCAGGGCGTGTTCACCGCGCAGGACGGCATGTTGTTCTTCGTGTTCTTCGAAGCCACATTGCTGCCGCTGTATCTGCTGATCGGCGTGTACGGGCGGGCCAATCGCACGCGCGCGGCAGTGAAGTTTTTCTTCTTCTCGCTGACCGGCTCGTTGATGATGCTGCTCTCGATGCTGTATCTCTACATGCAGACGCAGAGCTTCGATATCGCCCGCTGGCACGAACTGCATCTGCCGCTGGCGGTGCAGGTGATGCTGTTCATCGGATTCCTCGGCGCGTTCTCGGTCAAGGTGCCGATGTGGCCGGTGCACACGTGGCTGCCCGACGTTCACCTCGATGGTCCGACGGGCGCGGCCGTCATGCTCGGTATGTTGAAGATGGGCGGCTATGGCCTGCTGCGATTCAATCTGCCGCTGCTGCCGGATGCGAGCCACTTCGTCGCGCCGGTGATGGTGGTACTGTCGCTGATCGCGGTGATTTACGCGAGCCTCGTGGCGTTGGTGCAGACCGACTTGCGCAAGCTGCTGGCGTATTCGGCGGTGGCGCACATGGGGCTGGTGACGCTCGGCCTGTTCCTGTTCTCGGAAATGGGCACCGACGGCGCGGTGATGCAGATGATTTCGTACGGCATCGTCTCGGGGGCCATGCTGCTGTGCACGGGCATGTTGTATGACCGCACGGGTAGCTCGTCGATCGACGCATACGGCGGTGTGGCGGCAACGATGCCGCGTTTTGCCGCGTTCGCGATGCTGTTCTCGATGGCGAACGTGGGCATGCCGGGCACGTCGGGTTTCGTCGGCGAGTTTCTGGTGTTGATGGGCGCCATCAAGGCCAACTTCTGGATCGGGGCGCTCGCCTCGCTGACGCTGGTGCTCAGTGCGGCCTACACGCTCTGGATGTACAAGCGCGTGATCTTCGGACGTGTCGGCAATGCGAGCGTGGCGTCGCTCAAGGATGTGAGCCGTCGCGAATTTGCGCTGCTAGGCGCCATGGCGGTGATGGTGCTGGCTATCGGTCTTGATCCGAAGCCGCTGACGGACGGCATCGATGCGACCGCGATTCAGGTGGTGCAGGGGATCGAACAACATCGTCTGCCGGCCAACGATCCGGGGAGCAGCGAAGTGGCAGGGCGCCGGCATGGTGACGCCGCCGGGCGAGCTTCGGTGACGGTGAAGGGTGTGCAGCCGGCGGCCTGAAGGTCGCAGGTTGTATAGAGAGAGAGGGGGCAAGCGCGAGCATGCCCCCTCTTTTTATTCACCGGTGCGATGCACTTCCCAGCCGCCGACGAGCGTCAGGCTCGCTTGCACGGTGAGCAGTGCTTCGTCAGAGGCTGTCAGCGGATCGGTGTCCAGCACGGCCAGATCGGCCCATTTGCCGACCGTGAGGGTGCCTTTCAGCGACTCCTCGTAGCTCAGGTAGGCGCCGTTGCGTGTGACCGTCTCGAGTGCCTGCATGCGAGTCAGCCGTTGGTCGGGACCGATGATCTGGCCGGTAGTGCGTTCCGTTCTGACGACACTGGCCCATACCGCGCTGAAGGGGCTCACCGGAATGTTGTCGCTCCCTGAGGCGATGTCGATGCCCGCTTCGAGCAGCGCGCGCTGCGGAACGAAGTGATTGCCGTTGCCGTCTTCTTGCAGACGTGACGCGCCGTTCTTCCAGAGCATGTAAAACGGAATGGTCGTGACGCGCAGGCCAAGGCGCCTGATGCGCGCGAAATCTGCCGGATCGGTGCGTCCCACATGCTCCACGACCCAGCGCCGTCCCGCTAACGGGAAGTGTTTGTCGATGGCATCGAACACGTCGAGCACCTCGCTCAACCGATCGATCACGACGCTGTGCACGCGCAGATCGAATTCGGCAGCGAGCCACGCGTAGTCGCTGAAATCTTCAATCCGGTTGGCCCATTCGACAAAGCCCGACCATCCGGTATTCGGCAGCACCTTGCGCACGGCACGTGCGGTCGCCGGGGAGCCGCCCAGTCCGATGAATACGCCGGAAACCGAGAACCACGGGTCGCCCAGTCCGTTACCTCGTGCAAATGATAGCCAGTCACGCATGGCCAGACGGGCTTCGGCCGCATCGTTCCACGTGGGGCTGACGCACAGGCGAGTGCGCATCGTCAGTTCACCCGCCTCCCACAGCGCGCGATAGACGGCGATGCTTTCCGGCGCGGAGCCGTGGCCCTCGTACACGCTCGTCGTACCGAAGGCGTGGTACAGCGGCAGCGAGCGGCGCAATCCTTCGAGCCGATCGGCAAAGTTGAAGGCGGGCACCTGAGACAGCACGGAAAACTCGATCAACGGCCGCTTGTTGGTCTCTACGATCACGCCGGAGGGTCTGCCGTCGGCGCCGATCTCGATGTTGATCCCATCGCAATCCGGGCACGTGTCGGCATGGATGCCATTGCGCGCGAGCGCCAGCGAGTTGAGGGCGCTGAAGCCCGGCGGGACGCCCCAGTTGCCGAACAGCCCGGGAATGTACACCGGATGATCGGGCGCGACGGCGTCCAGTTCGTAGCGATCCGGCATGCGCTTTTCCGCGAGCGTCAGCGGGCCGTCGAAATAGAACGGCGGCTGACCCACTGGCATGGTGATGATCCACTCGCCTTTGGGAACGCGTTGTACTTCGTGTCGAATGACGTCGAGTACGTCGGACAACTGGCGTGCGTGGGCAAGCGACGGGCGCAAGGTCTTCAGCCCCTCGCGCTCCATATGCGCATGCGCGTCGATCACGCCGGGGATAACGGTCCGGCCATCGAGGTCGATCAATTGGGTGTGGGGCGCTTGCGATTGCGCTCGCACCTCGGCGTCGGTGCCCACGGCGACGATACGATCGCCTGCGATGGCAACGGCCTGCGCAGGCGCGGCGTTGCGCTCCATGGTGAGGACTTGCCCCCCATGCAGGATGAGATCGGCCTTGGCGCTCATCGCTTCGCCTCCGCCCCGTACCACGGGAACATCCGGTGCAGCAGCCACGCAAACAGTTGATCGGCGACGAAACCCACCGCGCCGAGATAGATCAGGCCGACGAACATGATGTCGACGCGAAACACCAGATGCGCGAACGAAATCAGGTAGCCCAACCCTTTCTCGGAACCGACCAGCTCGGCCGCGACGAGGACCACGAACGAGACCGACGTCGCCTGCCGGAGTCCGGCGAACACGAACGGCAGTGCTGCCGGCAAGGCCACCTGAAGCGCAATCGCGATCGGACGCGTGCCAAGGGATGCCGCCGAACGAAGGTACGCCGGAGAGATATCGCGTACGCCGAAAAACGTATTGATCCACACAGGGAAGAACGCGCCCCATGCGATCAGCATGACCTTGGAGAGATCGCCCAGACCGAACCACACGATCGCCAGCGGCACGATGGCGATGGACGGGATGGCTCGCAGCCCGTGCAGCACCGGATCGCTCAGGTGGCGCAGCGTGGCGAAATGGCCGGTCAGTACGCCCGCGATGACGCCGAGCGATGAGCCGAGCAGGAAACCCCACAGCGCGCGTTGCAGGCTCGCGGCGATGTGCGGCCATATTTCGCCCGTTCCCCAAGTCATTTCGGCGAACACGCCCGCGACCCGAGAGGGCGGCGGGAACATGTTGAGATTGATGCCCGGGATCAGGCGGGGGCCGACCTCCCAGATCGCCAGAAAGATCAGACAGCCGAGCACGCCCAGCAGCGATTGCCTGCCAACGGCGCTCCAATGGCGGGTGCGGCGCTTTTGCCGTACGGCGTCTTCGATGGCACGGCGTTTGAGCGCGTCCTGATGGCTCGCCTGTTTCGAGGGTGCCGGGTTCGCTCGCACTTCCGGGATGTCGCTGAAGTGAGCGAGGTTGGCGGTATTGGATTGAGGGTTGGCGCTCACGCTGCGCTCTCCGTCGTGTTCAATGATTCGAAAGCCCGGCTGATGCGCTCGTAGATATGGCCAAACGCCGGGTCGCCGCGCTCGCGCGGGTAGGGCAGGGGCACGTCGATGATTTCGTGGATGCGCCCCGGGTGCGGGCTCATGACGACGACGCGCTGTGCGAGGAATACTGCCTCTTCGATGTTGTGCGTAATGAAGAAGATCGAAAGCTCCAGCTCTCGCCAGACGCGCAGCAGTTCGTCTTGCAGAAGCGCACGCGTCAGTGCATCGATGGCGGCAAAGGGTTCGTCCATGAGCAGGACGCGCGGTTCGGTGGCCAGCGCGCGTGCAACTGCGACACGTTGGCGCATGCCGCCCGACAACTCGAAGGGATAGCGATCGCCTGCATGCGCCAGTCCGACGAGCTTGAGCAATGCTTCTGCGCGAGCGCGTCGCTGTGAACGGTCGACGCCTTGCTGCTTCAAGCCGAATTCCACGTTTCGCCGTGCGGACAACCACGGGAACAGCGCGTATTCCTGAAACACGACACCGCGATCCGGTCCGGGGCCATCGATTGGTTGGCCATGTGCGCAGACCGTGCCCAAGGTCGGCTTGATGAACCCGGCAATCATGTTGAGCAACGTGGTCTTGCCGCAGCCGCTGGGGCCAATGGCGCAGACGAACTCGCGGTCGTTGATTTCCAGATCGACGTCGGTCAGCGCCCAGTTCAGGTCACCGGTCCGCGTCGTGTATAGCTGCGAAACGCCTTGTATCGAGACCGCAGGCGTCGCTGGCGCAAGCGATGCGGCGCGTGGGGCGGCGCTCACGACAGCGTCACCCGGTCTGGCGCCACGGCCTTGAGCGCGTCGGTGTAGACGAGCTTCTTGTACAGCGTTCGCAAATCTTCCTTCGGGCGCTGGGCCAAACCGGCATTGATCGCCCATTCGCCGTTGAGCACGAGGTCGTCGAGCAGCCGATTGTCGAGGCGCACGCCGACTTGCATGGTGCCGAAACCTGCCTGTGTGGCGGCCACTGAGGTCTTGGTGCGTTCTGCCACGAGTGCGACGGCTTCCTGCGGTTGTCCGCGATAGAACTTCTCCGCGGCCAGCAGCGCGCGCACGGCGCCTTCCACCAGCTTGGGCTGCTGACGCACGACCGATTCCGGCGCGGTCAGCACGTAATGGCTCACGAAGACTTTTTCCAATCCCGTGTCGGGGAGCAGGCGAACCAGTCCGGGGTAATCGGCCACGGCCTTTTGCCCTGAATCGAAGCCCCATGCGAAGGCGTCTACGCCGTTCTTCCCGATGGCCGAGACGACATCGCCACCGCCCACGTTCACCAGCGTTACGTCCTTGAGACTGAGGCCCCACAGCGAAAGATAGCGCGACAGGAAGTAGTGCCCGCTGGTGCCCAGCGGGGTGGCGATACGCTTGCCTTTGAGTTGCGCGGGCGTGTCGATGCCGCGATCGGTGCGGGCCGCGACCACCATGCCGCTCGACAGTCGCGTGAACTCCGCCACGATGACGGTGTTGACGCCGTTGGCGCCCGCGAGGCCGACGACACTGTCCGTGGTGGTGGCGAACTGGGCTTTGCCTGCCTGCACGGCGTCGAACGCGAGTCGGCCGGACGTGAAGGCCAACGTTGTTGCCTCGATGCCCTGCGGCTGCCAGTAGTTCTTGCTCGAGACCAGATACGGGATCGCCCAGCTGAAGCCCTGGCTTTCCGCGACCACAATTTTGTCTGCCGCGCGGGCGGCTGGCGTGAGGCTCAGCCCCATGCCGAGCGCGCCCAGCGTTTTGACGAATCCCCGACGATCCATGCTCAACTTCTCATTCATGATCAGCCTTCTTTGTCGTTACCGTGGTCAGTCATCGCAGCCCGGAATGGGCTGTTCTCTTGTCATGTCGATATGTCGATTCATCGGCGCGGCGATTAGCCGTAAGGGTCGGGAAGCTGCCCCGTGAGCAGCCACTGTCCGAGCGCTTTCTGTCGATAGTCGAGGGGATCGTGCAGCGTGTGCACGCGCACGTTGCGCCAATAGCGGTCAAAGCCGTCCCGACGCGTGGTGGCGCTCGCGCCCATGAGTTCGAAGATGTCGGCAGTGATGTCTAGCGCGATGCGCCCGGCGTGCAGGCGTGCTGCACTGATGCGCAGGGCAACGTCGCCACGCGCTTGTGCACTCAGATCGAGGCCTGTTTGCCAAGCGCGTTCAAATTCGATGAGGGCGTCGTCGGCGAGCAGTACGGCGGCTTTCAGGCGCGGCCACATGCCACCGGTGCGGAGTTGCAGCAACGCATCGTCGCTCGCGGTGGCGACGCCCGCCATGGCCCACGGGCGAGCACGTTCCCTGACGTAGCCGATGGCGTCTCTTAGCGCGCCCAGTGCATTGCCGAGATAGATTTCCGTGAGGATGAGTTGCCCGATCAGATTGCGCAGCGTGGCGCGCGGGCTGCTGGCGACACCGGGAGGGCCGAGTACTTCCGAGGCACTGACGGCGACGCGATCGAAGGTGATCGTGCCGCTATCGGTCTGTCGTTGCCCGAGGTTGTCCCAATCGTCATTGACGGTGATGCCGGCGCGTTGTGTTGGGATCGCGAGGAAGAGGCGATCGCCGGGGGCGTCGCCCAGCGTGACCGAGATGTTGAGCATGTCGGAGCCTTTCGCGCCCGAGCAGAAGCTTTTGATGCCGTTGAGCTCGAAGCCCGTCGATGTGCGTGTGACGGTGAGTCGCGTGTCGCGGGCATTGACGGCGTTGCCCCAGAACCAGCGATGTTCGGTGGTGCTGCCGAGATAGTGAGTCTGCTGTTCGGGCGAGGCGAACAGGCGGATGGACGCGACTTGCAGATGCTGGAAGCCGAAGAGATGGGCGAGTGAACTGTCTTCGACGGCGAGACGCCGTACTGCGCGCAGGATCAACGGCCAGTCGGCACCGAGACCACCGAAGTCGCGCGGGACGGCGAGGGCGAGAAGGCCGCTGTCGCGAAGCACTTCTCGCTCGTGCCAGGCCGTACCGCCGTCTCGATCGCGTTGCGCTGCCGAAGATCTCAGCGCGTTCGCGACGGCGATGACTGCTGCTGCGTGTTCACCGAATGGGTGTGCTGGCACCCATTCGTCAAGGAAAGGCTCATCCATGCTTCCACTACTCGTCTGATGCTTGTCTGATAGTCCGGGGTGGCCTGAACAGGCGTGAACAGCCACCCGACGCACTATAGGGAGCGCGGTACATGAACCAAACCAATATTTGCGTATTAGGTTATCTGCGAGGCCGTCGTGGCGGGTTGCCGGCACGGCTGTTCTGATGGGGCTGCCGGCCGGGTGATGCGGTGGCCGGCAGTTTGAAAGGTGGGGATTACAGCTTGCCGCAAAGTGTGCCGGTGAGGCCGGAGATCACGGAGTCACCGTTGAGAGCGACGTCGGATTTATCGATGACAGTGCCGTCGAAATTCAATTCGTACATCGTGCCGAAGCCGCGTTGGCAGTCGGCAACTGCGATCACGTATTCGCTGTACGAGAAGGTCTTCTTGCTCAGGTCATCCTTGCGGGACAGCGCGGCGATCGACGGTTTGCCTTTGAAGCTGCGGCGTTGGACCGTATCGGTCTTGAGCATGTAGCGATTGCCGGATTTCTCCGCGACCGAACCCACTTCCCAGACGTTGTCGTTGTCTTTTCTCGACACCTTGCCGGTATCGTCATCCCAACTCAGGCAGGCGAGGCTGCCGAGATTGTCGGCGACGGAGGGGCCGAAGCGCACGAAAGCATCCTTGCCGAAGAACTGACCTTCCATGCCGTTGTAGTAGACGTAGCCGTAGCCCTTCTTGCAGGATTCCAGCAGAACGAAGGCCTGTCCGTATTCGTAGGTGCCTTTCGATTTGTTGCGGGTCTGGTACAGATATTTGTAGCCGTTGTTCTTCTTGCCATCGACGTTCATCAGGCCGCCGCTGCCTTTCTTCGCCTGCCACGTGTAACCGGGCGACTCCGCCGCCGTGATCCAACTTCCCGAATCGGCGGCGCCCGCCGTGTTGACGACAGCAACGCCCATCAGAACCCCCAGTACCGCTTTTACCGACATGCCTATTCTCCGCAGCATTGATTCATCGGGGTGACTTCCCGCACCCGCTTCCCCATCAGACGGCCTGATATTTACCGACACGTCGTCCGGAGCCAGAACGTTACTTCGGCATGTGCGATGGAAACTTTAGCGGCTTGGGCCGTGAGGTCGTCGGCGCGCCCCGTTGCGGCAAGGTGTTTCTCGCGCCGTGTGCGATACCGGACGGATATTGGCGGCGTCGGCGCGCAAGGTGCCTTGATGAGGTACTGAAGACGTCTGTGCCGGCGATCGACGGTACCGATGTCAACTCTGGACGGAGGACGTCATGAAAGTCGTTCGAGGTTTGCTGTTAATGTTCGTCGTGCTCACACTGGGCGGTTGCTGGTGGGGCCCTGGCCCCGGTTACGATCACGGCGGGGGGCGCGGTGGCTACGATCACGATCATGATCGCGACAACGGGCAATGGCGAGACCGGTAGTCGGTTCAGATATCGACTGGGTGCGTCGTACCTCACTGCCCCCACGTGGCAAACATGACGATGACCGCACAGGCCATGATGCCGGTGGCCGACCACCCCAGCGCCTTCAACTGCCAGCGGATCGTGAATTTGCCCATCACATCGCGCCTCGCCGCCATCAGCATGACGATCACCATGATCGGTACGGCAATCACTCCATTGATCACGGCGCTCCAAAAGAGCGCCTTGATCGGATCGATGGCGGTGAAATTCAGTGCAACGCCGAGCAGGGTGGCAAGCGTCAATATCGAATAAAAGCCACGCGCCTGCATGACTTCGCGGCCAAGACCGATACGCCATTCAAACGCCTCGGCCACCGCGTAGGCGGATGCCCCCGCGAGCACAGGGACTGCCAGCAAGCCGCAGCCGATGATGCCGGCGGAAAACAGCAGGAATGCAAATTCACCGGCGAGCGGCCGCAACGCGGCGGCCGCCTGCGCCGATGTCTGGATGTCTCTGACCCCGTGCTGGTAAAGCGTGACTGCCGCCGTCAGGATGATGAAAAACGCGATCACGTTCGAGAACGCCATGCCGACATACGTATCGAGCTTGATCCGCCGCAGATTTCGCCACGCTTGCCAGGGGGCCTGAGTCAGTGGCTCCTGACCGTCGGTCGCGCGCTGCACTTCGACTTCCTGAGACGCTTGCCAGAAAAACATGTAAGGGCTGATGGTCGTGCCGAAAACCGCGACGACCGCCACGATGTAGCCGACGTTGAATGTCACGTGGGGAATCACGGTTCGGTACAGCACTTCTGCCCATGAAATCTTGACGCTGAACACGGTGGCGACATAGGCAAGCAGGGCGAGTGTCAGCACTTTGAGGATCGGAGCGTAACGGGGAAACGGAATGAAGACCTGAAGCGTGAGCGAGATCACCCCGAACGCGACCGCATACCAAACGGCCGGGCCACCGATTAGCAGCTTCAACGCCGCGCCCATGGCTCCGACGTCCGCCGCGATATTGATCGTATTGGCGAGCAGCAACAGGCCAACCAGGCTGTATAGCAACCATGCCGGGTAGTGCTTTCGAATGTTGGCCGCGATGCCATGCCCTGTGACTCGTCCGATTTGTGCGCTCACGATCTGAATGCCGATCATGAGCGGATAGGTCACCAGCGCGGTCCACAACAAGCCGTAGCCGAAGGCGGCGCCGACCTGAGAGTAGGTTGCGATGCCACTCGGGTCATCGTCCGCTGCGCCTGTAATCAAGCCGGGTCCGAGCTTTTCCCAAAGCGATTGATTCTTCTGGAGTGCGTTGGGGGCGAGCGGCACGATGTCCACCTTGAAAGCGACTGACGGGTTGTCTCGGCCACACTAGGCAGGCAGGTCGATCTCGTCGGTACGCTATCCGACTGAAGTCAACCTCGCTGGCGCCTATAACCTTGACTTGACCCCAATGGTTGACGAGAGGACCTCATGAATCAGCTAACCGAACGTAACGTACTGAACTCACCCGCCGACGCGGCAGGCGATGTGAATGCTCTTGCGCTGCCTGCCGCCAGTGCCGTTTCGTGGAGCGCGATTTTCGCAGGAGGGCTCTGCGCCGCGGCGCTGTCATTGATCCTGTTAATGCTGGGGGCCGGTCTGGGGCTCTCGTCGGTGTCTCCTTGGGTGCATCAGGGCTTGAGCGCAAAGGCTTTCGGTGTCTCGACGATTCTCTGGGTCACGCTGACCCAGTTGGTTGCTGCCGGCATGGGGGGGTATCTCGCGGGTCGGTTGCGCACGCCGTGGCCTGACGTTCACAGGGACGAAAGCTACTTTCGCGACACGGCGCATGGTTTTCTGGCGTGGGCGGTTGCGTCGCTGGCGAGCGCCGTGCTGCTGACATCAGTGATTGGTTCGATCGTCAACGCGGGCGCCCCCGCCGCCGCACCTGCATTGGCCGATGTCGCGCTGACGGGGGGCGCCACGACGGCGTCGGACGGGGGGCGTGGCGCGACGGGATCAGCGGGTGGCGTTGGGTATGTCATGGATTCGTTGTTCCGGGCGGCACCTGGCGCCGCCGTCGCCACTGTCGCGGCAGTGGCGCCTGCCGACGGCAGCACGCCGCCGGAGCGGGCAGCGGCAGCAACGCTTGTGTCTGCAAAGGCCGAGGTCGCCCGCATCTTTCTGCATAGCATCCGTACGGGGCCACTGCCAGCCGGCGATATGCAATACGCCGCGCAATGTGTCGCGCAGTACACCGGCCTGACGCCGCAAGATGCCGAAAAGCGGGTGAGTGACGCGTATGCCGGCATGCAATCGAAGCTGGTCGCGGCCGAGGCTGCGGCAAAAGATGCTGCCAACAAGGCGCGTAAGGCATCGGCCTACGCGGCGCTGTGGCTTTTCATTTCGCTACTCATCGGTGCGTTCTTTGCGAGCCTGGCAGCCACGTTCGGCGGTCGACAACGCGATGGTCGATAACGCCGCAATGCCGTTACCTCGCTGCCCCGCCTATCCCCGCTTATCCCCGCTTATCCCGATCCCGATATCTCGCCTACGGAGGCCGCCATGCGTTCGCTTCTTCTCCTGTTTCTCGGTGTTCCGATTCCGATCATTATCCTGATCGCACTGTTCGTGCATTGAACGCGTGACTGCGGCGCATGATAGCGGCCAGCCGTTCAACACGTTGAGATCAAGCGGAGGAGGCGGAAGAAGGTGCCCGCGTTACTCCGGCGAAATGATTCTTGCGGAGCAGCAGACTTGTCTGGAGAACCAATAGAAAAGGGCTTGCATTTCTGCAAGCCCTTTGAATTCGTTTGGTAGGCCGTGCGGGACTCGAACCTGCGACCAACGGATTAAAAGTCCGCTGCTCTACCAACTGAGCTAACGACCCAACGAAGAAAAAGATTATAGCGATGACTTCGCTATAGTGTCAATACTTGTGTGGCGCGAATATGTCAGTTCGCGCACGATTTCTCGCATACTGCGCGGAATTTCCTCAAACGCTGCGCTCAATACGCCACATTTGATATTTGAACGCGCAGACGCCGCCCACAAGAATCGCCACGATCGCCACGAACGAGCCCAACGCCAGCGTCGACACGCCCGACAACCCCTGGCCCACCGTGCAGCCCAGCGCCGTCACGCCACCGAAGCCCATCAACACGCCGCCCACCATATGATTGGCGGTGTCCTCGGTGCCGTGAAAACCTTCCCAGCGGAACGTGCGCGATGCGAGCGCATAGGCGAACGAACCGACGATCACGCCCAGCACGCTCGCAATGCCCAACGTGATCACGTTGCTCGTGTCGCTCCACATCATCAACCAGTACAGCGTGTAGGCCAGCGGCGAGACGAACGACAACGCTTCCATTTTGCCGGAGTTGGTGGCGACGAAACTCTCTTCCAGCGTGTTCGGATTTTCTGCGACGTAACCGATCTTGCCCGACACGTACCACAGTGCCACGATGATGGCGCCCACGACGAGGCCGCCCAGCAAGTTGTCGAACGTCCAGAATTCACGGCGCGCGAGTGCGGCGATCACAAACGCACCGCCAATCACCAACCCCAGCACCAGTTGTGCACGATGCAGGTCGCCCCCGAACACGCCGCTCAACAACGTCGGCAGATCCTGCGACGTGGCAAACGTCGTCTGCACGCTGTCGAGTGCCGCAACACGCCAGACCGCAAACAAGCCCTTGAGCGTCATGTACGCCGACAGACCGATCATCACGAATACGAGCAGCGACTTCAGGTTGCCGCCGCCGATGCGCACGAGTGTCTTGCTGCCGCAGCCGGATGCCAACACCATGCCGAAGCCGAACAGCCAGCCGCCGACGAGATACGAGAGCCATGTGAAGCGCGGCGTCGTGTAGATCGCCTTGATCGGGTCGATGATGCCCAGCGAGGCCAGTACACCCGTGCCGATGGTGGCCACACCGATGGCCAGCCACCACATACGCATGCGGTTCCAGTCACCGATGTTCACGATGTCGGAAAGAGCCCCCATCGTGCAGAAGTGGGTGCGTTGCAAGACGGCGCCGAACACGAAGGCCAGGCCGAAGGTGAGCCACACAACGGTGTGGGAGAGGGCAGTGAGATCGACGTCTGTCATGAGGCGAGACCGGCCGTGCCCGGCCGTTCAATGCATGGTCGCGAGCCGCGGGGCGCAGCCGGCTATTGTTGTTATCTGACGCGCATTTCACACTCGGTGATTGCACGTCGCGGGTGCGGTCGCCATGTCGCGCAGGCCGTTGGCCTGTGCGCATCCCCTGAGACGCCGCGCCTCGTACGCTTGGAAAGTCCGTATTCTACTTGAGCTAGTGTGTCGCGCCTTGAAACGACGACGCCGCCCTGGGGCGGCGTCATACGTTTTGACGAGTGACCTGACACGGGAAGCAGGTTCGCACAACCTCCCGAGGGGCGTCTTACTTCAGCTTGGCCGCACGCTTCTTGGCCTCCGCTGCCGATTCGGTGTCCGGGTACTTGGCCACCAGATCCTGCAACGTTTTCTTAGCTGCCGCCGTCTGCCCGGATTCGGCCTGATTACTGGCAATTGCCAGCATCGATTCGGCCGCCTTCGGACTCGTCGGATACTTCGCCACGACCCCTTGCAGCGTCGCAGTCGAGCCCTTCAGATCCTTGTTGGCATACTGCGCATTGCCAAGCCAGAACTGTGCTTCGGGCTGATACGGGCTGTCGGGATACTTGGCCGCGAAGGTCCGGAATGCCACTTGCGCACCCTTGTAGTCACCGTTGCGGAATTTCGCCAGTGCAGCGTCAAAGACATCTTTCTCGCCCGGTTGGACGGTGCCTGTCACGCCGCCGACGGTCATCTGCTGCGGTTCGAATTTCTTCAGACGACCGTCGAGGTCGTTGTAGAAGTCCTTCTGACTCTGTTGCAGGTTCGCAAGCTGGTTTTTCAGATCTTCGTTCTGACCGCGCTGATCGGCCAGATCACGCTGCAACTGCTGGATCTGGTTGTTCAAATCCAGCACGTTGCGCGTGAGCCCCTCGATCCGCTGCTTGTCTGAATCCAGACGGCTGCGGATATCGAGGATCGCTTTGCGCGCCTCGTCGTCGTCGAACAATCCGGCATGTGCGAGCGGGCTCAGCAGCGTTGTGCCGAGCGTCGCTGCACAGATCAGGTTTTTAAGCAAACGAGACGTCATGGCGATTCAATCAATAAGCCAGATCGGCGCGACGATCTTGCGCCCAGCTAGCTTCGTCAGTACCGGTGGCTTTTTCCTTACCCAGCGAAACGGCTTCCATCTGGTTGGTGTTGGCGCCCAGTGCCGACATGGCCTTCACGACAGCTTCAGCACGCTTCTGGCCCAGGGCCAGGTTGTACTCGCTCGTGCCGCGCGGGTCGGTGTTGCCCTGAACCAGCACGTGACGTTGTGCGTACTTGGCCAGGAAGGCAGCGTGTGCCTGGAGCAGCGGGGTGTACTGTGCATCGACCGAGTACGCGTCGAAGCCGAAGTACACGCTGCGCTTGGCGAGCGGGCCGTTCGGGTTGTTCAGTTCGTCAGCCGATGCGTCGACGGGGGCGACAGCGCGGGCGTCCGTGGTGGTCTGACCCTTGTTGGCGTTAGCCTGGTCGTCGAGCTTCACGCCCGACGAGCAAGCTGCCAGAGCGGCCAGCGAAGAGATGGCGAGGATATTACGAAGCAGGGAACTCATATGAGCCTCCATTGATGTTGCTGTTGATGTTATTGCATGAAAGGGCCCCAGGAGGGTTCGCGAACTTCCCCTCCCCGAACCTGAAGAATCTGCCGGGTTTGCCCGTCCACCGAAACTGCCGCGAGAACCTTACGGCCCCCGGATTGCGTTGCATAAAGAATGTACTTGCCGTTCGCGGCAAAGCTCGGTGACTCGTCGTGGCTGGTGTCGGTCAGAGCCGTAACATCGCCAGTACTCATGTCCTGCACGCACAGCTTGAACCCGCCGCCTTGGCGAGCGATGAACGCGAGCAACTTCCCATCAGGGCTCACTCGCGGGCTGACGTTGTAACTCCCCTTGAAGGTCACGCGCTGTGCAGCGCCATCACCTTCGCCCCCCGCCGGCATCTTGTAGATTTGCGGACCACCGCCACGATCGCTCGTGAAGTAGATCCATTTACCGTCGGGAGAATACTGCGGTTCGGTATCGATCGCGCCGCTGCGCGACAGACGTTTGAGGCCGCCGCCATTGGCGTTGACCTGATAAATCTGCGTGTTGCCATCGCGCGAAAGGGCTACGGCCAGACGGCTGCCGTCCGGCGCCCATGACGGTGCCGAGTTGTTGCCCTTCTCGTTGGCCAGCACGGCACGACGGCCCGTCGGCAGATCGTGGATGTACACCACCGGCTTGCGCTTCTCGAACGAGACGTACGCCACCTTGGTGCCGTCCGGCGACCACGCCGGCGAGATGATCGGTTCGCGGCTGTTCAGCGCGACGCGGGCATCCTGGCCGTCGGAGTCCGAAATCTGGAGCTGGTAGGTCGAGCCGGTATGCAGCACGTACGACAGACGCGTCGCGAACACGCCGCGATCGCCGAGCAGCTTCTGATAAATATAGTCTGCGATCTTGTGCGCGGTCAGGCGCAGGTTGGCCGCCGACGAAGTGAGTGCAAGGCCGCCCAGAGGCTGGCCGCTCACGGCGTCGTAAAGACGGAAGCTCACCTGGAAGTTGCCGTTGCCGGCGGGGGCGATTGTGCCCGAGACGAACGCGTTGGCGCCCTTGGCTTTCCACGTGCCGAGATCGACCGAGTCGTCGACGCCAACCGTTGCACCGCCCGTATCGATCTGATTGAAGCGGCCGCTATTGCTCAAGTCGGACTTGACGACGGCAACGATGTCCGTCGGCGCGGTGCCCTTGAAATTCGACACGGCGATCGGGTACCGATTGGTACCCACGCCGGTGATGTCGACAGTCAGCGGTGTCTGCGCATGGGCGATCGTGCAAGCCGCGGTGAGCCAGGTGGCCACCACCGCACGCCATGCATATTTACTGGAAATTCGCATGCGTTCGATTGGTCAGTTGCGCGGTGCAAGCGCCATTTTTACCATACTCAGATGGAAATGGACCTGCAACGCTCGGTTTTCGTTCCCGTTGGACAACATACTCATCCTTTCGGACTAAAGCGAAGGTTGACGCTCGGGGGGGCTTTGCCGTTAGTGTCGCGCGGCAAGGGGTCGGACTTGCTGATGGCGGCCTGAACCGCGGCATCCCAGGCAGGGTTGCCGCTCGACTTCACCAACTGCATTGAAAGTACGCTGCCATCCGGAGCAAGACGTACCGCGACGACGGCCGTGGGGTTGCCATCGGTGTCGCCGCCATAAGCGATATTCGGTTTGACCTTGGCGCGCACGCGGTCAGCATAACCGGCAGACGCCGTGCCGCCCGCGCCCGAACCCGTGCCGCCCGCTTGCGAACCCAGGCCATTGCCCGTCGCGCCCGGCGTGCCACCGGCCATCCCGCGCAGCGAGGAAAGGCGTTGCTCACGTGCGGCGTCTGCTGCCTTCTGTGCGGCGGCCTGCTGCGCCGCCTTCGCCTTCTCGGCTTTTTCCTCAGCGGCCTTCTTCTCGGCGTCCGCTTTCTTCTGGGCGTCGGCGAGTTGCTGCTGCTTCTGTTGTTCTGCCTTCTTGGCCTCGTCTTCCTTCTGACGCTTCTGGTCGTCGGCCTTCTTCTGATCGGCAAGTTTTTGCTGGCGCGCCGCTTCATCGGCGGCGGCCTTCTTGCGAGCGAGGTCGGCGGCGGCCTGCTGATCGGCCAACTGCTTTTGCTTGAGGGCTTCCTGACGCGCTTTTTCCTGCTGCGCTTCGAGCAGGCGCGCCTGTTCGGCGGCTTCCTGCTCTTGCTTGCGCTTCTTCTGCTGGAGGGCGATGTCGGCGTCTTCGGCCGGCGGCGTCGGGGCCGCGATGGCGGGCGGCGCAGGTGTCGGCGGCGGTGTCACCACCGGCGGCGTCGGCTCGGCGACTTCGGTCGGGGTCCACAATTCGGCTTCGGAACCTGCGGGCGAGCTGTTCTGCCAGCGCATGCCGTAGAAGAGCAGCGCAAACAGCAGCGCGTGCATGAACAGCGCGAGGAGGAATGCCCGCCCCGTGCCGCGCTCATCTTTGCGCGGGCCAATGGGGCGGTCGGAACGGGCTACGGAGCTGCTCATTTTTGCTTGACGAGCAGGCCCACGCGCTTGACACCCTGGGCCTTCAGATCGGACATCACGTTCATGACGATTTCATAGCGCACCGACTTGTCGGCGGCGATGACGACCGGTTGATCCGGGTTGGCCGCCTGACGGCCTTGCAGGAACCCGGTCAGATCGCCCGCGCTCATGCGTTGTTCGATGGTGTTCTGACCATCTTTATAGCGAATCAGCACGCGGTTGTCGGCCTCGATATTGACGACGACCGGCGGCGTTTGTTGCTGCGGACTTGCGTTGGCGACGCTGGGCAAATTGACGATCGACGGGGCCACCAGCGGGGCGGCCACCATGAAGATGACGAGCAGCACCAGCATCACGTCGATGTACGGTACGACGTTGATGTCTGCCATGGCGCGACGGCCGCGGCGAGCGTTGCGCATTGAACCTGCCATGTCTCGGCGCTCCCGGAATGCTTAGTGAATCTGCCGTTGCAGGATGTTGGAGAACTCTTCGATGAAGCTTTCGAAGCGGATCGCCAGCCGGTCGATGTCGGTGGCGAAGCGGTTGTAGGCAACCACGGCAGGGATCGCGGCGAACAGGCCGATGGCGGTCGCCACCAGCGCTTCCGCGATACCCGGCGCCACATTGGCGAGCGTGGCTTGTTGCACGTTCGACAGGCCGCGGAAAGCGTTCATGATACCCCACACCGTACCGAACAAACCAATGTACGGGCTCACCGAACCGACCGACGCGAGGAACGGCAGATTGGCTTCGAGCGAGTCCATTTCACGTTGAAAGGAAGCGCGCATGGCACGACGTGCACCGTCGAGAATCGCATGCGGATCGTTCAGGCCTTTCTCGCTCGCCTTCATGTATTCGCGCATGCCCGATTCGAAGATTCGCTCGAGGGCACCCGTCTGATGGCGGTTGTTCAGCGCGCTCTGGTAGAGCGCCTGAAGATCGCCGCCCGACCAGAAGTCACGTTCGAAACGTTCGGTCTGGGCACGGGCGCGGCGAATCGCGAAGATCTTGCGAAAGATGTGCGTCCACGACATCAACGACAGCAGCAACAGCAGGGCCATCACGGCCTGTGCGAGCACGCTGGCATGCAGCACCAGCGTAATAATGGAAAGGTCTTGATCGGGCATGGTGTGGTTATTGACTGACCGGAATTCTTGTCCCTGGGATCAGGCGGCTGCCGCGCCGCTCCCGGCGTGTGCAGCAACACTGACGGACTTGTTGGCAACAATGGCCGATTGCATGGCGAGCCGCACGTTCGCCGGAATTCTGCCCGGACGCAACGTGTCGGCCGACACACAGCCGATTTTGATGCTGCCGCGCGCCAACAGTTCGCTGCTGCCGTCGGGCGCATCGCGCCAGGCTTCTTGCAGAAACTCCACCGTCGCGCCGCCGAGGTGCTCGATCCGGCTTCTGACGACCACGAGATCGTCCAGTCGGGCGGGGCTCAGGTAGTCGAGCGCTGTCGCACGCACGATGAAGATCATGCCGGTGTCGCGGGCCAATTGGAGTTGTTCGATGCCGAGCGAACGGAGCCACTCGGTGCGGGCCCGTTCAAAGAATTTAAGGTAGTTGGCGTAGAACACGACGCCGCCGGCGTCAGTGTCCTCGTAGTAAACGCGGATTGACCAACTGGTATCAAAATCAGCCATGCCGCGCATTGTATCGGAACGCGGCAACAACGCCAGTCACGGAAACAGAATTTTTCAACTACGTGCAACAACGGTGCTTCAACGCCCGATTCAATCCGCCGCCGGTGCGCACCAAAGTGGGGCGAAATCGTCTCAAGGCCCCGTCGGGTGGGCGATCACGCTGGCGCGCCCGGGCCGGGCGTCCCTATAATGACGGCTCGCAAGCCCCCTGATATTCGAACGAATCCGGCACGCGCATGCATGCATCATGCAAGCGCCGGATTTCAGTCTGTAAAACTACCTGCGAGGCCCTTCGAAGTGACTTCCCCCGAAACGCAAGCTCCCGTCAGCCCTAGCCCCCTTCGCGTCGCATTTCTCGGACTGGGCGTCATGGGGTATCCCATGGCCGGTCATCTGCAACGCGCCGGTCACACGGTGACTGTCTATAACCGCACGGCCGCCAAAGCCGAGCAGTGGGCGAAAGACTACGGCGGCAAGCACGCGGCCACGCCGGCCGAAGCCGCGCGAGACGCCGATATCGTGGCCGCCTGTGTGGGCAACGACGATGATCTGCGCAGCGTGGTCCTCGGTGAGCACGGCGCGTTTGCCGGCATGAAGCCGGGCGCGGTGTTCGTCGATCACACGACAGCGTCGGCCGACGTGGCGCGCGAACTCTATGCCGTGGCCCGCGAGAAGGGCCTGCATTTCGTCGATGCGCCGGTCTCCGGCGGCGAAGCCGGTGCAAAGAACGGTGTGCTCACGATCATGTGCGGTGGCGATGCCGATGCCTTCGATCAGGTGGCGCAAACGCTGCATGCCTATGGCCGTGCCGTCACCCGGATTGGTGAAGCGGGCGCCGGGCAACTGGCCAAGATGGTCAATCAGATCTGTATCGCCGGGCTGGTGCAGGGGTTGTCGGAGGCGATCAACTTCGGTCAGCAAGCCGGTCTCGACATGAAGGCCGTACTCGACGTCATCAACAAGGGGGCGGCGGCCAGCTGGCAGATGGACAATCGCGGCCAGACGATGATCGACGGCAAGTTCGATTACGGCTTCGCAGTCGATTGGATGCGAAAGGATCTCGGCCTGTGTCTGGCGGAAGCGCAGCGCAATGGTGTGTCGCTGCCGGTCACCGCACTGGTCGATCAGTTCTATGGCGATGTGCAGGCGCTGGGCGGCCGCCGTTGGGACACGTCCAGCCTGATTCACCGTCTGCGTGTGCTGTCGGGGAAGGCCTGACCGATTGTCCGGTAGCTCACGCACGGATGCGCAGGTGTTGTTTTGGAGCCAGCCTTCGGGTTTATCTCCTATCGTCAGCACCTGCCGGTTGGCACTAGAATGCGGAAAACGGGACGTCGTGGTGCGACGGCACGGCGGCGGGTAACGCGGTAGGTGTGCGGGGCCGGTGTCGTGCGGGAGGAGACCGCCGCGATTGATAACGACACTTACAAAGATCCGAAAACCTGCATGAGCAATCAGTCGAACGCCGCGGCCGTCCGCGCATTCCGCATTCTCGAAATTCTCTGCGCCGCAGGCGCGCCCATGACACTGGCGGAGATCGTCGCCGCCATCGGTCTGCCCAAACAGACCGTGCACCGCATTCTCAAGCAACTGGAAGCCGCGTGGCTGGTGACGCGCGAGGCGGGCAGCCGGCACTATGAGCCGTCGTCGCGCGTGCGTGCGCTGGCGGTCAATGCGCTGATGCATGCCGGCCCGGCCGCGGCGCGGCACGCCATTCTCCAGCAACTGGTCGACAAGCTCGGCGAGACCTGCAACCTGTCGATGCTCTCGGGCGACGATCTGGTCTATCTCGATCGTGTGGAGACCGAATGGTCGCGCCAGCTCCAGCTCTCACCGGGCTCGCGCGTGCCGTTGCACTGCACGGCGAGCGGCAAGCTGCTGCTGGCGTTTTTGCCCCGCACGCGACGCGAGAAGTTGATCGCGCATCTCCCGCTGCGTCCCCGGGCAGAGAACACGATTACCGATCTTGAGGATTTGCGTGCCGAACTGGCCGAGACGCGCAAGCGCCGCGTGGGCACGAACAACGAGGAACATGTGCCGGGCATGATCGCAGTCGCGGTGCCGGTCATGCTCGACCGCAACCGCGCCTGTGCGGCGATTGCGGTGCAAGCCAGCGCCGAGCACTCGACGCTGGACAAGCTCATGACCTATCTGCCCGAACTTCAGGCCGCCGCCGAGACGATGGCCGCCACGTTCAACGAGTAGGCTCGGCAGACTCGGCAGGTTTGGCAGGTTCGGCCGCCGTAGGGGCCATCGCATCGAAGGCCTGCGTCAACTGCAAGGCACCTTGTGCCGATTCCGCCCGAATGCGAGGCCCGATGAAGATCGGGTCGAGCACCAAGAACAGCAGATTCGGTGTGCGATAGACGAAGTCGCGTTCGAAGCGCGTGCCCGTGCCGTCGGGCGTGAGCTTGTAGCGCACCTCTCCTGACGGGCGGCGGTTGACTTCGCCTTCAATGCGCCACTCCAGCGGCGGCTGCGCTTCGACCACTTTCCAATGAATGATCCCGTGGCGCCCGGCGAGTCGGAATTCTTCCGCGACTTCTTCGCCGAGCGTGAGCGGATGATCGGTTGCACCCTCCACCGCGAGCGATGCCGGATGCCACTTGGGCCAGTTGGCAGGGGTGGTCACGTAGTTGTAGACGACCTGCGGCGGCTGGCGCAGGGTGATCACGTTGGTCACATGCGTCTGGCGCTCGAACGGCAACGGGGCGAGCGACAGAACGGCAAGGATGGCAACGGCGGTGAGAACGATCAGGAAGGCTCTCTTCATCGGCGCGCGCTCAGGCACCGGCGGGCGAATCGAGTTCAACGTCGACCATCAGGTCGTTGGCGAGCCCCTCCAGTACCTGACGCAGTGCATCGGTCGAGACGCTGGCCGGCACGCGAAGACGCGCAGTGGCGCGAAACAGCGTGCCGCCGGACATCGACCCTTCGACGCACTCGGTGTCGAGTTCATCGATGCTGATGCCGCGTGCAAAGAGCACGTGCGAGATTTCCTTGACGATACCCGGGTGATCCTGACCGACGAGATTGAGCTGAAGCAGACGTGCGCCGGGATCTTCGGCGGCGCTCTGCGCATGCGTGACCGAGATGCGCAGCCCGTGGGTTTCAAGCGATTGCAGTGCTTGCGTGAGCGTGGCGACGCGCTCGTCGGCGACCTGAAGATGCACGATGCCGGCGAACTGCCCGGCCAGATTGGCGAGTCGGCTTTCGAGCCAGTTGGCGCCGGCGGCGGTGGCGCGATCGGCGATGGCGTTGACCAGCCCCGGGCGGTCCGGGCCGATCACGTTGAGAATCAGGGACGTCGTCATAGCAGGCTCCGTCGAGTTAGCGCGCGAGGCTCAAGTGTAGTGCAATCGCACCGTTCGCCGCTATGGCTGCGCTTGGCCGCCATCATGGCGACGGCGCGCTCAGGGCCCCGCTTCGGCCATGCGCAACAACGCGATGACGGTGGCGTCGTCGGTTTGCGCGAAATCGCTGTACGCGATGCTGACCGCGTAAAACGGTTGCGGCATCTCAAGGCAGATGACGGCATCGGCTAATGGCTGGAGTCGTGCCACGGCGTCGTGCGCGCCGACCGGCGCACAGGCGACGAGCGGCCCCGCGCCGAGCCGTCGCAAGGCGCGCAACGCGGCGGTCATGGTCGCGCCGGTGGCGATGCCATCGTCGACTACCACCACCGGTTGCCCCGAGACGCGCGGCGCGCCGCGTCCCGGTGTGTAGGCCTGACGGCGTTGTTGCAACAACGCCCGCTGACGCGCCGTTTCTCGTGTGAGATAGACGCCGGTAGCGCCGAGCGACAAGGCATGGTCGGCGAGAAAGATGCCGCCGAATTCGTCGACCGCGCCCACGGCCAGTTCGCTCTGATGCGGCGCGCCGAGCTTGTGGGCGAGCAGTACGTCGAGCGTGCCGTTCAACTGTCTTGCGATGGGCAGGGCGACGGGCACGCCGCCACGCGGGATGGCCAGCACGAGCGGCGGGGCGCAACGCGAGAGTACGGCGTGCGAGGCGAGAACTTCGGCGAGGGCGTTGCCGGCAGCGGCGCGATCGAGGAACGGCATGACGGCGGCGGGGGCAAGCCCGGCAGGAGGGACGATTCTGCCATCGTAACGCCGCAGCCTGATGCCCGTTTGATTAGCGCGCGAGGAGTTCGGGCACGGTGCCGACCAGCAGCGTCACACCCGAGCAGGCGAGCAGCGCGAGCACCATGCGGCGGAAGGCGTGATCCGAGAGGAATTTATAGGCCCATGCGCCCGCCAGCGTCGGCAGGATCATCGATGGCACGGCAATCGCGAACAGGTGCAGCGTCTTCGTGGTGATCACGCCGTGCACCGTGTACATGATGATCGTCAGCGTGTGCATCACGATGAAGAAGAGCTGCATGACGGCGCGCTGCAAATCCTTGTCCCAGCCGCGCAACGTACACCACAACGTGGGCACGACACCCACGAGGCCGCCGATGCCGCCCATCAATCCGCCGATGAAGCCAACCACACCGTCGGCCGCGCGCCCGCCGCGCGTGATGCGAGGCAGATGGGCCGAGAGCAGCAAGATCGTGCAGTACACGACGAGAATGGCCCCGATGCCCGCGCGAAACCACACCGGGTCGAGATAGCGAAGAATCCACACGCCGACTGGCACGCCGACGAGGCCGCACACGACGAAGGGCGCCAAGCGATCGAGCGGAACGGATCGGCGCACGGCGCGCAGCCCGAGAATCTGTCCGATGAGCGAGCAGAAGGCGACGAGCGGGCCTGCGAGCGTGGGCGGGAGCGACCACGCCCAGAACGACAGCGCGACCAGACCGAACGCGAAGCCCGACAGGCCTTGAACGAAGCCGGCCACGCACGCGCCGGCGATAAGAGGAAGTACGGGATCGAATGTCATGAATCGGGCGAGCGCACAGTGTTGCCGGGCCCGGTGCGGGCCCCTGACGTGCAGCAGATCAAGGCGGCATTATGCGGTGATCTCGCCGATTCGCTCAACGCTCACGTCACGCTTACGTCAGTGCTTGCCCAACACCGCCGGCGACCACTTCGCCCACGCCGCGATGAAAATCGTACCCATGGAAATGCCGAGCGCAGCACCGGCGAGCGCGTCGCTCGTCCAGTGGTAGGCCGACGCGATCTGCCCGAAGCCGGTCGCGGCGACGGCCAGTGCACATGGCAGGCGAAGCGCGCGGTGACGCAGCGCGACGACCGTCGCGAAGGCGAGCATGACCGTCAGGTGGCCGGACGGGAACGAGGCATACGCCACGCCATCGCCACCAAACAGCCGGAATTGGAACACACCGTCATGCAGATACGACGGGTTGTTGTGTGTCCATGTGTCGGGCCACGTGCGGCCGAACAGGCGCTTCAGCCCCTGCTTTGCGACGCTGGCCACGCCCACGGCGCCCCCCGCCAGCCACAGCGTGATGAGCCAGTCGGGCAACGTGCGGCGCCACATCAGTGCGGCGCCCAGCACGACGAACACCGGCCAGCCCGCCACGAACAGCGGCGAGGGCAGTTCGGCCATGTGCTGCATCCAGCGCGTGCCTTGCGTGTGCAGATGCGCGAATTCGACGATGGGGCGGTCAAGCCATGGAATGGCAACGAGCGCCAGCAGCAGGCAGCCGAACGCGCTGAGCCAGGCGGCGCGCAGGCAGAGGCGAGGCGTGACCGGCGGTGAGGCAGGGGAGGCGGGGGTGGCGTGGCCGGGGGTGAATTCAGTCATGACGCAGGTTCGGGTAAATCGGGCGGTAATGCAACTTCCGGGCGCAAGCCTGAGGCAGCGGCGTGGCGATTTGATGACGATCAGTGCGCGCGCGTTGCGCTCGGGACATTGTTCTGGCGCAAGGAATGGAAAGATTTTTTGCGAGATTGATGCCCATCGTCCTACAATCGTCCCCTGCATGGCGCGGGCCATGAGAGGCAGTGACGCGGGTCGTCCGGCGCCATCGTTTTCGTGTGAGTAGTTCGCCAGTCAAAACAAAATCAATAACGCATGCGGGGGCAGCAGTGATTCGGGGATTCAACAGCATCATCGACCGTCTGGCGCGGGACTTCTGGCGCGCCGCGCATACGCGCGAGCAGCAACACGCCCAGTCGCAAATGCGAAGTCTTGCGGAAGTCCGTGCCGTCGATCAGGCCCAGCGCGCCTTTGACGACGCACCGGCCGCCGACGCCGTGGCGCGAGAGCGGCTGCATCTGGCCCTGCGCCAAGCCGAGGCCACCGCCGAGGGCGCCCGCGCCAAATTCGAAGTGGCACGGCTGGAGCGCCTGCTGGCCGACGGACTCACGCGCGACTTGCGCATTCCGCCTGCCGACCTGCGCGCGCGCAACACGCCCCCGGTCCTCGACACTCGCCATCTGCCGAAGATTCTTGCCAAGCCCGAATGGGAAACGTTCGCGCCGGAGAAACCCGGCCGGCTCTCGCTCGCCATGCCCGGCGCGTCGGCACGTTACGAACAGGCGGTGTCGAAGGCGCGCAGCGAGTTCATACACGCCGAGCGCGAATACGAGGGCTCGAAGATCCGCCGTACGCAGGGCTCGATGATTCTGCAAATCGCGCAGCAAAAGGCTACCGAGGCCGCGCGGGCCGAAGCGTCGCTCCACAATGCCGCCGTCGCCGATTTCGAAGGTGCACTGTTGCGCGGCGAGGCGGCGGCCGTGACCGGCTACGCGCGCATTGTGCTTAGCCGCAGTCCGTATCCCGAGGCGTTTCAACAGACGCTCGCGGCGCACTATGTCGAGAATCACAAGCTGCTCGCCATCGGCTACGACGTGCCCACGCTCGACGCTGCCGTGCCGATTGCACTCGACTATCGTTACGACAGCATCGAGAAGGCGCTTCAGGGCGTGCCGGCCGGCGACGCACTGCGTGCGCAGGTGTACGCCAGTGCGTTGCGCCAGATCCTGCTTCGTTCGCTGTACGAGTTGTTCGCGGCCGACCCGCTGCGCCATGTCAATGCCATCGTCTTCAACATCTATGTCAACGCGGGCGACGAGCGTCTTTGCCTGGCGAGTGCGCACGTATCACGCGCGGATTTCGCTGCGCTCGTGTTGACCGAGGGCGACGCGGCCACGCATCTGACGACGCTTGGTGCACGCGTGTCGGCACGTCCGGAGGCGTTGCAGGCCGTCACGCCGGTGGCCGGTGTCGATATGACGCAAGCGGTCACCGATGCAGACGTCGCGGTCGATCGCCGTTTCAATCTGATGACGCTGTCGGACAAGGACTTCACGCAGGTGATGTTCCATCTGCTGCGCTCTCACGGCTTTGAAGGGCCGCCGTTGCTGCCTGCTGAAGACGGCATGCTGGCTTGCCGCGCGTGGGATCCTCACCCGATTTTCGGCGGTGATGTGGTGGTGCATATCCGCCGCGATACCCCCCAGTTGGGGATGGGCGCCGCGCGCGCCATGCTGGCGGAAATGCAGCAGATCGGTGCCGCGCGAGGGATGCTGATTACGACGGGGGAATTCGAAGACGGTGTGGCGGAGTTTGCCCGCGACCGTCGTATCGAACTGCTCGGCGGTCAGCATCTCGTCTTCCAGTTGAAGGAAAACGCAGGCGTCGATGCGAGCGTGGTGGCGCCGGAATCTGCCGGTGCGACCGGGGCCGCCACGGCGTCGGTGTAAGCGAGACGCCTGATCGGCGCGACAAACGCCCGCGATGAGCGAGGATGTGCGAGATCGTCGGCGAAAGACCGGCCTGCTATAGTGGGCCGGACTTTCCCACGTCAAAGCCATTAGGCCATTACGGAGGTTGGTATGTCGCGACGCACGAAACGACTTTCAGTCCTGAGCACGATGGGCGCCATGGGTACGGCCTTGCTGCTGGCACTCGGCGCACCCACGCTGGCACACGCACAACTCGATGCCCTGAAGAACGCCATCGGCGGCGGAAATTCCGGTGGGTCCAATTCGGGCGGTCTGGCCGGCAGTCTGGGCGGACTCGGCTCGGCGAGCTCGATGACGTCGGGCAGCATCGGCAACGCGACCGGCGTGTTGCAGTTCTGCATCAAGAACAACTACCTCAACGGCGGCAACCTGAGTTCGGCGACAGACGTCAAGGACAAGCTGCTTGGCAAGATCGGCACGCAGTCAGGCTCTGCGGCGGCCAGCCCGGGCTATCTCGATGGTGCCAAGGGGCTGCTGTCCTCGCCAGACGGCAAAACCGTCGATCTGAACGGCGGCGGGCTCAAGGAGCAACTCACGCGTCAGGTCTGCGACAAGGTGCTCGATCAGGCGAAGTCGTTCCTCTGACCGCGCAGCGGCTGACGGGTAACGGGTAACGGCTCATGGCTGGCGTCTGATGGACGCCGGACCTCATCTCCTCGCGGCGGGTGTCATTGAAATGGATGCCCGCCGCGTCTTGCCCACCGCTCGGTGGTACCAAAAAATTCATCTAATTTGGGTCTTTGCGATGGGCCACGCCCGGGCGTACGCTAAGCGTTATTCCCACCCCACTGCCTGAGTCCGGAGTCATCGATGTATTTACCCGCCGCATTTGCCGACGATCGTCCCGAGGCCATGCACGACCTGATTCGTGCCAATCCGCTTGGCCTGCTCGTGAGCGCCGGTGCGCTTGGGCTGGTGGCCGATCCGATTCCGTTTTTGATCTATCCCGATGAAGGCGAGTTCGGCACGCTGCGTGCCCATCTGGCGCGCGCCAATCCGCATGGCCCGACGTTGAACGACGTCGATGATTGTCTGGTGGCATTCACCGGTGCACAGGCCTACATCACGCCATCGTGGTACGCGGCCAAGGCCGAGCATGGCAAGGTGGTGCCAACGTGGAACTACGCCGCCGTGCATGTCTGGGGCAAGCCACGGTTGATTGACGACGCCGCGTGGGTCTGCCGGTTGGTCGGCGATCTCACGACGTCGCAGGAGCAGGGCAGGCCTGCGCCGTGGGCGGTGGAAGATGCGCCGGCCGACTTCATCGACGGCATGCTGCGTGCGATTGTCGGCGTGGAAATTCCGATTCGTCGCATCGAAGGCAAATTCAAGGCGACGCAAAATCGGGCCATGGCAGACCGCGTTGGCGTGGTCGACGGGCTTCGCGCTCAAGGGGCGTTGAGCGAGCCGATGGCGACCCTCGTCGCGCAGCGTGGCGACGTGCCGAAGACGTGATAGCGCGAGCGTCCGGCCGGACGCTCCGCCATCGCGAAAGTAACGAAAGGAAACAATTTCGCGGGTTTCAGACAGGTTTGCCGTCCGTGTCCCCGCATACAATGCGGCATCCCGACTCAGGTGCCGCGATGAAAACATTGCTCGCCATGCTTGCGCTGTTGCTCTGCCTCTTCCTGCTGGAGCAGGGGGACGTGCCGAGCGCGCAAGCCGACGAGTGCGGCAATCTCGCACCGGCCCAGACACTGCAATGCGCCGCCTATGGCGTGGGAAACGTGTCCCCCGAATAGCGTTCCTCCGATACAATCGCACCCCCAAGTCTTACCGTAAGCAGTGCGATGAAGCAGTCTGAACGGACGGCCACCGCAGTGCGCGCAACTCGCTTGCGCGCGATGGCCCGGCAATTGGCAATACTCGCAGTCAGCCCTCTTTTTGCGATCTCCGGCAGTGCATTTGCCGCGACGACCGCCTGCGGCGATCACTACTTTTCGGGCACCGCACCCGATATCACCAACGCATCGATGACGCGGGCGGCACGTGAAGTGTGCTTCAGTGCGTTCGGTGTCATGCACTCTGGCGTCACGCGTACGCCGCTCTGGTCGGCCGAACATCTCACGCGCGATCGGTTGGCCGACGCGCGCGAAATGACTCGCGTCAACAATTTCCACGCCGAATCGAATTTGCCCGCCAGCGAGCGCGCCGAATTGCGCGATTACCGTAGCTCGGGCTACGACCGGGGGCATATGGCACCGTCGGCGGATATGCCCGATGCGCGAGCGCAATCCGAGAGTTTCTCGCTGTCGAACATGGTGCCGCAGAACAGCGAGAACAATCGCTATCTGTGGGCAGGCATCGAGTCGAGTGTTCGGACGTTGGCAAAGGACCGCGGCGAGTTGTTCGTGATCACGGGGCCGCTTTACAAAGGGCAATCGATCACACAGATCGGCAACCGCGTGATGGTGCCCACGCAGCTCTATAAGGTGGTCTACGACCCGAAGCGGCGACAGGCCGGTGCCTACCTTGTCGCCAACGAAGCAACCGGCGACTATTCGGTAGTGAGCGTGGCAGAGCTGGAGAAGTTGGCGGGTATCGACTTCTTTCCCGGCATGCCGGCCTCGGTGAAGGCCACCGCGATGCGCTTGCCGACACCCAAGGCTGCGGGCGGCGGCAAACGCAAGCGTGACCCCGAGGTGCCTTCGTACCGAGAAGTGCAGACGGTGCTCGATTTTCTGCGCACGATCATTCGCTAACCGATGTTTCCCCCGACACAGGAGTCTTCGATGACCGCTTCGTCCCCGGCCAGTACGACCTTTCAACCGTTCGCCAACGACGCCGATGCGCTCTCGCTCGGTGAGCTCAATGTCGAGAACCATACGGACAACGTTGCCATCTTTGGAAGTCTGACGATTCGCCGCGATGCCGAAGGGCTGCGGCAAGCGCAGGCGCTGAAGGCGGTGCTCGATGCCGTGGTGGGCGCGCTGTCGGCCGGCAAGCTGCCGGAACATGCCGAGCCCGTCGCCGACGTCCCCTCCCGGCAGGTGAAGAATCCCTTCGCAGACTGACCGCTCCGGATTTACCCGGTGTTGATGCTTTATTCAAACATTTGATGTTGCGGCGCACTAAGTGATTCGGTTCAGCGGATCACCTGCCGCAACTGCCGCCTCGCCTCGAAATTCATCGTGCGGCATCGCGCGTGTCGCGATGTCCGTGCGCACCCCCGTCATTTCTCGTCGTTCCCCCATTCATGCGGGTTGCGCGACAACTTGTCGCACCTGCGACAAAGTGTCGCATTGACACTCTTGGTCAAAAATCCGGTTTCGCGTCATTCGATCGCTTTTCAGTGAGGTCTTTTTTCGTCTCGAAAATCGTTCGAAGCGGGCGGTTTTCTTGTGGCGACGCAACACCGATAAGGGGTTTACGACTTTCTTGCGAAGCGCATACTAGCCCTGCGTCCCGTCGATTCCGATATCAGGGAGTCGGTGATGGGAAAGGCCACGAGCACTAAACAACGCGAGGTTACTTATGCACATCCGTTGGAAAAAAGTGTATTCGAGTGGATGGGGTTCGGTTCATCACATTCAACCCCGTTCGAACCGCAGCGCCATTGAGCGCGAGCAACTCTTTCAACGCCTTCTGGCGGTAGCGATCGCCTGTAGTGTCGGCGGATTCGTTCTCCTGTCAATTGGTGCGGCCTTCCTAGGGCGCTAAAGTCCCCTATCTTCCTTTCGTGCGCGGCACCGCCTTCCGACGGCTTGCCGCGCATCGTTGCATTCCCCTTCTGATTTGAGCGCACCCGCTCCCGCAGGCGGCTTGACTGCGCCTGCCACTTCCAACGGATCAAAGCGAACGCCCGTGCCGTTTTGAAACGTTTTGTTACAGATGTTTGAAGTGTCGAAGGGGTTGAATCACGCTTGCTCCGCCAAATCGTAAAAATCCATTGGAAACAATCGCAATGCCGCGTGAAGCACGTTTTCACTCATCGTGATAAACGTCGGCTGACGTCGTTTTGGCGCGGCATCCTGTAAGTTGACGCTATTGCAATTCCCCAAGAATAGTGACATCTTGAAGCGACGTCGGGATGTAGGAATTCAAGGTAGTTGGCTCTGAGGATTTGTCCGAATTGCCTTGCGTCTCTAAATTTTCGATAAAGAAGAAAAGAAAAGCATTGCGGGCCGGTTTGTTTGATTTGTGAGGTGCGCCATGGAAATTCGCTGGGAAAAGTTGTATTCGGGCGGATTGGGTCGTTTTTACGACACTTCGGAATCGAGCCGCCGCCGGGCACGGCGAGCGCAGTTGGCGTGGTTCGGCATCGCCATTTCGGTCGCTGTCGCGGTGGGCGCTGTTGCCATCGCGTGGCGCTGGATCTGATGCCTGCCGGCCGTTTTCACCACATTCGGACTACGGGGATGCTGGCGTTGCTCGCCGCCATGGCGGGCGCGTCGGCGTATGCGCAGCAACTTCAGCCACTTCAGCCAGCCCCGCCGCCGCCCGTCATGCCGATGGCTGCCGAGCCGCTCGACGCCGCCGGACAAGCCTGTGGCAACATTCGCGCACTGCCCGCCGACGTGACCAATTACCGCTACGAGGTGACGAACCGCTGCCAGCGGCCCATTACCTTTAGCTGGCGGTGCAACAGTGCCGACACCGAGCACTCGCTCGACGTGGCAGGTCAGGGCACCCAACTCGCCACCTGCGTGAAGGCCACGGGTGCCGCCGGGGAGATCATCTTCCACTTCGGCCCGCCGGGAACCGGCAACTGACCGGCCGACCGGTCGCCACAGTTGTCCGGAATGGCTATCATGACGCCATGCCGCTCGCTCGCGAGCGACGCTGACTGCACCGGCGCACCGGCGCACGTGCGCACCCGAGACACTCGATCCGCCAAGGACACCCTTCGAGGACCCCCCCATGAACGACTCCGTCACCTCGACCCAGCCGTCGCTCGACACGGCCGCTTTGCGTGAATTCGTCGAACGCAAGTGGAACGACGAAATCCTGCACGCACTCACCGATTACATCGCCGTACCTGCCAAGAGCCCGGGCTTCGATGCCGACTGGGCGCGCAACGGCTACATCGACCGCGTCGTGCGCGATGCCGCCCAATGGGCCGAACGTCAGCCCGTGAAGGGGCTCAAGCTCGAAGTGATTCGTCTGGAAGGCCGCACGCCGGTGATCTTCTTCGAAGCACCGGCTACACGCTCGGGCAGCGATGAGACCATCGTGCTCTACGGTCACCTGGACAAGCAGCCGGAATTCGATGGCTGGCGCAAAGACCTTGGCCCGTGGACACCCAAATTTGAAGACGGCAAGCTCTACGGCCGTGGCGGGGCGGATGACGGTTACGCCATCTATGCCAGCGTGACGGCGCTCGCCGCGCTCGATGCGCAAGGTGTGGAGCGTCCGCGCTGCGTCGGCTTGATCGAGACTTGCGAAGAGTCGGGCAGCTATGACTTGCTGCCGTATGTCGACGCATTGCGCGATCGGCTGGGCAAGGTAAGTCTGGTCGTCTGTCTGGATTCAGGCGCAGGTAACTACGACCAGTTGTGGCTGACCACGTCGCTGCGCGGTCTGATCTCGGGCAGTCTGGAAGTACAGGTGCTCGATGAGGGCATCCACTCGGGCGGCTATGGCGGTATTGCGCCGTCGAGCTTTCGCATCATGCGTCAGCTTTTCGAGCGGCTCGAAGACGCGGGCACCGGCAATGTGTTGCCCAAGGGCTTTCACAGCCCGATCCCGCTGCAACGCCTGAAAGAGGCCGAAGCGACCGCGGCGATTCTCGGCGACGACGTCTGGAAGAAGATGCCGTGGGCCTGCGGTCAGGACGGCCTGTCGGTGCTGCCGACCACCACCGATCCGAAGGAAGCGCTGTTGAATTCGACGTGGCGCCCGTCGTTGTCGGTGACCGGGGCGGCGGGTCTGCCGGCACTGGCTGACGCGGGCAATGTGCTGCGTCCGCGCACGGCATTCAAGCTGTCGCTGCGCCTGCCGCCGCTGATCGATGCCGCGCAGGCGGTGGCCGAGCTCAAGGCGTTGCTCGAATTCGACCCGCCGTACAACGCGAAGGTGACGTTCAAGTCCGATGCCGGTGCGGCCTCCGGCTGGGATGCGCCGGAAGTGGCACCGTGGTTGTCTTCCGCATTGAACACGGCCTCGCAACGCCACTACGGCGAGGACGTGGCATTCATCGGGCAGGGCGGCACGATTCCGTTGATGAACACGTTGCAAGCGGGCTTCCCGAGCGCACAGTTCATGGTGTGCGGCGTGCTCGGTCCGAAGTCGAATGCCCACGGTCCGAACGAATTCCTGCACGTGCCCTACGCGAAGAAGCTGACCGCCGCCGTTGCCGAAGTGATTGCACTGGCGCCGTAACTACGACGCTTGATCGTAGGGCTCAGAGGCGATGCGTTGTCGCTTCGAGCACTTGTACCCCCCGCATGAAGTCATCGATATCCATGGCTTCATGCGGATTGTGCGAACCGTTCGCGTTGCGCACGAACACCATCCCGCTCGGAATACCCGCATTGGCGAAGATCGCGGCGTCGTGACCGGCGCCGCTTGGCACGCGCTCTTGCGGCAGGTCGAGCGCGCGGCAAGCGTCAGTGAGCAGCGATGACACCTGTGCATCCATGATCGCCGGTGCGGATGCCAGCCGCCGGTCGAACACGAACTGCACGCCGCGATCGCGTTCAATCGCGCGGCATTCGGTCCGCATCAACTCATAGAACACGTCGAGCGTATCGGCGCTCTGACTGCGTACTTCGAGGCTGAAGTCCACGCGACCCGGAATGCGCGAGATCGCATGCTCTGCGGGATCGGTGCCGACGATGCCTGTCGTCACCACGAGATCGATACCGCGCTCCAGCAGGGCACGCCAATGTTCATCGAGCCGGGTGATCAGATCGGCAACTGCAAACATCGCATCGTGCCGCAGCCAGCGCGGCACCGCGCCCGAGTGACCCGCTTCTCCCACACATGACACACGGTTGTGGCGCACATTGCCGCGAATGCCGGGCACGATGGCCACGGGCATGTCGCGGGCAATCATCACCGGGCCTTGTTCGATGTGCAGTTCGAGCCACGCTTTGGCACGCGACGCGTCGAAGAGCATCGCCCCTTCGCGAATCGCATCGACGTCGGCGCCAGCCTCGGCCAAGCACTCGCCGAGCGAGCGTCCATGTGTGCGATGCGGCATCGCCAGATCGGCGTCGCTCAGTTTGCCGAACAACGCGCCGGACCCCATGTAGGCTTTCCCGAACCATGCGCTTTCTTCACCCCGCAACGCGAGCACGCGCACCGGCGTTGTTGTCGGACGAGCGCTGCGTTGCTGTTCGACAAGGCACAGCAGGCCCGCAATGATGCCGGCCATGCCGTCGTAGTTGCCGCCTTGCGGTACGGAGTCGAGGTGCGAGCCGATCCATGTGGCAGGCAGGGTGTCCCGCTCACCGGCATCGGACGGCAGGGAGAAGATCAGGTTGGCCGCGCGATCTCGCGTGACCGTCAGCCCCTGATGACCGGCCCATTCGGTCAGATACGACGCCGCAGCGTTCTCGCCTGCACCATAGCTGTCGCGAGAGACGCCGACACCGTCGTCGCCGAGACGGCGCAGGTCGGTAAAAAGTTGATCGGCCAGCGAGGCCAGCGCGGTAAGACTCATGAGCGTGTTTTCTGCAATGACGAAATCAATGGGGAAGGGGAGCAACGCACGCCCCGAAAAACATCACGAAGGCGTGCGTATGGGGTCCCCTGTCACCCGGACTGCTGGGCAAAGCGCAGCCAGCGATCGGTGAGCTGGGCATCGAGGGCGACGGCCCCCGTGAGCGCGGCCAGCTTGTCGATCTGATGCTGTGCGCAATAGGCGGTGAGGCCGTCGACGATATGGCCCATCGCGGCCGGATCGCGAAACGATGCCGTACCCACTTGCACGGCCGTGGCGCCCGCGAGCATGAATTCGACGGCGTCATCCGCGGTCTCGATGCCGCCGCAACCGATGATCGGAATACGCACGGCGCGATGACATTGATGGACGAGCCGAACGGCGAGCGGTTTGATCGCCGGGCCCGACAGGCCACCCATGACGTTGCCGAGTTTGGGGCGGCGCGTGTGCACGTCGATGGCCATGCCGAGCACGGTGTTCCCCATGACGATGGCATCGGCCCCGGCATCCTCCGCGGCCCGCGCGATCTGGGCAATCTGCCCGGCATTCGGCGTGAGCTTGACCCAGAGCGGATGCTTCGTGCGCCGCCGAATGGCGCTCACCGCTTTGTAGGTGGTCTCGGGCAGCATGGCAAAGGCCATGCCGTCCGCTTCGAGATTGGGGCACGAGATGTTGGCTTCGATGGCCGCGACCTCAGGCAGCGACAACCGCTCGCAGGCCTCGGCGAACGACTCGGCGGTATCGGCCGAGACAGACACCACGACAGGCGTGTCGAATTGCGTGTACGGCGGCAGAACGTCGCGCAGATAGGCGTCGAGCCCCTTGCTCGGAATGCCGATGGAGTTGAGCATGCCGGCAGGTGTCTCGGCCACGCGCGGCGTCGGGTTCCCCGCGCGGGTGGCGGGCGATACGCTCTTGATCACCAGCGCGCCGAGTCGATTGAGATCGAGTGCCTCGCGGTACTCGATGGCGAAGCAGCCCGACGCTGGCATCACCGGGTTGCGCAGCGTGAGCGCGCCGATACGAACGCTCAGATCCGGCACGGCAAGACCGCGTGGGTCAGCGTCCGGCGAGCGCCGTGTTGTCATTTGACGATCAGCCAAAATCCACCTCCCCGATGACATCGCGAATCGGAAACACGGGGCCTTCACGGCACACGCGCAGGAATTGCTTATCGCCGTCGCAATCGAACAGGCGCACGCACGACAGGCAAACACCCATGCCGCAGGCCATGCGCTGCTCCATCGCCACTTCCGCGACGATCTGCGGGTGTTCGGCCACCACGCGTTGCAACAGCATCAGCAGCCGGTGCGAGCCGCAGGTGTAGACGGCGTCGTGCGGGGCGGCGCTGAGCAGGGCGCGCACGCGAGCTTCCACTGCTTCGACGGATGACGAGCCGTCGCTATCGAACACGCAATGCACGTCGGCCAGTTCGCGGGCCATATCGCTGCGCAGGAATTCGTCGCGCATCAGATCGGCTTCGCTGCGTGCCGACATCACCACGGTGAGTCGAATGCCCGCTGCCGCCGCGCGCTGCACGAGCGGTGCCATCGTGGCCAGACCGACGCCGCGCGCCACCACCATCACCCGCCGCCAGCGCGTGTCGAGCGTGAAGGTATTGCCGAGCGGCCCGACGATATCGAGCGAGGCGCCTTCCGCCAGCGAGGCGAGCGCCCGCGTGCCCACGCCCGTGACGTTGTAGAGAAACTCGATGGTGCCGGGCTCGGGGCCGGTGCCGTAGACGCTCATCGGGCGCAGCAGGAACGGTGCTTCCTGATCGGTCACCGGACACTTGAGTTGATAGAACTGGCCGGGGCGCGTGGTGTCGGCAAGCGGCGCGTCGGCGTGCAGACGCAGATAGCGATAGCGGGCATTCACAGCGCGATGGGTCACCACGCGGCAGCGATGCGTCGCGACCGTGGGCGAGTGGCAGGGTGCGTCTTGAATCATTCGAGTTCGGTGCCCTTGAGTTCGGGAATCAGAAAGCGCGTGGCGATCATGTCGAGCACATAGAGGCTCGCGAGCAATGCGATGGCGATCTGGAAGGAGTAGCGCACGGCGAGTGCGCCGACGACGAGGGGCCCCAGGCCGCCGATGGCGCGGCCGATGTTCCACAACACGTTTTGTGCGGTGGCGCGTGCGGCGGTCGGATAGGCCTCGGACATGAGCGTGCCGTAGCCGCCGACCATGCCGTTCACGAACATGCCCATGAGCGCGCCGGCAAACAGCATGACGGTCGGGTCGGTCAGTTGCGCGTAGACGAGCACCATCACGACGGCACCTGCCTGATAAATCAGGAATGTGGGGCGTCGCCCGATACGGTCGGCGAGTTGGCCAAACGCCCACACGCCGAACATCATTCCGACGACCGTGGCGGCGGTCCACAACCCCGACTTCGTCAGCGAGAAACCGAGCTTCTGCGAGAGGAAGGTCGGCAGCCAGATCATGATCCCGTAGTAACCGAAGTTCTGGACCGAGCACAGGATCACGATGCCCAGACTGACGCGCGTGGTTTGGGCGTCTTTCACGAGCAGGCGGAACGCATTCGATCGGTTTGCCCCGGTATTGCCCGTGCGGCGCACGAACACTTCCGGCTCGTGCAGCTTGTTGCGAAGTACCCAAGCAACGAGCGCCGGCAGCACGCCGACGAGGAACATGCCGCGCCAGCCGATATGGGTCAGCAGCATCGGCGTGAGCAGGGCGGCAGCGAGCACGCCGGTCTGCCAGCCGAGCGCTACATACGACGACACGCGGGCGCGTTTGGCGGCAGGCCATGCTTCGGCGGCCAGTGCCATGCCGATGCCGAACTCGCCGCCAAGGCCGATGCCGGCGATGGTGCGATAGGCCAACAAGTCCCAGAAGCCCTGAGCAAACGCACACAGTCCCGTGAAGACGGCAAAGAGCAGGATCGTCCACGTCAGCATCCGCACGCGTCCATAGCGATCGGAGAGCGCGCCGAACAAGATGCCGCCGGCGACTGCGCCGATGAGTGTCCATGTGACCAGCGCGCCCGCCTGTCCGGGCGTGAGCGACAGCCCGGCCGTGATCGCCGGCAGCATGAAGCCGAGAATCAACAGGTCGAACCCGTCCATCGCATAACCGATGGCGGACCCGGCGAGCGCTTTCCATGCGTAGGGCGTCACGGTGTCGGACGGCGCAGCAGCAGTGCGCTGCGAACCCGGGGTATTCAGGTTGACTTCCATGGTCGTGTCCTGTGGGGCGGCGAGTGATCGAATGAACGAATGGACGAGTCCCGAAGCTGTGCCGCCGCAGTGATCGTCAAAAATTGTCTAAATATTTAGACGGGCAAGGTAAAAAAATCGGCGGACAGTGCGACGGCCATGTCATTCGCAGGCCACCCGATCGTGCCACGGTACCGCGCCCGGGTCAGGCATCGCGCACCGTGCGCCATCGGTAGGTGGCCCGAATGTTCAGACATAAACGTCGGTCGTGAGCTGTGCGGCAAAATCGTTGAGCGTGGCGAGAAAGCTGGCATCCGACGACTCGGCCGCATCGCGCAGCTTCGTCGCATAGGCCTTGCTGCGGGCGAGAAACAGGTGAAAGGTTTCGCCGTTCGTCGCAATACCGGACTGGCGTTCCGTAAATGCCTGCGCAGACTGGGCGAGCAAGAGCAGCGCAGCCGATTCGCGGGTGGCGGTGCGCGACGCGTTCAGGCAGCGTGCGGCAAAGTCTTCGATGTCGGACAGGCCGACGGTGTCGCGCTGCAACCAGGCACAAGCGAGCTTCAAATCCATCACATGCTCCATTTGTCTAAATATTTAGACTAAACGAACCCAAAGGGTCAGGCAAGGCGAAAATTATTGGGTGAAACCCTGATACAGAGGGCGCCGCGACGGCACAAATGGTGGCGTGCACCGTCGCGGATGAGGGCGCGCGAGGCGCCCCCCGGCAAGACTCAGAACTTCATTCGCAAGCCGGCGCCGTACGTCTGGCCGGTCGACAAGTCGCTCATGTGGTCGTACTTGTACGCGGCGTAGATGTCGGTGCGCTTGGAGAGCGGGTAGTCGTAGCCGAGAGCCCAAGTGGTGCGGCGCTGGTTGTCGCCCGAGCCGTTCGAGCCGGTGAAGGCAACCGAGGCGAGCACGCTGCCTCGACCGAGCGGCACCGAGGCGCCCAACTGCCCGGTGTTGCTATGGAAGTTGCCGCTGGCCGCCTGACTGGCGACGAGCATGTATTGCGCAAACAGCTTCACGACGGTGAAGTCGTACGAGAGGCCGAGCTGCGCGGTGTTCTGATTGGACAGCCCCGTCACGCCCGGCAACTGGGTGCCGAAGTCACCCGGGGCGTTGCTGAAGTTCACGTACTGATAGTTCAGGGCCATACCGAACGGGCCGTTGCCATAGGTCACGGCAGCGCCCCACTTCTTGGCGCTGTGGTCCGTCGCGCTGTTGCCGGTCGCGTAGATGAGCGTGCCCGCCAGACCGGCATAGCCCGGCGACGTGTACGCAATGGCGTTGTTCCACGCCGAGTCGCCCACCACGCCTTGCGTCCCCAGACCCTTGTAGGTGTGGAAGATCATCGGCGAGAACGTGTACGAGTTGTTGAACGGGTTGAACTGAATCGTCGCCAGATACAGCGGCGTGGTGATGCGCCCGAGCCGCAGCGTGCCGGCGGTGGTGTTCGACAGGCCGACGTAGGCGTTGCGCGAGAAGAAGCTGTCGCCGGAGAAGCGGCCGTAGGTGCCGTTGTTCGGCTGGAAATAGCTCTCGAGCACGAACAGCGCGCTGTTGCCGCCGCCGAGGTCTTCCGTGCCGGCCATGCCCCAGTACGACGTGGTCATGCCGCCGCCTTGCTGCACGGTGGCCGCCTGGCCGCCGGGGTTCTTCACCGAGCCGACGTAAGCGTCGGCCAGACCGTAGAAGCTCACACTCGACTGCGCGTGGGCAGTCGTCGCGAGTGCAGCCGCGCCCAATGCGGCGGCGCCAGCCACCTTCGCTACCTTTGCCACCTTGTGCCAGGTTTTCATCATTCCCTCTTTTATGTGTACAAATTTCTGGACGGCGCGCAGGCTATCACTGCCGGCTCGCCCGGTCATCCCCAAAATTGCGCTGGACGTCGATTCCTACCGGCCATTCCCGTGGTGTGGGGCAGACCTGCACGGCATCGTGCCGATGTCTAAAAAAATAGACAATCGGAAAAATATTAGCTTGGCGGCGATGTCACGGTGGCTTGGCGAGGGGGCAACGACGGTGCGATGAAAGTGAGCGGGTCCCGGGCGTCACGGGGGGTGAGTGCGTCGGTATAATCCCGGCACGATATTGCGAGGGCGTGAGATGACGTCGTGCGCCGTCGACACAGCAGACGTAGCGCCCTGAAGCGGCGCGGCATGACGAGGCATTCCAACAGGGGGAGATTTGAACCGAACCGCGACGACATCCCGGGCGCCGAGAGGCGCGCGTTTCAACTTCCGGGCCATTGGCGAGCGCTTGCGCGCCTACCGGTTGGCCGCCGAATTGCGCAGCGAAGACGTTGCCGAGCGGCTCGATATTTCGCGCGCGGCCATCTACAAGCTCGAACGCGGCGAGATCGTGAAGATCGATACGCTGGAGCGACTCGCGGCGTTGTTGGGCGTGTCGCTGGCGAACCTGCTGGGCGTCGAGGTCGAGTATCACGATTCGGCGGTGAGCTACTTCGAGCGCATGCGCCAGTTGGAAGGCCGTTCGGAGCGCATCGTCGCGCATTTCGACCCGATCTCGTTTCTGCTGACGTCGAGCGACTACGACGTGTGGCTGCGTCACATGCTCGAAGAGAGCATTCCCCCGCGTCTGTCCGACAAGCACTGGGCAACGACGATCGATCGCGTGCTGGGCATTCTGCAAGAGCGTAAGGCGAGTTTTTCGCGCCATCGTCTGGCCGTCACGAGCCTGATCGGGCTGCGCCAGATCGAGCAGTTTCTGCACCACGGTCTCGTGGGGCGGCTTGGGCTGCCACCGGGGGTGCAGTTGGAACGCAAGATGGCAGCGCGCCGCGAAGTGACACGCATCATCGAGTTTCTCGAGGCGGACACGTCGGGCGTGCAGATCGGTATCGTGAGCGACAACATGCCCAACGAGTCCTTCCAGATCTTCGAGGCGGAAGGGGAGGCGTATGTCGCGGTGTCGCCGTTCCGTCTGGGCGAACTGCCGAACCTGCGTACCGGCATCGCCACCATCACGACCTCGCCCGATGGCGTGGGCATGTACCGGGCGATGATCGACCGCTTGTGGGCAGACTCCGCTAAAGGCAAGGAAGGCGCGGCCTTGTTGGGACAATTGCTGGCGCGTTTCTGAACGCGCACTTCTGAGCGCACACCCCGCGCGGCGCATTCCTGCGCCGCCATCTTCGTACCGCAAAACCCCGGGTGCTGTCGAAATACAAAAGTCCGCGTTCGCGGACGATATCCCGCACTTGAGAAGACATTTAGTCTGCCGTGCCATGAAGACCGTCCGGTCGGATGACAAGGAGACTAATTTCATGAGTGAGCATGCATTGGGTGTCGGGGCACCCCGCGGATCAACACCGGTTCTCATCAGGCACGTAACGAGGCCGTTCGATGACGCCGGATCATTGGCCGGTGATATTGCCGCCGTGGGACAAGCGCCGCCAAAGCTTGCGGGTAAAGCGTGGGTGAAATACCCCGAGCGCACTTATCGAACCCCGGACGGAGACGTCTGCGTGTCTTTTGGCGAGTGGGCCAAACAGCGCGAGGGGCAGGAGAAAGTGGCGCAGGGCATCAAGGCGGACGCTTCGATGCCGGACGCGATACGTAACACCCTCGGTACGTGGAACGAGAATTTCGTAGGGTACGAGCGCGCCGTGCTGATGTCCGAGTTTTCGCGTTACCGGACCTTGTTACGCGCGGGCAAGGACGAACTCGTACACACGACGCATTTGCGCGCATTCGGCGTGGACTCGCATATCAAGCAACTGGGGGCGATCAGTGCGTTGGACGATGCCGTCAATGCTGCCGAAGCCCTCGTGAATGGCGCGGACGACGCACCCGATGGTGTCACGTGGGCAGAAACCCGGCAGCATTTGTCAGACCTGCGGGACAAGGCGCTCGACACGACTGAAATCTCACTGCGCAGTCGACTGGCGCTACTGGATCGCGAGCTCGCCGAGGTCAAGGTATTGAATGAATTGACCACTGTCGCGCAACGAGAACGCTTGACCGGTGGCGAGGGCGTGCCGTTGCGATTGGCGAGGCGTGGCGACCGGTATGTGCTGAAGCCCGCGGCGACGCGCTCTGTCTTCGCGAGCAAGCAAAGGCGAGCCCGTATCGAGGCCGCGAGTCTCTCGTTATTGCTCGGCCTCCCGGCGTCGAGCGCCATCACATTGGACGGGCTGCGCGATCGCGGATTCGGCTGCCAGGAAAACACTTTCCTGCTTGCCGACGCGCCGATTTACGAAGGGGACGGCGATGGCCGGCAATGGGTGCTGGCCCGTGCGCGCGATCTCATGTACTGGAAGGACGAAGCGACGAAACTTCTGGCGGTCGTGGACGATGTGCGCGACGGGAGATGTGCCGTCGATGTCCCGTGTATGGTGCCGGACGACGCGAAGATCGACGACACGCCAGCCGTGACCTTCGAGGCGCGGCCTGAGGAACAACCGGAGGTGCTGCCAAGGCTTGCCGCAGGGCTGCACGTGCGGCGATGGAGTACGGATGGCAATGAAGCGCCGCGTACGGAACAGGGACGCATCACGCCGTTGCATCGCGCCGCCGTGCAGGTGCACCAGGCAAGTGGCGAGGGCACAGTAGCGTATGGGACGGACGTCGATACGGACGAGGAAGGCGATGTCGAGGCCGACGCGGAATCGGAGATGCCATCGGACGTCGAGATTGAGATCGAGAGGGCCATTGAGACGGTGATCGAGACGGTTGTTGAGACGGTTGTTGAGACCACCGACAACGCGGATGCCGGAGACCCCCCGCGGGGAGAGGTTGACACGACGCAGGGCGCCGACATGGATGTTCCGCCGCCGCTCCCCAAAAGTCCGCCACCGCCCCGTTACGATCGTTTCGGCCATCTGGTGAATCCACCCCTTTCGAAAGCGCAGCGTGAGAAGCATGAGTGGATTTCGGCGCTGTGCAGGCCGCTTGCCGTGTTTTGGGACACCGAAGGCTCACGAGATAAGGTCATCCAGCATGCCCGCTTGCAGTTAGATCTGTCTTCGGGGCGGCCGCCTGCCATTGCCGGCCGGTGCTGCCGTATCGCCTCGAATCTGATATCGGCCAAGACGGATCCATTCGCGACGAGGAGCGAGGCGCGCCGCGCTGACTTCGAGCGCTTGCTCGACGTGGTCGATGCGGGCTATGCGCTCAGCGAAAAGGTGATCCATACGATCGTGAGCCGCGTCGACCTCCTGAACGAATGGGTTGACGGTTTCGAGCAAGGGCCCGTTCAGAAACGTGTTCGGGACATGGCGACAGAGACGTTGTGGCGCGACTTCGGTGTGGCGTTGTTCGAGGACCTGGATCGATGCCGAACGCCTGATGATCTGTCCGACTGCCTGCTGAAAGCCGCCGAGTGTATCGATCCTGTCGATATTGCCTACCAGTCGCTGGTCGTGCCGTCATCAAAGCCCGGCGCACGCGACGCATTGACCGGTCGGCAGCGCTTGCCGGGCGAGGCGGGGACCTGATCATGGCTTCCCTTAGGCAATGACCTCTTGCGGGGCGTCTGCGCAACTGACGCCCCGTTTTCCAAAATCGCTCCCCGAGTATCGACATAGCCTTGCGTGAGGTGGCGAGCCCGTCGGCTCGCCCGCGTGGAGTTGTTCGATATGAGTAACGGCATGAGAGGCATACCGGGGACCGGCTTGCCGGTGAGTGTGACGAGTCCGGCGGCAGGCAGCGCGATGCCACACGGCGGCCATTGCCGAGCGGCAGTCGGCCCAGCATTCAAGGAGAGTTTCCGTGCGGCAAATTTGGTGCCGAGCGCCGGTCCGATCTCAACGTCGTTACCTACGCAGACCATTCACGCAGACGGCGGGTCGTCGGTCCAGCAACGAACGCTGGGGGTGGACGTCGCGCTTGGCGATATGTCTAGGCAAACGACTCGGCGTCTCCGCTTTGCCGACGAGATTCTGGGGAGTCACGGCAACTATCCGCGGGCCTCACCGTGTTCCGTCTCTTGGGCGTTGGCTGTGAGACAGCATGCGACGGATAGCGCCCCGTGGGTCAGACCGCCGCTGGCGGGCACTTCGGCGCCGTCGGATCGGCCTGGAAAGATGATGGTCAACCCCGCGTCGATCGGTGTCGACGGGCTCGACAGGCAGGTGGAGGAAATCTGCCGCTTTTTCTCCGATAACCGGGGCGCACCGCGAGTGACTGGCACCGAGCCTCATCGCAAATCCTCCCTGCGTCTTGCCGGAGATATGTCCAGATACACCCGCCAGGCGTTGGTCGACGCCGCTCAGGAGATTGCCGCGCAGATCACCGCACTCAGGGGCGTGCAGGCGTCGTTTCAGCATCGTCCTGCGGCATGCGGCGACGAGACGCCGCTGCGCATCGTCAGAAAGGCGGCGGACTATTTTCTGAAGCCCGCGGTGAGCCACTCATTACTTTCCATCAAGCAGAAAGCGGCTCGCGCGCAGGCGCAACATCTGGCCGTGCTGGTCGGACTGCCGGCGGATGCGCCTGTGACGTTCCGGCGCTTGAGCGAGCTGGGTTTTGGCCAGACCGATGCCGAGCCCGGCACCCTCTCTGCTGCCGGGGGCACGGGCGGATCCCGTTTTTCCGACGACCGGCTTTCGATTCTCAGGGAGCGGCGAGACCAGATCGATGGGCTCATCCGAGTGCTCGACAGCCTCACCGCAAAGCGTTCGCCATCCGCGCAACGTCGCACGATGCCGGATGTGGTACTTACGGGCTACACGACGAGACACGATATCCGGCGTGACGAATTTCTCGATGACTTCACTGGCGCATTGGCCAACCCATCGGCTTCTGTACGGCAGGGCAACGCCCTCGGACTCAATATCACCCTGCGGGCGTGGGACCGTTCTTGAGAGACGGCTGCATGGGGGGATGTCACCGGCGAGTTCAATGTCCTCCAGCGCTCAAAAAACGCGCGCCCTCTGCGGCGCGCGTTCTCATTTTCACGACACGCTGTCGCGTCGATGCGCCGCATGTTTTGCGATTCAAAACAGATCGCGCGTGCGTAATAGTAAATATTTTAATTATTTGCAAGCCTTTCCAATCAATATGTTGCGCGTTTTGCGCAATAGTCTCTTGCTTTGCCATGTACGTAGCTTGTGGGTAGAATGACCCGCGTCATATGCGCTACGCGAGGTGAATAGCCTGTCAGGTTTTCCTCACGCATGGCGAGCTATCGCTTGACTGTCATGCGTGATTCGTCCCCACAAAAACGGAGAATTCCATGTCACAGGACAAGGAACCGCGCCGGCGCTTCTTGCGTCAGGTGCTGGCGATCGTGCCCGCCACGACGCTTGTCACCGGTGCGACGCTCACACAGTCCGCCTGTAGCAGCGATAAGCCTGCTACGCCCGCCGCTTCGAACACCCCCTACGAGCCCAAGTACTTCACCGCCGACGAGTGGCGCTTTGTCAGTGCTGCGGTCGACCGTCTGATTCCCGCCGACGAACTCGGTCCGGGCGCCTTGCAAGCCGATGTCCCCCGGTTCATCGACGGCCAGATGGAAACGCCGTTCGGCCACGGCAAGCTCTGGTACATGCAGGGTCCGTTCCATACCGATCAGCCGCCCGAGTTGGGTTATCAACTGAGCCTGGCGCCGCGCGACATCTATCGTCACGGCATTGCGGCTTGCGATGCGTACTGCAAGAAGCAGTACAACAAAGCATTTGCCGATCTGGACCACGCCACGCAAGAGACGGTGCTTGGCGACATGGAGCACGCCAAGGTCGAGTTCGACAGCGTACCCGCGCGCACCTTCTTCTCTTACCTGCTGGCCAACACCAAGGAAGGCTTTCTGGCCGACCCGATTCACGGCGGCAACAAAGACATGGTGGGCTGGAAGCTCGTGGGCTTTCCGGGGGCACGTGCCGACTTCATGGACTGGGTCGACCAACCGAACGTCAAGTACCCGTACGGGCCTGTGTCGATTTCCGGAAAGCGGGGTTAAGTCATGGCGATCAAGAAAGATAAGGTCGACGCCGTCATCGTGGGCTTCGGCTGGACCGGGGCGATTCTCGGTCAGGAGCTTACCGACGCCGGTCTGAACGTTGTCGCGCTGGAGCGTGGCGCGATGCGCGACACGCCCACCGATGCGCAGTACCCCAAGGTCATCGACGAACTCGAATACTCGGTGCGCGGCAAGCTCTTTCAGGAGCTGGCGCGCGAGACCGTGACGATTCGCCATGCGCCGGACGATCTGGCCGTGCCGTATCGCCAGAACGGCTCGTTTCTGCTGGGCAATGGCGTGGGCGGTGCGGGCTTCCACTGGAACGGTATGCACTACCGCGCGCTGCCCGAAGAGCTGAAGCTGCGCAGTCACTACGAAGAACGCTACGGCAAGAAGTTCATCCCCGAGGGCATGACGATTCAGGACTTCGGCGTGAGCTATGAAGAACTTGAGCCGCATTTCGACTTCGCCGAGAAAGTGTTCGGCACGTCGGGCAAGGCGGGCAATCTGAACGGCAAGATCGTGCCGGGCGGCAACCCGCGCGAAGGGGCACGTTCGAGCGAGTTTCCGACGCCGCCGCTGCAAAACACCTACGGCGCCACGCTCTTTGAAAAGGCGGCAAAAGAGGTCGGCTTCAACCCGTATCCGGCGCCGGCGGCCAATACATCAGAGCCCTACACCAATCCGTACGGGGTGCGTCTCGGCCCGTGCAACTTCTGCGGGTTCTGCGAGAACTACGGCTGCTACATGTATTCGAAGGCCTCGCCGCAGACGACCATTCTGCCGGTGTTGCTCAAGAAGCCGAATTTCGAATTGCGCACGCATTCGTACGTCACCAAGGTCAATCTCGACAGCGACGGCAAGAAGGCCACGGGCGTGACGTATATCGACGCGCAGGGCCGCGAGGTCGAACAGCCGGCCGATATCGTGATCATGGCCGCGTACCAGATGCACAACGTGCGCCTGCTGTTGCTCTCGGGCATCGGCAAGCCGTACGACCCGAAGACGGGCGAGGGTGTGGTCGGCAAGAACTACGCGTACCAGATGAACGGTGCGGTCAACGTGCTGCTGCCCAAGGGCACGCAGTTGAATCCGTTTGTCGGCACGGGTGCGGGCGGGGTGTCGATGGACGACCTGAACGGCGACCAGTTCGATCACGGGCCACTCGGTTTCCTCGGTGGCGCGAGCATTCGTCACATCCGCTACGGCGGGCGTCCGATCAAGATGACACCGACCGTGCCGGGCACGCCGTCATGGGGCAGCAAGTGGAAGGCGGGTATCGCCGATGCTTATCAGCGCTACATGACCATTGGTATCTCGGGCTCGGTCATGTCGTATCAGGACGCCTTCCTCGATCTCGATCCGACGTACAAGGACGCCTACGGTATTCCGCTGCTGCGCATGACGTTCGACTGGCATGACAACGAATACAACATGCTCGGCTACATGGGCGACCGCATGGAAGAGGTTGGCCGTGCGATGAACCCCGAGAAGGTGTTCCGCGCCATCCGCAAGAAGGGCAGTCATTACGACACGCGCGTTTATCAGAGCACGCACACGACGGGCGGCGCCATCATGGGCACGAACCCGTCGAACAGCGTGGTCAACCGGTATCTGCAAAGCTGGGACGTGTCGAACGTGTTCGTGATGGGGGCTTCGGCCTTCCCACAGAACATGGGCTACAACCCGACAGGCGTGGTGGCGGCGCTGGCGTACTGGTCTGCGAAGGCGATTCGCGAACAGTACCTCAAGAACGCCGGCCCGCTGGTGCAGGCCTGAGGAGAGCGACCATGATCCGAAAATCAATGCTCAAGCGCTCCGCTCTGGTTCTGGCCGCAGGCTCACTGACCCTCGGCGCACTGGTGGCACTCGACGCATGGGCGCAAGAGGCGGCGGCGCCTGCTGTGACACGGGTTCCGACGCCGGGCCCGGTTGCCGTGGTGGAGCAGACACCTGCTGCCAATGATCCGCAGGCGCAACTCATCAAGCAAGGTGAGTATCTGGCGCGCGTGGGCGATTGTGCGGCGTGTCACACGGCACCCAAGGGCAAGCCGTTCGCGGGCGGTCTGCCGATTGCGTCGCCCATCGGCACGATCTATTCGACCAACATCACGCCGGACAAGGACACCGGCATCGGTAATTACAGTCTCGAAGACTTCGACAAGGCGGTGCGTCACGGCATTGCGAAGAACGGCTCGACGCTGTATCCGGCCATGCCGTACACGTCGTACGCAAAGGTGCGTCCGGCGGACGTGAAGGCGCTCTACGCGTACTTCATGTCGGGCGTGCAGCCGGTGGCGCAGGCGAACAAGGCGACCGATATTCCGTGGCCGATGTCGATGCGCTGGCCGTTGTCGTTCTGGCGCAAGATGTTTGCGCCGGCCGTGGTGGCGGATGCCGCGTCGACCGATAACGACCCGATTTCACGCGGCCGTTATCTCGTCGAAGGGCTGGGCCATTGCAGCGCATGTCACACCCCGCGTGGTGTCGCGTTGCAGGAGAAGGCACTGACCGATGACAGCACCGCCTTCCTCTCGGGTGGCGTGGTCGATAACTTCCTCGCGAAGAACTTGCGGGGCGACGTGACCGACGGTCTGGGCAACTGGAGCGAAGGCGATATCACGGCGTTCCTCAAGGGCGGGCGTAACGATCATTCCGCAGCGTTCGGCGGCATGACCGATGTGGTGCAGCACAGTGCGCAGTACATGAGCGACGACGACCTGACGGCGATTGCAAAGTACCTGAAGACGTTGAAACCCGTCGACCCGAACGCCAAGGCGCTCGCGTATGACGAGACAGCGGCCAAGGCGCTGCGTGCCGGGTCTGACAAGAGCAACGGGGCGTTGACGTTCATCGACAACTGCGCGGCCTGCCACCGCAGCACCGGTAAGGGCTACACGCAGACCTTCCCGACGCTGGCGCTCAGTTCGACGGTGAATTCGGCGGATCCGACATCGCTCATTCATATCGTGCTGCGCGGTGCCGAAATGCCGTGGACGAAGTCGGCGCCGACGCACTACGCGATGCCGGGCTTCGACGATCGTCTGACCGATCAGGACGTGGCCGATGTGCTGACGTTCGTGCGTACGAGCTGGGGCAACACGGCACCCGCCGTGACGGCCGCTCAGGTCGCGAAGGTGCGCAAGGACGTGGGCGCGGCACCGCAGCCTGCACGGTGATGGTGTGATGGTGTAATGGTGCTTGCCCTCGCGGGCAAGCGCCATGCGCCTGTGGTGAAATGGAGCCCTGCCGGGCGGCGCTGCCGGCAGGGCTTTTTTATCGCGCTATTGATCGCGTGGAATGCAGGAGGTTGTCGTGCCGTTCATTTTGTTGGGACTGGTGGTGCTGGCGGGGATCGTCTACGGGGCGGTGCGGCTCTATGGCGAGGTCGCCATGCGCTTTGGCACGCCGGCGGCGGTCGTGACGATTGCCGTGTGCGTGCTGATCGTCATCTGGCTCGTGGTCGATGCGGTGCGTCGCTATCGGGCGGTGCACGGTGTGCGGCGCAATGGCGAGCGTGTTGTGAGCATCGAGGGCGAGTGGGGCGCACTTCGCCTCGACGCGGATCGCAAGATGGGCACGATTCGTGTGGGCGAGCGCGTCTCACGTTTCGTGTTCTCCGATGTGACGTCTGCACATCCGGTGACCGACAACGGCCGGTGGACGCTCGTACTTGAACTCGCCCATAACGCACAGGCGCAGTGGGCGGTACCCATGCCTAACCGCACACTCGCGCAACGCTGGACGAAGATCTTTCGACTGGCGAATTCCCATCGTCTGTAAGTCTCGCCGTTCAGTGCGTTCGTCGCGCTCGGCGGCGCTCGGACATACCGTTCTGACGATCAGCGATTCACGAACTCGCGGATATCGCTCGTCATGCGGGCGGCCTGATTGAAGTACATGCCGTGCGTGCCGCCTTCGTAGACCTTGAGGACGGCCCCCGCAATCGCCTGCGCCGTCGGGCGGCCGGTGACCTCCAGCGGCGCACTCGCGTCGCAATCCCCATGAAGTACCAGCGCCGGAATGTCGAGCGCGGCCATCTCGGGCCGGAAGTCGGTCGACGTTTGCACGCGATTGAGCGCGGCTGCGGCATCCAGCGAAGTACGCAGCATCAGATCTGATGTCCAGCGAATCACTGTGTCCGACGTGCCCGGCGCGAAATAGGGCGCGGCGCGGCGTTCGATCCAGTCGGGAAACGAGGTGAGCATTTCGTCGAGGGATTCGTAGAAGTACTGCGCGTCCACGCCAGTGGGGTTGTCGGCGGTCTTCACAAGATAGGGCGTCGCTGCCGGTGAGACGAAGACGATCCGCGAGACGCGCTGCCTGCCGTGACGCGTGAGATAGCGCACGATTTCTCCGCCCCCGAATGAGTGGCCGACGAGTGTGACATCGGTCAGATCGAGGGCAGTCAACAGGGCATGCAGATCGTCGGCGAGGGTGTCGTAATCGTAGCCGCGCCCGGTGTCCGCCGAGCGTCCGTGTGCGCGACGGTCGTACGCCACGCAGCGAAAGCCGTCACCGGCGAGGGCCGTCATCTGATAGGCCCAGATGTCGCTGGCGAGCGTCCATCCCGAGAGAAACACCACCGGCTTGCCGTGCCCCCAGTCGCGGTAGAAGAGCGCGGTGCCGTCGCTGCCGGCGAGGTAGCCGGAGGCGGTGATCGGCGGCGTGTTGCCGGGGCTCGTCATGCCGGCGTCGTGGTCGGCAGCGAGTTCGCGGGCAGTGAGCGTAGTCGAGGACAGCGGCAGGCGGGTCAGCATGATCAGGCTCCACAAGGCCGGGGAATCCGGCAGAAGGTGAAGCCATTGTCTCGGGCGGTGTGCACACGGTCGATTACCTCGGAGGTAATGACCGTGTGTCTTTATGCAGTCATGCCGCTATGCCGCTACGCTGTTGCGGGCACCGGCTGGCGCATGGGCGGCACGACGCTGGCGTCGTCAATCGGGAAGTGCAGCGCCGCGGCGACGGCCCCGAGGATCGCGGTGGCGGCCCAGATGAGGTTGTACGAGCCGGTGACGTCGAGCACGTAGCCGCCCAGCCACGCACCGAGGAACGAGCCCACCTGATGGCTCATGAAGCACACGCCGAAGAGCGTGCCCAAGTGTCGTGCGCCGAATACCTTGGCGACCAGACCGCTTGTCAGTGGCACCGTGCCGAGCCACGTCAACCCCATGACGGCCGCAAAAATCACCACACTCGTATCGGATTTCGGCAGCAGGAAGAACAACGCGATGGCACCGCCCCGGATCAGGTACAGCCAGCCGAGCACGTGGTGTTGACGATAGCGTCCGCCGAGCCAGCCGCAGGCCCAGCTTCCGGCCATGTTGAACAGGCCGATAAGGGCGAGTGCCGTGGCGCCGAGCCCGATCGGCATGTGACACATGAGGAGATAGCCGGGCAAATGGGTCGCGATAAAGGCGAGTTGGAAGCCGCAGGTGAAGAAGCCGAGCGTGAGCAACTGGAAGCCGCGATGGGTGCGCGCCTGATGGAGGACGTCGCGTAAGGAGACGTGTTCGCCATCGTTATGTTGTGCGGTCGTCGTCGTCGTCGTCGTCGTCGTCGTCGTGGCTGATGAGGCGGGCGTTGACGACGCAGCACCGGTTTTCGCCGACTTCGCCTTGCGCCGGTGCAGTGTCATGAAGAGGCCGAGCGGTGCGGCGCAGCACAGGATCAAGGCGAGGACGAACAGCGATGTCGATACGCCGTACGCCTGACGCATTCCCTGTGCGACGGGCACGAGGGCGACCTGCCCGAGTGAGCCGCCCGCACTCACGAGGCCCATCGCCATGGAGCGCTTTTCGGGGGCCACAGCGCGGCTCACGGCGGGCAGGACAACGCCGAACGTCGTGCAACTGATCCCCAGCCCGACCAGTACGCCCAGCCCGATGACGAGCCAGACACCCGAGGGGGCGAGGGCGGCCATCGCGAGTCCACCCGCAAAGGCGAAGGCACCGAAGGCGACCACCGGTGCCGGGCCATGTCGATCGGCCATCGCACCCGCGAACGGCTGTGCAAAACCCCACACGAGGTTATGCAGCGCAATGGCGAAGGCGACCAAGGTGACGGGCACACCACGGTCGTAGGAAAACGGATTGATGAAGAGCCCGAACGTCTGGCGGGTGCCCATGGCGGCGCTCAGCACGAGCGCCCCGGCCAGAATGATCAGTGTGACGCGGCCTTGCAGTGAGGGCGATGCGGTTTGTGTCATGGTGGTGAATCCTCCTCACCGAAGTTTCGCAACGGAAGCTCCGTATGGCAAAGGAGTAATGCAATATTGCGAGTGAATTTAATTCACTTGGTGCGATATTTCGGGTGAGTACAAAGCGTGAGCAGCTTCTTCGATGACCCAGTCGCGGAAGGCGGTACATGCCGGATGGGGTTCGATATCGTCCGCGCAGATTAGCCAGTAGGCGCCCTGTGACGTGGTGGTGATGTCGTGTGCCGGCATCAGCGCGCCGTTCGCGAGATATTCGTCGACCAGCGGGCGGCGGCCGATCACCACACCGAGCCCGATGATGGCTGCATCGAAGGCCATTTGAATGCTGTCGAAGCTCAGACCGCCGCGCGCGTCGAAGTCTTCTACCCCCGCCCCTTCGATCCAGCCTTGCCAGTCTTCGCTGGCACTGCTCACGTGGATGCGCGTAATGGCTTGCAGGTCGATCTTGCCGTGCGCATCCGCGTGGGCGGCGTGATAGGCCGGACTGCATACGGGCACAAACTGTTCGCCGAAGAGCCGGTGCCACGTGTCGCTGGCGACGGGGGCGCGCGACAGACGGATGGCGAAATCGAATCCATCGGTCGGAAAACCGACCTGCCGGCGCGAGGTGTCCAGTGTCACGTCGACATTGGGCATGCGTTGGGTAAAGCGTGACAGGCGCGGTAGCAGCCAGCGCGAAGCGAGCGTGGGTGCGCAGGTGAGGGCGATGGCACGTGTCGAGTCGCGAGTGGGGAGACGACGGGTGCCGGTCATGAGCAGCGAGAACGCCTCGGTCACGTAGGCGAGATAGTCGACACCTTCAGGCGTGAGCGAGAGCCCTTGCGGTGAGCGCGTGAAGAGAGCGATGCCCAGCGTCTGCTCCAGCCCGACGATGCCATGGCTCACAGCGCTGGGGGTGAGGTGCAGTTCGGCGGCGGCGCGCTTGAAGCTTTGGTGCCGTCCGGCAGCTTCGAACAAACGCAGCGCGGAGAGCGGGGGCAGGCGAGGCGGCATGGCTAGGCGTCTTCCATCGGTCGGCGCACACCTGACATTCGCGCGCTTCGGACGGGCTTTTAATGGGCTTCGGATGGCGTCGATTTTCGCATGACACTGCGGGATCTGTGTGAGTGGGACGAACTGTCATGGTTGGCGGGCGGTACAGGCCTGTTCGATTTTGGCGAACTGTACCGGGATTCGCGCGGATGCACTGCCTATGCTGTCTCACCGTGGTCCTCGGGCTGGCATTCTGGCCCGACATGCCTCGCAGCAAAGCGACAACCCGTATTCGAACATGACGACTGAACAACTGCTGGCCTTCTGCGCTTTCGCGGTGATCACGCTGGTGACGCCCGGACCCAACAACATGATGGTGCTTGCGTCGGGCCTGAATTATGGCTTTCTGCGCACGTTGCCGCATCTGGCGGGTATCGCTTGCGGATTCGCTTTGATGGTGTTCCTCACCGGCACCGGCTTGCATTCCGTATTCATCAAATTCCCCGTCATTCACACGGTATTGAAGTTTGTCGGCGCGGCCTATTTGCTGTGGCTGGCGTGGCATCTGGCGCGCTCGGGGCCAATGGACGATGAGCGTCGCGAGCGGGCGCGGCCAATGGGATTTCTCGGCGCCGCAGCCTTCCAGTGGGTCAATCCTAAAGCCTGGGTGATGGCCGTGGGGGCGATCAGCACGTATTTGCCCAACGGCTCGAATCTGCTGGACGTGTTGCTGCTGGCGTCTATCTACGGCGTTCTGGGTGCCCCTTGCATCGGCCTTTGGGCAGGGTTTGGCACGGCCATGCGCCGCGTGCTGACAGACGCCCGTTCGGTTCGCATCTTCAACGGTGTGGCTGCGGCGCTACTCGTTGTTTCGCTATACCCGATTCTCGTGGATTGATGCGGTGTAGGGCGTCGCGGCCGTTTTTGTTTCCATGACGAAAAGCAGGGTGACTGCCGGGCAGGTGCTTGGAAGGGGAGGGTTTGGCGAGAGCTACGCACCTGCAACGCTGTGACTTTCTGCGATACGGTAACGGAATGCCGTCAGTAAGCGTGTGGGCGAATGTGCTGCAAAGGCCTTTGTTTCGCGACTGACGGGTTGATTTCACCGTATCTGAATGTCGAGGCGAGCGAAGGCCGGACCGGCCCGAGCCGAAATTATGTTGGGAACACTCCGTAAACTCTCCGTTGCCCCTTTCCGCACGTCACTACGCGACGATTCGGGCGCAGGCGCCGCACCGAGAGGTAAAGCACCCATGACCTTAGCGAAACGCGTTACACACATCGACGCAGTGCTGCCGACGTTATGCACGAAGACCGATCTTCAACGAGAGACTGGCGCTTTGCGCGTCGAATTGCATGAACAGGTCGGCGCGCTGCGCAGTGAGATGCACGTTGAATTCAAGGCTGTGCGAAATGAAATGCACGTTGAGTTCAAAGCGGTGCGTACGGAGATGCATGCCGAATTCAAGGCAGTTCGAACGGAAATGCATACCGGTCTTCAATCACTGCGCTCCGAGATGCACACCGAGTTCAAAGCCGTCCGTTCGGAGATGCACGCCGGATTCACGACAATGAGTCAGATGATGATGTCGCAAACGCGCTGGATCATTGGCACGTTGCTGACGGTCTGTCCGGCGTTGGTGGCCGCGACGTTGTTTGTTGTGCGGTATCAGGGATAGCGGTGCAGAAATGAAAAACGGACCCGAAGGTCCGTTTTTCAATCGATCAGCGCATCTTTCGTTGTCGTCGATACGCTATGTTTTGGTGGAGCCGGCGGGGATCGAACCCGCGTCCGCAAGTACTCTACGACCAGTTCTACATACTTAGTTCAGTCATTTGATTTAACTGTTTTGTCGCGGACGAACACGCTACGCAACAGCGATCCATTTAATTTTAGGCCCCGGCGCCATGGCACCACCGGAGATTATCTGACGTAAATGACCTCGCGAGGTATTGCTACCCTAACCCGTCAGAGAGCTAGTGCGAGGCAGGCGCCCTTAGGCAGCCAGTGCGTACGAGTTATCGTTTGCAGTTACTAATTTTCCCATTGATTAACGAGGTGACGGGTCCTCGGTATGCCCTGAATCGCTTCGCTACCCACGTCGAAACCATGTCGGCCCCAGTGGTAAAACGGATTATGACACAAATGCCCTACTTGAGTGCGAAGTCAACCCGTGTCGTCGCACCCTTGTCCTTGATGCCCTCCGCATTGAGCTTCGGGGCCACCACGAACAACCGCTCCGACTCGATCTTGCCGTCCAGCCAGGTGCGTACCTGCTGCGCACGCCGCTCGGCCAGCGCTCTCAGATCGTCATCGCCCACCTTGATGTTCGTCTCCATGAGCTTTTCCATCTCGTCGTCGGGCAAGGACTTCGCAAAGCCGATCATGTTGCGTGGCTTCGAAAAGTCCGCCGCCTTGTAGGCCGCCGTCAGATACTTGCTGCGCTCCTCAGGCGTCACCTTCACGCTGTCCACGTCGATACTCTCGCCGCGGCCGACCATCGACTTGACCTTCTGCGCCTTGATTGCACGATCAACCGCCACTTCGCGCAGGCCATCGGTATCTTTCGCCGGATCGACGCGGCCCACAATGTCGAGCTTGAGCGAAGGACGGTCTTTCAGCGCCTTCACTAACGTATCGAGACGCTTCTCGTCTTCCGGCGTAAGCCGTGCGCTGCCGGGTGCAAACTCCACGTAACCCAGTTCTTCATCGCCGCCGCCAAACGCCGAGGCCAACAGGCTGAACGGTGCCGTCGCCGCTTTGACAATCAGGTTCACGAACGCCCGGAAAATCACGCCGCCCAAGCTGAACTGCGGATCTTCGAGTGAGCCGGAAATCGGAATGTTCACGTCAATCTCACCGCGCGAATTCTTCAGCAACGAGACCGCCAGACGTACCGGCAGGTTGGTCGCCGTCGGGCTCTCAACGCGGTCACCGAACGTCAACTGGTCGATGAAGATGTGATTGTTCGCCGTGAGCTTGGCCTGATCGAGCGAGTAATGCACGTCCACCGTGAGCTTGCCTTTCTCGATCGGGTAACCCGCGTACTTGGTCGAGTACGGCGTGAGATTGGTCAGCTCGATACCGTCAGCCTTCGCGCTCACATCCACAAACGCCATCGGCGCCAGCGGATTGATCTTGCCCGAAATGTCGATCGGCGAATTGCGGTTGACCTTGCCCTGCAACGCCACGTCCGCAGGCTCCGTCGTCGCCGTGCCGAAGGCCCCGATGCGTCCGCCGATATCCGTCAAATTGGCCGTGTAGTTCGGTTTGACGAAGTTGTCGGTGAAGTTGATGTTGCCGCCTTGCAGCGTAATCCGGCCGATGTGCACATCCGCCGGCAACGCCTTGCCGGTGCCGTAACCCGGGCCGCGTTCAGCAGTAGTCTCGCCCGGCTTTTGCTCCTTTTTCTCGGCTTCGGTCGGCTGACCGGCTTCCACCGCCGAGGCGGCAGCATCGAGCGGAGGATTGGCCGCGGCAGCGCTCGCAGAACTGCCGTCGAGCGGCACACCGCCATTCGCACGCGTCAGCGAGCGTGGTGCCGTTTCCTTGTTGCCGACCACATCGGCCAGATTCAGCCGCCCGTTGGGGTTGATGATCAGCCGTGCATAAAAGCGCGACAACGCGATGCTGCCCAACTGCACGTTGGGCTTGCCGCTACCGACCGCCATGTTGATCTGCTGCACCGACAGCGCGTTCCAGCGCATGAAGTCGTCGGCCGTCACCTTGTCCAACAGGCGAACGTTGCCCAGCGTAGCGTCGCCTCGGTAGGTGGCTTGCGGCGTGTCGCCCTTCATCGCGAACGTGGCGCGGCCGTTGCTCGACAGCAGGGCGCTGGCGATGCTCGCATTCAGTTCGTCGCTGAGATACGAGTCGAATGCTGCCAGATCGAGTTGCTGCGTCTTGACCTGAAGGTCGCCAGCGAGCGGTTGCGGCGTGATGTTGCCGGTGACGTTCAGCGAACCCTTCTTGTTCAGCGTGCCGTTGACCTCAAGTTGCAGGGGCTTGCCCATGTCCTGCGAGGCGCCTTGCACGCGCACATTGAGCGGTGCCAGCTTCGCGTTGATCGGACGCCCCTTGACGGCCCGGTCTTCCAGCCCGATGCTCGCGTTCTCGATCGAGACCTTGCCGACCTGCCACTGCCATCCACCGGCCTGCGCGGCTTTGGCAGGCGCCTTGGCCGACGTACGGCGACCCCGTTCGGTGCCTACGCGCGTATTGATATCGCTGCCCCCGCTACCCACGCCACCCGCCGCAGCGGCCGTCTTTGGTTGACCGTTACCGGTCAGCGCGAGCAGGTTGATCTTTCCGTCCTTGTCGCGACGTGCCGCCACATCCAGCCCCGTGACCGTCAACTCGTCGAGCACTGCCTGCTGCGCACCGAGATCGAAGCGCGAGAGCTTCGCCTGTGCGTGGGCGAGTTTGAGCGGCGCGTCACCCTTGATGCCGGTGAGCCATTCGATCTTGTCGAGCGTGGCCGTGGCGGGCGAAATCTGAACGTTCGGCTGTTTGTCCGGCGCGAATGCGGCGCTGAACTTCGCCTGCACGCCGACCGTGCCGCTCTTCAGATCGCCCGCCAGTGCACCCTGTGCAAACGGCAGCAGCGGGGTGAGGGCAATCGACTCGGCATCGAGATCGCCGCTGGCGTTGTACGCCGGCAGACTGAACTGACCCTGTGCCTTCAACGTACCGCCACTTTGCACACCCATCGACGCGTCGTAGGTCGCGGGTTCCTTGCCCAGTGTCGAAAACTGCTTCACACCGATCTGAATGTTCTCTAGCGCGATACTCGCAGGCTTCGCCCCGCGCTCATCGGTGAAGCGGACCTTGCTGTTGACCACCGCGACTTCGCCCACGATCAGGTCGAGGGGGCTCGGTTGCGCCGCAGCGGCGGCCTTGGCCTGCGCCGCTTCGGCAGCCGACGCCGGCGTGGCCGCCTGAGCCGTCTGTTCGGCGGCGACCTTCGGGGCCGATTTGGCCGCTTCATTCGCTTGCGGCGACGCTGCCGCTTCGCCGACTGCCTTGCCAACGGCTTTGATGACCGTGCGCTGCGGCAGCAGCGCCTTGGTCACATTCAGCGTGCCGTTTTTCTCCATCGTCACTTGCTGATCGAGGCCGTCGATCCGGACGCTGTCGATGTGATAGACGTTATTCAGCGGCTCGACCTTGCCGAGCTTCACGTCGACTTGCTTGACAGCCACCATCGGTGAGCCGTCCGGCTCGTGGACGACGGCATCCGCCAGCGTGGCCGTGCCGGTCAGCGTCACATGGTTGCTGCCGTCCTTGTCGCGCGTGAAGCGCAGCTTCAGATCGGTGCTCACGGCCGCACTCTTGATCTGCGCGGGCACCGAGACCGGCGAATAGCCGAGGTACTTGGGCACGTCGAGGCGGTCGAGCTTGATGTCGACCGTCGATTCGAGCGAGTCGGCAAAAGGCTTCGTCTGGCCCGTGATGTTGAGCGGTGCGCCGTCGATCGACGCCTTGAGCAGCGGCTGCACGAAGATGTCGGTGTCTGCCGGCAGGTTCGCGATGAACGGCACGCCCACTTGCAGATTGTCGACAACGTGCTTCTCGTTTTGCACCGTGTCGTCGAAACGGATGGAGCCGTTCTTGATCTGCACGTTGTTCAGCGCGAAGCGCGTCGGTTTGGACGGCTCCGGCGAGGGCGGCCCGGACGTGGCTTTGTCGATGATGTCCGAGAAGTTGAAGCGTTGCGGCGCCGTGCGCACGATGTTGACGACGGGCGTATCTACGTAGAGTTCGTCGACGACGGGGGCGAACCGGAACAACGAGCCCCACGACGCATTCACGCGCAGCATGCCAACGTCAACGAAAGGCTGCCCCGGCGCTTTGTCGCCGATGTGCACCTGATGGAGGTCGAGACGCAGCGTGTACGGATTGAAACTCACGTCACCCACGCTCACCGGCCGTTCGAGATAGGTGGAGAGCTTTTCGATGGCGTAATGCTTGAGCACCGCCGGTACCGTGAAGTAGCCCACGACGCCAAAGACGGCCAGCACGCCAACGGTCCAGAGACCTGTCTTGCGTGCGCGCCGGCGCACCACGGGATCGCGGCCGAGCGCCTGAGCGCGCGCGAGTCCCTGTTGCAGGCGGGAATTGCCCGGGGGGATATCCGGAGAAGGTTTGCGATCGTTCGCTTGCTCGGCCATGCGGTCTCCCGTAAGTAGCCAGTGAAGCACTCGCCGCGCCACCGTTGTGCGCGGCGGAATAGACCCGGAGCGGGCCCGCTGCGCCAGCGGCCCTGCTCCGGAAGGTGACGCCCCTGCGGCCGATCAGGCTCGGGACATCACCAGCGGGGCGATCGCGCCCGCGCGTTCGACGACAGCGTCGGCCTGCCATTGGGCAGGCGCGAGAGTGTCACCGCAATAACCATAGGCCGCTGCAATGGTTGCCATGCCAGCCGCCTTGCCTGCCTGCACATCGCGCAGATCGTCGCCGACGTACACGATATGTGCCGGCGAAATGCCGATGCACTCTGCCGCGTAGAGCAGCGGTGCCGGATGCGGTTTGCTATGCGGGGTGGTATCGCCCGATACGACACAGGCGGCACCTTCGCTAAGCCCGATCAGCTTGACGAGCGGATTGGTCAGCCATGCTGCCTTGTTCGTCACGATGCCCCATGGCACGCCGTGCTCGGTCAATGCTGCGAGCAACTCGGGCACGCCATCGAACAGACGGCTTTGCACGCACAGGGCTGCTTCGTAATTGGCGAGGAAGGCGTCGCGCAGGGCCGGGAACGCCGCGTCGTCCGGCGTTACGCCGAAAGCGCTGCCGATCAGACCGCGTGCCCCATGCGACGCTTGCAGACGCAGTGTTTCGTAGGGGCCGGGCGGCAAGCCGCGGTCGGTGCGGACCTTGTTGACGGCGGCGACGAGGTCCGGTGCCGTGTCGGCGAGCGTGCCATCAAGATCGAACAGTACGGCGCGCACATCGCCACTCAGCAGGGGCAGTGTGCCGTCGTTGACGTCGGCATTGGCGGTATTGGCGGCGGAGACGTTAGGCACAGGGGGCTCGAACATATCAGGCATCGCGCGTGCACGCGACCATGTAGTTGACGTCGGTATCGCGATTGATCGCGTAGCGCTTGTTGATCGGGTTATACGTCAACCCGCGCAGATCGCGCACGGTCAAGCCGTTCGTCCGGGTGAACGACGCGAGTTCTGACGGGCGGATGAACTTGGCGTAGTCGTGCGTGCCGCGCGGCAACATGCGCAACACGTATTCCGCACCGACCACGGCCAGCAGCCATGCCTTCGGATTCCGATTGAGCGTGGAGAAGAACACATGACCGCCCGGTTTGACGAGCGTGGCGCAGGCCGCCACGATCGAGGCCGGCGACGGCACGTGTTCGAGCATTTCCATGCAGGTCACTACGTCGTAGGTGCCCGGCTCGCGCGCGGCCAGGGCTTCGACGGCAATTTCTTCGTACTCGATCGGCAGGCCGGCTTCGAGGCTGTGCAGATCGGCCACGCCAAGGGCTTTCGTCGAGAGATCGATCCCTTTGACGCGAGCGCCCTGACGCGCCATCGATTCGGTCAGAATGCCGCCGCCGCAACCGACGTCGAGCACACGTTTGCCTTGCAACGGCACGTGTTGTTCGATCCAGTCCAGACGTAGCGGGTTGATTTCGTGCAACGGCTTGAATTCGCTGTGCGGATCCCACCAGCGGTGGGCCAGCTCACTGAATTTGCTGATTTCTTGGGGGTCGGCGTTCATCGATTGGTCACAGACATTGACGGCTTGCGCAGGCAGGATGCCGGGCGGCGGCGCGTGCCCGTCGACCGGGCAGGGACCGGCGGGCGCCGTCGAGATGGGGCAAGTATAACGAAGTGAGTGCGCCCATGTCCAAAGCGCAAGGCCTGGCGTGAGTTTGCGGCGTGCCAGCCGCGCGTCACCGATGGGGCGGGAATAACGCCCGGAGGGCATCGGGTCACCACCTTGGCCGGACTCAAACAGGCGTTTTGACAGGTCATCGGTCACCGCGCGAGGTGGATGACGGCACCATGGCGTCACGCTGTCCGGCACGTGGCAGCCGCATGGCAAGCCAGTCCGGGCAGGGAAAATGCGGACTGCGAGCCCCGGGCAGATACGACACACTCGGGGGCACGTCCCTTGGAGTGGTCGGGGACGATTCGTGTTTGCCGCCGGGGTTGTGGAACGGGCAGTGGGTTGGTCCCGCGTCCGCACCGCATCCACCCCGTATGGCGGCAAATACCCGGCCGTTTTGGATCGGACTCCCCAGGGAGGCGCCATGACGCAATCCTCGGCACGAGATAGCGCCGACGCCGCTTTGCCACCGGAATCCCCTCGAAGATCCCACCGTTGGCGCTGGTTGGCGCTATTGCTGCTGGTAATCGTCGCGCTGCTGATCTGGCGCTGGTTCGCCAACCGCAAGCCGCCCGCGGCGCCGCCACCGGCACCGGTGGCGGTAATCACGACCATCGCGTCGGCACGTGATCTGCCGCGCTACGTTTTAGGCATCGGCACGGTGCAAGCCACCACGTCGGTGACGGTGCGCGTGCGGGTGGACGGCCAGATCGAGCGCATCGCCTTCAACGAAGGGCAGGACGTGAAAGCCGGCGACCTGCTCGTGCAGATCGATCCGCGTCCGTACCGCGCGCAGTTGGAACAGGCACGCGCGACCAAGGCACGCGACGTGGCACAACTCGTCAACGCCCGCGTCGATCTCAAGCGCTACCAGACACTGGCCGCTCAAGGCGCGTCGCCGCAACAGCAGGCCGACACGCAGGCGGCGCTCGTCAAGCAACTCGAAGCCGCCGTGATGACCGATCAGGCGCAAATCGACTTCGCTGCCGTGCAACTCGACTACACGACGATTCGTTCGCCAGTCACCGGGCGAACCGGCGTGAGGCTGGTCGATGTGGGCAACATCGTGCACGCGGCAGACGCGAACGGCATTGTCATCGTCAATCAGATCGACCCGATCACCGTGCTGTTCACGCTGCCGGAAGAGGCGGTCGGACGGGTGAATGCCGCCATGCAAGCCGCCGGCAGTCAGGGGCTGGCGGTCGACGTATTTCCGCGCACGGGCAGCGAGATGCTGGCCTCGGGCAAGCTCACCCTGATCAACAACCAGATCGACAACACGAGCGGCACGGTGCAGTTGAAGGCGACTTTCGCCAATGCCGATCACCGCCTTTGGCCCGGCCAATATGTCAATGCACGCCTGACGCTTGGCGTCATCACGCAGGCCATCGCACTCGATGCGTCGGTGATCCAGAACGGGCCGAACGGCACCTTCGTGTACGTGGTGGGGGGCGATGGGCGTGCCGCCGTACAACCGGTCAAGGTCGGCATGACGCAGGGCAGCCGGGCCATCATCGAAAGCGGTCTGGCACCGGGCGCGCGGGTGGTGGTCGAGGGGCAGCTCAAGTTGCGTCCCGGCGTGTCGGTGGTGGAAGCGCGCAGTGCCACTACGGGGGCTGGGGCAGGCACGGCGAGTGGCGCAAGCGCGGCAAGTTCAGCCAGTGCAGCGGCAGCCCGATAACCCATGTCCATCTCCGCCGCCTTCATCAAACGTCCCATCGGCACGTCGCTGCTGGCGGCGGCGCTCTTTCTCGTGGGTGTTGCCGCGTGGCCGCTGTTGCCAGTCGCGCCGCTCCCGCAGGTCGATTTTCCGACCATTCAGGTCTCCGTCACGTTGCCCGGTGCCGATCCGTCGACCATGGCGTCGAATGTGGCCACGCCGCTGGAGCGGCAGTTCTCGCTGATCGCGGGCCTCACGCAGATGACGTCGACCAGTGCGCTGGGTACCACGTCGATCACGTTGCAGTTTGATCTGAACCGCAATATCGACGCGGCAGCCGTGGACGTGCAGGCGGCCATCAACGCAGCCGGCGGCCAGTTGCCGAACAATCTGCCGAGTCCGCCAACCTATCGCAAGGTCAACCCGGCCGATTCGCCGATCATGCTGATGGCGGTCAAGTCGGACACCTTGCCGCTCACGGTAGTGAACGACTACGCCGATAACATTCTGGCGCAGCAGATTTCACAGATCGATGGTGTCGGGCTAGTGAACATCGGGGGCACGCAGAAGCCTGCGATTCGCGTGCAACTCGACCCCGACAAAGTTGCGGCGCTGGGACTCGATCTCGAAACGGTGCGCGGCGCGCTCGCGAGTGCGACTGTCAACACACCCAAAGGCAGTTTCGACGGACCTCGTCAGAGTGTGACGGTCTACGACAACGGCCAGTTGCTCGATCCGGTGCGATGGAACGACGTAATCGTTGCGTACCGTGGCGGGGCGCCGGTGCGTGTGCGTGACTTGGGGCAGGCCGTGGCTGGTCCGGAAAACGCTCGATTTGCCGGCTGGGCGTATCGCGGCGCGGCCATGCCGGAGAGTGAACCGCTCAAGAGCGGGCGCTCGGTGTTTCTCGCCGTGACCAAACAGCCGGGCGCGAACGTGATTGCCACGGTCGAGCGCATCAAGGCGGCGTTGCCGCGCTTGCAGGCGTCGATTCCCCCGGCGGTGGAGGTCAACGTGCTCACCGACCGCACGCAGACCATCCGGGCATCGGTCGAGGACGTGGAGTTCACGCTGGTGTTGACCGGTGTGCTCGTCGTGCTGGTGATCTTCCTGTTCCTGCGAAATCTGCCCGCGACGCTCATTCCTGCCGTGACCGTTCCGCTCGCGATGATGGGGACGGCTGCCGTGATGTACGCGATCGGGTTCAGTCTCGACAACTTGTCGCTCATGGCGCTGACGATCTCGGTCGGCTTTGTCGTGGACGATGCCATCGTGATGCTCGAGAACATCTACCGCCACGTCGAGGACGGCATGGCCCCGATGGAGGCGGCCTATCGCGGGGCCGCCGAAATCGGCTTCACGATCGTGTCGATTTCGGTGTCGCTGGTGGCGGTATTCATTCCGTTGCTGTTGATGGGCGGTATCGTCGGCCGCTTGTTCCGGGAATTTGCGATCACGGTGACGCTGACCATCGCGATCTCGGTGATCGTCTCGCTCACGCTCACGCCGATGCTCTGTTCGCGATTTTTGCGCGACGCGTCGAACGTGCAGCATGGCCGACTGTATCGCTGGTTCGAGACTGGCTTCTCGCGCATGCAGGATGGCTACCGGCACGGACTGCATATCGTGCTTGAACACCAGTTCGTGACGTTGCTGGTTTTCATTGCCACGGTGGCACTCACAGCGTTGCTCTACGTCGTGATCCCGAAGGGCTTCTTCCCGCAACAGGACACTGGCTTCGTGTTCGGTTTTGCGGAATCGTCGCAGGACACGTCGTTCAAGCTGATGAGCGAGCGCGTGGTCAAGGTGGCCGATGTGGTGCGGCAAGATCCGGCCGTGCTGAGTTTTGTGGCCAATACCGGCAATAACACCGCGAACACGGCAAATTTCTACATCAACCTCAAGCCGAAGTCGGCTGGACGAACACTCTCGGCCGATCAGGTGATCGCACGGTTGCGCCCCAAACTTGCGCAACTCGAAGGTATCAACCTGTTCTTGCAAGCCGGGCAGGACATCAATGTCGGTGGCCGTCTCGCGCGCACGCAGTATCAGTACACGTTGACCGATGCAGACATCAATGAGCTCAACGTGTGGGCGCCGCGCTTGCTGGAGCGTTTGCGGAAGCTACCGCAGCTCACGGATCTCGCGACCGACCAGCAGAGCAACGCGCCCACGGCGACACTGACCATCGACCGCGACCGGGCGTCGAGTTTCGGTATTTCGCCTGCGGTCATCGAGTCGACGCTATACGACGCCATCGGGCAGCGCCAGATCGCGCAGTACTTTACGCAGATCAACAGCTATCACGTGATCATGGAAGTCACGCCGGCATTGCAGTCCGATCCGTCGTTGCTCGACAAGCTCTATCTCACGTCGCCGATCACGGGCCAGCGGGTGCCGCTCTCGACGTTCGTCTCCGTGGACCGCAGCAAGACCAATTACCTGCTGATCAGTCACCAGAGCCAGTTTCCGGCAGTGACGCTCTCGTTCAATCTCGCGCCGGGGGTGTCGTTGGGCGAGGCGGTCGATGCGATTCGAACCACGCAGGCCGAGATGAATCTGCCACTCTCGCTGAACGGCACCTTTCAAGGCACGGCGCAGGCGTTTCGCGATTCGCTCGCGACGCAGCCTTACCTGATTCTGGCGGCATTGATTGCGGTGTACATCGTGCTTGGGTTGCTCTACGAGAGCTATATCCATCCGCTCACCATTCTCTCCACGTTGCCATCGGCAGGTGTGGGCGCGCTGCTGATCCTGATGATCGGCGGACACGATCTGAGCGTGATTGCGCTGATCGGCATCATTCTGCTGATCGGGATCGTCAAGAAGAACGGGATCATGATGGTCGACTTCGCGCTGACGGCAGAGCGCGAGCAGGGGCTCTCGCCCGAGGAGTCGATCTATCAGGCGTGCCTGCTGCGCTTTCGGCCGATCATGATGACGACGATGTGCGCGTTGCTCGCGGGCTTGCCGTTGATGCTGGGGAGCGGGGCGGGCTCGGAATTGCGGCGTCCGCTGGGATACGCGATGGTCGGTGGTCTGCTGCTCTCGCAGGCGCTGACGCTCTTCACCACGCCGGTCGTGTACCTCTACCTTGATAGGGCGAGTCAGTGGTATCGGCGTCGGCGGGAGGCGAAGCGCGCGGGTAGGGCGCTGTGAGGAAATAGGCGCTGGGTAAAGGCGTAGAGGGTGTAGTGGTGGAGCGGTGGAGCGGGGAGGGCGGAAGGTGGAAGGTGGAAGGTGGAAGGCGGGTCCAGACAATGCTATCCGGACCCTTGAGTCGTCGACACTTTAGGCGGTGCGGTTTGACGGGGGGCGGTACCCCATGCACCGCCGTGCCGCTTTGCCGCTTAAGCCGCCGCCGGCAGGTTGGCCAATACGGCGTGCGGATCGTGATAGGTCAGCCCGAGCGCCTCGGCGACACCCCGATTCGTCACCATGCCGCGTGCGACATTCAGACCCGCGAGCAGATGCGGGTCGGCGCGCATCGCCGCCACGGCGCCATGCTCGGCCAGTTGCAGGATGAACGGCAGCGTCACGTTGTTCAACGCAAACGTCGAGGTGCGCGGCACGCCGCCCGGCATATTCGCCACGCAGTAGTGCACGACGCCTTCCACGATATAGACAGGATCGGCGTGCGTGGTCGGATGCGATGTCTCGCAACAGCCACCCTGATCGATCGCCACGTCCACGATGACCGACCCCTTGCGCATGAGCCCGAGCATCGCCCGAGTGATCAGCTTCGGTGCCGCCGCACCGGGGATCAACACGCCGCCGATCACGAGGTCCGCCTCGCGCAGATGTTGCTCGATGGCGTGCTGCGTCGAGTAGACCGTCTGCACACGTCCGCCGAACTGGGCGCTGATCCGTCGCAACGCATCCACCGACTTGTCGATGACGGTGACCTGCGCACCGATGCCGATCGCCACCGTCGCGGCATTGGTGCCGACGACGCCGCCCCCGAGAATCACGACCTTGCCCGCTTCCACCCCGGGCACCCCCGAGAGCAGCAGACCAAGGCCGCCGTGCGTTTTTTCGAGCGCCGTCGCCCCGGCCTGGATCGACATGCGGCCGGCGACTTCGGACATCGGGGCGAGCAGCGGCAGCCCGCCAGTGGCCGAGGTCACCGTCTCGTAGGCGATGCACGTGGCACCGCTCTTGATGAGGTCGCGGGTCTGGTCCGGGTCAGGCGCGAGATGCAGATACGTGAATAGCGTGTGATGAGGGCGCAGACGCGCACGCTCAACGGCCTGCGGCTCTTTGACCTTGACGATCAACTCGGCACGGTCGAAGACGTCGACGGCATTAGCGGCAATGCGTGCACCCGCCGCAGCGTAGACCGTATCGTCCATGCCGATGCCTGCACCGGCCTGCGTCTCGATCCATACCTCGTGCCCGCGTGCCACGACTTCGCGTACGGCTGCGGGCGTCATGCCTACGCGGTATTCGTGGTTCTTGATCTCCTTCGGTACGCCGATCTTCATGATGTGTCTCCTGTTGTGATGTGACGGCAAAAAACGCTATCGAACCAGTCATCAGGCGGGGCGGGCGCGGTATCGAGGTGTCGCGTCTCATCGCATGGCCCGCATCGGTCGCACGCTTGCGATCCATGTGAGCCCCCTAAACAAAAACGGCACCCGAAGGTGCCGTTCGATGCATCAGGCGAAGGCCGGTTGGGCCTGCGCTTCCGGCGCGCCACTGTAGCGCGCCACCGACAGATCGTCGGACAAAATGGCCGGCCGGCGGCCCGACATCAGGTCGGCCAGCAACTGGCCGGAGCCACACGACATCGTCCAGCCCAGCGTGCCATGCCCCGTATTCAAGAACAGATTGCGCAGCGCAGTAGCGCCGACAATCGGCGTGCCGTCCGGCGTCATCGGACGCAGGCCGGTCCAGAACGACGCTTCCGCCGTGTTGCCCGCGCCCGGATACAGATCGTTGACGACCATTTCGAGCGTGGCGCGGCGTGCCGGGTTCAGTGCCTTGTTGTAGCCCACGACTTCGGCCATGCCGCCGACACGAATGCGATCGTCGAAACGCGTGACGGCGATCTTGTAGGTTTCGTCGAGCACGGTCGAAACCGGTGCGCGTTCCGCATCGACGATCGGCACAGTGATCGAATAGCCCTTGAGCGGATAGACCGGAATGTCGACGATGCCACGCAGGAACGGCGTCGAGTAGGAGCCCAGTGCCACCACGTAGGCGTCGGCGCGTTGCATCATGCCGGCGCACACCACACCTTCGATCTTGTCGCCGACCACGTGCAGGCCGTCGATCGGCATGTCGTAGCGGAATTTCACGCCGAGCGCTTCGGCCATCGCGGCCAGACGCGTCGTGAAGAGCTGGCAATCGCCGGTCTCGTCATTCGGCAGGCGCAGACCGCCCGTGAGCTTGTGCGCGACGGCAGCCAAGGCCGGTTCGGCGCTGGCGAGGGCCGTGCGGTCGAGCAGTTCGAACGGCACGCCGGCTTCTTCCAGCACGGCGATGTCACGTGCGGCGTTGGCGAGTTGCTCGTCGGTACGGAACAGTTGCAGCGTGCCGGCTTGACGGCCTTCATAGGCGATACCCGTCTCGGCGCGCAGGGCACGGAAGCAATCGCGGCTGTATTCCGCAATGCGCACCATGCGTTCCTTGTTGACGGTGTAACGCTCCGGCGTGCAGTTGCGCAGCATCTGATAGAGCCACTTCAACTGCGAGAGCGAGCCGTCCGGACGAATCGCCAACGGGGCGTGCTTCTGGAACAGCCACTTGATGGCCTTGGTCGGGATGCCCGGGGCAGCCCAGGGCGAGGCGTAGCCCGGCGAAATCTGGCCGGCGTTGCCGAAGCTGGTCTCGAGCGCAGGGCCAACCTGACGATCAAGCACCGTGACGTCGTGCCCGGCCTTTGCCAGGTAGTAGGCGCTGGTAACGCCGATGACGCCGCTGCCGAGAACGATGACCTTCATTGCGTGGACTCCTGTAAATCCGTAGTTATGCAGTAATTAATGGCATGCTATTCTCGGATAGCTAGGTTTAGTTAATGAATATCGGTTGAATACAGGAAAAAATCATGCGAATGCAGCAGCAATCGATTCGGACGCTGGACCGGCTTGACCGGCGCATCCTCACGTTGCTTCAGCAAGACGGTCGAATGTCGATGAAAGACCTGTCGGAGCAGGTGGGGCTGTCGATCACGCCATGCATCGAGCGGGTGAAACGCATGGAGCGCGACGGCGTGATCATGGGCTACTTCGCGCGCGTGAATCCGGCGGCGCTGGGCGCGGCGCTGCTGGTCTTCGTCGAGATCACGCTCGATCACAAATCGGGGAACATGTTCGATCAGTTTCGTCGCGAAGTGCTGCGTATTCCCGAGGTCATGGAGTGTCATCTCATCTCGGGTGACTTCGACTATCTGATCAAGGCGCGCATTCGTGAAATGTCCGAATACCGGAAATTGCTCGGCGACATCCTGCTGCAATTGCCGGGCGCCGTGCAGTCGAAGAGTTACGTCGTAATGGAAGAAATCAAAGAGACGCTCACGGTTAACGTCGAAGAGTGAAAAGCGTGAGCGGTACGGTGGCTTAAAAAAGCGGCATTTGCGGGTTGACGGTCCCGTTTGGGGTGTCGGCCGTCGCGGGGTCGGTTTGCCGTGGCCGACCTCGTCTCATCGCGGTGCCTTGGGCGGTGCCGTCAGCGGCACCGTGCGGCTCAGGAAGTTCAGGCACCTTGAAGTGGTCGTTGCGAAGCGGCGGGCGCGCCTGATTGAGCCCGAGCTTACGGGCGGCCAGAAGAAAGCGCTGCCGGATGAGTTCGGCATGCAGCCCGGTCCCGCGCATTCGCGTGCCGAACTCCGCGCTGTTGTGTTTGCCGTCACGGACCTGCTCGATCAGGCTCATCACGTGGCCGGCGCGCATCGGATAGTTCACCTCCAGCCATTCGACGAAGACGTCATGCACCTCGCGCGGCAAACGCAGCATGGTGTATCCGGCGTAAGTGGCCCCGGCCTCGGCGGCCGTCGTCAATACCCGCTCGATGTCGAAATCGGTGAGCGCCGGCACGATCGGCGCGACGATGACCCCGGTCGGGATGCCGGCCTGCGTGAGCTTGTGAATCGCTTCGATGCGTTTCGGTGGCGTGTTGGCCCGCGGCTCCATCTTGCGGGCGATGTCTGCGTCGAGCGTTCCCACTGAAATGAATACGCGCGCGAGCCCGCGTTGCGCCATGCGCGACAGGATGTCGATGTCGCGCGTCACCAGCGCCGATTTCGTCGTAATGCCGACCGGATGGCCGAAACGCTCCAGCACTTCAAGCACGCTGCGCGTAATCCGGTACTCGCGCTCAATCGGCTGATACGGGTCGGTGTTCGCACCGAGCGCCAGCAACGCCGGTTGATAACCCCGCTTGCGCAATTCGGCGTCAAGCCGCTCGGCGGCGTTGGTCTTGGCATACAGGCGCGTTTCGAAGTCGAGGCCCGGCGAGAGTCCGAGATAGGCATGAGTCGGCCGCGCGAAACAGTAGGTGCAGCCGTGCTCGCAGCCACGATACGGGTTGATGGAGCGGTCGAAGGGGATGTCGGACGAAGTGTTCCGCGAGATGATCGTACGGGCCGTTTCCAGCGCGACCTGCGTAACGAACTTGACCTCGGTTTCATGGGCCATGTCCGATTCATGGCGGGTCTCGTCCGCTTCTCTCCGGAACTCGGAAAAGCGCGATTCCAGGTTGGCGACAGCGCCTCGGCCTCGGCGGGCCGGGGGCGGCGCGAATGAAGAAGCCATGGCCAGTCTCCTTGCTTGCAGTCCGGATTCCTGTTGACGGGAATCCATAGGGAATGCTTGTCATTATACTGTGTTTTTATACAGTATTTGGCGGAGGGACGAAGATGACTAACTGCGGATGGGGCGGGGCGCTAATGGTCGACTGGGCGCAGGCGTGGGCCAGATGGATAGGCCTACGGCGTGTCTTTGGGGGCGACCGGCGAGACCGGCGGCACGTAGGGGGCGATGGCGCGGGCGATGGCGTCGAGCGCGGCGTCGTCCGCGTTGGGGCGCTGCCGCGCCAGCCGAATCGCACGAAGCGTCAGCAACGAGTACAGCGTGGCGTGATTGCCGCCCATGCTGGCGAGCGCCTCTGTGTGGCGCGTCACGATGCCGGCATCGCCGCGCGAGACAGGGCCTGCAAGTGCCCCCGAAAGCCCACGCTCACGCGCGGCATTGAGGGTGCCCATGACGAGCGGCCACATTGCCTCTTTGGCATCGTTCTCGGGCATGCCGATAGCCCGCCAGAGTTCCGTCGCTTCTTCCAGCAGACAGAGCAGGAAGCTCGCCGCGTAGTTGGCGCCTGCGTGATATCGCATGCGTTCCCCGGCCGGAATTTCCAGCGGGCGGCAGCCGATGGCGCTGGCCAGCACACGCAGGGTCGTCGCGAGTGCGGGGTCGGCTTCGACGGTGATGGCGCTGCCGGCCATGCGCGTGGCGTCGTCGGCGAGCCCGGCAAAAAGGAACAGCGGATGGAAGCCGCCGATATGCGCGCCGTGCTTCGCTGCGGGCCGCAGCAACTCGACTTCCGAGGCGCCGCTGCAATGAACGAGGGCTTGGTTGTCGGCAGGCGAGAGCGTCGCTGCGCAGGACGCAAGCGCGTCGTCGGGCACCGTCAGGAAAACGAGGTCAGCGTGATCGAAAACAGCATTCACACCACGCGCGTCGTCGACGGCGATAGCGTTGCACTGCGGAAATTGGGCCGCGAGGGCTTGTGCGGTGCCGGGGTTGCGGCTGGCGACAGCGGTCACTTCATATCCCGCACGCGCCGCCGCGGTCGACAGGGCTTTCGCGACGCGGCCAGCGCCGATGAAGCCCAGCGTTGGCCGTCGATCATTCGGGGGGGAGGAGTTCATCGTGCTGACGCGCCGAAGCGGATGCGGTTACTGCGACAGGCGGTTGGGCGTGTCGTGCGTCTCGAAGTACGTCTGAAACGCGACAGCGAAACCTACCATCATGAGCATGGCGCCAACGAAGAGCGACACGCTCACGATGATGACCGCAGTCCAGCCCGAGCGCGAACGGATCGTCGCCCCCGGGTTGAACTGCTGGTCCCAGCGCTCGTCAGGACGAAGCCCGTAGACGATGGCCGAGAGAAACGCCGAGAACAGGGAGATAGCCCCCAGAATCGTCAGCACCCAGCCTGCGGTGGAACCGAGATCGCTCGTCACCAACAAACCCCACCCCGCCACGCCGCAGGCCGAGCCCACGATGTGCGCCCAGCCAAACGGGTCGCGCAGGCCATACAGATAGAAGCGGTGCAGACCGAGCGTGCCGAACAGCATCGCCAGGCCGGCGGTCAGGGTTTTGGATTTATAGGTGAGAGCGCTCATCAGGGACGGTTATCGGGTGGGCGTTTGACGAATGACTTCGACCAGCGTCCAGCGCATGCTCGAAGCGTCGGCGGGCGGATTGTCGACAGGCTCGCCGTGAATTTTCACGCGGTATTCTACGCCGGGCTTCCAGTCGAAGCCATCGATGTGCGCGTACCAGAGTTCCCACGGGGCTTTGCCGGAATCGTCGGCCGTGCGCACACGAAGGCATTTGCGCGGCCCAACGCCAACACAGTCTGCCATTTGCGAGTCGACATCGAGCACGCGATCTTCCGTCTTGGACGCGCCAGTGGCCCCGGCAACCGGGCGATTGAGCAAGGTCTGCGATGCATACGTCAGCGTCTCGCCGCCCGGCGCACTTAGAATCAGTTGGGTGTCGCGGCGCTCGAAGCGCGCGACGCGCGGCAGCGTCTTGAGATAGCGGTCTTCAAACGCCATCGAGTCCGGGCAAGCCATGCGGGTCGCTGCCGGCGCTTTCAGGCTCACCTGTCCGTTAGCTGGGCCGACCGTGTACTGGCCGAAAATACGATTGCATCCGCCGGTGCCGGAGAACGCGCCCTTGTCGTTGAACGTGAGATTGATCACGCGGCCTTCCGGCAAGCTCGGAATGTCATTGGCGCCTTCCCAACGGACCAACTGCCAAGTGCCGAGGATATCGGCCGGTGTTGTCGCGGCTGCCGTCACGTTGCTGTCACCGGTCGTCGGAGGGGTGGCGCCGCCGCCTGAGGGGGCGGCACAGCCGGCCAACATCGCGGCGGGCACGAGCAACATGGCGAGATATGAGGCAAATGAGGAGGGTAGGCGTTGGGTCATGATTTTGAATGGGCGGAGTGAGGGAGAGGGCAGGGACGGCGCAAGCGTCGCGCGGGGCACGGGGTGAAACGCCCGGGCGGTGCCGTGAATACCATGGGATGTTGACAGATAGTGGCCGAGGTCAGTTCCTTCCCTGACCGGGAAGCGTTGACTGGGTGTGAGCGTCAAACGATGTTGATGCGTCATCGCGGCCCCTTACGGTTTGCGGTACGTAATGCGATAGATGGCGCCTGCATGATCATCGCTGATGAGCAGTGAGCCATCGGGGAGCGTCAGCAGGTCAACCGGGCGGCCCCAGACAGACTCGTCGGCACCGAGCCAGCCCTGCGCGAAAACTTCCTGCTTCACGACGTTGCTTTTGGCATCGAGCACGACCCGCATGACGCGGTAGCCGACTTTGCGCGACCGGTTCCAGGAGCCATGCTCCGCGATGAAAATATTGCCGCGATAGTCTTCCGGGAACTGCTTGCCTGTATAGAAGCGCATGCCGAGTGCCGCGACGTGCGCGCCGAGCTTGGCCATGGGCGGTGTGAATGTTGAGCACGATTTCTCGCGACCGAACTCCGGATCGGCGACGTTGCCGGCGTGGCAGTAGGGGAAGCCGAAATGCTCGCCGGCGCGCGTAAGGCGGTTGAGTTTGTCGTCGGGAACATCATCGCCCATCATGTCGCGGCCGTTGTCGGTGAACCACAACGTATTCGTGCCCGGTTGCCAGTCGAAGCCGACCGTGTTGCGCACGCCTCGCGCGACAACGCGCCAGTCGCTGCCGTCGGGCCGCATGCTGCCGATCATGGCGTACCGGCTTTCATCGCGTTTGCAGACGTTGCATGGTGCGCCGACGCCAACATACAGGCGCTGGTCCGGGCCGAAGGCAATGTAGCGCCAGCCATGGTGGGTTTCGGACGGGAGTTTGGCGTAGACGACGGCAGGCTGGCCGGGGTTGTCGAGGCGATCTTCGATGTTGTCGATCCGCAGGATGCGCGAGACCGCTGATATATATAGCGCACCATCGCGCATGGCGACGCCGACCGGCATGTTCAGGCCCGACGCCACGGTTCGCACTTTGGCCGCATAGGCGCGCGATGGGTCGAGGGTGATCGCGTAGACATTACCTTCGCCACGGCTGCCGACAAACAACGTGCCTTTGGGGCCGAGTACCATGCCGCGTGCACCGGGCACCTGATCGGACAGGACTTCGACATAGAAACCCGGAGGCAGGACAAGTTGTTCGATGGGGAGGGCGTCGCGCGCCTTGGCGAAGGCCGGTGTCATCGCCAGCAGGCCGGCCAGCAGGTAAAGGAGGTGCTGCGCGAACCGGGGGAACTGGCTGAGTCTGATGCGCCGGGCGAATATGGTGGGCCGGGCGAATAAGATGGGTAAGGTCGATAAGGTGGGTGTCGGGGCGGTCTTCACAGGCCGTTGCCGGCGCAAAGAGGGCTGCCATCCATCGGGAAATCGTCGCATGCCGGACTCGCTTCTCGCACAGGATGCGCACATTGTAGACCAGCAACATGGCGCCTCGGCGGTGTCCAATGCGCAACACAACACGGGCGACGCGCGGCCCGCTCTCGACGGTTCCCGGGGATGTGTTTGTTTTGACGAGGTTTTTGCGCTATAATCACGCGTTTTCTGTCCGAACACTTCTGGATTCAAGGATTTATTATGGTCGTTATCCGCCTGGCTCGCGGCGGCGCGAAGAAGCGCCCGTTCTACAACATCGTTGCTACCGATTCGCGTAATCGTCGCGATGGCCGTTTCATCGAACGTATTGGCTTTTACAACCCGGTCGCCGCTGAAGGCACGGAAGGTCTGCGCATCGCTCAAGACCGTCTGACCTACTGGCAAGGCGTTGGCGCACAACTGTCGCCGACCGTGGCTCGCCTGATCAAGCAAGCTCCGAAGGCTGCTGCCTAAGCTTTTGCTGATCAAGCAGTACGCATTGCTGTCGGTTTTCTGGCGGCATAAGAATTGAACGGCGATGCCTGTTCCGGAGCGATTCGGGACGGGCATCGCCGTGTGTTCGTCTTAACGTTGGATTGGCATGGTTCGTTCCGTTCGACCCGCAGGTGCGCGGGTACCGCTGAAAATCGGTGCTGACGCGCGAAGTGCCGCTGGCACGGACGCGGCGCAGGTGCTCGCGCCTGCTACCGAAGTCCCCGACGATCTTGTCGAGCTTGGCTATATTGGCGACGCTTACGGGATTCAAGGCTGGATCAAGGTGCAGCCGCACGGGGGCGATGGTGAAGGTTTGTTGACCGCCGACAACTGGTATCTCCAGCGTCCCGGTGATACGACCTTCCGCACGGCCGAAGTGCTGCAAAGCCGGGGACACTCCGGCACTGTTGTAGCGCACTTGCGCGGCAGCGACAGCCGTACCTCCGCCGAAGCCCTCAAGGGCTTTCAGGTGTGGGTGCCGCGCAGTGCGTTTCCGACGGCAGACGAAGACGAGTTTTACTGGGTCGACCTTATTGGCGCTCAGGTAACGAATCTCCAGGACGAATCGCTCGGCAAGGTTGTCGGTTTGCTCGATAACGGGGTACATACCGTGTTGCGAGTGGCCTACGACGTGCCGGCGGCTGATGGCAAACCGGCAAAAACTGCCGAGCGCCTGATTCCCTTTGTTGGCCAGTATGTGCAGACCGTCGATACCGAGGCGGGGCGCATTGTGGCCGATTGGGGTCTCGACTACTGAGATGACCGAATGACCGCCCGGGGCCGTTTTGACCCGGGCAACTCTGGACGGAACCGGCCTGATGCAGTTTGACGTCGTCACGCTATTTCCCGAGATGTTTCGGGCACTGACCGACTGGGGCGTTACCAGCCGGGCACTCAAGCAGTCGCGTTACGACCTGCGGTTTTGGAATCCGCGTGATTTCACGCACAACAGCTATCGCACGATCGACGATCGTCCGTACGGTGGCGGGCCGGGCATGGTCATGCTCGCCAAGCCGCTGGAAGACGCGATCGCTGCGGCGAAAGCTGCGCAGACCGAAGCCGGTGTGGCGCGTGGACGCGTGCTGTTGATGTCGCCGCAAGGCAAGCCGCTCACGCATCGCCGGGTGACCGAGTTGCGCGAGCAGGAGCAGGGTCTGATCTTGTTGTGCGGCCGTTACGAAGCCATCGATCAGCGTCTGGTCGATCGTGTGGTGGATGAAGAGGTCAGCGTTGGCGACTTCGTGCTGTCGGGCGGTGAGCTGCCGGCGATGGCACTGATGGATTCGCTAATCCGGCTGCTGCCGGGCGCACTGAACGATTCGCAATCGGCCGAGCAGGACAGTTTTGTGAATGGCTTGCTCGACTGCCCGCACTACACGCGGCCTGAAGAATACGAAGGTGTGCGCGTGCCCGACGTCCTGTTGGGCGGGCACCACGCCGAGATTGAGAAGTGGCGGCGCCGCGAGGCGTTGACCAATACCTGGCGCAAGCGCCCCGATATGATCGAGAGCGCGCGTGCCAACGGATTGCTCAGTCGTGCCGATGAGGCATGGCTGGCAAGCCTCGCCGCCGATTCGTCGGCGAAGTAGGCAACGGGTGTCGCCATGGGGGCGGCATTCGGTTTGAACCCATCCTCTGTCGGGGCCGGCTTGCCGGTAGAACGCCGATACGATGGCACAAGGAGTGGTAAATGAATCTGATCGCACAGATCGAGCAAGAAGAAATCGCGCGTTTGACCGCGTCGAAGACGATTCCCGAATTCGCCCCGGGCGACACCGTGATCGTCAACGTGAACGTTGTTGAAGGCACGCGCAAGCGTGTGCAGGCTTACGAAGGCGTCGTGATCGCCAAGCGTAACCGTGGCCTGAACTCGGCCTTCATCGTTCGCAAGATTTCGTCGGGTGAAGGCGTTGAGCGTACGTTCCAGACGTACTCGCCGCTGATCGCCAGCATCGAAGTCAAGCGTCGTGGTGACGTTCGTCGCGCCAAGCTGTACTACCTGCGTGAGCGTTCGGGCAAGTCGGCACGTATCAAGGAAAAGCTCACGTACAAGAGCAAGACCGTCGCTGCGCAGTAAGTCGGACGCTGCCGTGCCTGGCGACCTCGTGGCCGGGCACAGCAAAAGTCGTATGGAAAAAGCACCCCTTGGGGTGCTTTTTTCGTATGTGGCAGCACATCACCACGGTCGAGTCGCTCGAATTGCACAGGGAATCGGATTTTTCTTCGCGCATACGCGGTCGACGCTTCCCCGGTAAAATAGCAACGTTATACGTCCCTCAAAGGCCTACGTGGCGCCACCTCTTATCCTGCATCCTGAAGCATTGCCCATCGTCTCAACAGGCGAGGGGGAGGCTGCGGTGCCGGCTGAGCGACTGACCCCCATGGCCCTGCGTGACCGTCTCGCCAGCCCACCAGTCTGGACACCCGATGCGGGTGCTATCGAAGTTGTCTCCCCTGCGCTTTTTACGCCACGTGCTGCCGCCGTGCTGGTGCCGCTGGTCATGCGTCCGCAGGGCCTGACGGTGCTGCTCACCCAGCGCACGCAACACCTGAGCACCCACGCCGGGCAAGTCAGTTTCCCCGGCGGGAGTCGTGAGCCGGATGATCCGACGCCGATCGCGACGGCATTGCGCGAGTCGCGTGAAGAGATCGGGCTCGACTCCGGCGCCGTCGAAGTGATCGGGCGATTGCCGGACTACGTTACCGGCACTGGGTTTCGTGTCGCGCCTGTCGTCGGCTTGGTCAGGCCGTCGATCGAACTCGTGGCCGACGCGGGCGAGGTCGATGAGATCTTCGAAGTCCCGCTCGATTTTTTGATGAACCCGGCGCATCACCAGATTCGGGTCTTCAACTATCAAGTCGGTGAACGACGCTTTTACGCGATGCCGTATCCGAGACCGGCCGGCGGCGAGTATTTCATCTGGGGCGCGACGGCCGGCATGCTGCGAAATTTCTATCAACTGCTGCGCGCCTGACGCACTCGGACCAAAGTTGCGCAATTCGCTTGTGTGAAACGTAGTTCGAATGCGTCGCGAAGGCGCATGGCACGGGCATTCGCGAGAAGCTGTGCTATCGTTACGTCATTCCGTCCGGTGACCCGATCGCACGCATGACATTCTTTTCGGTACTCCTCGCGCTGATCCTCGAGCAGGTGCGTGCGCTCTCCACGCAAAACCCGATCTACAACCTGATTCGCTCCCACGCGACGCACACCTCCCAATCGTTCGACGCGGGTCAACCGCGTCATGGCGTGCTGGCGTGGCTGGTCGTGGTGGTGCCGTTCGTGCTGGTGGTCGGCGTGGTCTATTACCTGCTCATGCGGGTGAACATCCTGCTGGGCTTTGCGTGGAACGTGCTGATCGTCTACCTGACGATGGGCTTTCGCCAGTTCAGCCACTACTTCACCGACATTCACGTCGCGCTCAACAACGACAACGTCAACGAAGCGCGCGAAATTCTCCGCCAGTGGATCGGTATCGACACGGTCGACATGCCGGTCGACGAGATCGTGCGTCATACGTTGCTGCACGCCGTGATTGCATCGCACCGCCACGTATTCGGCGTGTTCTTCTGGTTCCTCATCCCGATCGGCCCCGCAGGCGCCGTGCTGTACCGGTTGGCGGAATATCTGTCACGCCGCTGGACCGAGCCTGCCCCGGACCGCAGCCCGGCATTCGGCGCGTTTGCCCGTAAAGCCTTCTATGTGATCGATTGGGTGCCGGCCCGCATGACGGCCATCGGCTTTGCCATCGTCGGTAATTTCGAAGACGCCATCTACGCCTGGCGCCACTACGCCAAGCAGTGGCCGAACGAGAATGAGGGTATTTTGCTGGCCGCAGGCAGTGGTGCCTTGGGTGCCCGGCTGACCGGCCCGTTGGCAGAAGTCTCGAGCATCGATGCGCTCAATCAAGGCGATGACGCCGTGCTGCCCGTCGGTGGCGAATGCACGCCACGTACGCTTCAGGCCGCTGTCGGATTGGTGTGGCGTGCTGTCTTGCTGTGGATGCTGTTGCTCTTGCTGCTGACGCTCGCCGTCTGGCTCGGTTGAGGAGAACTGCGGGCGAACCGCGGACGAACGGCTATCCATGAAAAAACCCCGCTTCGGCGGGGTTTTTCATTTCTCGGCATCGAGTCAGTTGCCCGACTCAATAGGGCACTTCCTGCTCCGACTCATGCACGAGTTGGGCATACAGGGCATGGCGTTGCTGGGAGATTCGGCCATCGGCAACGGCCGCGAGAATGGCGCAACCGGGCTCTTTCAGGTGATGGCAGTTGTAGAAGCGGCAACCGGTGAGCAACGGACGGAATTCCGGAAACGCACGCTCGAGCACGCCCTCCTTGAGGTGGTGCAGGCCGAATTCCTGAAACCCCGGCGAGTCGATCAGCAGGCCACCGTCGGGGAGATGGAAAATCCGCGTGAACGTCGTCGTATGTTTGCCGGAATTGAGCACCGTCGAAATTTCACGCGTGGCCGCAGCGGCGTTGGGGACCAGCAGGTTCACCAGGCTCGACTTGCCCATCCCCGACTGCCCCAGCAGCAGCGAAGCCTTGTGCGCCAGTCGCGGCAGCAGCATCGCTTGGGCGGCCTCCGGATCGGCGCGTACCGACAACTCCAGCACTTCATAGCCCAACGCCCGGTAGGGCGCGAGACGCTCGCGTGCCGCCGGCAATGCGGCGACGACGTCTGTCTTGTTGAGCACGACGAGCGGGTGCAGTTCGTTGGCCTCGGCGGCCACCAGTGCCCGGCCGAGCAGGTCTTCACTGAAATACGGTTCGGTGCCGAGCATGATCACCAACTGATCGATGTTCGACGCGAACAGCTTGCTTTTGAACTGATCCGAACGGTAGAGCAGATTACGGCGCGGCAGAATTTCTTCGATCACACCCTGATCGCCCGTGCGTGCCCAAGCCACTTCATCGCCCACGGCAATCTCGCTCTTTTTCCCTCGGGGGAAGCACAGCACCGTCTCGCCATCGTCGGCTTCGACCACGTAGTGTCGGCCGTGGGCGGCGGCGACCCGGCCGAGTCGGCGGGCTTCTGCGGTCGTGGCGGGCAGGGCCGCCTTCACTTTTGCGCCGCGCTTCATGCGTGCCCCAGCAGTCGGTCGATGCGCTGCGAGGCGGGCGGGTGTGAATAGTAGAACGCGGTGTAGACCGGATCGGGCGTGAGCGTCGACGCATTGTCCTGATACAGCTTCACCAACGCGTTGATGAGGTCGCTGGCTTGTGTCTGGCTGGCGGCGAACGCATCGGCTTCGAACTCGTGCTTGCGCGACGTGAGGCTGCTCAACGGGCTCGCGAAGAAGCCGAACACCGGCAACACCAGGAAGAAGAGCACCAGCGCGAGGGCGTTGTTGCTGCCCATCATCGACGGCATCACCCCCAGATCAGTGTAGAACCATGTGCGGCCGGTGAGCCAGCCGAGCAGGGCCAGGAACGCGAGCGAGAGCGCGAAGGCGACGACGAGACGCTTGGTGATATGGCGGCGCTTGAAGTGGCCCAACTCGTGGGCAAGCACGGCTTCGATTTCCGCCGGCGAGAGGCGCTCGATCAGCGTGTCGAAGAAGACGATGCGCTTGGCACGTCCGAACCCGCTGAAGTAGGCATTGCCGTGGGCCGAGCGCTTGGAGCCGTCCATGACGAACAGTCCACGTGCGGCGAAACCGCAGCGCTTCATCAATCCTTCGATGCGTTCGGCCAGCGAGACGTCCGCCAGCGGTTCGAACTTGTTGAACATCGGCGCGATGACGTGCGGGAAGATGAACTGCACGAACAGGTTGAAGGCAACCCACACGACCCAGGTGTACAGCCACCACAGCGGCCCGGCGCGCTCCATCAGCCACAGCACGACGAAGAGCAGCGGCAGACCCAGTACGACGCCAACGGCGGTGCCCTTGATCAGATCAACGATGAACAGCCCGATCGACATGCGATTGAAGCCGAACCGTTGCTCGATCACGAACTGGCGCACGTACGTGAACGGCAGATCGACGAGGCCGGAGGTGAGCAGCACGGCGCCGATCAGCGCGATCTGGGCCAGATAACCGTCGCCCAGCCATTCGGTGATGCCGATATGCAGGAGGTTCAGGCCGCCGAGCAGCGTCAGTGCGACCAGCAGCACGGCCTGCGCGAAGATTTCGGCCATGCCGAGCCGCGTGCGGGCGACCGTATAGTCGGCCGCGCGCTGGTGATCGGTCAGCGTGATCGTGCCGGCGAAACGCTCGGGGACAGCGGCACGATGGGCGACCACGTGGCGGATCTGACGGGCCGCCAGCCACAACTTGGTCATGACCATGGCCAGCAGGAAGATCACGAAGAGATAAGTGAACATGCGCCTAAGAGGAAACTGAAGTATGCGAGAATTATAAGTTCTTTCGACCGGCCAGGCGCCTTACCGGTCGCCAACCGACGCGTTTTAAAGAGTCTTCCGATCATGTCTGCCATTCCGTCCCAAAATTCCGCATCTGCCGAAGGCGAAAAGACGCTCGCGCGTGCCGAGTTCAATCTGGTCTGGCTCGATATGGAAATGACCGGTTTGCAGCCGGATAGCGACCGTATCATCGAAGTCGCCGTCGTTGTGACCGATTCGGCACTGACGCGTCGCATCGAAGGCCCGGTTTTCGCGATCCATCAGTCCGACGCCGTGCTCGACGGTATGGACGACTGGAACAAGGGCACCCATGGCCGCTCGGGGCTGATCGATCGCGTCAAGGCGTCACCGATCGATGAAGCTTCGGCAGAATTGCAATTGATTGAGTTCCTGTCGCAGTACGTGCCGCCCAACAAGTCGCCGATGTGTGGCAATTCGATCTGCCAGGATCGCCGCTTCATGGCGCGTTACATGCCCAAGCTGGAAGCCTTCTTCCATTACCGCAATCTCGACGTCAGCACGCTCAAGGAGCTGTGCCGCCGCTGGGAGCCCACGGTGTACAAGGGTTTCAGCAAGCGCGCGGCGCATACCGCGCTGGCCGATATTCATGAGTCGATCGACGAACTCGTGTACTACCGCGAACATTTCCTGAAAACGACCGTGCCCGGTAGCGACGCGGCTGCCTGACGCGGTATCTGTCGAGCTTGCCGCCTCAGCCGTCGGCTGATCCACACGGCCAAACAAAAACGCCAGCGAAATGCTGGCGTTTTTTATTGTGTTCTACGTTGGAACGGTGAGGAGAATCCGTCGCAGCCCCACGCCGACGCAAGCCGACGCGGGCCGGCTCAGGCCGGCTTCTGCGCGCGAATGGCGGTTTTCGGGCGGAACGCCTTGCAAACGGCCTCATCGGTTTCGATGTACGGCCCGCCGATCAGGTCGATGCAATATGGCACGGCGGCAAAGATGCCCGGCACGATCGACTTGCCGTCGGCATCGCGCAGACCTTCCAGCGTCTCTTTGATCGACTTCGGCTGGCCCGGCAGATTGATGATGAGCGCGGCGTGCGCCGGTGTTTCGCGGATCACGGCGACCTGACGCGACAGAATCGCCGTCGGCACGAAGCGCAGGCTGATCTGGCGCATTTGCTCGCCAAAACCCGGCATCTCTTTCGTGCCGGCACGCAGCGTCGCCTCGGGCGTCACATCGCGACGTGCCGGGCCGGTGCCGCCGGTGGTGAGCACCAGATCGCACTGCATCGTGTCGATGAGTTCGATCAATGTGGCAGTGATGCCATCCGCGTCATCGGGAATCAGGTGTGTCTCGGCCACCCACGGCGACGTCAGGGCGCTGCCGAGCCAGGCCTGCAATGCCGGAATGCCCTGATCTTCATACGTGCCCTGACTGGCGCGGTCGCTGATCGAGACCAGCCCGACGCGCAGCTCATCCGGATGCGCGCGCGTGATCATCGATCGTCCTCACGCACCGGGAATTCCGGCAGATCGTCATCGGCGTCGTCCGACTTGTCGCTGCTGTCCGCGCTGCTGGACAGCAAATCCTTGAGCGCTTGAAACAGCTCGCGGAAGGCCTTGGGCGGCTTTTGTGCGGCTTGCTCGCGGCGGGCGTTGCGAATGAGGGTGCGAAGGTGCTGGCCATCGACGTCCGGGTGCTGGGCGAGCAGTTCCGTCAGCGCCTCGTCCTTGGCGAGCAGGCGATCGCGCCAGCGCTCAAGGGCGTGCAGCTTGGCGGTTTCGGCTTTCGACACGCCATTGATCACGTCGAGGGCGCGCTGGATGGCTTCGACTTCAGACTCATCGAGCGAGCGCATGACCTTGCCGACGTACTGCATCTGACGGCGGCGGCCCTCATGCGCAGTGATCTTGCGGCAGTCGCGCACGGCTTGATCGAGTTTTTCGGACATGGGGACGCGCGCCAGCGCGTCTTTGGACAGGTTGACCAGTTCTGCGCCAAGATCCTGCAACGCGTGCGACTCGCGCTTGCGCTGGGATTTACTCGGACCTTCGTAGAGAAGTTCGGACTCGGCGGGTTGGTTATTGCGGTGATTGTGCGTCATGGGCGCTATTGTAACGCGGCTCACGCCGTCCAAATAGTTGCAACCCCCTCGTACGACGGTACGGAAGTCGCGCTAAGATGGCGGTTCCTATTCAGCTACTGACCCAATCGCGCCGATGTCCCAAGCGACCCAGCACTTCACGCATACCCAGGATCAACTCAAGGAAATCGTCAGCGACGTACTGCAATACGCCCGTTCGCTAGGCGCTACCGACGCGGCCGCCGAGATTTCCGAGGGCGACGGCCTGTCGGTCTCGGTGCGGCGCGGCAAGGTCGAGACCATCGAGCGCAATCGCGACAAGCTCGTCGGCGTGTCGGTGTTCATCGGCCAGCGCCGTGGCAATGCCAGCACCTCGGACTTCTCGCGCAAAGCGCTGCACGACACGGTCGACGCCGCTTTCAATATCGCCCGATTCACCGCAGAAGACGACTGCGCGGGCCTCGCCGAGGCAGAACTGCTCGAAACACACCCGCAGGACCTGTCGCTATTCCATCCGTGGCGCATCACGGCTGACGACGCCGTCGAACTCGCTCGCCGCGCGGAAAAGAGCGCGCTCGACGTGAGCCCGCTCATCCGCAACTCGGAAGGGGCGAGCGTTTCGGCGCAGCATTCCCAGTTCCTGCTCGGCACTACGCGCGGGTTCCTGTCGGGTTACCCGTATTCGCGTCACTATCTGTCGGTCTCGCCGATTGCGGGCTCCGGCAGCCACATGCAACGTGACGACTGGTACACGTCCAAGCGCGCCGCCGAAGATCTGGCGTCGCCGGAAGCCGTGGGCCGTTACGCCGCCGAACGTGCGTTGGCGCGCCTGCATGCTCGCAAGCTCTCGACCCGTAAGTGTGCAGTGCTGTTCGAGGCACCGCTCGCCGCCGGTCTGCTGGGCGCCTTCGTGCAGGGCGTGAGCGGTGGCGCGTTGTATCGCAAAGCCACGTTCCTCGTCGACACGCTGGGCAAGCCGGTGTTTGCCGATCACGTGGGTATTCATGAAGACCCGCACGTGCCGCGCGCGATGGGCAGCGCCCCGTACGACGAAGAGGGTGTGAAAACCCGCGCCCGCGACGTGGTCACCGATGGGGTGGTGCAAGGTTACTTCCTCTCGACATACTCGGCACGCAAGCTCGGTATGCAGACGACCGGTAACGCCGGCGGCTCGCACAACCTGCGGATGTATAGCAAGCTCACCGTGCCGACCGACGATTTCCGCGCCATGCTCCGTAAGCTCGGCACGGGCCTGCTGGTCACGGAACTGATGGGGCAGGGCGTGAACTACGTGACGGGCGATTATTCGCGTGGCGCGTCGGGTTTCTGGGTCGAGAACGGCGAAATCCAGTACCCGGTGGAAGAAATCACGCTGGCCGGCAACCTGAACGACATGTTCCGTCAGATCGTCGCCATCGGTGCCGACACGCTCGTGCGTGGCACCAAAGAGGTGGGGTCAATCCTGATTGAACAAATGACCATTGCCGGTCATTGATGCTGCGAAATCTCATTCTGGCGCCACAAACGCGTTGCATTTATGCGCCAGGACGGGGCAAAAACCCAATTGCCGTGTCCGTTCGCGATAGTTTGCGTTATCCTTAGGGGTTTTCTTAAGCCACGGTTTAAGAACGAATACGGTAGTTAGGGTAATGGGCGCGCTCACAAGGCGCGCCTTCTCATAACTAGAGACTAGGTATTGGAGGAAGAGCACTCATGAAAAGCACCATGACCAAGTTGCTGGCTGCACTTGTCGCCACGGGGATGGTGGCTGCGGCCCACGCAGCCGATCTGAAGATCGGCGTGGCCGAAGCACTGTCGGGCGGCGCTGCGCAATATGGCGCGGCCATCAAGAACGGTTTCCAGCTCGCGGCTGACGAGATTAATGCCGCCGGCGGCGTCAATGGCAACAAACTTGTACTGCAAGTCGAAGACGAGCAAGGCAAGAAGGAAGAAGCGATCAACGTTTTCAAGAAGCTGATCTTCCAGGACAAGGTGCTGATGGTGTTCGGCCCCACGCTGTCGAACTCGGCACAGGCTGCCGATCCGATCGCGCAAGCCGGCAAGACGGTCGCCTTCGGCACGTCGAACACGGCTGACGGCATCACGTCGATCGGCGATTTCATCTTCCGTAACTCGGTGACCGAAGCCGACGTGCTGCCGGAGACCATCAAGGTCGCGGCCAAGCACGCGGGCATCAAGAAGGTCGCGGTGCTGTACGGCAACGACGACGTGTTCACGAAGAGCGGCTACGACAACTTCAAGAAGGCGCTGGAAGACCTGAAGATCCCGGTCACGACGACCGAGACGTTCGCCAAGGGCGACGTGGACTTCAAGGCACAGCTCACGAAGATCAAGGCCAGCAACCCGGACGCCATCGTGCTGTCGGCACTGATCGCCGAAGGCGCGCCGATCATGGTGCAGGCCCGTCAACTGGGTATCAACGTGCCGTTCATCGGCGGCAACGGCATGAACTCGGTCAAGGTGTTCGATCTGGCCAAGGGCAGCTCGGATGGCCTGTGGGTGGGTAGCCCGTGGTCGATCGAGAACAACACGCCGGCCAACACCAAGTTCATCGCAGCCTACAAGGCCAAGTACTCGGTGTCGCCGGACCAGTTCGCTGCGCAAGCCTACGACGCCATGTACATCGCCGCTGGTGCGCTCAAGAACGTGAAGATCTCGGGCAATCTGGACGCCGACCGCAAGGCACTGCGCGACGCGCTGCCGAGTGTGACGCACGAAGGCGCGACCGGTGCTTTCGCGTTCCGCCAGGCAATGGGCAAGAACGGCAAGCCGGCTGGCTATGACGCAAAACAAGCGCCGATCGTCAGCGTGACGAAGGGCAGCAAGTACGTCATCGAGAAGTAAGCAGCCCGGCAGTACTTGAAGAAGTCCGCATGGGCGTAGGGCCGAAAGGCGCTACGCCCATCGGCGTTTCTGGCGCATGCCGCGCCCCCTCTCGGCAGGCGTCTTCGTCCCTCAGGCTGGAATACACACCATGCTGGAACAGCAACTCGTCAACGCGCTCTCCCTCGGGTGCGTGTACGCCTTGTTCGCGCTCGGGTTCACACTCGTGTTCGGCATTCTCGGCGTCATCAATCTCTCGCACGGCGCGGTCTTCATGGTCGGCGCGTACGCCGCCCTTCAGGCTGTCGCACGTCTGCATCTGCCGCTGTGGGCGGCCATCATCACGGCGGTGATCGTCAGCGGTCTGCTCGGGCTGCTCATCGACGTGCTCGTGCTCAAGCCGCTGCGCAAGCGCGGTGCGCCTCACCTGATTCCGATGATCGCCACCATCGGCGTGGGCATTCTGCTCAACAACGGTATTCAGGGCATCTTCGGTGCAGAGAACCTGCGCTTCCCGTACGAATTGGTCCCGCAAGACACCCTCACGGTGGCCGGCGTGCACATGACCGTGCTGGAACTGGTGATCATCTTCGTCTCGTTCGCACTGATGGCGCTGCTCATCACCACGATCAAGAAGACGCAACTGGGCCGTGCGTTGCGCGCGATTGCCGAGTCGCCGAAGGCCGCTTACCTGCTGGGCATCAACGTCGAAGGCCTGTTCCTCGCGACGTCGTTTGCGGCAGCCGGGCTGGGCGGTATGGCCGGCGTGCTGATCGGGCTGTACTCGAACGCGGTGTTCCCGCTGATGGGCCAGCCGATGCTGCACAAGGGCATCGCGGTGATCATTCTGGGCGGCATGGGCGACATTCGCGGCGCGATGATCGGCGGCCTGTTCCTCGGGTTTGCCGAGGTGATGTCGGTGGCCTATATCGGCTCGAACATGCGCGACGCCGTGGCGTTCGGCTTGTTGTTCCTGATCCTGTTGGTGCGTCCGCAGGGGTTGTTCGGCAAAGTGCTCGAACGCAAAGCGTAATTACGGGGGCGCAATGGACTGGTTCAATAATTTCTGGGCGGTGTACAGCAATTTGGTGCTGACGTTGGGCACCAATGCGCTGCTGGCGCTGTCGATTTACCTCACGCTCTCGTGCGGCATGCTCGCGATGGCGAATGCGGCGTTCATGGGCATTGGCGCTTACACGGCGGCACTGTTGACGATGAACTACGAGATGCCTTTCGCGGTGTCGCTCGCCGGTGGCATGGCCGCACCGGCACTCGTCGCGTTCATCATCGGCAAGCCGACGCTGCGCCTGTCGGGTGTGTATCTGGCGATGGCCACGCTCGGCTTCGGCGAAGTCGTGCGTGTGCTGATCCTGAACACCGAAGACCTGACCGGCGGCGCGCTCGGCCTGAACGGCATCCCGCAACTCACGCAGTGGTGGCATGTGGCCGGCGCCGTGGTGATCACGCTGGCCGTGCTGTGGCGTCTGCGCCGCTCCAAGATCGGCCGTGCGTTCGAAGCCATCAAGGAAGACGAGACGGCGGCGGGCCTCATGGGCATCAACGTCACCGGTTACAAGATGCTGGCGTTCGTGCTGGGTGCCGTGCTGGCGGGTCTGGCCGGTGCACTCAATGCGCATCTGACGTTCTTCATCGGCCCGAACGAGTACGGCTTCGATCGTGGCGTGGAGATTCTGACGATGGCGATTCTCGGCGGTATCAACGGTCTCGTGGGCCCGGTGCTCGGCAGCACGATCCTGACGCTGTTGCCGGAGATGCTGCGCGCGTTCAACGATTTCCGTCTTGTGGTCAACGGGCTGATTCTGGTGCTGATCGTGTTGTTCCTGCCCAAGGGCATCTGGGACCCGACACGGTTTCGCCGGTGGTTCCGGGCCGGCAAGACGCGTTCGGCCTCTTCCACGTAAGCGGACAGGGGATACGACATGCTCAAGCTGACTAATATTTCCAAGCGATTCGGCGGCCTGCACGTATTGCAGGACGTGAATATCGAGGTGCCGCAGGGCACCATCTTCGGGTTGATCGGACCGAACGGCGCCGGCAAGACGACGGTGTTCAACCTGATCACCGGCCTGTTGCAGCCGACCGGCGGCAGCATCACGTTCAACGGCGAGAGTCTGGTGGGGCAGAAGCCGCACAAGATCACGCAACGCGGCATTGCCCGCACGTTCCAGAACATCCGCATCTTCAAGGAGATGACGCTGATCGAGAACGTGGTGGTGGGGATGCATCGCCATCTCACGTACGGACCGGCCGGGTTGCTGCTCTCGCTGCCGGGCTTTCGCGATATGGAGAAGCGCTCGCGCGAGCGTGCGCACGAGTTGCTCTCGTGGGTGAAGCTCGATCACAAGGCGTACGACATCGCCGACAACCTGTCGTACGGCGATCAGCGCAAGCTCGAACTTGCCCGTGCGCTGGCAACCGAGCCGAAGCTGTTGCTGCTCGACGAGCCGGTGGCCGGCATGAACACGGGTGAAAAGGTCGATCTCATGAGCGAGATCGAGAACATCAAGGCGCGCGGTTACACGATCTTCATGATCGAGCACGACATGCGTTTCGTGATGGGTCTGTGCGAGCGTATCGCGGTGCTGAACTTCGGCCGCATCATCGCCGAAGGCAACCCGGACGAGATCAAGAACAACCCGCAGGTGATCGAGGCTTATCTGGGCCGCGATGACGATGAAGATATCGCCGCACTCGCAGCCAGCGGGGAGGACAAGGCATGAGCGCATTGCTCGAAGTGAAGGGCCTGAAAGTGGGCTATGGGCACATCGAGGCCGTGAAGGGCGTCGATTTCTCGTTGCGCGAACACGAGATCACCTCGCTCGTGGGCGCCAACGGGGCGGGCAAGTCGACGACGTTGCTCGCGCTGTCCGGTCTGATCAAGAAGCAAGGCGGCACGATTGTGTTCGAAGGCGAGGACATCGGTGGTCTGGCCCCGAACAAGATCGTGCAGCGCGGGCTGGTGCAGGTGGCCGAAGGCCGTGCCACGCTCACGACGATGTCGGTGCGCGAGAACCTTGAGCTCGGGGCGTACACGCGCCGCGACCGGCAGAACATCAAGGCGGACTTCGACAAGGTGCTGGAGCGATTCCCGCGTCTGTCGGAGCGCCTTGAGCAGATGGCCGGCAACTTGTCGGGCGGCGAGCAGCAGATGCTGGCGATCGGCCGTGCGTTGATGGCGCGTCCGCGGTTGCTGCTGCTCGACGAGCCGTCGATGGGGCTGGCGCCGATCATCGTGCAGGGCATTTTCAACACGCTCAAGGAAATCAACGCCGACGGGCTGACGATCTTCCTTGTGGAGCAGAACGTGCGTCAGGCGCTGAAGATCGCGCAACACGGCTACGTGCTTGAGACCGGTAAGGTTGTGCTCGACGACACCGGTCGCAATCTGCTCAACAACCCGCGTGTGCTGGAGGCGTATTTGGGCGGTTGATGCGACGGGGCACGGGGCATGGGGCGTTTGCCCCGTCCCCCATGCTCGGGTGGCACCGATATGACGTCGATCTCTCGTCGTCGGTTGGATGGCCACGTCAGCGGCATCGACGGTGGGTGAAACACCCGCCGTCGATGCCGTTTTCATATTGTTCGGCGCTGACGGGAGCGAGGGCGGCGACGGGTAACGGATCGCGTGCCGTGCCGCTAAGGGTAAGGAAAGGCGATTGCCTGTGTGCCAATTGGCAGCCAACCAGAATTGGTGCATGCTGCGTGAAAACGGGCAGAAAGGACATTCATGGACGGCTTTCTCATGGAGCGTGCGTCGCGTGCGCAACTAGCGTTCGCTGGCTGTCTGGCGCTCGTCATTCTCTGCGCACTCCTGCTCACTGCCCCGCAGGCGACGTCGCCGTTGCCGGCCGTGGCGCCGTTCCTGCCGATGTGCGGGCTGACCGTCTTCACGACGGCCACTATCGTCTCGTTTCTCCTCGCCGCACAATTCCAAGTCAGCCGCCTGCCCGTCTACGGGTTGCTGGCGGGTGCCTACGCCTTCGCCGCACTCACCGTGGCCATGCAGTTGCTGACCTATCCGGGGCTGTTTTCGCCGCAGGGCCTGTTCGGTGCACGCCCGAGCACGTCCGGCTGGATCTGGGTGTTCTGGCACGCCGGTTTCCCCATTCTGGTGCTCGTCGCGATGGTCTCGCGGCGTCTGTTCACACCGCAGTCGATCACGCAGTTACCGCCGCCCGGGCGGGCCACATGGATGTTCGTCGGCCTGCCGCTCATCGTGGCGGCGCTGCTGTGTCTGACGGCCCTTGCCGTACCGCTGCCGCCGGCGCTGGCCCCGGCGACCGCTCCCGGCGATTTCTCCGATAGCGGTGCGGCGTTCGTCCTGCTGCTGCTGAATCTGGCGGCGCTTGGCGGCGTGCTGTCGTTGGGGCGCCTGCGTACGGTGCTCGACGTATGGGTAGCCCTTGCCGTGCTCGCCTGCGTGACCGATACGCTCCTCAGTCTGATGAGCACGGTGCGCTTCTCGCTGGGCTGGTATCTGGCGCGCTTGTTCAGCATGTCGGCACCGGGACTGCTCGTTTGTGTATTGGTATGGGAAGTGACGCGGCTCTATCGCGAGTTGACGCGTGCGCACCTGCGCCTGATCGAATACAGCAATCGAGACGCGCTGACCGGCATCTTCAACCGTCGTTATTTCAACGAACGGTTTCCCCACGATTTCGAATTGGCCCGCCGTACCGCACGGCCGTTGTCGCTACTGATGGTCGACGTCGATCACTTCAAGAAATACAACGATCTGTACGGTCACCCGGTAGGCGACGAGTGTCTGGAAAATGTGGCCGTGGCGCTCATGCGGGCGACCCATCGCCCGACGGATCTGGTGGCGCGCTATGGCGGCGAGGAGTTCGTGATCGTGTTGCCGGACACCGACGTGAACGGTGCGCAGTTCGTGGCGACGCGCGTGACAGAGAGTGTTCGTGCGCTGGCGCGACCCGGCCCCGGCCCGCTCGGTTATGTGACGGTGAGTGTCGGTTGCGCGACCCACGTGCCGAAAGCGAACGACGCCAGTGACACGCCGGAGCGCCTGATCGCGCAGGCCGACGGGGCGCTCTATGCGGCAAAACGTCTCGGACGCGACCGCATTCATATAGCGGTACGCGTTGACGACAGCGCGGGCAATTCAGGGAGTACTGGGAGCGAGGGAAGTGCCGCCAACCCAGCCATCGACGCGCAGCGCGGCAACCTTAGCGCGTGATGGCTGAATGGGGCGACGAAGCAGTGAAGCGATGAAGCGATGAACCGATGAACCGATAAGGGGAGTGGCGTCAAACGGAGGCACCAACGCCCGCGTCAAACCCGCTCGTAAGTCACGAATGCGTAGTTGAAGTCGTTCGGTGCCGGCGAGTGGTGCGTTTCACGCGCCGTTTCGCGCCATTGCCCGGCGGCCAACGCCGGGAAGTGCGCGTCACCATCGAATGCCTTCGCGATTTCCGTGACGATCACCTTGTCGGCGCTCGGCAGTGCCTCGGCATACAACTGCGCGCCGCCAATCAGACAAATCTCTTCCGCACCGACACACAGCCGCATCGCGTCGATCAGCGATCCTGCCACCTCGCAACCCTCGATCTTCAGGTCGGCATTGCGCGACACCACGATGTTGCGGCGTCCCGGCAGCGGACGGCCGATCGAATCGTACGTCTTGCGGCCCATCACGACCGGCTTGCCGAGCGTGGTGCGTTTGAAGTGCGCGAGATCTTCCGGCAGGCGCCACGGCAACTGATTGTCGCGCCCGATCACGCCGTTCTCGGCGCGGGCTACCACCAGTGTCAACAAAGTCATACGGCCACCGGTGCCTTGATATGCGGATGCGCTTCGTATCCGACGATATGAAAATCTTCGTAGCGGTAATCGAAGATGGAGTCCGGCTTGCGCGAGATTTCGAGCTTCGGCAGCGGGAACGGCTCGCGGGCGAGCTGCGTGCGCACCTGTTCGAGGTGATTGTTGTACAGGTGGCAGTCACCGCCGGTCCAGATGAAGTCGCCGACTTCCAGCCCGGTTTGCTGCGCCATCATGTGCGTGAGCAACGCATAGCTCGCAATGTTGAACGGCACGCCGAGGAAGATATCGGCGCTGCGCTGATACAACTGGCACGACAGCTTGCCGTCTGCCACATAGAACTGGAAGAACGCGTGGCAGGGCGGCAGCGCCATGCGCGGAATCTCGCTCACATTCCACGCCGAGACGATCAGGCGGCGCGAGTCGGGGTTCTTGCGAATCTGGTCGACCAACTGGGTGATCTGGTCGATGTGACTGCCGTCCGGCGTCGGCCACGAGCGCCATTGGGCGCCGTAGACAGGGCCAAGCTCACCGTCCGCATCGGCCCATTCATTCCAGATCGATACACCGTTTTCCTGAAGGTAGCGCACGTTCGTGCTGCCCTGAAGGAACCACAGCAGTTCGTGCACGATGGACTTGGTGTGCACCTTTTTGGTCGTGACGAGCGGGAACCCGGCCTGCAAGTCGAAGCGCATCTGATAGCCGAAGACCGAGCGCGTGCCCGTGCCGGTGCGATCGGTCTTTTCGGTGCCATGGTCGAGCACATGGCGCATGAAGTCGAGGTACTGTTTCATAAGTCCATCCGTTTTGGCGGATTTTACCAGCCTCCGGGTGACGGTGTCCCCGAAGTGGTCGCCGCAAACGCCACCGGGTGCCGCACGGTGAGCCGCAGGCCCACGCGCTCGCCCGGTTCATGGGTCAGATCGCCATCGACGCGGGCGATGATTTCATGCCCCGAGGCGAGGCGCAGGGTATAGAGCTGATCGGCCCCGCGAAACGCCCGCCGCACGAGCGTGGCCTCGAACGGACTCGCCGGGTCGTGCGTAATGTCGTCGGCCCGCAACAGCACATCGACGGCAAACGGCGTTTCGCCCGATGCCGAACGCTGCAACTGCGCCGCCAGCGCAGGCGTGGTGGCGATTTCTCCGATTTCGAGAGCGATGCTGCCCGCCTCGCCATGCTCACCGCGCTCACTATTCCCGCCATGCTGTCGAAACGACCCCGGTACCAGCGTGCCGCGACCGATAAAGTCGGCCACCACGCGGTTGGCGGGTGTCTGCCACAACGCACGGGCCGGTGACCATTGTGCAATGGCGCCAGCGTGCATCACCCCGATCCGGTCGGCCATGGCGAAGGCTTCGTGCTGATCGTGCGTGACGAGAATGGCCGTGGCACCACTGGCGCGAATGATTTCGCGCACTTCCACGGCAAGGCGTTCGCGCAAGTCGAGATCCAGATTCGAGAATGGCTCGTCGAGCAGCAGCAGGGCTGGCGAAGGCGCGAGCGCACGGGCGAGCGCCACACGCTGCTGCTGGCCGCCAGAGAGTTCGTGCGGATACTTGCGTAACGCCCCGGCAAGGCCGACGCGCTCGGCGAGGTCTTCCACCCGCGAATTTCGCTCACCACGCGGCATGCGTCCCAGCCCGAAACCGATGTTTTGGGCCACGTTCAGATGCGGGAACAGCGCGTAATCCTGAAACACCACGCCGACGTGCCGTCGTTCAGGAGGTTCGCTGGCCTGCGCATTGGCGACTTCGTGGCCGTCGAGCACGATACGTCCGCCGCCCAGCGGCTCGAATCCGCACACGGCGCGCAGCACCGTGGTCTTGCCGCAGCCCGACGGGCCGAGCAGGCAGCCGATTTCTCCACGCGCAAGCGACAGCGACAGATCACGCACGGCCGTGTGGGCATGGCCGGCGGTGTCGTACGTGACGGTGATGTGATCGAGCAGCAGGTAGGGCAGAGACATGAAGGGCGAGGGGCTCAGGAGGAAAACAACACAGACGCACAGACAATCGCGACGCCAGTTATCCGGGCAAATTATCGGGGCAAATCGTCCGGGCAAATCATCAAGCCGAAATCGCGCCGGAATCGCGCCCCATGCGTGCCGGGCACTTTCCGCCAACCCGGGCGTCAGAGACGCGATTGCGAATGCGTATAATTTACAGCACGTTTAGACCGGTGAACGTCTGCCGGTTCCCTCACGGGGCGGGCGTCGGCATCCGTGCTGACCGTGCCACGTGTCCCATACGTTCCGATTGATCCGTCAACCGACCCACTGAATTCGATTTGCCGATGCCCTCGACGCCCCCGCCGCGCGCCGCTTCCGACCTCGCCCAACGCACCCACGGGCCGACTGCCGATCGGGAGAACCGTTCGATTGACGGGGCTGCGGCATCCGCTGCGGTATCAACTGCCATCGTTGACGAGGCCCCGAGTGCACCGCGCGTCGCACGTCTGCGTCTGGGCCGCGGCAAAGGGGTATGGCAGCTTGCCGCCTGGCTGCCGGCGCTGGTCGTCCTCGTCCCGATGTTCGGCATCGTGGCCGCGCTGGGCGCAGGGGATGCCAACACGCGGGCCATCCTGTTGCACATGCTCGACACGGTCTTGCCCGAGTACGCGCTGAATTCGCTGCGCATTTCGCTGGCCGTGGCTGTCGGCGTGCTGGTGATGGGCGTGTCGAGTGCGTGGCTCGTCGTGCACTACGCGTTCCCCGGGCGGCGTGTGCTGGCGTGGGCACTGATTCTGCCGCTCGCCATGCCGGCCTACGTCACGGCCTACGCCTATACCGACTTCCTCCAGTTTTCCGGCCCGGTGCAAACGGCGCTGCGTCGGGCGCTGGGCGTCGACCGCCTGAGCGCATTCCCCGAGATCCGCTCGTGGTACGGCGCGGCGTGGGTCTTCGCCGGGGCGTTCTATCCCTATGTGTATCTGCTGGCGCGCACGGCGTTCCTCGACCATAGCCAGCGCTTCCTCGAAGCGGCCCGCACGCTGGGCTGCACCCCGTGGCAGGCGTTCTGGCGCGTGGCGTTGCCGCTGGCGCGGCCGGCGCTGGTGGCGGCCGTGGCCCTCGTGCTCATGGAGACGCTCGCCGACTACGGTGCCGTCGCCTACTTCGGGGTGCCCACGTTCACGACCGGCATTTATCGTGCGTGGCTGTCGATGGGCGACCGCGTTGCCGCCGCGCAGCTTTCGGTCTGTCTGCTGGCCGCCGTGCTGGTACTGCTGATGCTGGAGGCGCGCGGCCGCGCACGCCTGCGCTACTATGGGGCTCCGGGCCGGGCACCGACTACGGCGCGCCGCACGGTGCTCAGGGGCGGACGCGCCTGGCTGGCCACCCTCGTCTGCGTGTTGCCGCTGGTCATCGGTTTCCTTCTGCCGGCGGTCATCATGCTTCGGCTGGCGGTCTCGGAACTCGATCAGGTGCCGTGGTCGCGCTATGGAGAATGGGTCTATAACACCGTGCGGCTGGCGGGCGCGGCGGCGTTGGTGGCGAGCGTCTTCGCGATCGTGCTCGGCTATGCGCAGCGGCAGGCCCCGGGCCGGGCCACGCGGGCGGCGGTACGCCTCGTTGGCGTGGGCTATGCGATTCCGGGCGCGGTGATCGCACTCGGTATCCTCACACCCGTGCTGCGGGTAGACACCTGGCTTGGCGACCTGTTCGGTGCAGACGGTCTGGTGCTGGCGGGCACGGCCGGCGTGCTGATCTATGCCTATCTCGTGCGATTCCTGCCCGCCGCCTTGCAAAGTGTGGACGCAGGCTTCGCCAGAATTTCCCCCAATCTCGACGCCAGTTCGCGCAGTCTCGGCGTGGGCGGCTGGGCCATGCTGCGGCGCGTGCATCTGCCGTTGCTGCGCGGCAGTGTGCTGACGGCCGCGCTGCTCGTCTTTGTCGACGTCATGAAAGAGCTGCCCGCCACGCTGGCGCTGCGGCCCTTCAATATGGACACGCTCGCCGTGGTCACGAGTCATCTGGCCGCCGACGAACGGCTGGCCGAGGCCGCCGTGCCGGCCCTCACGCTCGTGGCCGTCGGCTTGCTGCCGGTGCTGGTGCTGGCCAGGGCGATCGCCCGGCGTGCTTGAAAAATACTGAAACGTTTAACAGTTGCCGCTGCGATAGCGCCGCACTATAGTCGAATCAGACCCGGCAACGTTACCGGGGAGACTGAGCGTCAACAAAATGATTGCGATCGTCATTTGCAAATGTTGGCTGTTCATGGCCATGGCGTCGGCACCGCCGCCTGAGGCATCGTTCAACACGGCAGACGGCGGCTGGAGTGCCGTTCTGGTGTCCGGAGCGATGCGTTAGCGGCGCCTGGGAGGGACCGGCACCGGCTTACCGAGACGGACGCTTGGGCGTCCGGCGGACTCTCGCAACCTGGCGTCTTGCCGTACCTTCCATCCCCCCCACTCACCGTTTCGCGCCGCAACTGTCAACGCAGTGCAAGGCGTCGCAGCGGGGCTTCAGTGTTGTTTTCATGTACCTGCGAACCGGGGGAAAGCGGTATCGAAGTGGCGTTTTTACCCCTTGCGTCGCACAATCGCGGTCAATGCAGTGCCTTCGGGAGACTGGCATGGCGCTTTGGCGGATCGATCTGGTGTCGCTGCGTCTGTTCGTTGCCGTTTGCGAGGAAAGCAGCATTGCCCGCGCCGCCGAGCGCGAGTTCATCGCCCCATCGGCGGTCAGCAAGCGCATCAACGATCTGGAGTCGCTGGTTGGCTCCGCGCTGCTGCAACGGCACAAGTGGGGGGTGCGCGCCACGCCGGCCGGCGAAGCGCTGCTTCACCACGCGCGCAATGTGCTGCGCAGCCTCGAGAAGATGCAGGGCGACTTGTCCGAATACACCAGCGGTGTGCGCGGCCACATTCGCATCTTTGCCAATGTGTCGTCCATCGTCGAGACGTTGCCCGATGAACTCGGCGCGTTCCTGCGCCGCCACGAGGGCGTGAAGGTCGATCTCGAAGAGCACACCAGCGCGCAGGTGGTGCGTGGCGTGGCAGAAGGGGCGACCGACATCGGCATCTGCTGGGACGCTGTCGACACGCGCGACGTCGAAGTCTTCCCCTACCGGCACGACCAGATCGTGGCCGTCCTGCATCGGGAGCATTCGCTCGCCAATGCCAGCCAGCTGGCCTTCACCGAAACGCTCGACTTCGACCACATCGGCGTGCATCCCGATAGCGCCATGTACACCGTCCTGCGGCGCATCGCGGCCGAGCAGGGCAAGACCGTCAAATTCCGCATTCACGTATCGACGTTCGAGGCCGTGTGCCGCATGGTGCGCGCCAACCTCGGCATGGCCGTGGCGCCGCGCGAGGCGGTGGGCGTCTACTCGCAGGTACCGGACGGCGAAGCGCTGCGCGTGGTGCCGCTCACCGACAGCTGGGCGCAACGGCGGCTAATCGTGTGCGTTCGGCGTTACGATGCGTTGCCGGTGGCGTCGCGCATGCTGGTGGATCACCTCTGCGCGCGCGGGAGTACAGAGACATCGTGAACGGCGATGTCTGGCATGCCGAAACACATCTTGTCGCCGCCACCCTGGCGGCGGATGCTCTGGGAGCCGATAGCGATTCTGGCCGACGAGCCGGAGCGCGCCTGCGTCCCGATCCCACGGGAGGAGACTCGCGATGACACAAAGTGAAGCGCGCCGCGTGCGCGATGTAGTGGGCCGTCTGGTGCTTGTGCTTGCCCTGATGGCACTCGGCCTCATAGCGTTGAGCCTGAGCAGTACGGCGCGCGCCGCACCGGCCCAGCCGCTGGAAAAACCCAAGATCACCATCGCCGTGGGCGGCAAGCCCGGGCTCTATTACCTGCCCCTGACCATCGCCGAGCAACTTGGCTACTTCAAGGACGAGGGGCTTGACGTCACCATTGACGATTTCGCGGGCGGCTCCAAAGCGTTGCAGGCGGTCGTGGGCGGCAGTGCCGACATCGGCACCGGGGCCTTCGAACACACCTTGCTGATGCAGACCAAGGGCCTGACGTATCAATCGTTCGTTGTACTTGGCGCTGCACCCCAACTGGTGCTCGGCGTCGTGAAAAGCCACAACAACGACGTCAAGTCCGTGAAGGATCTGAAGGGCATGCGCATCGGCGTGAGTGCCCCCGGCTCCAGCACGCACATGCTGGTCAATGTGGCGCTCGCCAAGGCGGGCCTCAAGCCGTCTGACGTGTCCATCGTCGGTGTCGGTACCAATGCCACCGTGGTGGCGGCCGCGCGCGGCGGGCAAGTCGACGCGGTGTCCAACGTCGATCCGATGATGACGCTGCTTCAGGAGTCGGGCGACATCAAGGTACTGATCGACACGCGCACGCAGGCGGGCACGCGTGCCATGTTCGGCGGACCGATGCCGGCGGCCGTGATGTACGCGCCGCAAAGCTTCATCCAGAAGAACCCCCGCACGGTTCAGGCGCTGGCCAACGCCATCGTACGTGCCGACAAGTGGCTGCAACACGCGTCGGCAGCCGAACTGCTCAAGACCGTGCCGGAACCTTATCTGCTGGGGGACAAGACGCTTTACCTGAAGGCTTTCGCGAACTGCCGCGAAGCGTTTTCGCCCGACGGCCTGATGCCGGCCGATGGTCCTGCCACGGCGTTGCGTGCGCTGGCGTCGTTCACGCCGGAGGTCAAGCCGGCGCAGATTCGTCTCGGCGATACCTGGACCAACACTTTTGCCACGCAGGCCAATCGCCAGTACCCCTGACGAACGCGCGTTTAGACGTCATGCCCTCGAAATTCAGCCGCCGCTACGTCTCCGAGGCCCGATCTGGGCACGGAACTTGCGATCCGAACGGGTGACCCGATGCGGGAACATTCCAGGAGCGATCACATGCAAACCACTGTGCGACTGACCGGACGTGTGCTTTGGTTGAGCGACAGCGCCGAGGCGATGACGCGGCAATTGGCGGGCGAGGATCTGACGCGCGCCGACGCCGGCACGCTGCGTGACCAGATTTCCACCGACGAAATGACCCCGGCATGGGCGTGTCTCACTTTCGACGACACGCTGGGCGACTACGTTTATGTCGGATTGCGATGCAGTGATGGCGATGCCGATCCGACGGGCGTTTTCCCCGTCAAGCCGAAATCGGTGCGCTCGGGTGGCTTCGCGTTGTCGGTCTCCGGCACGCGGCGGGGCAAGGGGTCGTCGCGTGAAGCGAGTCCGTTTGCCGAATGGTGCGCGGGCATCCGGCTCGTGATTGCCGACAGTCTGGAGCGCATTTATGCGCAGAACTGCCAGAACCTGGGCTTGCTGACGTCGACCGATCAATCGCTTGTCGAGCGTCTGCTCGCGGGGGAAGAGCTTCCCGTCGAGGCGTTTCTGGAAGACTGCGACGTGCTTGGCGAAGCCATCGTGCGTAGCGGCGGGTTGTTCGGCTACACACGGCGGCGGCTGGCAGGAGAGGTCGTGCCGCCGCGCCCCGCGCATGCGCCGGGCCCCATGACGTATGGCGAGAAGATCATCGCCCGTGCGTTGGGTGTTGCGCGTGTTCGCGCGGGGGACGCTGTCTTCGTGCCCGCCGACTGGCGCTTTTCCCACGAATACGTCACGCCGATGGCCGTGAGTTTTCTGCATCACGCATTCGAGGGGGCCGGTGCCGATACGCCGTCGCTGCACGACTCGGCATCGATTCTCTGCTTTGAAGATCACTTGACGCATCTCGACGCGATGACGGGCGGCAAGCGGCCGCCGGCGCTGATTGAGGCTGCGCATCAACTCGGTGCGGTGCAACGCGACTTCTGCGCGAAACATCAATTGCGTTTGCACGGACGCATACCGGGCGGTGGCTCCGAAGGCATTTGCCACGCCATCATGCTGGAGCGCTATGCGTTGCCGGGGCAGGTGATTGTCGGCACCGATTCGCACACGCCGCACTGCGGTGCCATCGGCGCGTTTGCTTTCGGTGTCGGGGCGACGGAAATGGCCAATGCGTGGCTCACGGGCGATGCACGGCTGGTTGTGCCGGGCACATGCCTTGTGCAGCTTCGCGCGCAGTTGCCGGCCGGTGTGGGCGCCAAGGATCTCGCACTGCACGTGCTGCATCTGCCCTACATCCGCGACGGCCGTGCCATTGGCCAGATCATCGAGTTTGCGGGCGAAGCGGTGGCGCATCTGTCGACCGACGAGCGCGCGACGCTGACCAACATGGTGGCCGAGATCGGCGGCCTCACGGGCCTTGTGGTGCCCGACGCCGAGACGGTCCGGTATCTGAACGAACGGCGCGGGTCGGCGATGGCGCTCGAACCGTGGATGACGAACGACGCGCAGGCGTCATATGCCCACGTCATCGAGATCGACTGCGCACGCGTGGGCGCGATGGTGGCCAGCCCCGGCGATCCGGGCAACGGCGTCGCCCTCAACGCGCTGGCGGCGCCCGTGCGCATCGACATCGCCTATGGCGGCTCGTGCACCGGCAGCAAGCGAGACGATCTGCGTGCTTGTCACGACGTGCTCGCCTGGGGATTGTCGCGTGGCATGCATGTGGCCGACGGCGTGCGCTTCTACCTGCAATACGGCAGCGAGGACGTGCGCACGTGGTGCGAGTCGCAGGGCTACACCCGAGTGTTCGAAGCGGCCGGTGTCACGTTGTTGTCGCCCGGTTGCGGCGCTTGCGTGAACGCAGGCCCCGGGGCGTCGAGCAACGCAAGCGACGTGGTGATCAGCGCACAGAATCGGAATTTCCCGGGACGCTCGGGCCCCGGCCAGATGTGGCTCGGCAGCCCGGCGACCGTCGCGGCGAGCGCGCTGGCGGGCTACATCGTCGGCTTCGATCAATTGCAACGCAACGCTCGCGGCGTACCGCCCGCGCGCCTCGCGTCGAACCATCCGGCAGGCGGGCACTTACCCGCGCGCTAGACAAGGCGCCCCGCATGGCCCGGTTGTCCGGCGATGTGCGGCGCAGTAGAGGAGGCAGCACATGCAGGATGCCGTTCGCGCGACGCCAATGCCACTGCAAGGCATCCGCGTGGTGGAGTTCTCTCATATGGTGATGGGCCCGACGTGCGGCATGGTGCTGGGCGATCTCGGCGCCGACGTCATCAAGATCGAGCCGGTAAGCGGTGACGCCACACGCCGGTTGCTCGGCACCGGTGCGGGCTTCTTTCGCACGTTCAACCGCAACAAGCGCAGTCTGGCCGTCGATGTCACGCGTCCGGAAGGGCGGGAGTTGATGCTGCGGCTCGTGGGCACGGCCGACGTGGTGACGGAAAACTTCAAACCGGGACGCATGCGGCAGATCGGGCTCGACTATGCCACGCTCGCGCGGCTCAACCCCGCGCTGGTCTATGTCTCGCTCAAGGGGTTTCTGCCGGGACCGTACGCCGCGCGCACGGCACTCGACGAAGTCGTACAGATGATGGCCGGGCTGGCGTATATGACGGGGCCGCCGGGGCAGCCGTTACGTGCTGGTGCATCGGTCAACGACATCATGGGCGGTGTGTTCGGCGCACTGGCGGCGCTCGCGGCGCTTTACGAGCGCAAGACCACGGGGCGCGGTCAGGAAGTGCAGGGCGCGCTCTTCGAGAATTGCGTCTTGCTTGCGGCGCAGCACATGCAGCAGTACGCCGTCACGGGCGTGGCGCCAGCGCCGATGCCGGCACGCGTCTCGGCATGGGGCATCTACGACGTATTCACGGCGCGCGATGGCGTGCAGATCTTTCTGGCGGTGGTGAGCGATACGCAGTGGCGCATTTTCTGCGACGTCTTCGGGCGCAGCGATCTGGCCGACGATGTGAGGCTCGCCACCAACAACGACCGTGTGCTCGCGCGCGACTGGCTGATGCCATTGCTGCGCGAGATGGTGCAGGGCTACGACGCCGACTACCTGTCGGCCGCGTTCGAGCGCCACGGCTTGCCGTTCGCACCCATCGTCACGCCGCAGGCGTTGTTCGACGACCCGCATCTGCAAGCGAGCGGCGGCCTTGGCGAGTTGACCACCGATGACGGTGAGCACACCGCCGTGCCTCTGCTGCCAATCACCATGGCCGGGCAGCGGCTGCCGGCGCGCATGCCATTGCCTGCGGTCGGCGAGCACACCGGTGAGATTCTGCGCGAGATCGGATATCGCGACGTGCAGATTGCCCGCTTGCTGGCGGAGGGCGTGATTGCGTGGCCGTCGGGCGCTCCCGGAGATGAGGGGCATGACGGGCATCCGGACGGACAGGCGACGAGGTCAGCCGCCGCCGATGCCAGCGGCGGGATGGCATCGACAGTCGGCAGCACGGCGACGAATTCAGACAAGTCCGAGGGCGAATGAGGGTTCGTCTGGTTGCGGGCAGAGGGTGAGGCGCGATACGGTAGCAGGCAGTTGCTTTTCGACGCTTGGCGATATGCCGATATGCCGATATGCCGAGTTGCCGACGTGCCGATAGGCTGTTACGCCAGACTACCGACGTGCAGACGCGTTGATGTGTGGATCGTCGCGTCGTGCGTTGGCCGGATCGTCGCCCGATAACCCTACTGTCGCTACCCCATGACCGCCTCTCAAGATGCGCCGCTGGCCGGCGTTACCGTACTGGATCTCACCCGTTTGCTCCCCGGTCCGCTGGCCGGCCTGCGTCTCGCAGAGATGGGCGCGCACGTCATCAAGATTGAAGACACCGGCGCGGGTGACTATGCCCGCGAGATGATGCTGCGCGAGGGAGAGGCACCGCCTAGTGCGTTCTGGCGGTTGCTCAATCGCGGCAAATCGGTGGAGCGGCTCGATCTCAAGCAAGCCGCCGATCGCGCGGTGTTTCTCGAACACGTGGCACGCGCCGACGTGCTGCTTGAAGGCTTTCGTCCCGGCGTGATGGACCGGCTCGGGTTTGGCTTCGAGACGCTTGCCAAACATCGCCCATCGCTCGTGATGGCGTCGATCAGCGGTTACGGACAGCAGGGACCGCTGGCGCAGGCAGCGGGTCACGACATCAACTACATCGGTTACGCAGGTGTGCTCGATCAGCTATGTGATGCGAGCGATGCGCCGATCGTGCCGAACTTCCAGATCGGCGATTTGTTCGGCGGTGCGCAGGCCTGCGTCGAAGCGGTGCTGGCAGCGCTTTTTGCTGCACTACGGACCGGGCGTGGGCGGTGGCTCGACGTGTCGATGACGCACGAAGTCTTTCGCGCCAATCTGGTACCGGCCATGGCGGTGCATCGACAGGGGCGTGCTGCGCGTGCGGGTGAAGACCTGCTCAATGGCGGCGTGCCGTGCTATCAGGTGTATCGCACGAAGGACGGGCGGTACATGGCGGTTGGCGCACTCGAACTCAAGTTCTGGCAGACGTTGTGTGACGTGCTGGATCGCCCCGGATGGAGAGACCGGCACTGGATGCTCGGGCAGCCGGTCGGCGGCGACGATGCCCGCGCCTTGCAGGCCGAGTTGGCGGCGGTGTTTGCAAGCGCGTCGCAAGCTGACTGGACGGCTCGGTTTGCGAACGCCGATTGCTGTGTCACACCGGTGCTGAGACTCGAAGAGGCGATGGCGCATCCGTTGTTTGCCGGGGTGGCGGATGTGCTGAGGGCTTGAGGCGAGGGCGTTACCGAATGTCACAAAATTCCGTAGCGTCGTGGCGCAACACCGTCCATTGATCGCGTAGAGTCGTCGCTTGCCGATCACAACCCGCCCATGATTCGATTGCCTGACTTCGACACCCTGCGCAAGACACGTCGCCTGGCCTGCGTCGTTGCGATGACTTCGCTGTGTGGCGCCTGCGCGTCGTATCAGGAGTCCCCTGTCGATCACGGTAAGGTGCGCTCCACGTCAATGACGACGGCCGACCTTGCGCAGACCGACATCAACCGTATGGCGACCCTCGGCATGCGGGCCAATCTCGAGAGTCTCTACCTGCTGGCCGACAAGCTCTACAAGCGCAACCCGCGCGAATGGCGCAAGAGCGGTGCCGCCACGCAAGCGCAAGCGATGGTGCAACTGCGTGCGGCGGTCGAAGGGCGGCGCAATCTGGCGGAGTTGAAAGACTTGCGTGACGTCAGGGCGCTGTCGCGCTCCCTCGATCCGGCGTTTGATGGCGATCGCGTGGCTGCCTTCGTCTTCAGCTTGTCGGACACGATCATCACGGCGCACGGCGGCAGCACGGTGTTCTATCTGAGCGACGGTCTCGAAGCGCAACGTATCTACAACGCCGCGCGCAATGTGGAAATCGCCGCGTGGCTGCTGGCCAGCCGTCGCGATCTGGCCGGACGGCCGCTGCTGCTCGCCAATGAAGTGGCCGATGTGACCAACGTGAGCTTCGAGCGTGAATTCGGCAAGATCATCGGCCGGCTGGATCTGCTCGCCGAGATGCTCGACGAGAAGTACCGGCGGGCAGGCATCGGCTATGTGCAAAACCTGCTCGGTGCGCAGTTTCTTCAGTTCCTGCCGGTGAGGTAGCGGTGGTTGGCAGTGGCATCTCGGAGATGTGCCTCATAGGCTGCGATAAATGGGTGAATGCTGTATATTTGCACAGTGTTTTCTGCCCATATCCATGCTGCCCCTCACACGCAAAATCATTCACTGCGACGCCGATTGCTTCTATGCCTCGGTCGAGATGCGTGACGATCCGTCGTTGCGGGGCATTCCATTGGCGGTGGGCGGGCAGCCCGATCAGCGCGGTGTCATCGCCACCTGCAACTACGAGGCCCGCGCGTTCGGCGTGCGCTCCGCCATGCCGTCGGCACAGGCGGTCAAGCTTTGCCCCGATCTGCGCATCATTGCGCCGACGATGGAGCGGTATCGCGAAGCGTCGCAACGCATCATGGCGATCTACCGCGATTACACCGATCTGGTCGAACCGCTCTCGCTTGACGAGGCTTATCTGGACGTCACGGATAGCGAGCGATGCGAGGGGTCTGCCACGTTGATCGCCCGCGAGATTCGGGCGCGCATCTCGGCGGAGGTCGGGCTGACGGTGTCCGCTGGCGTGGCCCCGAATAAATTCATTGCGAAGATTGCCAGCGACTGGCGCAAGCCGGACGGCATGTTCGTGGTGCGCCCGGCCGAGATCGACGCCTTTGTTGCCGCGCTGCCGGTCGAGCGGCTGTTCGGTGTCGGGAAGGTCACGGCCGAGAAACTGCGTGCGCTTGGCGTGGATTCCTGCGGCGATCTTCGCAACCACTCGCTCACGGAGCTGACCGAGCGTTTCGGCGTGTTTGGTCAGCGTCTGCATGAGCGCTGCCGGGGTATCGATACGCGGGAAGTGACGCCTGACCGGGAGCGAAAATCGATCAGCGTGGAAACGACCTACACGCGCGACCTTCGGACGCTGGCCGATTGCGAGGCGGCATTCGAGCCGCTGATGCGCCAGTTGCACGAGCGGATTGCACGCGCACGACGCGGCGAACCGGTCGCCATTGCCAAAGTTTTCGTCAAGGTGCGCTTCGCAGATTTTTCTCGTACGACCGCTGAGGCGGGAGCGCTTGGTGTCGACCCCAAGCAATGCCGCCAGCTACTCGCCGAAGCGGTGGGGCGCCGTCGTCGCCCGGTGCGTCTGATGGGTGTCGGTGTGCGTCTGTTGGAAGCGCAGGCAGCCCGTCAGCTGCGATTGTTCGACGACTGGGACGATGTGCCTGTCACGGTGCAGGAGGCGAATGCCGGGAGCACCGGAAATGCAGGTCACGCAGAAGGCGCGGCGAACTCGGTGAACTCAGGGGACGCAGCAAGCGCATAAGCGCGCCATAATGCTGCATCACACTTGCGTACGCGGGTAGGGAGAAAGCGGATGACGGAGATCATCGAAGTGACGTTGCGGCTCACGGCCGCCTTGTTGTTGGGCGGTCTGGTCGGACTCAACCGCAACTTGCATCACAAATCGGTGGGGTTGCGCACGCTCGCCATCGTCTCGTTTGGCTCGGCGCTGTTCGTGCTGGCCGTGGTGCCGTTCCCCGGTTCTGACGTCGCGACCGACGCATCGTCGGTGGGGCGCGTCGTGCAAGGCATCGTTGCGGGTATCGGTTTTCTGGGTGCGGGGTGCATCGTGCGCTCGGGGCGCAGTGCCAACGTGCATGGCTTCACCACGGCGGCCGCGCTCTGGAGTACGACCGGCATCGGCATCATCTGCGGGCTGGGGCGCTGGCACATCGCACTCGTGGCGATGGTGCTGCTGCTTATCGTGCTGGCGGTCGGCGGGCGAATCGAAGCCCTCGCACACCGCTGGCTGGGCCACGACGATCCATCGCCGGAGGCGGCTGCCGGGGACGCGTCGGCGCCGCGTGGGCCCGACGGCAAGTGACTTCCATCTGACGTCTGGAAAAGATGCACATCGCGCCCCCCTTGCAAAGGATGCGGCGGACAAATTCCTGCGGATACCGAAGAAAAATGCCCGCCGAAGCGGGCAAATGACGTTGTCGCAGTACCCCCAAAAGGACGTAAGAGGGCGATTTCATTTTGGTCAACCGAGTACCGTTCGCCAATCGGGGCTTGCCCGATTAGGGAAAGCACGCTCGGGAGAACGCTTATGCGGCGGGTAGCGGCAACGAACGGCTGTTTGGGGGTGCCTTCCACTGATTGGCGTTTGCCAATTCAACGTGGCTCAGCCCGGTGACCCAGCTCGATGGCCCGGCACCGTCCCCGAATCCCATCACTGAAGTGCACGTAACTCCGTGGCACGGGCCCGCGCCACGCGTTGGCCGTCGGCTTGTAGCGTAGCTGTCGCGGCGTCGGCTTGTTGTGCTGCGTCGGTGGCCGTTGTGTAGGTCACGATGGCGGCCTGCCGCTCACGCCGGAATCGCTCGGTGATAGGCGCACATTCGACGGCCGCTTCGTCGGCAAGCCGAACCGGATCGGGCACCAGATTGACGTAGCGCGCGACGTGTCCGTACAAACAAGTCCGGTACTGATCTGCGGCCGCGTTGGCGGCGGCCAGATGGCGCTCACGCAAGGTGGCGGCATCGGGAGCAGGCTGGGTGGCCTTTGACGCCGCTGGCGGTGCTTTCGATGGCGTGGCGCAGCCGGCGAGCAAGCTGGCGACAAGGAGGAGGGCAGAGGGGAAGGCAGCAAGCCGGCCCGCGCGAGCGCAGGCCAAAGTCGGAAACGTCCGAGACATGAGGTAATCGACGCCGATGGCATAAAGTCCGCGATGCCGCTATGGTACGGGATTTGACGGACCAAACCGATACCGGCACGAGAGTGTCGCGCCGATCTGACATGACTGAATTTCAAAAGGGACTGGTGTGGTTGCGGCGAGACTTGCGCTGCACCGACAACGCGACGCTGGCGCAAGCCTTGGCGACGTGCGGACAGGTTTATGTCGTGTTCGTGTTCGACACGGCGATTCTGTCGGGACTGCCGCGCGATGACCGGCGGGTGGCATTCATCCATGAGAGCGTCGCGGCGCTGTCGCAAAGCGTTGAAGCCGCTGGCGGGGCACTGATCGTGCGTCACGGTGACCCGGTCGACGTGATTCCGTCACTGGCGCAGTCACTTGGCGTACAGGTGGTATTCGCAGGACGAGACTATGAGCCGGACGCCGTGACGCGCGACCGTCAGGTCAGCCGGTTACTGGACGACGCGGACATTGGTTTCGAGCACGTCAAGGATCAGGTCGTCTTCGAGATGAATGAGGTGCTGACGGCGCAGGGCGAGCCCTACAGCGTCTTCACGCCTTACCAGCGGGCGTGGCTCAAGCAGGTGCGACCTGTCGATCTCGCGCCCCATGGCCGTCGCGCCGACATGCAGCGGCTGGCGGCGCCCGGGTCGATTTCCGGGGATGCGGCGTCGGAGGCAACCACCGAGATCCCGTCGCTGGCCGAACTGGGCTTCGACGTGCCTGCTGAGCGCCGCATGGCGATCCCGGCGGGCGAGGCCGGTGCCCGGCAACTGCTCGACGACTTCCTGCCGCGCATGGCGCATTACCGCGAACGCCGTGACTATCCGGCGGTACGCGGGCCGAGCTATCTCTCCGTGCATCTGCGTTTCGGCACCGTTTCCATCCGCACGCTCGCCCGCGAAGCGCACGCCGCCATGCTCCGGGGCGGCGATGCCGGCGCGGGCGCACAGACATGGCTGAGCGAGCTGATCTGGCGTGAGTTCTACTTCATGATCCTGCATCACCATCCGGAAGTGGTCGGCAACGCGTTCAAGCCCGCCTATGACGCGATTCAATGGGCGACGGGGCCGGCGGCGGACGACGATTTCGAGGCGTGGTGCGAGGGGCGCACGGGCTATCCGCTGGTGGATGCCGCGATGCGTCAGATCAACCAGACGGGGTACATGCATAACCGTTTGCGCATGGTCGTGGCGAGCTTTCTGGTGAAGGATCTGGGGATCGACTGGCGACGCGGCGAGGCGTATTTCGCGCTGGTGCTCAATGATTTCGAACTGGCCGCGAACAACGGCGGCTGGCAGTGGGCCGCCTCGACGGGGTGCGACGCGCAGCCTTACTTCCGCATTTTCAACCCGGTGACCCAGTCGGAGAAATTCGATCCACAGGGGCGCTTTATCCGTAAATACGTGCCGGAACTGGCCAACCTGTCCGACAAGGCCATTCATGCGCCCTGGCGCGTCGACGCGTCGGTGCTGGCGCTCGCCAAAGTCGAACTTGGCCGCGACTATCCTCAGCCGCGCGTGGCGCACGATGTGGCGCGCAAGGAAACGCTCGCACGCTATGCAGTGGTCAAAACGCCTGCGACGTCGGAGGGCAATGCGGAGGATGAGTCTGACTGAGGCCAGCGCCGAACACACGCAGTCGAATTTACGTATATTTCCTCATATATTGGCGTATACCCCGGTCAACTTTCTTCACGCTCATCCGTTGATACAGGTAAGACACGAAAGAGGTCTGGGCTTCGGTAGCGAGCGGAAACGTCGGGGGGCGTTTGCCATTGCCTCCGGTGTCAGGGAGGAAGCAGAGCAAGACGGATGGAAGTGCTCGGAATACGAGCGAGGGCAGGCCAAAACCACACTACGGGGAAGCTAAACACCTTTGCCGCATAGATGGCAGCTTCGAATCACGGGGTTAGCGACAAGCGAGTGCCCGGAACCTTACGGTTTCGGGCTTTTTTTTGCCTGCGCTCAAGGCCGCAAGGAGGCTTCAGCGTCGTGGGGCCGAGGGTGTCGGGGCGAAGGGCTGCCGGCCCGCGTGACGGCAAGCAACGTCCACACCGCAAGGTTGAACGGCAGCGTGAAATACGGCCAGCCGAGTGGCCCGAGCAGGGCACCCAGAACAACACAGAACAAGCCGGCAAGGGCAGCCCCCGCCAGACGCACACCCGGGCGGCGATGGAAGACGCCCAGCCCGAGTGCCGCCAGAAACCCATTCACACCGATGCCGCCCGCTTGCCCTGCCAACGCGGTCCAATGCTGCGCCAGTAGCGCGATGCCCAGCCATACCACCACGCCCGCAGCCAGCGCCCAGACCGTCGCACGGGCGTTCCACAGGGCCAGTACGTACCAAGTGAGCAAGCCGAGTACCAGCGGGGCGACGAACACGACCTGACCGACGGAACAGAAGACGAAGCCCGGCGTGCCCGTATCGCAGGCGAGTGCCCCCGTGCGCGGCAGTAGCCCGAGCCACGGCTGCATCGCCCACGACAGGGCCATGACGGCGACGAAGGGGCCGGTGAGTGCCGGCAGTCGGTGGCGGACGAGTTCGGCGGATGCGATGACCGTCAGGCACACGCACACCGACAGCCACACGGCCGACGTGAGGTCGGGTTGCCACAGGGCGCCGAACGCGATGCCCGTCAACGCGGCGTTGTAGCCGAACAAACCGCTGCGCCGGGCGTCACGCGGCAAACGCAGGACCAGCGAGACGAGCGATGCACCCACACTGGCCGCCAGCCCCGCGAGCGCAGCCGGACGATCGGCAAGCATGAGTACGGCAAACAGCAGCAGGCCGATGCCTGCCGACGGAATGAAGTAAATCTGCGCGAAGTTGGCCGTCAGACCGTGGAGTTCGGCAACCAGCCAGCGGTATGGGGCGAGGGCGCGTGACTCGGCCATAGGCGCGGCTGGAGAAGGCGGCGCAGAAAGCGGCACGGGAAACGACGGTGAGCGGGACGGTGGCATGCGGCGGCTCGTGCGATGAGTGCGATGTCATTGGCCAGCGAGGGGCAGTGGCAGCAAGCCGCCGCGAAATCCGGCGAATTGCACTGAACTGCGCCAGCCATTGGACGATTGGCGCGAGCTTACGCCGAACGCCCCGCCCGCAGCGCATCCGTTCGTTATACTCCGTATCAGGTGTTCAGGAATATCGGGCCCAAAAACACAAAACCCGCGTACGACGACGCGGGTTTTGCTTGAAACGAGTGGCGTTCAGCGAACTTACTTGCCGCCGCCCTTGGCCGGCTTGACGGCCCAGCTGTCCTTGAGCGACACGATCCGGTTGAACACCGGCTTGCCGGGTGCCGAGTCGTGACGATCGGCCACAAAGTAGCCGTGGCGCTCGAACTGCACGCGGTCTTCCGGCGCCACGTTCAGCAGCCCCGGTTCGACATAGGCTTGCGTCACGCGCTTGGCGTTCGGGTTGATCGCGTCGAGGAAGTTCTTATCGCCGGCATCCGGGTTCGGATCGATGAACAGACGATCATAGATGCGCACTTCGGCACCCAGCGCATGCAGTGCACTCACCCAGTGGATGTTGCCCTTGACCTTGTAGTTGTCAGCGCCCGGGGTGCCCGAACGGCTGTCTTCAAAGTAGTTGCAATGCACGGCAGTCACGTTGCCGTCGGCATCGGTGTCGAAGCCCGTGCATTCGACGACGTAGCCGTAGCGCAGACGCACCTTGTTGCCCGGGAACAGGCGGAAGAAGCCCTTGACCGGCTCGGCCTGGAAGTCTTCGCGCTCGATCCACAGCTCGCGCGAGATCGGGAACGTGCGCATGCCGCGCTCCGGGAAGTGCGGGTGCACAGGGGCGTGGCAGTCTTCCTGCTGGCCTTCCGGATAGTTGTCGATGATGAGCTTGAGCGGGTCGAGCACGGCCGTGGCGCGCGGCGCCTTCGGGTCGAGGTCATCGCGCAACGCGCCTTCGAGAATGCTCATGTCGATCCATGAGGCCGACTTGGCCACGCCAATGCGATCGCAGAACAATTGCAGGCTTTCCGGCGAGAAGCCACGGCGGCGCAGGCCGACGAGGGTGGGCATGCGCGGATCGTCCCAGCCGTCGACGTGCTTTTCGTCGACCAGTTGGCGCAGCTTGCGCTTGCTGGTGATCGCGTAGGTCAGTTGCAGACGCGCGAATTCGATCTGTTGCGGCATCGGGCGCGTGAACATGCCCGCGTCGGCCAACTCGCCGAGCACCCAGTCGTAGAACGGACGCTGATCTTCGAATTCCAGCGTGCACAGGCTGTGCGTGATGTTCTCGATGGCATCTTCGAGCGGGTGCGCATAGGTGTACATCGGATAGATGCACCACGCGTCGCCCGTACGGTGGTGATGGGCGTGACGAATACGGTAGATGGCCGGATCGCGCAGATTGATGTTCGGCGACGCCATGTCGATCTTGGCGCGCAGCACGTGCGTGCCGTCGGCGAACTCGCCCGCGCGCATGCGGCGGAACAGGTCGAGATTCTCTTCGACGGTGCGATTGCGGAACGGCGAATCCTTGCCCGGCTCGGTCAGCGAGCCGCGATTGGCGCGCATGTCCTCGAAGCTCTGGCTGTCGACGTAGGCCTTGCCGCGCTGAATCAGCGTCTCGGCGCCCTGATAGAGCGTCTCGAAGTAGTCGCTGGCGAAGTACAGGTGTTCCTTGCCCGGGGTGTCGTAGCTGAAGCCCAGCCACTTCACCATCTCGATGATGGAGTCGACGTATTCGGTCTCTTCCTTCTCGGGGTTGGTGTCGTCAAAGCGCAGATGGCACACGCCATCGTAGTCGCGCGCCATGCCGAAGTTCACGCAGATCGCCTTGGCGTGACCGATGTGGAGGTAGCCGTTCGGCTCCGGCGGGAAGCGCGTCTCGACGCGCTGGCCCCATTTGCCCGAGCGGTTGTCTTCGTCAATGATGTTGCGGATGAAATTGGATGCCGCTGTCAGCTCTGTGCTCATGCCAGTCCAGTGTTCGGAATTTGCCGAATATTCTACCGTACCGCACTGCACCACGGGCGAGCGTCGACTCGCGTGATACGCGTTATTCGCCAGTGAGGTGCGGCATCTTGCAAAAAGAACTGCCGCTCGCGCGGCAGTCAGGGTGTTGTCTGGCCGAAATCAGGCCATTTAAGTCAGATCGCTGAAGTCGGCGATCCGCGCGCTCAGGAGGACGAGCGCTGGGGCCAGTTGGCGTAGGAGAGCAGCCAGAGAGAAATGATGTTGACCACCGGAATGAAGGCCAGCACCGTGAACCACGGTGAAAAGCCCAGCCGGGTCAGAATGCGCCAGACGGGAACGCCAACGAGCACGATAGCGACGAGCAAGCCGATGAGACTGGACATACGATATCTCCCCGAAAGTCCCCGCCGACGGCGGGCGTGAGGCCAAGTATATAGCGGCTGGGCCCGCCACTGCGCCCAGATTGTCCTATCCTGAAAACACTGCCGGCCGCCGCTGGCGGTCCTTCCGGGAGGACATCATGGAACTGCACCTCCACTCGCACCGCTATACGCATCGGTCGCCCGACTGGGCCGCCGCAGCGGTCGCCGGCTTTGTCGCCTGCGCTTTCTTCTCCGCCGTCGAAATGCTCATGGTCCTGCTGGTCTCCGGCCAGAGCCCATGGGTGCCCCCGCGCATGGTCGCCGCGATCGTGCTCGGCCCGGGCATTCTGTCGCTGCCCGCAACCTTCGACGTGTCGATCGTCGCCATGGCACTGATGGTGCATGCGGCCATCGGCGTGGTCCTCGGGGTGGTGCTCGGCGCCATCATCGCGCCGTTCCGGCTCGATTCGGACGTGCCCACGGTCGCTATCGCCGGCGGGGTGTTCGGTCTGGTCGTCTACGCCGTGAATTTCTACGTGATGACGCAACTGTTCCCGTGGTTCATCGAATCCCGCACGTGGATGATGGTGGTGGGGCACGTGGTCTTCGGGGCGTTCGCGGGCTACATGTACTGGGTGTTGGCGAAAATCGACGATCGCGCGCCAACGCCGTAGGGTTCACGCGCTTTGGTGCGCTGCCGTTAAAATTCTGATATCATTCGCCATCTGCATTTATCCGTCCGTCAATTTCGGGCGCGCCAATGCAGTCTCCAGTGGCATGAGATGCCGGGCATCGCCCGGCAACGGCAGGTTCGCGACACGATAATCACTACACAGATGTGTCGCGTGTTCCCAGTCCGTTACATGCCAACTTGAACGTCAGGTGTGTCAGATCTGACGCTCAGCCGCTGTCCCTGGAGGGATGGCAGGCACCGATCCCCGAAACAGGAAGTTTGCCAGGGTCACCCCGCGCGCTTTGCGTGGCGTTGATACGCGTCAATGCGTTCTCCCGCCGTGCCAGGCATGCTTGGCGTACCCGTCCTAGCGATCGTTCGATCCACGCAATCCATGCGATCGACAGGTTTCTCAACGCGCCCATGACATCGTCATGAGACGTCGAAGCCGGTCGACGTGTAGCTACAGTGACAAGTCAGTCACTGAAATGTCGCGTGTTTGTCATATTCGACCGCTAGGCTGCGTGCACTTCACGGAAACATTTGTGCGAGTTTGCACTCTCATCACCGTAAGCCGATTCGAGAGGGATTATTTATCAGTTATATTTTTTGCAGTAAGAAGGAAACCAAAATGAAAACAACGCAATATCAAGAATTCCAGTACAGCGTCCATGCCGTGGAGCGTGACAACGCCCGCTGGGACGCGTTCTACGAGATTCACCGCCCGACCGGGCATGGCATGGAGAAAGTGGGCGCGTATCAAGTTCAGACCGCTTACGGCTTCGCCACCCAAGGCTTCGCCCTCGATGACGCCGAACGCAATGCGCGTGCCGACATCGAGCAAGGCATCGTCTACTATCAGTAAAACTCCCATCCCCTGTGTGACCGACGGCATCGCCGCGCTGCGACGGTGCTATAGTCCCGGCTTTCGCAAAGCAAGGCTGGAGAGTCGGCAATGGAATGGATGTGCAAGTCGTTCGACGAGTTGGGCGGCACACTGCTTTACCGCGTGCTGGCCGCACGTAACGCGGTATTCGTGGTCGAGCAGAACTGCCCGTATCAGGATATCGATGGACGCGACATCCACAGCCTGCACCTGATTGCCCAGGTGCGCGATGCCGAAGCACAGCCGCAAATTGCTGCCTATTTGCGCTTGCTGCCGCCGGGGCTGGCTTACGACGAAGCGTCGATCGGCCGTGTCATCACGGCAGCGTCGCATCGCGGAACGGGTCTTGGGCGCGAGTTGCTCGCCCGGGCCATCGCGATTGCCGACGTGCAGTGGCCCGATGCCCCGCTGCGCATTGGCGCGCAGGCGCATCTGGAAGCGTTTTACGGCGGATTCGGCTTCGTCAAGGCGAGCGAGCCTTACGACGAAGACGGCATCATGCATATCGAGATGCTGCGCGCGCCGGCCAGTGCGTCGGCGAGCCATCCGGATTGAGTAACCTAAGTAACTTGAATAACGTTAAGCACGTCAGTGCATAAGTACGTTGTGTGAGTCAGGCGCACGAAGCGACACTCATCGACGTACTCTCACCGGCGCCGGGCGTTCGCGCCCGGCACTACAATACCTTCCATCGCAGTTCACCCGTTTCCCGACACATGGCTTTGTATTCCATCACCGGCGCCCAATTGGCGTTCGGCCACGTGGCATTGCTCGACAATGCCGATTTCTCGCTTGAAGCGGGTGAGCGCGTCGGTCTGATCGGCCGTAACGGCGCCGGCAAGTCGTCGTTGCTCAAGATTGTCGCGGGACTGACCGCGCCCGACGACGGTCTGATTGCGCGCCAGGGCACGCTCAACACGGTCTACGTGCCGCAGGAACCCGAGTTCGACCCCGAGCAATCGGTGTTTGACGCCGTGGCGCAGGGTCTTGGCGAGATGCACGGCGTGCTCTCCGATTACGAACGCACCGTCGACGCGCTGGGCGTCGTGACTGAGGGTGCCGAACACGACGATTTGCTCGCCCATCTCATGGCGCTGCAGTCGTCGCTGGACGCTTCCGACGGATGGCAACTCAAGACGCGCGTGGAAACCACCATCGCGCAACTCGGCCTCGACGGGCATGCCCGCGTGGGCGCGCTCTCGGGCGGTATGCAAAAGCGTGTGTCGCTCGCACAAGCGTGGGTCGCCAAGCCCGACGTGCTGCTGCTCGACGAGCCGACCAACCACCTGGACTTCGACGCCATTCGCTGGCTGGAAGAGCTGTTGATCGGCTTTCGCGGCGCATTGTTCTTCATCACCCACGATCGAAGCTTCCTCGACCGCGTTGCCACGCGCATCGTCGAACTCGACCGCGGCCGTCTGCTTTCGTACCCGGGCAACTTCACGCAGTATCAGGAACGCAAGGCCGCGCAGCTTGAAATAGAACGCGTGGAAAACGACAAGTTCGACAAGCTGCTGGCGCAAGAAGAAGTGTGGATTCGCAAGGGCGTGGAAGCGCGCCGCACGCGTAGCGTGTCGCGTATCGAGCGGCTGAAAGCGATGCGCACCGAACGTGCCGGACGTCGCGAGACGCAAGGCAATGTGCGCATGGAAGTCGGTCAGGCCGACCGGTCCGGCAAGATCGTGGCCGAGTTGACCAACGTGAGCAAGTCGTACGGCGATCGCGCGATCGTGCGCGACTTCACGGCGACGCTCATGCGCGGTGACAAGGTCGGGCTGGTCGGACAGAACGGTGCCGGCAAGACGACGCTGCTCAAGCTGATTCTCGGGCAGATCTCGCCGGACAGCGGCGAGATTCGCGTGGGCACGAACATGCAGGTGGCGTACTTCGATCAAATGCGCGCGCAGCTTGACCCGGAGAAGAGCCTGCTCGACACGATCAGCCCGGGCAGCGAGTGGATCGAAATCAACGGCGCCCGCAAGCACGTGATGAGCTATCTTGGCGACTTCCTGTTCTCGCCGGAACGTGCCCGTTCGCCGGTGAAGTCGCTTTCCGGCGGTGAGCGCAACCGTCTGTTGCTCGCCCGTCTGTTTGCGCGTCCGGCCAACGTGCTGGTGCTCGACGAACCGACCAACGACCTCGACATCCCGACCCTCGAACTGCTCGAAGAACTGCTTGAGGACTACAGCGGCACGGTGTTCCTCGTGAGCCATGACCGCACGTTCCTCGACAACGTGGTGACGTCGGTGATTGCGGCGGAAGGCGACGGTAACTGGCGCGAATACGTGGGCGGTTTCTCCGACTGGCAAGTGCAGCGCGAGCGCTCGCTGTCCATGGCCGCGCAACGCGCACCGGCGGCAGAGGCGACGAAAGACACCGCAAAAGACGCACCCGCCGCCGCCAAGCGCACCAGCAAGGTCAAGCTGAGTTACAAGGAACAGCGCGAACTCGATGGTCTGCCCGAGCGCATCGCAGCGCTCGAAGTGGAGCAGAAAGACGCCACCGCGAAGCTCGCAGACGGCTCGGTCTTTGTGAAAGATCCGGCTGCGGGTGCGGCGCTGTCCGAACGTTGCGAAGCGATTGAACTGGCGTTGCTCGAAGCGCTCGAACGCTGGGAAGTGCTCGAAGCCAAGCAACGCGGCGACGACGCTTGAGCGTTCACGTGACGCGTCACGCTGACGCGTTACGAGTGACAGTACAATAGGCCGCGATCCATTGGACGCGGCCCTGTTCTTTTCAGGCGCGCCATGCCGAATGCCATGGCTGCCTGACGTGGAGGAAGGCTCATTTGATAGCGAGTGAGCCGACAGGGTTGCCTAATAAGTGGGCGCGGCAATGCAAGTGATTGATCCAGCGTCACTTTTCTCATGTGTTAATGGGTTTTCCCCGTGGTTGTCCACAGCTTGTGTGGATAAGCGCCGGGCGTCGTACCCCAATTCAGTCACACTATGTCGAAAAAAAACACGCCTGCCCAATACAGCGAAGCTTCCATCAAGGTTCTGAAAGGACTTGAGCCGGTCAAGCAGCGCCCGGGCATGTACACCCGCACCGAGAATCCGCTGCACATCATTCAGGAAGTCATCGACAACGCGTCGGATGAGGCGTTGGGTGGCTTCGGCAGACAGATTCTCGTGACGCTGCACAAGGATGGCTCGGTCAGCGTCGAAGACGACGGCCGGGGCATTCCCGTCGGCATTCACCCGGAAGAAGGCGTCCCGGTCGTGGAGATTGTGTTCACGCGTCTGCACGCCGGCGGCAAGTTCGATAAGGCAGCCGGCGGCGCTTACACGTTCTCGGGCGGTCTGCACGGCGTGGGCGTCTCGGTGACGAACGCGCTCGCTACGCGACTTGCGGTTACCGTGTGGCGCGACGGCCAGGTCTCGGATCTCGAGTTCGCCGATGGCGGCAATGTCAGCGTCGCGCTGCATTCGCGGGCCGCACAACGTGGCGAGAAGAAAAGCGGTACGCGCGTCACGGTCTGGCCGGATACCAAATACTTCGACAGCCCGACGTTGCCGTTGAGCGAGTTGCAGCGTCTGCTGCGCTCGAAGGCCGTGCTGCTGCCGGGCGTGCGCGTCACGCTGCGTCAGGAGAAAAACGGTGACGAGCAAACGTGGTTCTACGAGCATGGTCTGCGTGGCTATCTGGTCGAATCGCTGAACGGTGCCGAGCCGTTGATTCCGTTGTTCGAAGGCGAGCGTTTTGCTGACGGCAGCGAAGACAGCTTCGCCGAAGGCGAGGGCGCTGCGTGGGTCGTGGCGTGGACCGAAGACGGCGCGCAGGTGCGCGAGTCGTACGTCAACCTGATCCCGACGCCCGCGGGCGGCACGCACGAATCCGGTTTGCGCGAAGGCCTGTTTCAAGCGGTGCGCGGTTTCATCGAGTTGCACAACCTTCAACCGAAGGGCGTGAAGCTGCTGCCGGAAGACGTCTTCTCGCGCGTGTCGTTCGTGCTCTCGGCGAAGGTGCTCGATCCGCAATTTCAGGGCCAGATCAAGGAGCGCCTGAACAGCCGCGATGCCGTGCGCCTCGTGTCGTCATTCACGCGTCCGGCGCTGGAGCTGTGGCTCAATCATCACGTCGAGCACGGCAAGAAGCTCGCCGAACTCGTGATCCGTCAGGCACAGGCGCGTACGCGCGCCGGCCAGAAGATCGAGAAGAAGAAGAGCTCCGGCGTGGCCGTGCTGCCCGGCAAGCTCACCGATTGCGAAACCGAAGACATCACGCGCAATGAACTGTTTCTGGTCGAGGGCGACTCGGCCGGTGGTTCGGCGAAGATGGGACGCGACAAGGAATTCCAGGCGATTCTGCCGTTGCGCGGCAAGGTCCTCAACACGTGGGAGACCGAGCGCGACAGGCTCTTCGCGAACAACGAAGTGCACGATATCGCGGTGGCCATCGGCGTCGATCCGCACGGCCCGAACGATACGCCGGACCTGTCGAATCTGCGCTACGGCAAGATCTGCATCTTGTCGGACGCCGACGTCGACGGCTCGCACATTCAGGTGCTGTTGCTCACACTGTTCTTCCGTCACTTCCCGCAACTGATTGCGACGGGGCACGTGTATGTGGCGCGCCCGCCGCTGTATCGCGTCGATGCACCCGCTCGTGGCAAGAAGCCCGCGCAAAAGCTCTACGCGCTGGACGAGGGCGAACTCGAAGCCATTCTCGACAAGCTGCGCAAAGATGGCGTGAAGGAGTCGGCGTGGTCGATCAGCCGTTTCAAGGGGCTGGGCGAAATGAGTGCCGAGCAGTTGTGGGAAACCACGATGAACCCCGACACGCGGCGTCTGAGTCCGGTCGCGCTGGGGGCGCTCGATTTCGACGCGACCGTGTCGCGCATGAACATGCTCATGGGCAAGGGCGAGGCGGCACAGCGCCGCAGCTGGCTCGAAGCCAAGGGCAACGAAGTCGAAGCCGACATCTGACGGTCGGTTTTGGTGTTACGTACGCTGGACGGTGCGCTCAGGCCAGCAGGCCTGTCCGCCCGATCGGCGTGAGTGCCCACATAGTGGGATAATCCACCTTTCACCCATACCGGGAGTCACGTTATGTTGCGTTCTATGCGTTTCAGCGTGCGTCACATTGCCGTGCCGATGTTGCTTCTCGGCGCCAGCGCCGCGGCTTCTGCACAGTCCGCCCAGCCGGTCCAGCCGGCACCGGGCGCGCGTGTCTTCTTCGTCACGCCGAAGGATGGTGCGACGGTGACCAACCCGGTCGTGGTCAAGTTCGGCGTCGAGGGGATGGCGATCAAGCCGGCGGGCGACATGTCGCCTAACACCGGCCATCACCACCTCATCATCGACGGCGATCCGGTTCCCGCAGGTCAGGTTGTGCCGACTGACGACTCGCACCTGCACTTCGGCAAAGGCCAGACCGAGACGACTGTCAATCTGACGCCCGGCGATCACGTGTTGACGATGCAATTCGCCAACGGGGCGCACCAGTCGTATGGTCCGGCGATGAGCCAGACAATCAAGGTGCATGCCAAAGGTCAACAATAGTTTTCGCTCGATGGCGCACCGCTTGGCACTCCGGGGGATTCCCAGTGTCAACGCCGTGCGCCGATGGTTCTCTCTGCGGCCGATCGCAGGGCGTGTGCTGGCAGCACTGCTGCTGACGGCGGCGCCGCTTGCTCACGCCGATCTGTACGGCTACGTGGATGAGAACGGTGTGGCGCATCTGGCCGCACGCAAACTCGATGCGCGCTTTCGTCTCGTCGTGAGCTCCGGTGCCAATGCCGATCTGCGCATTGCACAGGGTGAAGCCCAGACCGGACTCGTGAGTGGTGCAGACCGCTCGCGCCTCTACGACGCCCTCGCGCGTCATCCCAACTTGCGTAAGCTCGCGCCGGTCATCGCGCAGGCGGCGGATCGTTTTCATGTCGACGCGGCGTTGCTCAAGGCTGTGATTGCGGCCGAATCGGGCTTTGACAGCGATGCGGTGTCGCCCAAGGGGGCCGTCGGACTCATGCAGGTGTTGCCCGCGACGGGCGAGCGCTACGGCGTACGTGCCGATGCCCGCCGGACGGTCGCGGACAAGCTCACCGATCCGCGAACGAATGTGTTAACGGGGGCGCGTTACTTGCGTGATCTACAGGCGCGCTATCCCGATCGTCTTGAACTGGTCCTCGCGTCGTACAACGCGGGCGAGGGCGCCGTTGCAAGGCATGCCGATCAGATTCCGCCGTACGCGGAGACGCAAAGTTACGTGGCAGCCGTGCTCGAACTTTATCGGCGCTTCAACCCGGACGCACCAGCGTCGGGTGGCGGCACGCTGAAGACCGGGGTGCCGGGCGGGCACGCCAATATCAGCGGCTCGCGCAATGGCCGGATTCACGTCATTTTGGGCGCACCGCAGGGCCTGCCCGTCGTGCCCGCGACGCTGCCTAACGCGCAGTTGCCGGCACCAGTGCTGCCGTCGGTGCCGACGACGGATTGACGCCCTTCATCACTCGGCTGTCCTGACACACGCGCTTCACTCAATTTCACCTAATTCGCAGGTCCGCTTTGTCATTCGGCAGTGTTTTTGCCGAAATGTACCAGTGAGCTTGGTATTATCTGGCGTCAACGTGTAACCGAACTCTCGCCAAACGTTCGCAGCAAACCCACAGGTTTTATGGAACAAGTAGAAGATCTCTTTTCAACGCCGTCCGATGACGACACGCTGACGCTCGGCAACTACGCCGAACGTGCCTATCTCGACTACGCGATTAGCGTGGTTAAAGGCCGCGCACTGCCGGATGTGTGCGACGGTCAGAAGCCGGTACAACGCCGCATCCTGTTCGCGATGAACGAGATGGGCCTTGCCTCCGATGCCAAGCCCGTGAAGTCGGCCCGCGTGGTCGGCGACGTGCTCGGTAAATTTCACCCGCATGGCGACCAGTCTGCGTACGACGCACTGGTGCGCCTTGCACAGAATTTCTCGATGCGCTACCCGCTTATCGACGGGCAGGGCAACTTCGGTTCGCGCGACGGCGACGGTGCCGCCGCGATGCGATACACCGAAGCGCGCCTGACGCCGATCGCGCGACTGCTGCTCGACGAGATCGATGCCGGTACGGTCGATTTCGTGCCGAACTATGACGGCTCGACCGAAGAGCCGCGTCTGTTGCCGGCACGTCTGCCGTTCGTGCTGCTCAATGGCGCGTCGGGTATTGCCGTGGGCTTGGCAACGGAAATTCCGTCGCACAATCTGCGCGAAGTGGCCTCGGCCGCGGTCGCGCTGATTCGTAACCCCAAGCTCGACGACGCCGAGCTGATGACCCATGTGCAGGGCCCGGACTTCCCCGGCGGCGGTCAACTGATCTCCAGTCCGGCGGAAATTCGTGCGGCCTACGACAGCGGACGCGGCAGCCTCAAGGTGCGTGCGCGCTGGAAAATCGAAGAGATGGCGCGCGGCCAGTGGCAGGCGGTGGTGTACGAATTGCCGCCCAACACGTCGGGTCAGAAGGTGCTCGAAGAAATCGAGGAAATCACCAACCCGAAGGTCAAGCTCGGCAAGAAGTCGCTTACGCCCGAGCAGCAAACGCTCAAGCAGTCGGTGCTCGCGATGCTCGATACCGTGCGCGACGAGTCGGGCAAGGACGCACCGGTGCGACTGGTGTTCGAGCCGAAGTCGAGCCGCATCGACCAGCAGGAATTCATCACGATGCTGCTCGCGCACACGAGCCTGGAGTCGAGCGCATCGGTCAATCTGGTGATGGTCGGCGCCGATGGCCGCCCGGGACAGAAGTCGCTGCGCGACATCATTACCGAGTGGATCGGCTTCCGTTTCGAGACGGTCACGCGCCGCTCGCGTCATCGTCTGAACAAGGTGGACGACCGCATCCATATTCTCGAAGGCCGCATGATTGTCTTCCTGAATATCGACGAGGTCATCCGGATCATTCGCGAGGCGGATGAACCGAAGTCGGCGCTGATGAGCGCGTTCAAGCTGAGCGAGCGTCAGGCGGACGACATTCTCGAAATCCGGCTGCGCCAGTTGGCGCGCATGGAATCGATCAAGATCGAACAGGAACTCGCGTCGTTGCGCGACGAGAAGGCGAAGCTCGAAGAGCTGCTGGCCAACGACAGCACGATGAAGCGCCTGATCATCAAGGAAATCGAAACCGACGCGAAGCAGTTCGGCGACGATCGCCGCACGCTGATTCAGGAAGAAAAACGTGCCGTGGCCGAGGCCCGTGTCGTCGACGAGCCGGTGACGGTCGTGGTGTCGGCCAAGGGCTGGGTGCGTGCGCTCAAGGGCCACGGGCTCGATGCGCAGGGCTTTACGTTCAAGCAGGGCGACTCGCTTTACGGCACCTTCGAATGCCGCACGGTCGACCCGTTTATCGCGTGGGGCAGCAACGGCCGCGTGTATTCCGTGGCAGTCGCGCAGTTGCCGGGCGGTCGTGGCGACGGTGTGCCGCTGACCTCGCTGATCGAACTCGAATCGGGTTCGCGTCTGTTGCACTACTACGCCGCATCGGCTGACCAGCAACTGCTGCTCGCGACCACCAACGGCTTCGGATTCTCGACGAAGCTGGGCGATATGGTGAGCCGTCTGAAGGCGGGTAAATCGTTCATGACGATCGACGAAGGGGCCGAACCGCTGGCGCCGACGCCGATCTTCGCGGGGGCAAGCGCCGTCGCGTGTCTGTCGAGCGATGGCCGCCTGCTGGTGTTCGGCATGGACGAAATGAAGTCGCTCTCGGGCGGTGGCCGTGGCGTCACGTTGATCGGTCTCGATGCCAAGCAGACGCTGGTGTCGGCGGTGCCGATCAGCGAGGCCGGCGTGACCGTTCACGGGTTGGTACGGGGTGGCAAGACGCAGTCCGAGACGCTCTCGGGTGCTGCGCTCGCGCCGAACATCGGCAAGCGCGCCCGCAAGGGCCGTGCGCCGGCGGTGAAATTCTCGACCTTTACGGCGCGCTCGCTGGAGCCGGTGTTGCCGGCCGCGCCTTCGGCATCCTGACGGGAGTCACCTATGAGCGTTTATGCCTTCAGTCTGTTCCTGCATTTGGTGAGCGTCGTCGTGTGGGTCGGCGGCATGTTCTTCGCGCTGGCGTGTCTGCGTCCGGCGTCGCTGGACCTGCCGCCACAGCAGCGCCTGCCGTTATGGGAGGCGGCGCTCTCGAAGTTTCTGACGTGGGTGGGCGTCGCCATCGTGGTGATCCTGCTCTCGGGCGGACACATGATGCTCGGCATGGGTGGGCTGCATGCCCGCTGGCCGGTGCACGCCATGGCGGGTATCGGCGTGCTGATGATGCTGGTCTACGGCCACATCCGCTTTGCGCTGTTTCCGCGTCTGCAACGTGCCGTGCAGGCGCAGTCGTGGCCCGATGGCGCAGCGGCGGTCAATGGTGTGCGCCGGCTCGTGATTCTCAATCTCGTGCTCGGCGTGGTCGTCATCGGCCTGGCGGCGTCGCTGCGCGGGTGAGCGTGTCACCTTGCTTCGCCTGAGCGCCGGCCACGTCGTGGCACATCGCGACGAACGCCTGCACTAACGGGCTGGCATCGTCGCGACGCTTGGCAAGCAGCAAGGGCGTGCGGGCGTCGGCTTCGGCCAGGTCCATGAAGCGCGCCCCTTCAATCTGGATACAGCGCACGGCGGCGGGTAACACCGCCACGCCGAGGCCGCTGGCCGCGAGCGCGACGATGGTCGTCGACTCGCGCGCTTCCTGCACAACGCGCGGCGTGAAACCCGCGCGTTCGCACATCTGGCGTATCTTGCCGTCGACGGCCGTGCCCACATCGGGCGGATGCATGATGAACGGTTCGCCGGCCAGATCGGCCATCGAAATTTGCGCGCGTCCCGCCAGCGCATGTCCCTGATGCATCACCACCAGCAGCGCTTCGTCCACCAGCGTCTCGAAACTGAGCCCGGACACCCCGGCGGCGTCGTCGGCGCGGCGTAGCAGCCCGATGTCCAGCGTGCGCTCGCCCAATGCATCGAGTTGCCGCTCGGAGGGCGATTCGCTCAGCGTGAGCGTCACGCGCGGGTATTGCTGGCGGTAGCTGGTCAGCACTCGTTTCATCAGATTGGTCATCGGTGCCGACGTGGTGAACGCAATCCGCAACTCGCCCGCATCGACCCCGGCAATTTGCTGCACCTCCTGCCGCGCGGCATCCGCATCGGCCAGAATCTGCCGCGCCCGCACGAGGAACGTGCGGCCCGCCGTCGTCAAAAAGACACGCCGCTGCGTGCGCTCGAACAGCGTGACGCCGAGTTCGTCCTCCAAGGCCCGGATCTGCATCGACAACGGCGGCTGGCCGATGTTGAGCCTTGCCGCTGCCCGGCTGAAGTGCAGCTCTTCGGCGACGGTCACGAAGTAGCGAAGGTGACGCAGTTCCATAGGATTGATCTGTTTTATATATAGAAACGACGCTTAAATATATATTGGACGTGGGGTAAGCGCAAACCTATCATCGGCCTATACCCCCTCCCGAATTGGCTCCCCAAGAGGAAGCCAGCACCATGGCCTCTACGAATTCCCTTCCTCTGTCCCACGGCGCCGCAGCGGCGCAGACGGCTGCGCCCAAACTGCCCGCTGGCGTGTCGCGTGGCACTCGTGAATATGCAGTCATCAGCCGCGCGTTGTTCTTCGGCGGCTTTTCGACGTTCGCCCAGTTGTACTGCATGCAGTCGCTGCTGCCGTTGCTGACCACCACCTTCGGTATCACGCCGGCGCAGGCGAGCTGGTCGGTCTCCGCTGCCACGATGATGATGGCGCTCGGCCTGCTAGTGACCTGCGTGGCCGCCGATCGTGTCAGCCGCAAACGCATGATGACGATCGCGTTGCTCAGTTCGTCCGTGCTGACGCTTGCCAGTGCGTTTTCGACCAACTTCGAAACCATCGTGATTCTCGCGGCGCTCAAGGGGCTGGCGCTGTCGGGCCTGCCGGCCATTGCGATGGCGTATCTCAGCGAAGAGATCGATCAGCGCTCGCTGGGCATGTCGATGGGGCTGTATATCGGCGGCAACATTCTTGGCGGCATGGCCGGCCGTGTGATGGCGGCCTTCGTCGCCGATCTGTTCTCGTGGCGCGTGTCGGTCGCGATGATCGGTCTGGTGTGTCTGGCGATGGGGCTGGAGTTTGCCCGCAGCCTGCCGCACTCGCGCCGCTTCACACCGCGTCACATGACGGTGCGTGAAGCCATCGGGCATGCGCGCCGCCATCTGGCCGACCCGGCGCTGCTTGGCCTCTATCTGTTTGCGGGGCTGATGATGGGCAGCTTCGTGAGCGTGTACAACTATCTCGGCTTCCATCTGGCCGCCGCGCCGTTCCAGTTGCCGCATGCGGCCATCGGCGCGATCTTCACGATGTATCTGATCGGTGTGGTGGGCTCGTTCATCGCCGGGCCGCTGTCGGACCGGCTGGGCCGTGCCCGCTTGCTCTGGGCGCTGGTTGCGCTGGCATTCGTGGGACTGATCGTCATGCTGGCGCCGCAGGTGCTCGGTGTCGTCACCGGTCTGGCAATCTTCACGTTCGGCTTTTTCGGTGCGCACACGGTGGCCAGCAGCTGGGTGGGGCGCCGCGCAACCGAGGGACGCGCGATTGCTTCGGCGCTGTACCTGTTCTTCTACTACATCGGTTCGAGCCTGCTTGGCAGCTACTCGGGTGTGATGCTGCGTGCGCACGGCTGGCACGGTGTCGTGGCGTTGCTGAGCATTGCCGTCGTCATCTCGCTCGCCGTGGCGATCGCCATGCGGCGTGCTTACGGGAATACCAAGCCGGTGTGATGACTTCGGCGCTTGTGTAGCGCGACCGCATAACAAAACAGGCACCCGAGGGTGCCTGTTTTGTTTCCTGCTTGCTTGCTTGATTGCCTGCCTGACTTCTGTCCGGCTTAGGCCAGTTCGGCAATCAGTTCGATCTCGACGCAAGCGCCCAGCGGAATCTGCGCCACGCCGAATGCCGAGCGTGCGTGCTTGCCGGCATCGCCGAACACTTCGGCAATCAGTTCCGACGCGCCGTTGGTGACCAGATGCTGGTCGGTGAATTCCTGCGTGGAGTTCACCAGGCTCATCAGCTTCACGACGCGCTTGACCTTGTTCAGATCACCCGTGTGGGCGTGCAGCGTTGCGATCAGTTCGATGGCCACGGCGCGGGCGGCGGCCTTGCCGTCTTCCACGCTGACATCGTGGCCGAGCTTGCCGGTCCAAATCTTGCCGTCTTTCTTCGGCAGATGGCCCGACAGGAACACGGTGTTGCCGGTCTGCGCGCTCATCACGTAAGCGGCGGCGGGGGCGCCGGCGGTCGGCAGTTCGATACCCAGTTGCTTCAGTTTGTCGTAGACGGACATGTACGGCTTCCTTGCAAAGTCATTGAAACAGAGTCGTTGAAATCGACCCGGCAGCCAGCTCAGGCCGCGCGGCGCGTCAATGCGTCGGCGATCAGTGCGCCCAGACGTGAGACGCCCACTTCGATTTTCTCGGGCGGCACCGTCACGAACGACAGGCGCAACGTGTTCGACTGCGGTGTGCCGACGTAGAACGGCGCACCCGGCACGAAAGCCACATTCTGCGCGATCGCTTTTTCCAGCAACTGCATGGTGTCGATGCCGGCGGGCAATGTCAACCAGATGAACATGCCACCGGCGGGTGTGGTCCACGTGGCGTCCTTCGGCATGTGCTTCTCCAGCGACGCAAGCATCGCCTTGGCCTGTGCCGCATAAAGCGTGCGGATCGACGGGATGTGCGTCTCGAGAAAGCCGTCCTTGACCACTTCATAGGCGATGCGCTGCGTCACGCTCGGCGTGTGCAGGTCGGCCGCTTGCTTGGCCTGCACGAGCTTGGCGATGACGGGCTTCGGTCCGATGATGAAGCCCAGGCGGAGCCCCGGGGCCAGTACTTTCGAGAACGAGCCCATGTAGAGCACGTGATCGGGCGCCAGCGACATGAGGCTCGGCAGACGCTGGCCTTCGTAGTCGAGCTCGCCGTACGGATCGTCTTCGATGATGGCGAGACCCTCGCGTTTCGCGACGGCCGCCAGCGCTTCGCGGCGCGCCATCGGCAGGCGGCGTCCGGTCGGGTTCTGGAAGTTCGGCATCGCGTACAGGAAGCGGGCGCCGCGCACCAGTTCGGGCGTGAGCGCTTCCGGCAGCAGGCCGTGGTCGTCGGTGGGCACCGACACGTAGGTGGGCGCAAACAGCGAGAACGATTGCAGCGCGCCCAGATAGCTCGGGGCTTCGACAATCACGCGGCTGCCTTCGTCGATGAAGATCTTGCCGATCAGGTCGAGGCCTTGTTGCGAGCCGGTGGTGATGAGGACGTTGTCGGGCGTGACCGTATGGCCATCGCGCGAGTAGCGCTTCGCGATCCACTCGCGCAGCGGGGCGAAGCCTTCGGTGGCGCTGTATTGCAGCGCGGCTTGCGGCGACTCGGTCAGTACGCGCTCGGCGGCGGCGCGCATTTCGGCGACGGGGAACGTGGCGGGCGAGGGCAGGCCGCCAGCGAACGAAATGACATCGGGGCGTTCGGTGACCTTCAGAATTTCGCGGATCGCCGAGCTGGTCAGGTTGCGGGCACGTTCGGAATATTGCCAATCATGCATGATGGTCTCGCTTGGGTAAGGCGGCTGTCCGGCCGTCAAGATGGCGGGGCGTCGGTCGGAAAGGCCGCAAGTGTCAGGCGGTGCGGATGCCGGTCGCTTAGCGGCATGAGGCATCGCCTTGGGGGTAAGCGGTGTCCGGCGCAGGGGTCGCGCGCGCCGGACATCGCCTCAGACCGGTTTGCCCGTGAGTCGCGAGGCGCCGATCTTCATGTTCTTGCCGAGTGCAATGGTCAGGACGACGCCGGCAGCGAAGAGCCATGTCGCGGTGTCGACCTGTTCGCCGAAAAAGAGGGCGGACAGCGCAATCGTGAAGAAAATCTGAAGCAATTGTACTTGGCCCACGCGCGCGATTCCGCCCATGGCGAGACCCGCATACCACGCGAAAAAGCCGATGAACTGCGAGAACAGGGTGACGTAGGCGAAGGCGCCCCACGCGCGGCCGCTCACCGGCCACGGCTGCTGCCACGCGAGCCAGCCGACGGGCAGTGCCAGCACCGGGGCACAGACCACCAGCGCCCAGCAGATCACCTGCCAGCCACCCATCTCGCGGGCCAGCTTGCCGCCTTCGGCATAACCGAGCGCGCCGATGATCACGGCGAGCAGCATGAGGCCGTCAGCGGCGTGCAGTGTGCCGCCGCCGGCGCGCAGGGCGAAGGCGATGACGAGTGCACTGCCGAGCAGCGCGAAGACCCAGAAGCCGCGCGACGGGCGCTCACCGCCCAGCCAATAGGCGTAGATCGCCACGAAGAACGGTTGCAGGCCATTGACGACGGCGCCGTGCGAGGCGGGGATCGTCTTCATGGCCCACGCGGAGAACACCGGAAACGCCACGATCACGCCCAGCGAGGTGATCGCGAGGCTCTTCAATTGACGCTTGGTCGGCCACGGCTCGCGACGCCACCACAGCAGCGCACCCGCGAACACTGCGGCCACGAGCGCGCGGCCCAAACCGTTGAGCAGCGGGTTGACTTCGGCCACGACGATGCGCGTCATCGGCAAGGTCAGGCTGAAGATGAGCACGCCGATCAGTCCGATCAGCATGCCCCGTGATTCGCGCGAATTCATGGTGTCGCCTCTTTGTGTCTCTTTCTGGGGTACCGCCCGCCATGCGTTGTGCCGGGCGTTCGATAGGTTCAGTTCGAACCTGTGCGCACGCGTGTCAGTCGTTGAAATCGTCTGATTCGTCTAATTCGTCTTAACGAAGCGTGCGCGGACCGTTCGGGGTTTCAAATTCGGCGACCAGTGTCGGCTCGACCAGCGTGGCTTCCACATTCACGAGACCCTCCGCGCCGAGCCATTCCAGTTGATCGGCAACGGTCGTCGCCTGCGGATGGAAGCCGCGCAACAGGGTGACAGCGCAACCCGTCTCGGGCAGGGCGTCGGCGGGGTGCTGTGGAGTGTCCCACTGGATCAGCGTGGGCAGCAGCCCCTGACCGGCGCCTTGCCACGAGGGCAGGCTTCCGTCGTCCGGCACGCCGATCTGCCACGTCAACGCGCCGCGCTGCATGGCGATGACCGGTGCCAGCCGCTGCGGATACTGCGATTGCCAGCGCGGCAGCGAGCGCGGACGCTCAACGCGTGCCACCCAATGGGCCAGATACGGGCCACGTGCCAGACGCGTACGCACCGCCTCGTCGTCAAGACCGAACCAGCGCGCGCGCTCGGGTGCGGGAGCGTCCGGGTCGATGGCAATGATTTCCAGATACACACCGCCCCACAGGCCGAGCAGGCTGTTGTGCGTGCCCATGCGCGCATGCTTGCCGCCGCGCTGCGGCACGATCTCGGTCAGGCCCAATTGTTCGATGACGTGGGCTTCACCGGCGTCGAGTGTTTCGGCAGCCACGACCAGATGGTCGAGTTTCAAGGCGTTGTAATGGGCAGCGTGCGATGCGGTCATGTTCTGGTTCGACTCGGGCGTTGGCGCAGCGGGTGCGCGCAGTGCGTTGCGTGGCAAAACCGTAAGCTTACTCCGCGCGGGCGCTCATGCAGCGTGAACCCGGTCAATCAGCTGCGCGACAGCATGCGGCCGGTGACGCGTGCCGCCGCGTCGCGCCACAGCACGCGCCAGCCGAAGCGGCGCGCAGTGGGGCGTCCCGGCAGCGCGCTCAGCGACATCGTCGGCTGGCTCACACGCAGGCGGGCACCGTCTTTCCAAGTGCCCAGCCAGATTCGTTGACCAGCGCGCATCTCGAAGCTCTCGCCGGCACGCAGCCAATGGTCGACGCTCTCGCCTTCCACTGTCAGCCAAAGCAGTCCCTGCAACACTTGCAGCGATTGCGGCGTTTCGTTCTGCCAGAACACGGTTTGGCCCCCGTCCAGCTCGAAGAGTCGGATTTCACGCATAGCGGTCTCCAGTTGAGAGGACACTTTATCGGTTAACTCCGGTACAGTACCGGTACAGATATTCAGATAATTGACTGTACAGTTCGGGATTGACAGGGAAATTGGCTAGCGTAGAGTGGCGTGCCATGAGTGATGCGAGGCAGACACTTTCCCCGCAGACGGTGGTCAACCGTCCACGCGCGGGGCAAACACCCTCCTGCCTCGCAAGCGCTGGCGCCGGCACAACCGGCGACGCCAGCCTTCCCGACAAGGTGGATAGACGATGACAACAAACCGCATTTCTCCGCTGGCGCTGGCGGACAACGCCGCGCTGGACACCGCGCGCATGACACTCGTCGACCAACTCGTGCATTGGGCGAGCCTTCGAATCGAAGAGCGGGTGTTTTTGCCCGGCATGCGCATGCCGTCGATCCGCTCGCTGGCGGAAGACAAGCACGTGTCGCGCTTCTCGGTGGTGGAAGCCTATGAGCGGCTGGTCGCGCAGGGGTATCTCGAAGCGCGTCGCGGCTCCGGTTTCTACGTGCGCGAGCGGCCGATGATGCCGCAACAGCTCGCGGCCGCGCCGATGGTGGCGAAGGGGCCGATCGATGTGCCTTGGCTCGTGCGCAACATGCTGCACACCGTGGCCCCCGAGCGCGGGCCCGGTATGGGGTATCTGCCGCCGAGTCTGCTCGATGCCGACATGATGACGTCGGCCATGCGCTCGATGAGCCGCCAGTCGACGATGTACTTGTTGCAGGCCGGCAATCCGCATGGTTTCTTGCCGCTGCGTGTGCAGCTTCAAACGCAACTCGCGGAGCTTGAGATTGGCGCGCGCCCCGATCAGATCGTGCTGACGTCAGGCATTACGCAGGCGGTGGATTTCCTGTTGAAGCTGTACGTGCGTACTGGCGACACGGTACTCGTGGGCGACCCGGCGTGGTTCGTGATGTTCGGACGAATTGCCTCGCAAGGCGTGACGCCGATCGGCGTGCCCTATACGCCGGAAGGGATCGATGTGCAGGCGCTGGAGCGTCTCGTGCAGCAGCATCGCCCCAAGCTGCTCATCATCAATTCGATCTTGCAGAACCCTACCGGCACGTCGCTGACGCCGGCGCGTGCGTTCCAGATTCTGCGGCTCGCCGAACAGTACGATTTCATGGTGCTGGAAGACGATATCTACTGCGATCTGTGCCCGCCGCACCAGCAAGTGGCACGGCTGGCGAGTCTCGATCAACTCAAGCGTGTGGTCTATCTGGGCAGCTTTTCGAAGACGCTCGCGGCCAATCTGCGGGTGGCGTACATCGCGTGCTCGCCCGAGCTGGCGAAGACGTTTGTCGATCACAAGATGCTTGCCGGATCGACCACGCCAGAGATCAACGAGCGCATCGTGTACAAGGCGCTGACCGAGGGGCACTACCGGCGGCACGTCGAGCGTCTGCGTTCGCGGCTCGACGAGGTGCGCGACGGTGCGCGGCGGCGTCTCGAACACATCGGCCTGCGCATGTTCGGCGACCCGACTTCCGGCATGTTCTTCTGGGCGGATACCGGCGTCGATACGAGTGCCGTGGCGGCAGCGGGCCACGAGGCCGGCTTTCTGTTTGCCCCGGGCGCGTTGTTCTCGCCGCGTCAGGCACCGAGCACGTGGATGCGGATGAACGTGGCCTGCTCCAGCGACCCGTCGATGCTGGCGTTCCTGTCGCGGCAACTGGAGCGGGCGGCCTGATGGGCTTTTGCCCACTGCGCCGCAAATTCAGCCAACTTCGCACAAATCGCCGCAAAATAACCCTCCTGCCGGCCTTGAAATGAGGGCCGGCCGTCCCTATGTTCCGAGCGGTACCGCGAAACTGGCAGCGCGCGCGCAAGTGCGCCGGGCCGCGGACCGCGACGACTATCCATTCATCTCACCGTTTCACGAGGGTTCTCGACCATGGCGCAAGAAACCATGAGCTTTCAGGCAGAAGTTAAGCAACTTCTGCAACTGATGATTCATTCGTTGTATAGCAACAAGGAAATCTTCCTGCGCGAATTGATCTCCAACGCCTCGGACGCCGCCGACAAGCTGCGCTTCGAAGCGATCAACGACGCGGCGCTGTACGAGCAGGACCCGGAACTCAAGATTCGCGTGTCGTTCGACAAGGACGCCCGCACCCTCACTATCGAAGACAACGGCATCGGCATGAGCCGCGATGAGGCCATCGCCCATCTCGGTACGATCGCCAAGTCGGGCACCAAGGAATTCTTCTCGCGCCTGTCGGGCGACCAGCAGAAGGATGCCGCGCTCATCGGCCAGTTCGGCGTGGGCTTCTACTCGGGCTTTATCGTCGCCGATCGCATGACGGTCGAGTCACGCCGCGCGGGCCTGCCCGCCTCGGAAGGCGTGCGCTGGTCGTCGGCTGGCGAGGGCGATTTCTCGGTCGAGACCATCGAACGTGCCCCCCGCGGCACGGCCATCACGCTGCATCTGCGCGAAGGCGAAGACGAGTTGCTGTCGTCGTGGCAACTGCAATCGATCATTCGCAAGTATTCCGATCACATCTCGCTGCCGATCGTCATGCGCGGCGAGACGTGGGACGAAGAGAAGCAGGCCATGGTGCCGGCCGAGACCGATGAGACGGTCAATCAGGCGAGCGCGCTGTGGACCCGCAGCAAGAGCGAGATCACCGACGAGCAATACACGCAGTTCTACCAGCACATTGCGCACGACATGCAGGCCCCGCTCGCATGGACGCACAACCGCGTGGAAGGGCGTAGCGAATACACGCAACTGCTGTACGTGCCGGGCAACGCGCAGTACGACTTGTGGGACCGCAACTCGCAGGGCGGCCTCAAGCTGTACGTCAAGCGCGTGTTCATCATGGATGACGCCGAGCAACTGCTGCCGAACTACCTGCGCTTTGTGCGCGGGGTGGTCGATTCGGCGGATCTGCCGCTGAACGTGTCGCGCGAAATTCTTCAGGAAAGCCGCGACGTGAAGGCCATTCGCGAAGGCTGTGCCAAGCGCGTGCTGGGCCTGCTCGAAGATCTGGCCGAGAACCAGCAGGACAAGTACACGCAGTTCTGGGGCGCGTTCGGTCAGGTGCTCAAGGAAGGCGTGGGCGAAGATCACGCCAACCGCGAGCGCATCGCCAAGCTGCTGCGCTTTGCCAGCACGCACAACGATTCGGCGGAACAGAACGTGTCGCTGGCCGACTACATCGGCCGCATGAAGGAAGGTCAGGACAAGATTTACTACGTCACGGCCGAGAGCTGGGTGGCCGCAAGCCACAGCCCGCATCTGGAAGTGTTCCGCAAGAAGGGCGTGGAAGTGCTGCTGCTGACCGATCGCGTGGACGAGTGGCTGCTGTCGTACCTGCACGACTTCGATGGCCGTGCGCTGGTGAGCGTGGCACGTGGCGATCTGGATCTGGGCGCGCTGGAAGATGCCGGTGAAAAGGCCGCGCAGGAGAAGACCGGCGACGAACTGAAGCCGCTCATCGAGAAGATGAAGGACGTGCTCGGCGACAAGGCCAAGGACGTGCGCGTGACCTTCCGTCTGACCGATTCGCCGTCGTGTCTGGTGTCTGACGAGCAGGACATGAGCGGGACGTTGCAGCGTCTGATGAAGGCGGCCGGGCAGAAGATGCCGGAATTCCGCCCGATTCTGGAGATCAACCCGGAGCACGCGCTGATCAAGCGTCTTAGCGCCGAGAGTGCCGATCTGTCTGACTGGACGCAACTGCTGTTCGATCAGGCCATGCTCGCCGAAGGCGGCAATCTGGAAGACCCGGCAGCGTTCGTGAAGCGTACCAACGCGCTGTTGCTGGCGTCGCGCTGATCGGCTGATTCCGGCGTTTCGGACAGCCGTAAGAAGTTGACGTGCAAGGAAAGCCCGGTGTCGGAAGATGCCGGGCTTTTTGTCATTCTGGGGCGAAGGTGATGGTTTCTTTCGCGTCGGGTGGGCAGCGCACACCGGCATCGGCCCCTTATAATTCCGACCCATGACTTTCCGATTCGATGTAAGCGGGCGGCACTGGCAGGCTGTCCCGTCGCCGGCGCTCTCGCGGCGTCATAAGGACTGGCTGACCCGGGGCGGGGCGCTCACGCGTCACTTGTCGGCACTTGGCCGGGTGAGTGTGCGTGTCGTCGCCGAGCGCGTGTTGCCCGCCGACGCCGACCAATGCCGCGCGATCGGCGTACCGTTGCGCACGCCGATGTGGGCGCGCGATGTCATTCTGCTGATCGACGACGAACCCGTCGTTGTCGCGCACAGTGTCACGCCGCTCGTGCACAGCCGCTCGGTCTGGCAGGCGATGCGGCGCCTGCGTACGCGACCGTTGGCCGACCTGCTCTATCACGACCCGACGGTGACGCGCTCCGTGCTCGTCTCGCGGCCGCTGGGTCCGGGGCATCTGCTCCACGCCCGGGCGCGGCACGATGCCCGTGACCCGCTGATCGGCCTCACGCCGCGTGCGCGGTTGTGGGCGCGCCGGTCGGTGTTTTTGCGGCATGGCGCACCGTTGCTCGTCACCGAAGCGTTTTTGCCGCGATTCTGGCGCCGGCTGCAAGCGGCGCAGCTCGCGCGCCCGGCGCACGCCGCCGTCTGAGCGATTCATGTCTGCCAAGTTACCCAATTCACCCGATTCACCCGATCTCAAGCGCAATTTCCCGCCCGTGGTGGACGCGAACACGCGCGTGCTGATCCTTGGCAGCCTGCCCGGTGAAGTGTCGCTCGCGCACCAGCAGTACTATGCGCACCCGCAAAACCGTTTCTGGTATCTGGTGGGGGAAGTGATCGGCAAGCCGTTGCCCACGCTCGACTATGCGGCGCGGCTCGATATGGTGCGCTCGCATGGCATCGGGCTGTGGGACGTGGTGGCCGAAGCGCGTCGCGAAGGCAGCCTCGACAGCAATATCCGTCTGCATGCGGGCAGCGATCTGGCCGGGTTGATTGCCACGTTGCCGTCGTTGCGCGCGGTGGCGTTCAACGGTGGCACGGCGGCGCGCATCGGCCAGCGAGCACTGGCGCAAGGCGGCGTCACGATACCCGTCGTGTTGTTGCCGTCCAGCAGCCCGGCTTACACGATTCCCTATGCGACCAAGCGCGATGCGTGGCTCGCACTGCGCGATTGGCTCGATGTCGCGTAACGAAGTCGCGGACGCCGGAAGCGCAGGGAGCATGCCGTCCCGTGGTCCCTGCGAAGGCTGTGTCGCGTGAACCCGGTACAATGCGATCCCATCGGAATTTCCCGAATCTCCCCGAAGGACTCATGACCCTCATCAAACGCAAATCCATCGAAGCCGAAGCGTTCGTCACCGAAGATCGCCCCGCCCGTCGTTACACTCCGCGCTTTGCGCCGGTGACGTTTTCTGAACAGGGTGGCGTGCGTTACCTGCATTTCGGCACGGCGTGGGTGCAAGGTGCGATGCGTCTTTCCAAGCCCGATCGTATCGAGCTGGAATACGCGCAACAGATGATGGCGTGGTTGCTGTTCATGCGCGCCCCGAAGCATGTGGTGCAACTGGGTCTGGGCACCGGCTCGCTCACGAAGTTTTCGCATCAGCAATTCCCGCGCACGCAAGTGACCGCCGTTGAGCTGAACCCCGCCGTGGTGATCGCGGCGCGCACGATGTTCAACCTGCCGAGCGATTCGCGTCACTTGAAAGTGATCGAAGACGACGCGTGGAACTTCGTTACCGACACCGCGAATCACGGCAGTGTCGATGTCCTGCAAATCGATCTGTACGACGCGACCGCACGTGGCCCCGTGCACGACACGCCGGCGTTCTACAAGGCTTGCCGCGCGACGCTGCGCGCACCGGGCATGCTGACGATGAACCTGTTCGGCGACCACGACAGCTACCCGAAGAACATTCGCCGCCTGCGTCAGGCGTTCGACAACCGCGTGATCGAATTCCCGGAAGTGCACGACGGCAATGTGATCGTGCTGGCCTTCAACGGCCCCCTGCTGTCGGTCGAATGGAAGGACGTGGAAGCCCGCGCCAAGATCGTGGAAGCCGCAACGGGCCTGCCCGCCAAGCGCTGGGTCAAGCAATTGCGCTCGGCCAACGGTGACGGCGGCCCGGTGCTGACGATCTAAGGTCGACCCGCTGCCGTCGATCTGATGGCATCGATCCGACGGCGTCGCCCAGACGTGAAAAAGCCAGCCGAAAGGCTGGCTTTTTTCATGGCACTGCGCAAAAACGCGTAAGCGTTATGCCGCGATCTCGTCGATGGTGAGTGCACCGCCACCGGCGATCACGGCCAGCAGGCGATCGACGTTCGGGTGCGCGCCCGGACGATTGCGTGCGTCGGCCGTGTGCTCGGCAAACACGGCCAGACCGTGTTCGGCGGCAGTGGCGTCGACCGTGCCGAAGGCTTGCTTCAGGTAGTGGTACACCGCGAGCGAGCCTTGCTTGCCCGGTGCATTTTCGATGGTCGCCACGACGGCACCGCTGCCGTCGCGCAGTTCGATGCGGGCAATCCCGTCGATGCTGCCGGTCGCGGCCATCAGTGCGAGGTTTTCCTTGAAGACCGGGGTCGGTTCGATCACTGCCATTGTCTTGCCACTCCTGAAATTGCCTGAAATCGCCTGACATCATGTCGGCGTCGAAATACGTTGCGGGCCGAATGGTATCACTTCGATACGCACCGGTTCAGGCGCGCCGCCACTGAAGAATCGTCAGCGTCACCACGCCTGCGATCAACCCCCAGAACGCCGAGCCGATCGACAGCAACGTGAGCCCCGAGGCCGTCACCATGAACGTGATCAGCGCCGCTTCGCGCTGCTTCGTGTCGCTCATCGCATTGGCAAGCCCGTTCATGATCGAGCCGAACAGCGCGAGTGCCGCAATCGACACCACGAGTGCCTTCGGGAACGCGGCAAACAGCGCGGCAATCGTTGCGCCGAACGTGCCTGCGATCAGATAGAACACACCGGACCAGACGGCTGCCGTGTAGCGCTTGTTGGGGTCTTCATGGGCTTCGCGCCCGGTGCAGATGGCGGCGGTAATCGCGGCCAGATGAATGCCGTGTGCGCCGAACGGGGCGAGCAAGACCGACGCGATGCCCGTGGTCGAGATCAGCGGCGAGGCCGGCACGTTATAGCCATCGGCGCGCAGCACCGCGAGGCCCGGTACGTTCTGCGAGGCCATGGCCACGACGAACAGCGGAATCGCGATGCTGATGGTGGCCGAGAGCGAGAACGACGGCGTGGTCCACACCGGTTTGGCGAGTGCGATGTTGAAGTGGCTGAAATCCAGCAGGCCAAGCCCGCCCGCGACAGCGGTGCCGACGATGAGGGCCAGCAGAATCGCATAGCGCGAGGCGAGGCGTTTGACGATCAGATACGTGAAGAACATGGCGAGCACGAGCGCCGTCTGATGCTGTGCCGCGACGAAGATTTCCAGCCCGATGCGAAACAGAATGCCCGCGAGCAGCGCCGATGCCAGCGCCGGTGGCACGCGCCGCATGATGGTCTCGAAACCGCCCGTCAGTCCGCAGATGGCAATCAACGCGTTGCAGACGATGAAGGCCCCGATGGCTTCGCTATAGGGCACGCCCGGCAGCGACGTGATCAGCAGCGCAGCGCCCGGCGTCGACCACGCGATGACCACGGGCGTGCGGTAGCGCAGCGATAGCCCGATGGTCGTGACGCCCATGCCGATCGACAGCGCCCAGATCCATGAGGAAATCTGGCCCGGCGTGAGGTGTGCGGCCTGTCCGGCCTGAAACATCAGGATGAGCGAGCTCGTGTAGCCGGTCATCATCGCCACGAAGCCGGCGACGATGGCCGAGGGCGAAGTGTCCGCGAGCGGCCTTAACGGCGGCAGCGGCGTGGTACTGGACGTCATGAGTGTCTCGTGTTGTTTAGTTCTTATGATGGCGCGGGGCCGGCAGGGCTTACTTGCTGAGCGTGCGCATCGCGGTTTCGAGGCCGGCGAGGGTAATCGGGTACATCCGGTTCGCGAAGAGCTGGCGAATCACCGAAATCGATTGCCGATACTGCCATAGCGCCTCGGGCTCGGGGTTGAGCCACGCATGCTTGGGGAAGCGGTCGATGAAGCGGCGCAGCCAGACGGCCCCCGCTTCCTTGTTGTTGTATTCCACGGAGCCGCCCGGTTGCAGCACTTCGTAGGGGCTCATGGTGGCGTCGCCCACGAAGATCAGCTTGTAGTCGGGCGGGTACTTGCGCAGCACGTCCCACGTGTCGAAGCGCTCGTTGTGACGCCGCCGGTTCTGCCGCCACAGATAGTCGTAGACGCAGTTGTGGAAGTAGTAGAACTCAAGGTGCTTGAATTCGGATTTCGCCGCAGAAAACAGCTCTTCGGTACGCGCAATGTGGTCGTCCATCGAGCCGCCCACATCGAGCAGCATCAGCACCTTCACATTGTTGTGGCGTTCCGGCACGAGCTTGAGGTCGAGCCAGCCGGCGTTGGCCGCCGTCGCACGGATCGTATCGTCCAGATCGAGCTCTTCGGCGGCGCCTTCGCGCGCGAACTTGCGCAGGCGGCGCAGGGCCACCTTGATGTTGCGCGTGCCGAGTTCGACTGTGTCGTCGTAATCGCGATAGCTGCGTTGATCCCACACTTTGACGGCCGTGCGGTTGCCGTTGCTCTCGCCGCCGATGCGAATGCCTTCGGGGTTGAAGCCGCCATTGCCGAACGGCGACGTGCCTCCGGTGCCGATCCATTTGCTGCCGCCTTCGTGACGGCCTTTCTGTTCCTCGAACAGTTCCTTCAGGCGCTCCATGAGCTTGTCGAGGCCGCCCAGCGCCTGAATGCGCGCCTTGTCTTCGGGCGAGAGCTCGCGCTCCATGCGCTTCTTGAGCCAGTCGAGCGGCACTTCGCCGGAGGCGTCCACTAACTGCTGCACGCCCTTGAAGTACGCGCCGAACGCCTGATCGAACTTGTCGTAGTGCTTCTCGTCCTTCACGAGCGAGAGCCGCGCCAGATAGTAGAACTCGTCGAGCGAGGGCGCGATGACCTGACGTTGCAGCGCTTCGAGCAACGTCAGGTATTCCTTGACCGAAACGGGCAGCTTGGCCGCGCGCAGGGTGTAGAAGAAGTCGATCAGCATGACGGTGGCGCGCTTACCGGTTGGCGCGGTTCATGAAGACGAGGCGCTCGAACAGATGCATGTCCTGTTCGTTCTTGAGCAGGGCGCCCGCGAGCGGCGGGATGGCCAGCTTGTTGTCGGCGCTGCGCAACGCGTCGGGGCCGATCTCTTCGGCCATCAGCAGCTTGAGCCAGTCGATCAGCTCCGAGGTCGACGGTTTCTTCTTCAGGCCCGGAATCTCGCGCACTTCGAAGAACGTCGCCATCGCGGCGTTCACCAGTTCGTGGCGAATGTTCGGGAAGTGCACGTCGATGATCGACTGCATCGTCGACGGATCGGGGAACTTGATGTAGTGGAAGAAGCAGCGGCGCAGGAAGGCGTCGGGCAGTTCTTTCTCGTTATTCGACGTGATGATCACGAGCGGCCGGTGGCGCGCTTTCACGAGCTGGCGCGTCTCGTAGACGTAGAACTCCATGCGGTCGAGTTCGCGCAGCAGATCGTTCGGGAATTCGATGTCTGCCTTGTCGATTTCGTCGATCAGCAGCACCGTCTGTTGCTCGGCCTCGAACGCCTGCCAGAGCACGCCCTTGACGATGTAGTTGGCGATGTCGCGCACGCGCTCGTCGCCCAGTTGCGAATCGCGCAGGCGCGAGACGGCGTCGTATTCGTAGAGGCCCTGCTGTGCCTTGGTGGTCGACTTCACGTGCCATTGCAGCAGCGGCATGTCGAGCGCCGCGGCGACTTCTTCGGCCAGCATGGTCTTGCCGGTGCCGGGTTCGCCTTTGATGAGCAGGGGGCGTTGCAGGGTGGCCGCCGCGTTCACCGCGAGTTTGAGGTCGTCGGTGGCGACGTACTGGGAGGAGCCTTCGAAGCGCATTGTCAGAGCCGTCCGCAAACAGCCGGCCAACCGGCCGGGCAGGGAAAAACTTCAGTATAAGACAATGCACATACGGCTCGCTGGCGCTTTCAAAATGTCTCGCCGCATCAAGGGCTTGCGAAAAAACTTCGGAGAACTGTGCGGGTCAGCCCCGAGTTTGCGCATTGGGGGGCGTGGGGTACAATCGATTGCTTTTTTCACGGGTCGTCTGCCTTGGAGTCGGGACGGCGACCTGCGTGTTGCGGGCCGGTATTCCAACCAAAAACGTTCCCAAGAAGACCATGAAAAAGTTCCTCACGATGATGGCGCTGGCGCTCGGCAGCACGTCGCTCACCGCGCTTCATGCGGCCGAACTCAAGCCCAATCCCGAGGCGGCAAAGGACAAGGTCGCCATGTGTATTGGCTGCCACGGCATTCCCGATTATCGGACCGCGTTTCCCGAGGTGTATCACGTGCCCCGGATCGGCGGACAGAATGCCAAGTACATCGAAAATGCCCTGAAGGAGTACGCCAAGGGCGATCGCAAGTTCCAGACGATGCATGGCATCGCAGCCACGTTGACCGAGCAGGACATCGTCGACATTGCCGCGTACTACGCGGCGCAAACGGCGTCGACGCCGGTCAATCCCCAGAAGTAAAACGTGCGTGGCTGAGGAGAACACGATGAAGCATTCGATGGCAAAGGCCGCACTCGCGGCGTCCCTGGCGCTCGGCGCCACGCTGGCCGGTCTGACCGGTGCCGCTCATGCCGCAGGCAATATCGCCAACGGCAAGGCACTCGTCGACAAGGGCATGTGCGTGAGCTGCCACGGCGCGAACCTGAACGCACCGATCACGCCGGAGTATCCGAAGCTGGCAGGGCAGTACGCCGACTATGTGTACAACGCGCTGCGGGCGTATCAGAACGAACAGAGTCTCGTCTTCGGGCGTAGCAACGCCATCATGAAGACGCAGGTGATGTCCAACCCGGCAACGATCGGTAAAGACGGCAAGCCGCGTCCGTTCACCTCGCAAGAGCTGAAGGACATGGCCGCGTATATCGAATCGCTGCCCGGCGATCTGGTCACCAAGAAGTAAGGCGGGATAGCTGGCTAGCGGCGTGGCGACGTAGCGAAGTTACGCGGCGTCGTTCAGAAAGCAAAAAACGACGGTTGCCTCATGGCAACCGTCGTTTTCTTCGTTCTTGTCGTTGTTATGCTGTGCGCTGGGCAGCTTAACGCGAGGCTTGCTGCTCGATGCGTTGCAGATAGGCGTCGGAATCGGGCGGCTGGCCGCTGCGCTGGGCTTCCCACAGCGTTTGTCCCAGACATTCCATGATGCGGTGCTGGGCTTCGTGCGGCGAGTCGAGCCGGTTCGTCAGCTTTTCATACGCGGCGCGAATGCCGGGCGGCTGATCGATCGAGACCTGTTCGCTGATCGCCAGATGCATCGACAGGTGCAGGAACGGGTTGGTCTGGCCGCCTTCGGGCGAGTAGTCGCGCGCGCTCGCTTCTTCGGTGTCGCCCAGCGCGTCGTGGTATTCCGGATGTTCGTTGATCCAGTCGGCGGCAATCGTCTCGAGCGGCGTGAGGATGTTGCCGTCGCGTTGCTTTTGCCAGGTCGTGCAGAAAAATTGCCGCACTTCATCGCGGCTGGGATTGAACATGGGGACTCCGTGGGGTTCTCGTGACGCCAAACAGGCCGTATTGTCGCTCAATTCGCTTAATCATGTCGCAGAGCCCCCAATCCTCCGCTATGCCTGCCACCGTCCAAAATGCCCGCCCGCCATCGGCTTGGGGCGGTATCGCGTTGATCGCGGTATCCGCGTCGGCATTCGGTGCGATGGCGATCTTCGCGCGTGCGGCCAGCGCTTCCGGCGCGGATCTCTTCGCCATGCTGCTGTTCCGGTTCTTCGTGGCGGCGCTGTTGCTGCTCGTCTGGTGCCGGGTGCGGCGGGTGGCGTTCCCGTCGCGGCGGCAATCGCTGGGCATCGCGCTGATGGGCGGTATCGGCTACGTGGGGCAGTCGTTGTGTTACTTCGGCGCGCTGCAATACGCGCAGGCGTCGCTGGTCGCGTTGTTGCTCTATCTCTACCCGGTCTTCGTCACGGTGCTGGCGGCCATCTTTCTGCATGAGCGCCTGACGCCCGTGAAGCTCGGCGCGCTGCTGCTGTGCTCGCTCGGCACCGCGCTCACCGTGGGCGGCGGGCAGGGGCAGCCGCTCGGCATGGCGCTGGCCGTGGGGTCGGCGCTGATCTACTCGTGCTACATCGTGGTCGGGGCGAAGCTCACACGCGGTGTGGATCCTCGTGCCACGGCAACCCTCGTGTGTCTGGCCGCCACCGTCTCGTTCAGTGCGATGGCGTTGGTCCGTACCGGGCAGGGGCTGTCACTGCATTGGCCGGCGAATATGGGCGGCTGGGCGGCGCTGATGGCGATTGCCGTGTGCTCCACGGTCATCGCCATCCTGACCTTCTTTGCGGGGTTGCAGCGCCTTGGCGCCGGGCGCGCGTCGATGCTCTCCACGCTGGAACCCGTCGTTACCGTGTTGCTCGCGGCCATGCTGCTAGGCGAAACGCTCACCGCCGCGCAGCTCGGCGGCGGCATGCTGATTCTGGCCGGCGTGCTCTGGCTGTCGGCCCGAGCCTCGGCGGCCACATCCTGAAATCGCCTGTTCCGGCGGGCGCGCCGCGATTTTTGTCTCGCCAGCGACGGTTGCCGGGCAACGGTACAATCGCCGTTCGCTTTATGTGTCGCCACACGCTTTAATTCGCGCTTCATTACCCGAGGTCATTGCCATGAGCACTATCGCCAAAGAATCCATCGCCCAACTGTTCACCGACGCACGAACCCACAATGAGTGGCTCGACAAGCCGGTCAGCGACGAGACGTTGCGTGAGCTGTACGACCTCGTGAAGTGGGGCCCGACGTCGGCCAACACGACGCCCGCGCGCATCGTGTTCGTCAAGAGCGCCGAGGCGAAGGCCAAGCTGATCGAATGCATGGCGCCGGGCAACGTCGAAAAGACGCGTACGGCACCGGTGACGGCGATCATCGCCTTCGATCTGAAGTTCTACGAGCACCTGCCGAAGCTGTTCCCGAACGGTGCCGAAAAGATGGTGCCGATGTTCTCGGGCGACGCCGCCAAGGCCGCCGGTGCCGCGCATATGAACAGCTCGCTGCAAGGCGGCTACTTCATTCTCGCCGCCCGTGCGCTGGGCCTCGACTGCGGCCCGATGGCCGGCTTCGATGCACAGAAGGTCAACGACACGTTCTTCGCCGGCACCGAGTGGCGCGTGAACTTCATCTGTAACCTCGGCTACGGCGATCACGCCAAGCTGTTCCCGCGCAACCCGCGTCTGTCGTTCGACGAAGCGGCTCGCATCATCTGATTTTTCTGATGTGCCGGTGCGACCGGCATGGTTTCGGAAGATCAAAACAAAACGGGCGCTCCCTGCGATGGGAGCGCCCGTTTTGCATGGCGGGTGCGGGTATTCGACTGACTTCGGCTGTCTTCGGAAGTTTTCAGTTTTTCGGCGCAGGTGTCTTCGGACGGAAGTCGCAGAGCGGCTCGATGGCGCAATGCCAGCACTCGGGCTTGCGCGACTTGCAGACGTAGCGGCCGTGCAGAATCAGCCAATGATGAGCGTCGTGCCTGAATTCGCGCGGGATGACCCGTTCCAGCGCCAGTTCGACGGCCAGCGGGTCTTTGCCCGGCGCCAGACCGGTGCGGTTGGCGACGCGAAAGATATGCGTGTCGACCGCAATCGTGTCTTCGCCGAACGCCGTGTTGAGCACCACGTTGGCCGTCTTGCGGCCGACGCCCGGCAGCGCTTCCAGCGCCTCACGCGAGCGCGGCACTTCGCCGCCGTGCAGGTCGAGCAACATCTGGCACGTGGCGATGACGTTTTTCGCCTTGGTGCGATACAGGCCGATCGTCTTGATGAAATCGGACACGCCGGCTTCGCCGAGCGCCAGCATCTTCGCGGGTGTGTTCGCCACGGCGTACATCTTGCGGGTGGCCTTGTTGACCGAGACGTCGGTCGCCTGCGCCGACAGCAGCACGGCGATGAGCAACTCGAAGGGCGACGTGTACTCGAGCTCCGTCGTGGGGTTCGGATTGAGTTGCTGCAACGTCTCGAACAGGGCTCGGCGTTTGGCGTCGTTCATGATGGCGGCGTGGGCGGTGGCGGCTTGGCTAGTCTTGTTGGCGGTGTGGCGCGTCGCGGCGAGGCGGGTTATGGCTTGTCTGGCGTCTTGTCTTGCTCGCCGGACGTACCGGTCAGGCTCAGGCGCTTGCGGCGCGCTTCGGCTTCGTCGATCTGCGCCTGCACTTCGGCGGACACGTTCTCGGTGTTTTTCGGCCCTAAGCCCTGTTCGGCGAGGGCGGCTTTCTTCTGGCGGGCACGTTCCAGCGCGGCTTGAATGATGGCCTGTTTGCGGGCGGCGGCAGAGGCGGCCGCATCTTCGGCGGCGGGCGCCGTAGTGGCTGCGGCCGCGGTGGCGGTCTCGCCTTGCGACGCTGCCGTCGCAGACGCAGCGACAGTGTCCGCTTCAGCCGGCGCGGCGGGTGCCGTCGGCGCCACCCGTGCCGCGCGGGCGGCCAGACGGGCCTCGCGCTCGGCCTTGTCCTTCGCGAGGCGGGCCTGATGCCCCTCGAAATGCACGCGGGCTTCGTCGGCCTGCGTTGCCGACCACGCGTCCCAGCCGGTGCGCTCGCCAGTGACCGGCACCATCTCGATGCAGTCGACGGGGCAGGGCGGCACGCACAGGTCGCAGCCTGTGCAGCGATCTTCGATCACGGTGTGCATGAGCTTGGCGGCACCGACGATGGCGTCGACCGGGCAGGCTTGCAGGCAGAGCGTGCAGCCAATGCACAGCGATTCGTCGATGACGGCACGCGGGCGCGGGCGTTCTACGCCGTTCTCGGGATTGAGCGGGATGACCGGACGGCCGAGCAGCTTCGCCAGACGTGCAACGCCTTCGGCACCGCCCGGCGGACACTGGTTATAGCTGGCCTGCCCGCTGGCGATGGCGTCGGCATACGGCCGGCAACCGGCGTAACCGCACTTGGTGCACTGCGTCTGGGGCAATAAGGCATCGATGCGCTGCGCGAGCGCGTTGACTTCGGACACGTCTTTGTGGGGGATTCGGCGAAAAGCGAATTATCCTGCATTTTGCGGAAACACTGAAACCGTTGTGCCATAATTCCGCCCGTTGAGAACGACCGGCCGATCATGACGACGCCAGAAACCAAGATCAAACGGGACCCCGAGCGTACCCGCCAGCGAATTCTGGCAGCTGCGATCGAGGAGTTTGCCGAGAGGGGTTCGAGCGGTGCGCGCGTGGACAGTATTGCGCGCCGAGCGGACATCAATGAACGCATGCTCTATTACTACTTCGGCAATAAGGACCAGCTCTATCTGGCGGTACTCGAAGAAGTCTATGGAGAATTCAACCGCGCCGAACACGCGCTCAAGCTCGATGCGCTTGCGCCGCTCGACGCGGTCGCGGCGTTGGCCCACTTCGTGTGGGATTACTACGCCGAGCACCCGGCGCTGATCCAGCTCATCAACAACGAGAACCTGCACGAAGCGAAGTCGATGCGTCAGTCGACCGAGATTCGTCAGCAAGTCTCGCCAATCGTGGAATTGCTCGCGGAAACGCTCAAGCGCGGTGAAGTGAACGGCGAGATTCGCACCGGCATCGATCCGGTTAATCTGTACGTGACGATCTCGGCGATGGGCTACTACGTGATGTCGAACCGCCACACGCTGTCCATTGTGATGGGCCGCGACGTGATGGCCGACGACACGCGCAAGACGTATTCGGCGTTCAACACGCAGGTGCTGATGGATTCGCTACGCGCCCGCTGAGTGTCTGAACCGCTGGGAAATGAAAAAACCGCCGTGTGGGCCGAAGCTCACACGGCGGTTTTTCTATATTGACTGACCGCTACCCTGATCAGCTGTTCTTGGCGATAAAGTCGCGGATCTGCGGATAGATCACGTTGCGCCAGCGGCTGCCCGAGAAGATCCCGTAGTGACCGCACGCCGGTGCCGTGAAGTGCGCCCGGCGCTTGGCCGGAATGCCCGTGCACAGCTCATGTGCGGCTTGCGTCTGGCCACTGCCCGAAATGTCGTCCAGCTCGCCTTCGATGGTGAAGAGCGCGGTGGTCTTGATGTCCTGCGGACGCACGCGCTGACCCGACACATCCCACGTTCCGCTCGCCAGACTGAAGTCCTGAAACACCGTCTTGATGGTGTCGAGGTAGTACTCGGCGGCCATGTCGAGCACGGCGTTGTACTCGTCGTAGAAGCGGCGGTGCGAGTCGGCGTCATCGCTGTCGCCGCGCATCAGGTCCAGATAGAAGTCCCAGTGCGACTTCAGATGACGGTCCGGATTCATCGCCACAAACCCGGCATGTTGCAGGAAGCCGGGGTAGACGAGACGGCCCGAGCCCGGATAGTTGGCCGGCACCGCATGAATCACGTGATTCTCGAACCACTCGTACGACTTGTTCGTGGCGAGCGAGTTGACCGATGTCGGGCTCTTGCGAGCGTCGATCGGGCCACCCATCATCGTCATGGTCTTGGGCGTTTTCTCGCCGTTCGACGCCATCAGCGAAATCGCGCCGAGCACCGGCACGGTCGGCTGGCACACCGAAATCACATGCAGGTTTTCGGCGCCGATATGGCGAATGAATTCCTGAATGTAGGCGACGTAGTCGTCCAGATGGAACGCGCCGTCTTCGAGCGGGACCATGCGGGCGTCGACCCAGTCGGTGATGTAGACCTTGTGGTCCTTGAGCAGCGTCGTGACGGTATCGCGCAACAGCGTGGCGTGATGGCCCGACAGCGGCGCGACCACCAGAACGACCGGATCGTCCTTGAGCTGGCCGACAGCGCTGGCGTCATCCGCGTAGCGCTTGAAGCGCAGCAGCCGGCAGAAGGGCTTCTCCATCGCGGTCATTTCGACGACCGGAATGTTGTGCCCGTCGACTTCGACGGCCTTGATGTTGAATTCGGGCTTTTCGTAATCCTTGCCGAGCCGGTAGAGCAACTCGTAGCCGGCGGCAATGCGGGGGGCGCCGGGCATCATGGCGAGCAGGCTACCCGGGTTGACGAAAGTGGTAGCGGCCGCTTTGGCCCACGTGGTGAGGGGATTCAACCACGCGCGGTTGTACTCGTGAATCTGATACAGCATGTTGTGTGCCCTGAGGCGAGTGATGGAGGCAATTATGCAACCGTTTATCGCGGCTGTGCAACGCAGCATAACCCTGATGTATGGCATTTCCGCATCAGATCGATAGTTTTAGCTTATTCGGCTCATTGTTATAAACTATCGTTGCTGCGGCGCAACATAATCCGGGCAAAGAAAAGCCCGCCGGTGAGGCGGGCTTTTCTTGTTCTGCCGCATGACACGTATGGCGCGGCGCAAGATCGCCGGGGGATCACGCCAAATCTGGCCCGATTTCCCCGTCTTCGCGCCCGCTGACGCGCTTAGCGCAGCACTTGGGCGATGGCCGAAGCGACGACGTCGATGTTCTTGTCGTTGAGTGCGGCCACGCAGATGCGGCCCGTGCTCACGGCGTAGATACCGAACTCTTCGCGCAGGCGCTCGACTTGGTCGGCGGTGAGGCCCGAGTACGAGAACATGCCGCGTTGCTTGATCACGAACGAGAAATCGCGTTCCACGCCGTGGGCGCGGAGCTTCTCGACCAGGGCCAGACGCATGGCGCGGATGCGCTCGCGCATTTCGGCCAGCTCTTCTTCCCACAGGGCGCGCAGTTCCGGGTTGCTCAGGACCGCGGCAACCACCGAGCCGCCGTGCGTCGGCGGGTTGGAGTAGTTGGTGCGGATCACGCGCTTGAGCTGCGAGAGCACGCGGGTCGATTCGTCCTTGCTGCTCGTGACGATCGACAGAGCACCCACGCGTTCGCCGTACAGCGAGAACGACTTCGAGAACGAGCTCGAGACGAAGAAGTTCAGGTTCGATGCGGCGAACAGGCGCACCACGGCGGCGTCGGCATCGATGCCGTCACCGAAGCCCTGGTAGGCGATGTCGAGGAACGGCACCAGCTTGCGGGCCTTCACGACTTCCACGACTTGGGCCCATTGGTCCATCGTCAGGTCGACGCCGGTCGGGTTGTGGCAGCAGGCGTGCAGCACGACCACCGTGCCTTCCGGCTCTTTGCCCAGCATGTCGAGCATGCCCGACAGGTTCACGCCATGCGTTTCGGCTTCGTAGTACGGGTACGAGACGACGTTGAAACCGGCTTGCGTGAACAGGGCGCGGTGGTTTTCCCAGCTCGGATCGCTGATGGCGACCGTGGCGTTCGGGTTCAGTTGCTTGAGGAAGTCGGCGCCGATCTTCAGTGCGCCCGTGCCGCCCAGGGCCTGAGCCGTGATCACGCGGCCTTCGGTCAGCACCGGCGACTCTTTGCCGAAGAGCATCTCTTGCACGGCCTTGTCGTAGGCGGCAATGCCTTCGATCGGCAGGTAACCGCGCGGCAGGCCGGCGGCGACGCGTTGTTCTTCCGCGGCCTTCACAGCCTTGAGCAGGGGCAGTTTGCCTTCCGCGTTGAAATACACGCCCACGCCCAGATTCACCTTGTTGGTGCGGTGATCGGCGTTGAAGGCTTCGTTCAGACCAAGAATGGGGTCACGCGGGGCGAGTTCGACAGCGGAGAAGAGAGTCATTTCGACGGCTCGAGGCAGTAGTGGAAAAATGCGGCACAAAAGTGTCAGGTGCAACGGAGCATTTTAACGAAGAATGCCCGCGCTTGTGGTAAACCACAGGCCACACAGCAGGAATACATGGCATTTCGGCACGAAAACTGCCAATTTATGCCAGAAATTGGCGAGAAATCAGCCGATGGCCGGGATTGGCGGCCGCCATGCGTGCCGTCCGGCCGAGACTCGGATGTCCGTCCTTTAGTCGTCCTGTCACCCATGGGACTCTAGGAATTGACTGACGCGCTAGAATGGCAGATTACGTCTATCAGGCTCGCACCCCCGCCATGATCCCTGCGGCTGACAACACGCTCGACGAGAGCAAGTTCCTGACGTTCCCCGATTCGCCTTATCAGCTTTACTGCCCGTTCCCCGCGGCGGGCGACCAGCCCACGGCGATCACGCAACTGACCGAAGGCATCGACGACGGTCTCGCGTTCCAGACGCTGCTTGGCGTGACCGGCTCGGGCAAAACCTTCACGATGGCCAACGTGATTGCGCGCATGGGGCGCCCGGCCATCGTGTTTGCCCCGAACAAGACCCTCGCCGCCCAGCTCTACTCCGAATTCCGCGAATTTTTCCCGCGTAACGCCGTCGAGTACTTCGTCTCGTACTACGACTACTACCAGCCGGAAGCCTACGTGCCGCAACGCGATCTCTTCATCGAGAAGGATTCGTCGGTGAACGAGCATATCGAGCAGATGCGGCTGTCGGCGACCAAGAGCCTGCTGGAGCGGCGCGACGTGGTGATCGTGGCCACCGTGTCCGCGATCTACGGTATCGGCAATCCGACCGAATACCACCAGATGATTCTGACGGTGCGCCAGGGCGACAAGATCGGGCAGCGCGACATCATTGCGCGCCTGATTGCGATGCAATACACGCGCAACGAGACCGATTTCGGCCGCGGCACGTTCCGCGTGCGCGGCGACACCATCGACATCTTCCCGGCAGAACACGCCGAGCTGGCGCTGCGTGTGGAGTTGTTCGACGACGAAGTCGACACATTGCAATTGTTCGACCCGCTTACGGGCCGGGTGCGCCAGAAAGTGCCGCGTTTCACGGTGTATCCGTCTTCGCACTACGTCACGCCGCGCGACACGGTGCTGCGCGCCATCGAGACCATCAAGGCCGAACTTCGCGAGCGGCTCGACTTCTTCTACAAGGAAGGCAAGCTCGTCGAAGCGCAGCGGCTTGAGCAGCGCACACGTTTCGATTTGGAAATGTTGCAGGAGCTGGGCTTCTGCAAGGGCATTGAAAACTACTCGCGGCATCTCTCGGGCGCGGCACCCGGAGAGCCGCCGCCGACGCTGGTCGACTATCTGCCGCCCGATGCGCTCATGTTTTTGGACGAGTCGCACGTGCTGATCGGCCAGTTCAACGGCATGTACAACGGCGACCGGGCACGCAAGGAAAACCTGGTCAACTATGGTTTCCGGCTGCCGTCGGCGCTCGATAACCGGCCGCTCAAGTTTGCCGAGTACGAACGCAAGATGCGGCAAGCGGTGTTCGTTTCGGCCACGCCGGCCGATTACGAAGGCAAGCGCTCAGGGCAGGTGGTGGAGCAGGTGGTGCGCCCGACCGGGCTGATCGATCCGACCATCGAGGTGCGCCCCGCGCGCACGCAGGTCGATGACGTGCTAAGTGAAATCAACAAGCGGGTGGCGGTAGGCGAACGCGTGCTGGTGACGACGCTGACCAAGCGCATGTCCGAGCAGTTGACCGAATATCTCTCGGATAACGGCGTGAAGGTGCGCTATCTGCATAGCGACATCGACACCGTCGAACGGGTGGAAATCATCCGCGATCTGCGGCTCGGCGCGTTCGATGTGCTGGTCGGGATCAACTTGCTGCGAGAGGGTCTCGATATTCCTGAAGTGTCGCTGGTGGCGATTCTTGATGCGGATAAAGAAGGCTTTCTGCGTGCCGAGCGTTCGTTGATTCAGACGATCGGGCGCGCGGCGCGTAACGTCAACGGCGCGGCCATTTTGTATGGCGACAAGATGACCGAGTCGATGAAGCGCGCCATCGGCGAGACCGAGCGTCGCCGTGCCAAGCAGATGGCGCACAACGTGGCGAACGGCATCGTGCCGGTGGGCGTGAAGAAGCGCATCAAGGACATCATCGACGGCGTGTACGACCCGCAGGACGCCAAGGCGGAACTGGCCGAGGCGAAAGAGCAGGCGCACTACCAGGACATGTCCGAGAAGCAGCTTGCGCGCGAGATCAAGAAGCTCGAGAAGCAGATGCAGGAGCACGCCCGCAATCTGGAGTTTGAGAAAGCGGCGAAGGTGCGCGACCAACTGCTTCACGTCAAGGCGCTGGTGTTCGGCACGGATGGCGCCAGCGAGGCCGAACTCGGGCCGAAGCTCTGACGTTGTCCTGTGTTGCGCGGCGTGGCCCGTGTCATGGTGTAGCGACGTAACGACGTAACGATGTAATGACGTAACGACGTGGCGATGTAACGGCGTTACGTTACGTTCGCGTTTTCCCGTAACGGGAAAACGCGAAGTATCTGCTCTCGGTGGTACCTCAATCGAACACATGAAGTGTTCACTCCCCATCTGCGGTCTGTTTTTGCGGCGTTGACGCTCTTTGAGTGCACATCCGTGGCACTCGAATTGCGTCATGTGAGACAGGCGCCGCCGACGTTCCGATCGACCGGCGCTCGCGTCGCCATCGTGCTGTCGACGCCCTTTCGTCCGTCAAGAACTGGGGGGTTACCATGGGCTCGAATCAACGTTTCGTCTGCGGTGCAATCAAGACCGTTTCTGTTTCTGCTGCGCTTTGTGCCGGCCTGTTTTCGGCATCTGGCGCCTTCGCGCAATCCATTGGCGGCATTGCTGGCATTCCGGGCATCGCACTGCCGACCTTGCCGACTGTACCGATCGTGGGGCCGATTCTCGCGCCCGTCACTTCACTGCTCGGTCAGGTCACGGGTGCGCTCGGCGGCGGTGTGCTTGCGCCGGTCACGGGGATCGTCACGACGGTCAGTGGCGTTCTCGGCGGTCTTTCGGGGACGTTGGGCGGCGTGGGCGGAGGTAGTCCGCTGGAGCCTGTCACCGGAATTGTCACTGGCGTGATCGGCTCGGCCGGTGGCGTGCCGATTGCACCGATTACGGCGGTTGCGGGCAATGCCGGCGTCGCCAAGGCGGTCGCACCGGTTACTTCCATAGCAGGTTCCGTCACCGGTCACGCCGGTGTGCTCTCACCTGTGACCAACCTGCTCGGTGGCGTGCTTTCGCATGCGAACGCCCTCGGACACTGATCTTTCTGTTTCCAGGAGACGTTTCCGGTGTCAGGATGGCCGCATTGGTTATCCTGACGCCGGATCTCCTATTTGCAACTCATCCACGTTTCCAATGAAAAAGACTTCAGTCCTCTTCGTTTGCATGGGCAACATCTGTCGCTCGCCGAGCGCCGACGGCATTTTTCGTCATCGTCTGGCAGAGGCCGGGATGACCGACGTGGTGACGGTCGATTCAGCAGGCACCCACAGCTATCACATCGGCCACTCGCCAGATGCGCGGACACAGGCTGCTGCCGCCAAGCGCGGCTACGATCTGAGTGAATTGCGTGCACGCCGCGTCGAGGCGGACGATTTCGAGCGATTCACGTGGATCGTCGCGATGGACGATGCCAATGTCGCCGACCTCACCGCGCAATGCCCCGCCCAATACCGGCACAAGATCGTGCGGCTGATGGACTTCGCCACGCGCCACGACGCGACAGAAGTCCCCGACCCGTATTACGGCGGCGAACGTGGCTTCGAAACCGTGCTCGATTACGTCGAAGACGGTCTTGACGGGCTGCTCGCCCGGCTTCGCGAAGATCGCTGAAACGGGGCGTTGCGCCAGATCTTTGCCGGTCAATCGCGTATTCAGGGGCTATCATTCGGGCCATTGCCGTCCTAACTCGGCCTGATCGGCCCGAATTCCCTGAAAGATGCTCAACACCCTTACGTCTTATTGGCGCAAATGGCGTGCTTCACGCCACGCGGGCCATCAACTCGATGAACTGCTCGCGCACGCGGATCCGACGGCACCGTTGGCCGTGCGCAATCAATGGCTGATCGAGTTGGCGCATTGGGTGCAAAAACGCGGTTCGCTCGCCAACGAAGCGCGCGCCGAAGGGGAGGCCGCCCGCTACCGGCCGCACACCCGCCTGCGCTATCTGCTGCAAATGCTCGATCGCAACCCGGCGTGGCGCTTGCCCGTCGCGCGCACGCTGCGCAGCGTCATCAACGACAGCGACGCGATTTCTCTCCTGTGCGATACCGGCATGCCGGTGCGGCCAGGCTTCTGGGGCGCGCTCGCCGAACGCATCGAGAAGGCATTGATCCCGCCGCCGCCCACGCGCCGTGATCTGTCGGCGCTGTGCTCATTGATGTTCCCCGATGGCGATGCCGCCGACTGGATTGGCGACATGCCGCCCGCACTGCTGGCCGACCTCATTGCGCTGCTGCATTTCGGGGAGGCCGACGACGAAGACACCGACTGGAATCCCTTTGCCGAAGACCTGCTCGCCGCCATGCATCATCTGGTCGATCAGATCGCGTCGACCGGGTTGTCGCAGGCCGTGCGCACGCGACTGACGTATCCGCGTGTGACGGAGTCGCCGTTCTATCGCCTTGGCCGCGCCATGCAAGGGCTGGAGGATGCCGGGCGCGAACTCGTGCCGGGGGCACCGCCGAGTCAGCGTTTCGTGCAGGAGCTCAACGTGTTTCGGGCGCTCCTTGATGATTGCGGCCGCGCCGTGCGTCAGGTGTACGCGCATCTGGACGAGAACGGCGTGAGCGTGGACATCGTGTTTCTGGTGGAGCGCGCGAAGTCACGTATCCGCCGGCTGGAGCGGCTGCTCGAAGCGTGGCTGGTCGACAGCGATCATGCGACGGCGCGCGTGCGGCTGCTAGCCGATCTGGTGCGCGCGAATCGGGCGAGTCAGAGCGTGGGCGAACTGGCGCGTACATCGTTCGGCCTGCTGGCACGCAAGGTGGTCGAGCGCAGCGCGGAGACTGGCGAGCACTACATTGCGCGCACGCGCCCTGAATACCTGTCGATGCTCAAGATGGCGTGCGGCGGCGGGCTCGTGACGGTGGTCACGGTCTACGTGAAGTTTCTGATTACCAGCGCGCACCTGCCGACGATCGTCGAAGGTTTCCTCGCCGGTGCGAATTACGCGCTGTGCTTCCTGTTCATGCACTTCTGCCATTTCACGCTGGCGACCAAGCAGCCGGCCATGACGGCGCCGGCCATCGCCAGCAAGCTCGACGATGTGGATACGGCCGCCGGCATGGACGCCTTCGTCGGCGAAGTCATTGCGCTCGTGCGTACGCAGGCGGCGGCGATCTTCGGCAATCTGGCGATGGTGTTTCCGTTCTGCCTGCTGGTGCAATGGGGGGTATCGGCGGCGCTGGGTATGAACACGATCCCGCCGGAAAAAGCGCACGCCACGCTGAATTCGTTCTCGATCCTCGGTGTGACGCCGCTCTTTGCGGCGATGACGGGGGTATTGCTGTGGTGCTCCAGCCTGATCTCGGGCTGGGCGGACAACTGGTTCGCGCTGCATGGCATCGGCGACGTGCTGGCGTACAACCGCCGTCTGCGCTTTGTTTTCGGCCGCAATGGGGCGGCGCGTATCGCCGATTGGTGCCGTCGTCACATTGCGCCGGTGCTCGGCAACCTTACGCTCGGCTTCATGCTCGGACTGGTGCCTGCCGTACTGACCGCGTTCGCGTTGCCGTTCGAAGTGCGCCACGTCACGCTGTCGACGGGGGCGATCGCCACGTCCATCGGCGTGCTGGGCTTGCCGGTGCTGCACGATGCCTCGCTTTGGCTGGCCGTGGCAGGGGTTGGGTCGATGGCCCTGCTCAACGTCGGCGTCAGTTTTGCGTTAGCATTCCACATGGCGCTCCGATCGCGTCCACTGCGGTTGGGTGACCGTCGGCAAATCCACCGCGCCATCTGGCGCGCCGTGCTGCGCAACCCCCTGGTGCTGTTGTTTCCGCTACGCACCGCGAGCCCCGAAGCTCGTCCCGAAAAATAAGATTTTTCGCAAATGGACGAGGGAACTTTCGCAAAAAATGGGCCAGAAGTAGTTGACTAATTTCGTGGGGTATTTATACTTGACGAAAATAGTCGAGATTAATCCCCTGCATCATCATGAGACTTACCACGAAAGGCCGTTTCGCCGTTACGGCGATGATCGACCTGGCCATGCGCCAGGACGCGGGTCCCGTGACGCTTGCGGGCATTAGTCAGCGTCAGCGAATTTCCCTCTCTTACCTGGAACAACTGTTCGGGAAGCTTCGCCGCCACGAAATTGTGGAAAGCGTACGCGGTCCGGGCGGCGGTTACAGCCTGGCGCGCCGCGCGGAAGAGGTGACGGTCGCTGACATCATCATTGCGGTCGACGAACCGCTCGACGCCACACAGTGCGGTAGCAAGGGCAATTGCGAGAAGGGCCAGGACGGCCATCGCGGTCATTGCATGACGCACGAGTTGTGGGCGACGCTCAACCAGAAGATGGTCGAGTATCTCGATTCCGTTTCGCTGCGCGACCTGGTCGAGCAGCAGCGCAGCAAACAGGCCCAACAGGCCGTGCTGCGTGACACGCGCGAGCCCGGCACCAGCCAGACCATCGCCACGCGCATTCCCAATTCGGTCTTCGATATGGCCCGTTCATAACAGGCGCCACGGCACGATCCTGGAGCACCCCATGAAAAACGACACCCTCAATCTTCCCATTTACATGGATTACAGCGCCACCACGCCGATCGACCCGCGTGTTGTGGACAAGATGCTGCCGTACCTGCGCGAGCAGTTCGGCAACCCGGCCTCGCGCAGCCACTCGTTCGGCTGGGCCGCCGAGCAGGCGGTGGAAGAGGCACGCGAGGAAGTCGCGAAGCTCGTGGGTGCCGACCCGCGCGAGATCATCTGGACGTCGGGTGCTACCGAGTCGGACAACCTCGCCATCAAGGGTGCCGCGCACTTCTATCAAGGCAAGGGCAAGCATCTCATCACGCTGAAGACCGAGCACAAGGCTGTGCTCGACACCATGCGCGAACTGGAACGCGAGGGCTTCGAAGTCACGTATCTGGACGTCAAGGACGACGGCCTGCTCGATCTCGACGTCTTCAAGGCGGCACTGCGCCCGGACACGATTCTCGTGTCGGTGATGGCCGTGAACAACGAAATCGGCGTGATTCAGGACATCGAGACGATCGGTGAGATCTGCCGCGAAAAGGGCATCATTTTCCACGTCGACGCGGCACAGGCCACGGGCAAGATGCCCATCGACCTGAACAAGCTGAAAGTCGACCTGATGGCGTTCTCGGCACACAAGACGTACGGCCCGAAGGGCATCGGCGCGCTGTATGTGCGTCGCAAGCCGCGCGTGCGTATCGAAGCACAGATTCACGGTGGCGGTCATGAGCGCGGCATGCGTTCGGGCACGCTGGCCACGCACCAGATCGTGGGCATGGGCGAAGCATTCCGTCTGGCACGTGAAGAAATGGCCACGGAAAACGAGCGCGTGCGTATGCTGCGCGATCGCCTGCTGCGCGGCCTGACGGAAATGGAAGAAGTGTATGTGAACGGCGACATGGAACAACGTGTGCCGCACAACCTGAACATCAGCTTTAACTTTGTCGAAGGCGAGTCGCTGATCATGGCGATCAAGGATGTGGCGGTGTCGTCGGGTTCGGCGTGCACGTCGGCCTCGCTTGAGCCTTCGTACGTGCTGCGCGCGCTGGGTCGTAACGACGAACTGGCGCACAGCTCGATTCGCTTCACGGTGGGTCGTTTCACGACCGAGCAGGAAGTCGACTACGTGGTCGAACTGCTCAAGGGCAAGATCGGCAAGCTGCGCGATCTGTCGCCGCTGTGGGAAATGTACAAGGACGGGATCGACATCAGCTCGATCCAGTGGGCCGCACACTGAGCATTCAAGGAGTTAGCCATGTCTTACAGCAAAGAAGTTCTGGATCACTACGAAAACCCGCGTAATGTCGGCTCGTTCGACAAGGGCGACGACGCGGTGGGTACCGGCATGGTCGGTGCACCGGCTTGCGGCGACGTGATGAAGCTGCAAATTCGTGTGAACGAATCCGGCGTGATCGAAGACGCCAAGTTCAAGACCTACGGTTGCGGCTCGGCCATTGCCTCGTCGTCGCTGGTGACGGAATGGGTCAAGGGCAAGACGCTGGATCAGGCGCTCGACATCAAGAACACGCAGATCGCGCAAGAACTGGCACTGCCGCCGGTGAAGATTCACTGCTCGATTCTGGCCGAAGACGCAATCAAGGCTGCTGTCGCCGACTACAAGCAGAAGCACGGCGAGTCGGCCGAAGCTGCCAAGGCTGCCTAAGTCGTCGCATTCAGTCTTAACAAGGAAACAGGCAAAGATGGCTGTCACATTGACCGAGAAGGCTGCGCAGCACGTTTCGCGTTATCTGACGCGGCGCGGCAAGGGCGTGGGCCTGCGGCTGGGCGTGAAGACGACCGGTTGCTCGGGCCTGGCCTACAAGCTGGAATATGCCGATGACGTGGAAACCGAAGACACCGTCTTCGAGAGCCACGGCGTGAAGGTGATCATCGATCCGAAGAGTCTGCCGTATATCGACGGCACCGAACTGGATTTTGCGCGCGAAGGCTTGAACGAAGGATTCCGTTTCAATAATCCGAACGTCAAGGATGAGTGCGGCTGCGGCGAGTCGTTCCGCGTCTGACGACGCGCCGGCTCGCGTGATCACCGGCTTTCGTCAGGACGGCGAAGGCCAGTGGGTTGCCCGGCTGGCGTGTGGGCATGGGCAACATGTCCGGCATCTGCCGCCTTGGCAGATCCGGACGTGGACGCAAAGCCCGGCAGGACGCGACGCGATGATCGGCAGTGTGCTGATGTGTCGCAAATGCCAGCGCGGCGAACCACCGGATGCGCCGGATGGGTTCGGCCTATCCGATAGTTCGCCGGCAGAGTAAGCGAGATTGGCGCGCCGACACGGTCGGCGCGGTAGTAGCGTAGGCAACAAGGCGGCGCGAGCCGCTTTTTTTACGGGCTGACGTTAGAGACGATGGTGCGATGACTGCATTGACTGACAACTATTTCACGCTGTTCGAGTTGCCGCAGCGCTTCGCGCTCGACACCGAGGCGCTCGATACGGCGTACCGCGCGGTGCAATCGCGGGTGCATCCCGATCGCTTCGCCAACGCGAGCGATGCCGAGCGCCGGGTCGCCATGCAGTGGGCGGCACAGGCCAATGCTGCGTATCGCACGCTGCGTGACCCGTTGCAGCGCGGCACCTATCTGTTGACCTTGCAGGGCATCGACGTGGGCGCGGAGAACAACACCGCGATGGCCCCCGATTTCCTGATGCAGCAGATGGAATGGCGTGAAGCCATCGACGATGCCGTCGCCGCGCGCAATGTCGGCGCACTCGACGCGCTGGCGAAAACGCTGCGCGACGACCGGCGCACCCGCCTGACCAAACTGGGCGACTGGCTCGACAGCGCCGCTTGGCAGCCGGCCGCCGAAGCCGTACGGCAACTGATGTTTATTGCGCGCGCCGAGGAAGATATCGCGCAGCGCATCGAAATGCTGGAAAACGCGTGATGGCCCGGTGCGGCGCCGTCACATGATTCTGAGAACCGCTTGAGAACAAGGGTGCACGCGCCTGCGCGTCGCCCGTATTGCAAAGCCATGGCCCTTCTGCAAATTTCCGAACCCGGCATGTCCCCCGCGCCGCACCAGCGGCGACTCGCCGTGGGCATCGATCTCGGCACGACGCATTCGCTCGTGGCCGCCGTGCGCAGCGGTGTCGCTGAAGTGCTGCCCGACGAACAGGGCCGCGTCTTGCTGCCGTCCGTCGTGCGCTATCTCGGCGGTCCCCGCACCCAGATCGGCTACGACGCCAAGTCGGCTGCCGCCACCGATCCGCGCAACACCATCGTTTCCGTCAAACGCTTCATGGGCCGGGGTCTGGCCGATGTCGCCCACGCCGACAACGCGCCGTACGATTTCGTCGACGCGCCCGGCATGGTGCAGATGAACACGGCCGGTGGCGTGAAGAGCCCGGTCGAAGTGTCTGCCGAAATTCTCGCCACGTTGCGCCAGCGCGCCGAAGACACGTTGGGCGACGATCTCGTCGGCGCGGTGATTACCGTGCCCGCGTACTTCGACGATGCCCAGCGTCAGGCCACCAAGGACGCCGCGCGTCTGGCCGGTCTGAATGTGCTGCGTCTGCTCAACGAGCCGACGGCTGCCGCGATTGCCTACGGTCTGGACAATGCGGCCGAAGGCCTCTACGCCATTTACGATCTGGGCGGTGGCACGTTCGACATCTCGATTCTTCGTCTGACGAAGGGCGTGTTCGAAGTGCTCGCCGCGGGTGGCGATTCGGCGCTCGGTGGCGACGATTTCGATCAGGTGATCTACCGCTGGGCCGTGGGCGCAGCTGGCCTCGCCGCCGCTTCGCTCACCTCGCAGGACGTGCGCGCGTTGCTCGATCACGCCCGCACCGCCAAGGAAGCGCTGACCGACGCGCAAGACGCCGACATCGCGCTCACGCTGTCTGGTGAGCGACAGGTTGCGTTGAAACTCACGCGCGAGCAGTTCACCGAACTGGGCGCACAACTCGTGAACCGCACCATCGGCCCGATGCGCAAGGCATTGCGCGACGCGGGCATGGGCCCGGAAGACGTCAAGGGTGTGGTGCTGGTCGGTGGCGCGACGCGCATGCCGCAAGTGCGCGCAGCCGTCGCCACGTTCTTCGGCCGTGAGCCGCTGGTCGATCTCGACCCGGATCAGGTCGTGGCGCTTGGCGCGGCAGTGCAGGCCAACATGCTCGCCGGCAATCAGGCCGACGGCGACGAGTGGCTGCTGCTCGACGTGATTCCGCTGTCACTCGGTGTCGAGACAATGGGCGGTCTGGTCGAGAAGATCATCCCCCGCAATGCCACGATTCCGGTCGCACGCGCGCAGGAATTCACCACGTTCAAGGATGGCCAGACGGCCATGGCGATTCACGTGCTGCAAGGCGAGCGCGAACTGGCGGCCGATTGCCGCTCGCTCGCCCGCTTCGAGCTGCGTGGTATTCCGCCGATGACGGCTGGCGCGGCGCGTATTCGCGTGACGTATCAGGTCGACGCTGACGGTTTGCTGTCGGTGGCAGCACAAGAGATGCACTCGGGCGTGGCCGCGTCGATCGAAGTGAAGCCGTCGTACGGTCTGGCCGACGACGACATCGCCCGCATGCTGCAAGACAGCTTCGGCTCGGCAGAAACGGACATGCGTGCCCGCGCCTTGCGTGAGCAACAGGTGGACGCCGAGCGCTTGCTCGTGGCCATCGACAGCGCGCTTGCCGCTGACCCTGAATTGCTCGACGCCGATGAGCGTGCCGAGATCGACGGCCTGTTGGCCGACCTGCGCCAGAAGGCGTCGGGCGACGATCAGATCGCGATCAAGACGGCCACCGAGACACTGTCGCAGGCGACCGACGCCTTTGCCGCGCGTCGCATGGACAAGAGCATCCGCGCAGCGCTGGCCGGCCGGCGCGTTGCGGACATCGACAAACTGTAAGACACACACGGAAACTGCAAGCCATGCCACAAATCGTTGTATTGCCTCACGTTGAGCTGTGCCCGGAAGGGGCCGTGCTGGAGGTTGCACCGGGCACCACCGTGTGCGACGCGCTGCTCGCCAACGACATCGAAATCGAACACGCCTGCGAAAAGTCGTGTGCCTGCACCACTTGCCACGTGATCGTGCGCGAGGGCTTCGAAGCGCTGCAACCGGCGGAAGACGAAGAAGAGGATCTGCTGGACAAGGCGTGGGGGCTGGAGCCGACGTCGCGCCTGTCGTGTCAGACGCCGATGCCGGCCGACACTGACCTCGTGGTCGAAATTCCGAAGTACACGATCAACCACGCCAAGGAAAATCACTGAGCGTCGCTGTATAGCGTTGCCACGTGAAATGTCAGACAAGAACGAGGAGCTTGCCCCATGAAATGGACCGACATTCAGGACATCGCGATTGCGCTCACCGACGCGCATCCCGACGTTGACCCGCAATACGTGCGCTTTACCGATCTGCATCAGTGGGTCATGGCACTCGATGGTTTCGACGATGCCGCCGACCGCGCTGGTGAAAAGGTGCTCGAAGCCATTCAGATGGCGTGGATCGACGAAGCTCGCTGATCTGCCGCATCGCTGGTCACTGCGATGCTGTCAAAGCAAAAGCCGCTCTTTCGAGCGGCTTTTGTGTTTCTGCGAAGCGTGTGACGTGACTGAAGGGGCTGCTGTGACGACGCCTTCCTGAAGGGCACCGTCAGCAGCCATTGAATCGGCCGGAGCGTCTGACTTAGCTGGCGCGCACCAGTCCGTTGCCTTCCAGACGTACGCGGTCACCCGGTTGTACGCCCGGCGCTTGCTGATACGTCCAATAGCGGGTCTTGCCGGTGTCCATGCGCACGTAGACGCGATACACGGTGTCCGAGCGCACGTTCTTCTCGACCTCGTTACCGGCCAGACCACCGCCGAGCGCGCCGACCACGGTCATCGCGGTGCGGCCGTTACCGGCGCCGAACTGGTTGCCGATCAGGCCACCGGCGACGGCGCCCCCGACGGCGCCCAGACCCGTCGCATGGCCTTGCGTGCGGATCGGCTGCACCGACTGCACCGTGCCGCAGCTAGAGCATGCGGCGGCTTGTTGCTGTGCCGGTGGGGCCGATTGTTGCGCGTACGACGGTTGCTGTGCCGGAGCGCGCTGCGGGGCTTGCTGCTGCGCGTACTGGGCTTGTTGGGCTTGTTGGGCTTGCTGGGCCTGTTGCGCCGCCTGAGCCTGCTGCGCCTGTTGTGAGGCAGTCGCGGATTGGGCAGACGACTGCGGCGGCGTCAGGGCATATTGCGAGTTGGAAGCGTCACTCGTCGGCGCAGGGCCGTTGGTGCTCTTTGCCGAGGGCAGCACGCCCGTAATGGCGGCGACGCCGAGCAAGCTGACGACCACGATGCTGCCGGCGGCAGCAGCGATCAGCGGATGCATGCGACGCGGTTGCAGATCGTTATCCATGTTGTTTTCTCCATCGTGTGGTTGGTGGCGAGCCACCGTGCTGCCCGGCCCTTTCATTTTTCCGGCCGGTGAATGCATCGGAATCCGCTGCATTCGGATGACACCGTGTTAGCGTTCACGGTAGCCATCGAGTGATCTCGCATGTCGGAAGTGTCCGTCACGGCAAGCGCGGCAACCGTTTCATTTTGTAACGCGATGTAAGATGTTTCGCATGGCGGACCACCCGTACGGTGCGTATGTGATGATGTAAGTCAATGAAATACAGGGGATTTTTCGGATGTGTCCCATTCCGGGCACTTGTCGTGCACCGGAACGTCCTAACAAATGAAACAGATCTCGACGCGACTCATGACCGATACCTTGCCACTGCTGGACGCGCCGCTGGACAGCGCGAATCAACTTCATCTCTATCCATACGTCGTGCCCGGTGCCTGGGTGGACGCTTGCGATCCGAACGGCGACGTTAGCGAACCGTTTTCCGACGACGTTTTCCTCACACTGGTGATGGACGGCCCTCAGGGCCTGCGCCGTTTGCAAGGCAGTGATTTGGCGGCGGTGGGGATGACGTTCGAAGACGCGTTCGCGCATGCGGCGTCCAATCTGTCGCGCGCGTGGAATTCACGTCACTTCGAATTCGGCATTGCATGCCTCGACGACGGCACGCATTTCGGGGGCTCGCGCGGCAACTGGATGGCCCCGGCGGGCGCCTTGGTACTCGGCAATCTCTATCAGTCGATGGTGGCCCACTTCGGCGTGCGCGAATTCGCCGCGGTGGCGGTGAACCGTACATTCCTCGTGGCATTTCCGACCGATGAGAAGACGCTGTCGTCACTCGCGCTGCGCCAGTTGGTTGAAGAGTCGTCGAACGGTTCGATTCACCCGATCTCGCGCACGTGGTTGCGACTCGATGGCGGCTGGCCGTCCGCGTATCGCGGTGTTCCGGTCTTCTGAACCTCTCGCGGGCGCGTGTTCACGTTTCGCGTAACACCGCTCAGGTACGCGATAACGCGGAGTGTGCAGAATCCTAGACTCCTTGGCGGCACAATTCGATGCCGCTACAGGAGAAACACATGCCTGCTCTGAGCACTTCAGGAATCTCGGCGACGGCGCTGTCCGTGCCGTCGCTGACCACGGTGATCGCCGGCGCGTGGGTCACGATGTCCGACAACCCGCGCGTTGTCTTTGCCGACGATCTCAGCGACGTTCGTGTGGCTCCCGATGGGGGCGGCGAGCGTGTACTGCGTCAGGAAGACTGTGCAACGTGGTTGCCTACGCGGGCCCCCGCAGACGTGCAGTCGGATGGGCGCACGATCATGCATCTGCATTCCGAGCCTGACCGCATCGGCTTTCTGTCCGAACACAAGGCCGGTGCGTTCTGGGTCGAATTGCTGGATCTGGTGGCGTCAACGGAGGGATGTCACAACGGGATCGACGGCGAACACCTTGTTGACGCGCTGGAGCAGCGCATGGCGTGTCTGGGCATCGCTGCGACGGAAGCCGCGCAAACGTCGAGCGGCCACGGCGAAGGCGACGGGCCAAATGCGAACCGCACGCTGGCAAGCGAATTTCACACGGCTGAATCGATGGCGATTCCCTCGATTTACCTGCGCCACGACGGTTACCAGCCGGGCACCATGGCGGCGCTGGAGTATGACTTGGGCTGGTGGGCGCTCATGCCCACGTGGAGCCGGGTGACGAAGGTGGACGAGCGGACATGGCATGACAACCCCAATCCGGCGCTGTTTCGCGCGACCGGACGCGACATCCTCCATCGCTTGCCTGTCGACCCGTCGAGGCTGAGTCCGACGAGCGGCGTAGCCCGGATATTGTCGTTGCATAGCCACGCCGCAGGCTTTTCCAACTGCCTCACGAATGTGACGCGTGTGGCGTCGCGGGCGGGGGAGGGCGGCGCGCCGGTGCCTGCCATCGAGACCTCGATTTTCGAGCGGCGTTGCCCGGGTGACTGGTGGCGTTCTGCGAACGCCCGGCGTTCCGGCCATGACGCGCTGACGTTACACGCCAACGCGTGCCGCGAGCGTACGACCACAGATGCGCCGCCTTCGTCTTGATCCGCTTCACCGTTCAACAGCATAAAAAAATGCCGCAGCGAATATCGCTGCGGCATTTTCATTCAGCCATCCGGCCAAGCGGCTCGAAAGTTCGAGACGCTCAGTCTTCGCGGCGCAGGTGCGGGAACAGCAGCACGTCGCGGATGTTCGGGCTATCGGTCAGCAGCATGATCAGGCGATCGATGCCGATACCGCAGCCGCCCGTCGGGGGCATGCCATACTCGAGCGCGCGGATGTAATCGGCGTCGTAGTACATGGCTTCTTCGTCGCCGGCATCCTTCTGCTCGACCTGCGCACGGAAGCGCGCAGCCTGATCTTCCGGATCGTTCAACTCCGAGAAGCCGTTGGCAATTTCGCGGCCCGTCATGAACAGCTCGAAGCGCTCGGTGATGCCCGGTACCGTGTCCGATGCGCGTGCGAGCGGCGAGACTTCCACCGGGTAGTCGATGATGAACGTCGGCTCCCAGAGCTGGCTCTCGGCCGTCTCTTCGAACAGCGCCAGTTGCAGTGCGCCCAGACCGGCGTGCTTGAACTGCGGTGCGTCGACCTTCACGCCGTACTTGACCAGCGCACCACGCACGAATTCGATATCGGCCAGCTGCGCCTCGGTGTACTCCGGCGCGTACTTGCGAATCGCTTCGACAATCGTCAGGCGATGGAACGGCTTGGCCAGATCCAGCTCGCGGCCCTGATACTGGATGGTCGCGGTGCCGAGCGAATCGATGGCGGCGCGGCGGATCAGCGACTCGGTGAAGTCCATCAGCCAACGGTAATCCGTGTAGGCCGCGTAGAACTCCATCATCGTGAATTCCGGATTGTGGCGCGGCGACACGCCTTCATTGCGGAAGTTACGGTTGATCTCGAACACACGCTCGAAGCCGCCGACGATCAGGCGCTTCAGATACAGTTCCGGCGCGATACGCAGGTACATCTGCATGTCGAGCGCGTTGTGATGCGTGATGAACGGCTTGGCGGCGGCACCCCCCGGAATCGGGTGCAGCATCGGCGTTTCGACTTCCATGAACTCGGCATCGGTCATGTACTGGCGAATCGACGCGATGGCCTTGGCGCGCGCGCGGAACGTGTTGCGCGTCTCGGGCGAGGTGATCAGGTCGACGTAGCGCTGGCGGTACTTGGTTTCCTGATCCGACAGACCGTGGAACTTGTCCGGCAGCGGGCGCAGCGCCTTGGCGAGCAGCCGCAGTTCCGTGACCTTGACCGACAGTTCGCCGGTGCGGGTGCGGAACAGCGTGCCGCGTGCGGCGATGATGTCGCCGATGTCCCAGCCCTTGAAGGCGGTCATCGAATCGACACCGACGTCGTCGCGGCTGATGAAGAACTGGATCTGCCCGCTGCTGTCCTGCACGGTCGCGAACGCGGCCTTGCCCATCACGCGCTTGAGCATCATGCGCCCGGCCACCGAGACGGCGACGGGTTCGGCTTCGAGAACGTCGTTCTGCACGTCCACATAGCGCGCCTGCAAGTCGCCTGCGTGCTGCTCGGGGCGGAAGTCGTTCGGGAAGGCGACGCCCTCGGCACGCAGTGCCTGAAGTTTCTCGCGACGTTCCGCGATGAGCTTGTTGTCGTCCTGCGGGGCGTCGTTGGCCTGGTCTTGGGCCGGAGTGTTTTGATCGGTCATGGTGCGAACGATGAGGTTATTCGGTAAAGCGCAGCGTGTGGAGCAGGGCGTTCTTGAGCGAGCCGTCAGGTGAGCCCAGCCAGATCAGTTCGGTGCGATCCTGATGCACGCCGGCATTGGCGGCAGCGCTCGGATCGCGCACAAACAGCGCCGCGATCGACTGCGAGCGCGGTTCGTACAAAATATGGACATACTCGCTCGGGCAGTCGTGCGGCTTGCAACTCTGCACGAGGAGCCAGGGCTTGCCGGCCACCGTCACACGTTGCGACGGCGTCGACGTGCCACCCTGACGCACCCACGTTGGCAGGTTGCGCGGCGTCACGATGCGCGTATAGGCGCCCGAAAAATCCGGACGCTTGAGTAATTCGTGCAGATACGGCCCCGTGTCGGGGCTTGGACCCGGCGCGCCCGGTGTACTGGCCGGGCCCGCCATGGCGGCGCGTTGCAGACACAACGCACCGACCACCCACACGGCTAGCGTGCGGACAAACGCCATTCCTTACACTCCCTGCTTGAGACTCGCGGAGATGAAGTCGTCCAGATCGCCGTCGAGTACCTTGCCGGTATTGCCGGTTTCCACGCTCGTGCGCAGGTCCTTGACGCGCGACTGATCGAGCACGTACGAGCGAATCTGATGGCCCCAGCCCACATCGGTCTTGCTCGACTCCAGCTTGTCCTGTTCGGCGCGACGCTTGCGCATCTCGTGTTCGAACAGGCGCGAGCGGAGCATGTCCCAGGCTTCGGCGCGGTTGCGGTGCTGCGAACGGTCGTTCTGGCAGGCCACGACGATGCCGGTCGGGATGTGCGTCAGACGCACGGCGGAGTCGGTCTTGTTGATGTGCTGACCGCCCGCACCCGAGGCGCGGTACGTGTCGGTACGCACGTCGGCGGGGTTGATGTCGATCTCGATCGAATCATCCACTTCCGGGTACACGAACAGGCTGGCAAACGACGTGTGGCGTCCGCCCGACGAGTCGAACGGCGACTTGCGCACCAAACGGTGCACGCCAGTTTCGGTACGCAGATAGCCGTAAGCGTAATCGCCGGTGACCTTCAGCGAGGCGCTCTTGATGCCGGCGACGTCGCCGTCCGACACTTCGAGCACTTCGGCCTTGAAGCCCTTGCGCTCGCAATAGCGCAGGTACTGGCGCAGCAGCATGCCGGCCCAGTCGTTGGCTTCGGTGCCGCCAGCGCCGGCCTGAATGTCGATGAAGGCGTTGTTCGGGTCGGCCGGGTTGTTGAACATCCGGCGGAACTCCATGTCGCCCACGCGCGCGGCGAGAACCTGCGTGTCGCTCTCCAGCGCCACCAGCGAGTCTTCGTCGCCTTCTTCGCGGGCCATGTCGAACAATTCCTGCGTATCGGAAAGGCCGGCGTCGAGCTCAGTCAGGTTGGTGACGATGCTGTCGAGCGCCTTCTTTTCCTTGCCGAGCGCTTGCGCACGCTTGGAATCGTTCCAGATGTTCGGGTCTTCGAGTTCTTTGTTGACTTCAATCAGGCGGGCTTGTTTGACATCGAAGTCAAAGATACCCCCTGAGCTCGCCGACGCGGGTGCGCAGGTCGGCGAGGAGGGATTCAAGTGCGTTTAGGCGTTCGGCTTCCATGTGTGATGACAGGTGCGAAATCGGTGAAAACCGCGATTATAACGCAGCGAAGGCCCCAATCCGGGGCCTTTTGGCGACTATCGACGCATTCCACCTGCCTTGACGGCAACGACTCAGCGCACCGAAGTATGGCGCAGGCCGAACGCGTCGCGGGCATAACCGATGTCGGCGAGCGTGGCGTCGTCGAGTGCAGCGAGGGCTTCGGCTTGCAGCCCTTGTTCGTAACGCACGCGCCACTGATCGACGGTACGGAAGAACAGACTGAGCGGCGTGGTCTGCGCGAGCACGGCAGACGGCACGTTGACGGCATTGGCGGCATTCGCGGCAGACAGGGGGCGGAACATGATGTGACTTCCTTTTCGGGCGCGTTGCTCGGTGCCAGTGGCGGGATGCTGTGGCGGCGACGCACTAGGGATAACCCGAAGCTTATGCCTTCTGCGGGTACTAAAAAAGTGAAATGTTGAGTATGATTTCTTCACTATTATTGAAGTGTCGACGCGCAATAAGGGCCAGATGTTCTGGACGAGATGCGCACCGTCTCTGCGACGCGGGCAGTGGCACGCGCGACGACATACCCCGAGATCACTCAACGAGCCCGGCATCATGGATTTTCTACAACTTCAGACCTTCAAGGCCATCGTCGACGAGGGCAGCGTGCTGGGCGCCGCCGAAGCGTTGCACTGCGTGCAGTCGAACGTGACAGCCCGTATCCGTTCGCTGGAACACACGGTGGGCGTGAAGCTGTTCCATCGGCAGGGCCGGCGCCTGCAACTGACGCCGAGCGGGCGCACCTTGCTGGGCTACGCCGACCGGATTCTGGCGCTCTCGCGCGAAGCGAGCGCAGCGTTGAATCCGTCAGGCGAACCGTCGGGCGACTTCTCGCTGGGCGCGATCGAATCGTCGGCGACGTCGAGATTGCCGGCGGTGCTGGCGCGCTTTCACGCGGCGTTTCCGAAGGTGCGGTTGAATCTGGTGACCGACACCTCGCTCAACCTGCTCGACGAGATTCAGCACGGCCGGGTGGACGCGGCGCTGATCGCGGGCACGGCCTGTCTGGAAGCGCAGGCGCAAGCGTTTGTGGTGGCTGATGAAATCTATCGAGAGCCGATCGTGCTGGTGGCGCCTGCGCGAGCCGACACGGTGCACGAAGCGGCAGATCTGGCAGGCGCCACGCTGCTGATGTGGCCGCCGGGGTGCCCGTACCGCGCCACGATGGAGCAATGGCTGGCGGCGAACACCGTCACGCCGGGGCGCATTCTGAGCTACGGCAGCTACGCAACGATCGTGGCATGCGTGGGCGCGGGTGTCGGCTACTCACTGGTGCCGCGCGGCGTGTATCTGCGCTACCGGCAAGAGGCGGCCATCGTCGGGCACGCGCTGGACGATCTGGCCGCCGTGCCCAACTTCTTCGTCCGGCATCGCGGCGTGGATGTGCATCCGGCACGCGAGGCGTTCCTGAAGGTCATGCGGGAATACGTGTCGGAAGCGCAGGAAGCGCAGGTAGTCTGACGTTCCCGCGTCATGCGAAAGATCGATGACTGGATTGCCTTAGTTTCGTCATCAAATGATAATGTGTCTCATTAACATTTGATGACGGAAACGACGATGTCGCGAGCACGGGTGGCGGGTGAAGAGGTTTCTGGCCGAAGCGCCGTCCGAAGCGCGATGTGCACCGGCACGCCACGCGATTCACACGATTCACACGATTCCCACATGCCGCACGCACTGCCGCCGTGGCGCCGCTCGTTCGATCTCGATGGGTTGTCGCTTTCGAAAGGCGTTCAGCATGCGAGTGCTGGCGAGTCCGTTCGTGAATCGCTGGCGGCGGGCGACATCAAAATCGTTTTCCTGCTCGATGGCACGTTGCAGTGGGGCGCTTGCGGCGAGCCGTTGCTCACGGCGGGCGCGGCCAGCGTCAACGTGTGCTTTGGTGCGGCGTCGTTCGATATCGACAATGTGTATCGCCACGCGGGGGCGTTGCGGTATTGCAGCCTGCGGTTGTCCGAAGATTATCTGCGCGCGACTTGCGGTCTCGATGCGAACGCCCTGACGCATCGATGGCGCGAGCCGGCACATGGTGTCAGCCACCGTCACCACCCGAATGAATCGCGCGTGATGGGCGATTGGGCGGGCGACAGCGCGGTGCTGACGCGCGCGATGAGTGCCGACGAGTGGCGCTGGGCGAGTGCCATGGCATCGACGCCGGAGACTGACGACGCCGACCGCGCTTCGACGATGTCGTCGTCACCCGGTGTCGATGCGCCGTGGCAGCGTCTGGCGCTAGTCGCGCAAACCTTCGAAGCGCTGGCGCGCTGCGCCGCTTTCCAGCCAACCGCAGCAACGCCGGCGAGGGGGGAATCCGCGCGTCAGGTAACGCTGCGCAAAGCATTGCTCGCTGCCCGTGATCTGCTCGACGCGCAATTGCAGACACCCCCGTCGCTGCCGCAACTGGCACGCACCGTCGGCATCAACGTCAACAAACTGTGTGACGGGTTTCGCGAGCAATTCGGCACCACCGTGCACGGCTACGTGCGCGAGCGCCGTCTGACACAAGCGTTTGCCCTGCTCAGCGCCCGCCGCATCAGCGTGAGCGAAGCGGCGTGGCAGTGCGGCTATACCGACTCACACTTCTCGAAAACCTTCCGCGCGCGCTTCGGCATGCTGCCGCACACGCTGACGCGCGAGGGCGTGTAGCCGGATTCGTGACGCAATCGCCAGTGATGGTGATGCAAGCGCGAGTGCATCCGTCTGCGCCTCGGCACGATAGCGGGATTGATTCTCAATCTCGTTGGTGTGCTGCTGATGTCTTCGAATATTCCAAGTGGTTTCAAAGCAATGCCGACGGTGACGCCCGGGGTGTGGCGTGCCGTCGCGATGGCGGCGCTGGCCGTTGTGACGGGCGCAGGGGCGATGCCTGCGACAGCGCAGGAGGCGGGGCCTCCCGTCGCACTGAGCGATGTCGACCCGCTGGCCGAACCGATCGGTAAGTCGACCGCTGCTTCAATCGCTGCTTCAACCGCTGCTTCAACCGCTGCCTCAACCGCTGCTTCAACCGCCGACACGGCCGCGTTGCCGACGACCCATATCAGTGCCGCCGCGACGCGTGATCCGGCGGCACAGGGTTCGGTGCTCGGTAAGCTCGCCCCGTCGGTGCGCGATTTGCCGCAAACGGTGACCGTCGTCGACCAAAAGCTCATGGAGCAGCAGGGGGCGCACAGCATTGAAGATGTGCTGCAACAAGTGCCCGGCATCACCGTGCAGCCTTACGTGTTGTTGACGACGGCGTTCTACTCGCGCGGTTTCAAGCTCGACGCTTTCGAGCAAGACGGCGTACCGGTGCTGATGGCCAACACGGCGGCCGGGCCGCAGGACATGACGCCGTACGAGCGTGTCGAAATCATTCGCGGCTCGACGGGCCTCTTCCACGGCACCGGCAACCCGGGCGGGTTGATCAACCTCGTGCACAAACTGCCGGGCAAGACGTTTGCCGCATCGGCGGCGGTCACGCTAGGCAGTTGGGATCGATATCGCGAAGAGGCCGACATCGGCGGCCCGCTCAACGCCAGCGGCTCGTTGCGCGCACGCGTGGCCGTGTCGGACGACCGGCAGCACATGTACTACGACTTCGGCAAGCAGCACGCCACCACCGTCTACGGCGTGGCGGAGGCCGACCTGACGTCCTCCACGTTATTGCGCGTTGGCGTGCAGCACCAACGCACGACATCGACACCGAACCTCGCTGGCGTGCCGTTCTCGACGAAGGGCGGCGATTTGAACTTGCCGCGCTCGATCTTTCTGGGCTCGTCGTGGGACACCTTCGACTGGACCGAGACGCGCGTCTTCGGCACGCTCGAACAGCAGCTCGGTAACGGCTGGGCCGCCAAGCTCTCGGCGAACTATCTCGACGCTGGCGGCGACCTGAAATACGGCGTCGCGTTCGGTGCGATCAATCCGGCGACGGGCGCGGGCAGCCAGCTGACCGGTGCGGCCTATCGTTTCGACAACACGCAGACCGGCGTGGATTTGCAGGTGGACGGCCCGGTGAAATTGCTCGGCCGCGAACACCATCTGCTGTTCGGCCTGCAACGGCTCGAAGCGACCACGCAGCAGCGTAGCGCGGCACTGGTGCCGTCAGTCAACGGCAAACCCGTCGACATTTACCGTTGGGATCCGAGTTCAATTGGCGAGCCCGCGACGAGTCCGTTTTCGAGCGTGACGCCGACGCGAACTGTGCAGAACGGCGCTTATGCGATGGGCCGCATCCGGCTTGCTCAGCCGCTCACACTGGTGCTCGGCGCACGCGTGTCGTGGTGGGATCAGCACGCCCCCGCGAGCAGTTACCGCACCGGCGCGAAGGCCACGCCGTACGGCGGGCTCGTGTTCGATCTGAACGACAAGTGGTCGCTTTACGCGAGCTACGCCGACATTTTCCAGCCACAGACCGTCCTTGATGCGAGCAACAGCCTGCTCAAGCCGATCACGGGCGCAAGCTACGAGGCGGGGGTGAAGGGGCAGTTGTTCGACGGGGCGCTCGACGTGTCGCTCGCCGTGTTTCGCATTCGCCAGAAGAACCGCGCGCAGACCGATCCGAGCGTGCCGTGTGTGGGCACGACGTGCCGTTACATCGCGTCGGGCGAAGTGCAGAGTCAGGGCGTGGAAATGCAGGCCAGCGGCCAGATCACCGACGCGTGGAACGTGTTCGCCGGCTACACCTTCAACACGACGAAGTATCTGAGCGACGCCACGATGCAGGGGCAATCGTTTGCGGACTTCGCCCCGCGTCATCTGCTGCGCGTGTGGACCAATTACCAACTGCCGTTCGATGGGCGGCGCTGGAGCGTGGGCGGCGGCGTGGACGTGCAGAGCGAGACGTCGGCCACGTCCAGCGGCATCGTGCTGCGCCAAGGCGGCTACGCGACGCTCAATCTGCGGGCCGGGTATCGCTACAACAAGCACGTCTCGGCCTCGCTCAACGTGAACAACGTGTTCGATCGCCGCTACTACCAAAGCCTCTCGAACGCGAGCTGGAACAACCACTACGGCAACCCGCGCAGCGTGATGTTGACGTTGCGTACTGACTACTGACGATCGACCCAAACCATCAATGGCGCGTGCGCGGCTGTCGCCCGGCGGCTGCAAGCCATTCACTATTCACCCACGAGGAATGCATTCATGAAGCACTCGACCTATTTCATTCGCCCCATGTTGGCTGCCTGCCTGCTGGCTATCGGCGCGAGCCTGCCGATGTCAGGGGTGGCGCAGACCGCAGCGACGCAAGCGTCGCAACCTGCATCGATCTGCGGCACGTCTGCCGTCATGACGACGACGTTGCAGGGCACCTATCAACTCGAAGGCGAAGGGCCGTTGCCCATTGCATTGGTACTGGCGCCGCGTGACGGGGCCGCTGGTATCGGTTCACGCACATTTCAGGTGACCGGGCTGGTCTCGGAAGGCGAGCACCGTTTCGGTGTGTCGGGGATGGCGTATTGCACCGGCGGGGCAGGCACCGCCGGCAACGAGACGCCCGCGACGCTGGCCTTCGACATCACCATGAGTGGTGGCTTCCACGACACCCCGGTCGACGACGAACTGCGACGCGCATGGCCAGCGGGCAAGGCCCCGAAGCGGGCGAGTTCGGTCGGCACGAGCGTCGTGCATGCGGAAATAGCGTTGTCCTCGATGCAGGGTTGGGCCGAAGCGATGCGCACGATCGTATTGACCGGTCAGCGAGTGATGGGGCCGCGTCATGTGTCGGCGAAGATGTCGTTCGCGAGCGCGGGAAACGGCACAGCCTCCGGGGAGGCGGGGAATGGGCGCTGATGCCATCGATAACGGTGGCGGCGGCGAGAGTAACCAGCGTGATTCGGGTGACCTAAGCGACCTGGGCGAACTCAGTAGCGATAGCGAGCGAGCGCTGGGAGCCCGTCTGCCGTGGGTTTGCGGCACGGGGCGCGACGCGTTGGTCGGGCTCTACGACGACGGCATGCTCGCCACGCTGGCAACACGCAGTGAGGCGCGTCGAATGATCGGCATGTTCGATGCACCCGACGATGCCTCGGTGCATGCCGATGTCTGGGAGTGTCACGAAGCGGGCGATGAACTGCTGATGGTGGCACGGGGCACGCTCGCGATCGATTACGTCGATCTGGCGGGCGTCACCCGGACGCTGGAACTGGCCGGGCCCCGGCTGGCGGTGGTGCCTGCGCGTTGCTGGCACCGGGTGCGGGTACTCGATCCGGCGGTGCTGGCGTTCGTTACGCCCATCGGCCGCACGCGGCGGGCGGCGGTGCCGTTCGGATGAGGAGCGTGTCCGTGAACGTCGCACGGACACGCTCCTCTGCGACTCTCGGCTTTACGCCTGTGCGTGTTCGACGATCATCTGCACGCGCGACACGCCGTTGAACGTATCGGCGGCCAGCCGGTAGGCAAATCGTGCGCGGCTCGGCAGCGTGTCGGCATGATTGAACCAGATCGCATTGAAGCGCATGCGGCCGCGACCGAGTTGCAGTTTCAGATGCTTGTCCTTGAGGATGGCCTGCGAGAGCACTTCGAATTCGCCCGAGAACACCGGCGGCGGAAAACCTTGCCCCCACACTTGCGCATCAAGCAACGCCACGAACGGCGGCACGAAGCACTCGTCGCCGATGTCGCCGTCAGTCTCGATCACGCGAGAAAGCGTCTTCTCATCGAGCCATTCCTGCCCGACGGCTTCGAACGCCGCCTGAAAGCGCGCCAGATCATCCGCAGCAATCGTCAGGCCCGCCGCCATGGCGTGGCCGCCGAACTTGCCGATCAGACCCGGTTCACGCTTGGTCACGAGATCGAGCGCATCACGCAGATGAAAGCCCGGAATCGAGCGGCCCGAGCCCTTGATCTGACCATCGTCGCCCGGGGCGAACACAATCGTCGGGCGGTAAAACTTCTCTTTCAGGCGTGCGGCGACAATTCCGATCACGCCCTGATGCCACGTCTCGTTGAAAGCACACAACGTGGTGGCCGCGCGCGGGTCGAAGCGGGCAAGGTCGGCCAGCGCTTCCTGCTGCATGCCGGCTTCAATCTCGCGCCGCTCGCGATTCATCGCGTCGAGTTCTTGCGCGAGGGTCCACGCGCGGGCGTCGTCGTCGGTCAGCAGACACTCGATACCGAGCGACATATCGGCCAGACGCCCGGCGGCGTTCAGACGCGGGCCGAGACCAAAGCCCAGATCGAAGCTGCCAGCCTGCCGGGCATTGCGAGCCGCCGCGCGGAACAGCGCATTGATGCCGGGATGCATACGCCCGGCGCGCATGCGCGAGAGACCTTGCGCGACCAGAATCCGGTTGTTGGTGTCGAGCTTGACCACGTCGGCGACGGTGCCCAGTGCCACCAGATCGAGCAGGGTGTCGAGACGCGGTTGCTCGCGGGCGTCGAACGCCCCGCGCTGGCGCAACTCGGCCCGCAGGGCGAGCAGCACGTAGAACATCACCCCCACACCGGCCAGATTCTTGCTGGGGAATTCACAACCCGGCTGGTTCGGATTGACGATGCAGCGCGCGTTCGGCAGTTCGCTGCCGGGCAAGTGGTGATCGGTAACGACGACTTCGATGCCGAGCGCCTGCGCCGCCGCCACGCCGTCGAGGCTGGCGATGCCGTTATCGACGGTGATCAGCACATCCGGTGGGCCGAGCTTGCCGCGTGCGGCAAGTGCGACGATTTCGGGCGTCAGACCATAACCGTACTCGAAACGGTTCGGCACGAGGTAGTCGACTTTCGCACCGAACATGCGCAGGCCACGTACGGCGACGGCGCAAGCGGTGGCACCGTCACAGTCGTAGTCGGCCACGACGAGCATCTGTTTGCCCGCCCCGATGGCGTCGGCCAGAAACACGGCCGCTTCCTGTGCGCCCTTGAGTTGTGTGGGCGGGACGAGCCGTGTCAGTGCGGTTTCCGTTTCCTCGCTGGCGGCAACGCCGCGCGAGGCAAACAGGCGGGCCAGCACGGGGTGCACGCCGTCGCGGGCGAGTGTGTCGGCAATGCCGTCGTCGACGGTGCGGGTGACGATGTCGGTCATGCCACCTCCTCGCCAACGCGGGCGAGCGGCAGCAGACGTGCTGCGAGCGGCTGGCGGCGCCAGAACTTGCGCAGGTCGCCGCTGCGCGACAGGATCGTCACGCTGTGGCTGTCGCCGCAGAGTGTGAGGCTCACTTCGCGGGCATTGCCTTTGGCGAGCCGTTCAAGGGCAGGTGCGAGCCAGAGGCGGTCGATTTCGACGAGCGCGTCGCGCCAGCGCGCCCAGTCTTCCATCAGAAAATGGGACGTCAGGGTATCGATCTGGACGAGCGTGCGGCCGTTGGCGGCGTCAATGCCGGCGGCGGTGTCGTGCAGGGAAATTTGCAGATGACGGGCGAGACCGCGCGTGGCGGGGGCGTCGGCCAGCACCGTGACGCACGGCCGGTTCAGGCGCGGGGCGGCGATGCGCTGGCCACCGGCGTATAGCCAGATGGCGTTGACCGGCGGCAGACCGCGAGCCTCGCGGGCCTGATTGGCCGGATGGTCGTACCACGTCATCTGTACCTCGTTCTGCCACTTGCGCCACGTCAGTTCCGCCTTGCCTTGCGGCAGCCAGATGTCGACGTTGCGACCGGCGGCGCGCGCGGGCGAGGCCGTGAGCAGGTCGCCCAGCACCGGTGCGCTCAGATACCAGCGGTCGGGGCGCGGGGCGATCAGCTCACCGCCTTCTTCCGCCAGCAGGGCGTGGGCGGTGGCGAAAAGCGCGGCCGAGTCTTCCTTGCTCAATTCGAGCTCGGCGGGGTCGGTCAGCACCAGATGATCGGTGGCGATGTGGATGTGCGCGGGTTGGGCGCAGTACCAGAAGCGCGTGTCGAGCGAGCCGCTGTCTTCAAACAGCATGAACGGCGCGAGCGGCGCCCGGGCGGGACCGCCGGGCAGGCCAAAGGCGTCGGCCAGCCAGCGCTCGTGCGGGAGCGTGGGGACAAACGGGTCTTCGGGGATGTCCTGCGCCGACTGGACACCGCGCGCGAGCAACTTTTCGAGCGCAGGCAACTCCAATCCAGCCAGCAATGCAGGCAAGTGGGCCGACGCGGGCAGCGCGAACGGCAGAAGAAAGTGCAGGGCAGGTGTATCCATGTCGAGGCGAATTGTATGGCAAACTTCGCGCTGGCAGTTGGGTGACCCTGACGTCAGGTACGGAACGTGCCGCCTGCTGCGACGCCCGCAACACCTGTAACACCCTCCCGGCGCCGGTTACGGCTCGGGTGGCAGTTGCGCGAAGTGGCGCCGCAAGCCGTCGCAACAAGCCGTCGCCGCGCGGCACAGCATGTTCCGATCGATCCTTATTAAGAATCAGGAATCCGTTTGAAATTCCCATACGAATGGCAGATCGGCTGGCGCTACACGCGCACCGGCAAGCGATCCTCAGGCAACGGTTTCATCTCCTTTATTTCGTTCATTTCCATGGCCGGCATTGCGCTGGGCGTGGCGGCACTCATTGTGGTGCTTTCCGTGATGAACGGCTTCCAGAAGGAAGTGCGCGACCGCATGCTCTCCGTGCTGGCGCACATCGAAGTGTTTGCCGTCGACGGCAACCTGCCCGACTGGCAGCGCACGGCCACCGAAGCGTTGCAGAACAAGAACGTGATTGCCGCCGCCCCGTACGTGGGCGAGCAGGCCATGCTCACGCGCGATGACAACGTGCGCGGCGTGGTGCTGCGCGGCATCGTGCCGAGCGAAGAGGCCAAGGTTTCCGATCTCGGCAAGCAGATTACGGGCGGCACGCTCGCGAACCTGACGCCGGGCAGCTTCGGCATCGTGCTCGGCAGTGAGCTGGCGCGCGGCCTGGGGGTGATCGTCGGTGACAAGATAACGCTCGTCGCCCCGCAGGGCACGATTACCCCGGCGGGGGTGCTGCCACGCGTGAAGCAGTTCACCGTGGTGGCGATCTTCACGGCCGGGCACTACGAATACGACAGTTCGCTGGCGCTGATCGACCTGCATGACGCCGAAACGCTCTTCCGGCTCGACGGACCCACCGGCGTGCGGCTGAAGATTCAGGACATGGAGCAGGCGCCGATCGTGGCGCGCGAGCTGGCCAAGTCGCTGACGGGCAACATGTGGGTGCGCGACTGGACACAGCAGAACAAGAACTGGTTTATCGCCGTGCAGACCGAGAAGCGGATGATGTTCATCATTCTGACGCTGATCATTGCGGTGGCGGCGTTCAATCTGGTGTCGTCGCTGGTGATGACGGTGACCGACAAGTATGCGGACATCGCGATCTTGCGCACGCTGGGGGCGCAGCCTCGCTCGATCATGAAGATCTTCATCGTGCAGGGCGTGACCATCGGCTTTATCGGGGCGCTGCTCGGCATTGCGCTGGGCTGCTTCATCTCGGTGAACATCGGTGTCATCGTGCCGTTCATCGAGCGCATGCTGGGGATTCACTTCCTGCCGCAATCGATCTACTTCATCAATGAACTGCCTTCGGATCTGCAATCGTCTGACGTGATTCGTATCGGCGTGATTTCCTTCATTCTCTCGGCACTGGCGACGATCTATCCGAGCTGGCGTGCCTCGCGCGTCAAACCGGCGGAGGCCCTGCGCTATGAGTAAAGCTAACATGGCGAGCACGCCGAACATCGCCCCGGGTTTCGCCTATGACGGCCCGGTGCTGCGCGCCCGCGATCTGCACAAGACGTTCCGCCAAGGCGAACTCAACGTGACCGTGCTTGCCGGGGCCAGCCTCGATGTGGCTGCCGGTGAGAAGGTGGCGATCGTCGGGGCGTCGGGCTCGGGCAAGAGCACGTTGCTGCATGTGCTTGGCGGTCTGGACGACCCGTCGCGCGGTGAAGTCTCGTTGCTCGGCAAGCCGTTTTCGACGCTCGGCGAGCGCGAGAAGACCAACCAGCGCAATCAGTCGCTCGGGTTCGTGTATCAGTTCCACCATCTGCTGGCCGAGTTCACGGCGCTCGATAACGTGGCGATGCCGCTGCGTATTCGCCGGATGCCGACCGAACAGGCGCGCGAAGTCGCCATGGCGATTCTGGAGCGCGTGGGGCTGGGCTCGCGGGTGAAGCACCGTCCGGGTGAACTCTCGGGTGGCGAGCGTCAGCGCGTGGCCATGGCGCGTGCGCTGGTGACGCAGCCGGCGTGCGTGCTTGCCGATGAGCCGACCGGCAATCTGGACGGACACACCGCCGAGAGCGTGTTTTCACTGATGCTGGAGCTGTCGGAAACCCTCAAGACCAGCTTCGTGATCGTGACGCACGATATCGATCTGGCCCGGCGCTGCGACCGCGCACTGCGGCTTCGCGACGGGGTGCTGGAAGCGGCTTGAGTGGGGGCGGGGTGCCATCCGGCATCGGGCATTAGTCAGTCGCCGTGAATGCCAAAGTGTGACACGGACGCCGGGATGATCCCGGCGTTTTGCTTTCTGAGAAGGTGATTTTTCGGTCCCAACCGGCGAAATGAGGGGGCGAGCGGGAAGGTGCCATGCCGCTTGTTTCAGCAGATTCCGAGGGGTAGACGCGGCGTTGTCCGATGGTCACGAAATGCCGGACGTGCGAGCCTTGTCATCGCCCCGTAGAATTAGCGCTCAAGGACACCTGACCATGTGGATCGATACCCATTGCCATCTCGACGCCGGTGAGTTCGACGCCGACCGCGACACCGTCATTGCCGACGCGCGAGCCGCCGGCGTGCACGGGCTTGTCGTGCCCGCTGTCGAATGTGCGACGTTCGACGCCGCGCGCGCCGCCGCGCGTGCAATGCCGGGCGGCGCTTACGCGCTCGGCATCCATCCGCTCTACACGCCACGCGCGAAGGATGAGGATATTGGGACGTTACGTCGCGCAGTCGAACAGGCGATGGGCGACCCGCGCTTCGTCGGCATCGGCGAGATCGGCCTCGATTTCTTCGTCAAGACGCTCGATCCGGCGCGGCAGCAATTCTTCTACGTCGAACAACTGAAGATCGCCCGCGATTTCGATTTGCCGGTGATCTTGCATGTACGGCGCTCGCAAGACGCGCTGCTCAAGCAGTTGCGCATTTACACGCCCCGTGGCGGGATCGCGCATGCGTTCAACGGCAGCCGTCAGCAGGCGGATATGTTCATCGAGCGCGGCTTCTGTCTGGGATTTGGCGGGCAGATGACGTTCGATCGCGCGTTGCAAATCCGGCGGCTGGCGGTCGACCTGTCGCTCGATGCGCTAGTGCTTGAGACCGATGCGCCCGATATCGCTCCTGAATGGCGCTACAAGCAGCGCAACAGCCCGGTCGAACTGCCGCGCATCGCGAGTGTACTTGCCGAGTTGCGCGGCGTGACGCCTGAGATGCTGTCGGCGGCCACCTGTGCCAATGCGTGGCGTGTGCTGCCGCGCTTGCCCGGTGCCATGGCGATGGCGCCCGGCGAGGCGGGTGGCGCTGAGACTGCTTTCCTTTCTTCCCGTTTCCCTTCCAGCGAGTCCGGATCGCACTGACGCGTCGTCGTCGTGAGGACCTTTTGCCATGACGCGGTGACGTCATGAGAACCGTGCTGCTCGCGTGGGTCGCCGGTATCTGGTGGCTGCAACAGTCGGCGGTGCTTCCCTCTACGCGATGGATTGCCGTGGTCAGCCTCGTTGCGGGTGGTGGGCTGATGGCGGTTGGGGGCTGGTTTTGGTTGCGTTCGCGGGGGCTGAATGAACTCGATGCTCTCCGGCGCGCGTGCCTCCTGATGGTTCTGGCCTCATCTGCTGCCGTGCTGGGCTTCACGTGGGCCGGGCATCGTGCTGGTCAACGATTGGCCGACGCCTTGCCGGTGGCGATGGAAGGCCGGGACATTATCGTGACAGGCGTTGTCGCCTCGCTGCCGGTCGGTACCGGTGGCGGACTGCGCTTTGTCTTCGATGTGGACGCGGCGTTTCTTGAAAAAAGCCGGCGCGAACGCAAGGGCGAACTGCGGGAGCGCGCGGGGACTGTTGACTCGCCTGATGCCGAGCCGACGCGACCCGTGGTGGCTGTGCCGCACCGTATTCAGCTTGTCTGGCCGGGGCAAACGGGCAGAAACCAGCGCCTTGTTCCGAGGGCAGGCGAGCGATGGCGATTGCCGGTGCGGCTGAGTGTGCCTCGCGGCTTTGCCAACTGGCATGGTTTCGATGCAGAATTCGCCGCGTTTTCGCAAGGGATTCGTGCAACCGGCTATGTCCGGGCGAACGGCAGTCGCGCAAGTCGCCGCTCCGACGGAAGACGCGATCCCGGCGGAACACAAGATGCATTAGGGCGGTCGGCGCAACGCGGCGCGCCCGCCGCGCGCCGCCTCGATGCCGGTCCCGTGCCCGGTTACCGGCTGGCCGCGTGGCGTGAGCGGTTGCGCGACGACTTTCGTGCCGCGTTGGCGCCTGACGCTCGCTACGGCGGAGTGCTAATGGCGTTGGCGCTGGGCGAGCGTGGCGATATCGCGCCGGACGATTGGCAGATCTTCGCCGATACGGGCGTGAGCCATTTGCTGGCGATTTCCGGACTGCACGTGTCGCTGGTGGCCGGGGCGTTGGCATCGCTCGCGGGGTATTTGTGGCGGCGCTCGTTCGGCCTGCATGTCGGTCTGCGCTTCGGTTTGCCACTATGGTGGCCCGCACCCAAGGCGGCAGCGGTGGCAGGGTTGGTGGCGGCAGTGACCTACGGCGCGATTGCCGGGTGGGGCGTGCCGGCGCGACGGGCCGTCGGCATGGTGGCGATTCTGGTCCTCGCGCTGCTGACCGGGCGCATGGCCGCGCCCTCGTATGTGCTGGGGTGGGCGCTCGCTGTCATTGTCGCGTTGGACCCGTGGTCGGTCGTCAGCCCCGGCTTGTGGTTGTCGTTCGGCGCTGTCTCGGTGCTGGTGCTTGCGGGACGCCGCAGAAACGAAACCGAACGTCGTCGCGCGAACGGGGGCGGGCGAGCGCAACCGCAACCGCAACCACCATCTGCGGTTGATCCGATCGTCGACCGGTTCGAGCAGAGTGCGCTCGCGCGGTGGCGACAAGGGTTTCGGATGCGATTCGGGCAGGCGGTCCGCGCACAACTCGCGATCACACTGGGGATGGTGCCGTTAACACTGGCTTGGTTCGGAACGGTGCCGTTGCTTGGGCCGCTTGCCAATGCGGTCGCCATCCCGGTCATGACGCTGATCGTCACGCCGTTGGCGTTGCTGAGTTTGCTGTTGCCCGCAGCGGCGGCGCAGGTCGCGCTTGCCATCGCCCACGAAACTGTCGTCTGGCTGGCGGAAGGGCTGCGGATGTTGTCCCAATGGCCGTGGGCGGTCTGGCGTCCCGGCATCGCCCCGGTCTGGACGATTGCGCTGGCATCCGTCGGCGTGGCGGCGTGTCTCTGGCCCGCGTCGGGCTGGGTGCAACGCACGGGGGCACGCTGGGTGACGCTGCGCCTTACCGGTTTCGCGTTGCTATGGCCCGCGCTGCTTTCGTCACCACAGCGGCCCGCCGCAGGCGATTTTCGCGTGACGATGCTGGATATTGGACAGGGCAACGCCGTCCTCGTCGAGACAGCGACGCGCACGCTGCTGTTCGATACAGGGCCGCCGCTGGGCTCGCGCGCGGATGCCGGGCAGTACGTCATCGTGCCGTATCTGCGTGCGCAAGGCGTGGCGCGACTCGACGGGCTCATCGTGAGCCATGCCCACGACGATCACTACGGCGGGGCAATCAACGTGCTCAAGGCGTATCCGTCGACCCCGATGATCTCGTCGTTGCCGGGCTCGCATCCTGTCCGGCGCGCGGCGCAGTCGCATCGTACGTGCCAGTCGGGGCAGCAATGGACATGGGACGGTGTGACGTTCCGATTCCTGCATCCCGATACACCGACCCTGCGCGCCGGGTGGGCAGGGCGAATTGGCCCGAACGGTCTCAGTTGCGTCCTCCACATCGCCAATGGCCGTCACAGCGCGTTGCTCGCCGCCGACGCCGAAGCGCCGCAGGAGCAACGCTTGCTGACGCGGTTCCGCCGAAGTCTGCTGCATGCCGATGTGTTGCTCGCCCCGCATCATGGCAGCTTGACGTCATCGACTCCGGCGTTCGTGAAAGCGGTTTCGCCGCATCATGTCGTGTTTCAAACGGGCTACCGCAACCGCTTCGGACACCCGCGTCCGGCCGTCGTCTGGCGCTATCGCGTCGTGGGAGCTAGCGTTTGGCACAGTGTTCGGCACGGGGCGGTGCGGTTCTCCTTTTCGCGGCGGGGGATCGACGCTTTGGCCTACCGCGACGTCCATCGGCGATATTGGTCAGCGTGGTCGGCGGACGATTCGGGTGTTTCCCCGGCCGCAGGCCCGCCCGATTCGACGGAAACCTCTACCGGTCGCGGGCAGACGGTTCGCTAGAATGGTCCGGCGAGCGCGGCCAATCGGTGCTGAATGTGCTGAAGTGCGTTGACCAAGTGGGTTGACGAGCGCATTGACGAGTGCACTGATGAGTGCACTGAATAACGCGGGTGCGCGCCAAGACCAAAAAGATTCCATGACAAGAGACATCATCCATTTTTCGCACGGCAACGGCTTTCCGGCTGGCGTGTACCGCAAGATGCTCGGCGCATTGGCCGACGAGTACGACGTGCGCGCCATCGATCGTATCGGCCACGATCCGCGCTACCCGGTGACGCCGGGGTGGCGCTATCTGCGCAACGAGCTCGTCGACACCCTCACGCGCCAATATCACGGCGAGCCGGTCTGGCTCGTCGGTCATTCCCTCGGCGGATTTCTCAGTCTGATGGCGGCGCTCAAGGCGCCGCAGTGTGTGCGGGGTGTCGTCATGATCGATTCCCCGATCGTCACGCCGGGCTGGCGCACGCAGATGTTGCGACTCGGGATGCTGACCGGTCTCTACGAACGGATGTCGCCGGCGGGGGTAACCAAGAAGCGCCGTGATCGCTGGCCGGACTGGGAGTCGGCCTGGCAGCATTTTGCGAGCAAGCCGGTGTTCGCCAGTTGGGATCAGGATGTGCTGCGCGACTATATCGACTGCGGTACCCTGCCGACTGGCGAGGGCGAAGCCCGGCGGCTGGCGTTCGCGCGCGAGATCGAATATCGCATTTACCTGACATTGCCGCCGCTGCTTGCCGTGCGGGCGATGCGCGGGGTGCCGGTGCCGGTGGGGTTTCTCGCGGGCACTGAGTCGCGCGAGCTGCGTCAGGCCGGCATGCGCGCGACGCGGCAAATCGTCGGCACGCATTTGCGTTACGTGCACGGCACCCACCTGTTCCCGATGGAGCGCCCGCTCGAGACGGCCGCCGCTGTACGCGACATGCTTGCGGAACTGCGCGGGGGTTATCGCCGGCCACTCGCCGCCTGAGCGCGTCAGCCTTGCTGGGAACGGCGCACGCGACACCTGTCAAGGTCAATATTTGCCGTTTGGCACGTCGAGGGCAGGGCTGCTTTCGGGTATAATCCGGCTTTCCCGCGAGCAATTACTGCGATGACTAAATTCGTTTTTGTCACGGGCGGCGTGGTTTCCTCTCTTGGTAAGGGAATTGCTGCCGCATCTCTGGCCGCGATTCTCGAATCGCGTGGCCTAAAAGTCACCCTCCTCAAGCTTGACCCCTACATCAACGTCGATCCGGGCACGATGAGCCCGTTTCAGCACGGTGAGGTGTTCGTTACCGAGGACGGCGCAGAAACCGACCTCGATCTTGGCCATTACGAGCGCTTCATCAGCGCCAAAATGCGCAAGGCGAACAACTTCACGACGGGCCAGATCTACGAATCGGTGATCCGTAAGGAACGCCGGGGCGAGTATCTCGGCAAGACCGTTCAGGTCATTCCGCACATCACCAACGAGATTCAGGCGTTCGTCGAACGCGGCGCGCGCTCGGCATGGGACGGCCATCCGGACGTCGCCATCGTCGAAATCGGCGGTACGGTCGGTGACATCGAGTCGCTGCCGTTCCTCGAAGCCGCACGTCAGATGAATCTGCGTCTGGGCCGCAACAGCGTGGCCTTCGTGCACCTGACGCTCGTGCCGTACATCGCGACGGCCGGCGAACTCAAGACGAAGCCGACGCAACACAGCGTGCAGAAGCTGCGCGAGATCGGCATCATGCCGAACGTGCTGCTGTGCCGCGCCGACCGTCAGATTCCGGAAGACGAGTGCGCCAAGATTTCGCTGTTTGCGAACATCCCGCAGGACGCCGTGATTTCGGTGTGGGACGTCGATACGATCTACAAGATTCCGCAGATGCTCCACGATCAGGGCATGGACAAGATCATCTGCGACGAACTCAAGCTCGAAGTGAAGCCGGCCGACCTGTCCATGTGGACCCGTCTGGTGCAGGCCGTCGAGAACCCGAAGCACGAAGTGACGATTGGCATGGTCGGCAAGTACGTCGATCTGACCGAGTCGTACAAGTCGCTCATCGAAGCCCTGCGTCACGCCGCGATCCATACGGAAACGCGCGTGAACATCGAGTACATCGATTCGGAGCAGGTCGAGAAGGATGGCACCGATGCGCTCAAGCATCTGGACGCTATTCTCGTGCCGGGCGGCTTTGGCCGTCGGGGTACCGAAGGCAAGATCAAGGCGATTCGCTTCGCCCGCGAGAACCGCGTGCCGTACCTGGGCATCTGCCTGGGCATGCAGCTCGCCGTGATCGAATTCGCGCGTGACGTCGCCAAGCTCGGCGGTGCCAACAGCACGGAATTCGACCCGTCGTCGCCGCACCCGGTCGTGGCGCTCATCACCGAGTGGCAGGATCGCGACGGCAAGATCGAGCAACGTACGGAAGATTCGGATCTGGGCGGCACGATGCGCCTCGGCTCGCAACGCGTGCCGGTCAAGACCGAAACGCTGGCCTCGCGCATCTATGGCGACACGGTCAACGAACGTCACCGTCACCGCTACGAAGTCAACAATCACTATGTGCCGCAGCTCGAAGCCGCCGGTCTGGTGATCTCGGCACGCACGCCGACGGAAAATCTGCCGGAAATGATGGAATTGCCGCAGCAGGTACACCCGTGGTTCGTGGGCGTGCAGTTCCACCCGGAGTTCACCTCGACGCCGCGTGACGGCCATCCGCTGTTCAAGGCGTATGTCGAGGCGGCGCTGGCAGGTCAGCAGTCGCGCAAGAAAGCGGCCTGAGGCTGAGCTGCGGGCGAGAAACAAGGAGTTCCCATGAAGCTGTGCGGTTTCGAGGTTGGCCTGAACCAGCCGTTTTTCCTGATTGCAGGCACCTGCGTCGTCGAGTCGGAGCAAATGACGATCGACGTCGCCGGTCAGCTCAAGGAAATGACGGACGCGTTGGGCATCCAGTTCATTTACAAGTCGTCGTTCGACAAGGCGAATCGTAGTTCGGGCAGGTCGTTTCGCGGCCCGGGCCGCGAGGCCGGTCTGAAGATCCTCGAAGAAGTGCGCCGCCAGCTCGGCGTGCCGGTGCTCACCGACGTGCACACCGAAGAGGATGTGGCTGTCGCCGCACCCATCGTCGACGTGCTGCAAACGCCGGCATTCCTGTGCCGCCAGACTGATTTCATCCGTGCCTGCGCCCAGTCGGGCAAGCCGGTGAACATCAAGAAGGGGCAGTTTCTCGCACCGCACGACATGATCAACGTCATCGACAAGGCCCGCGACGCAGCTCGCGAAGCCGGTCTGCCGGATGACGTGTTCATGGCTTGCGAGCGCGGCGTCTCGTTCGGCTACAACAATCTGGTCTCGGACATGCGCTCGCTGGCGATCATGCGCGAGACCGGTGCGCCGGTCGTGTTCGATGCTACCCACTCGGTGCAATTGCCGGGCGGGCAGGGCACCAGCTCCGGTGGTCAGCGCGAATTCGTGCCGGTGCTCTCGCGCGCTGCCGTGGCCGTGGGCGTGTCGGGCCTGTTCATGGAAACCCATCCTGATCCGGCCAAGGCCCTTTCGGACGGCCCCAATGCCGTGCCGCTCGGCCGCATGCGCGAACTGCTCACGACGCTCAAGACCATTGATGCGGCCGTGAAGCAGGGCCAGTTCCTGGAAAACAATTTCAACTGAAATGAGACACACCGTCCTGGGGGCACTATCAGTACGCCCACAGGACGGGTATAGCGGTGCGACGCCTTGGCAGCCTGGCGTCGAGTCGTTAAGCTTGTCGCGCAGCGGGACAAAGTGCCCGCCGCGGGGCGAGCCCCAAGGAGATGCCAGCGTGCCGTACGCCGAGCGCACCGACGACATCGATGTCACCCCACAGGCCGCCGTGCCTCATTTCGAGGCGCCGTTGTTCCCCCGTTTATGTAATGCCTTGCCGGTGCGCGCGCGAGCGCGGCATCGGTGCCTACGTCAGGATTCGGCGCGCTTGTTCGCGCCCGGCGTGGGGTTGGCTTGACGGGCTGCGGCGCGATGCAGGTTCCCTTTAGCGTTTTGTCTTTCAGATATTGAGGAATTCATGAGTGCAATCGTAGATATCATCGGGCGCGAAGTGCTGGATTCGCGTGGCAACCCGACGGTCGAGTGCGACGTGCTGCTGGAGTCGGGTGTGATGGGCCGCGCAGCGGTGCCGTCGGGCGCATCGACCGGTTCGCGCGAAGCCATCGAGCTGCGTGACGGCGATAGCAGCCGCTATCTTGGCAAGGGTGTGCAGAAAGCTGTCGAGCACATCAACACCGAGATTTCGGAAGCCATCATGGGTCTGGACGCCGCCGAACAGGCCTTCCTGGACAAGACCCTGATCGAGCTGGACGGCACGGACAACAAGTCGCGCCTCGGCGCGAACGCCATGCTGGCCGTGTCGATGGCCGTGGCCAAGGCCGCCGCTGAAGAAGCCGGCCTGCCGCTGTATCGCTACTTCGGCGGTTCGGGCGCGATGCAAATGCCGGTGCCGATGATGAACATCGTCAACGGCGGTGCGCACGCCAACAACAGCCTGGATATCCAGGAATTCATGGTGATGCCGGTCAGCCAGACCAGCTTCCGTGAAGCCCTGCGTTGCGGCGCCGAAATTTTCCACGCACTCAAGAAGATCATCGCCGACAAGGGCATGAGCACGGCCGTGGGCGACGAAGGTGGCTTCGCGCCGAACTTCGCGTCGAACGAAGAGTGCCTCAAGACCATTGAGGAAGCCGTTGAGAAGGCCGGTTACCGTCTGGGCGACGACGTCGTGCTGGCGCTGGACTGCGCATCGACCGAGTTCTTCAAGAACGGTAAGTACGAGCTGGCCGGCGAAGGCCTGTCGCTCACGTCGGAAGAGTTCGCCGATTATCTGGCCGCGCTGTGCGACAAGTTCCCGATCGTGTCGATCGAAGACGGCATGTCGGAAGACGACTGGGCCGGCTGGAAGATCCTGACCGACAAGCTGGGCAAGAAGGTGCAACTGGTCGGTGACGATCTGTTCGTGACCAACACCAAGATCCTGAAGCAAGGCATCGAGCAAGGCGTCGCCAACTCGATCCTGATCAAGATCAACCAGATCGGTACGCTGACCGAGACGTTCGCCGCGATCGAGATGGCCAAGCGCGCCGGTTACACGGCCGTGGTGTCGCATCGCTCGGGTGAAACCGAAGATTCGACGATCGCCGATATCGCCGTGGGCACCAACGCCGGTCAGATCAAGACCGGTTCGCTCTCGCGTAGCGACCGTATCGCCAAGTACAACCAGCTGCTTCGCATCGAGGAAGATCTCGGCGATATCGCGACGTACCCGGGCAAGGAAACGTTCTACAATCTGCGCTAATTCCGATTCCCGGGAAGTGAGCCCCGAGTCCGCTCGGGGCCCCGTTCCCGGATTTCCTGCCAGGCGAAAGCATGCGAATGGTGACCTTGGTACTGGTGCTGCTGTTGGCAGTCATTCAGTATCCGCTCTGGTTCGGCCACGGTGGTTGGTTGTATGTGCACGAACTGCGCGACCAACTGAGCGCCGAACAGCAGAAGAACGAGCAGTTGAAAGAACGTAACGATCGTCTTGCCGGCGAAGTGCAGGATTTGCAGGAAGGCACGTCGGCGATCGAGGAACGCGCTCGTTTCGAGCTGGGGATGGTCAAGGACGGCGAGGTGTTCGTGCAATTCGTCGCACCCGACGGCAGTAGCGGCCCGCAAGCCGCCTCGGGCGCCGACGCGCCCCTCGTGTCGTCGAACGAACCTGCTCACAAGACCGTGGGCAATACGCCGCCCGCAGCGCCTGCCTCGCAGGCCAAGGGCAAGAAGGCGCAGCATCACTGATCGCTGCTACTGCTGCTGGCAGGATCGGTGGCACGGAAGTCGTACGTTGAATGAAAAAGACGCTCAAATGAGCGTCTTTTTTTATTGTGTTTGCCGGGACGTCAAAAGCCGAACCCGACCCCAACCGTCGTGCGTGGCCCGTACCACCCGGGGCCGTAACCGCCCGGTCCGTACCACCCGGGTCCGTACCATCCCGGCCCGCCCCAGCCACTGTAAAAGTAGGCGTTGCTCGCGTAGCTGCGCATCGCATCGTCGATGGCGCGCTGAAGGCGCTCGCGCTCGATCGTACGTTCCTGCTCGTCGTAGATGCGTTTGTTCAGGCGCGTCAGGTCTTGCTGCTGCTCGGCCGTCAACGCGGCTGCGGCCTGCGCCGGCTGCGATTCCGGCAAGCGGGCGGAAGGGGCGTCCGGCGGCGGCAGTTGCCATTGCGCGCAGCCCGCCACCAGCGTCAGCAGGCACGCACCCGCCGCGCCGACCATCCGTTGAATCGGTGATCGAAGCGGTGATCGACGCCGCGAGAGGCGGGCGGGGGAGGCGGGCTGCGGTCGGGTCATGTCGACTTCAATGATGCTGCGAAGGCGCCGAGTGCGGCTGCTCCGAGAACAGTTGCGCCGCGTCCACCTTGTCGAAGTGATAGGTCTGACGGCAGAACTCGCAGGCTACTTCCACATTGGGGCGTTCGTCGAACACGCTCATCACTTCGGCTTCGCCGAGCGTTCGCAGCATGTTGGCCACGCGCTCGTGCGAGCAAGTGCAACGAAACGAGACGGTTTGCGGATCGAACACACGCACGGTCTCTTCCCAGAAGAGGCGGTGCAGCAGCGTTTCGCGGTCCGTCGAGAGCATTTCATCGCGCTTGAGCGTATTGCCCAGTTGGCAGACACGGTTCCACGTGTCCTCGTCGATCTCCGGCGCACGTTCCGCGCCGCTACCCGCCGTGCCGCCGTGTCCCGGCAGCTTTTGCAGCAGGACGCCCACGGTGCGGGTATCGTCGCTCGCCAGCCACAGGCGCGTATCGAGCTGTTCCGAGTGGTGCATGTAGTGTTCGAGTACCGAGGCCATATCGGGCAGCGGGCCATGCTCGTCGGACAGCGCCACCACGCCCTGATAGGGTTGCTGACCCGGTTGCTTGACGCGCGGGTCGAGCGTGATCGCAAAGCGGGCGCGGCCATTCACGTTGACCATCGCCTTGAGCGAGGCGTCGTCCGGAATATCGCCGCTGTACTTGGCGGTGGCACGCATCGTGAAATCGGCATTGCACTCGACCACGATCATGCTGACCGGGCCGTCACCGTGCAGTTGCAGAACGAGCGCGCCGTCGAACTTGATGTTCGCGGTGAACAGGGCGGCAGCGGCCATCATTTCGCCAAGCAGATGCCGGACCGGTGCCGGGTAGTTGTGACGTTCGAGCACGGCACGCCAAGTGGTGTCGAGGCTGACGTATTCGCCTCGCACGGGCGCGGCGTCGAACATGAATTTTTGAAGCTGATCGGACACGGTCGAATTCCTGAAAAATGCGGCAACGCCGGCGAATCGTGCCTCAGAAAGGCGCGCGCAGGGCCGGCGGTTGACGTGGATGCTGCAATATCTGGGGGCACGCGCCGCATTTTCAACACTGGGGCCTGTTTTGACCGGTTTTGCCGGTTTTGGGCCGATTTAGCCCATTTAGCCCATTCTCGAGGGTGCCTATGCACCGGGCCCGCCGGCGCATGCAACGCCCTCCCTTCACCTGCTTAGCCGATGCGCACCAGTTGTTCCTTGAACACCTGACGGCGCGACGCATACGTATCGGCGTTGCGCTTGAGATTGGCCACTTCTTCATCGGTCAGCTCGCGCACCACCTTGGCGGGGACGCCAAGGATCAGCGAGCGGTCCGGAAACGTCTTGCGCTCGGTCACCAGCGCACCGGCGCCGACCAGACTGTCGCGGCCGATGACCGCGCCATTGAGCAGCACGGCCTGGATGCCGATCAGCGAATTCTCGCCCACCGTGCAGCCGTGCAGCATCGCCTGATGGCCGATGCTCACGCCTTGCGCCAGCGTCAGCGGGAAACCCGGGTCGGCGTGCAGGACGGCACCTTCCTGCACATTGGTACCGACGCCCACGCGAATCGGTTCGTTATCGCCGCGAATGGCAACCCCGGGCCAGACGCTGCTGTTCTCGGCAAGGACCACCTCGCCGATGATCGTTGCGGTGTCTGCCACGAAAGCACTTTCGTGGATCTGCGGGGTCTTGTCTCCAAGTTTATAGATCGGCATGGCGGCTTTGGTTCGCGGTTAAAATCGACGAAATTGCTATTGTAACGTCATGCCCGATTTCACTCCTGCGCCCGGCGGTGACAGTGCCGCCCGCGTCAATACGCCTGATTCGTCCGCGTCTGCCCAAGCCCTCACCATGTCTGGCGAGCCAACGTGTGCCCGCGAGCGGGCGCTGGCGCTGCTGCGGCAATGCGATCCGTTCGTGAAGGCGGCGGGCGTGATCGCCCTGCGAGAGGCAGTGCTCGCCGGGAACGCGATCTGGCAGCCCGCGCGCCAGTTGAGCGCGATGCCGGACGGCGCCGAGGAATCCAACGCATCCGGCGCATCGGGCGCGGCGGGTGATCATGATGGCGTCGATGAGCCCGGCATCCCGGGGCGGCCGGCCGAGCCCCGTCTCGTCTCGCCGCGCGAGCTGGAGCACCGCGCCGTGACGACCGTGGCGGGCCGCGCGGCCCTGCTGCACGCGCTCACGCATATCGAGTTCAATGCGATCAATCTGGCGCTGGACGCCTTGTGGCGCTTCGATGGCCTGCCAAATGCGTACTACGACGACTGGATGCTGGTTGCCGCCGAAGAGGCCTATCACTTCTCGTTGCTGGCCGAACATCTGACGACACTGGGCGACGATTACTGCTACGGATGTTTCCCCGCACACGACGGCCTGTGGGTGATGGCGCGCAAGACGTCGGGCGACTGGCTCGCACGCCTGGCGTTGGTGCCGCGCACGTTGGAGGCCCGGGGGCTGGACGCCAGCCCGCCGATTCGGGCCAAGCTGGCGAGCGCGGGCGACAAGGCCGGCGCGGCGATTCTCGACATCATCCTGCGCGACGAGATCGGTCACGTGGCCATTGGCAACCGCTGGTATCGCTGGGGTTGCGAGCGCGCCGGTTGCGAGCCCGTCGAGACCTACGCCCGGCTGGCCGCGCAATACGGTGCGCCGCGCCTGCGCGGTCCCTTCAATCTCGAAGCGCGCCGCGCCGCGGGTTTCGACGACGACGAATTGGCCGCGTTGCAAGCGGGCGGGTGAGGCGCCGTCCTGTTTTTGATGCCGATATACTCGACTTCTCCTAATTGTTTCGATCTTCACTATCTGGCGGCGTCATGACCGATTCGCGATCCGAGTTTCTCACCGTGCGCGGCCTGCGCCACCATGTTCGGCAATGGGGGACGCCCGGCGCACCGAAGTTGTTCCTGTTGCATGGCTGGATGGACGTGTCAGCCTCGTTCCAGTTTGTGGCGGAGTCGCTGGCGCAGCGCTGGCATCTGCTCGCGCCGGACTGGCGGGGTTTCGGCCTGACCGATTGGCCGGTCGCTGACGGCCGCAGCGGCAGCTACTGGTTTCCCGACTATCTCGGCGATCTTGAAACGTTGATCGACGTGTATGCCGAACCGGGTGAGGCCATCAACCTGATCGGTCACAGCATGGGCGGCAACGTGGCATGCCTGTACGCGGGGGTGCGTCCGGCACGTGTGCGCCGCCTCGTGAATCTGGAGGGTTTCGGTTTGCCGCCGTCGCAGCCGCTGGCAGCGATTCGACAACTGGGCCGCTGGCTGGACGATCTGCAAAATCCACCGACATTGCGCCCGTATGCAACGCACGCCGACGTGGCCGAGCGCCTGCGCAAGACCAACCCGAGATTGTTGCCGGCACGCGCCGAGTGGCTGGCGCAGCGTTGGGCACGTCAGGCGCGCGACGGGCAATGGCATTTGCTGGCCGATGCTGCGCACAAGATGACGAACCCCTATCCCTATCGTCTGGATGAAGCGATGGCGGTGTGGGGCAATGTCAGCGCGCCGGTATTGCATGTGGAGGCCACCGATTCCGAGGTGTTGCGCCACTTCGTCGGGGCGCAGGGCAAGGCGGTTTTCCGTGAGCGATTCGAGGTGTTTCCGAATCTGACCGAGGCTTTCGTCGACGATGCCGGGCACATGCTCCATCACGATCAGCCGGAAGCGGTGGCGAAGTTGATCGACGACTTCTGCCGCGAGTGACGTCGGCTTGACCCGCAACGGTGAAAACGCGTTGCCAGCCCGTCTGGCGAGCCGTTGCGCACGCGCCGTACCGTGCCTCCAAAACCACATGGCAACTCGCATCGCGTCCACTTGAGCGGTAGAATGAACACGTCATACGACGTCATGCGCCGGATTCCGGCGCGAATGACGCGTCATCGCCTGGCGGCACATCATGTTCAACGCAGATCTTCATTGTCATTCCAAAGTGTCGGACGGCACGCTCTCGCCGTCTGAAGTGGCGCAAGTCGCGGCCGATGCCGGGGTCGACCTGTGGGCGCTCACGGATCACGATGAAATCGGCGGTCAACGCGAGGCGAGGGCTGCGGCCGAAGCGCTGGGCATGCGTTACGTCAGTGGCGTGGAAATTTCGATTACGTGGGCCAATCGCACCGTCCATATCGTCGGCCTGAACATCGATCCCGAGAATGCCGCGCTGGTGGCCGGGCTGGCCGCAACGCGTGGCGGGCGCGCCGATCGCGCGAAGCTGATGAGCGAACAACTGGCCGTTGCCGGGATTCCCGATGCGTATGAGGGCGCGCTGCGCTTCGTCGGCAACCCCGACCTGATTTCGCGCACGCACTTCGCGCGTTATCTGGTGGAAATCGGCAAGTGTGCGTCGGTGTCCGACGTCTTCTCCCGTTATCTCGCCGAGGGGCGGCCGGGTTATGTGCCGCACCGCTGGGCTACCTTGCAGGACTCGGTGAAGTGGATTGTCGGTGCCGGCGGCATTGCCGTCGTGGCGCACCCGGGGCGCTACAAATTCACGCCGCTTGAGTTTGGCGCACTGTTCGATCAGTTTCGCGAACTGGGCGGCGAAGGCATCGAAGTCGTCACCGGCAGTCACACGCCGGATCAGTATCGCGAGTACGCCGAGGTTGCGCGTCAGTATGGCTTTCTGGCCTCGCGCGGCTCGGATTTCCATGGACCGACCGAGAGCCGAGCGCTTCTCGGCAAGCTGCCACCGTTGCCGGACGATCTCGTTCCCGTCTGGAGCCGCTGGCAGTAAATTTACGACGCTATGTCGCAATTCTTCCAGATCCATCCGGAAAACCCGCAGTCACGTCTCATCAAGCAGGCCGTCCAGATCATCGACAAGGGCGGCATCGTGGCGTTGCCTACCGATTCGAGCTACGCAATTGCCTGTCACATCGACGACAAGAGCGCTGTCGATCGCCTGCGCCGCATTCGCGGACTCGACGAGAAGCAAATGCTCTCGCTGCTCGTGCGTGACCTGTCTGAACTCGCCGAGTTTGCGATGGTGGACAACCGTCAGTTCCGGCTGATCAAGGCCACGACGCCGGGGCCCTACGTGTTCATTCTCGAGGCCACGAAAGAGGTGCCGCGCCGGTTGTCGCATCCGTCGCGAAAGACCATCGGCCTGCGCGTGCCGGATCACGCCATCACGCTGGCATTGCTCGAAGAGCTCGGCCAGCCGCTGCTCGCCACGACCCTGATCCTGCCAGATGAAACCGAGCCGCTGAACGACCCCGAGGAGATTCGTGAGCGGCTCGAAAAGCAGCTCGATCTCGTGATCGACGGCGGGGCTTGTCCGAAAGAGCCGTCGACCGTGGTCGATCTGACGGTCACGCCGCCCGAGGTCATCCGTCGGGGCCGCGGCTCGCTGGTGCCGTTCGGGCTGTCCTGATCGGGCCGGGCAACCCCTCGGTGGCCGGGATTGCGCAATATCCCGTAATACTGGCGCGCGGGCTGGCTTGCTACAATAGCCGGCTATGAATGCCGACCTGATCCAGACCATTGCGGTCTACGCGCTCCCCGTCCTCTTTGCGATTACGTTGCATGAGGCGGCCCATGGCTATGTCGCGAAGTATTTCGGCGACCCTACGGCCTTTCTGATGGGGCGCGTGACGCTCAATCCCATCAAGCACATCGACCCGATCGGCACCATTCTCGTGCCGCTCGCGCTCTATTTCATGACGAGCGGTGCGTTCCTGTTCGGTTACGCCAAACCGGTACCGGTGGCGTTCGGCAGTTTGCGTAACCCGCGCGTCGATACCATCTGGGTGGCGCTGGCCGGCCCGCTGTGCAACTTTGCTCAGGCGATTTTGTGGGCACTCTTCGGCGTGGGCTTGCAGATCGCTGGTGTGCATGAACCGTTCTTCATGATGATGGCGCAGGCCGGGTTGCTGGTGAACCTCGTCATGTGCATGTTCAATCTGTTCCCGATTCCGCCGCTCGATGGCGGGCGCGTGCTCGTCTCGCTGCTGCCGGCGCGTGCGGCTTACACGCTCTCGCGCCTCGAGCCGTTCGGCTTCTTCATCGTGATGGCGCTCGTGGTGAGTGGTGTGCTGGGCCGTGTGTGGCTCTGGCCGCTCATTCAATGGGGCCGCGACCTCATCGTATGGATGCTGACGCCGTTGCTGTCGCTGATTTCCTGACGATCCCGAAAGACACAGATTCACCCACAAAAAGCACCACAAAACAACACCGGACCCTATGTACCCCGAACGCGTTTTCTCCGGCATGCGACCGACCGGTCGCCTGCACCTCGGCCACTATCACGGTGTGCTCAAGAACTGGATTCAGCTCCAGTCCGAGTACCCGTGCTATTTCTGTGTGGTCGACTGGCACGCGCTCACCACGCATTACGAAACCCCCGAAGTCATCGAGCAGAACGTGTGGGACGTGCTGATCGACTGGCTTGCCGCCGGTATCGATCCGAATCAGGCCACGTTGTTCATTCAGAGCAAGGTGCCCGAGCACGCGGAACTCGCGCTGCTGATCGGCATGAGCACGCCGCTGGGCTGGCTCGAGCGCGTGCCGACGTACAAGGAACAGATCGAGAAACTGCGCGAGAAAGACCTGTCGACGTACGGTTTTCTCGGCTATCCGGTGCTGATGGCGGCCGACATTCTGCTGTACCGCGCGCTGCACGTGCCGGTAGGGGAAGATCAGGTGCCGCACGTCGAGATGACGCGCGAAATCGCGCGACGCTTCAACTATCTGTACGGTCGCGAAACGGGCTTCGAAGAGAAGGCGCTGTCGGCTGCACGCAAGCTCGGCGGCAAGCGCTCGAAGTTGTATCTCGAACTGCGTACGGCGTATCAGGAGCAGGGCGACGACGAGGCGCTGGAACAGGCGCGCGCGATGCTCTCCGAATCGCAGTCGCTGTCGATGGGTGACCGTGAACGGCTCTTCGGCTATCTCGAAGGCGCCCGCAAGCTGATTCTGGTCGAGCCGCAGGCGCTGCTCACGCCGGCTTCGCGCATGCCGGGGCTCGATGGCCAGAAGATGTCGAAGTCGTACAACAACACGATCGGCCTGCGCGAAGACGCGGAATCGATCACGAAGAAGGTGCGCACCATGCCGACCGATCCGGCGCGTGTGCGACGCACCGATCCGGGCGATCCGGATAAATGCCCGGTGTGGCAACTGCATCAGGTCTACACCGATGACGACACGCGCGACTGGGTGCAGAAGGGGTGCCGTAGTGCCGGCATCGGCTGTATCGAATGCAAGCAACCGGTCATCGAAGGCATTCTGCGCGAGCAGCAGCCGATGCTGGAGCGCGCGCAGAAGTACATGGACGATCCGTCGTTGCTGCGCGCCATCGTCGCCGATGGCTGCGAGAAGGCGCGCCGTTCTGCGCAGGAAGTCATGCGCGACGTGCGCGAAGCGATGGGACTGCAATATTCATGACGGCGACGCCAGTCTCCGGCATCGGTATCGACGGCGCGGCGGTGAGTGAGACCGCACCGCACGGTACCGGCGCACCGTCGGCGTGGGTCGCGCGTTGGGCGCATCTTGTCCGGCCCGGCGCGCGTGCGCTCGACCTCGCTTGCGGTTATGGCCGTCACACGCGCTGGCTCGCAGGACTCGGGGCGCAAGTGAGCGCCATCGATCGCGATGCCGATGCGCTTGCCACATTGGCGACCTTGCCCGGCGTCACCGCATTGCAGGCCGATCTCGAAGGTGCGGCGTGGCCATTGCCGGACGAGGCCGTCTTCGACGTCGTCATCGTCACGAATTATCTGTACCGTCCGTTACTTGCCCGTATTGCGGCGTGTGTGGCCCCCGGCGGGGTGCTGCTGTACGAAACATTTGCGCAGGGAAACGAAAGGTTCGGGAAGCCGTCCAATCCCTTGTTTTTATTGGCGCCCGGCGAGTTGCTGGAAGTGGCTCGCGCGGCGAATCTGCGCGTGGCGGCCTATGAAGATGTCGCGCTCGCAGCACCTCGTGCGGCCTGCGTGCAGCGTTTGTGCGCGACGCGCGCGACCCCCGGGGAAAACCCCGGGACTGCCGCGCTGTACGAGGCGGCGGCGTAATCCGCTACAATCCACCCTTATCGCTGAATTGTTCGATAAACCATGACTACCCAAACACCGATTCAAGGCAGTATCGTCGCGATCGTCACGCCGATGGCCGAAGACGGCAGCCTTGACCGCGAAGCGCTGCGCAACCTGATCAACTGGCATGTCGACGAAGGTACCGACGGTATCGTCATCGTCGGCACGTCGGGCGAATCGCCGACGGTCAACGTCGAAGAGCATTGCGAACTGATTGAAATCGCCGTGCAGCAAACGGCCGAAGCCGGGCAGTCGCGCGGCCGTAAAGTGCCGGTGATCGCCGGCACGGGCGGCAACTCGACGGCCGAAGCCATCGAACTGACCAAGCACGCGAAGTCAGTGGGTGCCGATGCTTCGCTGCAAGTCGTGCCGTACTACAACAAGCCGACGCAGGAAGGCCAGTACCAGCATTTCAAGGCCATTGCCGAAGCCGTCGAGCTTCCGGTCATCCTCTATAATGTGCCCGGCCGTACCGTGGCGGATGCCAGCAACGATACGTTGCTGCGTCTGGCACAAGTGCCCGGCATCGTTGGCGTGAAAGACGCCACGGGCAACCTGGATCGTGGTATCGACCTGATCCGGCGCGCCCCGAAGAGCTTCGCCGTGTATAGCGGCGACGACCTGACGGCCGTAGCGCTCATGCTGATGGGCGGTCAGGGTAATATCTCGGTCACCGCCAACGTGGCACCGCGTGCAATGCACGAGTTGTGCGTCGCTGCGCTGGCCGGCAACGTGGCCAAGGCACGAGAACTGCAATTCGCGTTGTTCGAACTGCACCGTGCAATGTTCGTCGAAGCCAATCCAATCCCCGTGAAATGGGCACTGCAAAAGATGGGTATGATCGCGTCGGGCATTCGCCTGCCGCTCACGCCGCTCGCGCAGGCGTATCAGGAAACGGTGCTGAGTGCCCTGAAGGCGGCGAATATCGCTGTCGTTTAAGTTTTTCATTGTGGCTCCCGGGATCGATTGCCCACCCCTTTTTTTGCGACTCATGAAACGAATCGTCAGTATTTCCGTAGCTCGTCCCGTGCTGGCATGGGCCGCTATCGCCTCGTTGGCCCTCGTTGCCGGTTGCAGTTCGCTCTCCAGCGCCCTGTCCTCGGATAAGGTGGATTACAAGAGCTCCAAGGTCGGCCCCTCGCTCGACGTTCCGCCGGATCTGACGAATGTTCAGGCCAACGACCGCAAGTACGTGTCGCCGGCCGGTACCGCTACGCTGTCGAACTACGAAACGCAGCAGAAGGTCGTTGCCGCCAATCCGAATGCGAACGACACCGTGCTGCCCGACGTGCCGGGCATGAAGGTCGTGCGCGACGGCAACCAGCGCTGGTTGGTGATTCAGAAGGCACCGGCCGATCTGTGGCCGACGCTGCGTGAATTCTGGCAAGAAAACGGTTTTGTGCTGACCATCGATTCGCCGGACACCGGCGTGATGGAAACGGACTGGGCCGAGAACCGCGCCAAGCTCAATCAGGACATCATCCGCGACCTGCTCGGCAAGGTGCTCGACGGCCTGTATTCGACCGGCGAGCGCGATCGCTTCCGCACCCGTGTGGAACGTGATCCGAACGGCGGCACGGACGTGTACATCACGCACCGCCGCATGGTGGAAGTGTTCACGAACTCGCAGAAGGACACGACCAAGTGGGAACCGGCGCCGAATGATCCGGGTCTCGAGGCGATCTTCCTGACGAAGATGATGCAGCGTTTCGGCGCACAGACCGAACAGGCGAAGGCGCAAGTCGACAACGCCAAATCGGGCGCGCCGGCGAGCCAGGTCGTGAAGACGGCTGACTCCGCTTATCTCGACATCAACGAGCCGTTCGATCGCGCATGGCGTCGCGTGGGCGTTGCGCTCGACCGCGGTAACTTCACCGTGGACGATCGCGATCGCGCCAAGGGCCTGTATTTCGTGAGCTATGTCGATCCGGCATCGCTGGCGAAGGACAATGGCTTCTTCTACAGCCTGTTCCATGCGAAGGAAGTGCAGGACAGCAAGAAGGCGAAGAAGTACAGCGTGAACGTGCAAGGCCGCGGCGACAGCCAGACCCGCGTGCAGGTGCTCGACGAGAAGGGTAACGTCGACAACTCGCAGATCGCGCAGACGATCATCAGCGTGATCGGCAACCAGCTCCGTTAAGGCGGGGCGTGCGGTTCGCCAGTCTGGGCAGCGGCAGCGAAGGTAATGCCCTGCTGGTGGAGGCGTCGGAAGGCGCCTCCACCACACGTATCCTCCTCGATTGCGGATTCTCGATGCGAGAGATCGAGCGGCGCCTGCTGGCACGCTCGGTCGACGTGGCTTCACTCGATGCCATCGTCATCACGCATGAACACGCCGATCACATCGGCAGTGCACTCTCCCTCTCTCGCAAACATCGCATCCCGCTCATCATGAGCTGGGGCACGGGGCAAGCCGTCAAGGCACATGCCGCGCGCAAAGGCGATAGTGACGATGGTCTGGCGCTCGTGCGCTGGTGCCGCTCCGATGAGCGGGTCGCCGTAGGCGGCATCGAACTGGCGCCCTACACGGTGCCTCACGACGCGCGAGAGCCCCTGCAATTTGTCTTCTCCGATGGCGCACGCCGGCTGGGCGTGCTTACGGACGCCGGCTGTGCGACGGCGCATCTGATCGCGACGCTCGGCGGCTGCGATGCGTTGGTGCTCGAATGCAATCACGATCGCGAGATGTTGGCGAACAGCAAGTATCCGGCATCGCTCAAGGCGCGCATCGGCGGCACGTACGGGCATCTGGCCAACGACACGGCGGCAGAGATTCTGGCGGCGATCGATCGTGAGAAGTTGCAGCGGGTGATTTGTGCTCACCTGAGCGAGCAGAACAACACGCCTGAGCTGGCGATGGCGGCGATGTCGGCGGTCATCGGTGCGGCAGCCACGGAGATTCTGGTGGCAACCCAAGCGGGCGGGTTCGACTGGTTGACGTGTTAGCCGTGTGAGGCGTCTGTGCCGTGCGGGCGGTATCGGCCGGGCGGCCATGCGTCGACAAATACGCGGGGCAATAAAAAAGCCGGTCGAAAGACCGGCTTTTTTTACTCAACTGCCTTGCGGCAGCGAGAGCTTACTTGCTAGCAGCAGCGTCAGCAGCCGAAGCAACGGCGTCAGCAGCAGCACCAGCAGCCGAAGCGGCCGTGTCAGCAGCAGCACCGGCAGCCGAAGCAGCCGAGTCAGCAGCAGCGCCAGCAGCCGAAGCAGCGTCCGAAGCAGCCGTAGCAGCCGAAGCGGCAGCGTCAGCGGCCGGAGCAGCGGCTTCTTCCTTCTTGCCGCAGGCGGTCAGAGCCATAGCAGCCAACAACGAAGCGACGAGGAGAGACTTCTTCATGATCACGTCCTTTTATGGTAGAAGACAAGCGAATGAATAATTAGTTACGGTAATACGCTCTTGCCAGCGCAAAGCCGATTGCGAGACATTGGCAATTGAGGATTACCCTTGGTCATGCAAGCTGCTTGGCGAGAAATTATATTGGGTTTTCCCCAAGGCGTCACGTCTATCTCGCGCATTTACCCCGCTTTTTTCCTTACCGTGCGCAACTTTCGCACGATTGGTGTATCCGGCCCAAGAAGTAACCAGCCCGAGGCGTACCAATCGTACAGAATTTCGGCAATTTCTTGGTCATTTTGGTCGAAATTCGCACATTCGCTCGCTTCCAGCGTCCGGTGATCGGCAAGTCGCCGTAACGTCGATCGCGCGTTGACGGGTACTTCGAGCGGTTCGCCGTTAACGTAGTATCGGTTGCGTCGATACAACAATTGCGACTTCGCAGAGAGCGCTACACCCCGTGTAGCGGCCGCACGCGCAAAGCGTGCCGGTGTTAACGGCGTATCAGGTGCGTCGAAAAACACATGCGACTTCGGCTCGCTGAGCCAGCGTCCGAGAAAATCTTCCACTTCCTTTTGGCCCCATCGCACTTTCTCGAGCTGTGAGACCAGTGTGTCGATCATGGCATCCGGCAGGGCGGCGGGGTGTTTGACGGCAGGTTGATGCGGATCGGCGTATCGGCCAGCGAAATGGCGGGAAAACGAGAGTTCCGGCGCGTTTTCTGCCAGGTGATACAGGAAGTTCTGGAGCATCTCCTGCTCGAGCGGTGCGCGAAAGCCGATCGAATACGTCATGCATTCACCTTCGGCCACGCCGTCGTGTGCATAGCCGGGCGGCAGGTACAGCATGTCGCCGGGTTCGAGCACCCATTCTTCTTCGGCTTCAAAGTGTTTCAGAATACGCAGCGGCACGCCTTCCTGCCACGTGGTGTCGCGTTGCGGCCCGATGCGCCAGCGGCGCTTGCCGTGCGCTTGCAGCAGGAACACGTCGTACAAATCGAGGTGCGGGCCGACGCCGCCGCCATCGGTGGCGTAGCTGATCATCACGTCGTCGAGACGAGCGTCGGGAATGAAGCGAAACTGTTGCATGAGCGCGTCGACGGCGTCAGCGTGCAGGTTGACGCCCTGTACCAGCAGCGTCCACTGCTTGCGCGTGAGCGGCGGCAGATCGTCGGCGTCGAACGGGCCGTGTTCGAGTTGCCAGCGCTTGCGCGAAAGGCTAACGAGGCGCGATTCGACATCGTCTTGCGCGGCGAGTGCAAACAGCGCTTCACGCGAAAGCGGGGCGGTGAAACCGGGAATGGCCTGGCGGATGAGCAGCGGGCGCTTGTGCCAGTAGCGCTTCATGAAAGCGTCCGGGGTCAGGCCGCCGAGCAGCGTCGATGTGGGCTTGGATGTCGTCATGCGTAGGTCGTTGGTGCGTCGGGGCGGGAGGCCGTCGGCGCAATGTGCGGTGTTCGTGCCGTGCGGGCAATGTGCCGTCGGCCGCCGTTTGGCCGCGCCGGCGGGGCGCAAAACCCTTATCGATCGATCATTGGCTCGCCATCAGGTTGCGCTCACGCAGGTCCGCTATAATGCGGGCTGTTTTTCGGAGAGTTTGATGAAGATCGAAAAGAATACTGTCGTGTCGGTGACGTACTCGTTGTCGGACGCTCAGGGCAACCTGATTGAAGAAAGCGGCGCCGAGCCGATGGTCTACCTGCACGGCGGCTATGATGGCACGTTCCCCAAAATCGAGGAAGCACTCGATGGTCAGGACGTCGGCTACGCCACGCAACTGCAACTCGAACCGGCCGACGCGTTCGGCGACTACGATCCCGAGATGATCAAGGTCGAAGAGCGCAGCCGTTTCCCGGATCCGCTGGAAGTCGGCATGCAGTTCGAAGGCACGCCGGAAGATGGCGACGAAGAAGGTGACACGTTCATCTACACGGTGACCGATGTGGCCGACGACAAGGTCGTGCTCGACGGGAATCACCCGCTGGCCGGCATGGCGCTGCGCTTCGACCTGAAGGTGACGGACGTGCGTCCCGCGACGGAAGAAGAAATCGAGCACCGGCATGCGCACGGCGCAACGGGTCTCGAGATCGTCGACGAAGACGAAGACGACGCCCCCACGATTCACTAAGCTTGCTGCGTCGCACGCGCCCCGCTAACGGGTGCCGGGCGACGGCGAGCGCGAGTCGCCAGAACGAATTCGCCGGACCGGTGCACTGCTCACGCAGTGCGCCGGGTCCGGCGTTTTTCGTTTCGATCCGTGGAAAGCAACTGGCTGCCTGCGGTGACTCAGTCGTCGCGTGCCGGTGCTCGGGCGGCGGGCTTGTCGCTGGGCATCAACGACGGTCCGAGCGGCGTGACGCCCTGATTCGGGTCCGAGTTGTTGATCGCAGCACCTGACGCCGGATACAGCGTGGAGTAGGGCGCACCATAAGGCCCCATCCCTTCGCCGCCGATGCCCGTCTCAGGGTAGGGGGTGAGCCCTCGCGGCGGCGTCGGCCCCGTGCTTTTCTGCGCACTTGCCGCCGCACTGTTCGCCGGCAGCAACACCCCATCGACGCTGAACACCTGCGCGGTGCCCGGATCTACCCGCACGCGCACCCAACGGTTCACGGTCGGCGTGCCGTACGTGCTCACCTGTGTGAACGATTTGACGATCGCGCCGTGCACGTCACGCAGCGGCTGCGTCAAGTGCAGGGTCTTGCCGCTGTCGATCAGCAGAATCGGCGCCTTGAACCGGCTCGCGAGCTTCTGCAACTGCACGCGGAAGTCCTTGTACCCGTCGACACCTCGCCGCTCGTTGCGATCGGAGAACATCCCGCGCAAGCCGCCGCCGCGCACCGGTTCGAATTCCGGATCGGCCTGCACGACGATGACCATGCCTTGCGCGTCCTTCTGCTGCGCATACACGAGGGCGTGCTGCAACCAGACGCGCGTCGCAATCACCCGATCTTCGAACTCGCCGTTGCGCCCGCCGGCCGAGCGGTAATTGTTGTTGTTCCCGGGCAGATTCAGGCCGACGAACACGATGCCGCGATAAAACCACCGCACGTTCTCGTGATACTGCCGAAAGCGCGCCATATCGCTCTGGCGCGTGAGATCGAACTGCGCGTGTCCGACCGGGCCGGGCCCCAGGACGTCGTCGTTGCCGAAGGCCCGATCGCGCAGGAAGTCGAGCCGCTCAATGGGGTTGTAGCTACCGTCGGTGGCACGCTGACAGTCGGCCCAATCGTTCGCGCCCGGCACGTAGATGAGCGGTTTGGGAGAACTGGAGAGCAGGTTGATCCGCTCGGTGATGAGTTCGTCGCGGCAGGACTCGGTCGGGCTCTTGAAATTGCCCGCATGCACGACGAACGCCGCCGGCCCGTCGCCGATCGTGGCCAGCACGCTGCGCACGACCGGCACCTCGGTGTTGCCGAACGGCGTATTGCCGAGCACTGCGAATTCGAACGGCGGCAGCTTGGGCGTGGCTTTGACGGGCGTTTTGGTAGGTGTTTTGGCGGCCGCGTGCGAGCGGCCGCTCTGTGCGGCTGTCGTTGCCGCCGTCGTCGGTGCCGGCCCCGTCACGAGCGCGAGCATGACCAGCGCGACGCAAGCCCGGCCGGTGCTGCCGAAGCGTGCGACGCGAGGGATGCTCAGATGACGAGAGCTCGGCATGGCGATGCGTGGCGGCCTCAGTTCGACGTGCGGCCGGCCAGCAGGCCGCGCAGTTCGTACAGCAGATCCAGTGCTTCGCGAGGGCGGAGGTCGTCCGGGTCGATGTCGGCCAGTCGCGCCAGCGTGGCCTCGACGGCCGGATCGAGCGCAGGTGCGCCCGCGTGCTGCGCCGCATTGCGCCTGTCCGGGGCCATCCCGTCGATCGCATCGATGGCGTCGCGCTCGTCGACGTCATCGCTGTCGTGATTGACCGCCGCACGCGGTGCGAACAAGTCGAGCTGCGGTGCCGCCGGATCGAGTGCCTGCTGTTCAAGCAATGCCAGATGCTTGCGCGCGGCACGAATCACCGGCATCGGCACGCCGGCGAGTTGCGCAACCTGAAGCCCGTAGCTCTGGCTGGCCGGGCCGTCCTGCACCGCGTGCAGGAAGACGATGCCTTCGCCGTGCTCCACAGCCGAAAGATGCACGTTGGCGCATTGCGGGAATTCGTCAGGCAGTTGCGTCAACTCGAAGTAGTGCGTGGCGAACAGGGTGTACGAGCGGTTGTGCCCGAGCAGATGGCGTGCGATGGCCCAAGCCAGCGCAAGACCATCGAATGTCGACGTGCCGCGCCCGATTTCGTCCATCAGCACGAGACTCTGATCGGTGGCCGTGTGCAGAATCGCTGCCGATTCGGTCATCTCCACCATGAAGGTCGAGCGCCCGCCGGCGAGGTCGTCCGACGCGCCGATACGCGTGAAGATCGCATCGAGCGGACCCAGTCGTACGGATTCCGCCGGCACGTAACAGCCCACATAAGCGAGCAGCGCGATCAGCGCCGTCTGACGCATGAACGTCGATTTACCACCCATGTTCGGGCCGGTGATCAACAGCAGGCGGCGCGGGTCGCCGAGCGAGCAATCGTTTGCAATGAAGCGCTCGACCTGCTGCTCGACCACCGGGTGGCGGCCTTGACGGATATCCACGACGCGTTCGGCGACCAGATCGGGCTTGACCCACCCCAGCGTTTCCGCACGCTCGGCGAGGGCGGCAAGCACGTCGAGCTGCGCGAGCGCTTGCGCAATGCGCTTGAACTCGCCGATATGCGGCAGCAATTCCTGCAACAGCGCTTCGTAAAGCACCTTCTCGCGGGCGAGCGAGCGCTCCTGTGCGGAGAGGGCCTTGTCTTCGAAGGTCTTGAGTTCCGGCGTGATGTAGCGCTCGGCATTCTTGAGCGTCTGGCGGCGACGGTAGTCGTCGGGCACCTTGTCGGTCTGGCCGCGCGTGACTTCAATATAGAAGCCGTGCACCTTGTTGAACTCGACGCGCAGATTGTTGATGCCGGTGCGGGCACGCTCGCGCGTTTCGAGATCCACCAGAAACTGGCCGCAGTTCTCCGAGATGTCGCGCAGTTCGTCGAGATCGGCGTCGTAGCCGCGTGCCATCACACCGCCGTCGCGCAGCATGACGGCGGGTTCTTCCGCGATGGCGGCCGTCAGCAAAGCGAGCGATGCCTCGGGAATGGCAAGGTCTTCGTGCAGCATGGCGAGCAGCGGTGAGTGCGCTTCGACCGCGCGCAACGTCACGTGCAGTTCGGGCAGGCGGCGCAGGGCGTCGCGCAGGCTCGACAGATCGCGCGGGCGTGCTGTGAGCAGCGCGAGACGAGCCGTAATGCGCTCCACGTCGGCCACATGACGCAACTCGCCGCCCAGTGCACGCCAGGCACCGGGGCCTTCGAGCAGCGTCGCGATGGCCTGATGACGGGCCTGCGGCACTTGCTGATCACGCATCGGGTGATGCAGCCAATGACGCATCAGGCGGCTGCCCATCGTCGTGCCGCAGGTGTCGAGCAGGGAGAGCAGCGTGGGCGATTCCGTCCCGCGCAGCGTCTCGGTCAGTTCGAGATTGCGGCGGGTGGCGGCGTCGAGGCCAATATAGGCGGCTTCTCGCTCTACGTTCAGATTTTGCACATGGCGCAGCGACTGGCCCTGCGTGGCGGCTGCGTATTGCAGCAACGCACCCGCAGCGCCAAGCGCCGGGTTCAGGCCGTCGCAGCCGAAGGCCGTCAAGCTTGCCACGCCCAGTTGATCGCGCAGGCGCTGGGTACCGGCAGCCGTGTCGAAATGCCAGTCGGGCACGCGCGTGGTGGTGCCGAGCGAGAGACCTTCGAGGGCCTCCAGCGCGCTATCGGGCACCAGTGTCTCGGCCGGACGAATGCGTTCGAGCTCGCGTGCCAGCTTGTCGGCGGCCACCTCCATCAGGCGCAGTTCGCCACTCGCGAGCGATAGCCACGCCAGACCGGCAAGGCGTTCGCCCGAGCGCCGCGCCGACGACGGGGCGGCAGGGGGCAGTTGTACGGCCAGCAGGTATTGATCGAGTTTGTCGCTGAGCAGGGCGGCGTCGGTGAGTGTGCCCGGCGTGACAATGCGCACGACTTTGCGCTCCACGGGGCCCTTGGAGGTCGCCGGGTCGCCGATCTGCTCGCAGATGGCCACGGACTCGCCGAGCTTGACCAGCTTGCCGAGATACTGCTCCACGGCATGGTGCGGCACACCGGCCATGCGAATCGGCTGGCCGCCCGACTGGCCGCGCGCGGTCAGCGTCAGATCGAGCAGGCGCGCCGCTTTCGCCGCATCGTCGTGAAACAGCTCGTAGAAATCGCCCATGCGATAGAAGACGAGCATGTTCGGATGATCGGCCTTGATGCGGCTGTACTGCTGCATCATCGGCGTCATCGGTGCGGCTGCGGGGGCTGGGGTGGCTTGGGCTTGGGTGCTCGTCATGAAAGAAAAATCGGGTCGAAGCGACTGAATTCGGGGTGAGGCTGCTTAGCGTGGCCAATCGGGTGCGTTCATGTGACGTGCCGGGCCGGGCCCGGAACACCTCAAATCGCCCCCATCTGGCGCGTTGGATGCGCAATTTTACGACGGGTTCGGTGCCGCTCGTGACGGACTGTGTCTCGATGCCCACTTTGGGTGCCGATGAGACTGTTACACGAAGGCGGCGAGTTTTGCTCAAGTTTCCCAAAACTGTGCCGTTTCGGGTGGTAAGCTCTCGCAAAAATGAACAAGAAGCAAGACTAGCTACTCTCGCACGGGTCGGTATGGTGAAGACGTTGAAGGGACGGGTTGCGGCCACGACGGCGCTCGTCTCGATGATATTGATCGTCGGCGTCGCCGTCGGTATTGAATTTTTCGTCTACGGAGAGTTGCGCAGCTCGTTGCAGGCCCAACTCGACAATCAGGTCAAGCTCGTGGCCGATCAGCTCGACGACAAGGTGCGGGCGAAGTATCTCGCGCTGCATCGCATTTCGCGTCACCTCGGCAATCCGTACGCGATGACACCCGCACAGCTCGATGCGTTCGCTAACGCGTCGGTGTCGATGCCCGAGACGTTCAATACCTTGTTTGTCGCGGCCCCCGATGGGCGCGTGATCTACGACTCGACCTTCCCCGCGACGCCGGTCAACGTTGCCGATCGCGACTATTTCAAAGCATTGCTCGCGGGCGCACCGCAGGCGATCTCCGGATTGATTGCCGGCAAGATCACGCGCTCGCCCGGCGTTGTGCTGGCCGTGCCCGTGCGTGACGCTGACGGGCGGATCACGGCCGTGGTGGGAGGGGCGGTCAACCTGTTGCGGCAGAACTTCATCGTCGATCTGGCGAGCAATGCCGTCGGTGACACCGGCCGCTATTGCCTGATCACGAATGAAACGCCAGCCCGCTATGTAATTCAGGCGGATGTCACCAAGATACTCACCGCCGTCGGCCCCGAGCAGACGCTGTGCGGTGTGCGCGATGCCGGTTCCAACGATCTCGTGCACATGCACCCGCTGGTGGCGCGCGCGGCGATGTCGACCACTGGATGGTCGCTGGTCGCCGTGTTGCCCGGGGTGGAAGCCTTCGACCCGCTGGCGAGGGTGCGGCGTCGCGTCGTGATGCTTGCCATCGCCGCTATCGCCATCGCGGCGTTCGTGATGTGGTGGGTGGCGCGTCGCATGCTGCGCCCGCTCGACACGCTGCGTGATCTGGTGGTGCGCAGCGCGAGCGATTTGCGTGCCATCCAGTCGTTGCCGGTACAGCGTGCCGATGAGATCGGCGCATTGGCGAACGCGTTTCGCGAAATGATGGAGCGTCTGGGTGATCGTACCGACGCGCTGGAGTCGTCGCGCGAAGCCGCGCGTGCCAATGTGCGCCGCATGCAGGAAATCGCCGACCGGGTGCCGTTTCTGGTGGCGTTTCTCGATGGCGAGGAGCGTTTCGCGTTTGTGAACCGGGCCTGTGAAGTGCGTCTGCGCCGCTCGCGCGAGCAAATTCTCGGGTCGACAGCGCAGGACTTGCTCGGCGCGTTGCTCTATCGCGAGTTCGCGCCGTATCTTGCGCGCGCGTACGCCGGCGAGGCCGCCACGTTTGTGTGGGATTTCGGCGAGAACAACGAGTATCGCTGCTTCGAGGTGAGTTATCAGCCGGAATGGGCGGCGAACGACGCGCTCGTCGGCGTGCACGTGTTCGTGCGCGACATCACGATCGAGCGCTCCAACGAACGCCGCTGGCGGCGAGAGTCGCACACCGATCACCTGACCGGGCTGCTCAATCGCAAGGGCTTCGATCAGGCGCTGGCCGCCGCCGTGCGCCGGGCGCGTGAGGGGGCAGGGGCACAGGCGCTGCTGTTCGTCGATCTCGATCGGTTCAAGCTGGTCAACGACACTTGGGGGCACGCGCTGGGTGACGAATTGCTGCGGCGTCTGGCCAAGCGGCTCGTGGCTTGCGTGCGGGAGAGCGACGATATCGCCCGTTTCGGTGGCGACGAGTTTGCGCTCATCATGCGTGACATCCACGATGTACAGGATGTCGAGCGCGCCGCGAAGGCCATTCTCGAAGTGGCTTCGCGACCGATGGCACTCTCGGTCGGCGATGTGGGAGTGGGTGCTTGCATCGGCGTGGCCATGGTGGCCTGCGGCGAAGACAAGACGCCGGACATGCTGTTTCAGGATGCCGACCGCGCACTCTACGACGCGAAGCACGGCGGGCGCGGCCGCTTCGTGTTCAGTGTTGGTGCATCGGCGCGATCGGTCTAAGCCGGTGCACTGTCAGTGAGTACGCAGCAACGGCGTCGGTCGTAACCAAGCCCGTTGCCATGGCGCTAGTAGTAAGTCAGCGCTCACCGGGGCTGCCAGTTGCTGCGCGAGTTGTTCTTGTCATCTCTGTGTCTTGTTGTGTCGCGCATTAGTCGCGGCCAATCGATAGCGCCTCGGCGATGAGCTTCCGTGTAGTTACGAACACAAATTGTCTGACGCACAATACGTGACGCCATCCGTTTGTAGCGGACTGCGACAGACGGTCCGGGCGTGGGGAAGTGATCGACCAGGAGGCAAGCATGAAACTCGAAGGCGGACGAAGCCGGGTAGTCACGCGGGTGGCTTCTGACGCAGGGTGGCGCGAAACGGGGTCGCGCCGTGAGCCGCCGCGGACATCGCATCGGAGACCGCGTGCGCGGCTCGACACCGATGCCACCGGGAACGAGACAAGACACGAGAGCCTGTCCGTTCGTGAAAACGAAGTGTTCCACATGTTGGTTGACGGCCTCGCCGTCAATGAAGTCGCTCACGCGCTGCATCTGAGTGAGCGAACGGTAACGTCGCATGTGATGCAAATCCTGCACAAGCTCGCGCTCGGGGACTGTGCGGAATTGATCGGCTACGCCGTGCGGTACGGGCTCGTCGATGAGGGCACTGAAGGCGCTGCTTGAGCGCGCTGCCTGAGCGCCTGTCGAACTAAAAGGAGTGCGCCGGTGTGCCGATGCAATGTCGGTGCGCGAGCGTGCCATTCGGACCTAACCCGGCGCGTCGGACGCGATCTTCGTGATGGCGGTACGACGCGCCAGTCACGCAGCGCTCGTCCGGCGTCGCAATGCTCCCCCTCCTCTGCCTTTCGGCGCTTATCCCTCGTCTCGATTACTGCCGCGCGTGCCCTGTGAGCCGACGCGAATTCGCGGTCGGTGATAAGGTACCGGCTCGAACCTATTTGACCTTTCCGCGCGAGATGCGCCCGGTACCTAACAAGGACAGACACATGAAAGCGATCGAGATCACGCAATTCGGCGCCCCTGAAGTGCTCAAGCTGACCGAGCGGGCGAAACCCGAGCTCAAGCCGGGCGAAGTGCTCATCAAGGTGAAGGCGTCCGGCGTGAATCGTCCCGACGTGCTGCAACGTATCGGTCAGTACCCGGTGCCGCCGGGCGCGTCGGATTTGCCGGGGCTCGAAGTGGCCGGCGAAATTGTCGAGGGCTCGCTGGACGGCGCCGACAATCGCTGGGGTCTGAAGATCGGCTCGCGTGTGTGCGCACTGGTGCAGGGTGGTGGTTACGCCGAGTACTGCACGGCGCCGCTCGCGCAGTGCTTGCCGGTGCCGGAAGGTCTCTCCGATGTGGAGGCGGCGTCGCTGCCGGAAACGTTCTTCACTGTGTGGAGCAACGTGTTCGATCGCGCACACCTCGGCAACACCGAAGCGGGCGAAAAGGAAACGTTGCTCGTGCAGGGCGGCACCAGCGGCATCGGCGTGACGGCGATCCAGTTGGCCGTGGCGCTCGGTCACCGCGTGTTCGCGACGGCAGGTTCCGACGAGAAGGCGCGTGCGTGCGAGGCGCTCGGTGCCGAGCGCGGTATCAACTACAAGACGGAAGACTTCGTCGCCATCGCGAAAGAACTCACGCAGGATCGCGGCGTGGACGTGGTGCTCGACATGGTCGGCGGCGATTATCTCCCGCGCGAAGTGCAGGCCCTCGCGTTCGATGGCCGCATTGCGATCATCGCGCTGCTCGGTGGCAGTAAGGCCACCCTCGACATGGGCGCGCTGCTGCGCCGCCGCCTGACGGTGACGGGCTCGACGCTGCGCCCGCGCTCGGTCGCCTTCAAGGCCGCGATTGCCCAAAAACTGCACGAGAAGGTTTGGCCGCTGTTCGCCGCTGGCAAGATTCGCCCGGTCATTTACCAGACATTCCCGGCAGAGCAGGCGGACAAAGCCCATGCCCTGATGGAAACCAGCACACACGTCGGCAAGATCGTACTGACTTGGTAAGCCGGATGGGAAGGGCGGGTAAAACTCGCGTGAAAGCACCGATTCATGCGGTTTTTCTCGCCTGATGTCCGGCGAAATTGACCCCCATAGCCCAGACGAACTAGAATGAGAGGTTTTTCGTCTATAAGCATGGGGGAGAAGGCGTGACATCTGCTATCGCAGCTTCGGCTCGCACCATCAGCCGCAAGGCTGGCAAGCTCGTCGTGGGCAACTGGAAACTGCACGGCAGTCTGGCCGGCAACGAGGCCCTGTTGGGCAGTCTGCTGGCATCGCCGGTATTGAGCGCATCGGGCGTGAGCGCCGCGGTGTGCGTGCCGTTCCCCTATCTTGCGCAATGCCAGGCGCGCCTCTCGGGGCAGGCGCTGGGTTATGGCGCGCAGGATGTGTCGGCGCAAGTGAATGGCGCGTTCACGGGTGAAGTGGCCGCGCCGATGATCGCCGAGTTTGGCGCGCAGTTCGTGATCGTGGGGCACTCGGAGCGTCGTCAGTACCATGGCGAGACCGATGCGAGTGTTGCTGCCAAGACGCTGCGCGTGCTCGACGCGGGCATGACGCCGATCGTCTGCGTGGGCGAAACGCTTGCCGAGCGTGATGCCGGCGACACGAAAGCTGTGGTGACCCGTCAGCTTGAGACGGTGCTGGCGGCGCTGAGCGCCGAGCAGGCCACGCAGATCGTCGTGGCCTACGAGCCGGTCTGGGCGATCGGTACCGGCAAGACGGCAACGTCGGCCGAGGCGCAGGCGGTACATGCGCATCTGCGCACGCTGCTGCGCGCGAAGGGTGCGGCAGTCGAGGATGTGGCGGTGTTGTACGGCGGCAGTGTGAAGCCGGACAACGCAGCCGAACTGTTTGCAATGCCCGACGTCGATGGCGGTCTGATCGGCGGTGCGGCATTGAAGGCAGCCGATTTTCTGGCAATTTGCGAGGCGGGTCTGCCGCGCTGATGCCGGTGCCATTTTTGTAATGGCACGAAATAGTCATGATGCGTCGCAACAAATGCGGCGCAAATCAGATTCTTCTATACGGGTGATGAGATGGGGTTGTTCAAAACGTTTTTGGTCGTGGTGCAGGTGCTTTCCGCGCTGGGCATCATCGGCCTGGTGTTGTTGCAGCATGGCAAGGGCGCCGACATGGGCGCTGCATTCGGTAGCGGTTCGTCGGGTAGTCTGTTCGGTGCTTCGGGCTCCGCCAACTTTTTGTCGCGCACCACGGCGGCATTGGCTGCCGTGTTCTTCGTGACCACGCTGGGCCTCACGTACATGGGTTCGTACAAGCCGAAGGCAAGCATCGGTGTCCTTGGTAATTTGCCCGCTGCAACGGCGCCGGTCGCCGCTTCGGCAGCAGGTGCATCGAGCGTTCCGGCACCGGCTTCGGTGGCGAATCCGCAAGACGTGCCCAAGTAATTGGCAAGCTGTTTTTGACGTGTAATAAGCGGTAAAGAAAATCGAAAAAAATTCGATTTGTGCATTGAACAAAATGCCGAAGAGCGCTACTATAGCGGTCTTGAAGCGATTCGTAAGTGACAGCGGATTGCAGACTATGAATGCCGACGTGGTGAAATTGGTAGACACGCTATCTTGAGGGGGTAGTGGCGAAAGCTGTGCGAGTTCGAGTCTCGCCGTCGGCACCACAGTTCTACGATGCCAGCCTTGCGTTTATGCTTTGGCTGGCATTTTATTTTGTGCTCACCGTTCATCCGCTTTCCGGTCCCCACACCATCGACGAGAGCGGTTCTTTGAACTAACCGAAAGAGGGTAGAGTTGAACCTCGGAACCTATTATCCCGTCCTGCTGTTTCTTCTGGTAGGTGGCGGTCTTGGGGCGGTACTGATTGGCGTCGGTAAATTCCTCGGCCCCAACAAACCCGACAGCGAAAAACTCTCTCCGTACGAGTGTGGCTTCGAAGCATTCGAAGACGCGCGCATGAAGTTCGATGTGCGCTACTATCTCGTCGCCATCCTTTTCATCCTGTTCGATCTCGAAACGGCATTCCTGTTTCCGTGGGGCGTAGCTCTGCGCGATATCGGCTGGGTGGGCTTTATCTCCATGATGGGTTTCCTGCTTGAGTTGCTGATCGGTTTCGTATTCCTGTGGAAGCGCGGTGCGCTTGACTGGGAATAAGGCCGGCGTTTGATAGCAGCATTGCAGAAGGATTCAGGGTAAGCATATGAGCATCGAAGGGGTTTTGCGCGAAGGGTTCGTCACCACCACGGCTGACAAACTCATCAATTGGACGCGCACGGGTTCGCTGTGGCCGATGACGTTCGGTCTCGCTTGTTGTGCAGTCGAAATGATGCACGCCGGCGCAGCGCGTTACGATCTTGACCGGTTTGGCGTGGTGTTTCGCCCGAGCCCGCGTCAGTCGGACGTGATGATCGTCGCCGGCACGCTGTGCAACAAGATGGCGCCTGCGCTGCGTAAGGTCTACGACCAGATGGCCGAGCCGCGCTGGGTGATCTCGATGGGGTCGTGCGCCAATGGCGGCGGCTACTATCACTATTCGTATTCGGTGGTACGCGGTTGCGACCGCATCGTGCCCGTCGACGTCTACGTGCCAGGCTGTCCGCCGACGGCCGAAGCGCTTGTCTACGGCATCATTCAGTTGCAGTCAAAGATCAAGCGGACTGCGACGATCGCTCGCAAATAACGCTACCGCCCATGTCTACACTAGAAAAACTCAAGACCACCCTGCAAAACGTGCTTGGCCCCCGCGCCGAGCTGTTGGTGGAAGCCCTTGACGAACTCACGTTGACGGTCAAGGCGAGCGACTATCTCGAAGTGGCGCACACGTTGCGCGATCACCCCGAGCTTAAGTTCGAACAGCTGATGGACGTAGCAGGCCTGGATTACTCGGCCTACGGCGACGGTGCCCATGACGGCCCGCGTTACGCTGCCGTCTCGCATCTCCTTTCGATTTCGTACAACTGGCGTCTGCGCGTTCGTGTGTTCGCGCCGGACGACGACCTGCCGGTCGTGGCCTCGTTGATCGACGTCTGGAGCTCGGCCAACTGGTTCGAGCGCGAAGCTTTCGATCTGGTGGGTATCGTGTTCGAAGGCCATCCGGACCTGCGCCGCATTCTGACGGACTACGGCTTCATCGGTCACCCGTTCCGCAAGGACTTCCCGACGTCGGGTTATGTCGAGATGCGTTACGACCCCGAGCAGAAGCGGGTGATCTATCAACCGGTGACGATCGAGCCGCGCGAAATTACGCCGCGCATCATCCGCGAAGAGCATTACGCCGGTCTGAAACATTAAGGTGGCCTTGTGGCAGACATCAAGAACTACACTCTGAACTTCGGTCCGCAGCACCCGGCAGCGCACGGCGTGCTGCGCCTGGTGCTCGAGCTGGATGGCGAAGTGATCCAGCGCGCCGATCCGCACATCGGCCTGCTGCACCGCGCGACCGAAAAGCTCGCTGAATCGAAGACGTTCCTGCAATCCGTGCCGTACATGGATCGTCTGGACTACGTCTCGATGATGTGCAACGAGCACGCTTACGTGATGGCGATCGAAAAGCTGATCGGCGTCGATGTGCCGATTCGCGCACAATACATCCGCGTGATGTTCGACGAAATCACGCGGATTCTGAACCACCTGATGTGGATTGGTTCCCACGCACTCGACGTGGGCGCGATGGCGGTGTTTCTGTACGCCTTCCGTGAGCGCGAAGACCTGTTCGACGTGTACGAAGCCGTCTCGGGTGCCCGCATGCACGCGGCTTACTACCGTCCGGGCGGTGTGTACCGCGATCTGCCGGAAGCGATGCCGAAGTACCGCGCGTCGAAGTTCCACAACGAGCGCGCCATCAAGCGGATGAACGAAGCCCGCGAAGGCTCGCTGCTCGACTTCATCGAAGATTTCGTGACGCGCTTCCCGAAGTGCGTCGACGAGTACGAAACGCTGCTCACCGACAACCGGATTTGGAAGCAACGTCTGGTCGGTATCGGTGTGGTGTCGCCGGAACGCGCGTTGCAGCTCGGCTTCTCGGGCGCGATGCTGCGCGGTTCGGGCATTGCCTGGGACTTGCGCAAGAAGCAGCCGTACGAAGTGTACGACCGCCTCGAGTTCGATATCCCGGTGGGCAAGGAAGGCGATTGCTACGACCGTTATCTGGTGCGCGTGGAAGAAATGCGCCAGTCGGCGAGTCTGGTGCGTCAATGCGTGAAGTGGCTGCGTGAGAATCCGGGTCCGGTGATCACGGATAACCACAAGGTGGCACCGCCGTCGCGCGTTGAAATGAAGTCGAACATGGAAGAGCTGATTCACCATTTCAAGCTCTTCACCGAAGGCTTCCACGTGCCGGCCGGCGAGACGTACGCCGCGATCGAGCACCCGAAGGGCGAGTTCGGCATCTATCTGGTGTCGGACGGCGCTAACAAGCCGTACCGCTTGAAGATTCGTGCGCCGGGCTTCGCCCATCTTTCTGCGCTCGACGAGATGGCCAAGGGTCACATGATTGCCGATGCTGTCGCAATCATCGGTACCCAGGACATCGTGTTCGGCGAGATCGATCGCTAAACGCGCAGTGGGCGCCCCCGGGCGCCCACCGGTTTTAATTCGGCAGGGTTTCGCAGGTCGATACCGTTGCCGTTCCTAGTTGCCGTGCCTGTGAGTCGCAGGCGACCGAGATGATCGGTTGCCCGTGCTGGCACGAGCGGGGATAACGTTTTAGAGAACAGTCGGATCGGAAATGCTTTCTCCCGAAGCCCTGAAGAAAATCGACCGTGCCGTTGCCAAATACCCTGCCGACCAGAAACAGTCGGCGGTGATGCACGCACTTGCCGTAGCGCAGGTCGAGAAAGGTTGGTTGTCGCCCGAAGTCATGCAATTCGTGGCGGACTACCTCGAAATGCCCGCAGTCGCGGTGCAAGAGGTCGCAACCTTCTACACCATGTTCAACACGAGCCCGGTGGGCAAGTTCAAGTTGACCGTGTGCACGAACCTGCCTTGCCAACTCACGCGTGGTGAAGAGATGGCGAAGTACCTGAAGGAAAAATTGGGCGTCGAATACAACGACATCACGCCCGATGGCCTCTTCACGGTCAAGGAAGGCGAGTGCATGGGCGCTTGCGGCGATGCCCCGGTCATGCTGGTGAACAATCACCGCATGTGCGGCTTCATGAGCGAAGAGAAGGTCGATGCGCTCCTCGATGAGCTCAAGGCCAAGGCCGCTGCCGGAGAGAAAGCATGACGTCGCTGCACAACCGTCACATCAAGCCGCTGATTCTTGCGGGCCTCAACGGCGATAACTGGCATCTGGAAGATTACGTCAAGCGCGGTGGTTACCAGCAGCTCGCACGTATTCTGAAAGAAGGCCTCACGCCCGAGCAGGTGATCGCCGACGTGAAGGCTTCGGGCCTGCGTGGTCGTGGAGGCGCTGGCTTCCCGACGGGTCTGAAGTGGAGCTTCATGCCGCGCGCCTTCCCGGGCCAGAAGTATCTCGTCTGCAATTCGGACGAAGGCGAACCGGGTACGTTCAAGGATCGCGACATCCTGCGCTACAACCCGCACGCCCTGATCGAAGGCATGGCCATCGGCGGTTTCGCCATGGGCATCACGGTCGGCTACAACTATATCCACGGTGAAATCTACGAAGTGTACGAACGCTTCGAAGAGGCGCTGGAAGAAGCGCGCGCCGCCGGGTATCTGGGCAACAACATTCTGGGCACGGACTTCTCGTTCGAGTTGCACGGTCACCATGGTTACGGTGCGTACATCTGCGGCGAAGAAACTGCGCTGCTCGAATCGCTCGAAGGCAAGAAGGGCCAACCGCGCTTCAAGCCGCCGTTCCCGGCGAGCTTTGGCCTGTACGGCAAGCCGACCACGATTAACAACACCGAAACGTTCGCAGCCGTGCCGTTCCTGCTTGCGACCGGTCCGCAGCAATACCTGGAAATGGGCAAGCCGAACAACGGCGGCACCAAGATTTTCTCGGTATCGGGCGACGTCGAGCTGCCGGGTAACTACGAAGTGCCGCTGGGTACGCCGTTCGGCGAACTGCTCGAACTGGCCGGTGGCATGCGTGGTGGCAAGAAGCTGAAGGCAGTGATCCCGGGCGGTTCGTCCGCGCCGGTCGTGCCGGCGGGTCTCATGATGGAAACCACCATGGACTACGACAGCATCGCCAAGGCTGGCTCGATGCTGGGTTCGGGGGCGGTGATCGTCATGGACGAGACGCGCTGCATGGTGCGTTCGCTGTTGCGTCTGTCGTACTTCTACTACGAAGAATCGTGCGGTCAGTGCACGCCGTGCCGTGAAGGTACTGGCTGGCTGTGGCGCGTGGTCAACCGTATCGAGCATGGTGAGGGCCGCAAGGAAGATCTCGACCTGCTGAACTCGGTGGCCGAGAACATCATGGGCCGTACCATTTGCGCGCTCGGCGATGCCGCAGCGATGCCGGTGCGCGGCATGCTCAAACACTTCTGGGACGAGTTCGCCTACCACGTCGAGCACAAGCATTGCTTGGTCGGCGCTCACTAATCCCTTTTGACGCTTGGCATTGAACCGCTATGGTTGAAATCGAAATTGACGGCCAAAAGGTCGAGGTGCCCGAAGGCAGCATGGTGATCCAGGCTGCCAAGAAGAACGGCACCTATATTCCCCACTTCTGCTATCACAAGAAATTGTCGATCGCAGCGAACTGCCGCATGTGTCTGGTCGAGGTCGAGAAGGCCCCGAAGGCCGTGCCGGCCTGCGCCACGCCCGTTGCCAACGGCATGATCGTGCGCACCAACTCCGATAAGGCTGTGAAGGCGCAGCAATCGGTGATGGAGTTCCTGCTGATCAATCACCCGCTCGACTGCCCGATCTGCGATCAGGGCGGTGAGTGCCAACTTCAGGACTTGGCGGTTGGTTACGGCAAGTCGGCATCGCGCTACCAGGAAGAGAAGCGTGTGGTGTTCCACAAGAATGTGGGCCCGCTGATCTCGATGGAAGAAATGTCGCGCTGCATCCACTGCACGCGTTGCGTGCGCTTCGGTCAGGAAGTGGCCGGGGTGATGGAGTTCGGCATGCTGGGCCGCGGTGAGCACTCGGAAATCACGTCGTTCGTCGGCAAGACGGTCGACTCCGAACTGTCCGGCAACATGATCGATCTGTGCCCGGTTGGCGCACTGACGTCGAAGCCGTTCCGTTACAGCGCCCGTACGTGGGAACTGTCGCGCCGCAAGTCGGTGAGCCCTCACGATGGCGTGGGTGCGAACCTCGTGGTGCAAGTGAAGAACAACAAGGTCATGCGCGTGGTACCGCTCGAAAACGAAGCGGTCAACGAGTGCTGGATCTCGGACAAGGATCGTTTCTCGTACGAAGGTCTGAACAGCGACGAGCGCCTCACCAAGCCGATGCTCAAGCAAGGCGGCGAGTGGCACGAAGTCGACTGGCAGACGGCGCTTGAGTACGTCGGCCACGGCCTGACTGACATCATCCGCGACTTCGGCGCCGATGCCGTTGCCGGTCTGGCCTCGCCGCACGCCACCGTCGAAGAACTGCACCTGCTGCAAAAGTTCGTGCGCGCACTGGGCAGCGACAACGTCGACTTCCGCCTGCGTCAGACGGACGTGTCGGGCGGTACGAAGGGTGCCCCGTGGCTCGGCCTGCCGATCACGGAACTCGACAAGCTGCAAAGCGCACTGGTCGTCGGTTCGTTCCTGCGCAAGGATCATCCGCTGTTCGCGTCGCGTCTGCGCACCGCTGTGAAGACAGGCGGTCAGCTGAACCTGCTGCACGGCTCGGACGACGATCTGCTCGTGAAGCTCGCGAACAAGATCATCGCCGCACCGGGCGCGTGGGTCAGCGAACTGGCCGGTATTGCTGTGGCTGCCGCCGCTGCCAAGGGTGTTGCTGCCCCGGCAGAGCTGGCTGGTGTGACCGCCAGCGACGCCGCCAAGGCCATCGCCGCTTCGCTGATCAACGGCGAGCGTCGCGCGATCCTGCTCGGCAACGCAGCGGTTCAGCATCCGGAATTCGCACAACTGCACGCGATCGCGCAAGTGATCGCTGACATCACGGGCGCCACGCTGGGCTTCCTGACCGAAGGCGCCAACACGGTCGGCGGCTACGCAGTGAAGGCCACCAACGCCAAGGGCGCTGCGGCACTGTTCGCACAGCCGCGTCAGGCTTACGTGCTGCTCAACGCCGAACCCGAGTTCGACTCGGCCGACGCGAAGCAAGCACTCGCGGCCCTGAGCGCCGCGAAGATGGTGGTCTCGCTCTCGCCGTTCAAGCACGGCCTCGAGTACGCCGACGTGCTGCTGCCGATCGCCCCGTTCACGGAAACGGCCGGTACGTTCGTCAACGCCGAAGGCCTGCCGCAACACTTCAACGGTGTGGTGCGCGCGCTGGGTGAGACGCGTCCGGGCTGGAAGGTGCTGCGCGTGCTGGGCAACCTGCTCAAGCTGCAAGGTTTCGAACAGGACACCGTGGAACAAGTGCGTGCCGAAGCGCTCGCCGGTTTCTCGGCGGCCTCGCTCGACAACCGTGCCACGGCAACGCTGGCCGCACCGAAGGCTGCTGCACAGGGTCTTCAGCGTCTGGCCGACGTGCCGATCTACGCTGCCGACGCGCTGGTGCGTCGCGCTCCGTCGCTGCAACTGACCAACGATGCGAAGGCATCGCTGCGTGCCACGCTGCCGGCTGCGCTGTTCGACAGCCTGGGCCTCGCTGCCGGCGACGCCGTGCGCGTGCGCCAGGGCGACGCGGTGGTCACGCTGCCGGCCGCGCGCTCGGAAACGTTGCCTGCCAATGTGGTGCGCGTCCCGGCAGCCACGCCGGCGTCTGCCGCGCTTGGCGCGATGTTCGGTGAAATTTCGGTGGAGAAGGCGTAAATGAGCCTGAACGAAGTCATCAATCAATACGGCACGCAACTGCTGGGCGTGGCCTGGCCGACGGTGTGGGCGCTGGTCCGCATCCTCGTCGTGGCCGTGATCCTGCTGCTGTGCGTGGCGTACCTGATTCTGTGGGAGCGCAAGCTCATCGGCTGGATGCACGTGCGTCTCGGTCCGAACCGCGTGGGTCCGGCCGGTCTGTTGCAGCCGATCGCCGACGTGTTGAAGCTCCTGCTCAAGGAAGTCATCACGCCGACGCAGGTCAGCAAGGGCATTTACGCCATCGCCCCGGTGATGGCCGTGCTGCCGGCCTTCGCGATCTGGGCGGTCATCCCGTTCCAGCCGGGCGCAGTGCTCGCCGACGTGAACGCCGGTCTGCTCTACGCGATGGCGATTTCGTCGATCGGTGTGTACGGCGTGATTCTGGCCGGTTGGGCATCGAACTCGAAATACGCTTTCCTCGGCGCCATGCGCGCGTCGGCCCAGATGATTTCGTATGAAATCGCCATGGGCTTCGCGCTGGTGTGTGTGCTGATGACGGCCGGCTCGCTGAATCTGTCGGACATCGTGCGCTCGCAAGAGCACGGCATGTTCGCCAGCATGGGCGTGAACCTGTTGTCGTGGAACTGGCTGCCGCTGCTGCCGATGTTCGTCGTGTACTTCGTCTCGGGTATCGCGGAAACGAACCGCCACCCGTTCGACGTGGTGGAAGGCGAATCGGAAATCGTGGCCGGTCACATGATCGAATACTCGGGCATGGGCTTCGCGCTCTTCTTCCTGGCCGAGTACATCAACATGATCATCATCTCGGCGTTGGCCTCGGTGCTGTTCCTGGGTGGCTGGAGTGCGCCGTTCGGCTTCCTGTCGTTCATCCCGGGTGTGTTCTGGCTGGCGTTTAAGGTGTTCCTGCTGCTGTCGGTGTTCATTTGGGTACGTGCGACGTTCCCGCGCTACCGCTACGACCAGATCATGCGTCTGGGCTGGAAAGTTTTCCTGCCGCTGACGATTGTCTGGGTGATCGTGGTGGGTGTCTGGATCATGTCCCCCTGGAACATCTGGGGCTGAGGCGAACGGAGTAGAGGAATCCCATGGTAAGGGCAATCAAAGACTTTTTTGGCAGTTTCCTGTTGTTGGAACTGCTCAAGGGCATGGCGCTCACAGGGCGCTACACGTTCGCACGCAAAGTGACCGTGCAGTTTCCGGAAGAGAAGACGCCGCTGTCGCCGCGTTTTCGCGGTCTGCATGCGCTGCGCCGCTATCCGAACGGTGAAGAGCGTTGCATCGCATGCAAGTTGTGCGAAGCGGTGTGCCCGGCAATGGCCATCACGATCGAATCGGAAGTGCGTGACGACAATACCCGTCGCACCACGCGATACGACATCGATCTGACCAAGTGCATCTTTTGCGGCTTCTGCGAAGAAAGCTGCCCGGTGGACTCGATCGTCGAAACGCACATCCTCGAGTATCACGGCGAGAAGCGTGGCGATCTGTACTTCACCAAAGAGATGTTGCTCGCGGTGGGCGATCGTTACGAAAACGAAATCGCGGCGGCCAAGGCGGCCGATGCGCCGTACCGTTAATGCAGGGCAGGGCGCGACGCTCGTCGGCGCGCCCGGTACGGCTTGACGTTGGCTAATTTGGCGACACTCCGGTGATTATGGAATTCACAACCTTACTTTTCTACGTGTTTGCGCTGATCCTCGTGGTCTCGGGTCTGAAGGTCGTGACCTCGCGCAACCCCGTGCAGTCGGCACTGTTCCTGGTGCTGGCCTTCTTCAACGCTGCTGCGATCTGGATGCTTCTCGAGGCTGAGTTCCTCGCGATCATGCTGGTGCTCGTGTATGTCGGCGCGGTGATGGTGCTGTTCCTGTTCGTGGTGATGATGATCGACATCAATCTCGACGAACTGCGACGCGGTTTCGGCAAGTTCATTCCGCTGGCGAGTACCGTCGGCGCGATCATGATCGTCGAAGCGGCGCTTGTGCTGATGCGCGGCTACGGTGCCACGCGTGCGCCGGTCAAGGCCGTATCGGCCCCCGACGTGCCGAACACCAAGGCGCTCGGCATTGCGCTGTACACCGACTATATCTTTGCCTTCGAAGTGGCAGGTCTGATCCTGCTGGTGGCGGTGGTTGCAGCGATTGCGCTGACCATGCGTACCCGTAAGGATCACAAACAGACCGACCCGAGCAAGCAGGTGCGCGTGAAGAAACACGAGCGCGTGCGTCTGGTGTCGATGCCCGCCGAAGCCCGGCAGCAGTCCACCGGCGCCGACACGCCGGCGGCGGAATAAGGAGCCAGCATGATGTCGTTGTCGCTAGCGCATTACCTGGTGTTGGGCGCGATTCTCTTCGCGATCAGCATTACCGGTATTTTCCTCAACCGCAGAAATGTGATCGTGCTGCTGATGGCCATCGAGCTGATGTTGCTCGCGGTCAATCTGAACTTCGTCGCGTTCTCGCATTACCTGGGCGACATTGCCGGTCAGGTATTCGTGTTCTTCATCCTTACGGTGGCCGCCGCAGAAGCTGCGATTGGCCTGGCCATTCTGGTCACGTTGTTCCGTAAGCTCGAAACGGTCAACGTCGAAGATCTCGACCGCCTCAAGGGTTAATAAAGCGAACGCTGTTATGGCATCCACACTGAATCCCACACTGTTGCTCGCGATCCCGCTGGCGCCGCTGGCCGGGTCCGTGATCGCCGGTCTGTTCGGCAAGCAAGTCGGACGCGCGGGCGCGCACACGGTCACGATCCTTGGCGTGCTGGTCGCGTTTATCCTTTCGGTCATGACGTTCCTCGACGTCATGAACGGGGCGAGCTTCAACGCCACCGTCTACGAATGGGCACGCATCGGCGACCTGAAGCTCGAGATCGGCTTCCTGATCGACACCCTCACCGTCACGATGATGTGCGTGGTCACGTCCGTCTCGCTGATGGTGCACATCTACACCATCGGCTACATGGCGGAAGATCCTGGCTACCAGCGCTTCTTCTCGTACATCTCGCTGTTCACGTTCTCGATGTTGATGCTCGTCATGAGCAACAACTTCCTGCAACTGTTCTTCGGCTGGGAAGCGGTGGGTCTGGTCTCGTACCTGCTGATCGGTTTCTGGTACACGCGTCCGACGGCCATCTACGCCAACATGAAGGCGTTCCTGGTCAACCGCGTGGGTGACTTCGGTTTCCTGCTCGGTATCGGTCTGCTGCTGGCCTTCACGGGCACGCTGAACTACGGCGAAGTGTTCGCCAAGGCCAACGATGTCGCGGCCCTGTCGTTCCCGGGCACCGACTGGCGCCTGATTACCGTGGCCTGTATCTGCCTGTTCATCGGCGCCATGGGTAAGTCGGCACAGTTCCCGCTGCACGTCTGGCTGCCGGACTCGATGGAAGGCCCGACCCCGATCTCGGCACTGATCCACGCGGCCACCATGGTGACCGCCGGTATCTTCATGGTGAGCCGCATGTCGCCGCTGTTCGAACTCTCGGACACCGCGCTGTCGTTCATCACGATCATCGGTGCGATCACGGCGTTGTTCATGGGCTTCCTGGGCATGATCCAGAACGACATCAAGCGTGTCGTGGCCTACTCGACGCTCTCGCAGCTCGGTTACATGACGGTCGCGCTCGGCGTGTCGGCCTACCCGGTCGCCATCTTCCACCTGATGACGCACGCGTTCTTCAAGGCGCTGCTGTTCCTCGGTGCCGGTTCGGTGATCATGGGCATGCACCACGATCAGGACATGCGCAACATGGGCGGCCTGTGGAAGTACATGCCGATCACGTGGATCACGTCGCTGCTCGGTTCGCTCGCATTGATCGGTACGCCGTTCTTCGCCGGTTTCTACTCGAAGGACTCGATCATCGAAGCCGTGGCCGCCTCGCATCTGCCGGGTTCGGGCTTCGCGTACTTCGCAGTGGTCGCCAGCGTCTTCGTGACCGCGTTCTATTCGTTCCGTATGTACTTCCTCGTCTTCCACGGCAAGGAGCGTTTCGGTCAGGCACATCATGACCACCACGACGCCCACCATGCAGAAGAAGAGGACGATCACGGCGAACACCACGGTCTGGCCCCGGGTCAGAAGCCGCACGAATCGCCGGCCGTTGTGACGATTCCGCTGATCCTGCTGGCGATTCCGTCGGTGATCATCGGTGCCATCGCGATCGCGCCGATGCTGTTCAGCTCGTTCTTCAAGCAAGGCGTGGCGTTCAAGGACGTCATCTTCATCGGCGAGAATCACCCGGCGATGGAAGAACTGAGCCACGAATTCCACGGCTGGGTTGCCATGGCGGTGCACTCGTTCGGCACGCTGCCGATCGCACTGTCGGCACTGGGTATCTTGCTGGCCGCGTTCTTCTACCTCAAGCGTCCGGACATTCCGGAAGCTCTGAAGAACCGCTTCTCGGGCATCTACAACTTGCTCGATAACAAGTACTACATGGACAAGATCAATGAAGTGGTCTTCGCCAAGGGCGCGCTGAAAATCGGCCGCGGCCTGTGGAAGGCAGGCGATCAGGGTCTGATCGACGGCGCCGTCGTCAACGGCAGCGCACGTCTGGTGGGCTGGCTCGCCGGCGTCATCCGCTTCATGCAATCGGGTTACATCTATCACTACGCGTTCGCCATGATCATCGGCATGCTCGGGCTCCTGACGCTGTTTGTGACGTTGAACGGCAAGTAAAAGGGGGAGCCACAAAAAAATGCAATCGCTACCGCTTCTGAGTCTGGCCATTTGGCTGCCCATCTTGTCGGGGATCGTTGTCCTCGCGGTGGGAAATGACCGTAACCCGACGGGTGCCCGTGTTCTGGCGCTTATCGGTTCGCTGCTGAGCTTCCTGGTCACGCTGCCGCTGATCTCGAACTTCGACGCCAACACGTCGGCCTTCCAGTACGTCGAAAAGACGAGCTGGATTGCACGCTTTCACATCAACTACTTCCTGGGCATCGACGGCATTTCGCTGTGGCTGGTGGTGCTCACCGCGCTGATCACGGTGATCGTGGTGATCGCGGGCTGGGAAGTGATTACCGAACGCGTGGCGCAGTACATGGCCGCGTTCCTGATCCTCTCGGGTCTGATGATCGGCGTGTTCTCGGCGCAAGACGGCCTGCTGTTCTACGTCTTCTTCGAAGCCACGCTGATCCCGATGTACCTGATCATCGGTGTGTGGGGCGGTCCGAACCGGGTGTACGCCGCGTTCAAGTTCTTCCTGTACACGCTGCTCGGCTCGCTGCTGATGCTGGTCGCGCTGATCTATCTGTACAACGCGACGGGTTCGTTCACGCTGACCGACTGGTACGCGGCGAAGATCCCGATGAACGTGCAGATACTGCTGTTCGTGGCGTTCTTCATGGCATTCGCGGTGAAGGTGCCGATGTGGCCGGTGCATACCTGGCTGCCGGACGCTCACGTGGAAGCCCCGACCGGCGGCTCGGTCGTGCTGGCCGCGATCATGCTGAAGCTGGGCGCGTATGGTTTCCTGCGCTTCTCGCTGCCGATCGCACCGGATGCCAGCCACTATCTGTCGGGCTTCATGGTGACGCTCGCACTGATCGCCGTCGTCTACATCGGCCTCGTGGCGCTGGTGCAGACCGACATGAAGAAACTGGTGGCTTACTCGTCGATCGCTCACATGGGCTTCGCGATTCTGGGCTTCTTCATGTTCAGCGAAATCGGCATGCAGGGTGCGCTGGTGCAGATGATCTCGCACGGCTTCGTGTCGGGCGCGATGTTCCTGTGTATCGGCGTGCTGTATGACCGCATGCACTCGCGCAACATCGCCGACTACGGCGGTGTGGTGAACACGATGCCGAAGTTTGCCGCGTTCTTCATGCTGTTCGCGATGGCCAACAGCGGCCTGCCGGCAACGTCGGGCTTCGTGGGTGAGTTCCTGGTGATTCTGGGTGCCGTGAAGCTGAACTTCTGGGTGGGTCTGCTTGCAGCCACTTCGCTGATCACCGGTGCTGCGTATTCGCTGTGGATGTACAAGCGCGTGATCTTCGGTGCGATTGCCAACGACCACGTGCGCGAGCTGATCGATATCAACAAGCGCGAGTTCTTCATGCTGGCCGTGTTGGCTGCACTCACGCTGTTCATGGGTATCTATCCGAAGCCTTTCACGGACCTGATGCACACCTCCGTGGTTAACCTCCTCGCCCACGTGGCGCAGACCAAGCTGCCGTAATCGGGGAGGAAATCTAGATCATGCAAAACATTAATCTGCTGCCTGCGTTGCCGGAGGCCATCCTGCTGCTCATGATCCTCGTGATCATGATGTGCGACGCGTTCCTCGGCCAGACGCGCAAGCTGAACTACGTTCTGGCACTCATCACGACGGCGGTCGTGTCGGTGCTGTGGGCGTGCAACGCCAGTGACCCGGCGTCGCACTACCTGTTCGGCAATGTGTTCGTCGCCGACCCGATGTCGAACCTGCTCAAGGCCTTCGGTGGTCTGGCAACGTTCATGACGTTCGTCTACGGCCAGAAGTATCTGGAAGCGCGCGGCCTGGCCCGTGGCGACTTCTACATCCTCAGCTTGTTCTCGCTGCTGGGGCTGTCGGTGATGATCTCGGGCAACAACTTCCTGACGCTGTATCTGGGTCTGGAACTGATGTCGCTGTCGCTGTACGCCCTCGCTGCCGTGTGGCGCGATTCGGCCAACGCGACCGAGTCGGCCATGAAGTACTACGTGCTGGGTGCGCTCGCTTCGGGCTTCCTGCTGTACGGCATGTCGATGATGTACGGCGCGACGGGTTCGCTCGAACTGGCCAAGGTCTTCGAAGTCATCGCTTCGGGCGCGGTCAACAAGATCGTGCTGGTGTTCGGCGTGGTGTTCATCGTGGCCGGTCTGGCGTTCAAGCTCGGTGCTGCGCCGTTCCACATGTGGGTGCCGGACGTCTATCAAGGCGCCCCGACCCCGGTTACGCTGCTGATCGGCGGCGCGCCGAAGCTGGGTGCGTTTGCGCTGCTGCTGCGCTTGCTCGTCGAAGGCATGCTGCCGCTGGCGATCGACTGGCAACAGATGCTGATCATCATGGCGGTGCTCTCGCTGGTGATCGGTAACCTGACGGCCATCGTACAGACCAACGTCAAGCGTCTGCTGGCGTACTCGACGATCTCGCACATGGGCTTCGTGCTGCTGGGCATGCTCTCGGGCGTGGTGGGCGGCAAGATCGACGGTATCGCCGACGCGTACGGTTCGTCGCTGTTCTACAGCGTGATCTATCTGCTGACGACGCTGGGCACGTTCGGTATCGTGCTGCTGCTCTCGCGCAAGGGTTTCGAAGCCGAAAACCTGTCGGATCTGAAGGGCCTGAACCAGCGTAGCCCGTGGTTTGCCTTCGTCATGCTGATGTTGATGTTCTCGCTGGCCGGCATTCCGCCGCTGGCAGGCTTCTACGCCAAGCTGGCAGTGCTTCAGGCGGTGATCAACGCCGGTATGGTGTGGCTGGCCGTCGTGGCCGTGATCGCTTCGCTGATCGGTGCGTTCTACTACCTGCGTGTCGTGAAGCTGATGTACTTCGACAAGCCGGAAGACAGCAACGCGCTGGAAGGCAGCGGCACGATGCGTCTGGTGCTCTCGCTCAACGGTCTGGTGCTGGTGTACCTCGGCCTGATGCCGGGTCCGCTGATGGACTGGTGCCTGCGCACGATCAAGCTGACTTTGGCGAGCTAATACCGGCAAGCTGAAGCTAGCCGACGAGACGAAAGACAGGAGACACGAACGATGGGTATGACAGCAGGTGGTACGCTTGTGATTCTGCTGGCGCTGCTCGGCGCGAACCTGCCGTTCGTGAACCAGCGACTGTTCGGCTTCATCCCCCGCAAGGTGCCGGTGAAGTCGTTGTGGCTGCGTCTGCTGGAGATGGTGGTGGCGTACTTTGTGGTCGGTGCACTCGGCTATCTGATCGAGAAAAGCATCGGCAACGTGTTCGCTCAGGGCTGGGAGTTCTACGCGGTGACGGCGAGCCTGTTTGTCGTGTTCGCGTTTCCGGGGTTCGTCTACCGGTACTTGTGGCGTCATCGACCGGCGGCTGCCGCGTAAGATGTTGGCTTCATGAGACGCCGCCCACTGGGCGGCGTTTTGTTTTGTATGGTTTTGTATGGGTTTTGAACCGGTTTCGTGCACGCTTTGTGCCGCCATGGAGGTTTCATGACACAACGTCAAACAGACGATCAGCACCTCATAGAGACGCAGATCACGACCGATACCGTCTACGACGGCGCATTCCTGACCATCAAGCGCGACAGCGTGCGTCTGCCGGATGGCAAGACGGCCACGCGCGAATACACCACGCACCCGGGTGCGGTGATGGTGATTCCGCTGTTCGAAGACGGGCAGGTGCTCATGGAGCGCCAGTACCGCTATCCGCTGCGCCGCGTGATGACCGAACTGCCCGCCGGCAAGCTCGACGAAGCCGAGGGCGGTTTGGCCTGCGGCAAGCGCGAACTGCTCGAAGAGACCGGTTATCACGCCGAGCGCTGGGACTACCTAACGCGTATCCACCCGGTGATTTCGTATTCCACCGAGTTCATCGATATCTGGCTGGCGCGCGACCTCACGCTGGGCGAGCAGAAGCTCGACGACGGTGAGTTTCTCGATGTGTTCAAGATGCCGGCCACCGAGTTGCTGCAATGGGTGCGCGATGGCCGTATCACGGACGTCAAATCGGTTATCGGCGCGTTCTGGCTGGAAAAGATATTATCCGGAGTCTGGCAGCCGAACGAGCGTTCGCCGCTGCGCTGAAGCCACGGCGCCCGCCGCATCGGGCGCCCCTCTATTGATTCCGGTCCCGGTCCATGGCCGGGCAGGGACACACTCATTGCGTCATGAAGGTTTTTGATTTGCGTTGTGCGCACGAGCACACCTTCGAGGGCTGGTTCGGCTCGGAGGACGATTACCTGTCGCAGCAGTCTCGCGGGCTGGTCGCTTGCCCCGTCTGCGGCGACACGGGCATCGTGCGCGTGCCGTCGGCCCCGCGCCTGAATCTGTCGGGCGCGACGGGGCGCAATGCCGCTTCGGCTGCCTCGGCTGCCTCGGCAGGCACCTCCCCGGGAGCGAAGGGGAGCGCCGCAAAGCCCGGTCCCTCGTCTGCCCCGTCATTGCCGCCCGAAGTCGCCCAAGCGCAGCGCGAGATTCAGGCGCTGTGGATGAAGGCAGTGCGCCATGTGATCGCCAACACGGAAGACGTCGGCAAGAATTTTGCCGAAGAGGCCCGCAAGATCCACTATCAGGAAGCCCCGGAGCGCAATATCCGCGGCACCGTCTCACGCGAAGAGTCCGAGGCCCTTGCCGAAGAGGGTATTGATGTCATGGCGCTGCCCATCCCCGAAGGCGCGAAAGAAACCCTGCAATAGGGCGCCCTTGCCGCCAGCGCACTACCGCCTCATCACGCCTCAGTCCCCCGTCACAACATCGGTTTCAGGATGTCGTTGACGGTTATCCCCGGGCGCAGCTCGACGTGCCGCAGCAACTGTGTCTGTAGCGTGTCGACGAGAAAGAGCAGGTTGTCGGCGGTGCCATACGACTGGTAGAGACGGCCCAGTCCTCGCTCGGTCAGGTGCGTCGCGAAAGCTACCGCAAGCTGCTGCGGGGTACTGAACCGGGCCAACCCGAAATTCGCATCGTAGAACCACGAAGCACGGCTCCCCACCGTGACGGACATGGCATGCGCCCGCGTCTTGATGACGTACGTGCGCATGTCGAGGTGCCCGGCCGTAAACAGGCGGAAGAGCTGCTCCATGTTCAGCGCGTTCTCCCCACTGCGCATGCCGTGCAGAGGTAACTCCAACCGATTTGCCGGAACACTCGAGTGCAGCGCGACGAGATTGTCGCGCAGCCGGATCGCGGCCTCCGATTGCGGATTGGCGATGGCGCGCCGCAGGTTGCCGATGAATGCGCCGTCGCGGCCAATGTGGAGCGCGGCCGCCATCGCACGCGTCAAGGGCAGGCAGAAGCCGGTGTGACCGTCGGCATTGCTGTTGACGTAGGCCGCCTGCGTGAAGGGCTCGAAGATTCCTCCTGCCGCGCGGACGTCCTCGGCGATGATTCGGGCGTTGGCGATAGCTCGCTGGGTTGATTCGAACCGAAGGGCATCGTTGATCCGGCGTGCCAGAATGCCCAGCAATCGCGGGTCTTTCTGTGCCGGGTCGGTGAAGTCGAGTTTCAGCAGGTCGGCAGGGCGGTACGACGCGTCCCATTGCAGCGGGCTGGCCCCGGCCTCGATCTTGCCGGCGAGAAAGGCCTCTCGGTCGGCATCGACGACTGCGTTTGCCAGTGCCGCGCTTTTTGCCCTGAATTCCACATCCACGAAATTTCGGCTGATGTCGTCATGAAACACTGACGACGCAGCGGGGGCCGTGCTCTCGGCCGATGGCGTTGCCGCGTCGAGCACCCACTCGTAGGTCGACGTCTGTGAAATTGCCGGCCCCGGTCCGTTCAGCCCGGTAGGGTCCGTTAATCGCCAAGTCCCCTGCGCGGGGTAGTACTCCACGTCGAAGCGGGCGTCCCCTGATGCCGCCACAAATCCCGCCTCGCTTCGGTACAGATTGGGCATCAGCCGCTTGAGCTGCTCGAACGGTGTGCGGTTGATAAACAACTGCACTTCGTCCTGAAAGGTAAGGCTGGCCTTGTAGTGGTAGCCGATGGGAATGCCACCGGCAATGCCCGCCATCAACGACGCCCAGCCCGCCGGGCGGGTCTGTGCGTCACCCAGCGCGGCGGTGGTCCCGCCCATGGCGATGTTGTTGAAGGACAGCATGACGTTGGCTTCCAGCAGGCCGGGGACAGGCGCCTCAACGACGATGCCGAACCCGGTCATCCAGTTCAGCATCGCGAGCGATTGCAGAATGCGCGAGACAATGACCGCTTGCGGGTTGGCCGGCAGCGCCATACGGGGGTTGATGATCTCGTCTCGTGTGCGCTGGCGGAACACGTGCACAAATTCCGAGAACGGGTCACCCACAAACGTTTCGCTTGGAAAAATCTTGTGTGGCGCGGATGGCCCGATGTCGATGGCGGCAAGCACGGCGTCGACGCCCGGGGCTTTTTCGTCACGGCGGTCTGCCTGCGAGAAGCAACTGAGCAGCCGGGCACAGGTGTGCGGGTCTCGCGCCTGGGCTCTCACCCAGTCGCTGAGCTGCCGGCGGTCCGGAAATTCTTTCACGCTGTTCGCCAACAGACGTGGCGTGTAAATCAGAATCCAGCCATTGCGGAGATCCGTGAATTCCTGAATATCGGAGATCGCCTCGCCGACGCGCAGCCACGCCGTTTGCAGGCGCGAGCCCGCAAGCACGAAATGTTCGGGCAAGTGGTCGAGGTCGAGCAAATCCATGCGCTCGCAGCGGGCAATGCGTCGTGCGATGTCTACCCCTTCGGCGCCAAGGGTGCGCTCGTGCCCTTGCAGAAAGGCATCCATGACGAAGGCACTTTTCAGTGCGCTGCGCACCTGCCCCTCGTGCGTATTCCAGAAGGTGTCGAGCCGGCGGCCTTGCTGAGCGATGAAATGACCGGCATCGATGCGGGCAAGCAACTGTACTGGCGTGAGTGATCCCAAGAACAGCGCGCGGGCGCCGTGGGGTTCGCTGTCGAGCGAGAAAATGGCTTCCGTATTGGCGGACAACGTCGTCTCGCGCTCACCTTGTGCAATGTCGAGAACGATCTGGTCCAGCGTGCCGGTCCCTGACGCCTGCACCGTTTTCCATGGCGGGTTGGCGATCGGTCCCTGCCCGATATGCATCTCGTAGACGTGCATGTACACCTTTGCCGCGTCGATGCTGGCCCCCGACATATCCTCGACCAACTGCGCGGCATACTGCACGGCACCTCGCCGCAGGTCGGGCAGTGCCGCCGAGACGCTGGCGCGCAGGTCGGTCATTGCCCGCACCTGCTGCATGGTCTCCAGACGAATGTGAAGCTGCTGTGGTGGCGGCAGCGGGTCTTTGAATCCGGTGACCTGCGGCGCCGGCCGTTCGAGTTCGGCTTCGAAGTCGGTTGACGGCACCCCCGCCAGCCAGTGCGCCCATGCCGTGCGCCGTTCGCCTGAGACGAGTTGTCTGCCGGCGCGTCGTATGTCGTTGCCGATGACTTCAGCGCTCGACGCCAGCGACAGGTGCACCAGATCACCGTCCGTTGCCGTCAGCGAGATCGCGCATACCGTGCCGTTCATGATGTCCCGGGCAATCGACAAGGGCAGTCGCTGCATCATGTCGCCGTAGGCGCCCGACACCTTGCCACGCGCGAAGTCCTGCACGAGATGCCCGATCGAGGCGTACTCCCTGAGCGGCGCGGTGCTGCCGGCCGCGTACAGAATGACCCGCCCCCCGTTGTCCGTTGCCGTCCTCGCAGACTGCGAGACTGCGAACATGCCGCCGGGGCGCGACAGACCGCGGCGCCCGGGAATCTCGACATCGACGGTGTACCCCTGAAGCTCGGCCAGATTCGAATCCGACGCGATGCGCAGCGCCGCACTCGGGGCATACGCGACGAGTTGCGCAAGGATCAGCCCGGTCTGCGAGAGTTGTCCGGCCGCGTACTCCAGCTCGGCATCGTAGGCGAGCATCGTGACCCCGTGGCGATACAGCGGCGCATCGAGCGGCGTGCTGGTGTTGTGCGAGCGCATGGCGTCGAGGGTCTGGAGCGGCACCGGCCGAGTGGCGTGAATGGTCTGCATGAGTCGCCTCACGCTCAGCCGGGTCGACTCGCCGGACGGCAGATAGTGGCCGAGCCGAGGGGTGCCGTGCGTATAGATGCCGTATTCCACATCGGCGCCGCCGAGGGCTTCCCCCGACCCGAAATATTGCAAGGCAGCCCGCGTCAATTTCGTCGATTCCTCAAGGCCGCCGCGATCCATTTGCCCGGCCAGTGCCCCGTTTTCCTTGGATGGGTAGAAGAACCGGAATCGGTTTAGAAACCATTGGTCCGAGTCGAACGGGGTCCGGCCGGGCGTGGCGGCCGCGGCGAGGTTTTTCCGGATCAACTGCGACCAGTCCGTGATGTTCGCGACCCGTGCCGTGAAATCGAACTGCGCCTCATGCCGGGCAATCTGGGTCGTCGCGAGGGCGATCAGCCGCTGAATCGTCGCGGACGGCGCCAGCGGCGAGTGCTCGGGAGTGTGCGTCTCGTTCAGATGCCGTCGTTGATGGCGGCGGTGGCCATGCACGTGATGGGTGTGCGCGGCAGACACCCCGTCGGCCTGCGATCCCTGCGAGAGCGTGTGGACGTCGTGTTTCCGATGGTGATGATGATGGTGGAGAAGTTGATGATGGAGGGCATGCCGCAGCGGCTGGGGCAGGGCCGTGCTTCGCTCGATCACGGCGCCTTGTGCGGCGGCAAACACCAGCGGATCGGCGGGGAGCGGGACATTCACGGCCGTGCCCAGGCTGTCGACGACGCGCATGAGGCAGTCGCCGATCGCGTCGAACGTTGTTTTCACGCCGCCGAACGCATAGAGCAGCCCGGTCAATACGCCGATGGCGCCATGCTTGTGCCACGCGGGGTGATCCGGTCCGGCGGGCATTTCGGCCGCCAGCGCCCGCGCCATGGCTTCGTAATCCCGATCCTGTTGCCACGGATCGTGGCCGGTGCCCATCATTCGCAACCAAGTAAATGTGTCGCACAGATCCTGTTTCCAGCGATCGCCGACGTCGAGCGGGCCGTCTCGCGCGTCGAACTCGCGTTGGCGGCGACCGTCGTCCCGCGCATACGAGCGCCGGATAGTGCGCAGATTGTCTCGCGATGTGACGCCGGCGACGACCTCTTCAAGCGACTCGTACGGGCGCCGCGTCAGCAGTGCGCGCTCCAGCGAGGCGAGGATGCCTTCTGCAAGATCCGCGTGATCGTTGAGTGTCCGGACGAGCGGATCATTGTCCGCCTCAAGCCATCTCGCGATGTCGCCAAGCGGTGTCTGTGTGAGCGCCAGCATCAGACTGGTGCGAAGCCCCGTATTCTCCGCGCAAGCCTGCGCCAACTGTTGCGCCCACTGGGCGGCATCGGGGACGTGTAGGTCGGCAAGCAACGTCTGGACGATCGCGTGATCTTCTGCTGGGGCAGACGTGCCGGTGAGTTGCTGATTGGGAGAGGCACCGCAGGCGGTTGCCGAATTGATGGGGGAGGCGGTTGAAACTATATTCGTAGTACTAATCATATTTCCAATATCGCGGCATGAAATCTTGATGATGAGGCGATTCATGGTGGGCGTGACGAAGCCCGTGCCGCTATCAAAAACCGTTCATCTTGGGTGTAAAGTGGCGGATTAAGGCGCGGCATTATCCGGGCATTCCCGACTCTCTCATCCGGTCACAGGAGGCTGTCATGGCAACGCTTGAGTACTACTTTGAGGACTTTTCCGTCGGTGATACGTTCGACCTCGGGACGTACACCTTCTCTGCCGACGAGATTGTGCATTTCGCCCGGCAGTTCGATCCACAGCCGTTCCATGTGGATGAAGCGGCCGGGCGAGCGTCCCATTTCGGGGGGCTCGTCGCGAGTGGCTGGCATACGTGCAGCATCATGATGCGGCTCAACGTCGACAAGCTGCTCGTGCGCTCCTCGAGCATGGGCTCGCCCGGCGTGGAGCAGATCGAATGGCTCGCCCCCGTGCGCCCGGGCGATACGATCAACGTGACCAGCAGCACGCTCGAAGTGCGGCCGTCCAAAAGCCGCCCCGATCGCGGCATCGTGCGCCAGCTATGGACGGCGACCAACCAGCACGGCGAAGAAGTGTGCCGTTTTCGCGGCACCGGCCTCTACCTGAAACGCAGCACCTGAAAAGCAGTCTGAAACGCAGTTCCTGAAGCGCGCATCCCCGGCATCCTCGCCGACCTGTCAACGTTGACAGTTGTGTGGCATATCGGCGCTCGTAACATGGGTCGCATACTGCCACTGCGGCGAGGTGACTCATGGATACGAAATCGGACGAGCGTGCAACGATCATTCATACGTTCAAGGTCACCGTCAGCTCCGGCGGCGAACGGACTTACAACAACGGGCTTTGTCAGGTCCGGCTGGAAATCGAACTCATAGCCGACAAGAACTTGTCGCCTGCGGAAACCGCGACGCTGCGTGTGGTCGACGGCAACTCGGAGCAGGAGGTGCCCGTCGTCGATTCGTCAATGCCGGTGCCTATCGGGACATGGGGGTCATCGCTCGCGAAGAACGTGTATGACTTCTATCCCGGCGGCGCTGATATCGCGGTCGAAAACAGGGAGTTCCTTCACTACTACGTGCAGACGGCGGACTTCGCGAATGCGAGGAAGACGATCGGCATGCGCATCACGCTGGAGAACAATCAGGAGATCTTTTCAAAAAACATCAGCCATTCAGACGGTACAGTCGATCTCATTCCCGTCGCCCCGGTCAGCCCGCCATTCTCGGCGTGGAATCAGGACTGGGAGCAGACGCACAAATACACCGTCGGCTCGAACATCAAGGTCACCATCTACTACCTCGGCCTCGTGCTGGCCACGGGTGCGCGTCAGGCGATGCGGACGATGGAAGTGGCCCCGGCGAGTTTCGCCAGTAGCTACAAGTGGTTGAGCCCGAACTCTCAGAGTGGCGCTTTTTGCGGCTACGCCGAGCCACCGACCGACCAGCAGCCGACCCCCGAATTTGTCTATTCGCAAGTCCAGTACACCGGGGCGTTCCGCGTGGCGAAGAACGATTGGCCACGTGTCGCCTGTGGCGCCATCACGTTCGTCGCCAACGACAGTCTTGGGCCCTATCAGGGCGCGGCAAACGCGCAGGGCTGCACCTACACGTTGCGCGATCAGTACGGCACGCCCTACCGGGTGCGCGTGAACATTACGCCCGCATGCGATGCGTTGACACTCAGCCAAGCCTGAGCGTCCCGGTCCGACCAACAATGACAGGGGCGCACCATGACAGGCACGCATCAAGGACCGGCGCAGGCCGATAGCAGCACGTTGTACTCAGGCGCACAAAACTTTCTGAGTTTTCTCGAGAAGGGTGTCGATCCTCGCACCGGCACTTACTCCCTCCGGGTGGCGCTGCCCAAGCTGGCAATGAATGCGCTGACCGGGCCGGATCTGGCGTTGTCGCTCGCTTTCGATGCCTTGCAGAATGCCGACGTCGGATTGGGGCGCGGCTGGTCATGGGGCATGAGCCGTCTGAGCCCCGGTGCCAAACGATTGTCGCTGGCGGATGGCGAAACTCAGTTGGCTATCGTATATGAAAATCGCATCGAATTTCCCGACAAGAAACTGCCGACGTTCATCGCCGAAAAAGCGGGCGACACACTCACCGTCACCTATCGCTCAGGCCGTCGCGAGCGGCTGACAAAGTTCGACAACAGTGATCCGCTATCGCCGTATGTCCCGGTCGAGATCATCTCGCCGCAGGGCCGCTCGCTTCACCTGACTTGGGTGCATTTCGAGGGGCAGCCGATGTTGTCCACGATCGCCGATCACGAACGGCGCGAATTGCTGCGCGCCAGCCGCACGGCGCAGGCCGCCACCATCGCATTGACCGGCACCGACGGCAACGCGATCGAATTCCGGCTGGTGCTCTCAGGCGATCTCGTCTCATCCATCGAACTGCCCCTTCCCGGGCAAGTGGCCTGGCATCTGCGCTATAGCCGGTACACCGCCGCCGATCTCGCGATGCTGACGGAAGTGCGTTCCCCGACGGGCAGTGTCGAGACCATCGCCTATGAAGAACGCGGACACGCGTTTCCTCTGCGTGCGGGCGATCCGGTAGGCACGGAACCCCAACGGCTGCCCTACGTCGCACGCCACGCGCTCGATCCCGGTCAGGGGCAGCCGCTGCGCGTGACGACCTACTCGTATTCGACGCACAACTTTCTCGGGTTCGAAGCCGGTGTCGACTGGGAGGACGCGACCGACGCGCTGTACAAGGTCACGAGCGACTATCGCTATACAAGTACCGAATCGCAGCTCAACACGGCAGGTACCGCGCAGGTCACGATCTTTCGCGAATACGACCGCTTCCACGGCACGCGCATCGAGCGTCGCACCGAAGCCGATTGCGAGCAGAGTCAGCTCACTGAATATCACGAGGAACCGGGTAAGCCGTGGCATGACCAGCCGATCACCGTCAACCAGGTCCGCACGCATACCACGCGGTTTCGGCGCGGCGGGGTGTCGCGCGACGATCTCACGAGCTATGGCTACGACGCGTGGGGCAATACGACCGAAGAAATCGGTCCGGACGGCACGGCGGAGCGCACGACGTACTATTTGCCCGGCGGAGAAGACGGATGTCCGCCGGACCCTGTCTGGGACACCCCGCACACAGTGAAGACGACGGCAATGGTGCCTGCGACAGCGGTGCCGGGCTCGAAAGTCGCGGCGACCGTCACGACACGCCATCGCTACGCCTTGTTGCCCTCGATGGCACCGGGCGCTCCCGGTTATCTGGAATGCATACAGCAGACGCTGGAAACCCCCGCCGGCGTCCATCAGACGAACACGTACGACTTCGAGAACAACCCGCTTTCGCTGCTGCTGCACGGCCGCTTGAAACAGCAGGTCGAGGCGATGGGCGGACGCAGCATCACGACCGGGTTCAGTTATGCGCTGGCCGACAACACGCTGGTCACGGAAGAGTCGACCCACACCGATTTCGACGACACCGCCACTCAGACCAGCCGCCATACCTCGGTCATCTCCGGTCTGGAAACACGCCGCGAGAGCGCTGACGAGATCGTGACGTACGTGTACGACGCTCTGGGGCGCGTAGTCGAAGAGACCACAACGCCGAAGACCGGCGAGAGTGCCTACACGGCGACGCTTGGACACGCCTTTACGCTCATCGGGCTGGCCGGGGGCGAGGCGAGTCAGATCACCACGACGGCGTCTGGTGTCGTGACGACGCAAGTCTTCGAAGGGACTGGCCTGCTCGTACGCGAGACGCGCATGGCGCCGGACGTGGCACAGGGACAGCCTCATGACATTCACCGTATCGACTACGACGCGTTCGGGCGCGCGGCGCAGGACGTGACAAGTGACATTCACGATGGGCAAACCATCGCCGTGACAAAGCAGTTTCTCTATGACGGCTGGGATCAGCAAGTGTCTGTGGTGCGCGCCGACGGCGTGACCGACCATACGGAATACGATCCGCTCACGCAGGTCGAGACAAGCTGGGCATCGGCGAGCGCGGGGGCGGTGCGCAGTGCAAGCACGGTCCGTCAGATGAATCACTTCGACGCCGCCGACTGGGCCGAACGCCGGACCGTTGCAGGCACCTTGATCAGCCGGCTGGCATACACCTACGACGGGTTGGGGCGGCTGGAAACGGAGACCGACCCGCGTCAACAGCGCACCCAATACGAATACGACTTTGCTGATCGCGTCGTGCGAACCACGCTGCCGGGCACGGACGTGATCGAGAACGACTACGTCCCCCATGCCGATAGCGACGAAGTCGCAGCCATCCGGTTGAACGGCATCGACATCGGCCGCCGCGAGTTCGACGGCCTGATGCGGGTGAGCCGCCAGACCATCGGGGGACGCACGTCGACGTGGGCCTTCGATGCCGATCGCACGCTGCCGCGTGAGGTACGCGATCCCGGCGGTGAGATCGTGACTTATGACGTCAATCCGTCGCTGCCGTCGAGCCTGACGCGCTGCACCAGCGGTGCTGTCAGCATCGACTATGACTACGACCAAAAGACCGGGTTGTTGATGCATGCCAGCGTGCAAACGACCGGCCAGCCCACCAGTGATTACCGGTGCGAACGTGACGCTTCGGGAAACCTGTCCGGCGAGACGTGGCTCGAAGGCGACACCCGGCGTACGGCGGCCCACGTCTGGTCGTTGCAGGGCTTGCCCGTCAGCTACACCGATGTCACCGGACTTGAGCATCGCTACCGCTTCGAGACGGACACGGGGCGCCTGATGGACGTGCAATGCGGCAACGTGACGGCGGCCTTGACCTACGACGCCCTGAGCCGTGTGCGTGAGCAACGCGTGACGCAGGCCGGTCAGACGATGCTCACGACCACTTACTCGTATGACGAAGCGGGCCGCGAAATCCTGCGCGAGTATGTGGCCCCCGGCCGCCCGGCATTCTCCATCGAACAGCAGTACGACGGTCTTGACCTGCTGACGTCACGCGTGCGCGCGCTGGGCGGTGCGCCTGTACTCACCGAAAACTTTGACTACGACACGCGCGGCAGACTGGCGCTTTATGCCTCCACCGGCGATCAGGCGCCGCACGACCCGCATGACCCGTCGCGACGCATCTATCTCCAGCAATGGGATTACGACGTGCTCGACAACATCACCCGGGTGACCACATGGCACCAAGGGCCTGCAACGGACCCGGGCATTGCGGATTACCGCTACGAGAACGCGGCCGACCCGACTCAGCTCACGTCGCTCGTCTATGAAGGCTATGGCGCCGCCAACGGTACGCAGACGTTTGCGTACGACGCCGCCGGGCGAATGATCGAAGCGGAGAGTGGCTGCCACATCACCTACAACGCGTTGGATCAGATGCTCTCGGTGTCGCGAAGCGGCGCGGAACTTGCCGCGTATCGATACAACGGGCTCGACGAGCAATGCATGGTCACGTTGACCGGGCAACCGTCTCGCGCACGAATCTTCCGTGAGAACGTGCTCGTCACCGAAGTGCGGGGCACGCTGTCGCGGGTCTATCTCGATGGGGGCGCGGGCACGATCGATCAGACCGGCGCGTTGCAGGTCTACGCGCTGGATGCCAAGGGGAGCGTCATGCAGACCTACGATGCGCAGACTACGCATGCGGTGGTGTATTCGCCGTCGGGTTTTCGCGAAACGAGCGCCGTGCTCGACGGGGTGCCCGGGTACGACGGCGAAACGTCCGATCCGGCCACGCAATGGCTCTGGTTAGGCAATGCACGGATGTACTCCCCGGTGCTCGCGCGCTTCATGGTGCCCGATACGTTTGCGCCATTCGATGGCGGCGGCATCAACGCGTACGCGCGCATCGATCCGGTCAATGCGACCGACCCCTCTGGCCATATCCCGAAATGGCTGGCCATTACGATCCCCGCGTTGCTTGCGGCCGTGTCGATCACCACTGCCGTATCGGTCGCGGGGGGCATTAAGGGCGTCGGGATTGTGCTTAACGTATCGGCGCGAGCTGCGCTCGGTAAGGCGGGGTTGGCCGCCGCCGGCAGCGCCGCAACGCTGGCGGCGGCCAAAGGGATCACCGTTACCACGGCGGTGCTGTCGTCGGCCAAGATCGTCGGCAGCGCTATGGGGTCGCTCACCATGGTCGGCTCGTCCGCCACGCGTGCCGCGGACAATACCGAACTGGCGGGGATACTGGGCGCTGTGGGCGGGACCCTGTCGACGGGCGCGTTCCTCTTCGGGGGGCCGGCGACGCTCAGAACCTATCGGTCGGTGGTGAACACTCGGCGGAAGGCCAGCGTCGCGGAATTTGACCGGCGAATTGGCGTTTTGCGACAGGAAAGGCTTGCTCGCGAAGCGGCGCAAAGTGGTCGTCGGTCGGGCGCCAAACGGCAAGCCCCCCAGCCGCCGGGGCAAGGCAATACAAGCCCAGTCAACTGGCTGGAACTCGCGCCTGCTCAGTCGCCGACACCCAGCCGGGCGTCGTCCGTGTACGGGACCCCGAGGGGATCGTTCAGCGACATCGGATCGCCCCCGCAAGGCATGTCGCCGAATCTGAATGGCACGCCACGGGCCCTGCGCGTGATGGCGCTTCGCGGCGCGGGTCCTGCCCGTCAGAGCGTGCCCGGCGGATCGCAATTCATTCGCAGCCAGGGTCAGAACCGGGAGCGGTCCGAGAGCTTGGCGTGAGTGAAGTGAATGAAGGCTTCAGCAGCACCCGCCGACAGACGAGGGGAGGATGCCATGCAGGATATTCCGCAAGAACGCTCTCAGGCTGATAGTGGCGCGTTGTACTCCGGCGCGCAGAGCTTCCTGAGTTTCCTCGAGAAAGGGGTGGATCCGCGTACCGGTACGTATTCCATTCGCGTGGCATTGCCGAAGATCGCGATGAACGCGCTGGCGGGGCCGGACCTGTCGCTGTCACTCGCCTTCGATCCGTTGCAAAACGTCGACGCCGGGCTGGGACGTGGCTGGTCATGGGCCATGACGCGGCTGCTGCCGGCGACGAAGCGTTTGACGCTGTCCGACGGTGAAACGCATCTGGCCATCGTCTATCCCGATCGCATCGAATTCCCCGACCGGAAGTTGCCGACGTTTGCCGTGCAGAAGCAAGACAAGACGGTCATCGTCACGTACAAGTCGGGGCGGCGCGAGCGCCTCGTGATGTTTGACGAGAGCGATCCGCTGTCACCCTACGTGCCGGTGGAAATCGTGTCGGCACAGGGGCGCTCGATCTATCTGCAATGGCAGCATTTTGCAGGGCATGCGTCGCTTGTCGGCATCGACGATCACGAGCGAAAGCCGCTGTTGCTCGTCACGCGTAGCGATCAGGCCGTGACCCTCACGCTGCCCGGCGCAGGCCCCGGCGCGACCTCCGTCGACTACGTCATGACGCTCAATGGCGATCTCGTCTCCGCGATACGATTGCCGGTGCCCGAGCAGGCGGTCTGGCAGTTGCGCTACGAGCGTTACACCGAGGCCGACCTGCCATTCCTCACGCAGGTGATATCACCGACGGGCAGTGTCGAGACCCTTGCCTATGAGGAAGAGGGGCACGCCTTTCCGCGGCGGGCGGGCGATCCGCCCGACAAGTTGCCCGAGCGGCTGCCGTATGTCGTTCGCCATGTGATGGACCCGGGCGAAGGGTTGCCGCAACGTATCTCGACCTACCAGTATTCGACGAACAACTTTCTCGGCTTTGGTGCCGGTGTCGATTGGGAAGATGCGACCGACGCCCTTTACAAAGTCTTGGTCGACTATCGCTATCACAGCACGCAGACCCAACTCGGGCCGCAGGGCGAGCCGCTCGTGACGATCTACCGCGAGTTCGATCGCTTCCACTTGCGGCGCATCGAGCGACGCATCGAAGACGGCTGCGAGCACGAGACGCTCGAGACGTATCACGACCAACCCGGCAAACCGTTCGCCGATCAGTCGGCCATCGTTCAGTTACCCGCCGAGCGTATCGAGCGTTTCCGCCGCGACAGTGTCTTTCGCGACGATGTGACCACTTTCCGCTACGACGACTACGGCAATCCCGTCGAGACGCTTACGCCCGATGGCATTCGGGAGCAGATCACTTACTACAACCCGGCGGGAGAAACGGGATGTCCAGCAGACCCGGTCTGGCCGACGCCACGAACGATGAAGTCGAAAGCCATCGTGGCATCGACGGCGGCGTGGGTCCGCCGCGGTTCCGCTCGGCAAACACCCACTCGCACGACTCGATATCGCTACGGGCTGTTGCCCTCCCTCGTGGCGGGTGCGCCGGGTTTTCTCGAATGCATCGGGGAGACGCTGGAGACCCCCGGCGAGATTCACACGACCGTGACGGCCGAGTATTACGACGAGCCTGCGTCGTTGCTGCGGCACGGCCGGGTGAAGCGCCGCACGCGGATGATGTGGGCCTGGCAGACGATTGTCGATTTCACCTATCAACTGAGCGGTGACGCGCTGGTGACGACGCAGACACAGCACACCGATTTCGACACGACGCGAAGCACGACGGCCATTCATGTGTCGGTGCGCACCGGGCTGGAAACGCAGCGCGATGGCGCCGACGCGCGCGTGACCTTTGTCCACGACGCGTTGGGCCGTATCGTCGAATCGACGACGACGCCGATGTCGGGCGACAGCACGTACACCGCGTCGGTGCGGCATTCGTACTTTCTGGTCGGGCAAGCCGGTGGCAACGTGCGGCAGGTGACGGCCAACGAATTCGGGGTTGAGGATACGCGCGTGTTCGACGGCACCGGTCTCGACGTGAGCACGCTGCGCCGCGAACCCGATGTCGAACAGGGCGCGGCCTTTGAAGTGCGTCGTTGTGTCTACGACACGCTTGGCCGGTTGGTGTCGGAGACGATCACCGACGTTCACGACGGCACCCCCTTGGCGGCGACCACACAATATCGGTACGACGGCTGGGAGCGTCAGTCGGCCGTGATTCGCCCGGATGGCGTGACGGAACATGCCGAGTGGAACCCGATCACCCAAGAGGAAACGATCTGGCTGGACACCGTCGCCCAACGAACGGGGCGGGTGGTACGTCAGCGCAATGCATTCGATGAAGTCGAATGGGAAGAGCGCTACGACAACGGCAACCGATTGATCAGCCGGCAAAGCTACGAGTACGACGGGGTGGGACGCTGTGTCGCCGTCACCGACCCGGTGGGGCGTGTCGTGACCTACGAGTTCGACTTTGCCGACCGGGTAGTGCGCACCATGCTGCCAAACGGCGCGAGTGGCGACGTCGTTGAGCGCAGTTACGTTGCCCATTCGGACGAGAACGAGGTCGCCACGCTGCGCGTGAACGGCGTCGAGGTGGGACGCCGCGATCTCGACGGACTGCTGCGCAAAACATCTCAGACGGTCGGTGAGCGTGTGACGTTATGGGAGTACCACGCGGACCGCAGGCAACCGAGTGTTGTGCAGAACGCGGCAGGTGAGCGAACCGTCTACGACGTCGATCCGTCGCTCACGGACCACGTGAAGCAACGCCACGCTGACGGTGTGACGACCGGCTTCGAATACGATCCGCACTCCGGTTTGCTGACCCACGCGAGGCACGAAAGCGACGGGGCGCTGCCTTCGGAATACCATTGCCTGCGCTATGCCACGGGCAACCTTCGGGAAGTCTCGTACACCGGCGCCGACGGCGAGCGCGTCTGCCGGCATACGTGGTCGCTGCTGGGGCTGCCGCTCACTTACGACGATGTGGCCGGCAATGTCTATCGCTACCAGTACGCGCCCGGGATCGGCCGTCTGACGCAGATCGATTGTGCCGGCGTGGCGGTGAGTTTCGCTTACGACGCGCTGGGCCGCGTGCGGCAGCAGCAGGTCCATCAGGCCGCGCAACTGCGACTGACTACCACGTACACCTACGACGATGTGGGGCGGGAAGTGCAGCGTGACTACGACGCCCCCGGTCAGCCCGGCATGTCCATCACACAGCAATATGACGCGACCGATGCGCTGTCCGTGCGCCAGCGCGTGGTGGGTGGTCAGGTGATGCTCACCGAGAATTTCGCCTACGATCCGCGCGGCCGTATTGATTTGTACTACGCCATCGGCGAAGACGCACCACGTGATCCGCACCTCCCCACGCGGCGCATCATGATGCAGCAATGGACCTTCGATGCCTTCGACAACATCCGGCAGATCATCTCGTGGCCGCCGACCGATGAACCGTCGGCGCTGGTCGTCTATCACTATGACAACGCGCTCGATCCTACCCAGTTGACCTCGCTGGTTCGCACCGGCTATGGCAGTGCAGACGGTCGCGAGACTTTCCGCTACGACGGCGCCGGTCGCATGATCGAGGCAGAGCAGGGCCACACGGTGACCTACAACGCGCTCGATCAGGTGACATCCATTGGGCGGAAGGATGGGGCTCACGTCGAGTATCAATACAACAGTCTGGACGAACAGCACCGCGTGGTACGCGCAGGGCAACCCGTGCACGAGCGCGTATTCCGCGAAAACCGGCTCGTCACGGAGATTCGCGGCGCGTTCTCGCGTGCCTATCTGGGCGACGGCAGCGCCGGTGCCGAAACCCTTGGCGACATCGATGAAGCCGGGGCGTTGCGCGTGTACGCCACCGACTGGCAGGCCAGTGTGGTCGCCACGCACGGTCCGGCGAGCGCGTCGCAGCGGGTGGTCTACGGCCCGACCGGCTATCGCGCCGACACGGCAACCCTCGACGGCGTGCCCGGCCACGATGGCGAACTCGTCGACCCGCTGACGCAGTGGTTGTGGCTCGGCAATGCCCGCATGTACTCGCCGGTGCTCGGGCGTTTCATGGTGCCGGATACGTTCTCGCCGTTCGACGGCGGTGGCGTGAATGCGTACGCACGCATCGACCCGGTCAACGCGATCGATCCGAGCGGGCATCTGCCCAGTTGGCTCGGTGGTGTGATTGGCGTGCTGGGGGTCATGGCAGGCATTGCGCTGACCGTCGTCTCGGCGGGCGGGCTCAGTGCGGCGGGGGCGGCGCTCGCACTCACCGGTGCGGCAACGTTAGGCAAGGTCGGTGTGGCGGCCGCACTCACGGCCACCGGTGCGGTAGTCAGCGTTTCCTCGGGACAATTGGCGGTGGCGGCATCGATCATTACGAGCAGCGTCGCCGGCATGCTTTCGACGGCGGATATCGTGCTGAGTACGACGGGGGCGAGCGAGGTGGCGCAAGCCTTCACGGTGGCGAGTGGCTTGGTCGGCATGCTCGGTATCGGCCTCGCGATTGCACCGGCGCGGGCGGCCCACCAATCGGTGCACCGCACCATGCGCAGTGTCGTGGATCGGATGCGACCGTCGGGGAGAGGGCTGCCGGTCGAAACGCCGGGATTTCGTCAGGCGGCGCGTACGGCGGTCACCCGGTTGTCGAGCGCAAGCCCGCAGGTATCGCGCAGCGGTTCTGTGTCTTCGGCGGGCACGGTCGCATCGCTGCCGTCATCACCTGCGCCGAGCACCGCATCGACCGTCGGCCTGACGGGTCTGTTTGCGAACGGTGCTTACCAAACTTTCACCAACATTTCCGGCATGGCGTCGGGCTCCACGTCATCGGGTTCTTATTATTCGGCGCCGTCACAAGCGTCGTCGGAGATTCGACGAAGGCAGTCGGGTACGGCGGCGGATGAATCCAATGAAGAGAGCACGGTATGAAACAGTTTCCGTTTTTCCCATTGAAGGTGGCGCCGGAAGTCGACGCCAACGGCGTGAGCGCGGCATATCTTGCCGCCAACGAGGACACGCTGCCGGCCGACGTGCCGATGTTCCCCCCGGGCACCGCGCCGGGTGACGGATTGTTTTGCATGGTCGACGGCGTGGATGTGCCATCGATGACGCGTGCGCTGACCGATGACGACGAGAACGTCGGTCCGATCGAGGTGCGCTATCCGGGCAGTGCCCTGCGTGCGCTGGCCGAAGGCAATCACAGCATTACGTATCGATGTGAGAAGCCCGATGGCACCGTCGTCGGCACTGCGCTGGAGAAGACGATTCTTGTCTTGCTCGTACCACCACTGGATCTGGTGCCGCCGATCGTTTCCGATGCACCGGGCGGGCGGCTCAATCCGATCTCTGCGCTGCAAGGCACAGCAGTTCACGTGCGCTATGGCGGCATGCTCGCCGGGCAGCGCGTGCAGGTGCATTGGCATGGCGTGAGCGACGCAGGCAGCATCGACACGGCGTGGCAGGCGGTGCCGGCCACTGTGCCGGATTTTCTCCCGTTCGGGATCGAGCCGTATCTCGTCGCGGCGAATGTGAATGCCACTGTAGAAGTGGGTTACACGGTCGATCGAGACGGCGACATGGCGGACTCGTCACGGCTGTCGCTGGTCGTGACGGCGTTCAACCTGCAAGACATGCCGATGCCGCAGTTGCCGGATCTGGCCGGTGGCGACCGTATCGAGCCGGACAAGTTGCCCAACGGGTTGCGCGTCGACCTGCCGCGCTGGCATCTCGCATTTGAAGGGCAGCAGCTCTGGCTGTGGTGCGACGGTACGAGCGCGCTGCAACCGGGTGCTTACCAGCACTACATGCGCATGGCGCACCGGGTCACGTCGACTGAGGCGGCACAAGGTGTTTTTACGACGGTGCCGGCCGCGTGGCTCGCACCATTGGCGCATGGCTCACGGCTGCTCATCGAGTATCAGGTGGGGTTTCACGAGGGAGGGCGGCAGAGTTCCCGGCGTCTGTCGTTTGAAGTGCTCAACCCGAGCGAGAAAGTTGCCGGTGACGGCGTCAGGTGAGGTGAATCATGGGCAATACCCTTCGAAATCGACTTTGGACCGTGCTGCGCGGTCTGCTCATCCTCAGCGTCGCGGCGCTGGGCGCGTGCCAGACCGTGACGCCGAAAAACTACGCGTTGCCCAACATCACCATGTACGAGAACGACGTCGACAAGACATGCAGCTTCGCCCTGTATGACGGGGGGAGTATCGACTTTACCCAGTCGGGTCAGTGTAAAAACGACGAGTACTACTCATTTTCGATTTCCGGCGCCCATGAAGGTATGGAAATCGAGTTCCACGATGAGCCGTCGTGCAACGGATCGCAGCCATTTGCCAAGTATGTGGTGTCGTTCAGGACGGGGGGCGAATTGACGGGGAATGTGGCCAAAACCGGTGTCGGGCTGAGCCAGGACAAGTCAGTCGGTACGCGCCTGAACGATGGCGACGGTAAGGATGTGCTGATTGCCAACGGCTATAAAAGTGGCACGCTCGGGGGCAAGGTGTCGTGCGTGAGGGTGCATAAGCTGTTGCCGGAAGGCCCTTACCGACTCCGGTCTGTCCGCTATCCGGACAAATGTCTGACAGGCGGCGTCACTGACACGAGTCCGATGCGCGTCATGCCCTGTACGGATGGTGAGGTCAAACAGAGCTTCTTCGAATTGAATAACCCGGAACGCTCGGTCTACGCCGGATGGGTGCCGCGCGGTGCGCCATACGTGCCCGTATTGCGACTCACCCACAATCCGGCGCTCGGCCGGTACGACGCGGTAGTCGCGTTGCCGGGGTCGGTGCCGCCATGGTTCGATTACAACGCCAGCACGAAAGTCCTCAGCGCCAATGGGATCTGCATTTGGCCGAGCGCGAGAAGCAACGGCGATGCGGTGGTGACCAACTGCTCGCCAAGTTTGACCGACGAGAAGTGGAACAAGGAACCGATCGCCCGGGCGCATGAAAAATGATTCAGGGGGCCCCGGCGTGTGACGCCGGGGATGCGCGTCCACTTTACCGTCAGTGCGACAGATCGCTCACCGACGCCGCCGGGGCATCACGCTTGACTTGCGTGATGCCGTCTTCCATCTGCTCGGACGACGAGAACATCTGGCTTTGCCCGATGATCTCGCCGTTGCGCGCCTTCAGCACGAAGTAGGGACGCCCCGAGGTGGACGTCTTGCGCTCGAAGCGATGGTCTTCACCGGCGTTCTTGCGCACGGACTCGATGCCGTTCTGTGCCGACGCACGCGCCTTGTAGGTTTCGGAAGACAGGATGATGTGGCCGCTGTCGGCCAGCAGGTGAAAGTGAAACTCACCGTTGGGACTGCGCTTGAGTTCGAATTTGCCTGACATATGTGGATCTCCCGGATCTTCCAAAAGCCAGCGGCGGGCAATGCGCGAAGTGCACTGCGAAACACGAATTGCGAACTGCAAACTACAAGATGCTGACGGCAGCCGGCCGTGTCGGAGACAGCATCCGGTGTCATCCGCCGTGCGGTAACACCGGGAAATTTTCGCTAGATTAGCACCGCCGACGCCTTGGCGATACCTCGCGATTCGTGCACGTTGTTTCGAAGTGTAAATGACTTGGCGCGGGAGACGGCCCCGCGCCGGGCGTCAGCGCGTCAGCGGCGTGCGTATTGCGTGGCCCCGAACAGCATCTCGCGGGCCTTGTCGTCCTGCAACGGCTTGCGCGCGTCGGCGAGTACCTTGATGCCGCGCTGCACCGCCGGACGCGCCTCGATGGCCTCGAACCACCGCTGCACGTTCGGGAAGTCCGACAACTCCACGCCCTGATTCTTCCACGAGCGCAGCCACGGCCAGATGGCGATGTCGGCGATGGTGTATTCGTCGGCCGCCACGTAGGGGTGATCGCTCAGGCGCCTGTCGAGTACGCCGTACAGACGGCGGGCTTCATTGGTATAGCGCTTGATGGCGTAGTCGATCTTCTCTGGCGCATAGATGCGGAAGTGGTGCGCCTGCCCCAGCATCGGGCCCACGCCGCCCATCTGGAACATCAGCCATTCGAGGGTTTCGTACTTGCCACGCACGTCGGCGGGCAGGAAACGGCCCGTCTTGCCAGCGAGATACGTCAGGATGGCGCCCGACTCGAACAGCGAGATCGGCTTGCCGTCCGGGCCGTTCTCATCGACGATGGCCGGGATCTTGTTGTTCGGGGAAATGGCGAGAAACGCTTCTTTGAACTGGTCGCCCGCGCCGATATCGACCGCGTGCGCGTGGTACGGCAATCCGCACTCCTCCAGCATGATGTGGACTTTGTGACCGTTGGGCGTGGCCCAGGAATAGACCTGAATCAATTGCAGCTCCTCGAAATCGGTGGGCGTCGGAAGCGCATTGACACAGCACATGCGCTCGGCACAGTGGCGAAATGGGTGACAAAACCCGGAAATTACACCACAGAACGTTTGGCCCTGCCGTCGACAGGGCCAAGCGGGGCCGGGCGCCCCGGGAGAGGCCCCTAGGGCCACGGGGCTGCCGAGGCATGCACTGGCGCCAGCTTCGCAGACGCCTCGGTCTCAGTCCTGCGGCATGTGCCGGGCCAGTTCGAGCTTGGCGATGGCGTTGCGGTGCACCTCGTCCGGGCCGTCGGCAAAGCGCAGCGTGCGGGCGCTCGCGTAGGCATACGCCAGCGGGAAGTCTCCCGAAAGGCCGGCCGCGCCGTGGGCCTGTATCGCCCAATCGATCACCTGACAGGCCATATTGGGTGCCACCACCTTGATCATCGCGATTTCCGCTCGCGCGGCCTTGTTGCCGACGGTATCCATCATGTACGCCGCCTTGAGCGTGAGCAGACGGGCCTGTTCGATCAGGCAGCGCGCTTCGGCAATGCGCTCGCGCGTGACGCCCTGTGCCGCAATCGGCTTGCCGAACGCCACCCGCGAGAGTGTGCGCTGGCACATCTGGGCAAGTGCCCGCTCGGCCAGACCGATCAGCCGCATGCAGTGGTGGATGCGGCCCGGGCCGAGGCGGCCCTGTGCGATCTCGAAGCCACGCCCTTCGCCCAGCAGGATGCTGCTCGCGGGCACACGCACGTCGTCGAGCACGATGTCCATGTGGCCGTGCGGCGCATCGTCGTAGCCGAAGACGGTCAGCGGGCGCACCCGCGAGATGCCCGGCGTGTCGGCAGGTATGAGAATCATCGACTGCTGCGCGTGCTTCGGTGCGTCGGGGTCGGTCTTGCCCATCACGATGTAGAGCGCGCAACGCGGGTCGCCTGCACCCGTCGACCACCACTTGCGGCCATTGATCACGTAATCGTTGCCGTCGCGCCGGATGCTGCATTGCACGTTGGTGGCATCCGAGGACGCCACGTCGGGTTCGGTCATCAGAAACGCCGAGCGAATCTCGCCGCGCAGCAGCGGTTCGAGCCATTGCGCTTTTTGCGCGTCGGTGGCGTAGCGCTCCAGCGTCTCCATGTTGCCGGTGTCCGGCGCGTTGCAGTTGAAGACTTCCGGTGCCCACGGCACTTGGCCCATGATCTCGCACAGCGGCGCGTATTCCACGTTGGTGAGGCCCGCACCTCGCCCGGAATCCGGCAGGAACAGGTTCCACAATCCGGCCTGTTGCGCGAGCGGCTTGAGCCGCTCGATGACCTGCGACGGCTGCCATGCGTCGCCGTGGCGGCGGGCGATCTCGATCTCTTCGAGATAGCGGCGCTCGTTAGGGAAAATGTGTTCGTCGAAAAAGGCGCTCAGGCGTGCACGCAGCGCTTCGACTTTCGGGCTATAGCTGAAATCCATGAGGTTTGCCGTGCTCCAGTTGTCTTGTCAGTCGCGATGCTGTGCGTATTGCCATGCAAGTTCGGCCATGGGGCGCGCACGTTTTCCTGCGTCGAGCGCTTGCTGGCTCGCCGCCGTGCCATCGGCGACGCGCTTCATGATCCCTTGCAGAATCGCCGCGATACGGAACATGTTGTACGCGAGATAGAAGTGCCATTGCGGCGGGCGGGCGATGCCGGTGCGCTCGCTGTAGCGCGCCACGTAATCTTGTTCATCGGGAATGCCCAATGCCGCCCAGTCGAGTCCGGCGATACCGCGAAACACGCCCGGGCTGACATGCCACGCCATGCAGTGATAGCTGAAATCGGCGAGCGGGTCGCCCAGCGTCGACAGCTCCCAGTCGAGCACGGCAAGTACACGCGGCTCGCTCGGATGGAAGATCAGATTGTCGAGCCGGAAGTCGCCATGCACGATCGTCGTGCGCTCCGGTTCGCCCGAGGGAAGGTGCGCGGGCAGCCAGTCGATGAGCCGGTCCATCGCTTCGATCGGCTCGGTCTCCGACGCGCGGTACTGCTTGCTCCAACGGGCAATCTGGCGCGCGATGTAGTCGCCCGGTTTGCCGTAGGTTTCCAGACCGATGGCGCGGTAGTCGACGCGATGCAGCGCCGAGATCACGCGGTTCATCTCGTCATAAATGGCAGTGCGTTCAGGCGGCGACATTCCCGGCAGCGACGGATCCCACAGCACGCGCCCCGGTACGTACGCCATGACGTAGAACGCAAGTCCGATGACGGTTTCGTCCTCACACAAGCCGAGCATGCGGGCGACCGGGACATCGGTGTCAGCCAGCGCATGCATGACGCGGTACTCGCGCTCGATCGCGTGTGCCGACGGCAGCAGCTTCGCGGCAGGCGCGGGCTTGGTGCGCAGCACGTACTCGGCGCCGGGCGTACTCAGGCGATAGGTGGGGTTGGACTGGCCGCCGTTGAACTGCGCGATGCGCAACGGTCCGGCGTAGCCGTCGACGTGGGTGGCGAGACACTGCGACAGGGCGGTGGCATCGAAGGGAAGATGCTCGCCGAGCGAACGCTCGCCGGCGAAAGCGGAAAAGTCCTGCGGAAGCTCCTCGGCCATGCTGTCTCCTGCATTTCCGGTGCAACGGTTGGGACGACGGGTTGCTGGGCGTGCCGTGAGGTCTTGGGCCTCGTGATGCCGGCACGCGCGGCTTTTTCTGCGGGGATTACTTTGGCTGACGCGAGCGGATGAACGACGCGAAAATCTTCTCCATGACGGTCAGCCGGTTGTCGCGATGCAGCGGCTGCGGCGGCGCGAAATTCATCAGGCGCACGACCCAGTCTTCGGGCTTGTCGCCAACGTCGAGCGCGTTGATGCATGCCGGTGTCTGCGCCAGTTGACCGATGAACAGGCGGCCCAGCGGATGCATGGCATGCGAGAGAATTGCGCGGTTCACGCCACCGTGCAGCACGAGCAGCACGGTGTCCCACGACTTGTCTTCACGCAACTCTGCCAGTGGCGGGACCACGCGGTCGAGCAGTTCTCGCACCGATTCGCCATTCATGAAGCGCGTGTCTTCGGCCACCAGACCGTCGAATGCGCCGAGGAAGGCTTGTGCGATCTCACTCGGCGGCAGATCGGACAAGCTGCCCGAGCGAATCTCCTGCCAGCACGTCCACGTCTCGATCTCGACTTGCTGCCCGGTTTCAGCAAGCACACGTTGCGCGGTCTCACGCGTGCGCGGCAGACCGCTGACGATCACGCGATCGAAGCGGATGTTCTCCGCTGCAAAAGCGCGCCCGGCGGCGCTCGCTTGTGCGCGACCGTTCTCGTTGAGGGCAACGGTGTCGGCGTCGATAGGCTTGCCGCTATCGTCGAAATACGTCACATCGCCGTGGCGCATCAAGTAGATGCGGCGGCGTTGCGGCGGGGTGAATTCCAGCGGACCCGTGTCGGCCCCAAGACGTCCAATCGTGCTCATGCGTGATCTCTCCGAAGCGCTCTGCAAGACAGTGACCGACAGTCTATCGGTAAGTTGCAGGGCGCTTCTCGAGAAACGACGTGATGCCTTCCAGCCCGTCGGCATGATGCAGCGACGCGACGAAGTTATCGCGCTCCGCGCCAAGCTGCGAGGTGAGCGTCTCGCTCGCGCCGCTGTCGATGAGCGACTTGATGCGGCCCACGGCATTGGGCGAAAGCTGGGCCAGATCCGTCGCCCAGTTGAGCGCTTCGGCGCGCGCCTGACCCGGCGCGACCACGCGATTCACCAGACCGGCCGCGGCCAGTCGCGACGCGGCGACGGGCTTGCCTTCGAGCAGAATCTCGGTGGCCAGCGGGCGGGGCAGGGCTTGCGAGAGGAACCACGAGCCGCCGCCGTCCGGCGTGAGCCCGACCTTGACGTACGCCATGACGAACTTGGCGTTGTCGGCAGCGACGAGCAGATCACAGGCCAGCGCCAGCGAGAAGCCAGCACCGGCGGCTGCACCTTCCACGGCCGCAATGATCGGCTTCGGACACGAGCGCAGGGCCTCGATCCATTCGGCCAGCGCGTCGATGCTCGCGGCCTGCACCGAGGGGTCTTTCTGACGATTTTCCAGCAGGCGGTTCAGATTGCCGCCGGCACAGAAAAAGTTGTCGGCACCGGTGAGCACGACCGCGCGAATCGACGGATCGCGCTCGGCGGTGGTGAGGGCTTCGACGCCCGCAGCGTACATATCCGGGTGCAGCGCATTGCGGGCGCCCGGGTTGGACAACGTAAGAACCAGCGTCTGGTCGACGCGTTCGGCAAGCAGTTCGGCGCTCATGGGCAGGCCTCCGGATCACTGTTCTTCGGTGAGCAGCGACACGCCGAGTTGCGCGCGACGCGTGAGCCACGGCGACGGGCGATAACGCGGGTCGCCGTAGAACGATTGCAGGTTGCGCAACACGGTGAGCAACTGACGTGCGCCGACGGCGTCGCCGAGGGCCAGCGGACCCTTGGCGTAGCCGAGGCCGAGCGTGACCGCGCGGTCGATGTCGCCCGGCGCTGCGATGCGTTGCTGGGCGATGTCGGCACCGATATTCACGATGGTCGCGATCACCCGTTGGGCGACGAAGCCCGCCGAGTCGCGGATGACGGTCACCGGCGTGCCGCCTTGGGCGAACAACGCATGGGCGGCGTCGCGTGCGTCGGGCGTGGTCACGGGGGTGGTCATCAGCGTGTGACGCTTGGCGCCGGCCAGCGGCAGCAACGTGTCGACGGCGACGGTGCGCGTGGCATCGAGCCCTTGTTCGACGGCACAGGTCGTTGCATCCAGACCGAGCGGCGTAACGATGATCAGTGCGTTGTCCGATGGCTTGTCGTCGCTTTCGATGGTCACGCCGGTGGCACCCAGCAGCTCTGCGACAGCGGCAAAACCACGCGTGTCCGCGCGGCTGATCCACACGCTGGCGGGCAGTGCGGTCGGGGCGGGCGCTTCGGCCGGCACTTGCTGCTTGCCGTCGACATAGCGATAGAAGCCTTCGCCGACCTTGCGGCCGAGCAGGCCGCCGGCAAAGCGCACGGCGGTGATCGGCGACGGGCGGAAGCGCGCCTCTTCGTAGAACTGGTGGTAAATCGACTCCATCACCGGGTGCGAGACGTCGAGCGCGGTGAGGTCGAGCAATTCGAACGTGCCGAGACGGAAGCCTGCCTGCTCGCGCAGGATGCGGTCGATGTCGGCAAAGCTCGCGATGCCTTCGCTGGCCACGCGCAGGCCTTCGGTGTTCATGCCACGGCCGGCGTGGTTGACGATGAAACCCGGCATGTCCTTGCAACGCACGGCCGTGTGGCCCATGCGCTGGCCCAGTGCGAGCAGGGCATCGCCCACTTCGGGGGCGGTGCGCAGGCCGTCGATGACTTCGACCACCTTCATCAGCGGCACCGGGTTGAAGAAGTGATAACCCGCCACGCGCTCGGGGCGCTCGCACGCGGCAGCAATGGCGGTGATCGACAGCGACGACGTGTTGGACGCGAGAATCGCGTCGGCGGCCACGATGCCCTCCAGCGCGCGGAACAGGTCGCGCTTGATTTCCAGCTTCTCGATGATGGCTTCGACGACGAGGTCGCAATCGGCCAGATCCTCCAGCGCGGCACAGGCCTGCAAGCGGCCCATCGTCGCGTCGACGGCGGCTGCGTCGATCTTCCCCTTGGCTGCCAGCTTGTCGAGCGTCTCGCGCAGGGTGTCCAGCGCGGCCTGTACGGCTTTCGCATTGGTGTCGTACAGCTTGACGCGCAAACCGGCCTGCGCGGCGATCTGGGCGATGCCACGGCCCATGGCGCCGGCACCGACGATACCCAGCGTATCGATGGATTTGGCGAGCGCGTTCGCCGTGTCCGGGGAAGAGGATGCAGTCATTCGGAATGTCTCGAGATAGGTGTTGTTGTCAGGGCGCGGACGTCGCTCGCCATTCTATCGTCCGACCGGTCGGTCGGGAAATGAATTTCCTTCCGTATGGCCGGACGATGCAAACCGATGCCCTTATCGCGTTGCCGCTATTGTCGCCTATCTCGCGTTGACTGCCAGCGCTTGTTCCGCTCAGCGGTCGACCGCTGGCGGGCAACGGCCCGGTGCAGGTGTCACGTCGCAACGGGTTCATCGATCAAAGCCGAATTTCAATCGACTTTCAAAATTCAATCAAATAAATGGGGTTGTGCCGAGGGTGTTGATCAAAGTGGTATTTCCCTCCGTTTGCGGGTGATTTCTCCCGTTGTGGTTGTGACTATTCACTGTGCGACGAGGGTGAGTCGGGTTGGTCTTATTTCTGTGAGAGATTGCCAATGGCTTGCTGGGTGGGTTGTTGATTTTTAATTTCGAAGATTCATTTTTGGAGAAATATGATGTCAAAATTTAATCAATACAGTGGCGAGAAGGTTGCAGGTCTTATTAAAGAGTTTGCAAATTCGGCTAAATATTCTTCTTTCATGACTACCGATTACACGAAACTCATCGATGAGCTTGATGCGGGGACGAGAACCAAGCTTGGTGATGCGTTCACCGGATTGAATGATCTCGCTAAGGATCAACCAAAGATCAGTCTATTTTTTGTAAGATTCAAAGCCGTTTCCAATTTGATGAAACACTTGGAGTCTTATGTCGCTGAAATGGCGCAAGGCGACGTGCCGCCGCCTGAGGGAAAACGACTTATCGCTGACATCAACGTCGACCTGAAGCACTTTTCGCCGGGCCAAACGCTGGGTGAAGGGATATTCAAGATGTGCGACGATCACGGCACGCAGGTGAGCGTGACCTACACAGGCCGGTGGACCGATAAGGGGCCGACGGCCGACGCTGTCGGAATGTACTTCCGGAATGGGAAATTCGAAAAGGAAGCGCACATCGACAATGCGGTGCGAGAGTCGAGAGCAGACGTCAATCGAGAGCTTTTCGAGCAGTTGGGAATCGTTGCCGATTGGACGCCGACCCACACGTCGTACGATTTTCCAATGGCGTCGTCAGGCGACGCCCATTCGCGGGTGGCAGGCAGCGAACAGGTGACGTCCACGGCACCGCATCACCTGACGGGCGCCGCCAAGTTGGCGTATCTGGCGCAATCGGTCATTGCGCTGCGCGCGAACGATATTGGCATCGTTGAGCCGGCGGCGTTGGCTTCCTATCCGCCATCGGGGCCGGTACTCCTGGCGGCATCGCACTAACGCGTCAGGTTCGTCTCCATTCCCGGTCCTGCCGGGACATGGCGCGGGGGCAGGGCAGAGCGGCTGTGACGCGCTCCATCCTGCCCCCGTTACTTTTGCAAATTGCCTTGCGAGCCAAAGCGAGCCTGTCTCGACGATTCGGACATGGCCTGAGATGGCAAGCGGGGCTCAATGGACGGCGCTGACCGGGCCGATCCGGGGCGGCGCTTCGCGATAGCGCCATGCCTTTGCCGCGATCACCGCCACCGACAGCGCGCAGAAGATCAGGCCGCAGCCAATGACGCCCGCGATGCCGAGATGATCGATGAACACGCCCCCGAGCGCTGAGCCGAGCACCACGCCGCCGTTCGCCGCCGAGACGAACAGGCTTGTGCCGAACTCGGGCGCTTCTGCGGTCTCCGACGTGAGCCACATCTGTGAGACGAGTAACCCGCTCGTGTGCGCGGCGCCCCACAGCACGGCAATGACCGCCATGCTGAGCACGTTGGCGCTGCCGCCGAAGTAAAGCACCAGATACGCGGCGCCCAGCGCCACCGGATGCAGCAACGTCGTTTTCACCAGATGCCGCGCCAGCAGACGCCCGGCGAACAGGTTGCCGAGCACGCCGCCGACGCCGAAGATCACGAGAATCAGGCTGATCGTCGTGGCGTCCATGCCGGTTTCGCGTTTCAGGTATTCGGCGGCGTAGCTGTACACGGAGAACATGGCCGTGAAGATCGTGACAGTCGCTGCCATCGTCAGCCAGAGCGCCGGTTTGCGCAGCACCGAGAGTTGATGGCCGAAGCTCATCGCTACCGGCTTGCCCTGCGACGGCAGCATCATCCACAGCCCCACGCCGGACAACCCGGTGAGCGCGGTGCAGAACAGGAACGAGGCCTCATACGAGACGTGATCGGCCACCCACGTGGTGGCAGGCACGCCGAGCACGAGCCCCATCGAGGTGCCCACGAACGCGAGCGCCAGCGCATGGGCACGTTGTTCCTTCGGGTACAGGGAAGCGGCCGCCGTGAAAGCGGCCGACAAAAACACCGGATGCAGCAGCGCCGGTACGACACGCAACGCCATCAGACTCGGGAAGTTCGGCGCGTACGCCGCCAGCGCGCTGCACACCGCGAAGCCGAATAGCGAGGCGACCAGTACCTTCTTGCGGTCGTAACGCGAGGAGATCAGCACGAGTACCGGGCCGAGCGTGGCGACCACGAGGGCGAACACGGCCATCAGCCAGCCCGCTTGCGAGACGGTGATGCCGAAGCGATCGACGATCATCGGCAGAATGCCGACCACGCCGAACTCGAGGGTGTAGAGCCCGAACAGGCCGAGCATGATGGCGGGCATGGCCGCGGCCGATCTGACGAGGGCCGTCATGCGCTCGCTCCGGTGCGTGACGTTGCGGTGGCGGTTCTCAGGCACGGGCGAGGGGTCATGACGGCGTTACCTCCACGACGACCTTGCCGAACGCACCGCGTTGCAGATGCGCGAACGCCTGCGGGACCTGCGAGAACGGATACACCGCATCGATCACCGGCTTGATGCCCAGCAGATCGACGGCGCGCACGAGGTCTTCGAGCGCACGGCGCGGCCCCACGGCGATACCGACAATCGAGGCACGGCTGGCCAGCAGCGCCAGAATCGGCAGGCTGATGCGGTCGGCGTCCAGCAGACCGATCACGGAGATGCGTCCGCCTTGCTTGACCGCCTGAAGCGAGCGCTCGATGTTCTCGCCGCCGGTCATCTCCAGAATGTGATCGGCGCCGCGCCCGCCGGTCAGATCGAGCACTGCGTTCTGCCAGTCGGGCGTGGTGTGGCGATTGATGCCATGGGTGGCCCCCAGCGCCAGTGCCCCGGCGATTTTCTCGTCGCTGCCGCTCGTCACGATGACGCGGGCCCCATGGGCGGCAGCCAACTGCACGGCGAACAGCGAGACGCCGCCGGTACCTTGCACCACGACGGTTTGCCCCGCGTGCAGATGACCCAGTTCGATCAGCGCCATCCACGCGGTGAGGGCCGCCACGGGCAGCGTGCTGGCTTCGGCAGCGCTCAGGGTACTCGGCGCCAGCACGCAGCCGTCGGCGGGCGTGGCGACGTATTGGGCGAGCATGCCGGGCAGCGGGCCGCCACGCGTGGGCGCGTCGGTCCACGAACGCGGGGCACCGTCGACCCAGCCGGGCATGTAGGTCGCGATTACGCGCTCGCCTGCCGCGAAACGGGTGACGCCGTCACCGACGGCCACGACCCGGCCGGCCATGTCGGACGCGGGTGTGAACGGAAAGCTCAGGGCGTTGCCCATGCCCGACTCCGCCACCTCCGCGTCGCGATAGTTGAGCGAGACGGCTTCGACTTCGATGACGATCTCCCCCGGCAGGGGCGAGGGCAGCGCGATGTCTTGCAAAGCCAGCTTGTCGAGGCCGAGTGACGGGATTTCCCAGCGTTGGAACGTACGATTCATGGGGCACCTGCGAATGTCTGACATTCGTGAAAGAGAAGAGCCTCGATCGTAGGGACGCCCGCATTGCAGAGTAAGTGGGGTAGAGTTCGTGTCTATACGGAGTAAATGCTCCGTAATTCGGAAGAAGCAGAAAACGTTGGCGCGAGGGCTCGGATGGAAAGCACTGCGGTGAATGTGTTCGTGCAGGTGGCCGAGACGGGCAGCTTCGTGGCCGCCGGGCGGCTGCTGGGCATTTCGGCGTCGGCGGTCGGCAAGCGGGTCAGTGCGCTCGAAGATCAACTTGGCGTGCGGCTGTTCCATCGCAGCACCCGCAGCCTGACGTTGACGGCAGAGGGCGGGATGTTTCTCGCGCGGGGGCGGCGCATTCTGGCCGAACTCGAAGCGGCGCAGGCCGAGTTGTCGCAGGTCAATCTGAGCCCGCGCGGCCGGCTGCGGCTGAGTGTGCCGCTGGTGGGCGAGCCGTTTCTGAGCGTGATGGGGCAGTTCAAGCTGGCGTATCCCGACGTCGATCTCGAACTCGAATTCACCGATCGCCGCGTCGACATCATCGAAGAAGGCTTCGATGCGGTGATCCGCAGTGGCGACGCCCCGGATTCGCGGCTGACGGCGCGACGCTTCGGTGCCCTGACCATGCTGCTGGTGGGGGCGCCGGACTACCTCGCACGACGTGGCACACCGCGCACGGCCAGTGATCTCGCGCAGCACGCGTGCATTCAGTTTCGCTACCCGAACACGGGCAAGCTTCAGGTCTGGCCGCTCGGCGAAGACCGCAAGGCGGAGGCGGATGGCGAGAGTGGCGAGGCAGCAGGCTTCCCGTTATCGACGTCCGTCGTGTGCAACAACCTCGAAGCGCGCATCGCTTTTGCGTTGCAGGGCGTGGGGATCGCGTACCTGCCCGATTTCTCGATTCGCGGGTATCTGCGCACCGGCCAGTTGGTGCAGGTGTTGCCACATTGCACGGAGACCGGCATCCCGTTTCACATCATGTGGCCATCGGGCGGACAGGTGCCCGCGAAGCTGCGTGTGTTCATCGACTTCATGCGTGAGCGGGTTTTTCCGGAACAGGCGACCTGACACCATCGCCGCGATTTTCGAGACGTTCTACCCGTGATTGCGGTCGCTAATTCGTCGTCAACCGCCGAGGCAGGCCTTACACTGCCCTACGGAGAAAACACCATGGGAGACATCATGTTGAAGTTGTACGGATTTCCGATCAGCAATTACTACAACAAGGTCAAGGTCGTGCTGTACGAGAAGGGCGTGGCCTTCGAAGAGTCAGAATCCATTCCGAGTCAGGACGAGCCACTGCTGCAATGCTCGCCGCTGGGCAAGGTGCCGTATCTGCAAACCGAGCGCGGCTATCTCGCCGAGTCGCAGGTGATCTGCGATTACCTCGAAGTCACGCACCCGACGCCCGCGCTGTTTTCCAAGGATGTTTGGCAGCAAGCCAAGGAGCGCGAGCTGATCACGATGCTCGAGCTGCATCTCGAGTTGGTGGCGCGTGAGGTCTACGGGCAGGCGTTCTTTGGCGGTACCGCGTCGGAAGGCACGCGTGCACGCACCGAAAAGCTGCTCCGCCGCAACATCATTGCGTTCAAGCGGATTGCGAAGTTCGCGCCGTATGTCGCCGGTGAACAGTTCACGATGGCCGACGTCGCTGCCGGTATTCACCTGCCGATCATCGGCATGGCGACGCAGGCCGTGTTCGGCGAAGACTTCCTGCAAGCCGCGGGTGTCGACTGGAAGGCGTACGGCAAAGTGCTCGCCGAGCGCGAATCGTTCCAGCGCACGCGCGCCGAGATGAAGGCGTATCAGCAGGCGCAGCAGGCGAAGAAGTCAGAGGCGTAATTCGGCGAGGCGGTGCAAGACCGCCCGGCGTCAGATCTTCGCCAGACGTGCGAGCGCTTCGCGCAGCGTGTCGTCGCGTTTGGCGAAGCAGAAGCGCACCACGCCCGACTCATGCGGCGCGTGATAGAACGCCGACACAGGAATGGCGGCGACGCCGATTTCGCCCGTGAGCCACAGCGCGAAGTCGGCCTCGCTCATGTCGCTGATCGCGCTGTAGTCCACGCACTGGAAGTACGTGCCTTCACACGGCAGCAGTTTGAAACGCGTGTTGGCGAGGCCGTCGCGGAACAGGTCGCGCTTCTTCTGATAGAAGCCTGCCAGTTCGACGTACGGCGCCGGATCGAGCATGTAGTCGGCAAGGCCGACCTGCATGGGCGTGTTCACCGTGAACACGTTGAACTGGTGCACCTTGCGAAATTCGGCCATGAGCGGGGCGGGCGCGGCGACGAAGCCGACCTTCCAGCCCGTGACGTGGTACGTCTTGCCGAAGCTCGACACGATGAAGCTGCGGCGAGCCAATTCAGGGTGCCGCGCCACGCTCTCGTGGCGCTTGCCGTCGTACACCATGTGCTCGTAGACCTCGTCCGAGAGCAGCAGCACATCGGTGCCGGCCACGATCTCGGCGAGCTTCACCAGATCTTGTTCGTGCCACACCGTGCCGCTCGGGTTGTGCGGCGTGTTGAACAGGATCAGGCGCGTGCGCGGCGTGATGGCTGCGGCGAGCTTGTCGAACGGGATGCGGAATTCGGGGGCTTCGAGCGTGACGAACACCGGCTTGCCGCCCGCCAGTTCGATGGACGGCACATAGCTGTCGTACGTCGGCTCGAACACGATGACTTCATCGCCGGGATGCACGGTCGCCAGAATCGTCGTGAGCAGTGCCTGCGTGGCACCCGCCGTCACGGTGATCTCCGTATTCCAGTCGTAATGCTGGCCATACAACTGGCCGATCTTCGCGGCGATCGCCTGACGCAGCGCGGGCACACCTGCCATCGGCGGGTACTGGTTGTGACCGTCGCGCATGGCGCGCGAGACGGCGTCGACGATCTTCGGATCGCACTCGAAATCGGGGAAGCCCTGACCGAGGTTCACCGCCTGCTTCTCGGCAGCCAGTGCCGACATCACGGTGAAGATGGTGGTGCCGACGTTCGGCAGGCGGGAGATGAGAGCCGGTGCGGCCAGCGGGGCCGGGGCAGCAGAAGCGGTGTGGGGCGCGTTCATTGAGGCAGGGCGAAATGCGGGTCGGGTTGGACGATGGCGCTCATTTTACCGCCGACACGCGCCGCGTGCCGGTGGCGGGAGGACCAGACGGGATCAGACAAGATCAGGCAGGATCAACGTCCGGCCATGAGCAGCGAGACGAACGCGCTGGCCGTCACGATCCGGAAGCCGAACTGGCGGGCCACGCGGCTGCGCAACTTCAGCACGGCTTTGTCCTTGCTCACCAGCCAGTGCGCCTGACCGTCGCGGGCGGCTTCGAGAAACTTCTGATCGTCGCGGTCGCGGCACAGCGGCAATTGCGCAGGCGGCGGGGCGTCCTCGGGCACGACGATGCGCTGCGTGTGGCTGTCGACCCACGCCAGTGCGGCGTCGTTATCCACGGCGCGCGAGACGAATTGCGGGTAAGTGAGCACGACGGCCAGTTCATCGCGGCAGCGTTGCGCCATGAGCGCGGTCAGCTTGTGATCGAGGAGGGCGTCGCGCACGGGGCGCGCCACCGGATCGTCGAACACGAGCAGGTCGATCCAGACATTGGTGTCGAACACCACGCGCGGCGGCGTAGCGAGCGTATCGAGATGTTCGGCAAAGGCCCGTTCGGCGGGCGAGGCAACAGCGTTTTGAAGCATTGGATAGAATGACGGTTTTCGTTTTCGCAGGAACGCTGCACCCCCTATGATAATTGTTCTCTCGCCGGCCAAATCGCTCGAATACGAAACACCCCCGCACGTGAGCACGCACACTGTGCCGCAATTCGTCGACGAGGCCGCCGAACTGATCGACGGCCTGCGTGCCCTGAGCCCGGCACAGGTCGGCTCGCTGATGAGCATCTCCGACCAGCTCGCCGCGCTGAACGCTACGCGCTACGCCGACTGGACGCCCCGTTTCGATACCTCGAATGCCAAGCAGGCCGTGCTCGCTTTCAACGGCGACGTCTACGAAGGCCTGTCCGCCCGCACCCTGAGCGCGCCGCAACTCGAATTTGCACAGCGCCATCTGCGCATTCTCTCGGGGCTGTACGGTGTGCTGCGTCCGCTCGATCTGCTGCAACCGTACCGGCTGGAGATGGGCACGCGCTTTGCCAACAAGCGTGGCCGCGACCTGTATGCCTTCTGGGGCGAGCGCGTGACGGACACGATCAATACGTCGCTCACCGAACACCCGGAAACGCGCCGCGTGCTGGTGAATCTGGCTTCGGAAGAGTATTTCCGCGTGATCAAGCGCCGGCTGGTGGCTGCGCCGGTCATCACGCCGGTGTTCGAAGACTGGAAGGGCGGGAAGTACAAGATCATCAGCTTCTACGCCAAGCGGGCACGCGGGTTGATGGCGCGTTACGCCATCGAGCAGGGCGTGACCGATGTGCAACAACTCAAGGCCTTCGACAGCGAGGGTTACGCCTTCGACGACAGCGTGTCGAACGACGCGCTGTGGGTGTTCCGCCGTCGCGTGGCCTGACCCGCACTTACCTTTAGCCCCGGGCCGTGTCCCGGGGTTTTTCATTGCAGCCAGCGAGGCGAGTCATGACCGTATTCATCAGCAGCACGTTCGATAGCGGCGCCATCCACGTGGTGAGCGCCGAGCGCGCCGACGACATTCACGTGCGCATTCCGCAGGACAACGCGGCCGAGTTCTCGCAGTGGTTTCATTTTCGCGTGCAGGGTGTGGCGGGTACGCCGTGCCGGATCGTCTTCGACAACGCGAGCGAAACGTCGTATCCGCGCGGCTGGCAGGACTATCGCGCGGTGGCGTCGTATGACCGCGTGACGTGGTTTCGCGTGCCGACCACGTATGACGGCCGCACGATGACCGTGTCGTTCACGCCGTCGCACGACAGCGTCTATCTGGCGTACTTCGAGCCGTACGCCGAGGAGCGCCATCTGGCGTTGCTGGGCACGGCGCAGAACTCGCCGCTCGTGCGTTCGCGCTCGCTGGGGGCCACCCTCGACGGCCGCGACATGACGTTGCTGACTATCGGCGAACCCGGCGACGGCAAGCGCAATATCTGGATCATCGCGCGTCAGCATCCGGGCGAGACGATGGCAGAGTGGTTCGTGGAAGGGCTGATGCGCCGCTTGCTGGGGGCAGGCGACTGGGCGGGCGATCCGCTCGCGAAGGCGCTGCTGGCGGAGGCCGTCTTCCATATCGTGCCGAACATGAATCCCGATGGGTCGGCGCGTGGCAATCTGCGCACCAATGCCGCCGGCGCGAACCTGAATCGCGAATGGCTCGAACCCGATCTGACGCGCAGCCCGGAGGTGTTTCACGTGCGTGCCGCCATCGAGGCGACGGGCTGCGACATGTTCTTCGACATTCACGGCGACGAAGCGCTGCCGTACGTGTTCGTCGCGGGCAACGAGGGCGTGGAAGGCGCGAGCGAGGCGATGCTGGCCCGTGAGCGCGCGTACATCGAGCGCTTCAAGGCCGCGAGTCTCGATTTTCAGGACAAGTTCGGATACCCGCCGGGCAAGCACGCGGCGGAATCGCTCAAGCTGGCTTCGAAGTGGATCGCACGCCGCTTCGACTGCCTGTCGCTGACGCTGGAGATGCCGTTCAAGGACAACGCCAACCGCCCCGATGCCAACGTTGGCTGGAGCGGCGCGCGCAGTGCGGCACTGGGCGCGTCGATGCTTGCGGCTATCGAGTCGCAGATGCAGGCCGACAAGGCCCGGACGGTTTGATCTGACGACGATGCCGTCACACCGCAATGGCGTGACGGCACTGGTTGCCATCAGTTCGTCGTCTTCTTCTTGGCCGTCGTCGTGCTCTTCTTGGCGGTACCCGACTTTGCCGTCGACTTCGCCGTCGATTTGGTCCCCGACGACTTGGCCGCCGTACTCTTCTTGCCGCTCGACTTACCGGTGGCGTGTGCCGCATTGCCTCGCGTGCCGCGCGTATTGCGTGCGGCACGTTTGACCGGTTGTTCGACCTGCGGCAGCGGCGACGTGTAGTCGAAGCCCATCATGCGGCCATCGGCATAACCACAACGGATGTGGATGTTGTCCGTCTGGCCGTTCGTGCGCTTGCCCACGCCATCGAGCTGCACCATCTGCGTCACATCCACGCGTTGCTTGCGATCATCGAACGGGCCGTTCCACGGCTCGACTTTCGCATGCGCCGGATCGAGCGCCGTGTCGCCATAGTCGACACTCTCGTAACCGGGCAACGTCGCGACGACAAAACTCGCGTGAGCAGCGCAATCGGCCACCAGCGGGTCGGCATGACGGGTGTTGATGAATTGCTCGACCAGCGCACGGTGCTGTTCGAGCGTAAAGGCTTGTGCCGGTGCCGGCAGGGCCGACAGACACAGCGGCGCAGCCATGGCTGCGAGACCGGCGACCTGGCGCACGGCTCGCATGACCACGCCTGCGGCGCGTTGAAGAAATCGATTCGACATTGCTAGATGTATTCTCGGGGGCGTTCGGGCGGAACCTGACGACATGCCACTCACCGGCACATGGACGCACAACGCTGCGGAGCAATGCGACTGCGCGATGACTCATTCAGTGAGTTCTGCACGCGCGACGCTCGTGAAAGGGCTTAGCCGCTATTTGAAAGACAACGGCGAAAGCGAGTTCAATCTTAACCGAAAAAAAGTCGCCGACGCCCTTCAGGCGGGGCACGCCCGCGTGTTTCGCCGAAGCTTGAAAGTTACGGCGCGCTACAATGCTCGCCATCTTGTCTGTGTTTCGCGCGATTGCACGCGCTGCCAATGGTGGGTAAGTGCTGCGGTCATGCCGAGAAATATCGGCGATGGTTTTTCGCAAAGGACCGCGATTGTGGCATCGATGTACGCCGCGCAATCGCTTGAATACCGGCGGTTTTTCCGCGTTCGTTTCGTTTTACGCAGATGTTTTCCGCTCGTTTTTCTTTCTGCTCTTCGTCGCATGTTTGCTAATTCCCGCACCGTCGCCAGCGCGCAGCCCGGCCCGCATGACAAGCTCGCCGAACTCGTCGCGCGACACCGTGACGCCACGTTTCGCAAGCCGCTCGCGGCCTATAGCGCAGCCGCTTTCGACAAGGCGATTGCCGTCTGGCGCTCGGTGGGTTCGCCGCCGCTCATCATCGATGCGGGCTGTGGTGTCGGCGAAAGTACGCTGCACCTCGCGACACAGTTTCCCGATCATTTCGTCATCGCCATCGATCAATCGGAGAGCCGCATCGTGCGCGGCAAAGATTGGTGGGGCGAGGTCTGGCCCGAGAATTTCGTGTGGGTGCGCGCCGATCTCGTCGACTTCTGGCGGCAGTTGCTGGCTGCCGATATTCGGCCGGCGCGTCATTACATCCTGTATCCCAACCCTTGGCCGAAGATCGGACAACTCCCGCGTCGCTGGCAGGGCCATGCCGTGTTCCCGACGATCGTTGCACTCGGTGGTGTGCTGGAGTGCCGCAGCAATTGGGATGTGTACGTCGAAGAGTTTGCGCTGGCCGTCGAGTGGCTCTCGGGCGTGAAGCCTGCGGTGGAAGTCTGGAACCCCGAGACACCCGTCACACCGTTCGAGCGTAAATATCTGGCGTCCGGGCATGCGCTGCATCGTTGCGTGGCAACGCTGCCGGGCGAGTCACCGACGGGGCAAGTGACGCTGTAGGAAGACAGGGGCCGCGTGAGTTGGCCGCTGTAATGACAAAGGCCATGCGTGACGAGCGCATGGCCTTTGTTTTGCCGTCGAGGTTGTGCGCACGTGGCGCACATTGGCTTTAGTGGAAGTGCGGGCGGCTCGGTTCGGCGTCTTCCGGCATTTCGGCGTGAACGACTTCGCCAACCGGGTCCGGATACAGCGGCACGCCGCAATCGTCGCAATACTCGGGGTCGAAGCGTCCCGGATGCTTGCGAATCTCCGTCACGCCGCAGGCTTTCAACAGGTCGGTGACTTCGTCGAGTGTGCCGCCTTCGACTTCGCCGTTTTCACGGCCGTACAACGGCCACACGACGCCATAGATCACGTCGTTGCTGCCGCGTTGCGTGAAGCCAATGCGGTACTCGTCGATGTTCTGTTCACCGAAGCCCGCAACCACGGCGCGCAACTCGGTCGGCGTGAGCGTGAGCACGTCTTCGAGGTAGCGCAGGGCCGTGCGAATCGTGTGCGGACGAATGCGTTCGTCAGCCTCACGGCAACTGGCGTAGTACGCGTCCGGCAGCAGGCATTCGATCTCGCAGCCCGGCAGCAGCGCGTTCAGATTCGGGCCGCCTTGTGCGGTCCACGCTTCCTGACATTGACCGCGCTCGGCGTGACGGGCGTCCTCTTCCTGCCAGCGGAACATCGGGGCGCCCTTGGCCACCACGACAGCGGCGAGCAGGAAACGCGGGTCGGCGAGAATCGGGGCCGTCTCCGGCAGATCGTTGCCGGGATGCTTCACCTCTGCGTTGTCGACGGCAGCACGCACGAGTTGCTGCGTGACCTTCCACGACTCGCAGTGCGTGCGCGGCAGTTGGTCGATGCTGTAGAGATACGGAGAGATCGATACGCGGGCTGCGTCGGCCAGCACGTGGGCGTGCAGATGCGCGCGAATCGGCATCAGGGCGTCGTCCTTCACCGGGCCCGAGGGAATCGCGTAGCGCGTCCACGCGAGAATCGGGATGGCGATCAGCAGACCGTCCCAGTCCTTGCCGTCGGCTTCCGGTTCGGCCGATTCGCTTTGCGATTCGATCAGATCGGCGAGCGCGCCGTAGGCCTCGCTGTGATTGGCTTGCAGGTGGTCGAGCGCAGCATCGATGGCGGGTTGGTTGCCGGTGCGCAGCACGCGTGTGAGCAGCGTGTCGAGTTGGGCTTCCCAAAAGCGGTCTTCGATACGGCTGCCTGAGGCAGCCAGCGCAAGCGCGTGGCCGACCAGCTTTTCAGCGTCGGGGGTCAGTCTTTTGGCGGTGCGTGGGCGCATAGTCGTGCAAGGCAGAAACACATGAACTCACGATTGTACGGCATGCGGCAACGCGATTGAGGGGACGGTTACCGGCAAGGTAAGGTATTCGCGTGAATACGGGGCACTTCGCAGTGCCCGCAGGCGACATCTTCGGCGGGTGAGGGGGAGCCCGGCGCACCCGCCGGCGTCAGTGGTCAGAAGTCAAAAGCAAGATTGGCCGGGGCGGAAAGTCGCGTGCGGGCCGTGGCGGCGCTGCGTTTTGTGCCGGTTGCGGCGTCGACGGCCGCCAGCGCGGCACCTTCCAGCGAGAGCAGCGCAAGTTTGCGCTCCACACCGCTGGCGTAGCCCGTGAGCGTGCCGTCCGCGCCGATCACCCGATGACACGGCACGATGATCGTTATCGGATTCCGGCCATTAGCCGCACCGACCGCGCGCGATTTGTTGGCGTCGCCGAGGGCGTGAGCGAGATCGCCATAGCTGCGGGTCTCGCCGAAAGGAATGCGGCACAACTGCGCCCAGACCTGTTGCTGAAACGGCGTGCCTTCGGGGGCCAGTGCCAACGTGAACGCGCGGCGTCCTTCGTGAAAGTACTCGCCGAGTTGGCGCTTGGTGTCATTCAACACGGCAACGTCAGCACCGTCGCGGCGCTGCGCGTCGTCGTCCGGGCAATACTTCTGACGAGAGAAATAGACCCCGGTGAGGGCGTCGCCATTCGAGACGAGCAGCATCTCGCCGAGTGGGCTGTCGTAAATGGCTTCATACAGGTTTTTGGCGGGGGCTTTAAAGCGCGTCATACACAAATCTCCTGCAATGTGACGACCGGCAACCCTGCCGGTCCTTGTGCCGCGGCACGCCAGACATGCAGCGCCGCGTAAGCCCGCCACGGGGCCCACTGCGCCGTGCGTTCGGCGACTGCGCGCCCATCCGGCACCCCCAAGGCCTGACGCAACACCAGATCGTCGACCGGGATGGCATCGGGCGAGCCGAGAGCGCGCATCGCGATGTACTGCGCCGTCCATGGCCCGATGCCCTTGATGGCCAGCAGCGCCTTCACCGTGGCTTCTAGCGGCGCCAGCGGGTCCAGACGAAGCCCGCCATCGACGATGGCTTGCGCGACCCCGTGAATTGCGGCGATACGACTGCGAATGATACCGGCTTCGCCGAGCGAGTCGACGGGGACCGCGAGCATTTGTGCGGCACTCGGAAACGTGTGCGTCAAGCCGTCGACGGGAGTGGCTAGCGGCGTGCCGAAGCGTTGTGCCAACCGTCCCAGCAGGCGCCGCGCGCCTTTGACCGTGATCTGCTGGCCGACGATGGCGCGCACCGCGATTTCGAAGCCATCGACCGCGCCAGGCACCCGAAGCCCGGGCGTCGAGAGGGCGAGGGCGCCGAGATGCGCGTCGATGATGTCGGGGCGGGCGCCGAGATCGAAGAGATGACGGAGCTTGCCGAGCACTTGCGGCACGCATCCGGCGAGGGACGGGGGCAACGTCACCTGAAGGGCGTGGCGATCGGGCAGCGGGGTGATCTGGCACCAGCCGACGAGTGTTTGTCCGTCTTCGCGTTCGATGCGCAGCGTGCGCGTGTAGGAATTGCCGTCGGCATGTTCCACACCTTCGATGGCGCGATTCCCGAGAAAATCGAGCAGCGCGTCCCACGCGAACGGCGGTCGGTAGGCGAGCTGAAAGACGAGATCGCCCTCAGGAATCGCGGCGTGACGGGCGGTCTGGCGCAGACGCCCGGGAGCAAAGCCATAGCGCGTCTTGAACAGGCCGTTAAAGCGCCTCACGCTGCCGAAGCCGGACGCGAGGGCCACTTCCGTGACGGGGAGTGCCGTATCGGTCAGCAGCCGCTTGGCGAGCAGCAGGCGCTGCGTCTGGGCGTATTCGACCGGGGAGACCCCGAACTCGTCGGCAAAGATGCGGCGCAGGTGGCGTTCAGTAATGCCGATGCGGGCGGCGAGGGCGGGCAGGTCGGCCCGATTGAGGAAGCCTTCGTCGATCATGGCGGCGGCCGCGTCGGCCAGTTCGCGGGTGGCGTCGAAGCGGGCGACGCCGGGCGCGAGTTCCGGCCGGCATTTCAGGCAGGGCCGGAAGCCGGCTTTTTCCGCACCGGCGGCGCTGCCGTAGAACGAGCAGTTCTCGAAGCGCGGCGTGCGAACGTTGCACACCGGGCGGCAGTAAATGCCGGTCGAGGACACGCCGACAAAGAACCAGCCGTCGAAGCGGCGATCGCGGGCGGAGACGGCTTTGTAGCAGACTTCGGGATCAAGCGTCATGATGGGGCGCCCCAGCGGGGCTACGAGAGTATGGGTGTCACTCTACGCGCGAGGCGGGGGCGGTGCTAGTCATTTTCGGACATGACAAGGGGCGAGCCCGTAAACGACAAAACCCGGTCGAAGCCGGGTTTCATCGGAAGACGGGAAACGCCGAAGCGTCACCCGTCAGCCCACGTGTGGCAAGTCGTCGTAACGGCTTAGGCAGCCACTTAAGCCGCTGCGAGCAACTGACGCAGCACGAACGGCAGGATACCGCCGTGCTTGTAGTAATCCACTTCGATCGGCGTGTCGATACGCAGCAGGACTTGCACCTTTTGCGTTTCGCCGTTCTTGCGATGGATCACCAGCGTGACGTCCTGTTGCGGCTTGATATCGGCCGTCAGACCTTCGATATCGAACGTTTCTTCGCCCGTGATGCCGAGCGATTGCACGCTGTCCGAGCCCTTGAATTGCAGGGGCAGGACGCCCATGCCGACCAGGTTCGAGCGGTGGATACGCTCGAACGAGCGCGTGATCACAGCCTTCACGCCGAGCAGTTGCGTGCCCTTGGCTGCCCAGTCACGCGACGAGCCCGTGCCGTACTCTTCGCCGCCGAACACGACCGTCGGAGTGCCTTCGCCGACATACTTCATCGCGGCGTCGTAAATCGACAGTTGTTCGCCGCTCGGCTGGTGAATCGTCAGGCCGCCTTCGACGCGCGAACCGTCTTCCTTGGCCGGAATCATCAGGTTCTTGATACGCACGTTGGCGAATGTGCCGCGCATCATCACTTCGTGGTTGCCGCGGCGCGAACCGTAGCTGTTGAAGTCGGCCTTCAGCACGCCGTTTTCCAGCAGCCACTTGCCGGCCGGCGACGTTTCCTTGATCGAACCTGCCGGGCTGATGTGGTCGGTCGTGACCGAGTCACCAAACACGCCCAGGGCGCGCGCACCGTTCACCGGCTTGATGTCGGTGTTCGGGTCCATGGCGAAACCGTCGAAGAACGGCGGCTCAGCAATGTACGTCGAGGTCGGCCAGTTGTAGACCTCGCCCTTCGAACCCTTGATCTTCGCCCACAGCGGGCTCGGCGTCTTCACCGAGTCGTAGTTCGTCTTGAACACCTTCGCGTTCATCGCGAACTTCATCAGCTTGTGGATTTCGTCGCTGGTCGGCCAGATGTCGCCCAGGAAAATCTCCTTACCGCCCTTGCCCTTGCCGACCGGCTCGGTCATCAGGTCGCGCGTCACGTTGCCGGCGATCGCGTAAGCGACGACCAGCGGCGGCGAGGCCAGGAAGTTGGCGCGGATGTTCGGGTGGATACGTGCTTCGAAGTTACGGTTACCCGACAACACGGCCGAGGCGACCATGTCGTTCTTGGTGATCGTTTCGTTCAGTTCCGCCGTCAGATCGCCGGCGTTGCCGATACAGGTCGTGCAGCCATAAGCCGTCACGCCGAAGCCCAGCTTCTCGAGGTACGGCAGCAGGCCGGCCGCTTCGAGGTACTCGGTCACCACGCGGCTTCCCGGGGCGAGCGACGTCTTGATGTGCGGGGCGACCTTCAGGCCGGCTTCCACCGCCTTCTTGGCCAGCAGGCCGGCGGCGAGCAGCACGCTCGGGTTCGACGTGTTCGTGCACGACGTGATGGCAGCAATCAGCACGTCGCCGTTCTTCACGTCGATGCCGCTGGCCGTCTGGTACGTCGTTTCGAGTTGTTCGGTCGTCTTGTTGAAGCCGTTTTCTGCGGTCGGCTTCGTGAACAGATCGGCGAACGTCGACTTCACGTGACCGATTTCGATACGGTCTTGCGGACGCTTCGGGCCTGCCAGCGACGGGGCCACCGAGCCCAGATCCAGCTTGACCGTCTTCGTGTAGTCGATTTCGTTCGACTTCGGAATACCGAACAGCTTCTGAGCCTTGAAGTACGACGCGAACGCATCGATCTCGGCCTTCGTGCGGCCCGTGCCTTCGAAGTAGTCGATGGTCTTTTCGTCGACCGGGAAGAAGCCCATCGTGGCGCCGTATTCCGGGGCCATGTTGGCGATCGTTGCGCGGTCCGGCAGCGCCAGACTGGCCGTGCCTTCGCCGAAGAATTCGACGAACTTGCCGACGACCTTCTCGCGACGCAGCATTTCAGTGATCGTGAGCACCAGGTCGGTAGCCGTCACGCCTTCGCGCAGGCGGCCCGTCAGTTCCACACCGACGACGTCCGGCGTCAGGAAGTACACCGGCTGGCCGAGCATGCCGGCTTCGGCTTCGATACCGCCCACGCCCCAGCCCACTACGCCAATGCCGTTGATCATGGTCGTGTGGCTATCGGTACCGACCAGGGTATCCGGATAGAACACGTTGTCTTTCTTGTGCACGCCACGTGCCAGGTACTCCAGGTTCACCTGGTGCACGATGCCGTAGCCCGGCTGCACGACGCCGAACGTGTCGAACGCCTGCATGCCCCACTTCATGAACTGGTAGCGCTCGTTGTTGCGCTGGAATTCCAGTTTCATGTTCAGGTCGAGCGCTTTCTTCTCGCGGAAGTGATCGATCTGAACCGAGTGATCGACCACGAGATCCACCGGCACCAGCGGCTCGATGCGCTTCGGGTTCTTGCCCTGACGCTCAGCGACGTTACGCATGGCGGCCAGGTCGGCCAGCAGCGGCACGCCCGTAAAGTCTTGCAGCACGACGCGCGCCACGACGAACGGGATTTCGTCGATGCGGTCGGCATTCGGCTTCCAGTTGGCGAGCTGCTTGACGTGCTCTTCGGTCACTTTCTTGCCGTCGCAATTGCGCAGCACGGACTCGAGCACGATACGGATCGACACCGGCAGGCGTTCGACATTCACTCCCAGGGCTTTGCCCAGTTGGGGCAGCGAGTAGAACTTGCCTTTCTTGTCGCCGCCGAGTTTGAACTCTTTAAGCGTTTTGTGGAGGTTGTGGGCCATGATCTTTCCTTGAGTGATACAGAAAAACGAAGCGGTGTTGAGGCTTTTTAGTGGGGGCCGGCGTCAAGCGGGCACAGGGGAGTGTGCCCGCTGGCACGCCGGTACAGCGTGATTACGGTGTGACAGGAAAGTGGCTGGTGCTGCATGCGTCTCTCGTGGCCGGAGACGTCTTACTTCAGCAGTTCCACCGACTGGGTCGGGGCCAGCTTGTTCTGATCGGACATCGCTTGCGTCATGCACTCGTCGGCCAGACGGCTGCCGCCTTCGCGGTGCGTGAAGAGCATCGCCTTGGTCGGGATCACGATCAGATCCAGGCCGCTGGCGGCGTCGAAGAAGCGGTCAGCGCCCGTCGTCGTCACCTGACGCGGCAGCTTGTAATTCCGGCCTTCCCAGAACATCGTCAGAATCTGGTCGCGCTTCATGTCGCCCTTGATGTACAGCTTGTTGTTCTCTTTGCAGCTCCAGAGTTCCGAGCCTTCGTCCGGTTGTGCCGGGGCGGCAGCTACTGCGGCTTTCTTCTTTGCCGGTGCCTTCTTCTTCGGCGCAGCTTTCTTGGTCGTCGTGGTGGACGCGTCGGCGGCAAACGCAGCCGGCACCATGGCAGCGGAACACAGGGCGACCAGTGCGGTCAGGCAAAGCTTCTTCATGGTGAGTCTCCAGTCGGTAAGAAAACGAAAGCGCAGATTATCGTACGAAGTTCGCGTAGTTCGTCGTCACCATACAAATTTTTTCATTTCCGGACGGGCAAGCGCAGCGGGCGGCGGCGGTACGAACCGGCGTCGCTGATGAATATGTTGCAGTGCGGGGTTGGGTGTCGCGTCTGACTCGGCTGCGACGGGCAGAGGATGCTTGGCGAAACGAACGCGGGGCGGGCAGGGCGGACGTGGAAGGCAGTGAATCCGGTAAAGCCGGTGAATCCGTTGCTGTCATCGGCACGCCGGCGCCCGGGGTTGGGTGCGGCGGGCTTGCGGCGGCATTGAGGATTTGCATTCGCTTGGCCAAAAATTCGCTCTCAGAGTCGCTATCTTATGCGCCAATCGAGGGCGCGTGGAGATACGCGAAACTTTGTGACTGCGGTTTTGCTTGTCGGTTCAAGACAATCCCTCGACCAGAGGGGGCAGCACCGGCATGGGGGTAAGCCGCCGGCGCTGTTTCGGCCCCTCGCGATGCTTGTGACATCGCAGGGGGCCGAGGTCTCCGAGGGGATTAGCCCAGCAGATGTGCGACGCCTGCACGCTCTTCTTCGAGTTCCTTGAGCGTGAAGTTCATCTTTTCGCGCGAGTAGGCATCGATCTCGAGGCCTTCCACACGCTTGTACTTGCCGTTTTCGCAGGTGACCGGCACGCCGTAGATGACGTCTTCCGGAATACCGTACGAGCCGTCCGACGGGATGCCCATCGTGACCCACTTGCCGTTCGTGCCGAGCACCCAGTCATGGATGTGGTCGATGGCAGCGTTGGCAGCCGAAGCAGCCGACGACAGACCACGGGCTTCGATGATGGCCGCGCCGCGCTTGCCGACGGTCGGCAGGAACACGTCGTTGTTCCACACGTCGTCGTTGATCAGGGCCTTCACGTTCTGGCCGTCGATCGTGGCGAAGCGGTAGTCGGCGTACATCGTCGGCGAGTGGTTGCCCCACACGGCCAGCTTTTCGATGCTGGCGACCGGCTTGCCGGTCTTGGCGGCGATTTGCGACAGGGCACGGTTGTGGTCCAGACGCAGCATCGCGGTGAAGTTTTCCTTCGGCAGGTTCGGGGCCGACTTCATGGCGATGTAGGCATTCGTGTTGGCCGGGTTGCCGACCACGAGGACCTTGACGTCGCGCTTGGCGACTTCGTCCAGGGCCTTGCCTTGCACCGTGAAGATGGCGCCGTTGGCTTCGAGCAGGTCCTTGCGTTCCATGCCCTTCGAGCGCGGACGGGCACCGACCAGCAGTGCGACGTCAGCATCCTTGAAGGCGACCTTCGGGTCGTCGGTCACCACCACGCCGGCGAGCAGCGGGAATGCGCAGTCTTCGAGCTCCATCACGACGCCCTTGACGGCGGCTTGAGCTTGCGGGAGGTCGAGCAGTTGCAGGATGACGGGTTGATCCTTGCCGAGCATGTCGCCATTGGCGATGCGGAACAGCAGGGAGTAGCCGATTTGACCAGCGGCGCCGGTGACGGCGACACGCATTGCGGGTTTTGCCATGAGAATCTCTCCAGACGTGTACAAATTCCTGCGAAGCTCAAGATAAGCTCGCCGTCCGGGTGGCTTTTTTGCCAGGCTGACAGCGCCGCGTCACATGAAGCTTCTAAAATTCCTTGACCTACGGAAGCTTGCGGGCTGCGGGGTGTGCTGCCATCGACGCGTGCGAAGCGCCGGACTCTCTTATAAGATAGCCATATTGCGGCTGCGCAGGCCCCTGTTAGCCCGCGTCAGTGTAGGAGTGGCCACACTGAATGTCAACTCTATCTTATGTCTTATATAAGACATAGGATTATTGCTGTTATTCGATGGACGAAGGTCTTGATTTGTGGTCAAATCCCCGCCATGAATGCGAACGTTCGCGACACATCCAACACCACGCCGCCTGTCGATGCCCAGCAGCGGCCGGACAGCGCGCGTGACGCCGCACCGGCTCCCCAAGCCCCATCGGGCATGGCTGCGGCAGGCGCGTCGCCGACGTTCAGCCCGCTGTACCAGCAGATCAAGGGGCTCATTACACAGAGCCTTCAAGCCGGCGAATGGAAGCCCGGCGAAATCATTCCGAGTGAAGTCGATCTGGCCGGCCGCTACAAGGTCAGTCAGGGCACGGTGCGCAAAGCCATCGATGAGCTTGCGGCCGAAAACCTGCTTGTGCGCCGTCAGGGGCGCGGCACGTTTGTCGCCACGCACCACGAAGACCGGGTGCAGTTCCGGTTTTTGCGCCTCGCGCCCGATTCGGGCGAACAACACCATCCGCCCAGCCGTCTGATCGAGTGCCGCCGTATGCGCGCGCCGGCCGAAATCGCACGTCAGCTCGACCTGCGCGCCGGCGACGGAGTGATTCTGATTCGCCGCATGATGGATTTCTCGGACCGTCCGACGGTGCTCGACGAAATCTGGCTGCCGGGCACGCTGTTTCGCGGCCTGACGGCGGAAAAACTCAATGAATACAAGGGGCCGATGTACGGCCTCTTCGAAGCCGAATTCGGCACGCGCATGATTCGCGCCGTGGAAAAAGTTCGCGCGGTGGCCGCGGACGACGCGACGGCGGATCTGCTGAAGGTGCCGAAGGGCTTCCCTCTGTTGAGTGTGGAGCGCGTCTCCTACACTTACGGGGACAAACCGGTGGAAGTGCGCCGGGGCTGGTATGTCACCACGGAACATCATTACCAGAACGAATTAAGTTGAGAGGGTAGGGCGGTCGAGGGTATCGGTTGGCGTCGTGGCCGGCAGATACCTGATGGCTGGAGGCATGAGGGGCGGCGTGTCGTGCGCCGTTGGCAGGAATTTCCGGATCATTGGGAACCGTGATGGTGCATCGCACTAGAAACGGCGCTAAAATCCGGGGCTGATGTAACTACATGGGGTCTAGCATGGCTGAAGTGGTAAAAAAAGAGCGGCCAGTCTACAGGAATATCGGTATCGGACAGATTGTCACGTACCGTCTCCCGCTGGCTGGTATCGTGTCTATCCTGCACCGTATTAGCGGTGTGATCTTGTTCCTTCTGTTGCCGTTCGCGCTGTATTTGTTCGAACAGAGCCTCACGTCGGAACTCAGCTTCGACGTTCTGCGAAGCATCGCCTCCAACTGGTTTGCCAAGCTCGTCATCCTTGCGCTGTCGTGGGGTTTCCTACAGCACTTCTGTGCTGGCGTGCGCCACCTGCGCATGGACTTCAATCACGACGCCGTGAGCAAGGAAGGCGGCAAGAACTCGGCAGTGGTCGTCGTGGTCGTGTCGCTCGTGCTGACGCTGGCCGTGGCCCTCAAGCTGTTCGGAGCGTTCTAAGATGGCACAGAACAATATTGGTTCCAAGCGCCTGGTCGTCGGCGCCCATTACGGGCTGCGCGACTGGATTGCGCAGCGCATGACCGCGGTCATCATGGCCGTGTACACCGTGATCCTGCTGGTGTGGTTCTTCACCGCCAAGGATTTCTCCTACGAAGGCTGGGCCGGCATTTTCGCGCATCAGTGGATGAAGCTGGCCACGTTGGTCACGCTGCTCGCGCTGTTCTATCACGCGTGGGTCGGTGTGCGCGACGTCTGGATGGACTACGTCAAGCCGGTCGGTTTGCGACTGGCGCTGTACGCGCTGACGATCGTCTGGCTGCTGGCTTGTGCCGGCTACGCCGCGCAGATTCTGTGGAGAGTGTAAAGAATGGCTGCAATTAAAAATTCGCTGCCGCGCCGCCGCTTTGACGTTGTCATCGTGGGCGCAGGTGGTTCGGGCATGCGTGCGTCGCTGCAACTGGCCAAGGCCGGTCTGTCGGTGGCCGTGCTGTCCAAGGTGTTCCCCACCCGTTCGCATACCGTTGCTGCCCAAGGCGGCATCGGCGCTTCGCTCGGCAACATGAGCGAAGACAACTGGCATTACCACTTCTACGACACCATCAAGGGCTCCGACTGGCTCGGCGACCAGGATGCGATCGAGTTCATGTGCCGTCAGGCACCGAACGCCGTGTACGAGCTCGAACACTTCGGCATGCCGTTCGACCGTAACGCGGATGGCACGATTTATCAGCGCCCGTTCGGCGGCCACACGGCCAACTACGGTGAGAAGCCGGTCCAGCGCGCTTGCGCGGCCGCCGACCGTACCGGTCACGCCCTGCTGCACACGCTGTATCAGCAAAACGTCGCCGCCAAGACCCACTTCTTCGTGGAGTGGATGGCGCTCGACCTGATCCGTAACTCCGAAGGCGATGTCCTCGGTGTGTCGGCGCTGGAACTCGAAACCGGCGAAGTCTACCTGCTCGAAGCCAAGTGCACGTTGTTCGCGACCGGCGGTGCCGGCCGTGTGTACGCTGCTTCGACGAACGCGTTCATCAACACCGGTGACGGTCTGGGCATGGCGGCACGTGCCGGCATTCCGCTCGAAGACATGGAATTCTGGCAATTCCACCCGACCGGCGTGGCCGGCGCGGGCGTGCTGATCACGGAAGGTGTGCGCGGCGAAGGCGGTATTCTGCGCAACTCGAACGGCGAGCGTTTCATGGAGCGTTATGCCCCGACGCTGAAGGATCTGGCGCCGCGTGACTTCGTGTCGCGTTCGATGGACCAGGAAATCAAGGAAGGCCGCGGTTGCGGCCCGAACGGCGACTACGTGCTGCTCGACCTCTCGCACATCGGTGCCGAGACGATCATGAAGCGCCTGCCGTCGATTCGCGAAATCGCATTGAAGTTCGCCAACGTCGACGCGATCAAGGAACCGATTCCGGTCGTGCCGACCATCCACTATCAGATGGGTGGTATCCCGACGAACTATCACGGTCAGGTCGTGGTGCAGCAAGAAGGCGCCTCGGTGCCGGTCAACGGCTTCTACGCCGTGGGCGAGTGCTCGTGCGTGTCGGTCCACGGTGCGAACCGTCTGGGCACGAACTCGCTGCTCGACCTCGTGGTGTTCGGCCGTGCGGCCGGTAACCACATTGTCGACTTCGTGAAGAATCACGGCGACCACAAGCCGCTGCCTGCCGACGCCGGCGAGAACGCCCTGGCACGTCTGGGCCGCCTCGAAGGGTCGAGCTCGGGCGAGTATGCCCAGGACGTCGCCAACGATGTCCGCGCCACGATGCAGAAGCATGCAGGCGTGTTCCGTACCGCCGACCTGCTCAAGGAAGGCGTGGGCGAGATTCTGCAAGTGGCCGAGCGCGTGTCGCACGTCCACCTGAAGGACAAGTCGAAGGTGTTCAACACGGCGCGTATGGAAGCGCTGGAAGTCGACAACCTGATCGAAGTGGCCAAGGCCACCATGATCGCAGCCGAAGCCCGCAAGGAAAGCCGTGGCGCACACGCGCACAGCGATTATCCGGAGCGCGACGACGCCAACTGGATGCGCCACTCGCTGTTCTTCAGCGAAGGTAATCGTCTGGATTACAAGCCGGTGCAACTCAAGCCGCTGACCGTCGACTCGGTTCCGCCCAAGGCGCGGACGTTCTAAGGGATTCGCAAGATCATGAAACGTATTTTTGAAGTCTACCGTTACGATCCGGACAAGGACGCCGCACCGTACATGCAGACCTACGAGGTCGAACTCGACGGTCATGAGCGCATGCTGCTGGACGCCCTGGTCAAGCTCAAGAAGATCGATGAAGGCATCGCCTTCCGCCGCTCGTGCCGTGAAGGCGTGTGCGGTTCGGACGCGATGAACATCAACGGCAAGAATGGTCTGGCCTGCCTGACCAACATGAAGGATCTGCCGAACAAGATCGTGCTGAAGCCGCTGCCGGGCCTGCCCGTCATTCGCGACCTGATCGTCGACATGACGCACTTCTTCAACCAGTACCACTCGATCAAGCCGTACCTGATCAACCCCGAGCCGGCACCGGAGAAGGAGCGCCTTCAGTCGCCCGAACAGCGTGATGAGCTGGATGGTCTGTACGAGTGTATTCTTTGCGCATCGTGCTCGACGTCCTGCCCGAGCTTCTGGTGGAACCCGGACAAGTTCGTCGGCCCGGCTGGCCTGCTGCAAGCCTATCGCTTCATCGCGGACAGCCGCGATACGGCGACGAGCGAGCGTCTGGACAACCTGGAAGATCCGTACCGACTGTTCCGCTGCCACACCATCATGAACTGCGTGGACGTGTGCCCGAAGGGTCTGAACCCGACGAAGGCCATCGGCAAGATCAAGGAGTTGATGGTGCGTCGCGCCGTCTAATCACAGATCATGCCGGACACTACTCACCAGTCTGATCCGGTCAAGCGTGCCCGCCTGCGTTGGCGGGCACGTCGCGGCTTGCTGGAAAACGACCTCATCCTCGAGCGGTTCTTCGCCAAGTACGAAGCCTCGATGACCGATGAGGACGTCGGCGCCCTGACCAGGCTGCTCGATTTGAGCGACAACGATTTGATGGATCTGCTGCTAGCGCGTAAAGAGCCCGAGGCGGATCTGGACGGGCCGGACGTGCAGCGCCTGCTGGCGCTTTTGCGTGCCGTGTAGGGGTTTAAGTATTTTTTTGAGGAAGCGATATGACTCCGTCTGATGTTAAAGCCACCCTATCTTTCTCTGATGAATCGCCCAGCGTAGAGCTGCCGATTTACAAGGGTACGATGGGTCCGGATGTGATCGACATCCGCAAGCTGTACGGCCAGACCGGCAAATTCACGTATGACCCGGGCTTCATGTCGACGGCGTCGTGCAATTCCGCCATCACTTACATCGATGGCGACAAGGGCGAGCTGCTGTACCGCGGCTACCCGATCGAACAGTTGGCCACCAACTGCGACTTCCTCGAGACCTCGTACCTGCTGCTGAAGGGCGAACTGCCGAACGCGCAGCAAAAGGCCGAGTTTGTCGACACCGTGACCCGTCACACGATGGTTCACGAGCAGATGAATTTCTTCTTCCGTGGCTTCCGTCGCGACGCGCACCCGATGGCTGTGCTGACCGGCTCGGTCGGCGCCCTGTCGGCGTTCTACCACGACTCGCTGGACATCAATAACCCGAATCACCGTGAAGTCTCGGCGATTCGTCTGATCGCCAAGCTGCCGACGCTGGTCGCCATGGCTTACAAGTACAGCATCGGTCAGCCGTTCGTGTACCCGAGCAACGACCTGTCGTACAGCGCGAACTTCATGCGCATGATGTTCGCCAACCCGTGCGAAGAGTACAAGGTCAACGACGTGCTGGTGCGCGCCCTCGACCGTATCCTGATCCTGCACGCCGATCACGAACAGAACGCTTCGACCTCGACCGTGCGTCTGGCCGGTTCGTCGGGCGCCAACCCGTTCGCCTGTATCGCTGCCGGTATCGCCTGTCTGTGGGGCCCGGCGCACGGTGGTGCGAACGAAGCCGCGCTGAACATGCTCGAGCAGATCGGTTCGTCGGACAAGATTCCTGAGTTCATCAAGCAAGTGAAGGACAAGAACTCGGGCGTGAAGCTGATGGGCTTCGGTCACCGCGTGTACAAGAACTACGATCCGCGTGCCAAGCTGATGCGCGAAACGTGCTACGAAGTGCTCAACGAACTGGGCCTGCACGACGATCCGCTGTTCAAGCTGGCCATGCAGCTCGAGAAGATCGCGCTGGAAGACGAATACTTCGTGTCGCGCAAGCTGTACCCGAACGTTGACTTCTACTCGGGCATCGTTCAACGCGCGCTGGGTATCCCGACGTCGATGTTCACCTGCATCTTCGCGCTGGCCCGTACCGTGGGCTGGATCGCGCAGTGGAACGAGATGATCGGCGAGCCGGATCAGAAGATCGGCCGTCCGCGTCAGCTGTTCATCGGCCACACGCCGCGCGAAGTCGCAGCCATCGACAAGCGCTAAGCGCGTCGAGGCTTCCGGCACGGCCCCCGCTTGCCGTGCCGGCACCGTAACCTTGCTGAAACGGCAAGGCGGTGCGGCCCGCAACGAGCCCTCGTTGCGCTATATTCGAATCCACGGCACACGCTGCCGTGATTCGCACAAATCCCCGGTTGATCGTGCGTTTACCGCCCGGTTCCCCGGGGATTTTGTATTCCGCCGGCGCGAAAGCGCTATGGCATAATCAAAAGTTCCCAGAACGAAATCTGTTCCCAGAACAATATTTAGCCCCGCGTTTTTATCATGGCCCAGACGCTGTATGACAAATTGTGGGATGCACATGTCGTGCATACCGAGGACGATGGCACTACGGTGCTCTACATCGACCGTCACCTGCTGCACGAGGTGACCAGTCCGCAGGCGTTCGAGGGGCTAAAACTCGCGCAGCGTCCGGTCTGGCGTCTGTCCGCGAACCTCGCGGTGTCGGACCACAACGTGCCGACCACCGACCGCACGCAAGGCATTGCTGACCCGATTTCGCGTCTGCAAGTCGATACGCTCGACACCAACTGCGACAGCTTCGGCATTACCCAATTCAAGATGAACGATCTCCGCCAGGGGATCGTGCACGTGATCGGCCCTGAGCAGGGCGCCACGCTGCCGGGCATGACGGTCGTGTGCGGCGACTCGCATACGTCGACGCACGGCGCCTTCGGTGCACTGGCCTTCGGTATCGGCACGTCGGAAGTCGAGCACACGCTCGCCACGCAGACGCTGCTCATGAAGAAGAGCAAGAACATGCTCGTGAAGGTCGAAGGCACGCTGCCGCGCGGCTGCTCGGCCAAGGACATCGTGCTGGCCGTCATCGGCAAGATCGGTACCGCAGGCGGCACCGGCTACACGATCGAATTCGCCGGTTCGGCCATTCGCTCGTTGACGATGGAAGGCCGCATGACCGTGTGCAACATGGCGATCGAAGCGGGCGCGCGCGCCGGTCTGGTCGCCGTGGACGACACCACGATCAACTACGTGAAGGGCCGTCCGTTCTCGCCGAGCGGCGTGGAATTCCAGCAGGCCGAAGCCTACTGGCGCACGTTCCACACCGACGCGGGCGCGCAGTTCGACCACGTCGTCGAGATCAATGCCGCCGACCTGCGCCCGCAAGTGAGCTGGGGCACGTCGCCGGAAATGGTGGTCAGCATCGACGACCGCGTGCCGGACCCCGAGAAGGAAAAGGACCCGGTCAAGCGCAGTGCCATGGAGCGCGCGCTCGAGTACATGGCGCTCACGCCGGATACGCCGATGTCGAGCATCACCGTCGACAAGGTGTTCATCGGTTCGTGCACCAACTCGCGCATCGAAGACATTCGCGCAGCCGCGTACGTGGTCAAGAAGCTGGGCCGCCGCGTGGCCTCGAACGTGCGTCTGGCGATGGTCGTACCGGGCTCGGGGCTGGTGAAGCACCAGGCCGAGCAGGAAGGGCTGGATCAGGTCTTCAAGGCCGCCGGCTTCGAATGGCGCGAGCCGGGTTGCTCGATGTGTCTGGCGATGAATGCCGACCGTCTGGAGCCGGGTGAGCGTTGTGCATCGACCTCGAACCGCAACTTCGAAGGCCGTCAGGGCGCAGGTGGCCGTACGCACCTCGTGAGCCCGGCCATGGCGGCGGCAGCTGCCATCGAAGGTCATTTCGTCGACGTGCGCCGCTTGGTCTGAGCGCCAGGCATCGATTTATCCGTCGTTTGACAATTTCTTTTAAAGAGACAAAACCATGAAGAAACTGTGGATGCTGATCGGTGCGGTGCTGCTACTGGGCGTGACGGGCTGCAATACGATGGCCGGCCTCGGCAAAGATACGCAGGCTGCCGGCTCGGCGCTCGAAAACGCGGCGAAGAAGTGATGCGACGGCGGGTGTCGTGACGATTCCGGTCTCACCGGACTCACGATATGCGCCTTTAAGATTCCCGGTTGGGGTGGCTTGCGCCAAAGGGCGAAGGATCACACCGCAGCCGAACTGTTTTGATCAGGTGGTTTGTGATGGAAAAATTTACCGTCCATACGGGGTTGGTGGCACCGCTCGATCGTGAGAACGTCGACACCGACGCGATCATCCCCAAGCAATTCCTGAAGTCGATCAAGCGCACGGGTTTCGGCCCGAACCTGTTCGACGAATGGCGTTATCTCGACGTGGGTCAGCCCGGGCAGGATTGCAGCACGCGTCCGCTCAACCCGAATTTCGTGCTGAACCAGCCGCGTTTCCAGAATGCGACGGTGCTGCTCGCCCGCAAGAATTTCGGTTGCGGCAGCTCGCGTGAGCACGCGCCTTGGGCCTTGCAGCAATACGGGTTTCGCGCCGTGATTGCGCCGAGCTTCGCCGACATCTTCTTCAACAACTGCTACAAGAACGGGCTGCTGCCGATCGCGCTGTCCGAGTTGCAGGTCGACCACCTGTTCAACGAGACCGCTGCGTTCCCGGGCTATCAGTTGACCATCGACCTCGACAAGCAGGCCGTGATCGCCGCTGACGGCCGCGCGTATGAGTTCGACATCGCGCCGTTCCGCAAGTACTGCCTGCTGAACGGTTTCGACGATATCGGTCTGACGCTGCGTCACGCCGACAAGATTCGCGCATATGAAGCGGAGCGGCTTGCCAAGCAGCCGTGGCTCTCGACGCGTTTGCCGGGCTGAGCCCCGCGTACCCCATAGGAGAAACGCATGAAAATCGCAGTGTTGCCGGGTGACGGCATTGGTCCGGAAATCGTGAAGGAAGCCGTCAATGTGCTCAATGCGCTTGGCGAGACGTTCGAACTGGAAGAAGCGCCCGTCGGCGGCGCCGGTTACGAGGCATCGGGACACCCGCTGCCCGACGCCACGCTCAAGCTGGCCAAAGAAGCGGATGCCATCCTGTTTGGCGCCGTGGGCGACTGGAAGTATGATTCGCTGGAGCGCGCGCTGCGCCCCGAGCAGGCGATTCTGGGCCTGCGCAAGCATTTGCAGCTGTTCGCCAACTTCCGTCCGGCCATTCTGTACAAGGAACTGGCCGACGCATCGAGCCTGAAGCCGGAAATCGTGGCAGGCCTCGATATCCTGATCATCCGCGAGCTGAATGGCGACATCTACTTCGGTCAGCCGAAGGGCTTCCGTCAATCGCCGGATGGCGCTTTCGAAGGTGCGCGCGAAGGTTTTGATACCATGCGCTATAGCGTGCCCGAAGTGGAGCGTATCGCCCACGTGGCGTTTCAGGCAGCGGCCAAGCGCGACAAGCGTCTGTGCTCGGTCGACAAGGCCAACGTGCTCGAGACGTCGCAGCTGTGGCGTGACACGATGATCGAGGTCGCCAAGCAGTATCCGGACGTCGAGTTGTCGCACATGTACGTCGACAACGCCGCGATGCAACTGGTCAAAGCGCCGAAGAACTTCGACGTGGTGGTGACGGGTAACATGTTCGGCGATATCCTGTCGGACGAAGCCGCAATGCTCACGGGTTCGATCGGCATGCTGCCGTCGGCGTCGCTGGACGCCAACAACAAGGGGTTGTACGAGCCGTCGCACGGTTCGGCACCCGACATCGCCGGCAAGGGCGTGGCCAATCCGTTGGCAACGATTCTGTCGGCGGCCATGATGCTGCGTTACACGCTGGGTCGCGCCGAACAGGCCGATCGCGTGGAGAGCGCAGTGAAGAAGGTGCTGGCGCAGGGGTTGCGCACGCCCGATATCTGGCAGGAAGGCGCGACCAAGGTCGGTACGCGCGAAATGGGCGCGGCGGTGGTTGCCGCGCTGTAACGTTGACGGGGCGTCGGGAGACGCCCCTCAGCGCAATTGCAACGATAAGAGAGTGGACAAATGAAAACCGTAGGTCTGGTAGGTTGGCGGGGCATGGTCGGTTCGGTGCTGATGCAGCGCATGCAGCAGGAGAACGACTTCGCCTTGATCGAGCCGGTGTTTTTCAGCACCAGCAACGCGGGCGGCAAAGCCCCGTCGATGGCGAAGAATGAGACTTCGCTGAAAGACGCCAATGATGTCAACGAGCTGAAAAAATGCGACATCATCATTACCTGCCAGGGCGGTGACTACACAACAGAGATTTTCCCGAAGCTGCGCGCAGCGGGCTGGAACGGCTACTGGATCGACGCGGCCTCGACGCTGCGCATGAAGGACGATGCCATCATCGTGCTCGATCCGGTCAATCTCGATGTGATCAAGAATGCGCTGACCAAGGGCACCAAGAACTTCGTCGGCGGCAACTGTACGGTCAGCTGCATGCTGATGGGCCTGGGTGGTCTGTTCCAGCACGGTCTGGTCGACTGGCTGACGTCGATGACGTATCAGGCTGCCTCGGGCGGCGGTGCGCAACACATGCGCGAGCTGCTCACGCAATTCGGCACGATCAACGCCGAAGTCAAGGCGCTGCTCGACGACCCGCACTCGGCGATTCTCGAAATCGACCGCAAGGTGCTGGCCAAGCAGCACGCACTGACGGCTGACGAGACCAAGCAATTCGGCGTGCCGCTGGGCGGCAACCTGATTCCGTGGATCGACAAGGATCTGGGCAACGGCCAGTCGAAGGAAGAATGGAAGGGCGGTGCCGAGACCAACAAGATTCTGGGTCTGGGCGACGGTTTCCCGGGCACGCGCGCCATTCCGGTGGACGGTCTGTGCGTGCGTATCGGTGCAATGCGTTGCCATAGTCAGGCACTGACCATCAAGCTTACGAAGGATGTGCCGTTAGATGAACTGACCGACATCATCGGTCAGGCGAACGACTGGGTGAAGGTCGTACCGAACACGCGCGAGGCGTCGATGAAGGATTTGACGCCTGCTGCCGTGACCGGCACGATGTCGATTCCGGTGGGCCGCCTGCGCAAGATGTCGATGGGTCCGGAGTATCTGTCGGCGTTCACGGTGGGCGATCAGCTCCTGTGGGGTGCGGCAGAACCGCTGCGTCGTATGCTGCGGATCCTGCTGGACGCTTGAGCGTTACAGTGCATCGGTAAGGCGTGAAGAACGGCGGCCCGCGTGGCCGCCGTCCGCGCTTTGGGAGGCGCCCCCTGCAACTCGCGGGGCGGCCAGTGAGAACAATCGACTGACAGGCTTGACAAGACACAGTGCGGAAATACTCGATCGGCAAGCGCGCAAACTCGTCCCGGAACTCGTCCCGCAACTCGTTTCGACTGACTGCGGCGGCGGCCGTCTTGTGGAGCCTCGGGCTTCTCAATGCCGGTGCGGCCGAGTTCGGCCCGCAACAAGTGCGCTCCGCTGCCGGGCAACCGCTGCGTGCGGTGATCGTGCTGGGCAATGTGTCGCAGGCCGAGGCCGATGGGCTGTCCGTCAAGCTCGCCGGGCGCGACGCGTTCCGGCAAGCCGGACTGCGCTACGACCCGACGCTCGAGAAGATCTCCGTCTCTGTCGAGCCGACGGGTGGGCGCGAGCCGGGCTATAGCGGCACGTATCTCGTGCACGTCGATTCGGCCGAGCCGATCAGCACGTCGTTCCTCGATTTGTTGCTCGTGCTGGAGTGGCGCACCGGACGACAGTCCAATGCCGTGACGCTCTCGGCCATTCCCGAAGCCAGTGCTGCGCAACCGCAGGCCGTTGTGCCGGCGGCTGCGGCGGCCAGTGCCTCGCCGAATGCCGCAGCAAGTGCGCCGGCGCAGGGCGCTGCGTCAGGTCAGTCACGCCAATCGAACGAATCGAACCCATCGACCTCATCGAACCAACCCGCTCGTTCGGGCAATGCAGCCAACGCCAGACCGGCGGCGGCTGCCTCGAACGCTTCGGCCGACGGTGCGCGCACGGTGGAGCAGGGTGACTCGCTGTCGTCGATTGCCCGCGAATTCACGGGCGGCGAGGGCGGTACCACGCTCGCGCAGATGATGACGGCGCTGTTCGAATCGAATCGTTCGGCGTTCATCGGCAACGACCCGAACCGTTTGCGTCAGGGGGCGACGCTCGCGCGCCCGTCCGATGCACAGGTGCAGGAAGTCCCGCCCACGCAGGCACGCAAGTTCGTGTCGGCGGCGCGGGAACAGTTTGATGCGTATCGCGCGCGGCTGGCCGAATCGACGGCACAGCAGGCAGCACCGGCCAATGGCCGCAGTGCTCAGGGTGCGATTGAAGCGGGCAAGGCGCCGGAAGCCGCCGCCCCCGCCGCGCGTGATGAATTGAAGCTGTCGCGACCCGGTAAGGGGCGCGGAGCCGGCAAGACCGGCAACGGCGAGGAAGAACAAATCGCTCAGGGCAAGGCGCAGACCGAGGCTCAGGGCAGGGTGAATGAGTTGCAGAAGAACGTAGCAGATCTCCAGAAGTTGTTGGCGATGAAGAATCAAGCGGTCGCCAACCTGGAGGAGCAGGCCGCCACCGCTTCCGGGGCGGCTGCACAAGACAAGCAAGCGAATACCGTCAAGGGTAAGGACGCCGCCAACGCGACAGCCAAGGACGCGAAGCCCGCGGCGAATGCTGCTAACGCAGCCAATGCGGCCAATGCCACGGCGACCGCGGCGAATGACGCGAACGCGTCGGGCGCGGCGGCGGAGGGTGCCTCGGCCGCGACTGCGGCAGCCAGCGCTTCGGATGCCGCAGCGCAAGCCGTGGTGGCGAGCGAAGCGGCAGCGTCCGCGACGCAGGCGGCCAGTGCGGCGGTTGCCGATACGAAGCCTGCGCCGAATGCTTCGATGAACTGGCGTGCCGTGCGCGACAACCCGTACGTGCTGCCGGGCGCAGGCGTTCTGGTGGTGCTGATGGGCCTTTGGTGGCTGATGCGCCGCCGTCGCGCCGAGCCGCCGGTGGGTCAGGACGGTCCGTACGACGATGGCCGTGATGGCCGTGATGGCAGCGATGGCCGCACGCCGCATGACGGCCCGCATGGCGCTGAGCCGCAGCTGTCGCAAGGCGGTTCGACGGTGGCAGGCGTTGTGACGGGCGCAGCGGTGGCCACGGGCGCTGCCGGCGCTGCTGCCATGTACGCCGCCCATCAGGCCGAAGCCGACGAGCATCTGCATCCGAGCGCCGACGACACTTGGGCGGAACCCGCCGAGCCGACTGAACCGACTGATGGCGATGGCGTTGCCGCGCTGGAAGCTGAGCATCCCGATGCGACGGTTGCTGGCGCAGCGCTGCCGGGCGAATGGGACGCCGAACAGGAACACCTGACGGACGAGCTGGCCGATCAGGCACACGAAACGCACGAGACGCACGAAGCGCACGAAGCGTCGTTCGATGCCGCAGAGACGCTCGCCGACACCCCTGAGGCCTTCGTTACGCCGCCGGAAGCGCCGGCGCATGACGTTGCCGAGGAACCCGTCGCGGAGGCCGTCAGCGAGCCGGAAATCAACTGGGACGACGCTTTCGCCGAACAGGCGGGCGAGGTGCCGGTAGCACAGACGCCGCACGACGATCCGGCCGCCGCAAGTCTGTCGGCGCTGGAGGCTCTCGGTGCTGCTGCCGCCGTCGGTGGTGTTGCCGCTGCCTCGGCACATGTGGCCGAGCCGGTGGTCGAGCCGCAACACGAAGCGCCGGTTGCCGAACCTGTCGCAGAAGCCGAGCCGCAAAACGGTGTGGCAGGCATGCTGGGCGATCTCGATCTCGGCTTGCCGGGTCAGCCGGCGCACGTCGGCACGATTGCCAGCGGCGCATTGCCGTCGCTCTCAAGCGGTATCGGTTCCGTGCAGTTCACGATGGCACCGCAGGTGGGTGAAGCCCATATCCATGCGCCGTCCGGCGATCAAGGCGATTTCGATGCCGACGACGGAGAACTGAGCGACGCCGATTTCGACGCGGCGCTCAAGGCCGCCGCCGAATCGCCGCGCAGCTATACCGACAGTGCGCACGAAGCCCCGTCGCTCAAGCCGATGTCGTTCGACCTGTCGGACTTCAGTCTGGACTTGAAGGGTGACGACGCGTCCGCAACAACTATCGCGCCTGCCTTCGTGAGCGCGCCGACGTTGCCGGAAGCCACGGGCGATGAAGCGCTGGTCGAGCACGACGCCTTTGCACAAGCGGCCCCGTCGACGGGCTATGCGCCTCACGCGACGCCGTCGGCTCAGACTTGGGCACACGCGGCTGCGGAAGACGTGACGGAAGCGGCAGCCCCGCCGCAGTCACCGGAGGCACCGGCCTTTGCGTCGCCTGCGGAGCCGTCGGCACCCGCTCCGGCCCCCGCTGCGCCCGCACCCGCGCCCGCAGCGCCCAGCCCCATCGCGCCGCAACTGGCCGATCTGGCGGTGCCTGACGAGTTCCACACCAAGCTCGAACTGGCGGCGGCCTACCAGACGATTGGCGATGATGACGGTGCGCGCGAGTTGCTCGAAGAAGTCATCGCCGGTGGCGACGAGGCGCAACAGTCGGTCGCTCGCAGCCGTCTGGCGGAACTCGGAAAGTGACGAAAACGGCGTGAAATTCGACGTCGGGTGCGAGGCGGAGGCATTGCCGAACACCCTGATCGTCCGCAGGAACATAGCGATATAGCGACACAGTGACGCCGGCAGCGATCGGCGAACACACCACAGGTTGACCGTAGTTTCGGGCGCTCGTAGGTTGGGCGCCCGTTTTTCTTTTACCGCAGGCGTGCCGTTGGGCGCGCATCAGATATGCGAATCGCACTGGGCATCCACTACGACGGCACGGCGTTTTCCGGCTGGCAATCGCAGCCGCATGGCAACACCGTGCAGCAGGCGCTCGAATCCGCATTGCGGGAGTTCGGCGGCGTCTCCCTGCCGACGACCGTGGCCGGGCGAACGGATACGGGCGTGCACGGCATCGGGCAGGTGGTGCATTTCGACACCGAACTCGACCGGGCGATGTTCTCGTGGGTGCGCGGCGTGAATGCGTTCCTGCCGAAGACCGTTGCCGTGCAGTGGGCGCAGGCGATGCCGGATGACTTTCACGCGCGCTTCATTGCGTTCGAGCGCACGTACTTTTACGTGCTCTACGTGCATCCGGTGCGCTCGCCGCTGCTCGAAGGCCGTTGCGGCTGGCTGCACACGCCGCTCGATCTCGATACCATGCGCACCGCCGGTCAGGCGCTGGTCGGCGAACACGATTTCTCGGCGTTCCGCTCGTCCGAATGTCAGGCCAAGACGCCGGTGAAGCATCTGTACGCCATCGACATCGAACAGCAGGGCAACTTCTTCGTGTTCCGCTTCCGCGCGAGCGCGTTCCTGCATCACATGGTGCGCAACATCATGGGGTGTCTGGTCGCGATCGGCCGGGGCCGTCAGTCGGTCGACTGGATGGCTGCCGTGCTGGAGAGCCGCGACCGCCGTCAGGCTGCGCCGACCTTCATGCCCGATGGCTTGTACCTCGCACGCGTGGGGTATCCTGAGCGCTTCGCAGTGCCCGAGCCCAACTGGGCGGCGTGGCCGTTCCCGATGCCTTGGGCACAAGACGGAACCCCTTCATGACATCTCGCACCCGAATCAAGATTTGCGGCCTCTCGCAGCCGGCGGACATCGACCACGCGGTCGCCCTCGGTGTCGATGCGATCGGCCTCGTGTTTTACCCGCCCAGCCCGCGTTACGTCGATCTCGCACGCGCTGCCGAACTGGCGCGCCGGGTGCCGCCGTATGTCAGCGTGGTGGGGTTGTTCGTCAATGCCACGGCTGATGACGTCGCGCGTACCGTCGAGGCGGTGCCGCTGACCACGTTGCAGTTCCACGGCGATGAATCGCCCGAAGTCTGCGCAGCGTTGGCGGCGGCCGCAGGGCGCCGTCCGTACACGCGTGCCATGCGTATTGGCCCGGAGACGAAAGACAGTAGCGATTTGCTACAATTCGCAAACGCATACGCCGCCGCGCAAGGTATTTTGCTGGATGCCCTGGTTGAGGGCTACGGGGGCGGGGGAAAGGTTTTCGATTGGTCACTTATTCCAAAAGACATCGCGCGTCGGGCCGTTTTGAGTGGTGGCTTGAACGCACACAACGTTGCTGAGGCAATCCGCCAGGTGACGCCGTACGCCGTCGACGTGTCGAGCGGTGTTGAGGCGTCACGGGGCGTGAAAGATCCCGCCCGAATGACGGCGTTCGTGCGCGCAGTACGCGCTGCCGACGCCGAATAGCAACCTGCCGGGGCGCCCGCAAGGGGCTGCACACCCGGTTACTGCGAAGAGTGACGACCATGTACGATTTGCCCGATGCCCGTGGCCACTTTGGCCAATATGGCGGTGTTTTTGTTGCCGAGACGCTGATTCATGCGCTCGACGAGCTGCGTGAGGCTTACGCCAAGTACCAGCACGATCCCGCCTTTCTCGAAGAATTCAATTACGAACTGAAGCACTACGTCGGCCGTCCGTCGCCGATTTATCACGCCAAGCGCTGGAGCAGCGAGCTGGGCGGTGCACAGGTCTATCTGAAGCGCGAAGACCTGAACCACACCGGCGCGCATAAGGTGAACAACGTGATCGGGCAGGCGCTGCTCGCCCGTCGCATGGGCAAGCGCCGCGTCATTGCCGAGACCGGTGCCGGTCAGCACGGCGTGGCGACCGCAACCATCGCGGCGCGTTTCGGCATGGAATGCGTCGTCTACATGGGCGCGGAAGACGTCAAGCGTCAGGCGGCCAACGTCTATCGCATGCAGTTGCTCGGTGCGACCGTCGTGCCCGTCGAATCAGGCTCGAAGACGCTCAAAGATGCGCTCAACGAAGCCATGCGCGACTGGGTGACGAACGTCGAAAGCACGTTCTACATCATCGGCACCGTGGCCGGCCCGCACCCGTACCCGATGCTCGTGCGCGACTTCCAGCGCGTGATCGGCGACGAGTGCAAGGTGCAGATGCCCGAGCTCGCCGGCCGTCAGCCGGACTATGTGCTCGCCTGCGTGGGCGGTGGCTCCAACGCCATGGGCATCTTCTACCCGTATATCGATCTGCCCGACGTCAAGCTCGTGGGCGTGGAAGCGGCGGGCGACGGTATCGAGACCGGCCGTCACGCGGCGTCGATCATCGGTGGCACGCCGGGCGTGTTGCACGGCAACCGCACGTATCTGCTGCAAGACGCCAATGGCCAGATCACCGAGACGCATTCGATCTCGGCCGGTCTCGACTATCCGGGTGTCGGCCCCGAACACGCGTGGCTGCACGACATCCATCGCGCCGAGTACGTGGGCATCACCGATACCGAAGCCCTCAAGGCATTCCATGACTGCTGCCGGATCGAGGGCATCATTCCCGCACTGGAGTCGAGCCACGCGCTGGCTTACGCGTGCAAGCTTGCGCCCACACTGAGCCGCGACCAGATCGTTCTGGTCAACCTCTCGGGACGGGGCGACAAGGACATGCACACCGTGATGGCGATGGCCAAACCGGCCAGCGACGCCTGAGCGGCGCCGCGAGACTCCACCGATCCGACAGGTAACCAGAATCCGCATGACCGACCGCAACGCGCCGCCGCAAGAGACCATCGCTCAGGGCGAGGCACAAAATGACGTCCTCGGGACTGTGCGTCCCGCTCGTCCTGTTGATGCCACCGAAGCCGCGGCTGCGCGTCTTGAAGCCATGGAGGCGGCCGGCGAGCTTCGTGCGCGCTGGGCGCCGGGCGACATTGCGCTACGTCATGCCGACTTCCTGCAACACGTGCATGAACTGCCCGACGGGTCCGTCGACCTGATTCTTGCCGACCCGCCGTACGGGCTCGGCAAGGATTACGGCAACGACTCCGACAAGCGTTCGGGCGAGGATTTCCTCGGCTGGACCTACGGCTGGCTCGAAGCGGCGATTCCGAAACTCGCGCCGCGCGGCTCGCTGTATCTGTTCTGCACGTGGCAATACGCCCCCGAGCTGTTCGTGTTCCTCAAGCAGCGCATGCTGATGATCAACGAGATCATCTGGGATCGCCGCGTACCGAGCATGGGCGGCAGCACGCGACGCTTTTCGTCGGTGCACGACAACATCGGCTTCTTCGCGATTTCGAAGGACTATTACTTCGATCTCGATGCCGTGCGCGTGCCTTACGACGCCGCGACGAAGAAAGCGCGCTCGCGTCGTATCTTCGAGGGCAGCAAGTGGCTGGAACTCGGTTACAACCCCAAGGATCTGTGGTCCATCTCGCGATTGCACCGGCAAGACCCCGAACGCGTCGATCATCCGACGCAGAAACCGCTGCATATCATCGAGCGCATGGTGCTCTCGAGTTGCCCGCCCGGCGGCCTCGTGCTTGACCCGTTCATGGGCAGTGGCACGACTGCCGTGGCCTGCGCGCTGCACGGCCGGCGTTTCGTCGGCTTCGAGCTGAACGCGCACTACCACGCGCTCGCCAACCAACGACTTCAGAGACTTTCCGATCATGTCCCGCATTCAAGCGACGTTCCAAGCCTTGCAAGCGCAGGGTAAGAAGGGCCTCATTCCGTTCATTACCGCCGGTGACCCCGAGCCGGGCTGGACGGTCAAACTGATGCATGCACTGGCCGATAACGGCGCCGACGTCATCGAACTCGGCGTGCCGTTTTCCGACCCGATGGCCGATGGCCCGGTGATTCAGCGCGCCTCCGAGCGTGCGCTGGCACGCGGCGTGAGCCTCGCCGAGGTGCTCGGCTACGTGGCCGCATTCCGCCAGACCAACGACCGCACCCCGATCGTGCTGATGGGCTACGCCAACCCGATCGAGGCGATGGGGCTCGACGCCTTTGCCGAACGGGCAGCGGCGGCCGGGGTGGACGGCGTGCTGGTGGTCGACTATCCGCCGGAAGAAGCTGAGGAATACGCCGGCGCCATGCGCGCCCGCGGTATCGATCCGATCTTCCTTCTGGCGCCGACGTCGACCGACGCGCGCATTGCCGCCGTGGCCAAGCAGGCGAGCGGCTATCTGTACTACGTCTCGCTCAAGGGTGTGACCGGTGCGGCGAGCCTCGATCTGGACAGCGTGGCCGCGAAAATCCCTCAGATCAAGGCGGTGGCACCGCTGCCGGTGGGCGTGGGCTTCGGCATTCGCGATGCCGAAACGGCCCGTGCCATCTCGGGGGTGGCCGATGCCGTGGTGATCGGCAGTGCCATCGTGCAACGGCTTGAAAACACGCCGCGTGATCTGGAAGGCCAGAACGCGGTAAAATCGCTGGCTGAATTCATCGGCGAAATCCGTCAGGCGCTCGACGAGGGCCTGCCAGCGCGGTAACACGCGCGGCCGGGTGGGGTATCATCCCGCCGATGAAACGCTGAATTGAAACGGCCGTCAGGCCGCTGAGACGCCTGTCCCCGCCCGGGGGCGGGCGTTTGCCAAGGAGAAACTATGAGCTGGCTCGATAAGCTGCTGCCCCCGAAGATCAAGCAAACCGATCCGACGCAGCGCAACAAGAGCATCCCGGAAGGGCTGTGGATCAAGTGCCCGTCGTGCGAAGCCGTGCTGTATCGCAACGACGTGGAAGCCAATCTGCATGTCTGCCCGAAGTGCGATCATCACATGCGTATCGGTGCGCGCGCCCGTCTGGACGCGCTGCTCGATCCGGAAGGCCGCTACGAGCTGGGTCAGGAAATCGTGCCGGTCGACGCACTCAAGTTCAAGGACAGCCGCAAGTACCCGGACCGCATCAAGGAAGCCATGGACGACACGGGTGAAACCGACGCCATGGTTGTGATGGGCGGGGCGATTCACACGCTGCCGGTGGTCGTGGCGTGCTTCGAGTTCGCGTTCATGGCCGGTTCGATGGGCTCGGTGGTCGGCGAGCGCTTCGTGCGCGGTGCGCAGAATGCGCTGGAGCAGGGCGTGCCGTTCATCTGCGTGACCGCTTCGGGCGGTGCGCGCATGCAGGAAAGCCTGCTTTCGCTGATGCAGATGGCCAAGACCACGGCCATGCTGACCAAACTGGCCGATGCCAAGCTGCCGTTCATCTCGGTGCTGACCGACCCGACGATGGGTGGCGTGTCGGCAAGCTTCGCCTTCCTGGGTGACGTGGTGATGGCCGAGCCGAAGGCGCTGATCGGGTTTGCCGGTCCGCGCGTGATCGAACAGACCGTGCGTGAGAAGCTGCCGGAAGGCTTCCAGCGTTCTGAGTTTCTGCTGCAAAAGGGCGCGATCGACATGATCGTCGACCGCCGCAAGATGCGCGAAGAAATCGCACGTCTGATCGCACTGATGCAGTGCCAGCCGGCTGACGCGGTGGCCTGATGCGTGGTGTGCCGCACCGCTGCACTACGTGAAGCGTTGCGGCGAAACACTGCGGCATGGCGCTGCAACGTTCGGTATGCCGCCCCCAAGGCGCGCCCATCGGCGTAAAATGGCGCCACGCCACGCAGTGCCACGTACGTGTCACCCACTGCCATTGCATTACTTAGCAGGATCTCAAGCGCGGACGTTCGTCCGCGCTTTGCTTTTCTGCCCGCACATTCATGCCGACATACTCCACTCTCGACGCCTGGCTCGCCCATCTTGAAACCGCTCACCCTGTGGGCATCGACATGGGACTTACGCGCATCGGGCGCGTGAAAGAGGCCCTCGGCCTGCATTTCCCCTGTCCGGTCTTCACCGTCGGCGGTACCAACGGCAAAGGCTCGACCTGCGCGATTATCGAGGCGATTCTGCTCTCGGCCGGTTATCGCGTCGGCTGCCACACGTCGCCGCATCTGCTCACGTTCAACGAGCGCGCCCGCATCAATGGCGAGATCGTCGACGATGCGACGCTGCTGCCGCATTTCGAGGCTGTCGAGCGTGCCCGCACGAGCTTTGACGAACCCGTCTCGCTCACCTATTTCGAATTCACCACGCTGGCGATCATGCAGATGTTCGCCACTGCGGGCCTCGACGCGGTGATTCTCGAAGTCGGACTGGGCGGCCGTCTCGATGCCGTGAACATCATCGACGCCGATTGCGCGGTCATCACCAGCATCGACATCGATCACGCCGAGTATCTGGGCAACACGCGCGAAGCGATCGCCATCGAGAAGGCCGGCATCTTCCGCGCGGGCAAGCCGGCGGTCTGCGGCGACCCGATGCCGCCCGCCACGCTGGCTGCCGAAGCCGAGCGCATCGGTGCCGACTTCTGGCAATTTGGGCGCGACTTCAACTATCAGGGCGACAAGCAGCAGTGGAGCTACGCAGGGCGCAACATGCGACGCCCGGCACTGGCGTACCCGGCACTGCGGGGCGCCAACCAGTTGCTGAACGCGTCTGCTGCACTGGCGGCGCTGGAATCGATGCGGGCCGAGTTGCCGGTGTCGGCACAGGACATCCGTCTGGGGCTGGCCTCCGTCGAATTGCCGGGGCGTTTTCAGGTGTTGCCGGGGCGTCCGGCCGTGGTGCTCGACGTGGCACACAACCCGCACGCGGCCGCTGCGCTGGGACACAACATCGACGGCATGGGGTTCTTTCCGTATACCTACGCGGTGTTCGGGGCCATGGCCGACAAGGATATTGAAGGCGTACTGCGGCACATGGTCGACAAGGTCGATCACTGGCGCCTGTGCGGTTTGCCGACCCCGCGCGCGGCGAGTCCGGAAGTGCTTGAAGAGAAGCTTCGTGCCGTCGGGTTTGTCGAAGACGCCGATCATTCGGTCGAAACCTTCGAATCCCCTGAGAAAGCCTATGCCGCCGCGCTCGAGCAGTGCGGGGAGAATGATAGAATTGTGGTTTTTGGATCGTTCTTTACGGTGGCGGGTGTGATGTCGCACCGCAAATTGCAGCGCCACTAACGCCTGATGGTGTAATCGCAGTGACATGCAGTGACATTTTCTTACGAGAAATGTCATGCGCAGTATGCACCGGATGCGCGATGATCAATCCAACGACGCAAGTTTCGACCTGAGCCAAGGGCCTATGGGATTGTTTTCCTTCCGCAAGAAAGACGCCGAAGCCGTTTCCCCGAAGCGCGGTAGCCGCAAGAGCGGCCGCACCGGCAGCCGTACGGCGGGAGGGGGCGAATACAGCGAGCACGAACAACTCGACCCGCTGCTGCCCGAGAAGCAACGCGCGCGCCGCCGTCTGGTAGGCGCGCTTGCGCTGGTGCTCGCGGCCGTCATCATCTTGCCGATGGTGCTGGCCCCCGAACCCAAGCCGGCGGCCGACGACATCGCCATCCAGATTCCCGGTAAAGATGCCAATTCGCCGCCCGTGCGCGTGAAGCCGCAAGCGGCGGCAACGTCGACCGATGCGTCGCTCGACAAGGGTGAAGAAGCCGTCGACGGCAACTCGCTCGCGAATAGCAACAGCAGCGGCAGCAACACCAACAAGCCGGCATCGTCCCAGTCGCAAGCTGCGGCGGTGCCACCGGCACCGACAGGTGTGCCGCCGTCGTCGCCGAGTACATCGGTCGCCCCTGCCGTGCCCCTCACGCCGGTCACGCCGCCGGTGGCGCAGGCCAAACCGGAATCGAAGCCGGACAGCAAGCCTGAGGTGAAGAAGCCCGAGCAGCACGCCGAAGCGAAGCCTGCGGCCAAGCCCAGCGAATCGCACGACACGCCCAAGGCAGCCAACAAACCTGATCTGAACGCTGCCGACCCGATCGCCCAGTTCGCGCAGAACAACAACGCCAAGCCGGCGGCCAATCACGACAACGCACAAGCCAAAGCGGCGGCACCTGCCGGTAATGGCAAGTATCTGGTGCGCATCGGCGCCTTCTCGACGCAGGACCGCGCGCAGGCGTGGCTCGTCAAGCTCAAGCTCGTGAACGTGCCGAGCTACATGGTGAAGGGCAACGTCGACGGCCGCGAGCTCTACCTGCTGCGTGCCGGTCCGTTCCCTGACCGCAACAGCGCCGAAGCCGCCAGCAAGAAGATCCGTGATGCCGGTTTGACGGCCATGGTCGCCGAGGCGGGCTGAGTTGGGTAATTTTGCGCAGGGCGGTCTGCTGACCGTAGTGGATTACGCGGCGATCGCGATTTTGCTCGGCTCGATGGTGCTGGGCATGTTGCGCGGTCTGGTACGCGAGCTGTTCAATCTGGTGGGCTGGGTGGTGGCGTTCTTCGTGGCGCGCGCTTTCGGCCCGACCGTAGCGCACTGGCTGCCAGCCGACCTGCCGGGCGGCGAGATGACGCAGGGTGCGCTCGGTTTCCTGCTGGTGCTGGTGGCCGTCGTTTTCGGGGCCAGCATCGTGAGCGCGCTGGTGGGGCGCATGACCGACATGATCGGGCTGCGTCCGGCCGATCGCGGTTTAGGCATGTTGTTCGGTATCGTGCGCGGCATGTTGCTCTTGATGTTGTTGCTGGTCGCCGCCAGATTGACAGCATTGCCTCAGCAACCGGCGTGGCAGCACTCGATGGTGCGCCCGTGGGTCGAAGCCGGGCTGGAGCGCCTGATGCCGTATCTGCCCGAGCCGGTCCAGCATTACCTTCACAAGCCCGAAGAGGCCGTGCCGAGCGTGAACTCGCTGGGGACGCCGATCCCCTTGCCACAATTGGAACGTAGTTTGGAACCGAGTCGCCGGATGCAGGAAATGCTCGGCGGGCAGGGCGGCTTGAAGAGCCGTGGCGAGATGGTCGGGATTCGCGACAACCTCAGCGGCGGTGCCGCAGCGGCGGGGCAGACGAACGGTGCCGGCGGGGTTGCGAGTGACGCCGGAACGAACGCGGGCCTGGGCGGCGGTAGCGCTGGGAGCGCCTCCGGCCAAGCGCCGGGCGCCGGTTTGGCGAGCCCCGGTGCGAGCGATGGCGTACAGCAGGGGTGGGGCATGCGCAGCGGCGGATCGGCCGCGCCGTCCGCCGGCCTGCACAAGGTTTCCGAATGACGGATAATACGGTCCGTTCGTTTGACACAGATTTCGAAGTTTTTTGAAGGATTCATGCCATGTGTGGCATCGTCGGTGTAGTCTCCAAGTCCCCTGTCAATCAGTTCATTTACGATAGCCTGCTGCTCTTGCAGCATCGCGGCCAGGACGCCGCCGGCATTGCGACGACGGATGGCCAGTCGTTCTACATGCACAAGGGCAACGGCATGGTGCGCGACGTGTTCCGCACGCGCAACATGCGTGACCTGCCGGGTCAGGTGGGTATCGGTCAGGTGCGCTACCCGACGGCTGGCTCGTCGAGTGCCGCGCAAGCGCAGCCGTTCTACGTGAATGCCCCGTACGGCATCGTGCTCGCGCACAACGGCAATCTGACGAACTGGGAACAGCTCAAAGACGAGATGTTCCGCATCGACCGCCGTCACATCAACACGACCTCCGACTCCGAAGTGCTGCTCAACGTGCTCGCGCACGAGTTGCAGCAAAGCTCGCTCGAAGGCCTGAGCGTGCCGTCGCTGTTCGAAGCCGTGCGCGGTGTGCATCGCCGCCTGCGTGGCTCGTACGCGATTGTCTCGATCATCTCCGGTTTCGGTCTGCTCGCGTTCCGCGATCCGAACGGTATCCGTCCGCTGTGCATCGGCCGCTTCGAAGGCACGAACGGCACGGAGTGGATGGTGGCGTCGGAATCGGTGGCGCTCGAAGGCATGGGCTTCGCGTTCGAGCGCGACGTCAAGCCGGGCGAAGCGATCTTCATCAGCAACGACGGCGAACTGACTTCGCAGCAATGCGCGGAAGCCACGTCGCTGCATCCCTGCATTTTCGAACTCGTGTATCTGGCCCGTCCTGACTCGGTGCTCGATGGCGTGGCGGTGTACGACGCACGTCTGCGCATGGGTGACTATCTCGCCGAGAAGATTCGCCGCGAGATCGATTACAAGGACATCGATGTCGTGATGCCGATTCCGGACTCCAGCCGTCCGGCAGCCATGCAGGTTGCCAAGCGTCTGGGCCTGAATTATCGCGAAGGCTTCTTCAAGAACCGCTACGTCGGCCGTACCTTCATCATGCCCGGCCAGGCGATGCGCAAGAAGTCGGTGCGCCAGAAGCTCAACGCCATGCGCGTCGAGTTCAAGGACAAGAACGTGCTGATCGTCGACGACTCGATCGTGCGCGGTACGACCAGTCAGGAAATCGTGCAGATGGCGCGCGACGCCGGTGCCCGTAAGGTGATCTTCGCGTCGGCGGCACCGCCCGTGAAATTCCCGAACGTGTACGGCATCGACATGCCGACGCGCAGCGAACTGGTGGCCCACGATCGCAGCGATGAAGAAGTGGCGCGCATCATCGGTGCCGACGAACTGATTTATCAGGACGTCGAAGACATGAAGGCTGCTGTGCGCGACATCAACCCGGCGCTGACCGACTTTGATGCCTCGTGCTTCGATGGCAACTACATCACGGGCGACATCACCGTCGAATACCTGAACCGTCTGGAGCAGCAACGCAAGGCGCCGAAGGCGTCGGTCGAGCGCGATGCCGGTGATAATGGCGATGGCGGCGAAGGTGACGAAAACGAGCCCCGCGGCGCTCAGCTCGGCCTGTAAGGCCAATGGCTGAGCGCACCGCTCAGACAGGCTGGCCAGCGCGCTACGGCGCCAGAGGCCGGCCAGCAGCGCAAGGAGGGATTTTCCTTCCGTGCCTGCAACGTGCTACACTGCTTTTCACGTCGATTTGATTTCAGCTTGCGGACGTGGGGGAACATCCCCGAAACAGCTAAAGCGAGGCCTAGACAGATGGATTTCGAGCCCGTTTTGCTGACAAGCGAAACGGGCTTTTTCTTTTTGAAACGAGATACACGATGGACTCCTTCGATTTCGATACCCTGGCGGTGCGCGCGGGCACGCAGCGCTCCGAGTTCGGTGAGCATTCCGAGGCGCTGTACCTGACCTCGAGCTTCGTCTTCAAGAGCGCGGCCGAGGCTGCCGAGCGCTTCGCGCACTCGGAAGAGGGCTTCACCTATTCGCGCTTCACCAACCCGACGGTGTCGATGTTCCAGGACCGTCTGGCGGCACTGGAAGGCGGCGAGGCCTGTATGGCCACCGCCTCGGGCATGGCGGCGATTGTCTCGGTCGTGATGACGGCGCTGTCGGCCGGTGATCACCTTGTCAGCTCGCAAAGCATCTTCGGCTCCACGCTGAACGTGTTCTCGACGATCTTCAGCCGTTTCGGCGTGGAGACGACCTTCGTCGATCCGACCGATCTCGACGCCTGGCGCGCCGCGATCAAGCCGAACACGAAGATGTTCTTCCTCGAAACCCCGTCGAACCCGCTCACCGACATCGCCGACATTGCCGCCATCGGCAAGATTGCGAAGGAAGCGAACGCCTTGTTCGTCGTCGACAACTGTTTCTGTACGCCGGCGTTGCAGCGTCCGATCGAATACGGTGCGGATGTGGTCGTGCACTCGGCCACCAAGTATCTCGACGGTCAGGGCCGTGTGCTGGGCGGTGCCATCGTGGGCACGAAAGACTTCATCATGGGCAAGGTCTTCCCGTTCGTGCGCAGCGCGGGCCCGACGCTCTCGGCGTTTAACGCATGGGTGATTCTGAAGGGCATGGAAACGCTGTCGCTGCGCATGGAGCGGCAATCGGCCAGCGCGCTGACTGTGGCGCAATGGCTGGAGCAGCAACCGCAAGTCGCACGCGTGTTCTACCCGGGCCTGCCGTCGCACCCGCAATACGAACTGGCGCAGCGTCAGCAGAAGGCGGGCGGTGCGATCGTCGCGTTTGAACTGAAGGGCGCCACGCCGGCCGAACAACGCGAAAACGCATGGCGCGTGATCGACAACACGCGTGTGCTGTCGATTACCGGCAACTTGGGCGATACGCGTACGACCATCACGCACCCGGCCAGCACCACGCACGGCCGTATCACGCCGGAAGCACGCGCTGCCGCGGGGATTACGGAAGGGCTGATTCGTCTGGCGGTGGGGCTTGAGTCGCCCGCTGACATTCAGGCCGATCTGTCGCGCGGCTTTGCGCCGAACGCGCAATAAGCGGAGCGCAGCGGACATGAGTCGATTCTGGAGCGCGGGCGTTGCCGATCTGACGCCCTACGTGCCCGGTGAGCAGCCGCAGATGCAGCGGCTCATCAAGCTCAATACCAACGAGAATCCGTACGGACCGTCGCCGCGCGTGCTCGCCGCCATTCGCGACGCGCTCGGCAGCGATGCCGAGGCGCTGAAGCTGTATCCGGACCCGGACGCGCGCCGTTTCAAGCAGGCGATTGCAACGCGTTTCGGTCTGGAAGTTGCCAACGTGCACGTGGGCAACGGTTCGGACGAAGTGCTGGCCAACGTGTTTCAGGGGCTGCTCAAGCACGACAAGCCGATTCTCTACCCGGACATCACGTACAGCTTCTATCCCGTGTATTGCGGGCTGTATGGCGTCGCATTCGAGACCGTGCCGCTGTCCGACGCGTTCGAGATTCGCGCAGAGGATTACCGCAAGCCGAACGGCGGCATCATCTTCCCGAATCCGAACGCACCGACGGGCCGTGCGATCGCCTTGGGCGAGATCGAGCGCGTGCTGGCGGATAACGCGGGCTCGGTGGTCGTGATCGATGAGGCGTATATCGACTTTGGCGGCGAGACGGCGGCGGGGTTGATTGCGAAGTATCCGAATCTGCTGGTGGTGCAAACGCTGTCGAAGTCGCGCTCGCTGGCGGGGTTGCGGCTTGGCTTCGCCATCGGGCATCCGGATTTGATCGAGGCACTGGAGCGTGTGAAGAACAGCTTCAACTCGTATCCGCTCGACCGGCTGGCACAAGCGGCCGGTGTGGCGGCGATTGAAGACGAGGCGTACTTCGAGCAGACGCGTCAGGCGGTGATCGCGAGCCGTGAGGCGCTGGTCGAGCGCATGACGGCACTGGGCTTTGAAGTGTTGCCGTCAAAGGCGAACTTCGTGTTCGCGCGTCATCCGTTGCACGATGCCGCGCAACTGGCGGCCGCGCTGCGTGAGCGCGCGATCATCGTGCGTCACTTCAAAAGCGCACGTGTGGCGCAGTTCCTGCGTATTACGGTGGGCACCGACGCAGAGTGCGAGACCTTCACGGACGCATTGAAGGAAGTTCTGGCGGGCTGATTCGCCAGAGAGTGGACGGAAACGTCAGCGCTCGCAGGGCCGGTATTCGGTGGCGCATCATGCGTTGCACGGGGTACCGGCCCTTTTTGCTTTGGGTTCTGGCAAGGCGGCATGTACGCCGTTACGATGGCGGGAATTCGATCAGAGAGATGCCCATGAAGACGACATACCTGCCACGCGCCGGTTGGTACGGTGCTTTGCTGCTCCTTGCCGGGGTGTTCTGGCTGGTTGGCTGGTCGAGGGTGATGGGAAGTTATTTCCCGGCGCTGTTCAGCTACTTCGCGTGTTCGATCTTCATGGTGGTGTTCCCGAGCTGGTTCTACGGCTCGCGCCGACAGCCGCGTACGACATTCGGTGTCAAAACTCTGCACTTTTGGCGCGGTGCGATCGTTCTGGGGTTAGGCGGAACGGTCGCAGGCCTGCTCGCACGAAGCGCGCTTGGCGCCCAGTTCGGTATGTTTCTGACGCTATGGGCGGTGGATTGCTTGCTGAGCGTCAGAGAGGTCGGATTCCGTCCCGATGCGCAGACATCGAGCTAGCGGCTTACAGCAAGTAGCGACTGAGTCGCACGCCGGTCAGTGCGCCAAGCACCCGCGAAGACAACAGCAACTTGCCGTCCGCTTGCAGCATCGGTGTCCCCTTGGCCATCAGCGAGCCCGGAGGCGGATCCGAGATGACCAGGCCGTCATTGCCGAATGTCGGGTCACGAGGCCCGTCGGCCAAACGTCGTTCAAGCGTGGTCTTGCTCACACCGCCGGTATAGCCCGCCCAGATGAACTTTCCGTCAGGTTGGAGCAGGAACGCGCCTGCAACATTGCCCTCGTTACCAATCGGCGTCATGAGGAGTTTGCCGTCGTTGAAGGTCATGTCCGTCGCCCCGTCTGTCTCAAGACGCGTTATCCAGGTCGTCTGCGGACGCTCCGGCGGGCTGGCCAGTCCGAGCACGAGGATCTTTCCGTCTGACCGTGTCGCGAGTGCGACGGCTTGCCAAAAGGTTGAGCCGGGATACTGCTCCGGATAATCGAAAAAGCGATACCCGTCGTCACCAAACGTCGGAACGGGTTTGCCTCTGTCGTCGTACCGGGATACCTGCGGTTGCAGGTGGACGGGCGCATCGTACGTTGCAGTTCCCCACAACATCAACGTGCCGTCACTCTGGGGCAAAATGCCGAGAAGATGCGCTTGCGGGGGAACATCCGAGGAAATGCCGACCACGCCAAACGAGGGGTCGAGTGTGCCATCCGAAGCGAGGCGGACGAGGGCACTGCGGCCTGAGCCGCGCATGCACAGGACGATGCGATCGTCTTGCTGGACACTGAAACCGAAAATTTCGTTGCTATAGGGATTGTCCAGAATGACCATCGTGAATCCGGCGTTGCCGAACCCGGTGTCAAGCTGACCGTCCTCATGCAGCCGCGCGACCAACAACTGGTAGCGGCTTTCTTCCGGAAAATTCAGATTGCCTGACACGATGATCTTGCCGTCGGACTGGAACGAGCATCCGAGCACGCTGAAATTAATTGCCTCCGCGTGAGGAAAATGGATTGCTTTTCCCTCGGCGCCAAAGAGTGGATCAGGTGTGCCGTCGGGTAGGTGACGAAAGACGCGAATGCCGACGCTATCCAAGATGCCTTCGACCGTCACGATTTTTTGATCCGGACGCAGCGCGGAAGTCCCCAGACCACCCGGTATGTCGGAATGCCCGCCGTTGCCAAATGACGGGTCGAGATCGCCCGCGCGTAAAGTCTGGTTCATGACGATTACCTCGTTGCTCGTAAGGGCAGTCTCATCGCATCTACGGCATCAGCGATACCGGGGCGGCGACTGCAAGTCGGTCGTAGCGTTGCCACCGACACACCGGCTCGCTACCACTCTTGGCTCACAACGTGTGCGCAGCAACTGTCAACGTTGACAGGTAGCGTCATGGCAAACATTCATGGATACCCCTGCTTTTCGACGCGTCGACGCGTCCGGCGAGACTACGCTATGCTTGCGGGATTCCCCCATGAAGTCATCGGAGACGTCGAATGTCGCATCAAGTCGAATTGTTTATCAATGGGCAGTGGAAAGCGGGCGCAGAAGGCCTGACGCTGCCGATCGAAAACCCGGCCACCGGTGAAACCATCGGCACCGTGGCCCGCGCCACGCAACCGGATCTGGACGCCGCCCTTGCCGCCGCCGAAGCCGGTTTCGCCAAGTGGCGCGAAGTCGCCCCGTTCGAGCGCGCCAAGCTCATGCGCAAAGCCGCCGGCCTGCTGCGCGAACGCGTGGGTGATATCGCCCGCCAGATGACGCTGGAGCAGGGCAAGCCGGTCGGTGAAGCCAAGGGTGAAGTGCTCTCCGCCGCCGACATCATTGAATTCTTCGCAGAAGAAGGCAAACGCGCTTACGGCCGTCTCGTCCCGTCGCGCGTGCCGAATGTCACGCAATTGGTGATCCCGACGCCGGTCGGCGCCGTCGCTGCCTTCACGCCGTGGAACTTCCCGGTCAATCAGGTCGTGCGCAAAGTCTCCGCTGCGCTGGCCGCCGGTTGCTCGGTGATCGTCAAGGCACCGGAAGAAACCCCGGCATCGCCCGCTGCACTGATTCGCGCCTTCGCCGACGCCGGTCTGCCCGATGGTGTGCTGAACCTCGTGTACGGCGTGCCGGCCGAAATCTCGTCGTATCTGATCCCGCACCCGACCATCCGCAAGGTCTCGTTCACGGGCTCCACGCCGGTGGGCAAGCAACTGGCCGCCATGGCCGGTCTGCACATGAAGCGCGTGACGATGGAGCTCGGCGGCCATGCCCCGGCACTGATCTTCAACGACGCCGACATCGCCGCTGCCGTGCGCAACCTCGCTGGCGGCAAGTTCCGCAACGCCGGTCAGGTCTGTATCGCGCCGACGCGTTTCATCGTGCAACGCGGTGTGTACGACCAGTTCGTCGCAGCCTTCGTGAAGGCGGCCGAAGCCGTGCGCGTGGGTAACGGTCTGGACCCGGAAACGACGATGGGCCCGCTCGTGAACGGCAAGCGCTTCGAAGCCATCAGCGCCATCGTCGATGACGCCGTGGCTCACGGTGCCGAACTGAAAACCGGTGGCAAGCGCGCCGCCGACGGTGGTCACTTCTACGCCCCGACGGTGCTGTGCAACGTGCCGCTCACGGCAAAGATCATGCACGAAGAGCCGTTCGGCCCGGTGGCGATCATCAACCCGTTCGATACGGAAGAAGAAGCCATCGCCGAAGCCAACCGTCTGCCGTATGGTCTGGCCGCGTACGCCTACACCACGTCGGCGGGCACGGCGCAGCGCCTGTCCACGCGCGTGGAAAGCGGCATGCTGACGATCAACCATTCGGGCCTCGCCCTGCCGGAAGTGCCGTTCGGCGGCGTGAAGGACAGCGGCTACGGTTCGGAAGGCGGCCCGGAAGCTCTCGAAGCGTACCTGCAACCGAAGTTCGTCACGCGTCTCGACGTCTGAGCATCAGATCCTCTGATCGTGTGATATCGAACGCCCGGTAGCAAAAAAAGCCGATGCAGGCGACTGCGTCGGCTTTTTTCATTTCAGCGTCAATGCAGCGTCAACGCGCGTGATGCTTCAGGCCGGTTTGGCGGCATCCAGCGACGCCGCTTCGATGGCGGACAGTCGCGAGGCCGGTGAAAACACGATGATGCCGAGTTGCACCGCGAACCCGGCCGCCATGGCAGCCAGGCAATACCGCGTGCCCAGTGTCGCCGCCAGCCATGCGCCGAGAAACGCCCCGAACGGACGTGCTCCGGCCGTAGCGGTCATCGTCACCGCCGACACGCGGGCGATCAACCCGCCCGGCGTTACGACCTGACGCAGCGATGTTGTGGAGATGGTCCAGACGATCGGGCCGAAGCCGAACAGAAAGAACGCGGCGAATACCACGGCATAGGCCGCCACGCCGCCCGACATCTGCCACGTCGCCACCATCAGCAACGACGCGAGGGCAGCGCAGGCGGGCCCCAGCACGATCTGCCGGCCGAACGAGAGCCGCTTCGCCACGCGCCGGTAGCCGAACGCGCCACACACCATCCCGAAACCGTAGACACCCAACGCAATGCCGACTGCCTGCGCCGAGAACGCCAGCGCGTGGATGGCGTAGTACGCGAAGATGGCGAGCAGCAGATACCACGAGGTATTGAAGACGAACGCCGTCGCCACGATGGGCCGCAGATAAGGGCTGCGCGCGATGAAGCGCACGCCCTCGGCAAGTTCATGCACGAAATGGCGGCGCGATGCCACGCGAGGGGCTTCGGCAGGCAAGCGCGTCAGGCAATAGACGCTCGCGAGCGAGAGCACGAACGCGGCGGCAAACGCGAGTGTGCCCGATGCCCATCCCGCCAAAAGGCCGCCCAATGCCGGGCCCGCCGTGAACGCAATACTGCGCGCAATCTCAAGCCGCCGGTTGGCCGTGAGCAGATCTGCCGGATCGACGAGCGCAGCGACCAGTGACGGCGCGGCGGCACCGAAGACGACCGTGCCCGTGGCCATCGCAAAGCCGAGCATGCCCAACGCGGGCAGTGTCAGCAGCTGCGCACGAAACAGCGCGAACAAGCCGAGCAAAGCGACGGCACGCAGCAGTTCGGTCGCGACCATGAGCGGCTTGCGCCGATAGCGATCGGCCAGCACACCGGCGGGCAGCGAGAGCAGCAGAAAGGGGAGGGTCGTGGCCGCCTGCAACGAGGCCGTCTGTTCGGCCGAGGCGCCGAGCGCGATGACGGCAACGATGGGAATGACGGCGAGCGTCATCTGTTCGCTGAACTGCGCGGCGAGATTCGCATGCGACAACGATGTCACGAGCGACGTGACGGGCGGTGCCTTCGGGCTCTGCGCCCACTCCTGTGCCATACCCATCCCCTCGAAATTGGTCAGACGAGGGGGAGTCTAGGCGGAGTGGTGCGCACAGACGCTCCGTTTCTTGCGATTGAATTCCGGTCGATTTCCGATGGAATGGCCAGTGAATTCAGGCGGGGCGCTGCCTAGCTGTTGGGCTGAAGCCACGTGTATGCCTGCCCGTTGATACGACGCTCGCGCGGCGTGAAGGCCGGACTGAGCAGATCGTCCGAAGCGCTGTAGTAACGCGTGTCGATATCGAGCATGCCCAGCAGCGTGTGTTCGAGCCGGTCGGTCTGATACGGGCGAGATTCGAGGGCTGCCTGCGTCAATTGGGTCGGTACACCCGGGCTCTGCGCACTGTCACGTGACCACACAACCATCGGAATTTCGTAACCGGACGCGTCGGCCACCGACTGCCCGGCGTGATTGCGCGTATGGCCCACTTCCTGCGCATGGTCGGAACTGAACAGCAGACTGGCGTCGCTTTGCGCGCCTGTCGCCATCGTTTTGCGAATCAAATTGGAGACCACGAAATCGTTGTACGCGATGGCGTTGTCGTACTCATTGCGCAGGTGCCGTACCCACGTCGACCGGCCTTGTGCCGCGAGCGTGGCCATCACGGCATCGTCGGTATTGTCGAAGCGTGCGAATTCTTCGGGATAGCGCATGTCGTAGGTCGGGTGCGCCCCCAGCAGATGCACGATGATCAGCTTCTTCGGGGCTTCGCTGGCCAGCGCCGCATCAAAGGCGGGCAGCAGATTGCCGTCGACGTTGTTCTCGCCGCGTCCGTACCCCTTGTTGATGAACACCTGCTCGTCGGCGCGCTTGGCTACCAATCCTAACCAGCCGTCGTTGGGCACCTGATTCGAGATCCAGTACGTGCGATAGCCGGCTTCCCGGGCGAGCATCACGACATCGGGCTGGCGCGTCCACGCTTCGGGGTCGTCGAGGCTGGCCGGTGTGAGCATCTTCATGAGCGACGACATCGTTGCCGGTTCCGACGACACCACGTCGCGGAACACCGTGAGATCGCCGCGCAGAGAATCGAGCATCGGCGTGGTGTTGCGTGCGTAGCCGTAGAGCGACATGTTGTTGCGATTCAAACTCTCGCCGATCACCCAGACGACGGTGTTCTTGTCCGGCCCGTGATACTGCACGCGCCAATCCGCACGTTGCGCCATGTTGCGGTCGAGATCGCGTTGCAGTTGCGCGGCGTGATCGGCTTGCCCCTTGTAATCGAGATAGCGCATCGGCCAGTAGAGCAGCGGATTCTCCTTGGCCATCGTCGGGTTGAAGTGCAGCGCGAGGAAAACGGCCAGCAGCGCCACGACGGTCGACTTGCCGGTGCGCCGCATCGGTGCGGGCGATTGCCGGGCCTCGTCGCGTGCGAGGCGGCGCTCGCCGAACACGACGGCGCCCATCAGCACCACGAAGGCGGCACTGGCTTCGAAGACGTCGCGCCAGTTATGGCGGAAGAACTCGTTGGTTTCGGACGGATTGGTGTTGAACACTGCGTGCAGTACCAACAGGTGATTGGGGCGCATTCCGAAGTAGTCGCGCAGGAAGCCCTTGGTGGCGGCATCGAAAAAGAACACGGCGATGACGCTGAGCGTGGTGGCGCTGAACCAGACGGGCCGCGCGCGCAATAGCAGGCAAAGGCCGGCAAGGCCGGGCAGGGCGGTCGCCATGAGGGCGGCGCTCTTGCCGTATTCGTTGGCACTGATCATGCCGAGGGCCCAGAACGCTGCCAGTCCGCCCAATCCGAGGTATAGCCGATGCAATAAGGGTTTCAAACGCTGTCTCCGCCGAGCTTTTTTCGGGCCAGTTCGTGCTGTGGCCATTTGTCTTTGCGGGGTGAGAGTTCCCGCGCGGCACCGCATGGGCTGCCGAATCGGGCGTTTCGACTGCCAAGACTCGGGAAAGTGTCAGCGTTGTGCGACTTTTTTAGGCGAATGAGGGTCGGTATTAGTGTGTTGAAGTGGATTCCCACGCGATTGCGTGGGAAAAGGCACGTTCGGCGCGTTCGGCGCGTTCGGCGTTTTTCACTCGCCAAATCGGCAACCGTCGTGACGCCCGCTTGCGCATGGAAGTTTATTGACGTAAAGCGGGCTTCAACGAAATTGCATTTCGCGGCAGCCCTCTACAATCGTGGCATTCGCTCAACCGATATTCGTGAATTCCGATGCTGCCAGACACGATGTGTGACCCGCTCAGCTCACCCGTTCCGCCGCTTGGCGGCCGCACGTTGCCCGCCGAAGTGGCGGCGCTGACGCCTGCCATCGGGGAAACGTCATGAGGCGCGAGATTCTTCGTGTCGGGGCACCATCGCTGAGCCGGGTGGCAGCCGAAGTCACGGATGTCACCGATCCGGTGGTGCGCCGCGATGCCGCCGATCTGCGTGAGGCGTTAGCAGCCTTTCGCGCGGCGCATGGTTTCGGACGTGCCATCGCCGCGCCGCAAATCGATATCGACCGGCGCATGATCGCGCTTGCGGTGCCGGGTTGGCCCGACGTGATCGTCAATCCGGAAATCGTATGGACGAGCGATGAGCGCGTCACGCTCTGGGACGACTGCATGTGTTTCCCGGACACGCTGGTGCGGGTGTCGCGTTACGCGTCGATCTCCGTGCGTTGCGTTGATCTATCGGGCGAGATGCACATGAAGGCGAAGCTGCCGCTGGCCGAGTCCGAATTGTTGCAGCACGAGATCGACCATCTCGACGGCAAGCTGTCGTTTGACCGCGCCGTGGGCGAGAACGCCATCGTGCAACGCGATGTGTTCGACGCCGATCGCGCAACGTTTGCGCGGCAAGTCGACTATTGCCCGCAGCCCTGATCCGGGATGAGGCCGCGACTCATCGGGACTAATCTCATCGGGACTAATGAAGCCGCACGCCGTTCGGCACGGCGCGCTCTACACCAGCGAGCACGATAGCGCCGCTTTCATCGGCAAAGCCGGTGACCAGCACTTCGGACGCCACGCCCGCGATCCGCTTCGGCGCGAAGTTGCACACGCACAGCACCTGCCGGCCGATGAGCGACTCGGGCGTGTAGTGCACGGTGATTTGTGCGCTCGACGTCTTCACGCCGAGTTCTCCCAGATCGACCTCAAGCACGTACGCCGGCTTCTTTGCCTTCTCGTTCATGCGCGCGGCGATCACGGTGCCTACGCGCAATTCGATCTTTTCGAAATCCTGCCACTCGATGGTCTCGGCCATGTCTTGCTTCCTGTGCTGACGCACGGCCGTGGCCGCACGAAACAAATAGAAAGAGAGAAGCCTAGCGCGCGAAGGGTGCGGGGGGATTGTGAAAAACGGCAGGCGGTGGCTTCGGCTTGGCTTGGGAACGCCGTCGGCGTGTGCGTCGCTGCATCGCCGGTGCAGGTGTTCAGCGTGTACTGGCGCGTTCCCGTCGCCACACGGCGGGCGTCTGGCCATAGTGCTGGCGAAACGCGTGGGTGAGGGCGCTCTGATCGTTGAAGCCAACATCGAGTGCGATCTCGGCAAGCGGGGCGTCATCCGTTGCCAGCAGCACGGCGGCGCGCGCAAGTCGTAGCCGCATCAAATGCCGATGGGGCGTCTCGCCCGTCATGGCCACGAAGCAATCGTGAAAGTGGCGCACGCTCATGCCCGCTTCGAGCGCGAGTGTCGCGGTGTCCGGCGGCGCTGCCAGATCGGCCTGAAGCCTTGCGTCGACCGTGGCCAGATCGAGCTTCGCAGTGCGCAGGGCCGGGCGCGCCGGGGCCAGCTTCGCGGTGAGCATCGCGAGCATCTCGCGCACGCCGGGATCGTCAGCGCTCAGTGCATGGCTGTCGGCGTGTGCCGAGGCAAACGCCGACACGCGGCGCACCAGCGCCAGCATTGCCGCATCGAGCGCGAAGAACGTCTCGTGATCGAACGCCCGTTCGCTCCCTGTCACCCGGGCCACCGTTGTCGGCACGTCGAGCACGACCTGCTGATTCGGCCCGTCGCCCCGGTAGTCATGCCGCACCCCCGCAGGAATCACCACGCCATTGCGCGCGCCCACGCGGCCGTATTGCGACGCGTCGCCGTCAAGCGAAATCGCCATCCGCCCCGAGTGCCCGATCACCACTTGGTGGAAATCGTGCGTGTCGGTGCTGTCGGTCGGGCGGTATTCGCGAAGTTCAAGGATTGCCTTGGGCATAAGGCATGAGAAGTGCATGACTACAGGTTATGAAAAAACGCGCAAAGCTTTCCCGGATTCATTGGTTCGGGCGCGCGGGGCGCATCGCTACACTGGTTCTCCAGTGGTCGGGGCGATCCGGCCGGCATCGGCGTGAAGACGCCGGTGTGCTTCGAATCCTCAGGGTGTGTGGCGCGTCGGACTGCGCTGGCACCCGTCTTTGGCAGGGAAGTATGACATACGCCGTCACGATCTCCGGCAGCCCGTCGGCCGCCTCGCGCAGCGCGCGTTTGCTGCGTTTTATCGAATCCGATCTGACCGCCGCCGGCATCGCCGTGCGTCGCATCGACATTCGCGCGCTCTCGCCTGCCGCGCTGCTCGCGGCTGATACCACCCACGACGATCTGCGCCATGCGCTCGCCCAAGTGGCCGGCGCGCAAGCGGTGATCGTCGCCACGCCTGTCTACAAGGCGGCGTATAGCGGTTTGCTCAAGGCCTTCCTCGACGTGTTGCCGCAAGACGGCCTGGCCGGCAAGCTCGTGGCCCCGTTTGCCACGGGTGGCAGCCCCGCGCATCTGCTCGCGCTCGACTACGCGCTCAAGCCGGTGCTCTCCGCGCTGGGCGCACAACACATTCTTCGCGGCGTGTTCGCCGTCGATCAGCAAGTGCCGAAAGAAGAGGGTGCAACGCTCGATGCGGCCGTTGCCGAACGCCTCGGCGCGACCGTCGACCAGCTCTCGCAATGGCTGCATGAGCGCGAAGTGATTCGCCAGTGGCCCGCGCACCAGGCACGTGCCGGTGCGTTGCAAGCCACGCTCGCCGCCTGATCCGGAGTCCGTGATGAAAGTCTTCTGGTTCATTCCGACACACGGCGATGCGCGTTATCTGGGCACGTCCGATGGCGGGCGTGTGTTCGATTTCGACTACGCGCGCCAGATCGCCAGCGCCGTCGATTCGCTGGGTTACGAGGGCGTGCTGCTGCCCACGGGCCGCTCGTGCGAAGACGCCTGGGTGACCGCGTCGAGCCTGATCGGATCAACGAAGCAGTTGAAGTTTCTCGTGGCGATTCGCCCGGGCATTGCTTCGCCCGCACTCACGGCACGCATGGCATCCACGTTCGATCGCTTGTCGGGTGGCCGCCTGCTGATCAACGTGGTGACCGGTGGCGACGCCGGTGAGCTGGAAGGCGACGGCTTCTTCGCCGATCACGCGCAACGTTACGAAGTGACCGACGAGTTTCTGAAAATCTGGCGCGAGCTGGGTGAGAAGTCGCACACGGGCGAGGCCGTCAATTTCGAAGGCAAGCATCTGCGTGCTGTGGACGCGAAGCTGCTGTATCCGCCGGTGCAGAAACCGCACCCGCCGCTGTATTTCGGCGGCTCGTCGGAAGCGGCGCGCCAGATCGCGGCCGAACAACTCGACGTCTACCTTACGTGGGGCGAACCGCTCGCCGATGTGGCCGAAAAGATCGCCGACGTGCGGGCACGTGCCGCCAAGCTGGGGCGCACGCTGCGCTTCGGGCTGCGCCTGCACGTGATCGTGCGCGAGACAGAAGACGAAGCGTGGCGTGCCGCCGATTCGCTCATCAGCAAGCTCGACGACGCGACCATCGCGCGCGTGCAGACGCAGTTTGCCAAGATGGATTCGGAAGGCCAGCGCCGCATGGCGGCACTGCACGGCGGACGCCGCGACAAGCTGGTGATCGCCCCGAACCTGTGGGCCGGTGTCGGACTCGTGCGCGGTGGCGCAGGCACGGCGCTCGTGGGCGACGGGCCGACCGTTGCAGAGCGCTTGCGCGAGTATGCCGACCTGGGCATCGACACCTTCATTCTGTCGGGTTACCCGCATCTGGAAGAAGCGTATCGCTTCGCAGAACTGGTGTTCCCGCACCTGCCGCTCGACGTGCGCGAGCGTCTGGGCAATACCCAACTTGGCGGCCCGGTCGGCGAAGTGATGGCCAACAACATCTTGCCGCAGGCCTCGCAAAGCTGATTTGGCCAACCCGGCCCGTGGAGAAATTCGTATGACCCAATCAACACTCGCTCCCGCCGCGACGCCGGTGGGTGCGTCCGGTGCCGCGTCGGGCACGTGGCAGCGCGTCTGGCGTGTTGCCGCACGACGGCTCGCACCGTGGCTCGTTCCCATCGTGCTCGTGACCGTCTGGCAGATTGCCGCCGAAGCGGGCTGGCTCTCGACGCGTGTCTTGCCCGCGCCGTCTGCTGTGGTCGATGCCGCGTGGCAACTCGCGGTGAGCGGCCAGATCTGGCGCGACATCGGCGTGTCGACCGGCCGTGCCGTGCTCGGCTTCGTGATCGGCGGTGGTCTCGGCCTGTTGCTCGGCATGCTCACGGGCCTGTCGCGGTTCGCCGAGACGGCGCTCGATTCGTCGTTCCAGATGCTGCGCAACATCCCGCATCTGGCGCTCATTCCGCTGGTGATTCTCTGGTTCGGTATCGACGAGAAAGCCAAGTTGTTTCTCGTCTCGATCGGTGTGTTCTTCCCGATGTATCTGAACACGTATGCCGGTATTCGCGCCGTCGACGGTCAACTCGTGGAGATGGCCCGCAGCTACGGCTTGCGTGGCTGGGCGCTGTATCGCGACGTGATTTTGCCCGGGGCGCTGCCGTCGATTCTGGTGGGCGTGCGCTTCTCGCTGGGCCTGATGTGGGTGACGCTGATCGTGGCGGAAACCATCTCGGCGCAGTCGGGCATCGGCTATCTGACGATGAATGCCCGCGAGTTCTTGCAGACCGACATCGTGCTGGTGGGCATTCTGCTCTACGCGCTGCTGGGCAAGCTGGCCGATGTGCTGGCCAAGGAACTGGAGTTTCGCTGGTTGCGCTGGCACCCGGCCTTTCAACGAGGAACCGCCGCATGAGCGCACAACAACTGGCCCCCGTCGCAGGCGTGGATATCGAATCCGAATGGACCGCCGAACAACGTGCTACCACGTCCGCCGCACCCGCCAACGGCAATGCCAACGGCAATACCGGCGCGAATCTCAAAGTCGTGCGTCAGACGAATGACGTCGCCGCCTCTGCGGGGTTACGCATCGATGGTGTGAACAAGCATTACGGCGCACGCGCCGTATTGACGGACTTCTCGCTGGCGATTCCGCGTGGCGGCTTTGCCGCCATCGTGGGACGCAGCGGCTGCGGCAAGTCGACGCTGCTGCGCCTGATCGCCGGGCTGGAAGCGGCCGACGCGGGCACCATCGCCCTCGATGGTCATGCGCTGGGCACCACGTCGAGCAAGGTGTCGACGCGCATCATGTTTCAGGACGCGCGCCTGTTGCCGTGGCGCACGGTGCTGCAAAACGTCGCCATCGGCTTGCCGAAGTCGGCGCATCCGCAGGCGTTGGAAGTGTTGCGCGAAGTCGGCCTCGCCGAGCGCGCCAACGACTGGCCGAGTCAACTCTCCGGCGGTCAGCGTCAACGCGTAGCGCTGGCACGTGCACTCGTGCATCAACCCGATTTGCTGCTGCTCGATGAACCGCTCGGTGCGCTCGACGCCCTCACGCGGATCGAAATGCACGCCCTGATCGAACGCTTGTGGCGCGCCCACGGATTCACGGCGTTGCTCGTCACGCACGATGTGCAGGAGGCCGTCGCACTGGCTGATCGCGTGGTGCTGATCGAGCAGGGCCAGTTGGGGCTCGATCAACCCGTGACGCTGGCGCGTCCACGCGCACGCGGCAGTGTCGATTTCGCACAACTCGAAGCGCAGGTGCTCGACCGCGTGCTGCAAACCGAATCGAGCGGCACGCCGGTGGCGGCCGCACCCGAACCCAGTTGGCCCGCCGCGACGGTGCGCTGGGCTGTCTGACCCGTCACATTCATCCTTCGCCGTCTTTTAATCCGACTGACGTTCATCCGACCGTCTTTTATCCGAATCACTGAACGCAGGAGTTCATCATGGGTATCACCGCCATCAACGTCCGTAACCAGTTCAAAGGCCGCATTCGCGAAATTCTGCGCGGCCCGGTGCTCTCCGAGGTCGACGTCGAAACGCCGAGCGGTATCGTCACCTCGGTCATCACCACGCGCTCCATCGACGAGTTGCGTCTGGACGTCGGCTCCGAAGTCGTGGCCCTCGTGAAGGCCACCGAAGTGTCGCTCGCCAAGCTCTGAGCCGGCGTTTTCCGCGATTCCAGCGTTTTGGAGATGGCTTGCCGGGTGAAGTCCGATGCCGGTACGGGGAAATTCCGAACCCCGGCTCGGACTGTGCCGCGAATGCACGCACTCGGCTGATATAATGACGGCTTCCGAATGTCGGCGACCCGCCTGCGCGAGACTTTCCGCCGCGGGCGTTTTTATTTGTTGCCGACGCGATGCACCGAAGCCAAACCATGACCACTGTCCGCACCCGATTTGCGCCTAGCCCGACCGGATTCATCCATCTGGGCAACATCCGTTCCGCTCTCTACCCGTGGGCGTTTGCGCGTCACAACCACGGTGTTTTCGTGCTGCGTATCGAAGACACCGATCTCGAACGCTCCACGCCGGAAGCCGTGCAGGTCATTCTCGAAGGCATGGAATGGCTGGGCCTCGATTACGACGAGGGCCCGTTCTATCAGATGGAGCGCATGGATCGCTATCGCGAAGTGCTGCAACAGATGAAGGATGCCGGTTACGTCTACCCGTGCTACATGAGCGTGGAAGAGCTCGACGCATTGCGCGAGCAGCAGCGCGAGCGCGGCGAAAAGCCGCGTTACGACGGCCGCTGGCGCCCGGAACCGGGCAAGGTCTTGCCTGAGCCGCCGGCCGGCGTGCAGCCGGTGCTGCGCTTCAAGAACCCGCTCACGGGCAGCGTGGTCTGGGAAGACGCCGTCAAGGGCCGCATCGAAATCTCGAACGAAGAGCTCGACGATCTCGTGATTGCCCGCCCCGATGGCACGCCGACGTATAACTTCTGCGTGGTCGTCGACGACATCGACATGGACATTACGCACGTGATTCGCGGTGACGATCACGTGAACAACACGCCGCGTCAGATCAACATCTTCGAAGCGCTCGGCAAGCAGCCGCCGATCTACGCTCACTTGCCCACGGTGCTCAATGACCAGGGCGAGAAGATGTCCAAGCGCAACGGCGCCATGAGCGTGGTGCAGTACCGCGAAGAAGGTTTCCTGCCCGAGGCGGTGGTGAACTATCTGGCGCGTCTGGGCTGGGCGCATGGCGACGCGGAAGTGTTCTCGCGCGACCAGTTCGTGGAGTGGTTCGATCTCGATCACCTGGGCAAGTCGCCGGCACAGCACAATCCGGAAAAGCTGCTGTGGTTGAACAATCAATACCTGAAGCAGGCCGATAACGAGCGTCTGGCCGGACTGACCGTGCCGTTCCTCGAAAAGGCGGGCGTGTCGATCGACGGCAGTCCGTCGCTGGCGGGTGTGGTGGGGCTGTTCAAGGACCGCGCCAACACGATCAAGGACATCGCCGCGAGTGCCGAGATGTTCTATCGCCAGCCGCAACCGTCCGGCGAAGATGTCGCACAGCATCTGACCGACACCGCACGCGCTGCGGTGAAGGATCTGGCGGCCGGTCTCGCCGCATTGCCGGAGTGGAAGAAAGAAGCCATTTCGCCGGTGTTCAAGGCCACACTCGCGCAGCACGGCATGAAGATGCCGCAACTGGCGATGCCGGTGCGCCTGCTCGTCGTGGGCACCACGCACACGCCGGCCATCGATGCCGTGCTCGAACTGCTGGGCCGCGATACGGTGCTGGCACGTCTGGCGGCGTAACCGACGCGGCAAGCCTTACTAGCATCAAGACGTCACAAAAAACCCCGGGATGCCTTGGCATCGCCGGGGTTTTTTGTGACTGTGGCACCCCTCCCGAGGGATGGCTGCCGTCGCCGGGAAACTTACGCTTGCGGCTTGGCTTCCAGCGTGACGGTGCTGGTCTTGGCCGGGGCCGGTGTGCGCTTGGTGCGCGAATAGCCTTCAAGCACCTTGACCATTTGCGCGTAGATCTTCGGGTTGGCGGCGAGCACTTCGCCTTCGAACAGGAAGTCCGATTCGCCCGTGTAGTTGCCCACGAGACCACCGGCTTCGGTCACCAGCAGGCTGCCGGCGGCCATATCCCACGGGTTCAGACCTTGCTCGAAGAAACCGTCCATGCGGCCGGCGGCGACATACGCCAGATCGAGTGCGGCGGCGCCCGGGCGGCGGATGCCGGCGCAATGCTCGGTCATCGTGCCAAACATCTTGAGGTAGTTTTCCACGCCTTGCAGATCGCGGAACGGGAAACCCGTGCCGATCAGACCATCGGCCAGACGGTCGCGGCGCGACACGCGAATGCGCTTGCCGTCGATGTAGGCGCCACGGCCGCGCGAGGCGGTGAACAGCTCGTTGCGCGTCGGGTCATAGATCACGGCTTGCGACACGATGCCCTTGTGGGAGAGCGCGATCGACGTGCAGTAATACGGCATGCCGTGAATGAAGTTGGTGGTGCCGTCGAGCGGATCGATGATCCATTGGAATTCGGAGCCCGCTTTGCCGTGTTCTTCGCCCGATTCTTCGGCGAGGATGGCGTGGTCCGGATAGGCTTGCAGGAGGACGTCGATGATCGCTTGCTCTGCCGCTTTGTCCACTTCCGTCACGAAGTCATTGTGCTGCTTCTTGCTGACCAGGACCTTGTCGAGGTCGAGCGACGCGCGGCTGATGATGTTGCCGGCTTTACGGGCGGCCTTCACCGCGATATTGAGCATGGGATGCTGCATGACAGATTCCTGTTAAGGCCATCGCCCGCGTCAAACACGACCCCCTCTGGGTCGGCTGGCAGGCATGGCAGACAAAGCGAACGAATTGGGCAAGAGCGATGCCCGGCAAGTGCCGCAGGTGACTTGGCGGCTCGATTGCAGGGACGAAAACGCGTATTTTAGCAAAAACCGGCCGCCTGCGCTCTGTTGTGCGCATCTTCTGACCCTTTTTCGACGCCACGCGGTCGGCGAATCAGGGCAAAATAGCGGCCTGCGCTGAATTTCATCTCGAATTTCTTCCCGAACGCCATCCCGATACCTGCCGCCTGCTCATGTCCCAGTCCGTTGCTCCCGTCCCGTCGCCGCTGTTTGATCAAGTGCGTTTCGTGCTCAACGAGACGAGCCATCCGGGCAATGTCGGCTCGGCGGCGCGTGCGATCAAGACGATGGGCTTCGGTCAGTTGGTGCTTGCAGCACCGCGTTTTGGGGCCGATGTCTTGCGCGACCCGGAAGCCATCGCCCTCGCGAGCGGCGCCGACGACGTGCTGGCCAACGCGCGTGTGGTGGCTGATCTCGACGCCGCGCTGGAGGGCGTGAGTTGGGCCGTGGCGCTGTCGGCACGCACGCGCGAATATGGCCCGCCCAATGCCGAGCCGCGTGAGAGCGCTGCGCTGGCCGTGCAGCATGCGGGGCAGGGCGAGGCGGTGGCGTTCGTGTTCGGCAGCGAACGAACGGGCTTGTCGAATACGGATGTCGAGCGATGCAATGCGCTCGTGCACATTCCCGCAAACCCGGTCTACAGCTCGCTCAATCTGTCGCAGGCCGTGCAGTTGATCGCGTATGAAGTGCGTATGGCGTGTCTGGGTGTTGAGCGCGGTGGTGCGGCGGCGAATGCGGTCGCTGCGCTGGCGGCGGGCGCTGTCAATGCGAGTACGAATGCCGGTGCACCGCACGATCATCTCGCCACGCGCGACGATGTGGAAGGCATGCTCGCGCATCTGGAGCGGGCGCTGGTCGATCTCGACTATCTCGATCCGGACAATCCCAAGAAACTCATGACGCGCCTGCGTCGCCTTTTCGCCAAGAGTCATCTGGAGCGCGAAGAGGTCAATATTCTGCGCGGTATCTCGAAGCACATTCTCGAGCGCAAGATCCGGCGTTGATGACTGGGCAGGGGACGTAGCGACACGGAGCAGGAAGGGCACACACGCTATGCCCTTACCGAGTATCCGGTCATTTTCCGGGCGTCTGCACGCATTGTGAAAACCCCATACAATTCTCAGTCACAAGCTTATTAGCCCTTCGCGAATATGAACCGATTGCGCGAGCGTTGCGCCGCCTCCCTGCCATATCACGTGCACTGTTAACGCACGCCCTCGCGCCACGGCGTGGCGAGGCCGGACACCTGTCGTGTCCCCATCCCTCGCAGTCACGCCGCTCAACGTCTGCCGGCTTCGGCCAGCACGCTTTCCGGTGAATTCGCACGATCCCGCCCCAAGACGGCAGGACGCGCACTACAGGATCGACATCAGGCTCATGTTTACCCGCCTTCGCGAAGATATTGCCGCTATCCGGCAAAAAGACCCCGCTGCCCGCAGTAACTGGGAAGTCTTCACCTGCTATCCCGGCCTGCATGCCGTGATGCTCCATCGCGTGGCGAATCGTTGCTGGACCTCCGGTTTCAAGTGGCTCGGGCGCTTCGTCTCGCATTACGCACGCTTTCTCACGGGCATTGAAATCCATCCGGGTGCGACGCTGGGCCGCCGCGTGTTCATCGATCACGGCATGGGGGTGGTGATCGGCGAGACGGCGATCATCGGCGACGATTGCACGATCTATCAAGGCGTCACGCTCGGCGGCACGTCGCTCTCGCGCGGCGCGAAGCGTCACCCGACGCTGGAGGCCGGCGTCATCGTCGGTGCTGGTGCCAAGGTGCTCGGCGGCTTTACGGTGGGTGAGGGCGCGAAGATCGGTTCGAACGCCGTGGTGGTCAAGCCGGTGCCCGCAGGCGGCACGGCGGTGGGCAATCCGGCACGCGTCATTCGTCCCGATGCCCCGCGTGAAAATGCCGAAGGCAAGCCGAACGGCAATGGCCGCAAAGCCGAGTTTTCCGCCTATGGCATCACACCGAACGCAGACGATCCGGTGTCGTTGGCCATTCACGGATTGATCGAGAACGCGACCGACCAGTCGCACAAGATCGATGTGATGGTGGCCGCGCTCAACCAGTTGGGTGCGCATCTCGAAGCGCTCGGTGCGAGCAAGATCGACACAGCCGAACTGCGCAAGCTCGGCAAGGAAATTCAGGACATGTGAGCGGGCGCGGGCGTCGATGCCACGAGATCGATCGCCCGTAGTCCGTGCGCGTCCCATTGCAGATAGCCGCCGCGTGGCGGCTCGATATCGAACTCCCAGTCGGGCAGCACCCAGCGCACACGCCGGCCTTCGGCGTGTCGCGCCGGCCGGTGCGTGTGGCCATGTACGAGCGTGCGCTCGCCGGCCGCATCGAGCAGGGCGTTGATGGCTTGCGCATTCGCATCGGCGTAGGCCATGCGATGGGCGCCTTTGGCCGCACTGCGCCGCCGGATACGATCGGCAATCGCCATGCGCACACGCAGCGGCAGCGCGAGGAAGAAGGCCTTGCCCAGCGGCGAATGCGCGACGCGCCGAAAGCGCTGATACCCCACATCGTCCGTGCACAACTGGTCGCCGTGACTGAGCACCAGCGCTTGCTCCAGAAACGAGAACACGCAGGGATCGTCGAGCATGACGGCGCCTGCCGCGCGTGCGAAGCGCTTGCCGAGCAGGAAATCACGATTGCCGCGCATGATCGCCACGGGCACGCCACTGGCGGACAGCTCGGCGATGGCGGCCGTCATGCGGCGTGCGAAGGCGCCAAGGGGCTCGGTGTCGGGGGTGCCGGTGTGTCGGGCGGGCGCATCCTTGTCAGCGCCGAGCATGTCGTCGCCGACCCAGTATTCGAACAGGTCGCCAAGGATGAAGAGAACGGACGCTTCACGCGCAGGTCCGCGCAGGAAGTCTTCGAAGACTTGCACCGTACGCGGCAGCGCCGGCGCGAGGTGAAGATCGGAAATGAAAAGCGCGGGCCCGTCGCCCCGTGGTGTCACGGGACATTGCGGGCACCGCGCAGTCGATACTGGCATCGAGTGTCGTCGGTGACGAGATGGGCGCTTACGCGACGATCACGGCCTTCTCGATGACGACGTCGTCAACCGGCACGTCTTGATGCATACCACGCGAACCGGTCTTGACACCCTTGATCGCGTCGATGATTTCCTGGCCTTCGACGACCTTGCCGAACACGGCGTAGCCCCAGCCCGACGGCGTCGGTGCGCTGTGGTTCAGGAAGTCGTTGTCGTTCACGTTGATGAAGAACTGAGCCGTGGCCGAGTGCGGATCGTTCGTGCGGGCCATGGCCAGCGTGTACTTGTCGTTCTTCAGGCCGTTGTTGGCTTCGTTCTCGATCGGCGTGTTGGTGGCCTTTTGTTTCATGCCCGGCTCGAAGCCGCCGCCTTGAATCATGAAGCCGTTAATCACGCGGTGGAACACCGTGTTGTCGTAGAAGCCTTCCTTCACGTAGGTCAGGAAGTTTTCAACCGTCTTCGGTGCTTTGGCTTCGTCGAGTTCGATGCGAATGACGCCGTGATTCGTTTGCAGTTCAACCATGATGCTTTCCTTCTGATGAAATGGTCCCGGCAGGCCGGAGGAGTTCAGCGTCGTGTTCAGCGTTTGACGACGCTGGCCGATTCGATCACGACGGGCGTGACAGGCACGTCGCGGTACATGCCTTTGCTGGTCGTGGCGACACCCTTGATTTTCTCGACAGTGTCCATGCCGGCGACCACCTTGCCGAACACTGCGTAACCATAGCCGTCCGGGCTTGGGTAGTCCAGTGACGCATTATCCGACACATTCACGAAAAATTGCGCAGTCGCCGAATTCGGATTCGACGTACGCGCCATCGCGATGGTGCCCTTCGTGTTCTTCAAGCCGTTTTGCGATTCGATCGGAATCGGGGCGCGGGTGGGCTTCTCGTTCATGTCGGCCGTGAAACCGCCGCCCTGAATCATGAAGCCGGGAATGACACGATGGAAGACCGTGCCGTTGTAGAAGCCGCTGTTGACGTATTGCAGGAAGTTATCAACCGTCTTCGGCGCTGCCTTCGGGTTGAGTTCCACCGTGAAGTTGCCGGCCGACGTCTTGAACTGCACCTGCGGCTGCGTGGCCTGTGCGAGCACCGGCAGGCTGGCAACGGTGCCCGTCAGTGCGGCGGCAGCGACGGCGCCGCCGAGCAGTGCGCGGCGCAGGCGATTCGGAAGGGACATGCGGGTCTCCTGGGCTATGAGTTCGTATGAGGTCGTTGGATGTCGCGCAAGGGGCGATCAGTTCCCCGACTTGCCGACGTTCTTCAAACTGGCATCGTCGCCGGGCTTGGCCGGCGAGGGCGTCTGCGCGACCGGTGCGGCACGTTGCGGGGCCAGCATGTCGGCGAGCACCTTCTCGCGGCTCGACACGCGCGCCGTCGGCGAAATCTTGAGTGCCTTCTGATAGGCCTGCTGTGCGAGCTTGGCGTAGATGTCGCCAAGGTTCGAATACGCCACGGCAAAGCTCGGGTTGTTGCGGATCGCGCTTTCCAGTGCGGCGCGCGCCTTGTCGTACTCACCCGTCTGCGCGTACAGCGCGGCCAGGTTGTTGTACGGCTCGGGCAGTTCCGGGAAGTCTTGCGTGAGTGCGGTGAAGGCGTCGATGGCCTCGGGCGTGCGGCCCAGCTCCATGAGCACGCGGCCACGCGTGAAGCGCACCTGCGCATCGCGCGGGTATTGCTTCAGGTGATCGTCGATCTTGGTGAGGGCGTCGCTGAACTTGCGCGCTTCGACCAATTTGTTGATCGCCGATTCGCTGGCCTGCTGCGGCGTTTGCAGCGGGGCAGGCGGGGGCGGATCGATGATCGCCTGGGCACCTGCGGGCAGCGCAAACAGCGAGCCGGCAAGGCCGAGCGTCACGCCTGCGAGCGTGAGCGCGTGGGTATGACGGCGGGCAGCGTTCATGGTGAAAGCGCTCGGGCGGAGGCGGGAAAGCAGGCGCGTTGCACTGCGCGAAAGGGACCGGCTTCGTTGCGTCATGATGGGTGCTTGGGATACCTGAGAGGTGCGCAAGAGATGCTATACTCGGCCGCATTCTAACAAAACACCTGCGCCCGGCCTGCGCCATTTCATCTTGTGGCGGCGGATACGGTTCGCAGGATCGTTTTTTCTACCGCACGGCGCGCAGCCCGCCTCGCGATGTCGCTCCCGCCGCACGACGCGAATCGTGCCCGGAGGCATCGTCGCAGCGCCCGGCGCTGTCTCGCCCCCGGTCAAGCATTTATCTATGGATTCACTCCGCGTCTACAACTCGCTCGCGCGAGACAAACAGCCGTTCGTGCCCCTCGTTCCCGGCGAAGTCCGCATGTATGTTTGCGGCATGACCGTGTACGACTACTGTCACATCGGCCACGCGCGCGTGATGGTGGTGTTCGACATGGTGCAACGGTGGCTGCGCACGCTCGGCTATCGCGTGACCTATGTGCGCAACATCACCGACGTTGACGACAAGATCATCAAGCGTGCCGTCGAGAACGGCGAAACGATGCGCGAGCTGACCACGCGCTTCATCGCCGCGATGCACGAAGATGCCGACGCGCTCGGTGTGCAGCGCCCCGACCACGAGCCGCGCGCGACCGACTTCATTCCGCAGATGGTCGACATGATCGGCACGTTGCAACGTAACGGCTATGCGTATCAGGCCGAAGACGGCGACGTGAACTATGCCGTGCGCAAGTTTGCCAACTATGGCCAGCTTTCCGGCAAGTCGATCGAAGACCTGCGTGCGGGTGAGCGCGTTGCCGCGAACACCGCCAAGCAGGACCCGCTCGACTTCGTGCTGTGGAAGCGCTCGAAAGACAGCGAGCCCGACGAATCGAAATGGGCCTCGCCGTGGGGCGCAGGACGCCCGGGCTGGCACATCGAGTGCTCGGCCATGAGCTGCCAGTTGCTCGGCAACCAGTTCGACATTCACGGCGGCGGCGCAGATTTGCAGTTTCCGCACCACGAGAATGAAATCGCGCAGAGCGAAGCCGCCACGGGCGAGACGTTCGTGAACTACTGGCTGCACAACGGCTTCGTGCGCGTGGACGACGAGAAGATGTCCAAGTCGCTTGGCAACTTCTTCACCATCCGTGAAGTGCTGGCGAAGTTCGACGCCGAAGTCATCCGTTTTTTCATCCTGCGTGCGCAGTACCGCAGCCCGCTCAACTACAGCGACGCCCATCTGGACGACGCACGTGGCGGCCTGACGCGGTTGTACACCGCGTTGAAAGATGCGCAGGGTGACGGTGCCGCGCTCGACTGGAACGAACCGTTCGCGCAGCGCTTTGCGGCGGCGATGAACGACGATTTCAATACGCCGATCGCGATTTCGGTGTTATTCGAACTCGCCGGCGAAATCAACAAGCAGCGTGACCCGGTGCTCGTGCGTCAGTTGCTGGGTCTGGCCGGTACGCTCGGTTTGCTCGGCCGCGATCCGCAGTCGTTCCTGCAAGGGGCGGCAGGTGTCGGCGAGTTGGGTGATGCCGACGCGTTGCGCGCATCGGTCGAGGCACGCATCGAAGCGCGTGCGCAGGCCAAGCGCAAGAAGAATTTCGCAGAAGCTGATCGCATTCGTGCCGAGTTGCTCGCCGACGGCATCGTGCTGGAAGATCGTCCCGGAGGCGCCACCGAATGGCGTCGTGCCTGAGCGCGGCGTATCGAGGCGAATTTCATGGTGACTCGTAAATCCGTGGCCGCAAAGGCTGCGACCCAAACCGCCACGACCGGACGTGCTGCCAAGGCAACGCGGCCGACGGCCAAGCGCGCGGCGCCTGCCAAGGTGGCCAAGGCCGATGGCCAGTCCCGTAAGGTCGAGAGCAAGACCGGCGCGAAGACGGCGCCCGTGACGGCCAAACGTGCCAGCAGCGGCAATGGTGCGGCGGCGGTTGCCGACAAGCCCAAGAAGGTGGTGACAGCCGGCAATGGGGCTGCGGGCAAGTCGACCAAGGTGGCTGCGGGCGTGGCACGCAAAGTGTCGGCCCGGACGTCCAAAGCCGATGGCGCGGATGTGCTGACGAAGCCGGCTAAGGCAACCAAGGCGACCAAACCGGCCCGTCAGGCGAAGCCCGCCAAGACGACGCGTGTCACGGGCGCAGCGGCGAAAGGCAATGGCGCGGCGGGCGTCGCGACCACGCGTCGCGTGATCGCCAAGCGCGACGGCGAGACGCGTATCGTCACGCCGGAGATTGCCCGCATCGAAACCGACGTCGTGGAGCAGGCCGTCACCGGTGTGGTGCCGCTGCCGGTCGCGCCGGGCGCGACCCGCCCCGACTTCTGGGATCAGGCCTGCGCCGATCTCATGCGCCGCGATCGCATTCTCAAGAAACTCATTCCCCAATTCGGTCCGGCGCATCTGACCGGCCGCGGCGAGCCGTTCGTCACGCTCGCGCGTTCGATCGTGGGCCAGCAGATTTCGGTGAAAGCGGCGCAAGCCGTGTGGGACCGTGTGGTCGCCATCTGCCCGAAGCTCACGCCCGCGCAATTCATCAAGGCCGGGCACGATGCCCTCGCCGGTTGCGGGCTGTCGCGTCGCAAGGCCGAGTACATCCTCGATCTGGCAACCCACTTCAAGTCGGGTGCGCTGCACGTGGACGCCTGGGCCAGCATGGACGATGAAGCCGTCATTGCCGAGCTGACCGGCATTCGCGGCATCGGTCGCTGGACGGCCGAGATGTTCCTGATGTTCAACCTGTTGCGCCCCGATGTGCTGCCGCTCGACGATGTCGGGCTCATCAATGCCATCAGCGTCAACTACTTCAGCGGCGAGCCCGTCACGCGCAGTGAAGCGCGCGAAGTGGCCGCCAATTGGGAGCCCTGGCGCTCCGTCGCCACGTGGTACATGTGGCGAAGTCTCGAACCGGTACCGGTCGAATACTGATTGTTCCGCTTAGGACGTATAATCCGCGTCCGATTCCGTATCATTTAGTCATTATCGGTGTCTATTGTTTGTCGAGAGGCGATGAAAGTTGTCTATCTTGATCGGACAGTGGTCGCCGGCGGTACAATACGCTGCCGCATTTCCGGGGAAACCTGATGAAGAACACCTTTTTGGATTTTGAACAGCCGATCGCCGAACTCGAAGCGAAGATTGAAGAATTACGCTTCGTGCAGGACGACTCCGCCGTCGATATTTCCGAAGAGATCGAGCGCCTCTCTAAAAAGAGCCAGCAGCTCACCAAGGACATCTACACGAACCTGTCGCCGTGGCAGGTTTCGCAAATCTCGCGTCACCCGCAGCGTCCTTACACGCTCGACTATGTGCGCGACATCTTTACCGACTTTCACGAGTTGCATGGCGATCGCGAGTTCTCGGACGACCATGCCATCGTGGGCGGCATGGCCCGTTTCAACGGTCAGGCCTGTATGGTCATCGGTCACCAGAAGGGCCGCGACACGAAGGAGCGCGCGCTGCGCAACTTCGGCATGCCGCGTCCCGAGGGCTATCGCAAGGCCATGCGCCTGATGAAGCTCGCCGAGAAGTTCGGTTTGCCGTTGTTCACGTTCGTCGACACGCCGGGTGCCTATCCGGGTATCGATGCCGAAGAGCGCGGTCAGTCGGAAGCCATCGGCCACAACCTGTTCGTCATGGCCGAGCTCAAGACGCCGATCATCACCACGATCATCGGTGAAGGCGGCTCGGGCGGTGCGCTCGCCGTGGCCGTGGCCGATACGGTCGCGATGCTGCAATTCTCGACGTACTCGGTCATTTCGCCGGAAGGTTGCGCCTCCATTCTGTGGAAGAGCGCGGCCAAGGCGCCGGAAGCTGCTGAAGCGCTGGGCCTGACCGCTCACCGTCTGAAGGCGCTCGGCCTGATCGACAAGATCATCAACGAACCGCTGGGTGGTGCGCATCGCGACCCGCTCGGTATGGCCGGCATGCTCAAGCGTGCGCTCGCCGACTCGGTGCGCCAGTTCCAGGGCATGAGCCACAAGGAACTGCTCGATCGTCGTTTCGAGCGTCTGATGAGTTATGGCAAGTTCAAGGAAGCCGGCGCCAAGTAAGTCGTCGGCCAGCGCGTCGTCGCCGTTGGTGGCGATGACGCCTGGCGTCGAACCGCCCGTGTCTTCCTCGCCTCACACCGCTGCCGCGTTCGCCTCTGCCCGAGGTGACGCGGCAGTTGTTCATGTGGACGTCGCTTTGCGCGTCGCGTTGGCGCATGCCTTCGCTTCGCGCGAATCGTCTGCCGTGCCACGTCTGGCATTGGCACTCAGCGGCGGTCTCGATTCCATGGTGCTGCTCGACGCACTGGCGCACTGGACGCAATCGCGACGCGACGCCGGTGAGCCAGTGGCGCAGCCGCTGGCCATTCATATTCATCACGGACTGTCCGGGCACGCCGACGAGTGGCTGGCCACCTGCGAGCGCGAGGCGCGTCTGCGGGGCTTTGCCTTCGAGGCGCGTCGCGTCAGCGTGCCGCGCGACGCCCGCCAAGGTATCGAAGGGGCCGCGCGCGCCGCGCGTTACACGGCGCTGGCCGAGTGTTGTGCCGCGCATGGCATCGACTGGCTGCTCACGGCCCATCATGCGAACGATCAGGCCGAGACGGTGTTGCTGCAAATGCTGCGCGGCGCCGGGCTGCCGGGTGTCGCGGCGATGGCCGTGGCAGGGGTGTTGCCGGTCGCTTCGTCGGCGCAATTGCTTCGTCCGCTGCTCGACGTGTCGCGCGAAACGATGCAGACCTTTGCGACGGTGCGTTCGCTGTCGTGGGTGGAAGATCCCTCCAATCAGGATCGTCAGTATTTGCGCAATGCGCTGCGTCACGACGTGATGCCCGCGATTGCCGCGCACGTCCCCGCCTATCGCGAGACGCTCGCCCGTTTCGCGCGGCACGCAGCGCAAGCCCAGTCGCTGCTCGATCAACTCGCACAGATGGATTATGACGCCGCGCATGTCGATGCGTCGCGTCTGCAACGCCGTCGTTTGCAGGGCCTCGACACGGCGCGTCTGGCGAACCTGTTGCGCTATTGGGCCGCGCGGGAGGGGTTGGCGGCGCCGCCCGAGGCGCGTCTCGACGAGTGGGTGCGGCAGATTCGCGATGCGCAGCCCGATGCGTCTCTCACGCTGCCGCACGGTGACGCCGTGTTGCGCCTGTATCGCGATGTGCTGCAATGGACGCCGGTTTATGCCGCAGCGGATGCCGATGCGGCCGTCGATGACGTGGTGCTGCGCTGGTCGGGCGAGCGCGTCTGGCCGTTGCCGCAGTGGCAGGGCAGTGTCGTATTCGACCCTGTTGTGGATGCCGGCGCGGCAACACAGACAGCCGGCATTGCCGAAGCGGCGTTGCGTGCGCACCCGCTGATTGCTCGCGAGCGGGCAGGGGGCGAGCGCTGGCGCGAACGCCCCGACGGGCATTCGCGCTCGCTCAAGCATTGGTATCAGAACAAGGGAGTGCCGGCGTGGCAGCGCCATGTGCCGATCGTCTGGCAGGCGGCGGACATCATGTTCGTGCCGCGTCTGGGCATCGATGGTGCTGCATTGTGCGTCGACGGCCCGCGCTGGCGGATGACGTGGCGTGACGAGGCATGATCGGCTGGCCGGCACGCATCGAGTCAGTTCCAGCCACCACGCCAATCACATCATGCTGCTATCTCCGCCCTTGATCGGGTGATTCGGCATATCCCCTCGTAACCACTGAAATCCGCAGCATGATCTGCTGCCGAATGCGGCGTGTGAGCCCCCGGACAGTGCAATCTGCGCCAAACCGGCTCATGCGCGATACATTCGTGCGATAATCAAAAGTTCCGCGAATCGAAACGTCATCGATGCCCGTTCCAGGGTATCTGCGCAGGATTCATAAACGGTTTCAAATCAATGTGTTAGCAATGTTATGGCTCTGATCGTACACAAATACGGCGGCACGTCGATGGGCTCGGTGGAGCGCATCAAGAATGTCGCCAAGCGCGTGGCCAAATGGCATAAGGCCGGTCACAAGATGGTGGTGGTGCCGTCGGCAATGTCCGGCGAAACCAATCGTCTGTTGGGTCTGGCCAAAGAGATTTCGGCCGAACCCGATCCGCGCGAACTCGACGCCATTGCCGCCACGGGCGAGCAAGTGAGCGTTGGCCTGCTGGCCCTCGCTATCAAAGCCGAGGGCGTCGACGCCGTGAGCTACGCCGGCTGGCAAGTGCCGATCAAGACTGACAGTGCCCACACCAAAGCCCGTATTTCGGAAATCGACGACAAGCGCGTGATGGCCGATCTCGATGCCGGCCGCGTGGTCGTCATCACCGGTTTCCAGGGGATCGATCCGAACGGCAACGTGACCACGCTCGGCCGTGGCGGTTCGGACACGTCGGCGGTTGCCGTCGCTGCCGCACTGAAGGCCGACGAGTGCCTGATCTACACGGACGTGGACGGTGTGTACACCACCGACCCGCGTGTGGTCGACGAGGCACGCCGCCTCGATAAGGTGACCTTCGAAGAGATGCTGGAAATGGCCAGCCTCGGTTCGAAGGTGTTGCAGATCCGCTCGGTGGAATTCGCCGGCAAGTACCAGGTCAAGACGCGTGTGCTCTCGAGCTTGACCGATCCGATGATTGCGCTCGATGAAGAAGCGCGCTCGGGCACGCTGATTACTTTTGAGGAAGACGAACAAATGGAAAAGGCCATCATTTCGGGTATCGCATTCCAGCGCGACGAGGCCAAGATCACCGTGCGCGGTGTGCCGGACCGCCCGGGCATCGCCTACCAGATCCTCGGCCCGATCGCCGACGCGAACATCGATGTCGACATGATCATCCAGAACCAGAGCGTGGACGGCAAGACCGACTTCACGTTCACGGTGCCGCGTGGTGACTTCCAGCGCGCCATGGCGCTGCTGCAAAACGACGTGCAAGGCCATATCGGTGCCGCGGAAGTATCGGGCGACCCGAAGGTCTCGAAGGTCTCGATCGTGGGTGTGGGCATGCGCTCGCACGTCGGTATCGCCAGCAAGGCGTTCCGCACGCTGTCGGAAGAGGGCATCAACATCCAGATGATCTCCACCTCGGAAATCAAGATCTCGGTGCTGATCGACGAAAAGTACATGGAGCTCGCCGTGCGCGCGCTGCATAAGGCTTTCGAACTCGATCAGGCGTAAGTCACTCGAAGCCGCAAGACATCACAGTCGCATCGCACGTGCAAACGTGTGATGCGAAGTGATTGAAGTGTTTGAATCAGCAGCAGAAATTCGCGTCGGATTCTCGCGAGACGGATGAGGCGTGAATGCGGCGCGAAACGACATTGCGGTGTCGTGATGCGGGGAAAACTCCCCGTGCGTGGCGAAAGCATGACAGGTGCGCAAAAAAAGTTGGATTTTGATGCGCATAATGTTTGACGCAACGCGGAACACTAGGTAATATCACGCCTTCGTTACATCACCTCCCTGATGTGACGACAAGTTTGGGAGACGTGGCCGAGAGGTCGAAGGCACTCCCCTGCTAAGGGAGCATCTGGGCCAAAACCTGGATCGAGGGTTCGAATCCCTCCGTCTCCGCCAAGTCGCCTTGGCGGAACACCCCCGGCTCTTCGCGGAGAGCCGGGGGTTTTTTCTTTCCCGAGTTCGCGCGTTGGCGATACCTCGCGCGTCGATTCTTTCCCCCCTCTTCGAGCGAGAACCACGATGTCGACCATCACTACCGATTCCGGCCTGCAATACGACGACCTCCAAGTGGGCGACGGCGCAGAAGCCACTCCCGGCCAGACCGTGACCGTTCACTACACCGGCTGGCTCACCGACGGCAAGAAGTTCGATTCGAGCAAAGACCGCAATGACCCGTTCGCCTTCGTGCTGGGCGGCGGCATGGTCATTCGTGGCTGGGACGAAGGTGTTGCCGGCATGAAGGTCGGCGGCAAGCGCAAGCTCGTCATTCCGCCCGAACTCGGCTATGGCGCACGCGGCGCCGGTGGTGTGATTCCGCCGAACGCAACGCTGGTCTTCGAGGTTGAACTGTTGGAAGTCTGAGCCATCGAACGCCGTATCTGACCGATAACGATACGGCCGATGCAACAGACACCCCCGGTGCCTCGCTGGCACCGGGGGTGTTGTCTTTTTACGTGGGCCTTCGTCATGAGCGTCGGCCACACAAAGGAGCCTTACGAGGTGTCTCACTCAGCAACTCCTGCTTTACGCGTTTCACGATTCTGGTTTCCCTTCTCGCTGGTGCTCTTCGAGTTCGCGGTCTACATCTCGAACGACATGATCATGCCCGGCATGCCGCTGGTGACGCGCGAATTCGGCGCGTCGGCGGAAATGACGACACTCGCACTCACCGCCGCCATGCTGGGCAACGCGAGTTTGCAATGGCTGCTCGGCCCGCTCTCCGATCGCTTCGGACGCCGTCGCGTACTGCTCTCCGGTCTCACGATGTTCGTGCTCGCGTGTCTGGCGATGCACTACGTGCAGACGATGCCGCAATTCATTGCACTGCGATTCCTGCAAGGCATGGGCTGCTGCTTCGTGCTGACCGTGGGCTACCCGACCGTACATGAAGCCTTCGAAGAAAAGACGGCCGTGCGGGTGATGGCGCTGATGGCCAACGTGTCGCTGCTCTCGCCCTTGTTCGGCCCGCTCGCGGGGGCTGCTGTCGTGTCGTATTGGCCGTGGCGCAGCATCTTCTGGTTGATTGCGCTGGTGGCCGTGGCGTCGTTTATCGGCCTGTATCGCACGATGCCGGAGTTTTCACGGCATGACCGCAATGCCCTCAACGCGAAGGCGCTCTGGGCCGGTTACAAGCTGCCGCTCTCGAGCGCGCGGTTCTGGCGCGGTGCGGTGCTGACAGGCGTGGCGATTACGCCGTTGCTCACGTGGATTGCACTGGGCCCGGTGTTCCTGATCGAGCGTGCCGGGCTGTCGCAGATGCACTACGCGATGTTGCAGGTGCCGGTGTTCGCGGCGCTGATTCTCGGCAACGTGGTGCTCGCGCGTCAGGTGGGCCGCTGGTCGAATGGCCGGTTGCTGGCCACCGGGGTGGCCGCGATGCTGATCGGCGCGGCGGTATCGCTCGTGGGCACGGCCATTCTGGCCCCCGGGTATCCGGCGCTGCTGGTCGGCACATCGCTGCATGCGTTCGGCATGGGCATGAGCTATGGCGTGGTGTATCGACAGTCGCTGTTTGCCGTGGACAGCCCCAATCGCGCGACAGTCGCGGGCATGCTCAGCATGATCACCATCGTCGTGGCGGTGGCCGTAATCGAGGCGATGAAGATGGCGTATCTGCACTTTGGGGATGCGGCACTCGGCATTGGCGCGATGATGGCGGCAGCGCTCGTTGCCGTGCTGGCAGCGAACTTCGTGCCGCCGCCGGCGCAGGACGTGCTCGCGCAGCCGGGGCGTCAGACGTAACCCCGTCCATGTGAAGGCGCTGGCGTTAGCCAATCAACGCCGTTGAGAGGCAACAAAGCAACAAGGCAACAAAGCAAAAAGCCAGCGAAAGCAATTTCGCTGGCTTTTTGTTTGTGGCGACCGGATCGATTCGTCAGCCGTGTGCGCGCTCGTTACCGGCCGCTTCCGCGTGTTCTGCGTGTTCGGAGTGCTCTGCGTGCCCCGCATGTGATACATCGGCCTCCTGAGGCGCTACGCGCGGTTTGGCGGCCGGCGCAGTCGTCACGTTGGGTGCGGGCGTAGCAACGGCTGCTGTAGCGGCAGTGACGGCAGTGTCCGGCGCGGCTTGGCCGTCGTCGGCGTAGTAGTCGCGCTCCCACTTTTCATGATTCGTCTTGGCTTGTTGCAACTCGGGTGTCAGCGGTGCGAACGCCAGCAGCAACCGATTCAGCCACGACACCGGCACCTTGCAGGGGCGCTCGAAATCGACGAACAGCACCACACGGGTTTCGTTGGTGTCGTTGTGCACTTCATGCGGATAGGCGTCGTCGAAGATCACCGCACGATTGGCCTGCCACACGTAGCGTTGCCCATTCACTTCAATCCAGCATTGCTCGCGCTCGCGCGGCACCTTCAGCGCGAGGTGCAGGCGCAGCACGCCGTTATAGGGGCCGCTGTGCAGGGGAATCTGCTTGCCCGGCGAGAGAATCGAAAAGAAGGCCGTGCGCAATCCGGGAATGCCATCGAGTGCAGCCGCCGTCGCCGGACATCGCGCGAGGTTGCGCTCGGCACGCATGCCGTAACCGAGAAACACGAAGGTCTGCCACTGGTGGTCTTGCGTGATGGTGGCGACGTCGGGGGAGATTTCGTGGAAGGCCGGGAGGCGGCCGGGCGTGGCGAGCACGGCTTCGAGTTCTTTGGCGATCGCCGGGGCCTGTGCTTCGAGTGCGCCGACCCAAGGGAACAGGGCGTTATCGAAGATAGGCCGGTCACCGACCAGTGAACCCCGGGCAATGCGGCGTTGCGCGGCTTCAACACACCGGAAAAAAAATCGGGCAAGCCAGCGGGGCAGGGTACGGTTGGGGTTCTGCACAGGCGATCGTGTAGCACTCAACGGCGGCCTCCAGGGCGGGAGCGGGGGAACCGATCCGGCAGGTATGTGTCCTTAAGAGCGGCATACAGACCGGGCTTTTGGGTACAATTGTCGCGCGGTCCGGCCCTGCCGCCAAGCCTCACGGGGGAATCTCTCCGGCAGACGCGTTACGAGAGGTTACGGCAGGTTACGGCACAAACGCGCTTGTGTGCAGATCACAGGCGCACGATGCCGACGGGACGAAGGGGAGGGGCAGGATGCGTTCAGCCCCGGCAGGCGGGTGCATACACGATGCTGCATCGGAGACGACAGGAGACGCATGAGCGCGCAAACGACACAGCATCCACGCACGACCAAAGATAAGTTGCCTCGGCCATTCGTGCCTCTCAAAGCGTTTTTTGCTGCGTTGATTGTCGTGTTGTTCGCTGGCCTCGGCATGAGCCAGTCCGCGTACGCCAAGTACGCCATCGCCCAGTATGGCGAGCCCAAATACCCGCAAGGCTTCACCCACTTCGATTACGTCAATCCGGATGCCCCGCGCGGCGGCACGCTCACGCTGGCCAATCCGGACCGGCGCACCAGCTTCGACAAATTCAATCCGTTCACGCTACGCGGTTCGGCACCGGCCGGTGTCGCCAGCCTCATGTTCGAGACACTGGGCATCGGCAGCGGCGATGAGCCTGCAACCGTCTATGGCCTGCTGGCCGACGACATTGCGGTGTCGCCCGACGGCGCCTCGGTCACGTTCCACCTGAACCCGGCCGCACGTTTCAGCAACGGCGATCCGGTGACCGCCCAGGACGTCAAATACTCCTTCGACACGCTCATCAGTCCGCAGGCCGCCCCCGGATTCAAAGTGATGCTCTCCGACGTGAAGGGCGTCACCGTGCTCGACAAAAGCCGCGTGCGCTTCGACTTTCGCCGCGTGAGCCCCGATCTGCCGCTGCTGGTGGCGGGCGTGCCGGTGTTCTCGCCGAAGTGGGGCATGGGCCCGGACGGCAAGCGCAAGCCGTTCGACGCGCTGACCTTCGAGAAGCCCATCGGCAGCGGCCCGTACCTGATCGAGTCGTACGACGGCGGCCGGCGTATCACCTTCAAGCGCGATCCGAACTACTGGGGTGACAACCTGCCGGTGCGGCGCGGCACTTTCAACTTCGAGCGCATCGCGTACAAGCTGTACACGGACGATATCGTGCGGCTCGAAGGTTTCAAGGCAGGCGAGTTCGATGCAACGACCGAGTATCGCGCGCGCAGTTGGGTGCGCAGCTACGTCGGCAAGCGCTTCAAGAGCGGTGAGCTGGTCAAGCGCGAGTTCGGGCACCACAACGCGGCCGGCATGCAGGGCTTTATTTTCAACACGCGGCGGCCGATGTTTCAGGATGTGCGCGTGCGCCGCGCGCTCGATCTGGCGCTGGACTTCGAATGGCTCAACCGCCAACTGTTCTACGACCAGTACCAGCGCATCTACAGTTACTTCACCAACAGCGATCTCGCGGCGCGCGGCCTGCCGACCGCGGATGAGCTGAAGCTGCTCGAACCGTTGCGCGCGAAGCTCGACCCGGCCGTGTTCGGACCGATGGTCGTGCAGCCGACGACGACGCCCCCCGCGAGCCTGCGCGAAAACCTGCGTCAGGCGCGTGAGCTGCTCGCCCAAGCGGGATGGACGTATCGCGACGGCGCACTGCGTAACGCGAAGGGTGAGCCGTTCGAATTCGAGTTCATCGACGACGGCGGTTCGATGGGCCCGGTCGCTTCAGCCTACGCGCGCAATCTCGCCAAACTCGGCATCACGCTGAACTTCCGCACGAGCGACTTCGCGCTGTATCAGAAACGCATCGAGACCTTCGACTTCGACATGATCTCGTTGCGCTTTCCCGACTCGCAAATTCCGGGTACCGAGTTGATCGACCGCTTCGGCAGCCAGTCGGCCAATGTCGACGGCTCGGATAACGTCATCGGCCTCAAGGACCCGGCCGTCGACGCGCTGGTGGCGGCGCTGGTGCGTGCCCACACCTATGAAGATCTGGTGGCCGCGGCGCGCTCGCTCGACCGCGTGCTCTCGCACGGTTACTACATCGTGCCGCACTGGTTCTCGTCGACGCACCGCATGGCCTACAAAAGCTATCTGCGCTTTCCCGACACGCTGCCGCTGTACTACACCGCCGATGGCTGGCTCATCGCAATGTGGTGGGATTCGCGTGTCGGCAAGCGCGCGGACAGCACCGACCGTCACTGAACGCCGGGCACCTACAGGAGCTGTCTTCCACTATGTGGTCCTACATACTCAAGCGTCTGCTGATCATGATCCCGACGCTGCTCGGCGTGATCACCCTGACTTTCGTCGTCATCCAGTTCGTGCCGGGTGGTCCGGTCGAACAGGTGATTCTCGAGCTCAAGCATCGCGGTGGCGGCGGTGAAGCGAGCGGCGGGGGCAGCGGCAACAACTATCGCGGCCGCAATGGCGTCGATGCCCAGCAACTCGCCCAGATCAAGGCGCTCTACGGTTTCGACAAGACGCCGGCAGAGCGCTATTGGCTCATGCTCAAACGCTTCGCGCAGTTCGATCTCGGTCAGAGTTATTTTCACCATCAGAGCGTGTGGTCGCTGATCGTCTCGAAGCTGCCGGTGTCGATCTCGCTCGGGCTGTGGACCTTCTTCCTGACGTATCTGATATCGGTGCCGTTGGGCATCGCCAAGGCGGTGCGCAACGGTTCGCGCTTCGACACGCTCACCAGTCTGGTCGTGCTCGTCGGCTACGCCATCCCGGGCTTCGTGCTGGGCGTGCTGTTGCTTGTGCTCTTTGGCGGCGGCTCGTTCTGGCAGGTGTTTCCGCTGCGCGAACTCGTCTCGGACAACTGGGCCGAGCTGTCGTGGCCCGCGAAAATTACCGACTATCTGTGGCACATCACGCTGCCGGTGACGGCGTCGGTCGTGGGCAGTTTTGCCGTGGTGACCATGCTCACCAAGAACGCGTTTCTCGACGAAATCCGCAAGCAGTACGTGCTGACCGCGCGCGCGAAAGGGCTCTCGGAGCGCAAGGTGCTGTTCAAGCATGTCTTCCGTAATGCGCTGATTCCGCTCATCACCGGCTTCCCCGCTGCCTTCATCGGTGCGTTCTTCGCGGGCAGCCTGCTGATCGAAACGCTGTTCTCGCTCGACGGGCTCGGCCGGTTGTCGTTCGAATCGGTGCAACGGCGCGACTATCCGGTCGTGCTCGGCTCGCTCTACCTGTTCACGCTGATCGGACTCGTGACCAAACTCATCTCCGACCTGTGCTACGTGCTGGTCGACCCGCGCATTCAATTCGACCGACTGGAGCATTGACGTGAACCGATCCGACACGCCATCGCCGCGTCCGCCTCGTTCGTCACTGCCGCCTGCTGCGGCACCTGCCCGTGCGTCGCAGTCGTCATACACGTCGCGCTCGCCGCGCTGGCGCGTCTGGCGGCGCTTTCGCAGCGAGCGGCTCGGCTACTGGAGCCTCATCGCGTTCGTCGTGCTGTTCGGCATCAGCCTGTTCGCCGAAGTGCTCTGCAACGACAAGCCGTGGGTGGTGCGTTACGAAGGCCATTGGTACTTCCCGCTGGTCAAGACGTATCCCGAACTCACCTTCGGCGGCGACTTCCCTACGCCGACCGATTACCTCGATCCGTTCATCGAGAAGCGCATTCGCTCGGGCGATAACTTCGCGATCTATCCGCCGGTGCGCTACAGCTACGACACCATCAACTACTTCGCGAAGGTGCCCAATCCGGCGCCGCCGTCGTCCGAGAACTGGCTCGGCACCGACGATCGCGGCCGCGACGTGTTCTCGCGGCTGCTGTACGGCTTCCGGCTGTCGGTGATCTTCGCGCTGGCGCTCACCATCTCGGGCACGCTGCTGGGCATTCTGGCGGGCGCCGTGCAGGGCTTCTACGGCGGGCGCATCGACCTGACGCTGCAACGGTTGATCGAAATCTGGGGCTCGCTGCCGGAGCTGTATCTGCTGATCATCTTCGCGTCGATCTTCGAGCCGCAGTTGTGGCTGCTCTTCGTGCTGCTGTCGCTGTTCGGCTGGATCGGGTTGTCCGATTACGTGCGCGCCGAGTTCCTGCGCAATCGCCAGCTCGATTACGTGCGGGCGGCGCGGGCGATGGGGCTGTCGAACTGGCAGATCATCCGGCGGCATGTGCTGCCCAATAGCATGACGCCGGTCATCACGTTTCTGCCGTTCCGCATGAGCGGGGCGATTCTTGCGCTGACGAGTCTGGATTTTCTCGGTCTCGGTGTGCCGCCGCCAACGCCGAGCCTCGGTGAGCTGCTGAGTCAGGGCAAGGCGAATCTCGACGCATGGTGGATCTCGCTGGCGACGTTCGTGGTGCTCGTGCTCACGTTGTTGCTGCTCACGTTCATGGGTGATGCGCTGCGTAATGCGCTCGACACGCGCGTGGCCGACAAGCAGGCTGCCGCCGGGGGGGTAATGTGAGCGCGCCGCTGCTGAGTATCGAAAACCTGTCGGTGCGCTTTGGCGATACCGAGGTCGTGAAGGATCTGAGTCTTGCCATCGGGCGTGGCGAACGCGTGGCCCTCGTGGGCGAGTCGGGCTCGGGCAAGAGCGTGACGGCGCTGGCCATTCTGCGGCTGCTGCAAGACGCGCAGGTGGAAGGCAAGGTGCTGCTCGATGGCGTCGATCTCGCTTCGCTGCGCGAGCGCGACATGCGGGCGCTGCGCGGCAACGACATCGCGATGATCTTTCAGGAGCCGATGACCGCGCTCAATCCGCTCTATCCGATCGGTGAGCAGATTGCCGAGGCGCTGGAACTGCACGAGGGTTTGTCGCCGAAAGACGCCAAGGCGCGCGCTATCGCCTTGCTGCGCCGCACGGGCATCCCCGAGCCGGAGCGTCGCGTATCGCACTTTCCGCATGAGTTGTCCGGCGGGCAGCGCCAGCGCGCGATGATCGCGATGGCACTGGCATGTCACCCGAAGCTGCTGCTTGCCGATGAGCCGACCACAGCGCTCGACGTCACCATTCGCGCGCAGATCATGGAGCTGCTGCTGGAGTTGCAGCGTGACGCCGCCGCGACGCGCGGCATGGCGGTGCTGCTCATCACGCACGATCTGAATCTGGTGCGCCGCTTTGCCGAGCGCGTGGCGGTGATGGAGAAGGGCGTGCTGGTGGAGTGCGCCGACACCGAAACGCTGTTCACCCAGCCGCAGCATCCGTACACGCAGAAGCTCATCAACAGCCGGCCGCAGCGCGAGATTCACCCGGTTTTGCCGATTGCGCCGGTGTTGCTCGAAGCGAAAGGCGTGACGGTCGATTACTCGATCGCACAGCCGGGCATGCGCGGCTGGTTCAAGCGAGGTCTGTTCCGCGCGGTGCATCCCGTCGATTTGTCGCTGCGCCAAGGCGAGACGCTGGGCGTGGTGGGGGAGTCGGGGTCCGGCAAGTCGACGCTGGCGATGACGCTGCTGGGGTTGCAGCGGGCGAGTGCGGGGCAGATCGAGTTTTTAGGCGAGCCGTTGGCCAGCTATCGCGGCATGGCGCAGCGTACCTTGCGCTCGCATATGCAGATCGTATTTCAGGACCCGTACGGCTCGCTGTCGCCGCGCATGACTATCGAGGAGATTGTCGGCGAGGGGCTGGCATTACACCGTCCGCAGCAGTCGGAGGCTGACCGCCGCGCAAGGGTCGCGGATGTGCTCCGCGAAGTGGGCATCGACGCCCGCGCGATGTCGCGTTATCCGCATGAATTCTCGGGCGGTCAACGGCAACGCATTGCCATTGCCCGGGCGCTGGTGGTCGATCCGCAGATCCTCGTGCTCGATGAGCCGACCAGTGCGCTCGACGTGTCGATTCAGCAGCAAGTGCTCCATCTGCTGGCGCAGCTACAGGTGAAATACAACCTGAGCTACCTCTTCATCAGTCACGATCTGGCCGTCATGCGGGCCATGGCGCACCGCGTGCTGGTGTTCAAAGACGGGCATCTGGTGGAGCAGGGCGATACGGAATCAGTATTTTTTGACCCGCAAAACGATTACACCCGGGAACTGGTCGCGGCTGCCATGTTGTAGTCACCTCAAGTTGCGTGACGCCGCGGCGAAACATCGTGCAACGTCACGAAACGTCGGCTAAATCACAAGGGCTTGATTGTTAATGAAAATTTTCTGATTGTATTGATTGTTTTTTTCTATTACCTTTTGACATCGTGTGACGTTCACATTACTATCGCGTACCAATTAAGTTGAATATTCAACGAGTTAACCGAAGCGAAAGCGAGGGTAACCCCGAGATATCCGACATAGCACCACCGTAGTTGCACCTGACGAGCTACTCATCGGCCATCCGACACCCTCAACCCGGCGACCAATGCAGACGAAACCTAAGCGCACCCGCAAGACTCTCCTTCTCGCGTTCACTGCCGCTGGGCTCGTCACCGCCTCGTTGACGGCAAAGGCTGACGACTACAACAACGGCCCCTCGGCCGCCGCCCGCGCTGCGGCGGCTGCCATTCAGGCCGCTTCGCAAACTTCCTCCTCGACTTCGACCAGCAACGCCTCTGCGGGCGTCACGGGTATTGCAACGGGCGATACGCCGGTTGCCGCCGTGGAAGAGTCGCGCGTGCAACGTGCGCAGAAGCTGCTCTCGAATGTGACGGACAAGGCGTCGGACGTCGTGCTGGGCGCGCTGAACTACATCGGCGTGCGCTACAAGTACGGCGGCAACACACCGGACAGCGGTCTGGATTGCAGCGGCTTCGTGCGCTATGTGTTCCAGGACACGCTCAATTTCATGCTGCCGCGCCGCTCGGAAGAAATGAGCCAGGTGGGCGAGCGCATTGCCAAGACCGATCTGAAGCCGGGCGATCTGGTGTTCTTCAACACCATGCGCCGCAGCTTCTCGCACGTCGGTATCTATATTGGTGGCGACAAGTTCGTGCACGCCCCGGCCACCGGCGGCAAGATTCGCGTGGAAACGCTGAGCGAGTCGTACTGGTCGGCCCGCTACAACGGCGCGCGTCGCGTCGAGACGCTCAAGGCCAGCGCCGAGCTGTCGCGCGTCGAACAAATCTTCAAGAACGATCACCCGATGTAAGTGGCGGGTGTGCCCGGGGCAACCGCCGGGACGCCTGAGCCAGACGAACAAAAGAAATGCCGCCCTCGGGCGGCATTTCTTATTGCGGGCGCGGATTGGCGCGAGTGGGTTCAGCGGGCGGCTTGCTGGGTGCCGCTGGCCGCCTGTGCCTGAGCTTCGGCGAGCTTGCGCTGAATCTGCGGCCACAACTGCGACACGGCTTCCTCGCCCGCCAGAATGGCGCGATTGCGCCCCTGAAAGTCCGAGGCTCCCATCTTGGCCAGCGACGGGCGAATGACCACGTCGGCGTTCTTCTCCAGTTCGTACTGCTTGATCGACTGGCCCATGATCGTGAATGTCTGCATCAGGATGTCGAACTGCCCCTGCGTTGCCTGTGCGGTCGGGTTGGCCGAGATGTCGACCGCGATCACGAAGTCGGCGCCCATCTGACGCGCGTACTCGGCCGGCACCGGCGCCACGAGGCCGCCGTCCACGTAATCGCGGTTGCCGATATGCACCGGCTCGAACACGCCCGGCACGCTGCTGGACGCCCGCACGGCCTGCCCCGTGTTGCCACGGCGGAACAAGATCGGCGCGCCGCTTTGCAGGTCGGTGGCCACAATGCCGAGCTGACGCGGCATCTGTTCGATCGGACGGTCCTTGAGGATCTTGTTGACATACGACTGGAGCGCTTCGCCGCGTAGCATGCCGCGTGAGCGGAACGGCATGGTCCAGTCGCTGATCGAGGCTTCGTCCATCGTCGAGGCCAGACGGTTGAGCTGGAAGCCGTTCAGACCCGAGGCGTACATGGCGCCCACGACACTGCCGGCACTCGTGCCGACGACGATGTCAGCGTGAATGCCACGCGCTTCCAGTGCCTTGATCACGCCCACGTGCGCAAAGCCACGTGCGGCACCGCCACCGAGTGCCAGCCCGATCTTCAGGGGGCGGACAACCTTGGGCGGCGTGACCGGTGTGGCGGGTGTTGCCGGCGTCTGGGCGAGCGGCGTAGCGGGGGAGGTCTGGGTTGCCGGGGCATTCCCGCCATTGGCGCTGATATCGACGGACGGGGCGCTGGCGCAACCAGCCAACACGGCGGCCACGGTCAATGCCGCAAGCGTGGGGCGCACACGGCGCAAAGTGGGGAACAACGGCAACAAGGGGAGAACTCCAACAGGGCGGGACGGGCGAGTACGGCGGCAGAAGCACCGACGCGCAATTTTACGGCGATTGGAGCGTCACGAACACCCATCAGTTCACTTTTGGCGCGGGAAGTCGAAGGGCGTCGACTTGTCAGCGTCCTCGCGGAACCTTCTCCGGCAGGGTTCGTCTTACCTGCCGCAACCCTCCGCTGTGCCCATCCCCCGTCTCCTCTCGCCATGCTCCCGCAACGATTCACTCGGGAAATGGTGAATATCGAAACAAATGCGAATAAGAATCATTTGCTTTGATATGAATATTTCATTATGCTGTTCCTCTGTGCAAAACCGTTTGCCGCCGATTGCCGGGATCTTCAGCGGCTTTCCGGGCGCATTCAGATTCACTCGCACTCACTCTCACTATTTCTCCGGGGAACTGCCCATGAAGGCGACGACGATTGGCAAACTGACGCGACTGACGGTGCTGGGGGCCACGATGGCCGCGGCATTCGGCGCGCAAGCCGATACCGATAAGGTGCTGAATCTGTACTCGGCACGTCATTACCAGACCGACGAGCAGCTTTACGGCACGTTCACCAAGCAGACCGGCATCAAGATCAATCGCATCGAGGCGGATGACGCCGCGTTGCTGGAGCGTCTGAAAGGCGAGGGTGCGAAGAGCCCGGCCGACGTGATTCTGATGGTCGATGCAGCCCGTCTGGCCAAGGCCGACGAGGCAGGGCTCTTCCAGCCGGTGAAGTCCGCCACGCTCGACGCGCGCATTCCCGCCAAGCTGCATGCCGCAAGCACCAACAAGGGCACCGACTGGTATGGCTTCTCGACGCGCGCTCGCGTGATCGTCTACAACAAGGACAAGGTTGACCCGAAGACGGTGGCGTCTTATGCGTCGCTGGCCGATCCGAAGCATAAGGGGCAGGTCTGCACGCGCTCGGGTTCGCATCCGTACATGCTGTCGCTGGTCGGCGCGCTGATCGCACGTGACGGCGCGGCGGCGACCACGAAGTGGGCGGAAGGCATGGTCGCGAACTTCGCGCGTGCACCGCGCGGTGGCGATACCGATCAGATCAAGGCGGTGGCGACGGGTGAATGTGGTGTGGCGCTCGCCAACTCGTATTACTACGTGCGCATGGCGCGCTCGGACAAGCCGGAAGACAAGGCGCTGATGTCGAAGGTGGGCTTCCTGTGGCCGGATCAGGCCGGCGCAGGCACGCACGTGAACGTTGCGGGTGCCGGTGTAGCCAAGCACGCATCGAACCGCGACAACGCCGTGAAATTCCTCGAATACCTCGCCAGCGACGAAGCGCAGCAATACTTCGCCAACGGCAACAACGAATGGCCGGCCGTGCCGACGACGAAGGTCGATAACCCGGCGCTCGCTTCGCTGGGCGACTTCAAGGCCGAGACGGTGCCCATCGGTACCATCGCGAAGAACCTGCCGGAAGCGCAGCGTATTCTCGACCGCGCGGGCTACAAGTAATACCGTGACGCGTCGCGGCTGACGCGTTGACTGCCTGCCAAATGCAAAGGGCGCCGGAGGATCTCCGGCGCCCTTTGTTTATCGTGCGTCGGCGTGAGGCATTTCCGCCCTCGACGCCGATGCTGATACCGATACCGATACCGATACCGATCACGAAGCTCAGTCGATTGCTTCGTCTTCGTCGCCCGGCTGGTACATGTGATAGTCGCCGGTCGCGTACACGCCCTTGTACGGCGTCGGCGATTCGTCGTCGTGATCGACCGGATGCGTCTCGGCGATGCGCAGCGACGCGCGTACCTGCGGCGGCTCGCACTCGGCGATCAGGCGCAGGGCGTCTTCTTCGTTCTCGGCGACCACGTCGTACGTGGTGACGAATTCGGGGGCAGGGCCGTCGGGGTCTTCATCTTCGAGCGGCTCGTACCACTGGCCTTCGACGATCAGATGCATGGCCTTGGCCGTGTCCGATTGCTCGCCACGTGCAGCGCGCAGCGACCAGAGGACGAGTTCGCTCCACTTGTAGAGCTGTACGGCGTCCTGGGCGGCGGCAAGTGCTTTCGCGTCGTCGCCCGACTGCTTGTAGGCGAGCGACAGTTCGGCGTAGACACCGGCCATGGATTCGTTGCTGCCTTCTTCGTCGCCTTCGTGGTTGTGCAGGGCGTTGAAGGTGTCGATGGCGGCTTGGGCGTCACCCTGCGCATTGAACAGATGCATGCGCAGCGCGATGGCGGCTTCGATGAACGCATGGCCGTTCTGTGCCAGATAAGGGCTCTCGAAGACGCGGTCGAGACGTTGATGCGCGGCCTCGCGATCGCCGTGACGCGAGAGGGCGTTGGCGTGGTTGAAATCGATGATGACGACATCTTCGTCGGGCGCGGCGTTGCCGGCGGCTTCGTACGCGTCGACGGCGGCGGGGAAGCGGTCGAGGTCGGCCCGGAAGTTGCCGAGCAATTGCCACAGACGCCAGAGGCCCGATGCGCCCGCTTCTGCCTGAGCGACGCCGGACTCAAGCACGGTCACTGCCTGTTCCATTTCGTCCATTTCGGCATAGGCGGCTGCCTGAATCTCATAGCCGCTCAGGTGCTTCATCGATTCGAGCTGCTTGCCGATTTCCAGTGCAGACTCGGGATCCCCGGCCTCAAGTTGGTTAGCCGCTTCGGCAATCAGGTCGTTCGACAGATCGTCTTGTTCAGACATGGCAGATTCTCCATGGGGGCGTGGGGATTGCGCCCATCATATAACAGGGTTCGTGACAGCCCGAAGCGTGCCGGGGCGGTCGTGGAAGGCGTGGCGAAATAAAAAAGCCGCGACGGGCGTCGCGGCTTTTTGACGTGATGCGCGTCGGGCTATCAGCCGCCGCGGCGCATCAGGTCGAAGAACTCGGCGTTGTTCTTCGTCTGCTTGATCTTGCCAAGCAGGAATTCCATCGCTTCGGCTTCGTCCATGTCGTAGATCAGCTTGCGCAGCACCCAGATCTTTTGCAGGATCTCGGGCTTGATCAGCAGCTCTTCGCGACGCGTGCCGGACTTGTTCAGGTTGATCGACGGGTAGACGCGCTTTTCCGCGAGACGGCGCTCGAGGTGCACTTCCATATTGCCCGTGCCCTTGAATTCTTCGTAGATCACGTCGTCCATGCGGCTGCCGGTCTCGATCAGCGCGGTGGCGATGATCGTGAGCGAGCCGCCTTCTTCGACGTTACGGGCTGCGCCGAAGAAACGCTTCGGACGTTGCAGCGCGTTGGCATCGACACCGCCGGTCAGCACCTTGCCCGACGCCGGGATCACGGTGTTGTAGGCGCGTGCCAGACGCGTAATCGAGTCGAGCAGAATGATCACGTCCTGCTTCATTTCGATCAGGCGCTTGGCCTTCTCGATCACCATTTCGGCGACCTGCACGTGACGCGTTGCCGGTTCGTCGAACGTCGAAGCGATCACTTCGCCCTTCACCGAACGCTGCATTTCGGTCACTTCTTCCGGGCGCTCGTCGATGAGCAGCACGAAAAGCTTGGCTTCCGGGTGATTGGTGGCGATGGCGTGTGCGATGTGTTGCAGCATCACGGTCTTGCCGGACTTCGGCGAGGCCACGAGCAGACCGCGCTGGCCCTTGCCGATCGGGGCAATCATGTCGATGATGCGGCCCGTCACGTTCTCTTCACCGCGAATGTCGCGCTCGAGCAGCAGCGGCTTGTTCGGGTGCAGCGGCGTGAGGTTCTCGAACATGATCTTATGTTTCGAGGCCTCGGGCGGGTGGTCGTTGACCTTGTCCACCTTCACGAGCGCGAAATAGCGTTCGCCGTCCTTCGGCGTGCGCACTTCCCCTTCGATCGTGTCGCCGGTATGCAGGTTGAAGCGGCGGATCTGCGACGGGCTGATATAGATATCGTCCGTGCTGGCCAGATACGACGTCTCAGGCGAGCGAAGGAAACCGAAGCCATCCGGCAGCACTTCGAGCGTCCCGTCGCCATAGATGGTTTCGCCGGTCTTTGCGCGCTTCTTCAGAATGGCGAACATCAGCTCCTGCTTGCGAAGACGGTTGGCGTTCTCGATTTCGAGACCGTTCGCCATTTCTAGCAGCTCGGAGACGTGCTGGGACTTTAGTTCGGATAAATGCATACGGAGGTGCCGTCCGTTGGACGACAAGTGAAGGATCAGGGAAAAGTGAGCGAACGCTCGAAGAACTTTGGGATGCTTTGTGGCGGATTATATAGCAAGCAGCGCGAGGCGCAAGCGTTGCACCGCCGGCGAGGTGCCGGGCTGTCGCGCTGCGGCGACAAAGGCCCCGGCACCTGCTGCCATCAACCCGGGATTACAGGTTGTTGTCGAGGAACGCCGTCAGTTGCGATTTCGACAGTGCACCGACCTTCTGGCCAGCCACAGCGCCGTTCTTGAACAGGATCAGCGTCGGGATACCGCGGATGCCGAACTTGCCCGGGGTGCCCTGGTTGGCATCGACGTCGATCTTGGCAATCTGCACCTTGTCGCCGTATTCCTTGGCCACTTCTTCCAGGATCGGGGCAATCATCTTGCAAGGACCGCACCATTCTGCCCAGAAGTCGAGCAGCACCGGCTTGTCGGATTGCATGACGTCCGCTTCGAACGTGCTGTCGGAGATGTGTTTGATGTTTTGGCTCATGAGTGTTTTACGCCTCGTCTATCTATTCGGAAACGCTTCGGGAAAACGGTACCTTCGTGCCTCGTTTTCGCCTGCGCCGGAGATGTCGCTCGGCCTTGTGCCCGGGCGTTCATTCTCCATATGGAGGCTGCAACAGCGTGATTCAATAGGACGCGTTATTGCAGTTTGCGGTCATATTAACGGAAATCTCCAACGCTTGCGCGCGCCGCCCCATAAGGAAAATACCCGCGCCGGACGGGCGTCGCGGGCAGATCGGCAAGAATAGCGCTTCTGTTGGCGCGTCGACTCTGGTAGAATCTTTTCCTGACGGGCCTCCTCGCATGGTGGCGCGGCCAATCTGGTCAGGTCGGGAACGAAGCAGCCACAGCCGTTTTCTACCAGTGCCGAGGGTCAGGCTCGTCACCTTACCTCCTTGTTTTATCGAAGTTCTCCGCGCGTTCTGCGCATCGCTCGCTCCCTCGAAGTCACGTGTTTCAAGCTCGCAATGCCGGTCGGCGTTCGTCTGTCGTCACGCTGTCGATGATGCTTTCCCGCGATCGATGCGATGCATTTTCATGCGTCTCGCGCAGGGCGGAAGGGCGCGGTAGAATCGCGCAACATTTTTTTCTATCGCACCGATAGTCTCCTCAATTCGCCGGCGTCATTCACTGCACGTCGAGGTGGCGTTCCGAGCCGGATCGACGCCTGATCGGGCGACGTCCAACGGTGCGGAAGCTCACCGCCGAACTGTTACAATTTGGCATGACCTATCAAGTACTCGCGCGCAAATGGCGCCCCAAAGGCTTCTCGACCCTGGTGGGCCAGGAGCATGTCGTGCGTGCGTTGACGCACGCGCTCGAGCAACAGCGCCTGCATCACGCCTATCTGTTTACCGGCACGCGCGGCGTGGGCAAGACAACGCTCTCGCGTATTCTGGCCAAGGCGCTGAATTGCGAGACGGGGATCACGGCCCAGCCGTGCGGCGTTTGCCGTGCCTGCCGCGCCATCGACGAAGGGCGCTTTGTCGACTACGTCGAAATGGACGCGGCCTCGAATCGCGGCGTCGACGAGATGACCTCGCTGCTCGAAAAAGCGGTCTACGCGCCGGCAGACGCGCGCTTCAAGGTCTACATGATCGACGAAGTGCACATGCTCACCGGTCACGCGTTCAACGCGATGCTCAAGACGCTCGAAGAGCCGCCGGCACACGTCAAATTCATTCTCGCGACGACCGATCCGCAAAAGATTCCGGTCACCGTGCTTTCGCGCTGCCTGCAATTCAACTTGAAGCAGATGCCGGCCGGGCACATCGTCTCGCATCTCACGACCATTCTGGGTGAAGAGGGCATCGACAACGAGCCCCAGGCCCTGCGTCTGCTCGCGAAAGCGGCCAGCGGCAGCATGCGCGACGCGCTTTCGCTGACCGATCAGGCGATCGCCTATGCGGCCGGTCCGCTCACGGAAGTTGCCGTGCGCGGCATGCTCGGCGCCATCGATCAGAGCGTGCTCGTGCGTCTGCTCGATGCGCTGAAAGACGGCTCGCGTACCGACCTGATGGCCGTGGCCGACGAGATGGCGGAACGCAGCTTCTCGTTTGCCGCCGGTTTGCAGGATCTGGGCAGTCTGCTCCACAAGATCGCGCTCGCGCAGTTCGCGCCGGACGCCGTCTCTGACGACTGGCCTGAAGCGGCCGACGTGCGCCGGCTTGCCGAAGCGATTTCGCCGGAAGCGGTCCAGCTTTATTACCAGATCGCGACGCGCGCACGCGGCGAGTTGGGCCTCGCGCCCGATGAATACACCGGTTTCTCGATGGCGCTGCTGCGCATGGCGGCGTTCACGCCGCTGCTTGCGGGCGGAACGCTGGCCGAGTCGCCCACGCCCCACGCGGCACCGCGCGCTTCTGCCCCCGCGCCTGCCTCCGCCCCCGCACGGGCTCCCCAAGCGTCAGCGCCCGAACCGATGCGTTCGGCGGCACCTCAGGCGCCCGCAGCACAACCCGAGGTGCGTCGTGCCCCGGCAGCGCGCGCGACGGCACCGACCGATGGCGCCGGTGCGCCGATGTCACCGGCCCGCGCCGCACTGGCCGCGCTCAATGTGGGTCGCAAAGGCACTGGCGGCCGGACGTCGGGTGGCGCAAGTGGTGCGCCGTCGGCCGGTCGCAGTGGTTCACGCCCGGCAGACGATGCCCCGGCGGGCGCCGACCCGGAGCCCGAGCCTGCTGCCACCGGTATAAGCTCGGCCTCAGCTCCGGCAGCGGCGGCACCGGCCGCACCACGCGCCGTTGTCTATCGTGACGCGGACGGCAACGCCCCCGTCTTCACTGGCGAATGGCCTGCGCTCGCGGCCGAATTGCCGGCGCGCGGTCTGGCGCGGGAACTGGCGTTCCAAAGCGAATTGACCGAAGTGGCAGGCCGTGCGCTGCATTTGCGCGTGCCGCTGCGTCAGTTGGCCGATTCGGCCACCGCAGACAAGCTGCGGCAAGTGTTGTCCGAACACTTCGGCGGTGACGTTCAGGTGAACGTCGAGCTGGGGCCAGTCGGTATCACTGCCGCATCGCTCGCCGCCGAAGCGGCGGCGGCCCGCCAACGGGCGGCCGAACAGGCCATTGCCGACGATCCGCTGGTGCGTGAACTGATCGACGAATTCGACGCTCAAATCCTGCCAAATAGCATTCGGCCGGTACAATAAGCGAGTTCGCATTCGCAAAGTCGACGCGATTCGCTATCCATCCAATAATCTCTCTATTGCCCCTACGCGCCCCGGTGCGCATGACTCAGGAGTCAAGATGCTGAAAGGAAATATCGCGGGCTTGATGAAACAAGCTCAGCAAATGCAGGAAAACATGAAGAAGATGCAGGAGCAGCTGGCCCTGATTGAAGTCGAGGGTCAGTCGGGCGCCGGTCTGGTGAAGGTTGTGATGACCTGCAAGAACGACGTGCGCCGCGTGACCATCGACCCGAGCCTGCTCGCGGACGACAAGGACATGCTCGAAGACCTCGTGGCTGCCGCATTCAACGATGCCGTGCGCAAGGCCGAAGCGACCGCGCAAGAGAAGATGGGGGGCATGACCTCCGGTCTGCCGCTGCCGCCGGGCTTCAAGCTGCCGTTCTAACGTTCTAAGCGAAGGAAAGACGACGCATGCGCCAGCTTTCGAGCCTCCAGGAACTCGTCGACGCCCTGCGCGCGTTGCCGGGTGTCGGGCCGAAGTCCGCCCAACGCATGGCCTATCACCTGCTGCAACGCGACCGTCAGGGCGCCATGCGCTTGGGTGAGGCGCTGGTGCAGGCGTCGGAGCAGATTCGCCATTGCGCGCGCTGCAACACCTTTACCGAAGTGGAAGTCTGCGAGACGTGCCTCGATCCCGAGCGCGACACGAGCCTGTTGTGTGTGGTGGAAACCCCCGCCGACCAGAACATGCTCGAGCAGACGATGACCTTCAAGGGTCTGTACTTCGTGCTCATGGGCCATCTCTCGCCGCTCGACGGCGTGGGCCCGGGCGAGATTCATTTCGAACAATTGATCCGCCGCGCCACCGACGGCGTGGTCAAGGAAGTGGTGCTGGCCACCAACTTCACCAACGAAGGCGAGGCCACGGCCCACTACCTCGGGCAGATGCTCAAGGCCCGTGGTTTGCGCGTGAGCCGGCTGGCTCGCGGCGTGCCCGTGGGCGGCGAACTCGAGTATGTAGACGCCGGTACGATCGCCCGCGCCGTCCTCGACAGGCATACGCTCTGAGCATGACGAGCGCGTGACGCCACGGGTGTTTGCGCGTAGGTACTGCTACTCTCATCCAATCGGATTAGCTGTTTCTCGCTATTTCTGGGCATACCCCGGTCTTCTAGACTGAACCTGCCGACTCGGGGACCCAAAGAACACGGGGAAGACCATAACTCCCAAGCGGCGTGGGGCCGTATACCTGTTGCGTCAAGCCGGTCGAAAAACCCGGTCACCCGCGCAGGCACTGCTTAGGCAGGGAGTTAAGGTATGGCTAACGATACCGGGCGCACCCTGATTTACGCTTCCCGAAAGCACAACGACGGTTTGTTGTCGTTTTTGGGCGAGCAAGGCTGGCAAGTTGTGCCGGCCAAGAGCGCCAGCGACGTCGGTCGCATTCTCAATCCCGGGGTTACCAGCGCAGCACTCATCGACCTGGCGAGCGGTTATACCGATCGCGAGCTCGGCGCGTTCGAGTCCTGCATGCAGCCGGCGACCGTCGGCTGGGTTGCTGCCACGAATCCACAACAGCTCACGACGACGTCGGTGCGCCGGCTGATTCGCGACTATTGCTTCGACTACGTGAATGTTCCGTGCACGAACGATCAGCTCGCGCACTCGATCGGTCACGCCTGGGGCATGGCCTCGCTGTGCGAGGTGCCCGTCATCTTCACGCCGCAAGTCGGTGGCGATCAGGAAATGGTCGGCACCTGCGAGGCGATGCAACTGCTATTCCGCACCATCCGCAAAGTGGCCAATACCGACGCGCCGGTGTTCATCTCGGGCGAGTCGGGCACCGGCAAGGAACTGAGCGCGGTGGCGATTCACGAGCGCTCCTTGCGTGCCAAGGGGCCGTTCGTGGCGATCAATTGCGGCGCCATTCCCCCGCACTTGATGCAATCCGAACTGTTCGGCTACGAGCGCGGCGCTTTCACGGGGGCCAATGCCCGCAAGATCGGCCGCGTGGAAGCCGCGAACGGCGGCACGCTGTTCCTCGATGAAATCGGCGACTTGCCGATCGAGAGTCAGGCGAGCCTGCTGCGCTTTCTGCAACAAGGGGCCATCGAGCGTCTGGGCGGCCACGATGTCATTCCGGTGAACGTGCGTGTGATGTCCGCGACGCACGTCGATCTCGAAGAGGCCGTGAAGGAAGGGCGCTTCCGCGTCGACCTGTATCACCGCCTGTGCGTGTTGCGTGTCGACGAACCGCCGCTGCGTGCGCGTGGTCAGGACATCGAAATTCTGGCCCATCACGTGCTGCAACGATTCAAAGGCGATAACCATCGCAAGATTCGTGGCTTCACGCAGTGTGCCGTGCAAGCCATGTATGAGTATCACTGGCCCGGCAATGTCCGTGAGCTCATCAACCGGGTTCGCCGCGCCATCGTGATGGCCGACAGCCGCATGATTTCGGCGAAGGATCTGGACCTGTTGCCGTGGGTGCCGACGCTGGTACGCACGCTCGAAGAAATTCGTACGGAAGCCGAACGAATTGCTATCGAACAGGCCTTGTTGCGTCACTGCCATCGTCTGACCGACGTGGCGGCAGAGTTGGGAATTTCGCGTATTACGCTGTATCGACTGATGTGCCGATATGGATTGCGTGGTGATGAATCGGGCGTGCCGGCCTGATATCTTCTGGCGAAGAGAGGGCGGCCGTCCTGCGTTGAGCAGGGCGGTCGTTTCTTTTTGGGCTCCTGATTATTCCCGATTCTTCCTGATGATCGGCCCGTCTTGTGCACGATCTCTCCCCCCGAATTCACTGTGGTTTTCGACGCGTATTCGTCGTTCGCGAGCCTTGCCATCGTCAATAACGACGGGGCTTTCGAGCGATTTCGACGGTGCACGCCGTCGTACGCAATGCGTTGTCTCGAAGCGCGAGAGATTGTGCGGTGCAGTGCGGGCGCGTCGTGACGAAAGAGATGTCACGGCGCTGCCACCTTGCCGTCATGTCGAGGGGTACGAAGTTTCGGCGGTTCGGGCACTACGGGTTGTCCCGCGAACACATCAAAGATGAAACATCCGGGGCGCCGGCGGCCCTCGCGTTGCAAAGCCCCGGGTGTGACGTTGCGATGTCGTTTGCAGGAGAGCCGCGGATTCTGCCGCAAATCTGTCACGCAAGACCCTTGTGAATAGGGCATTTCCGAAAGACGTCGTTGACCACGCCGACATCCCTCGCCGTTCGGAATGTCTGCCGGCGACGCGGCAAGCGTGACAAAAGTGGCAGGAACCGCATCACGTATCAATGCTGAAACGTTTTCGAACACGGCACCCCTCGGGCGCAAGGGTGAAAAATAAAAGTCTTCATGTTTTCAAGCACTTGAGCGTTGTGGCACGGAAGTCGCTTTATAGACTCGGGCAAGGAGGGCACAGCGATGCGAATTCTCACCACCGAAATGCAATACCGAGTACGACAAGGCGCAGGCGCCATGGGCGCTGCCATCGTCGTGACGCTCGGTCTGTGCGCTGCGCCGGCACAGGCGCAGGATGCGGCCCCCGCACTGCGCGCCCCGCTCATGCAGATTGCAATGCTCACGGGCTCCATGGTGCCGCCGTCGGCCTCCATGACGCCTGTGACGGCCATGATGACGGCTACGCCGGTCAGCGACGCTGATGTGGCGGTGTCCGCCGGCCCGGCCACTGAACAAACCGCCATGCAAGCCCCGGCCGATGAACCGGCCGCCGTTGCCAGCAGTGACGACAGCAATACGAACAGCAACAACGATGCCGGCCTGAGCAAGGTACCGCTTGCCGCAGCGCGCATCGACGACGAACAACTCGGCAACCAGCGCGGCCGCAATTTGCAGGGCGGCACGATGGTCAAGTCACCCGGCATGACACTCGCGAATGGCGTGACGCTGTGGGACGAACTGCCCGGCGCCGTAACGCCGACGCCGCGTCCGCAGCAACTGTCGAACGGTGTGAACAACGTCCAGGTCATGCGTGTGACCTACACCACCCGGTGAACGACATGATCAACACTTCAGTGATGCAGGCTGCCAGCGCGATCGCTACGATGCTCGTGGCACTCGCCCCGGCACTGCTTCCCACGACTGCCAAGGCCGAACCGGCCCCGCCGGGAGACATCGTGATCGAGCGCAACATCGGGCCGGAGTACGTCGGACGGCAACTGCCGCGCGTCGAGAACCCGATTGGCATCTCGGTCCCCGCTTTCCCGACCGGCCCGTTCAATACCGCGATGGGCGCCGTCAATCAAGTCACGGATGGTGAATTGACCGGGCGCGCTTCGGTGGGTTTGATCACCGGCGCCGTACAGTCGGGCATCAATCCGGTGATGGGTGTGCTGGTGGGCAATGCCCGTGGCGGCAACGCGTTGAATTCCTCGAACGGCGTCGGCGGCGGTTTTGCCGGTGGCTCGGGCGGTGGCGGCGGGATCGGCAGCATCGGCACGCTGGTGCCGTCGGTCATCAACTCGGCCTTGGCGCCGCTGACCAGCATGGGTGCTGCGGGAGTCGCCAAATGAGCGCGTATCGCGACATTCGACGCCTGCACGGCGCACCGCTCACGGTCGCCGTGGCCATGGTCCTCGCCGCCGGGTTTGCCGGGACGGCTTCTGCGGAAGACATCTACATCGTGAACGGCCAGCTCGCCGGCACGAGCGCAACCGTCGAGAGCGGCGTCGCGGTAGGCGCGACCGGCGCGCTGACCGTGAATCAGGCGGCCGGGCTGAACAACGCCCAAGCCAACAGCGCGCTGATCGCGAACGGTGGCAGCGTCACGGTCGGCACGTCGAGTACCAATCAGGCAGCCGTCGTCACGAGCACGACAGGCGCCGCGAGCGCGGCAATTCAAGGCAACGCATTTTCAGGCACGTCCGGACTGGTGCAGGTGAACCAGGCGAGCGGTGCCGGCAATCTTCAACGCAACGCTACGGTCATTGTGATGGGCGATGCGGCTGGAGTGGCGAGCGTATCGGATACGGCACTATCCGCTGCGATCTCCAAGGGTGGCCCGGCTGGGCACGACAACCTCAACGATCAGTTCCGTACGGCGTCGATTTCCGGTGACGCATTCCGGGGCGCGAGCGGGGTGGTGCAAGTGAACCAGTCGGCTGGGATAGGCAATGTAACCGCAAATGTTTTTGTGCTCCGTCCCCCGGCGGGCACAGCTTTTTAACTGGGTAACTCTCTCGTCAAGGAGATGGTCATGAAAACGAAAGCAATTGCAGCGGCTGCACTGCTGGTAGCTACGGGTACCGCTATGGCGTCACCCAATCACCAGCAATATAGCTTCTCGTTCATCGGGAATGAAACCAACGTGCTCAACCTGGTCGGCATTTTCGGTCTGGTCGGCATTCGCGGCTGCGTCACGGTGGATAACACCGGCAACGCCGTCGTGCAAAGCAACCAGAGCGTCGACGTACACCACGTGAACCTGAAGGGGCCGCTGCTCGGCAACTACACGACGGGTCATGTGACGTATGGCGTCGACTCGAAGACCACGACGGTGTCTGACACCGGTGGTGCCTACCTCATCGGCGGCGTGACGACGAAGACGTATAGCAATACGGACTCGTGGGTCAACGCAACGGCGAGCGGCCACCTCAACACGAATCAGTCCTTCCAGGCAGGCGCCGGTTATGTTGCCGGTCAGTCCAGCTCCGGCTCGGGCGGCTTCATCGCCGGTGGCGGGTATCAGTATTCCAACATTGCAGCCGCTGGCGGCATCATCGGTGGCGGCATTATCCCGCTGCCGGGTGGCCTCGCTCTGTACGGTGGCTACATCGTCGGCAATGCCGGTGCCGGTCAAGGTTCGATCTGGGGTGGATACGCCTACGGTCAGCAATCGCAGTCGGCCGGTGGCTTCCTCGCAGGTGGCTTCCTGAATACCCAGAAGAGCTTCGACGCCGCGTTCCACTCGAATGTGGACTACGGCAGCGCGACGACGAACTCGGCTTCGATCGCCGCCGGTGCTCTGTGGGGCTTCTCGAACACCTACACGATGGCAACCACGTGGGAAAAGGGCGCTATCACGTTCCATACCAACACCGCGGTCTATCAAACGATGGGTGCGACGCTGGGCGGTGGTGCGTTGGCTGGTGCTAACGGCAACATCGGCGTGAACGTGGCCGCAGGTGCCGACAACGCGCAGGCGAACAACGTCGCGATCGCTTCGCTCAACGCTCAGCCGGTGTATGCCTCGGCCCAAGTGTTTGCGAACCAGTCGTCGAAGGGTTCGGCCAGCCTGTCGCAGTTCTATGTCACCTCGAGCGTGGGTGATGGTGCCCTCGCCGGTGCGACCGGGAACGTCGGCGTGAACGTGGCTTCGGGTGTCGGCAACGTGCAGCAAAACGGTCTGGCAGCCGCTGTCTCGCAAGGGGCGACCGGCTGGTACAAGGGCGGTGCGGCCAATTCGACGGCTCAAACCGACCAAACGGCTGGCATGAAGGCCTCGGGTGACTTCATCGCGACGGCTTCGCTCGGCGCAGGTGCACTCGCCTACTCCAGCGGCAACATCGGTGTGAACGTGGCTTCGGGCATCGGCAACGTCCAGAGCAACAGCCTTGCCATCTCGGCAATCAAGTAAGGTGTGCAACCGGTCCGGGGTCTCCCCGGACCGGTTTTTTCATGAGGTGTGTCATGAATGATGCGCGTCGTGCCGCAGTGAGGATCGCTACTGTTTGCGCTCTGGCGTGCGCAAGCGGGGCCGGGCACGCGCAGTATGCATCGGTGAACCTGGAGTCTTCGACTGGCGTACCGGCGGTCAAGACGATGCGTTCGTTCAAGTCGATGCACTACGTGAATCTGGTCCAGCAGGAATACGACTTCAGTTGTGGTTCCGCAGCCCTGGCGACACTGCTGCGATACGGCTACGGGATCGATATCCCCGAGCCGGAAATGATCAAGAAGATGATGGTCTTCTCCAATCCGGAGACCGTCATCAAGAACGGGTTCTCGATGCTCGACATGAAGAAATTCGTCGAGACGCTCGGACTCGAGGGGCGTGGCTTCAAGGTGGACATCAACGCGCTGTATGACCTGAAGATCCCGGTCATTGCGCTCATCGATGTCAACGGGTACCAGCATTTCGTGCTCATCAAGGCGGCCAGAGACGGACGCATCTTCGTGTCCGACCCGGCGCTGGGCAACCGAATTATCGCGCAAGCCGATTTTGCCAAGCAGTGGAATGGCTTGGTCCTGGCGGTCATCGGCAAGCCGTTCCTGGAGGATTCTCCGCTGCTCAAAGGAAACGAGTCCCTGGCGGTCAAGCTGCGCGACAGCGCCTTGACGACCGGGACGACAGCCACCCCGATGGTGGACTTCGGCCTCATCCGGTCGAACCTGTTTTGAGACCAGAACATCATGAACCGTTACGTCCCGATGCTGGCCATCCCGTTCCTCGTGAGTGCCGTGCCGGCAGTTGCGTCGAGCGTGGTGCCCGATAGCTGGCAGGCTGTCGGCGACGACGTGCTCGCACACGCCACCGGCAAATACGCGCAGCAAAACATGATCACGGGCTTTCAGCTCGTGATGCAGTCGCAATGGCAAATGCCGACCGGCGCCAGTCTTGCGGCGACCGGCGTGCTCGGTGTGAGCCAGAACGCCAATAACACGGGTTATCAGGTCCAGACCGCTGCCGCGACCGGCATCATCCCGGGTCTGGTCAACGCGACAACGCCGATCACACAGGCCGTGGCGGGTGCCGCGAGCGTGCTGGTCAATGGTGTGGCACAGATCACGCAGGTGGCCGGCGACGCGAACAACGCGCTCAACAAGGCCACCATCCAATACGCCCCGGGCGTCTCGCTGTCGATGCTGGTGCCGACCAGCGCGCAAGGGCAGAGCAATTCCCAAACGACCGTGGGCAACCTGAGCGCCAGTGTGGCGATCACCTCGGCGGGCATGCAAATTGCATTGAATACGCCCAACGGCAATCTTGGGCAGAGCGTCGCCGGCGGTGCCGGTGGTGCGATGAATCAGATCATGCAGGTCGTACAGGTCGCAGGCAATGCGCAGCAGGTGATGAACACGCTGCAATTGAATCTGCAAACGAATCCGCTCACGTCGAACGCCCTTCGACAGGTCGGTGTTCAGAACGCGTTGGCGAACATGGTCGCCGGGCGTCGCTGAACAAGCAGGTGGCTCTCGTTGCCGACGTAACGTTACGAAATGGTAACGGGACGGTAACGGTAACGAGAAGCCGGCAGCGCCCGGAGCAAGTCGCGGGCGCCATGAAAACCAAGGGGCAACGCCGCGTAGCAGTTGAAGTCGGCACATGATGCTGACCCGCGATCCCAGCGGGGCTTACCGGTGGCATCGGTGGCATCGGCCGGCAAGAACGTGGCGCACAAGAGGGTGACGTCGGCAGGGTTGGCAACAACGGCAAAGCAACCTGCACGCGTCGCTCCGCAGTCGAGCAGCAAGGACAACCGTCGTTTGGAAACACGTGTTTGTTGGATTGCGCGCGGCACGACGTCGCGAGGCGCTCGCCGCACTTTTACCCGGGGGGGATCATGAAGACTCACCGTTTTTTTCCCGTTGCCGCCATTACTTGGGGTGTACTGCTTTTCACGCTATCGGCCCAGGCTCAGGAGCATACGGACCCATCGCCGGATAACCGTCTCCAGATGTTGATGGACATGGTTGACCGGCAGCAGCGGGAAATTTCTTCTCTGAAGCAACGCCTGACCGACATCGAGATGGCGCAACGCGGTCGCGGGCTCACCGCCTGGGACACTGCGCAGATCGCGCAAGTCTCGCCCGGTGACGGCTCCGCTGCCGGCTCGGCGGGTACGCCGGGGGGGGGCGCGGCGGGGGCAGCCGGCCCGACGTCCGCCACGCCGATCGGCGAAACGCAGCAGATGCAAAAGAGCACGAGCGACTCGCAACGCACACCGGCTGAAGAGGCGGTGGTGCAGGCGCAGCACGCACCGCTCTTCGACCGCAAGCTCACCATCGACGCCGGTATCAGCTACAGCTACTACGATCGCCGGCAACTCGTGCTGAGCGGCTTTCTCGCGCTCGATGCCATCTTTCTCGGTCAATTGAATCTCGGCGAAACCAAGGCCAACGTGTGGACGTTCGACGTCAACACGCGCTACGGGATCAACGACCGTTTGAGCGTGGCGTTCGACGTGCCGTATCTGTATCGCAACTCCGACTTCATTTCTGGCGGGGTGGGCGGTGCGTCATCGGCGATCAGCGATATCAGCAAGAACTCGGCGAACATCGGCGACGTGAACGCGTCGTTGTATTACCAGATCGTCAAGGAATCGCAGAACTGGCCCGACATCGTCGCGTCGTTGCGTGTGACCGCGCCGACCGGTACGTCGCCGTTCGGCATCAAGCTCGGCACGCCCGACCCGACCAACAACAACCTGACCACGCCGTCGCGTCTGCCCACGGGTAACGGCATCTGGGCGTTCACGGCCGGGTTGTCGTTCCTGCGCACCTACGATCCGATCGTGTTGTTCGCCAACGTGGCTTACACCTACAACGTGGCCCGTACGTTCGACGACATCTCGACGATCGAAGGCACGACCACGCCGGCGAAGGTCAAGCTCGGCGACATCGTGCAGGTGGGTGCCGGTATGGCGTTGGCGCTCAACGACAAGACGGCCCTGTCGATTTCGTACTCGACGGCCATCTCGCGCGCCACGAAGACCGCGACGCCGGGTGGGCCCTACACCACGGTGGCGGGCAGCACGACCAACGCGGCGTCGCTCAACTTCGGCATCAACTACGCGATCGACAAGCACTGGACGGTCAACGGTTACGTCAACGCCGGCATGTCGCCGGATGCCCCGAACTACGTGATCGGGGTGCGTTTCCCGTACACGTTCTGATGACGAAAAAAAGCCCGGCCGATGTTGGCCGGGCGGTTTTGATGGTGATGGGGTGAAGCGATAACTTCGACGTTGGCGGGCGGGTGCTGACTCAGCGCATTTTCAGCGCGGCAGCCGCGACGATGTGGCGTTGATGTTCAGGCTGGTTCTTTGCAGATTGTTTTGCGCACTGGCCACCACGGTGCGTGGCAGGTTCGACGTCGAGGCTTGTGTGGGTTTCGGCGACGGGACGGGCGGGATCACTTCATCCCACAGGCGCACATTGTTCGCCGTTGTCATGGTCGCGTTGACCGGGGCGATCGCCGAAGCGGCGCCGCCGGGCACATTGGACACGACAAGGGTGCGTTGAGCGTTGGTCGCGCGGGTGCTGTTGAGCAACGCATCGCTCACAGCGGCCGGTACGGCGCCAACGTCCAGCGAGTCGGCGTAAGCCGGTGTGGTGATGCACGCAACGGCCACGCAAAACATGGCAGTGCGCGTCTTGCTGTCGAAGATGTATGACATGGCGTGCCCCCCGGCCTCCGCATGCTGTTCTCGCGATACTGGCTGTATTTTATTGCGCGTTTACAGAAAGGAAAGGGGAAAAAAGTAATAGCTTGCTTTCGCGTGTTTGAGTAATTAATTTACGCAAACTGCGTTTTGTCGCGCAAAGGCAACATCGATGGGCGTCACAGGTCCGCTGGCTCGCCGTTACGCGGGCTTCACGCATAAACTGCTCGGACAACGAGGTGATGCCTGACACGTAAAACCGGATCACAAAAGACTGAAGACTTCTTCGGTTTTTTGCTGGCGGCGCGGCTCGCAGGGTGGGCCGAAGTCCGTAGAAAACATGACAAAACGACAGGCGTCACAAAATTAGCGGGAAACGGGAAGTGGGGAACGGCGGCGCAGAGGCCGACCGGATCGACAGGGGAAACCATGCGTGTGCTGGTCGTGGGTGAGGCTGCCACCTGGCTGAGCGGCCTGCAAGTCGCGTTGCAAACCGAGGCGAACGCGACGCCACCAGTCCTGCGTCACGTGGAAGATGTCACGGGACAGGACTGGCTTTGGCTGCGCGAGCTGCCGTCGCGGCGTGCGCTCGTGCTCGATGAGACGATTGCGCGCACACCGGCCGTCGACACCTTGTGCGCGGTGGCGAGCGAATGCACCCCGCCGGTGCCGGTGATCGTCGTCGGCGATGCGGGTTTTCCCGACGAAATCATTCGCTGGCTTCAGGCGGGCGTGACCGCCTGTCTGCCCTGGCCGAACTCGCTTGCGCGCATTCGTTCGGTCTTCGACATGGCGTTTTCGGGCGGCCGTTACGTGCCTGAAGAGGCGCTCTCGGCGTTGCTCGTACTCTGGCGTCAGGAGGCACTGGGCGAAGCATTGCCGCTGTCTCGCATGCCGGTGTTTCCGCTCGGCGGCGACAAGGCGACGCAACTGGCCGAGTCGGCGTTATTGGGCATCTCGCAGCGCCAGTACGAAATTCTCGCGCTGCTCTCGCGCGGGTTGTCGATCAAGACCATCTGCCAGCAACTGGTGATCTCCGAGGGCACCGCCAAGACGCATGTCTCGGCCTTGTACCGGCGGCTCGGCGCACGCAATCGCGGCGAGGCCATCTACATCGCGGCACAGCGTGGCGCGCGGCATCTCTTCGAGACGTGATCGACGCGCACGTCCTCATTCGTCGTCCCTATTTCGTACCGCAAAACAACGCCCCCGCCGGATAGTACTCATGCGGATGGCCGAGTGCACGCACTCGCATTACCATAGGCGTTCGTTTGCAAACGCGGTTGCAGACTCATTGGCAATCTCATTTGTAACCCTTGCAGCCCATTTTTTGAGGTGTCCTGCTCGCGGGCAGGGCGCCGGAGTTGACGGCAACGCCCGTCGATGAAGCACAGGAGTCCACGTTGTCCAAGTCGTTCGAAGCTTCGCGCTCACCGCAGGCCGCTCAGGCCAACACCGCTGCTGGTACGTCTTCCTCCCAACTGCCTCCCGATTCCACGGCTTCCACAGGCGCTGCCGGTGCTGCCAATACTTCTGGCTTGCCGGGCAAGGGTGCGCTCGCCGGGGTGAAGGTGCTTGAACTGGGCACGCTCATCGCCGGGCCGTTCGCCGCACGCATGCTCGGCGAGTTTGGTGCCGAAGTGATCAAGATCGAAGATCCGGAGCACGGCGACCCGCTGCGCAAGTGGCGCAAGATGCATCCGGATGCGGGCGGCACGTCGCTCTGGTGGGCTGTGCAGGCGCGCAATAAAAAGTCGGTGACGGTCAATCTCAAGGCGCCGGAAGGTCAGGCCATCGTGCGCAAGCTCGCAGCGCAGGCCGACATCGTGGTCGAGAACTTCCGCCCCGGTCTGCTTGAGCGTTTCGGGCTCGGTTACGAACAACTCTCGGCCGACAATCCGGGCCTGGTGATGGTGCGGCTCTCGGGCTACGGCCAGACCGGCCCGTACCGCGACCGGCCCGGCTTCGGCGCGATTGCCGAGTCGATGGGTGGCTTGCGTCACATCACGGGCTATCCCGAACTGCCGCCGCCGCGCATCGGTATCTCTATCGGCGATTCGATTGCGGCGTTGCACGGGGTGATCGGCGCGATGATGGCGCTGCATCACCGCAACGTGAACGGCGGGCGAGGGCAGGTGGTCGACGTCGCGCTTTATGAAGCCGTGTTCAACCTGATGGAGAGCGTGGTGCCCGAGTACAGCGTGGCGGGCATGGTGCGTGAGCGCACCGGCGCGTCGCTGCCGGGCATCGTGCCGTCGAACACCTACCCGTGCGCAGACGGCATGATCGTCGTCGGCGGCAACAGCGATCCGATTTTCAAGCGGTTGATGCATGCCATCGGCCGCGCCGATCTCGCCGAAGACCCGGGCCTCGCGCACAACGATGGCCGTGTGCCGCGCACGCAGGAAATCGACGATGCGATTGGCGGGTGGACTCGCGCGCGTCCTATCGATGAAGCGCTCACCGTCTTGCAAGGGGCGGATGTGCCCGCGAGCCGAATCTACACGGTGGCCGACATGTTCCAGGACCCGCAGTTTGCCGCGCGCCAGATGATTCAGCGTTACCGGTTTCCCGATGGCACGCCGATCGATCTGCCGAACATCACGCCCAAGCTATCCGATACCCCGGGCGAGACCCAGTGGCTCGGCCCGGCGCTGGGCGAACACACGGATGAGGTGCTTGGGCAACTGGGTTATGATGCCGGGCAAATCAAGACCCTGCGCGAGAACAAGATCATTTGAGTGATCGCTGGCGCAGGATCACGGGGTGCCGTGCCGACGGTGCCGACTTCGCCCGGTGTGACCGGGGCAAGGTCGGACGGCTCGCGCAGGCGTCTCGTGAATAAAGCACGTCGAATAAAGAAAGAACGCTGCAACCACGGAGACAATCACCATGCAACGACGTCAGTTCGTGACGGCTCTTGCCGCCACCGGTCTGCTGAGCGCAGGCATTCGCCCGGGCTTCGCACAAGCCAAACTTGAAAAGACCAAGATCGCTATCGCCGTCGGCGGCAAGAACCTGTTCTATTACCTGCCGCTCACGATTGCCGAGCGCCTGAACTACTTCAAGGACGAAGGCCTCGACGTCGAAATCTCCGACTTCGCCGGCGGCTCGAAAGCGCTTCAGGCACTCGTCGGCGGCAGCGCCGATGTGGTTTCGGGGGCTTACGAACACACCATTCTGTTGCAGGCCAAGAATCAGTTCATCCGCGCCTTCGTGCTGCAAGGCCGCGCGCCGCAGATCGTGTTCGGCGTGTCGAACAAGACGATGCCGAACTACAAGTCGCTGGCTGACCTGCGCGGCAAGAAGATCGGCGTGACGGCACCGGGCTCGTCGACGAACATCATGGCGAACTTCGTGCTCGCCAAGGGCGGCGTCAAACCCAATGAAGTGGCGTTCGTCGGTGTCGGTGCTTCGTCGGGTGCGCTCGCGGCGATCCGCTCGGGCAACATCGACGCGATCGTCAACCTCGACCCGGTCATCACGATGCTGGAGCGCGACAAGGAGATCCGCGTGATCTCGGATACGCGCACGCTCAAGGAAACGGTGTCGGTGTTCGGCGGCAATATGCCCGCCGGCTGCCTCTACACGAACGAGTCGTTCATCCAGAAAAATCCGAACACCACGCAGGCCCTCACCAATGCCATGGTGCGTGCGTTGCGCTGGTTGCAGACGGCAGGCCCGTCGGACCTGATCAAGACGGTGCCCGAAGCGTATCTGCTCGGCGACCGCGCGCTGTACCTCGATGCATGGAGCCGCGTGAAGGAAGCCATCTCGCCGGACGGCATCATTCCCGCCGATGGTCCCGCGACGGCGCTGCGCACGTTGCAGGCATTCGATGAGACCGTGAAGGGCCGCCCGATCGATCTGGCGAAGACGTTCACGAACGAGTTCACCAAGAAGGCCGACGCCAAGTACAAATGATGACTGCGCCGGCTCTGAGTTTTGACAGCATTACCTGCACGTTCGTCGCGCGCGACGATCGTCGTCAGCGCTACACGGCCGTGGCCGACACCTCGCTCGACATTGCGCCGGGCGAGTTCGTGTCGGTGGTCGGCCCGACCGGTTGCGGCAAGTCGACGCTGCTCAACGTCGCGGCGGGGCTGCTGATGCCGTCGTCGGGTACGGTGAAAGTGTTCGGCGAGCCGCTCACGGGGATCAACTCGCGCGCGGGCTACATGTTCCAGGCCGAAGCGCTGATGCCCTGGCGCAACGCGATCGACAACGTGACTGCCGGGCTGGAGTTTCGCGGCGTCGCGCCGGAAGAGGCGAGGGCGCGCGGTGACGAGTGGCTCAAGCGCGTGGGGCTGGGCGGTTTTGGCGACCGGTATCCGCATCAGCTCTCGGGCGGCATGCGCAAGCGTGTGGCCATGGCGCAGACGCTGATTCTCGATCCGGACATCATTCTGATGGACGAACCGTTCTCGGCGCTCGACATCCAGACGCGTCAGTTGATGGAGAACGAACTGCTCGAACTGTGGGCCGCCAAGCGCCGCGCCGTGCTCTTCATCACGCACGATCTGGACGAGGCGATTGCGCTGTCCGACCGGGTGGTGGTGCTGGCCGCCGGGCCGGGCACCCATCCGATCGGCGAGTTCCGCATCGACCTGCCGCGTCCGCGCGATGTGGCGGAAATTCGGAACCTGCCGCGCTTCACCGAGCTGCACGCCCAGATTTGGGATGTGCTGCGCGAAGAAGTGTTGAAGGGTTATGCCCAACAGCTCAAGGCCGTCTGAGTGTCATGGGACAAATCGTGACTTTCCTGAGCTTCGTGAGCCACCAGATCACGTTGGCCCCCCTGAACATCGGGTGCGGCTGGGTCCAGTGGTTCGACTGGATGGATTGCTTCGATTTGCCCGACATCTTCGGCTGGTTCGATTGGCTTGTCTGATATTCCCGGAATTCGTTCGTCATGCGTAATCGTTCGATCATGCGCCATTTGCGGTTGTGGCAATGGCTGCTGCTGGTAGTGAGTTTTCTGGTCTGGTATGTCCTGACCAGCCCCACACTGCTGCCGGCGTTTTATTTCGATAGTCCCGACAAGGCTGCCTTCTTCTTCGGGGAACCGCAGAAGGTGCTGTGGCAGATCTGGCAGTGGTTTGCCAGCGGGGAAATCTATCTTCACCTCGGCGTGACGTTGCTCGAGACCGTGCTCGCATTTGCCATCGGTACGGTGGCCGGGCTGGCGGTCGGTCTGTGGCTCGCGCTCTCGCCGGCCGCCGGCGCGTTGCTCGACCCTTATATCAAGGCCGCCAACTCGATGCCGCGCGTGATTCTGGCGCCGATCTTCGGGGTGTGGTTCGGGCTCGGTATCTGGTCGAAGGTGGCACTCGGCGTCACGCTGGTGTTCTTCATCGTGTTCTTCAACGTCTATCAGGGCGTGAAGGAAGTCAGCCCGGTGGTGCTCGCCAATGCACGCATGCTGGGGGCGAATCAGCGCCAGTTGCTGCGCCGGGTGTATCTGCCGAGCGCGACGAGCTGGGTGTTCTCCAGCTTGCACAATTCGGTGGGGCTGGCGTTCGTCGGTGCCGTCGTGGGCGAGTATCTGGGGTCGGCGCGTGGCGTGGGCTACCTGATTCTGCAAGCCGAAGGCACGTTCGACATCAACGCCGTGATTGCCGGGGTACTGATTCTGACGGCGTTCGCGCTGGTGCTCGACGGGCTCGTCGGTGTGGTGGAGAAGCGACTGCTGGTCTGGCAGCCGCAGGCGGGTGAAACCGAAAAGATGTAGGCATCCGACGCCTCGTGAGCGTCATATCCGGGGACCTTTCCTCGGTTACAATTGCCCACATGCGAATCCTGCTCAGCAACGACGATGGGTATCAGGCGCCAGGCCTGGCCGCGCTTTACGAAGCGCTGGCCCCGCTTGGCGACATTACCGTGGTGGCGCCCGAACAGAACTGTAGCGGTGCGTCCAATTCTCTGACCCTCCAACGGCCGCTGTCGGTCTTCAAAGGCAGCAACGGGTTCACTTTCATCAACGGCACGCCGACCGATTGTGTTCACGTTGCGCTGACCGGGCTGCTCGACGAGCGGCCCGACATTGTGGTCTCCGGCATCAACAACGGCCAGAACATGGGCGAAGACACGCTCTATTCCGGCACTGTCGCGGCGGCCACCGAGGGCTTTCTCTTCGGCATCCCGTCGTTCGCCTTCTCTCAGGTACATAAGGGCTGGGATCACCTCGACAGCGCCGCACGTGTGGCGCGCGACGTGATCGAGCGCTATATGGAGCGGCCGCTTGGTGCGCCGTTTCTCCTTAACGTCAATATTCCGAATTTGCCGTACGACCAGCTCAAGGGCGCGCAAGCGACGCGTCTGGGCAAGCGGCATCAGTCGCAGCCGGTGATCCGTCAGGAAAGCCCGCGCGGCGAAACCATCTACTGGATCGGTCCGGCCGGCGACGCGCGCGATAGCAGCGAAGGCACCGATTTTCACGCCGTGGCGCACGATTACGTCTCGGTCACCCCCTTGCAACTGGATCTCACGCATAACGCACGACTCGGTGTCGTGCATGACTGGCTGGCCAGCGCAGGGGTGGCCGGACAATGACGACACCGCCGAAGCGTTTTCCTCTCCCTCTGTCTGAAGTCATGACCCGTCGCCAACGCAAGGCGCCGGTGCTCGACAAGGCATCACGGGCAAGCCCCGCCGGTGCGCCGCCAGCCGCGATGACGCGCGCGGCGGCGACTCCGACCAAGCCGGCAACACCGGTGACGCCGGTGACGCCGGTAGCATCGGGCAAGCCGGCGACAGGGAAGACCGCTTCGGCCAGTCACACGCCGAATCAACATCACGGGCTGCGCCCGGCTGCGACACCGATGGCGGGCGCGTCGGCACGGCCGACGGGTTCGACGGCACCGCGCCCCGTCACCCCGAAGGGGCTGGCGCGACCGGCAAGTGCGCCGCACGCGCAGCCTGCGCCTCATGGGGCCGGGCAAACGGTGAAAACGGCGCCGCGTCCGGTGCAGGGCAAAGGGCTTGCCGCGCCGGTGAAAGTTTCGACAGGCAACACTGCACGTCATGCGAAGCCGGTGCCGGTCCCTTCGCCGGACGGTATTGGGCTCACCTCGGAGCGCGTACGGGGCCGGATGGCTGAACGCGTTGCCGCCTCGGGCGTCAAACACGCGGGTGTGCTGGCGGCGCTCGCGACGGTGCCGCGTCACGGCTTTGTCGATGCGGGTCTGGCCAATCAGGCCTACGAAGATGCGGCGTTGCCCATCGGTCATGGCCAGACGATTTCGAAGCCATCGGTGGTCGGTCGCATGATCGAGTTGCTGCTCGCGAGTGGCCGTCCACTGGAGAAGGTGCTGGAAATCGGCACCGGTTGCGGCTATCAGGCAGCGGTGCTGTCGTGTGTGGCCCGCGACGTCTATTCGATCGAGCGGGTGCGCCCGCTGCATGAACGGGCGAAAGCCAACCTGCGGCCATTGCGCGTGCCGAACATCCGGTTGCACTACGGTGATGGCCGGCTCGGTCTGCCGGCCGTTGCGCCGTTCGACGGCATTGTGATCGCCGCCGCCGGACTTGAAATTCCGGATGCGCTGCTCGATCAGCTCGCCGTTGGCGCACGTCTCGTTGCCCCGGTGGGCGGCGAGCAACAGATTTTGACCCTCATCGAGCGTGTCGGTACGCGCCAGTGGCGCGAGACGCAGCTTGATAGGGTGTTATTCGTCCCCTTAAAATCGGGCATCATCTAAGCCCGTCGGGCCTATTCTGCGGAGGAATTGAGTGAATTTGCGAGCGGGTATTCAACAACGCGTCGCCAGTGTTCTGTTGCTGAGCATGCTGGCAGCATGCGCATCGCGACAGGTCGGCGCCCCGGTCGTTGACCGTACCGTAGGCGGTACGACGACCGACAGCAGTGTGACGGGGGCTCCCGTCATCGACAATACGCCGGTGCCACCGGGCTTCTACCGCGTCAAACCGGGTGATCGTCTCTATCGGATCGCACTGGAAAACGGACAGAACTATCGCGATATCGCGCGCTGGAACAACATTCAGAATCCGGATCAGATCGAAGTCGGTCAGGTGCTGCGTGTGAAGCCGCCTGCGGGCGATACCGGCACGCCGCTGCCCGCACCGATTGGCAGCACGCCGTCGACGGCAACCACGAGCCCCAACCCGGCTTCGGTGCCGCCTGCGGTGGTGCCGCCGCCGAGCAGTTCGGCAGCGACGGCCGCACCGAGCGCAGTATCGAGCGGTGATCTGGCGCTGTCGTGGCCGGCCAAGGGCAGTGTGGTCGGCCGGTTCGACGATTCGAAGAACAAGGGGTTGAACATCGCGGGCAATGTCGGCGATCCGGTGTATGCCGCCGGCGCGGGCAAGGTGGTGTACTCGGGGGCCGGTCTGCGAGGTTACGGCAACCTGGTGATCATCAAGCACGACTCGACCTTCTTGACGGCGTATGCGCACAACCGCACACTGTTGGTCAAGGAAGGCGACAGCGTCACGCGCGGTCAGAAAATTGCCGAAATGGGCAACTCCGATGCCGATCGTGTCATGTTGCATTTCGAGGTGCGCCGTGATGGCAAACCTGTGGATCCGATGAAGTATTTGCCGCCTCAATAAACAAGGCAGGGTCGAATGCTCAAGAGAAAGCGTCGTACTTCGCAAGAGGAAGACCTCGCTGCCCCGGAGCCTGATCAGGAAGTTGACGATCGGCAATCCCGGCAGGAAGAGGACGTGGACGACGCTTTCGACGAGCGCGAGGCGGAGGAGGATGACGCCCCGTCATCCGACGAAGAAGGCAGCGGTGAGGGCGCGAGTGAGACATCGTCGGGCGGACGCAAGCGCAAAGCTGCCGATGGCGACGATTTCGGCACGGTGCTTCAGGCCGAACTCACTGCCGATACCGTCCAGCACTATCTCAATCGCATCAGCGTCAAGCCGCTGCTCACGCCCGCCGAGGAACTCGATTACTCGACGCGTGCGCAAGCCGGCGAGTTTGCCGCGCGGCAGGTGATGATCGAGCGCAATCTGCGCCTCGTCGTCAGCATCGCCAAGGGATATCTCAACCGCGGCGTGCCGCTGCTCGATCTCATCGAAGAGGGCAACCTCGGCCTCATGCATGCGATCGAGAAATTCGACCCGGGCCGCGGCTTCCGTTTCTCGACTTACGCCACGTGGTGGATTCGCCAGAGCATCGAGCGCGCCATCATGAATCAGGCGCGCACGGTGCGTTTGCCGGTGCACGTGATTCGCGAGCTCAATCAGGTGCTGCGCGCCAAGCGCCATCTGGAGAAGAGCGCGGCTTATGTCGACGGCGGCGAGCAGCGTGACGCGAGCATTGAAGACATTGCCGATCTGACGGGCAAGACGCCCGACGAAATTACCGACATTCTGGCCCTCAACGAGCACGTGGCTTCGCTCGACGCCCCGCTTGAGATCGATCCCGGCAGCAGCCTGCTGGATCTGCTGTCTGACGATCATGGCGTGGCGCCCGAGCAGGAAGTCCAGCATCGCGAGCTGGAGGACCTCATGCGCCTGTGGCTGTCGCGGCTGTCGACCAAACATCGCTATGTGATCGAGCGCCGCTTCGGCCTCAATCGCGTTGAGCCCGCCACGCTCGAAGAGCTCGCCGACGAAATGGGGCTGACCCGCGAGCGCGTGCGCCAGATTCAGCAAGAGGCGCTCGTCAAGCTCAAGCGCTACTTCGCCTCGAACGGCGTGCGCAAGGACGCGGTGCTCTGAGTCGCTGGTGGACGTCGTGTCGCTTGCGCCGGGTGGCTCAGGGGTGCTGGTCGCCCTGATGGTCTCGATCTCGAGTGAGGGCGACGGGCGGCACTGCCGGTCGCCTCGCGCCGTGCGACAGCCTTTTTCATTCCTTTCCCGAATTTCATCATGGCATCTCCCGTACTCGTCTTCGACATTGAAACGATTCCCGACGTCGACGGTTTGCGTCGACTCGAACCGGCCTACGCCGGCATGACCGACGACGAAGTGGCCGAAGCCGCTTTCGCCGCCCGGCGCGCCAAGGTCGGACACGACTTCCTGCCCCTGCATCTGCACCGGATCGCTGCGATTTCGTGCGTCTTTCGCGACCGCGACGGCTTTCGCGTGAAGTCGCTCGGCACACTGGAAGACGGCGAGGCGGCGCTGGTGTCCGGCTTCTATCGCACCATCGAAAAGTACGCGCCGCAGTTGGTGTCGTGGAACGGCGGCGGTTTCGATCTGCCCGTGCTGCATTACCGCGCGATGATTCACGGCGTCGCTGCCCCGCGGTATTGGGACATGGGCGAAGACGACCGCGAGTTCAAGTGGAATAACTACATCAGCCGTTATCACCAGCGCCATCTCGACCTGATGGATCTGCTGGCGATGTATCAGGCACGTGCCAACGCACCGCTCGACGATCTGGCAAAGCTGTGCGGATTTCCCGGCAAGCTGGGCATGGATGGCAGCAAGGTGTGGGAAGCGTATCGGGACGGCAAGCTCGAAGAGATCCGTAATTACTGCGAGACCGATGTCGTGAACACGTATCTGGTGTACTGCCGCTTTCAGTTGATGCGCGGTGGTCTGCGTCAGGCGGAGTACGAGCAGGAAATCGAATTCGTGAAGCGCTCGCTTGGCGATGAGGCGGCACCGCACTGGAAGGAATATCTCGACGCGTGGGTGTGATTTAGCGGGTGAAGTGGTGTGGGAGGTGGGCCCGGCACGGTGGCGGCGCAACAGATGTGGGCAGAAGCCAGCATACGGCGCACGCGAATCGATTAAAATGCCGGGTTTGCTGTCGCCATGAGAACAAAGACGTGACCCGCTCCTCCCGAAACTCCTCGCGTGGCCGGCCGAGTGCCGAGCCCGGCATTATCGATATCGAATCGCTCGACATGGAAGCGCGCGGCGTTGGCCGTACCGCTCCCGAAGGTGAGCCTGGCACGCCGGAATTCAAACCCGGCAAAGTCATCTTCGTCGAAGGTGCGCTGCCCGGGGAGCGCGTCAAATACCTGAGCTATCGCCGCAAACCCAAGTTCGAACAGGCGGAAACGCTGGAAGTGCTGCGTTCGAGCTCGATGCGCGCCAAGCCCCAATGCCCGCATTTCGGCAAGTGCGGCGGCTGCTCGATGCAGCATCTGGAGCCGCGCGCCCAGATCGCCATCAAGCAACGCGTGCTCGAAGACAATCTGGCCCGTCTGGGCAAGGTCAAGGCCGAGACGATGCTGCGCCCGATTCAAGGGCCGGATTGGGGGTATCGCTTCCGTGCTCGTCTGACGGTGCGCTACGTACCCAAGAAGGGCGGTGTGCTGATCGGCTTCCACGAACGCAAGAGCAGCTACGTCGCCGATATGGATTCGTGCGAAGTGCTGCCGCGCCGTATCTCCGACATGCTGGTGCCGCTGCGCCGGTTGGTGGAGTCGCTGTCGATTCGCGAGCGTCTGCCGCAGATCGAACTGGCTATCGGTGCCGACGTGACCGCCCTCGTGCTGCGCATTCTCGAGCCGCTCACGCCGGCGGACGAAGATATTCTGCGCACGTTTGCCGATGCGAACGCGGTCCAGTTCTGGTTGCAGACCAAGGGGCCGGACACCGCCGTGCCCTTCTATCCGCTCGAGCCGGAACTGCACTACATGCTGCCGGAATACCAGATCCGGATGCCGTTCAAGCCGACGGACTTTACGCAGGTCAATCACCAGATCAATCGTGTGCTGGTGCACCGTGCGCTGCGACTGCTTGCGCCTGAATCGACGGAGCGCGTGCTCGATCTGTTCTGCGGTCTGGGCAACTTCACGTTGCCGCTCGCGCGTCGTGCCGGCACGGTGATGGGTATCGAAGGCAGCACGGCGTTGACCGAGCGCGCACTCGCCAATGCCGAACGCAACGGTGTCGCGGAGCACACGGAATTCGCCTGCCGAAATCTGTTCGACATCACGGCGGAGGACATTCGCGCGCTGGGCGCTTTCGACCGCTATCTGATTGATCCGCCGCGCGAAGGTGCACTCGCTGTGTCAAAGGCGCTGGCCGAACTGGCCCAGCAAGGCTATGAGGGGCTGCCCAAGCGCATCGTCTACGTGTCGTGCAGCCCGGCAACGCTGGCGCGTGACGCTGGGCTGCTGGTGCACGAAGCGGGCTATCGCCTGACGCAGGCGGGCGTGGTGAACATGTTCCCGCATACGTCGCACGTGGAGTCGATGGCGGTGTTCGAGCATGAAAGCATCGGCCAGCCGTGGGTGCCGCGTGTGCGCGTGTCCGAGGCGGACCCGGACGCGGCGGCCGACGAGGGTGTGGAAGCCATCGCCGGTGTGGCAGACGGTGAGGGCGTGATTCACGAAGACGCCTGATCCGGTCCTTGATCCAGCCAAAGAAAAAGCCAGTCCCGAGGGACTGGCTTTTTTATGCCGCGAGGCAACTGCTTAAGACTGGGGCGGGCGCGCAGCCCGCCGGAGCCGGTCAGTTGCGGTTGCCGCCCAGCACGCCGAGGATGGCAAGCAGGTTGGTGAAGATGTTGTACAGGTCGAGGTAGATCGCGAGCGTGGCGGTCACATAGTTCGTTTCGCCGCCGTTCACCACGCGCTGCACGTCGAACAGGATGTAGGCCGAGAAGATCGCGATGGCGAGCACCGAGACCGTCAGCATCAGGGCCGGCAGTTGCAGCCAGATGTTGGCGATCGAGGCGACGATGATCACCAGCACGCCCATGAACAGCCACTTGCCCAGACCGCTGAAGTCACGCTTGCTGACCGTGGCAACCGTCGCCATCACGCCGAAGATCACTGCGGTGCCGCCGAACGCCAGCATGATGAGCGACGCGCCGTTCGAGAAGCCCAGCACGAAGCTCAGCATGCGCGTGAGCATCAGGCCCATGAAGAACGTGAAGCCGAGCAGCAGGGCCACCCCCACGCCGCTGTCCTTATAGCGCTGGATGGCGAACATGAAGCCGAAAGCGATCGCGAGGAAGGCAATGACGCTGACCATCGGGCTGCCCGCTAAAAGCGCGAAGCCGTAGGTCACGCCCAGCCAGGCTCCCGCAATCGTCGGCAGCATCGACAGCGCGAGCAGCCAATACGTATTGCGCAGCACCTTGTTGCGCACCTGTACGGTCGTCGCGCCTTGCCCGCCGTAGCCGAAACGTTGGAAATCCTGGTTCATATATGGTGTTCTCCGTGGTCATTGTGCCCGCCAGCGGGGCCGGCAGACGTCGTGTGACGCTTTTTACGATGACCGGCGTGCGCCGGTTTATCCCCCGCAGCCGTTGATCTGGCTTGTCGTCGATGTCACAGGATATCGAAAGATGTCCCGGAATGCGCTCAGAAGGTGCCGAGAATGTTTGGGCAAATGCCCGAAAATTCAAGTCGGCGGGATGCCGTCAACCTTTCCATGGCGGGAAGGTGAGGAATCCTGCTGCTGCGCAAATCTCGCCAACAAGCCGGACAGTCCCGGCCGTCCTGCGTTTGAGCGGTGCGCGCACTGTAGGTTCCATCACCATAATAACAGCCTTCGTGCTACAATTACGGGTTCATGTTGGTTATATAACTGCTTAATTTTTTGGAGTTTTTCATGGCAGTCGAACGCACTCTTTCGATTATCAAGCCCGATGCCGTTGCCAAGAACGTGATCGGCCAGATTTACAGCCGTTTCGAAGGCGCGGGCCTGAAGATCGTTGCTGCCAAGCTCGTGCAACTGTCGCGCGCCGAAGCCGAACAGTTCTACGGTGTTCACAAGGAACGCCCGTTCTTCAAGGATCTGGTCGATTTCATGATCTCGGGTCCGGTCATGATTCAAGTGCTGGAAGGTGAAGGCGCTGTTCTGAAGAACCGCGACCTGATGGGCGCTACCGATCCGAAGAAGGCCGAGAAGGGCACGATTCGCGCCGATTTCGCCGACAGCATCGACGCGAACGCCGTGCACGGTTCGGACGCCGTTGAAACGGCTGCCGTCGAAGTGTCGTTCTTCTTCGCTGGCCTGAACGTCTACGCGCGCTAAAGCGCGTTTAGCCGATCAGTCGCAAGAAGTTACCGAAGGGATGTTGATGGACCAGGCCATGACCAACCTCACGAATCTGCTTGATTACGATCCGGACGGTCTGGCCGCCTATTGCGGCACGCTCGGTGAAAAACCGTTCCGTGCGCGCCAGCTCCAGCGTTGGATCCACCAGATGGGCGCCGCCGATTTTGGCTGCATGACCGATCTGGCCAAGTCGTTGCGCGAAAAATTGCAGACACGTGCAATGATCGCTGCACCGACGATCATCACCGACCACGTGTCGACCGATGGTACGCGCAAATGGCTGCTGGATGTAGGTAACGGCAATGCCGTGGAAACCGTCTACATCCCTGAGGAGACGCGTGGCACGCTGTGCGTTTCATCGCAGGCGGGCTGCGCTGTCAATTGCCGGTTTTGTTCGACCGGCAAGCAGGGTTTCTCACGCAATCTCTCGCTCGGCGAGATCATCGGCCAGTTGTGGATGGCCGAATTTGCGTTGCGCCGCGATCTCGGGCGCGAAGGCAAGAACGAGCGCGTCATCAGCAACGTGGTGATGATGGGCATGGGCGAGCCGCTGCTCAATTTCGAGAACGTGGTGGGCGCGATGCGCCTCATGCTCGACGACAACGCCTACGGGCTGTCGCGTCGTCGCGTGACGTTGTCGACGTCCGGCGTGGTGCCGATGATGGATCGCCTGGGCCAGGAGCTGCCCGTGGCGCTGGCCGTCTCGCTGCACGCACCGAACGATGCGCTGCGCGATGTGCTCGTGCCGCTCAACAAGAAATATCCGTTACGCGAACTGATGGGCGCGTGCGAGCGCTACCTCGAAGTGGCCCCGCGCGATTTCATCACGTTCGAGTACTGCATGCTCGACGGTGTGAATGACACCGAAGCGCATGCGCGCGAGCTCGTCGCACTTACCCGCGACGTGCCGTGCAAGTTCAATCTGATTCCGTTCAATCCGTTTCCCGAATCGGGCCTGCTGCGCTCGAAGGATCCGCAAATCAAGCGGTTTGCGCAGATTCTGCTCGACGCAGGCCTCGTCACGACCGTACGCAAGACGCGCGGCGATGACATCGACGCGGCGTGTGGTCAGCTCGCCGGCGAAGTGCAGGATCGCACGCGGCTCGCACAGCGCGGCAAGTTCGGGAAAATCGCGGTCGAGGTGCGTACCGTATGAGGTTGCGCATGGGCGGGCGGGGACCGTGGCCAGGGCCGTCGGCCCGGCGCGTGCCATGCTGCCCGGCGGATCAGTCACGCACTACAGCATTCCTCGCGCGGGGCATCGTTGATGCTTCGCGCGATTTCGTCAGTGCCACATCGAATCGTCCGAAGCGTCGCGCAGATCTTCACGCCGCGCGCAAGGAGGGTGACGTGATGGCGCTGTCGCCAGCATATCCTCAGCCGCTGCGAGCGGCTGCTTACGAACGGGGGCGTATCGATGGATAACCAGAATCAGGCGGACGCAGGCGGGCAAACCGGGACTCAGGGCCAGGGGACGCCGTCGGGATCGGCCGCCGGATTGGCTGAGCTGGGCGCGCAGGTGGGTGCGCAACTGGCCGCATTGCGCGAGAAGCGCGGCATGTCGATCGAAGATGTGTCGGCGCGTCTGAAAGTCTCGGTGCAGAAGCTGCAACGTCTGGAATCCGGCCAGTGGGATGCCTTGCCGGAAATGCCGTTTATTCAAGGGGTCGTGCGCAGCTATGCGCGCATGCTCGGGGGGGACCCGGAACCGATGATCGAGCCGCTGCGCCGTTTTGGCCGCACCGCACCGATCGATGTTCCGCAGGCGCCGACGGGGCAGCCCAGTATTCCGAAGAGCCCCGTGCGCTTCCGCTCGCCGGTCGCCGCGTCGCAGGCCAAATGGCCTTGGGCACTGGCTGCGCTCGTGGTGATTGCCGGTGCCGCGTGGTACTTCGGCAATGCCCACAAGCCGACCCGTGGGTCGACCGAGGCCGCCGATCTGGCGAGTGCCGCGTCGGTGCCGGGGGCAGAAGCCGCCGAGCCGGCCAGTCAGCCGGTCGTGGCCGATGCGAACGGCACGCCGCCGGGCGCTGATGGCACCAACAATGTGAACACCGCTGCCAACAACGGCAACACGGAAAGCACCGTCAACACCGCGACGGCGAGCTCGGCGACGGCCGGTGCCGGCCTGATCGCAGCGGTCGATCCGACGCACGTCGTCGCGGGCATCGCGAACGCGGCAGCCTCCGCTGCCAAGGCCGCAGTGCCGGCGCCGGCAGTTGCCGCTTCGGCAGCCAATGCTGCTGCGCCAGGCGCAGCAGGTAATGGCAAGATTGCGTTGCATCTGAAAGCAGATAGCTGGGTCGAAGTGCGTGCGAAGGACGGCAAGGTGCTGTACTCCCAGTTGATGCGAGCAGGTGCCGAACAGGAAATTACGGGCGAAGCGCCGTTCAAGATCGTTGTGGGTAACGTCGCGGGCGTCGAGTCGCTGGAGTTCAACGGTCAACCGGTCGAGATCAAGTCCCGTAACGCGGGCAACGTGGCGCGTCTGACGCTCCAGTAAGACCGAAAGAGGGTAATCATGGCTTCTGTAGAATGCATGCCGATCATTGGCGGTCCGGCACCGCGCCGTCAGTCGCGTAAAGTCGCGATTCGTTGGGGTGGCCAGCTCGTGACGGTCGGCGGCGATTCGCCGATTCGCGTGCAATCGATGACCAACACCGACACCGCGGACGCGATCGGCACGGCCATTCAGGTGAAGGAACTGGCACAAGCCGGCTCCGAACTGGTGCGCATCACCGTCAACACGCCGGAAGCGGCGGCGGCAGTGCCAGCAATTCGCGATCAGCTCGATCGTATGGGTGTGATGGTGCCGCTGGTGGGCGACTTCCACTACAACGGTCACAAGCTGCTCAACGACTATCCGGCATGCGCCGAAGCGCTGTCGAAGTACCGAATCAACCCGGGCAACGTCGGCCAGGGCGCGAAGCGTGACACGCAATTCGCGCAGATGATCGAAGCCGCTTGCAAGTACGACAAGCCGGTGCGCATCGGCGTGAACTGGGGCAGTCTCGACCAGTCGCTGCTCGCCCGCATCATGGACGAGAACGCTTCGCGCGCGACCCCGTGGGAAGCGCAGAGCGTGATGTACGAAGCGCTGATCACGTCGGCACTCGAGTCGGCTGAGCTGGCGCAGCGTGTCGGTCTGTCGGCCGACAAGATTCTGCTCTCGTGCAAGGTGAGCGCCGTGCAGGACCTGATCGCGGTGTACCGCGAACTGGCCAAGCGTTGCGACTACGCGTTGCATCTGGGGCTGACCGAAGCGGGCATGGGATCGAAGGGCATCGTGGCCTCGACGGCTGCGCTGGCAGTCCTGTTGCAGGAAGGCATTGGCGACACGATCCGTATTTCGCTGACGCCGGAACCGGGCGGTGCACGTACGGGCGAAGTGGTGGTGGCGCAGGAAATCCTGCAAACGATGGGTCTGCGCGCGTTTGCGCCGATGGTCATCGCTTGCCCGGGTTGCGGCCGCACCACGAGCACCGTGTTCCAGGAACTGGCCTCGAAGATCCAGTCGTACCTGCGTGAACAAATGCCGGTGTGGAAGGCGCAATATCCGGGCGTCGAAAACATGAACGTTGCGGTCATGGGCTGCATCGTGAATGGTCCGGGCGAATCGAAGCACGCGAACATCGGCATCAGCTTGCCGGGTTCGGGCGAATCGCCGGCAGCACCGGTGTTCGTCGATGGTGAGAAAGTGCGTACCCTGCGCGGCGACCATATCGCGGAAGAGTTCCAGCAGATCGTCGACGACTATGTGAAGACCCGCTACGCGCAGACCGAAGGCGCCGTTGCTGCCTGAGTCGATTCAGATCGATTGAAGCGGTGATGGACGCAGGATCAAGCGGGCAGGACAAAGAGAATATGACTGAAGAAAAGAAGAAGCGCCCCGCCAAGCTGGCTGGGGTCAAGGGCATGAATGACATCCTTCCGCAGGACGAAGCCCTGTGGGAGTTTTTCGAAGAATCGGTGCGCGCCATGTTGCGCGCCTACGGCTATCAACAGATCCGTACGCCGATTCTCGAGCACACGCAGCTGTTCACGCGCGGCATCGGCGAAGTGACCGATATCGTCGAGAAAGAGATGTACAGCTTCACCGATGCGCTCAACGGCGAGCAGCTCACGATGCGTCCGGAAGGTACGGCTGCGGCAGTGCGCGCCACGCTTGAGCACAATCTGCTGTACAGCGGCCCGAAGCGCCTGTGGTACTTCGGCCCGATGTTCCGCCACGAAAAGCCGCAACGCGGCCGCTATCGTCAGTTCCATCAGGTCGGCGTGGAAGCGCTCGGTCTGGCGGGCCCCGATGCGGACGTCGAAATTATTCTGATGTGCCAGCGCCTGTGGGACGACCTCGGCCTGACCGGCATCCATCTGCAACTGAATTCGCTGGGGCAGGGCGAAGAGCGCGCACGTCACCGTGCCGACCTGATTGCTTACCTCGAGAAGCACGTCGACCTGCTCGATGAAGATGGCAAGCGCCGTCTTTACACCAATCCGCTGCGCGTGCTCGACACGAAGAACCCGGCGATGCAGGCGATGGTCGAAGGTGCACCGAAGTTGATCGACTACCTCGGCGAAGACTCGATCAAGCATTTCGAAGGCGTGCAGGCGCTGCTCAAGGCGAACAACATTCCCTTTACTATCAACCCCCGTCTGGTGCGTGGTCTCGACTACTACAATCTGACCGTGTTCGAGTGGGTGACCGACAAGCTCGGCGCACAGGGTACGGTGGCGGGCGGCGGTCGTTACGATCCGCTGGTCGAACAACTGGGTGGCGATGCCACGCCGGCGTGCGGTTGGGCGATGGGCGTCGAGCGCATTCTCGAACTGCTGCGCGAAGACGATCTCGTGCCGCAGGCGGAGGGCGCCGACGTGTATGTGGTGCACCAGGGCGAAGCCGCCGTGGCGCCGGCACTGATCGCCGCAGAACGCATGCGCGATGCTGGCCTGAATGTCGTGTTCCATTGCAGCCCGGATGGCAAGGGCAGCAGCTTCAAGTCGCAGATGAAGCGTGCGGACGCGAGCGGCGCAAGCTTCGCGATCATCGTCGGTGAGAACGAAGTGGCGTCGGGCGCGGCGGTGGTCAAGCACCTGCGCGCGGCCGATCCGTCGAACAATCAGACGAGCGTGCCGTTCGAAGGTCTCGCCGAGCACCTGATCGATGCCATCGTCGCGAGTGCCGACGAAAGCGTGAATGAAAGCCTGGCCAGCAATGGCGCAGGCAACGAAACGATTCACTAATCCAAGACGCCAGACACGGAGAGCCCCGGCGAATGAGCAGCTATCACGAGGAACAGGAACAGATCGAGAACGTAAAGGCCTGGTGGAAGCAGTACGGCAATTACGTTATCTGGACGCTGGTCGTCATCATGCTGGCCTATGGCGGCTGGAATCTGTGGCGCTATTACGAGCGCAAGCAGACGGTCGAGGCAGGCGTGCTGTACGGCGAGCTGGCCACGGCCATCGACGCGAAAGACAAGGTGAAGGTGTCCCGTATCGCGTCGGACATGGAAAGCAAGTTCAGCGGCACGCCGTACGCGCAGATGACCGCGCTGCTGGCCGCCAAGTCGCTCTCGGACGCGGGTGACGCGGCGGGTGCGAAGGCGCAGTTGCAGTGGGCCGTGTCGAACGCCAAGGACGACGAGTACAAGCAACTGGCCAAGCTGCGTCTGGCCGGTGTGTTGCTCGACGAGAAGGCGTACGACGAAGCACTCAAGATGCTCGACAGTCCGCCGGCACCGTATGAGGGGCTGTTTGCCGATCGTCGTGGCGACGTACTCGTTGCGCAGAGCAAGGTGGCTGACGCACGCGCCGCTTACAAGCTGGCACTCGACAAGCTCGACAAGCAGGACTCGGGTATGCGCCAGTTCGTGCAGTTCAAGCTCGACGCGCTGGGCGCCTGAAGCGCGCCGGAATTTCATTGGCAGTATGACCCTCTCATAACGCATAACCGGGTACATGATGATCCTTAACGACTTCCGTCGATCGATGTCGAACACGCAGTCCGACGCGGCGCGCCGTGGCTCGCGCCGTGGTCTTTCCCAGCGCGCAGGCAGCGCGGTGCTGACGCTCGCGGTGCTCGGCACGCTGGGTGGTTGTGGCATCTTCAGCAGCAAGCCGCCGCATGAGCCGACGCCGCTGACGGAGATCAAGCAGGCATTGACCGTCAAGCAGATCTGGACGGCAAGCGTGGGTAAGGCGGGCGACTACAGCTTTGCACCGGTGGCGGTAGGTAACGCAGTGTTTGCTGCGGGGGCCAATGGCAGCATCGTGCGTTTGGACGCCGATACCGGCGCGTCGAACTGGGCCGCCAAGGCTGACAGCAGCATCACGGCCGGCCCGGGCAGCGACGGCGAGACGACGGTTGTCGCCACGCAGAAGGGCGACGTGATCGCGTTCGATCACGATGGCAAGCAGTCGTGGAAGGCGAATGCGGGCAGCGAAGTGCTGACCGCGCCGCTGGTGGGGCGTGGTCTGGTGGTCGTGCGAGCGATCAACAACCGTGTGACGGCGTTCGATTCGGGCACGGGGTCGGTACGCTGGTCGTACTCGCAACCGTCGACGACGCTGACGTTGCGCACCGGCACGGGCATGATCTTCCTGGGTGACCGCGCAGTCGTGACGGGTTTCCCGGGTGGCAAGATGGTGGCGCTCGATGCGAACACCGGCAACCCGCTGTGGGTGACGCCGCTGTCGTATCCGAAGGGCGTGACCGAAGTCGAGCGTGTGAACGACGTGACCGGCTCGCCGGTCGTGTTCGGCCGTCAGGTGTGCGGTGCGACCTTCCAGGGCCGTGTCGGCTGTGCGGACGTGCAGACGGGTAACGGCCTGTGGGCGCGTGACTTCTCGTCGCCGAACGGCGTGACGCAAGACGAACGTGTGGTGGCAGCGGTCAATACCGACGGTGCCGTGTACGCGTTCAACGCTGCCGATGGCAGTACACTGTGGCAGAACGACAAACTCAAGTACCGTGATCTGTCGGCACCGCTGGCCCTCGGCCGTGTGGTGGTGGTAGGCGACAAGCAGGGCTATCTGCATTTCCTGTCGCGTGACAACGGCGATATCCTCGCCCGCGTGAAGTTGAGCGGTGCGATCAGCGTACAACCGGTCATTGCCGGTCAGACGCTGGTTGTGCAAACGCGCGACGGCAACATCTACGGCTTCCGACCGAATTAACCGGTTATCGGCAGCACCCGGGCATTTTCCGGGAACGGCCGGCAGCGCGCCGGCCGTATTCGTTTTTAGGGCTTATTCATGAAACCCGTGATCGCGCTCGTAGGGCGCCCCAACGTCGGCAAATCGACGCTATTCAACCGTTTGACCCGCTCGCGCGACGCTCTCGTCGCCGATATGCCCGGGCTCACGCGCGACCGTCACTATGGCGAGGGGCGTGTTGGCGAGCATCCGTATCTGGTCATCGATACCGGCGGTTTCGAACCGGTCGCCAAAGACGGCATTTACCACGAGATGGCCAAGCAGACGCGCCAGGCCGTGGTCGAAGCCGATGTGGTGATCTACATCGTCGACGGCCGTCAGGGCCTGACACCGCAAGACCAGATCATTGCCGAGTATCTGCGCAAGACCGGTCGCAAGATCATGCTCGTGGTCAACAAGGCCGAGGGCATGAAGTACACGACGGTCGCCAACGATTTCTACGAACTCGGTCTGGGCGATCCGCTGGCGATTTCGGCGGCCCACGGCGACGGCGTTCGCGAAGTCATCGACGAGGCACTGGCACCGTTCTACGCCAATCAGGACGAGAACGAGACGGAAGAGAAGGGCGATGGCCGCGTGCGAATCGCCATCGTCGGCCGTCCGAACGTCGGTAAGTCGACGCTCGTGAACACGCTGCTCGGCGAAGAGCGCGTGATCGCGTTCGACATGCCGGGGACCACGCGCGATTCGATTCACATCGAATTCGAGCGGCAGGGCAAGAATTACACGCTGATCGACACGGCTGGTTTGCGCCGCCGCGGCAAGGTGTTCGAGGCCGTCGAGAAGTTTTCGGTTGTGAAAACACTTCAATCGATTGCCGACGCCAACGTGGTGATTCTGATGCTGGATGCCCGTCAGGACATCTCCGATCAGGACGCGCACATCGCCGGCTTCATCGTCGAATCGGGCCGTGCACTGGTGGTAGGCGTGAACAAGTGGGACGGTTTGGACGAGTACACGCGTGACCAAACCAAGCAGGAATTGGAGCGCAAGCTCAAATTCCTGGGCTTCGCCAGCTTCCACTTCATTTCAGCGGTGCGTGCGACCGGTATCGGCGCACTGATGCGCTCGGTGGACGAAGCGTACGCAGCGGCCATGAGCAAGCTGCCTACGCCGAAGCTCACGCGTGCCTTGGAAGAGGCCGTGGAGCACCAGCAACCGCGTCGCTCCGGCTTCTCGCGTCCCAAGCTGCGTTATGCGCACCAGGGGGGCTCGAATCCGCCGATCATCATCATCCACGGGAACAATCTCGATGGGGTGACCGACAGCTATCGCCGTTACTTAGAGAACCGTTTCCGCGAAACTTTTAAGTTGAAGGGGACTCCATTACGCATAGAGTTCCGGAACAGCGCGAACCCTTACGCCAAGGGCGAGTGAAAGCCCGTCCGGGGCGGGGTTTTGCTGGCGACGCTAGCAAAATCGGCTATAGTGTGGGAGTCAGGGTGGGAAGCGCGCACACGCCCTGGCTACGGTCATTTGCTAAAAATACAATGGAGTAACTTATGAGCAACAAAGGGCAACTTCTACAAGACCCGTTTCTGAACGCCTTGCGTAAGGAGCATGTTCCCGTCTCGATCTATCTGGTCAACGGTATCAAGCTGCAGGGAAACATCGAGTCGTTTGACCAGTATGTCGTCCTGCTGCGTAACACGGTCACCCAAATGGTTTATAAGCACGCCATTTCGACGGTCGTGCCTGCGCGTCCGGTGAATTTCCATCCGGAAGCCGAGCAGTCCTGATTCAGGCTCGCCCGACCGGGAGTCACTCCGGCCGGGCGAATTTCTCTTCCCGCCATCCCGCTCTTGTCCAACAGCCACGAAACCCATCCCCTGCGTAGTTTGATCACAAACGCCGCCCTCGTCGGCATCGATTTCGGCAAGCTCGATTTCGAAGCCAGTCTCCAGGAACTTGACCTTCTGACGAAATCCGCAGGCGCCAAGCCTGTCGTCAGCATTACCGGTCGTCGCCATAGCCCAGATGCGAAGCTGTTTATCGGTAGCGGTAAAGCCGAAGAATTGCGCGCTGCGATCGAAGAGCATGACGTCGATCTGGTCATTTTCAATCACGCCCTGACACCGGGTCAGCAGCGTAACCTCGAACATCTTCTGCAAACGCGCGTCGTCGACCGCACCAGCCTGATTCTCGATATCTTCGCCCAACGCGCGAAGAGTCACGAAGGCAAGCTGCAGGTCGAGCTCGCGCAGTTGCAGTACCTGTCCACGCGCCTCGTGCGCGCCTGGACTCACCTGGAACGTCAGAAGGGCGGTATCGGCCTGCGCGGCCCTGGCGAGACGCAGCTCGAGACCGACCGCCGTCTGCTCGGCGAGCGCGTGAAGGCGCTGGGCATCCGGCTTGAGCGGCTCAAGCGTCAACACGATACGCAACGCCGGGCGCGCCAGCGCAGCGGCACGATGTCGATTTCGCTCGTCGGCTATACGAATGCGGGTAAATCGACGCTGTTCAACGCGATGACCAAGGCCAATGCCTACGCGGCTGACCAGCTTTTCGCGACGCTCGACACGACGTCGCGTCGCGTTTATCTGGGAGAAGTCGGGAACATCGTGCTATCGGATACTGTCGGATTCATCCGCGAGTTGCCTCACCAGTTGGTGGCGGCATTCCGGGCGACGCTTGAGGAGACGGTACACGCCGACATGCTGCTGCATGTGGTGGATGCCTCGAGTCAGGTGCGCAAGGAGCAGATGGCCGAGGTCAACGCCGTGCTGGCGGAGATCGATGCAGCGAACATCCCGCAGATTCTCGTTTGGAACAAGATCGACGCGGTGCCGGAACTGGCCGCACAAGGGCCGAGAATCGAGCGGGACGAGAGCGGACGCATCACGCGCGTGTTTTTGAGCGCGCGTACCGGTCAGGGCCTCGACCTGCTGCGTGAGGCCATTACCGAGGCGGTTGTGGCCGGCACTGCTGGGTTACAATCGCAGCACGAAGCGCCCGATGTCCGGCTCATCGACCGTTGGGACGATGTGCCGCGCGCAGAAGACAGATAACACGAGACGTCACACCGTGATGGTGCGGCTGCCGCGGGGAACACTGGCAGCACCGCCTGAAACGGGTGACGAACTGGCAAGAGACTAGACGGAGGCCGGGCAAGGCCGCCGATCGGCACACCAGATTCGGGAACCACGCGCAACCGGCAACACGCGCGCTCCGAAACGCGGCGCGCCGGTCGCAACGCCAAGACCGCTTCAGTCACCACGCTTCTACCTATGCTTCCAAGAGCTTTGATGCGACGAGTTGGCTTGACTTTCTCCCTGAACGACCCGCGCTGGGGGCGGGACGGCGGCGGCGATACGCCGTCCGGCAATCAGGAGCCGAATCGGCCCGACCGTTCAAACACGCCTAATCCTCAAGATCAGAAAGAACCCCCGCGTGGACCGCAAGGCCCGCAGCAGGATGGTCCGCCGGATCTCGACGAACTTTGGCGCGACTTCAATCGCCGTCTGAACCGTATCTTCGGCCGCAAGGGCGGCGGAGGCGGTAATGGTGGCGGTTCCAACAACTACACGGGCGGCTCGCGCGGCTCGGGTATCGGTGTCGGCATTGTCGTCGCCATCGCTTTCCTGATCTGGCTCGCCACCGGCGTGTTCATCGTGCAGGAAGGGCAGGTCGGCGTCGTCACGCAATTCGGCAAGTACAAATACACGACGACCTCGGGTATTCAGTGGCGCCTGCCGTATCCGATCCAAGCGGTCGAGATCGTGAACATGTCGCAGATCCGATCGGTCGAAGTTGGCCGTTCGAGCACCGTTCGCGATACCGCACTGAAGGATTCGTCGATGCTCACCGGCGATGAGAACATCATCGACGTGCGCTTCGCCGTGCAGTACCGGATCAAGGATGCGACCGAGTTCCTGTTCAATAACGTGGACGCCGAATCGTCGGTGAATCTTGCCGCGCAAACCGCCGTGCGCGAAATCGTGGGCAAGAACAAGATGGACTTCGTGCTGTATTCCGGCCGCGAAGAAATCGCCAACGAACTGGTCACGTCGATTCAGCGCATTCTCGACACGTACAAGACGGGCATTCTCGTCACGAGCGTGACGATGCAAAGCGTGCAGCCGCCGGAGCAGGTGCAAGCCGCGTTCGACGATGCCGTGAAGGCCGGCCAGGATCTGGAGCGCTCCAAGAACGAAGCGCAGGCGTATGCCAACGATGTGATTCCGCGTGCCAAGGGTACGGCGTCGCGTCTGACCGAAGAGGCGGCCGGTTACAAGGCGCGCGTCGTGTCGCAGGCGCAGGGTGATGCCGATCGCTTCAAGTCGGTGCAGGAAGCCTATGCCAAGGCACCTGGCGTGATTCGCGAGCGCATGTATCTCGATACGATGCAGCAGATCTACTCGCGCACCACGAAGATCATGGTGGACTCGAAGAACAACAGCCTGTTGTATTTGCCGTTGGACAAGATCATGGATCGCACACGCAGCGACGCGTCGACCCCGGCACCGGCCTCCGGTGCGGGCACGAACGCTGCGACGGGCTCGGCGGCTGCCGACGATGCCACGGATATCGACCATGATCGATCGCGCGCGGCACTGCGCAACCGCGACCGCGATTCACGCTAAGGGGATAAGCGCATGAACCGTATTGGAACCATTATTGTCGCGCTGATCGTCTTGCTGATCGTGCTTGCCTCGACCATGTTCGTGGTGGATCAGCGTCGTTATGCCGTCGTGTTTTCGCTCGGCGAAATCAAGGATGTCTATGGCCAGCCGGGCCTGAAGTTCAAGTTGCCGCCGCCGCTCCAGACCGTGCTGTATCTGGACAAGCGCATCATGACCATCGACAACCCGGAGCCGGAACGCTTCATCACGGCCGAGAAGAAGAACCTGATCGTCGACTCGTACGTGAAGTGGCGCATTGTCGATCCGCGCAAGTTCTATGTGAGCTTCAAGGGCGACAACCGTCTGGCGCAGGATCGTCTGACGCAGCAAATTCGCTCGGCCTTGCAGGAAGCCTTTACCAAGCGCACGGTGACTGAAGTCGTGTCGTCGCAGCGTGAGCAGGTGATGCAGTGGGTCAAGCAGAAGGTTGGCGAGGATGCTGCGCAAGTGGGTATCGAGATCGTCGACGTGCGTATGCGTCGTGTGGATCTGGCTGCCGGCATCAGCGATTCGGTCTATAGCCGGATGGCTGCCGAGCGTAAGCGTGTGGCGAACGAGTTGCGTTCGACCGGTGCCGCAGAAGCCGAGCAGATTCGTGCCGATGCCGACCGTCAGCGTGACGTCGTCGTGGCCGAAGCCTACGCCAAGGCGCAGCAGGTGAAGGGTGAGGGCGATGCCGCCGCCGCCAACATCTACGCGCAGGCGTTTGGCCGTGACCCGCAGTTTGCTCAGTTCTACCAGAGCCTCGAAGCGTACAAGGCGACCTTCCGTGACAAGAAGGACGTGATCATTGCCGATCCGAACAGCGACTTCTTCCGTTTCATGCGGAGTTCGGGCGGTGCTGGCGCGACAGCCGGAAAAGCGGGAAAATAGCCCCCTTGACACCCGAGTAGCCGCCACCGCCCGCGTCAACCGCGGGCGGTGGCATTTTGGCCGAGTCCCCCCGTGACCAGCAGCACCCTCATTCTCGCTTTGGCCCTCATGCTGATTGTCGAGGGATTGTTTCCGTTCGTCGCCCCGGACCGGTGGCGGCAAAGTTTTCGTAAAATAACGGAAATGCCGTCCGGCCAGATCCGATTCTTCGGTCTGGCCGCCGTGTCGCTGGGGCTGATTCTGATGCTGCTGGCCGATCACTAAAAGGTGCGCTTTGCGCGCCGTCTGAATACCGAAATACCCATGCCGAACTGGCTACTCCCTGAAAATATCGCCGACGTGCTGCCGTCCGAGGCGCGCAAGATCGAAGATCTGCGCCGGCTCATGCTCGATCGTTTCCGCACCTACGGCTATGAACTCGTCATGCCGCCGATGCTCGAGTACGTCGAATCGCTGCTGACCGGCACCGGTCACGACCTCGATCTGCGCACGTTCAAGCTGGTCGACCAGCTCTCCGGCCGCACGATGGGGCTTCGCGCCGACATCACGCCGCAGATTGCCCGTATCGATGCCCACTTGCTCAACCGCAAGGGCGTGACGCGCCTGTGCTATGCCGGCAGCGTGCTATTCACGCGCCCGCGCAACTTGCTCGCCACGCGTGAGCCATTCCAGATTGGTGCGGAAATCTTCGGTCATGGCGGGCTGGAAGCCGATCTCGAGATTCAGGAGTTGCTGCTGTTCTGTCTGCGTCTGGCAGGTCTCAAGCAAATTCGTATCGACCTTTGCCACGCGGGTGTGCTCGAGGCGCTGATCGACAGCGTGCCGGTGGCCGAGGCGCGGGAAAGCGAGTTGTTCGGCGCGCTGGCGACGAAGGATGTCCCCCAGCTTCAGGCGCTGACGCAGGATTTGCCGGCCCATGTGCGCGACGCACTGTTGGCGCTCACCACGCTGTACGGCGAGCCCGCCGAGACGCTGGCGCGTGCGCGTAAGGTCTTGCCTGACCTGCCCGGCGTGAAGGCGGCCCTGGACGATCTGGACTATCTGGCGGCGTCGCAGAGCAAGGACGGACAGGCCGAGTTGTCGATCGATCTGGCCGATCTGCGCGGCTACCAGTATCACAGCGGCGTGATGTTCGCGGCGTACGTCGACGGCATCCCGAACGCGATTGCTCGCGGCGGCCGTTACGACAAGGTTGGTCAGGCATTCGGACGCGACCGTCCGGCAACCGGTTTTTCGTTGGATTTGCGTGAGTTGGCGGCAATTTCGCCGGTAGAAGCGCGTAGTAATGCGATTTTGGCGCCTGCGGACGATGTGCCGGGACTGCGTGCCAAGATCGAGAGCCTGCGCGACGCCGGTGAGGTGGTTATCCGCATGCTGCCGGGCCACGATCAAGACTTCGAGGAGTTCACGGGAGACCGCGTTCTCGTTGAGAAAGATGGCCAGTGGGTTGTGACACCCCGGTGAATCCGCTGAAAAAAGCGGCACTAGCGTACCCCAACACGGGTAGAATACGTTTTTAACCAAACCAACTATTGTTATGTCCGGCAATGCTTTGAATCAGGGACGCAATGTCGTCGTTATCGGAACCCAGTGGGGCGACGAAGGAAAGGGTAAGGTCGTCGATTGGCTGACCGATCACGCGCAAGGCGTGGTGCGTTTCCAGGGTGGCCATAACGCCGGACATACGCTCATCATTGGCGGCAAGAAGACGATTCTGCGCCTGATCCCGTCGGGCATCATGCATGAAGGCGTCACCTGCTACATCGGCAACGGTGTGGTGCTCTCGCCGGAAGCCCTGTTCAAGGAAATCGGCGAACTCGAAGGCGCTGGCCTGAATGTCTGCGGCCGTCTGCGCATCTCCGAAGCCTGTACCCTGATCCTCCCGTACCACATCGCCATCGACCAGGCACGCGAAGCGCGCCGTGGCGCCAGCAAGATCGGCACGACCGGTCGCGGCATTGGCCCGGCGTACGAAGACAAGGTTGGCCGCCGCGCGCTGCGCGTGCAGGATCTCTTCGATCCGGAAACGTTCGCCGCCCGTCTGCGCGAAAACCTCGATTATCACAACTTCGTGCTGACCCAGTATCTGGGCGCGAAGGCCGTCGACTTCCAGGAAACCCTGGATACGATGCTGAGCTACGCCGAACGTCTGCGTCCGATGATCGCCGACGTTTCGCAATTGCTCTACTCGGCCAACCGCGAAGGCCAGAAGCTGCTTTTCGAAGGTGCCCAAGGCACGCTGCTCGACATCGACCACGGCACGTACCCGTACGTGACCAGCAGCAACTGCGTGGCCGGTGCCGCGTCGGCGGGTGCTGGTGTCGGTCCGCAGCAACTGCATTACGTTCTCGGCATCACCAAGGCTTATTGCACGCGCGTTGGCGCAGGCCCGTTCCCGAGTGAACTGTACGATGCGGACAATCCCGCGCGTCAGGAAGCCATCGGCCTGCAACTGGCGACGGTGGGCAAGGAATTCGGTTCGGTGACCGGCCGTCCGCGCCGCACGGGCTGGATGGATGCCGCTGCGCTCAAGCGTTCGATTCAGATCAACGGTGTGACCGGTCTGTGCATGACGAAGCTCGACGTGCTCGATAACCTCGAAACCGTGCGCCTGTGCGTGGGTTACAAGATTGACGGCAAGACGGTTGACACCCTGCCGCGTGGCGCCGTGGATGTGGCCCGTTGCGAGCCGATCTACGAAGATTTCCCGGGCTGGTCGCAAAGCACGTTCGGCGTGAAGTCGTGGGATCAATTGCCGGTGGAAGCGCAGAACTACCTGAAGCGCATCGAAGAAGTGAGCGGTATTCCGATCGATATGGTGTCGACCGGTCCGGATCGCGAGGAGACCATTCTCCTGCGTCACCCGTTCAAGAACTGAGACCCCGTAGGATTGGAACGGCACACCATGAATCTGCCCCAAAACGACGATAAGAACCTCTGGGTTTCGTGGGATGAATACCATCGACTGATCGAGCGCCTGGCGCTCAAGGTCTATGAGTCCAACTGGAAATTCGACAAGATCCTGTGTCTGGCCCGTGGTGGCTTGCGTGTGGGCGACCAGCTCGCACGCATCTACGACGTGCCCCTCGCGATTCTGGCGACGAGCTCGTATCGTGAGGCCGAAGGCACCGTTCGCGGCGACCTCGACATTGCCCAGTACATCACCATCACGCGCGGCGAGCTGGAAGGCCGTGTGCTGCTGGTCGACGATCTGGTCGATTCGGGCGTGACGCTCGAGCGCGTGGGCAGCCACCTGAAGGAGCGTTTCCCGAAGGTGACCGACGTACGCTCGGCCGTGCTGTGGCACAAGGCTTGCTCGAAGGTGGCACCGGACTACGCCGTCGATTATCTGGCGACGAACCCCTGGATTCACCAGCCGTTCGAAGAGTACGACACGCTGCGCCCGCACAATCTGTCGGCGTGGATCAAGCGCGGTACCTGAGCGTTTGAACGTGTGAGCGGAGGCGCCGACAGGTGTTTCCGGCGAGGCGGATGCCTCGCGATGCAGGCGGTGGCACCGAAAGGTGCACCGCCTGTTTTGCTTTGTGAGGCGCGGATAAATGTCCTGAAAAGGTATGCCGGAGCAACTTCGGCCGCAGTGCGAGCGGGCTCGGAAGCCGCAAAAACGGCGACAAAACTCCCTTCTTCTCGCCGCATCGTATGCCTCATGACTATGGTCTGATGGCGGTATCGATTCATTCAACGCAGACACCGCGCGAGCGGCACCCGCGGCACCGTCATGACGATGTGGCTTCGCACCCTTTCTCTGATCAGTCTCGCGATATTTGGCGGTGTGATGGCGCTCGCCAGCACGCAGAGCTTCGCTGCGGCTGCCGTCGCTGGAATTCGCTCGGGAGGGACGCTGCGCTACGTCTTCGTGGGCAACCAGACGTCTATGGCGAAGGCCAAGCTCGTCGCCCTTGACAAGTGTCGTAGTCAGCTTGCCCCAGGGCGGCGGGGCGGCGGACGTTGCGAGATCATCATGGCGGGCAATGGGCCGGCTTACTGGTCAGTCGTTCACGCGAGCAACGGCGAGATTGGTGTGGCGCTCGGCGACGAAAAGGCGGCTGCGGTGCAAGATGCGTTCGTGGTCTGCCAGCGCGGTGGCGATTGCGCGATCGACAACGCGCAGGTCTGGTATGACAGCGGGCAACGTCCCGGCAAACGCCCGCCTGCGCCGCAAGCGGCTCAGGCACCCCAGCCACAGTGCCGGATTCCAACAGGGCAGGTGGTGCGCATGCAAACACGCTGTAACAACGGCGAGTGCGTGCGGACGTACGAGAACGGCTGCACCGTGCGGTTTCAGGCGGCACGGTGTCTCGATCGGGAGACCAACAGCTACGTGTGGCGTCCGAACGGCTGCGATGACGATAGTTGAAAGCGCCCGTGCGCGTCAGCGACGCTCGCCCGAATGACCAAATGAAACGGGGCGGATCCTGAGTGATTCAGGATCCGCCCCTCGGCCTCTCGGCCCGTACTTCACTACCGATCCGACATCGATCGGGTCAATCCAATACAAGCTTGCTCAGCTTGCCGACATGCCGCTGTGTCGCAGTAGTGCATCGACTTGCGGCGCGCGGCCACGGAACGCGATGAACGATTCCATCGCTTCGCGGCTGCCACCGACGGCGAGAATCTCGTCGCGATAGCGCGTCCCCGTCGCGGTGTCGAGCACCGTGCCGCTGACCTTTGCCGCTTCTTCGAACGCTGCGTACACATCCGCCGAGAGGACTTCCGCCCACTTGTAGCTGTAGTAGCCCGCGGCATACCCACCGGCAAAGATGTGGCTGAACGTATTCGGCCAGCGCGAAATCTCGGCTTGCGGCGTCACGTGCAGGCGGTCGTTGATACGACGCGAGACGTCGAGCACCGACTCCGGGCCACGCGGGTCGAAGTCATAGTGCAGGTGCATGTCGAAGTCCGAGAACACCACCTGACGCAGCATCATCAGACCGCTCTGGAAGTTACGGGCGGCGATCATCTTGTCGAACAGCGTGCGCGGCAGTGGTGCGCCAGTGTCGACGTGGGCGGTCATGTGCTCGAGCACGTCCCATTCCCAGCAGAAGTTTTCCATGAATTGCGACGGCAACTCGACGGCATCCCACTCCACGCCGTTGATGCCGGCAACGCCTGCGTCTTCCACTTGCGTGAGCATGTGATGCAGTCCATGACCGAACTCATGGAACAGCGTGATGACGTCGTCGTGCGGCAAGAGCGCGGGCTTGTCGCCCACGGGCGCCGGGAAGTTGCAGACGAGATAGGCGACCGGTGTTTGCAGCGCGCCGTCATGCAAGCGCTTGCGCGTGCGGGCGCTGTCCATCCATGCGCCGCCGCGTTTGCCTTCCCGAGCAAACAGATCCATGTAGAACTGGGCCACCAACTCGCCGTCGCGCTCGATACGGAAGAAGCGCACATCCGGGTGCCACGTCTCGGCGTCTTGCGGGCGAATCGTCACGCCAAACAAGGTGCCGGCCACGCGGAAGAGGCCATCCAGCACCTTCGGCAGCGGGAAATACTGGCGAACTTCCGTTTCCGAGAAGGCATAACGTTGTTGGCGCAGTTTTTCGGAAGCGTAAGCCGTGTCCCACGGTTCGAGCTTGTCGATGCCGAGCGACTTCGCAGCAAAGTCCTGCAACTCCGCCCAATCCTTCTCGGCGTACGGACGGGCGCGCTTGGCCAGATCTTCGAGGAATTCGAGCACTTGGGCCGGGGACTCGGCCATTTTCGGCTCAAGCGATACTTCGGCGTAATTCTTGAAGCCGAGCATCTGAGCCTCTTCGCGGCGCAAGGCGAGTTGCTCCACCACGATCTTGGTGTTGTCCCACTCGGCCTCGCCCTCGCCGTATTGAGGGCCAAGCTCCGAGGCGCGTGTCACGTTGGCGCGGTAGAGCTTTTCGCGCAAGGCGCGGTTGTCGGCGTATTGCAGCACCGGGAAATAGGAGGGGAAATGCAGGGTGAATTTCCAGCCTTCAACTTCGTCGCGCTCGGCGGCGGCGCGTGCGGCGGCCTTGTCGTCTTCAGGCACGCCGGCGATTTCCTGCTCATCGGTGATCACCAGCGAGAACTTGTTCGTCGCGTCGAGCACGTGGTCGGAAAAGGCCTTGCCAAGGTGAGCTTGCTCTTCCTGAATCTCGGCAAAACGCGGCTTCTGGTCTTCGGGAAGCTCGGCACCGCCCAGGCGGAAGCCACGCATTTCGTTATCGAGAATCTTCTTGCGAGCGGTCGTGAGACCGGCAAATTCGGGGCCCGCGGCGATGGCCTTGTACTTGTCGAACAAGGCGAGGTTCTGGCCAACGCTGGCGGAAAACTCGGTGACGCGCGGCAGGTTGTCGCTATAGGCCGCGCGCAGTTCGGGCGTATCGGCCACGGCGTTCAGGTGTCCGACAATTTCCCAGGCGCGGCCAAGGCCCTCCGTGCCGTCCTCCACGGCGTCGAGGATGTTGGCCCATGTCGCCGGTGTTGACGGATCCGCCGCCCGGTCCACCGCGGCACGCGCCTGCTCGAGCAGAACGTCGACGGCGGGCGTCACGTGCTCGGGGCGAATATCGGCGAAGCGGGGGAGTCCTTCGGTATCAAGCAGGGGATTGGTTTGCGGCGTATTCATGCGATCGATGTCCACTTGAAGGGGCTTACGAAGAGTGTGGGGGCATCCCTGCGATTTTTCCAGTCGTTTTTTTCAACTGGATTGATTGGGGATTGCCATGAAGGGCGGTGTCAGGCCGAGGTGGACGGGGAGGCGTCGGTGCATCTGCAAACGGCCTTAATGCGGCGGGAAAGCAGGCATGAGGCGGTTGCAGAGGAGGAGTGGAGCGGGAGCGGGCGGGCGTAGGGCAGGAGTTAAGCAAGCGTAAAGCGGGGAAGCGGGGAAGCGGGGAAGCGCGAGAGTCGCGATGCACGCGCGGTGCGAAAGTTACGCCGGGGTGGTGCACCCTGTTGTGGTGTGCTCGGGAGGAACGCGGCGAGACCCGTCTGGCCGTCGGCCACGTTCCTTCACAAGCCCGTCAATCGGGGCAGCCAGACGCTCAGGCGTCCAGCGAGCGCTCAGCGGCTTCGATCGTATTGACCAGCAGCATCGTGATGGTCATCGGGCCGACGCCACCGGGCACCGGCGTAATGAAGCCTGCCACGTCCTTGACGCCGTTGAAGTCGACGTCACCACACAGCTTGCCGGCGTCGTCGCGGTTCATGCCGACGTCGATCACTGCGGCGCCCGGCTTGACCATATCGGCAGTGACGATGTTGCGTTTGCCGACGGCGGCAACGATCACGTCGGCGTTGCGGGTGTGCGCGGCCAGATCTTTCGTCTTGCTGTTGCAGATCGTGACGGTGGCGCCCGCTTGCAGCAGCATCATGGCCATCGGCTTACCGACGATGTTCGATGCACCGATCACGACAGCCACCGCGCCGCGCAGCGGGAAGTCGACCGACTCCAGCATCTTCATGCAGCCATAAGGCGTGCACGGACGGAACAGCGGCGCACCCGTCATCAAGGCGCCGGCGTTCGAGACGTGGAAGCCGTCCACGTCCTTTTCCGGTGCAATGGCTTCGAGCACCTTGTGGCTGTCGATGTGCTTCGGCAGCGGCAGTTGCACCAGAATGCCGTTGATCTTCGGATCGCGGTTGAGCTCATCGATACGGGCGAGCAGCGCCGTCTCGGTCAGGTCGGCCGGGTAGCGGTCGAGCGACGAGTGGAGGCCGTTGTCTTCGCAGGCCTTGACCTTGTTGCGCACGTAGACCTGGCTGGCCGGATCTTCGCCGACCAGAACGACGGCGAGGCCGGGCTGATGGCCACGGGCGGTGAGGGCGGCGGCGCGCGTGGCAACTTCCGCGCGAATGCGTTTGGCGAGGGCGTTGCCGTCGATGAGGGTGGCGGTCATGGTGCGTGGGTATCGTGTGAAGGAAGGGGGCTGGCCTGAGAGGCCGGATACGGCAGCGTCGGCCAAGGCAGGTGGCAGACGGCAAAGACCGTATTATAGCGGCGCGCTGATGGTGACGGGAGGGGGCACCTTGCGCGAGCCGGTGGTATGCCGGCCCTTGGGGGAATGCAAGGTGGGTATCGTTGCCGCTGACTGCCCGCCGGGTGGGCGGCGGGGCAGCGTTGTGCTCAGAAAGCCCTTGTCAGGCGAGACTCACGAGCGTTTGGACAGGGCGAGACGCAGCAGGTCCGCGACCGTGTTGACGTTCAGCTTCTCCATGATGTTGGCCCGGTGAGCCTCGACCGTCTTGATGCTGATGCCCAGATCGTCGGCAATCTGCTTGTTCAGGCGGCCGGCAATGATCCGTTCCAGTACCTGTTGTTCGCGGCCGGTGAGGCGCGAGAGCAGTTCCTCGGCCTGTTGTTGCTCGCGTTGGCTGCTGGCGTCCTGGCGGGCTTTCGAGAGCATGCGCTCCACCAGCGCCCGCAGTTCCGCTTCGTCGAAAGGCTTTTCGATGAAGTCCATCGCGCCTTTCTTCATCGTGTTGACGGCCATCGGCACATCACCGTGGCCCGTCACGAAGATCGTCGGGATGTTGATCTTCTGCGCGATCAACTGTTCCTGAAGCTCCAGGCCGCTCATGCCGGCCATCCGCACGTCGAGAATCAGGCAGCCTACCTGACGTCGGTCGTAGTGCGAAAGAAACTGTTCGGCGCTTTCAAAGCCGCGCACGTGGTAGCCATTGGCTTCAAGTAGCCAGCGCAGCGAATCGCGCACTGCCTCGTCGTCATCGACAACAAAGACAGTTTCTTGATCGATATTGGTGTTTGGTGTCGTCATAGTCCTCCCCCGGATCCGGATGTCGTATCGCCTTCTAACGGTAACAGAATACAAAAAGTACAACCATTCCGCACGCCGTCGACTTCATTGTTTTCTACCCACAGACGGCCGTGATGCGATTCGATGATCGAGCGGCAGATGTTCAGGCCCATGCCCATGCCGTCCGATTTAGTACTGAAGAACGGTTCAAACAACCGTTCGATGGTGGCTTCGTCCACGCCTGGGCCGTGGTCGGACACCTGAAATTCAATCGACTTGTCGCGTCGCTCAACGTGCAGACGCACCGTCAGGTCGCGCCGCTGGCCGGGCGGCGGCGTATAGCCGTGCATCGCTTCTGCCGCATTCTTCAACAGGTTCACCAGCACCTGTTCGATCAACACCGGATCGACGTAAATCTGTGGCAGTCCTGCCGGCAGCTCGGTCACGATGCGCACCCGGCGCTTGCGCGCTTCGATCTCGGCGAGGCCCACGGCATCCGCCACGATCTCATAGATTGATGACGGTTGACGCTTCGGCTCGCTACGTTTCACGAAAGCGCGAATGCGCTTGATGATCATGCCTGCCCGAACCGCTTGCTGTGACGTCTTTTCCAGTGCCGGCAACAGCGTTTCCGGCGACGTGCGACCCGCGCGTACCAGGGCGGCCGTGCCCATGCAGTAGTTGTTGATCGCCGCAAGCGGCTGGTTCAGTTCGTGTGCGAGCGACGAGGCCATTTCGCCCATGGTCGTCAGACGGCCAGTGAACTGTAACCGTTCCTCCTCCTGGCGTGCCAATTCTTCTGCGTGGCGGCGCGCAGTAATGTCCGTGGCGACCTGCAACTGCGCCAGATGGCCGTCCACCCATTGAATGTACTGGCGACGCACTTCGAACCATTTCTGATGCGTGGGCAGATAGATTTCCTGCGTCTCCGCTGCCGTATCGGTCAGCGATGCCGCCGGCAATCCGGCGAAAGCATCGACCATGTCGATGTGATCGAGCGAGGTGGGCGACAACTCGCCGCCGCCCGAGAGTTCGAGGTGACCTTCCGGGCGCGTGCCGAACAACTGGCGGTAATAGCGGTTGGCAAACAGCAACTCGGCCTTGTCGACCGCAAGCACGGACACCGACGCGTCGAGGCTTTCCAGCACGGTCGTGAAGCGTTCATGCGCAGCGGCGAGTTCTTCACGCGCGCGCTTGGGTTCGCTGATGTCGGTGAGTGACGACATCCAGCCGGTCTGCCGGCCGTGCGCGTCGACGAGCGGGGAGACGAACATGCGCGCGTAGAAGATCGTGCCGTCCTTGCGCTGCACGCGAATTTCAAACCCGTGAGAGGGCGCCTTGCCGCGCAGCGTCATGTCGATGCGCCGCTGCATCTCGTGAATGTCGTCTTTCGGCCAGTACGGGTAAGGCGGCGCCCGGTTCATGAGGTCGGGCTCATCCCAGCCCGTCATGCGGCAAAACGCCGGATTCACATAAGTGATGTGGCCTTGCAGATCGAGTACGCGCATGCCGATCACGATGGAGTTTTCCATCGCGCGCCGGAACGACGTTTCGTTGAACAGCGCCTGCTGGGCTTCGAAGCGCTGGCGTGTGTGCCGCCACAGACTCCAGAGACTCCACAGCACGAAGCACGACAACCCGGCAATCAGCCAGACCAGTGTGTTGTTGACGAAGTTGCCGACTGCCGGATACGAGTAGATTCGCACCGCGAGGCTATGGCCGGGCGGATCGAGCAGCAATTCATAGGAGACGTCGCGCGGCAACGGCGGGCGCGTCGATGTGGTTGCGAGTTCGTTGTTGTGCGTGTCGATGAACGACACCTTGAACTTGTCGCCAAGCTCTTGCGGCAACTCGTGAATCAGCAGGCCTTCCACCGAATAGACCGCACTGATCGTGCCGAGAAATTCACGCTCTCGAAGCACGGGTACCTGTACGACGATGTAACTCGCCCCCGAGGCGTCGTAGATCAACGTGGAGTAGGCCGAGCGCCGGGAGTCTCGTGCGGCGCGAAACGCCACCAGCAACTCATCCTCCATCGGGTGTTGTGCGGTGCCCTGCAAGCGCGAGGCGAATGGCGAGTCGGCGGGCACGGCCCACTTCGGGCGTTGCCCGGCATCGAGCCAGTTCATGAAGACAATGTCTGCATGATTCTGCATCAGCTCGCTGGCCGTGTTCTGGAAGTGCGCAATGTCCTGAGGCTTGGCGGCGGTATCACGCGCGAGGGAACTGATCTGGTCCTGAATGGCCAGCATATTCAGGCGAATCTGCTGCTGCGCCCATGCCACGTTGCGATAGAGGGTGTCCTGTTGCTGTTCGGTCTCACGACGGTTCAGGCTCCACAGGATCAGACTCATCACCACGAGGAAGATCACAATGGAGACGAGCGGCACCAGCAAGTAGTAGTGCGACTCCGCGAACCCTTGCAGCCAGCGGTTTGAGCGGGCGGGCGTGGTGGCGGTCCGGGACGGTGGGGCGGAGTTGGCGAGGCGTGGCGAAAGCATGCCGAGATTGTAGCGCAGGCCGGCCGGTTTCCTGCGCCTTTGCCCTTGCAAGCGCTGCTTTTCGGAAGCGTCCGAGGTTTTCGGTAAGACGCCCGCTCAAAACGCCACTGAGACCGATCGGTACGCCAACAAAGCGTGTTGAGATGGCATCTCCAAGCCCTTGATTTTATGTGCACTGCAACAGAATTTCGCACTATGAAATTTACTATCGTAATCTGAAATTTCGCTTGCGAAGGCAGGAATATCCTTCGTACAATGCCCCGGTAAAAATGCCGGTGGGCCCGTCCATGAAGCGGGTATCGACCATTACGCCAACCCGCTAACGACAGACAAGGAGACACCATGTCCGCCGTACCTGAAGAAGCCCTCAAGATCGTGTCCCCTGCGGACGCCGATCCCCAAGAAACGCAAGAATGGCTGGCCTCGCTCGAAGGCGTGCTGGCTGCGGAGGGCCCGGACCGTGCCCACTACCTGCTTGAGAAGTTGATTGAATTCGCCCGTATCAACGGCGAACATCTCCCGTTCTCGGCGAACACCCCCTACATCAACACCATCCCCGTCGACCAGCAAGCCCGTATCCCGGGCGACCAGGAAATCGAGCACAAGATCCGCTCGTACACCCGCTGGAATGCGATCGCGATGGTGCTGCGTGCCGGCAAGGACACGAACGTCGGCGGCCACATCGCCTCGTTCGCCTCGGCCGCGACGCTGTATGACGTCGGTTTCAACCATTTCTGGCACGCCCCGTCGGACAAGCACGGCGGTGATCTGGTGTTCGTGCAAGGTCACTCGTCGCCGGGCGTCTACAGCCGCGCGTACCTGCTCGGCCGTCTGGAGATGAGCCAGCTCGAGAACTTCCGTCAGGAAGTCGACGGCGGCGGTCTGTCGTCGTACCCGCACCCGTGGCTGATGCCCGATTTCTGGCAATTCCCGACGGTGTCGATGGGCCTGGGCCCGATCATGGCGATCTATCAGGCTCGCTTCATGAAGTACATCGAGTCGCGCAACATCGTGAAGACCGAAGGCCGCAAGGTCTGGGCCTTCCTGGGCGATGGCGAAACGGACGAGCCGGAATCGCTGGGCGCGATCGGCATGGCCGGGCGCGAGCGTCTCGACAACCTCGTGTTCGTGATCAACTGCAACTTGCAGCGCCTGGACGGTCCGGTGCGCGGTAACGGCAAGATCATCCAGGAACTCGAATCGGAGTTCCGTGGTGCCGGCTGGAACGTCATCAAGGTTATCTGGGGCAGCCGCTGGGATTCGCTGCTCGCCCGCGATCGCAAGGGCCTGCTGATGAAGCGCATGATGGAATGCGTGGACGGCGAGTATCAGACGTACAAGTCGAAGGACGGCGCCTATGTGCGCGAGAACTTCTTCAACACGCCTGAGCTGAAGGCCATGGTGGCCGACTATTCCGACGAAGACATCTGGGCGCTGAATCGCGGCGGTCACGATCCGCACAAGATCTACGCGGCTTACCAGTCGGCAACGCAGCACAAGGGTCAACCGACCGTCATCCTGGCCAAGACCATCAAGGGCTATGGCATGGGCGAAGCCGGTCAGGCCATGAACATCACCCACCAGCAGAAGAAAATGCCGGTGGAGTCGCTCAAGAAATTCCGCGACCAGTTCAAGCTGCCGCTCACCGACGACGAAATTGCCGACGTGCCGTACGTCAAGTTCGAAGAAGGTTCGAAGGAGCTTGAGTACATGCGCGCACGCCGCATGGAACTCGGTGGCTACCTGCCGCAGCGCCGCACCAAGGCCGCTTCGCTGCCGGTACCGGCCCTGACCGCCTTCGACGCACTGCTCAAGGCGACTGCCGAAGGCCGCGAGATTTCGACGACGATGGCGTTCGTGCGTATTCTCAACGTGCTGCTCAAGGACAAGGCGCTGGGTCAGCGTATTGTGCCGATCGTGCCGGATGAGTCGCGTACGTTCGGTATGGAAGGCCTGTTCCGCCAGATCGGTATCTGGAGCCAGGTCGGCCAGCGCTACATCCCGCAGGATCAGGATCAACTGATGTTCTACCGCGAGTCGGAGAGCGGTCAGATCCTTCAGGAAGGCATCAACGAAGCCGGCGGCATGTGCGACTGGATCGCTGCTGCGACGTCGTACTCGACGCACGGCGAGACGATGATCCCGTTCTACATCTTTTACTCGATGTTCGGCTTCCAGCGCATCGGCGATCTGGCCTGGGCCGCTGGCGACATGCGCGCCCGTGGTTTCCTGATCGGCGGTACCGCTGGTCGCACCACGCTCAACGGTGAAGGTCTGCAACACGAAGACGGTCACTCGCTGCTGTGGGCGTCGTCGATCCCGAACTGCCTGCCGTACGATCCGACGTTCGCCTTCGAACTCGCCGTGATCGTTCAGGACGGTCTGCGCCGCATGGTGCAGGATCAGGAAGACGTGTACTACTACCTGACCGTGATGAACGAGAACTACGCACACCCGGCCATGCCGGAAGGCGTGGAGCAAGACATCCTGAAGGGGATGTATGCGTTCCGCCGCGGCGTGGACAACAGCAAGGCACCGCGCGTGCAACTGCTGGGTTCGGGCACGATCTTCAACGAAGTGATTGCTGCGGCCGAGATGCTCAAGAACGACTGGGGCGTCGAATCGGATCTGTGGAGCTGCCCGAGCTTCACCGAGCTGTCGCGCGAAGGCAATGACGTGGCACGCTACAATCTTCTGCACCCGACCGAGACGCCGCGCCTGTCGCACGTCGAGAAGTGCCTGAACGATACGCGTGGTCCGGTCATCGCATCGACCGACTACATCCGTACGTATGCGGATCAGATTCGTCCGTTCGTGCGCGGTCGTTACGTGGTGCTCGGTACCGACGGCTATGGCCGCTCGGATACGCGTGAGAAGCTGCGTCACTTCTTCGAGGTGGATCGTAACTGGGTGACGGTCGCTGCGCTCAAGGCGCTGGCCGACGAAGGCACGCTGCCGGCAAGCAAGGTTGCCGAAGCGATCGCCAAGTACAACCTGGATCCGAATAAACCCAACCCGATGACCGTCTAAAGGCCGCTTCGCGCGGCAGAAGTGTCCGCCAGCCGCCCCCCAGCGGCAGGCGGACGCGCGCCGCACGACAAGCGCAGCCTCGAGGAGACTGTGGAAAATGAGTCAAGTGATCGAAGTGAAAGTCCCGGACATCGGTGACTTCAAGGACTTGCCCGTGATCGAAGTACTGGTCAAGGCGGGTGACAAGATCGACGCCGAGCAGGCGCTGATCACCCTGGAGTCGGACAAGGCCACGATGGATGTGCCGAGCCCGGTGGCCGGTGTTATCAAGGCACTGAGCCTGAAGGTTGGCGATGAAGTGTCGGAAGGTTCGCTGATCCTGACGCTCGAGACCGTCAACGGTTCGGGCGCACAAACCAACGGCGCTGCTGCCCCGGCCGCCACGCCTGCCGCTGCACCGCAAGCCGCCCCTGCCGCAGCTGCGGCACCGGCGGCTCCGGCACCCGCAGCACCGGCCGCGCCGGCTGCCGCTGGCGGTACGAGCAAGATCGACGTGAAGGTGCCGGATATCGGCGGCTACGACGACGTGCCCGTGATCGAAGTGCTGGTCAAGGTGGGCGACACCGTGACGGCCGAGCAATCGCTGGTCACGCTGGAATCGGACAAGGCGTCGATGGACGTGCCGAGCCCGGCCGCTGGCGTGGTCAAGGAAATCAAGGTCAATGTCGGCGACAAGGTCTCCGAAGGTTCGTTGATCGTCGTGCTCGAAGGTGCCGCCGCGGCACCGGCCAAGGCCGCTGCTGCCCCGGCACCCGCACCGCAAGCCGCTCCGGCCCCGGCTGCACCGGCCGCACCGGCGCCCGCCCCGGCGGCTGCCGCAGCACCGGCGCCCCAATCGGGTGGCCAACCGATCAGCCATGCCAGCCCGTCAGTGCGTAAATTTGCGCGCGAACTGGGCGTGGAAGTCACGCAGGTCAAGGGCACCGGCCCGAAGGGCCGTGTGACCGTCGACGACGTGCGCAACTTCATCAAGAGCGCGCTGGCCGGCGGTAATCGTCCGGCGGCCGCTGGCGGTGCGCCCGCAGGCGGTGGTGAGCTGAACCTGCTGCCGTGGCCGAAGATCGACTTCTCGAAGTTCGGTCCGGTCGAGCCGAAGGCGCTCTCGCGCATCAAGAAGATTTCGGGTGCGAACCTGCATCGCAACTGGGTCATGATCCCGCACGTCACGAATAATGACGAAGCGGACATCACCGAACTCGAAGCTTTCCGCGTGCAATTGAACAAGGAAAACGAGAAGGCTGGCGTCAAGGTCACGATGCTGGCGTTCGTCATCAAGGCCGTCGTGATGGCCTTGAAGAAATTCCCGACGTTCAACGCAAGCCTCGACGGCGACAACCTCGTCTTCAAGCAGTACTTCCATGTGGGCTTCGCGGCCGACACGCCGAACGGTCTGGTCGTGCCGGTCGTGCGCGATGCCGACAAGAAGGGCGTGTTCGAAATCGCCCGCGAGACGTCGGACCTGGCCAAGCTCGCCCGCGAAGGCAAGCTCAAGCCGGATCAGATGCAAGGCGGTTGCTTCTCGATCTCGTCGCTCGGCGGGATTGGCGGCACCACGTTCACGCCGATCATCAATGCGCCGGAAGTGGCCATTCTGGGTCTGTCGCGTTCGTATCAGAAGCCGGTGTGGGATGAGCGCAAGCAACAGTTCCTGCCGCAACTGACGCTGCCGTTGTCGCTGTCCTACGATCACCGCGTGATCGATGGCGCAGAGGCAGCTCGCTTCAACGCTTACCTGGGCCAACTGTTGGCGGACTTCCGTCGCGCAATGCTGTAATGGCGGTGCTGCCGGCCCACGCGTAAGCGCAGGCCGGTAGCCGGAAGCCAGCCATGGCAAGCGCAAGCTTCGGAATCTGGACGAGGAGGGGCACCATGACCACCGTGGTAGTCGTCAGGAAAGCGGGTGAAATCGCGATTGCCGCCGATTCACTCGTGACGTTCGGCGACACGCGACTGTCGCAGTCGTACGAGGAAAACCGCAAGGTGTTTCTCGTGGGCGACTCGTATATCGGGCTGGCCGGTACGACGGCGCATTTCCCGGTCATGCGTGCCATTCTCTCGGGCATGAGCGACGAGTGCCGTCTGCACTCGCGCGATGAGGTGTTCCGCACGTTCTGCCGCGTCCATCAGAAGCTCAAGGAAGAGTATTTCCTCAATACGAAGGAGGAAGAAGACGATCCGTACGAGTCGTCGCAGATCACTTGCGTGATTGCGAATCCGACCGGCATTTACGGCGTTTATTCCTACCGGGAAGTGTTTGTTTTCGATCGCTTCTGGGGCATCGGCTCGGGACGCAACTATGCGCTCGGCGCCATGTATGCCCTCTACGATCAGGATCTGAGCGCAAGCGCCATCGCCGAGGCCGGCGTCAAGGCGGGTGCGGAATTCGACAAGAGTTCTGCCGGCCCGTTTCAGGTGCACACGTTTCCGATCGATACCACCATCAAGTCATAAATGCGACAGGGAGACCCCGCATGAGTCTCATTGAAGTCAAGGTGCCGGATATCGGCGCAGAGGGCGTGGATGTCATCGAAGTGATGATCAAGCCCGGCGACAAGGTCGCCAAGGATGCGTCACTCATCACGCTGGAGTCCGACAAGGCCTCCATGGAAGTGCCCTCGGAAGTGTCGGGCACGGTCAAGGAAGTGAAGATCAAGGTGGGCGACAAGGCGAGCCAGGGCACGCTGATCGCCATCATCGAAGCTGAAGATGCAGGCGCTGCGAAAGCCGCTGCACCGGCAGCCGCTCCCGCAGCAGCACCGGCAGCAGCTCCGGCAGCGCCCGCTGCACCGGCCCCGGCAGCCGCCTCGCATAGCGGTGGTGCTGACACCGAGTGCGAAGTGGTTGTGCTGGGCGCTGGCCCCGGTGGCTATTCCGCAGCATTCCGTTCGGCCGATCTGGGTCGCAAGACCGTGCTGATCGAGCGTTACGCAACGCTCGGCGGCGTGTGCCTGAACGTGGGCTGCATTCCCTCGAAGGCGCTGCTGCATACGGCGGCGGTTCTCGAAGAGGCGCAGTCGCTGGGTCACCACGGCATTTCGTTCGCCAAGCCGGAAGTCGATCTCGACAAGCTGCGTGCGTACAAGGACAGCGTGGTGGGCAAGCTCACCGGCGGTCTGGCCGGCATGGCCAAGATGCGCAAGGTCGAAGTGCTGCACGGTGTGGGCACGTTCCTTGACCCGAACCATGTCGAAGTCGTCGCCGCTGACGGCAGCAAGCGGGTGGTGAAGTTCGCTCAGGCGATCATCGCTGCCGGTTCGCAAGCCGTGAAGCTGCCGTTCCTGCCGGAAGATCCGCGCATTGTCGACTCGACCGGTGCGCTCGAACTGCGCCAGTTGCCGAAGAAAATGCTGGTCATCGGCGGCGGCATCATCGGGCTGGAAATGGCGACGGTGTACAGCGCACTCGGCACCGAAATCGATGTCGTCGAAATGCTCGACGGCCTGATGCAGGGCGCTGACCGCGATCTGGTCAAGGTCTGGGAAAAGATGAACGCGAAGCGCTTCGGCCGCGTCATGCTCAAGACCAAGACGGTGGGCGCGGAAGCCAAGGCTGACGGGATTTACGTCAAGTTCGAAGGCGAGGCCGCACCGACCGAACCGCAGCGTTACGACCTCGTGCTGGTGGCCGTCGGCCGCAGCCCGAACGGCAAGAAGATCGGTGCCGAAAAGGCAGGCGTCTCGGTGGGCGATCGCGGTTTCATTTCGGTCGACAAGCAGATGCGCACGAACGTGCCGAACATCTTCGCGATCGGCGACATCGTCGGTCAACCGATGCTGGCGCACAAGGCCGTGCACGAAGCGCACGTTGCTGCTGAAGCGGCGGCGGGCGAGAAGGCTTACTTCGATGCGATTCAGATTCCGTCGGTGGCTTACACCGATCCGGAAGTGGCATGGGCCGGCAAGACCGAAGACCAACTGAAAGCGGAAGGCGTGAAGTACGGCAAGGCCGTGTTCCCGTGGGCCGCTTCAGGTCGTGCGATCGCCAACGGTCGCGACGAAGGCTTCACCAAGGTGCTGTTCGACGAAGAAACGCATCGCATCGTCGGTGGCGCGATTGTCGGGACGCACGCAGGCGACCTGATCGGCGAACTCTGTCTGGCCGTCGAGATGGGCGCTGACGCGGTGGATATCGGCAAGACGATTCACCCGCACCCGACGCTCTCGGAGTCGGTCGGCATGGCAGCAGAGATCTACGAAGGTGTTTGCACCGACGTGCCGCCGCCGCGCAAGAAGTAAGGTAGTCGGCCACCGGCTTGAATGCCGGGCCGAAAAAAACCGCCACGCCTCTCTCGAGGGTGGCGGTTTTTTCTTTCCGGGCACCGCAAAAAGAAAACCCGGCGCGGGGCCGGGTTCGAAAGGTACCTGCGGTACCGAGGAGACAACGGGTGTCGCGGCGTCCGGTGGGACTACCGCGATCAATTCTCAAACGTCCCTCGTACTACAGACAGGACGCAGACGATTACTTCTTGGCAGCGGTCGCGGCGCGCGAGGCTTGTGCAGCAGCCTTCGTTGCAACGTTGGTCGCGGCAGCAAAGTTCGTTTCAGCGATTTCAACGGCTTGCTTGGTTGCCTTCTGCACGCTGTCGAATGCGCTGTTGGCAGCGGACAGGGCCGACTTGGCGAGTGCAACTGCCGACTCCGAACCGGCCGGTGCGTTCTTGGCCAGGTTGTCGAACAGCACTTGCACATTCTGCGAGCTTTCGGCCAGTTGGGCTTCAGCCACCTTGGTCACTTCGGCTTGCGTCGACGAAGCGATTTCATACAGGTGACGGCCATATGCGAGTGCCTTTTCGGCAGCCGGCTGGACGAGGTTGGCTTGCAGAGCGAGCAATTCTTGCGCGTCCTTCACAGCGAAAGCCTTTTGCGCGGTCGAAGCGGATTCTGCCAGCGATGCCTTCACGGCTTGCAGGTTCAGTTCGACGAGCTTTTCAACGCCTTCAAAGGCTTTGTTGGTCAGGCCAAACAGGGTTTCGAGGTTGGCCTTGTGGGCGGCAGCGAGTTGCTCGGGGGTCAGAAACGACATGGCGTTCTCCTATGGTGTCATACACAACATATCGACCCACTCCGTGTTCGCTTTGTTGGTTCTCACCTTATTTCGGTGAAAACACGGTTGGGGCCTTCTCAAGTGGTGCAATGTTCTTTGTTGCATCGCACAATTGCAAGTTTAGAGATATTTTTGTCGCTGTCAAGTCTTTTTTGTGCGGCGCAACAATTCAACAAAAGCTTACTAAATCAAACGGTTGAGACGCACGTGACAGTTGCATGACACCGCGCTGCGGCGAAATCCGGTGCCTCCTTGGAGAGCCTTAATTGGTGCGGCTTTGCACCGATTGGGGGCGCGGCGAACCCGGCGCGGCGATGGTACTATCGTCGGGTTCCGGCACTGGCGGAGCGGTCACTCGCGGCAAAAATCCGAAGGGTTTTTCTAATCGGCGGCGGGGGTGGCGCGCGCCGGTGCCGATGTCGTTCAACGCCTTTTGCGTGCCGCGTCTGTCGGCCAATCGTGTCGATGCAAGCGTTTTACAGCGACCATTTCGTCCTGCCGCTGCCCCCCGGGCACCGCTTTCCCATGCAGAAGTACGCGCGCCTGCGCGAGCGCGTTGCGTCTGAGTTGCCACAGGTGACGCTGACGGAAGCGCTGCCCGCCGACGACACGATGTTGCGCAGAGTGCACTCGGCCGACTACGTGGTCCGCGTCAGCACAGGGGCACTCGATGCCAAAGAACAACGCGATATCGGCTTCCCGTGGTCGACGCAGATGGTCGAGCGTTCGCGCCGTTCCGCCGGGGCGACGGTCGCCGCTTGCCGGGCGGCGCTGACCGACGGCGTCGCCGCGAATCTGGCCGGTGGCACCCATCACGCCTATGCCGATCGTGGCGAAGGATTCTGCGTGTTCAACGACGCCGCCGTCGCCGCCCGCGCCATGCAAGCCGAACTCAGCCCCGGCACCCGCGTGGCGATCATTGATCTCGACGTCCATCAGGGCAACGGTACGGCGGCGATATTCGAGCACGACGCCAGCGTGTTCACGCTGTCGATGCATGGCGAACACAATTACCCGTTTCACAAGGCCCGTGGCGATCTCGACGTGGCGCTGCCCGACCGCTGCGGCGACGACGAGTATCTGATTGCGCTCGGCCACGCGTTGACGGACCTCTTCGCACAATTCACCCCGTCGCTCGTGATCTATCTCGCTGGGGCCGATCCCCTGGAAAACGATCGACTGGGGCGCCTGGCGCTTTCGCATGACGGTCTGCTCGCCCGAGACCGCAAAGTGCTGACAGCTTGCGTCGAGCGCAGCTTGCCGGTCGCCATTGCGATGGCCGGCGGTTACGGGCGCGACATCGAGCAGACGGTCGCCGCCCATTTCGCTACCCTCCGGCTGGCCAGCCAATTCCAGCGCACCGGCCGCCGTCTTCTGGACGTGTCCGTGCACGACATTCTCGTATGACCGAGCGACAGGCAGGCCAGAGCGCCGCACCCCGTGCGGCGCCGGGCGTGACTCCTTCCGCATCACCGACCGGGCGCGCGGCGATCTGGGCAGCCACCATGCCTTGGTGGTTCGTTCTGATCTGGAGCACGGGCTTCATCGTGGCCAAGTACGGCATGCCGAATGCCGAACCGCTGACGTTTCTCACGTGGCGCTACGCCGGCACGCTGGCCGTGATGCTCCCCATTGCGTTGTTGACCGGCACGCCCTGGCCGCGCCGCAAGGTTGAGGGCAGGGATGGGGTGAACTGGGCGCTGTACGGTCACCTCGCTGTCTCGGGCATTCTCATTCAGGCGGTTTATCTCGGCGGCGTCTGGGCTGCAATCAAGCACGGCGTGCCGGCGGGATTGGCCGCGCTGATCGTCGGCATCCAACCGCTGCTGACGGCGTTGTTCGCGAAGGTCGTCGGCGAGCCGGTATCGCGGCGGCAATGGCTCGGTTTGTTGTGCGGCTTTGCGGGTGTGGGCCTCGTGGTCGCCAACAAAGTCGGCGTGCGCGGTGTCGGCCCGGCGGCGATTGCGCTGTGTGTATTGAGTCTGGTCGCCATCACGGCGGGCACGCTCTATCAGAAGCGCTTCTGTGCCCAGTTCGATTTGCGCGTCGGCACGATTGTCCAGTTTGGCGCTGCCTTTCTCGTGACGTTGCCCGCAGCATGGCTGCTCGAGACCATGCAGGTGCGCTGGAACGCGGAAATGTTCGGCGCACTGGCCTGGTCGATATTGGCACTCTCGATCGGCGCTATTTCCTTGTTGTTCCTGTTGATCCGGCATGGCGCGGCGACCAAAGTGTCGAGCCTCATGTACCTGACGCCGCCCACGACGGCCGTGATGGCCTGGTTGCTGTTCGGCGAGACGCTCTCGCCGTTGAGTGCAGCGGGCATGGTGGTGGCAGCGCTCGGCGTGGCCCTCGTTATCGAACGGCGTTCGGTATCGGCCTCGACAGACGTGAAGACGTAAAGACACAAAGACATCGCGACGTAATCCGTCCAAAACCAGACAACCAGAGACCTCATGAAACACGATCATCAGGGCGGGGAGGCCCCGCAAACCGCGCACGTGCACGAGCCCGTTGTGTCACACGCAAGTGACGCCACCCCTGACGGGGCGGGCGTCGCCGCCGGAGTTGGGGAAAGTACGCCCCCGGCGCTTGTCAACGACTTGACGGCCTTGCGCGTGGAACATGTCGACGAGGCCATTCGCAGCCGCCGGTCGATTCGCGCGTTCCTGCCCACGCCGGTGCCGCAGCAGACCGTGGCCGACATGCTTTCGGTGGCATCGCGGGCGCCGTCGGGCAGCAACATCCAGCCGTGGCAAACCTACGTGCTTACCGGGAAATCGTTGACCGCACTCACGACGCGCTTGCTCGACACGTTCAACGATCCGGCGCAGCGCCTGATGCACGACGAAGAGTATGCGTACTACCCGCGCGAATGGACCGAGCCGTATCAGGGCCGGCGTCGCAAGGTGGGGTGGGACTTGTATGGTTTGCTTGGCATCGGACGTGAGGACAAGGCGCGCATGCATGGTCAGCATGGGCGCAACTTCAATTTCTTCGATGCCCCGGTCGGGTTGATTTTCACGATCGACCGGCATCTGGAGCAGGGGAGCTGGCTGGACTACGGCATGTTCCTGCAAAGCTTCATGGTGGCGGCCCGCGCGCGAGGTCTCGATACGTGTCCGCAGGCGGCCTTTGCCATGTATCCGCGGGTGATTGCCGAGGTATTGCGCTTGCCGGAGTCGCGCATGGTGGTCTGTGGCATGGCGCTGGGGTATGCCGACCCGGATGCCGCCGAGAACCAACTTGTCACCGAGCGTGCGCCGCTCGACGACTGGGCGCACTTTTTGAACTGATGAAACACAGGACTTTTGCGTTTCTTGGCATTTTGTGGCGATCGTTAGATTTATCGGGTTGCGCTGCACAAAACTGCCAGATGCCGGATTAAGTATTTCAGCTAAGTCATTCATATTGCTTATTTTTTGGGAAGTTACTAAACTTCTCCCAAACTCGTTGCCTGCCAACCTTACGCTACTCCCAATCTATGTACGCGATCACCACCCTTGCACGTTTGTGCCGCGCCCGCCTCTGGGGTGCTGCCGTCGTGGCGATCTCGCTCGCTGCCGGTGCGCCGGCCGTCGTCTACGCAGCCGGTAAGACGAGCGAGTGCTCGCCGAAGACTGCCAAGACTGCGGCTCAAAAACGCGCCTGCGCGAACGCCAAGCCCGTCGCAAAAACCAGCAAAGCCACCGCCAAACGGGCGGTTGCCACCACTGCCTCGCGCGATACCAAAAGCGCGACCAAGGCCGGTGGCAAGGCACGCAAGCTTGCAGCCGTCGACGACGACGGACCTGCGGCCAAACGCGTTGCCGTCAAACGCGTCGTCTTCAAGAATGGCAAGCGCCATGTCGTGACGTCGTATCGCACCGTCAACTTCGCACCGCAAGCCCCCGAGCGTCTGTCGACCGGTCGTGCATTCGGTCTGCATGAAGCGCCGGATGCCCTCGCACTGCGTTCGTCGGTGGCCTACGTGATTGACGAGCGTACCGGCGAATCGCTGTTCGACAAGAATTCGCAAGCTGTGCTGCCCATCGCTTCGATTTCGAAGTTGATGACGGCGATGGTGTCGCTCGATTCCGGCATCCCGATGACGGACGCCATGGAAGTGACCGACGAAGATCGCGATTACGAGAAGGGCACGGGGTCGCGTTTGTCCGTCGGCTCGCGCCTGTCGCGTGAAGACATGCTGCACATTGCGCTGATGTCGTCGGAAAACCGCGCGGCAGCGGCGCTCTCGCGCTACTACCCGGGTGGACGCCCCGCCTTCCTGGCAGCGATGAATCGCAAGGCCAAGGAACTCGGCATGAACGACACGCACTTCAATGATCCGACCGGTTTGTCGAGTCAGAACGTGTCGAGCGCGCGTGACCTCGTGAAGATGGTCAAAGCTGCGTATCAGTACCCGATGATTCGTCGCTTTTCGACCGATACCAACTACGACGTCAACACTGGCCGTCGCGAGTTGCATTACGCGAGCACGAACCATCTGATCGGTCATCCGGGCTGGGAAATCGGCCTGCAAAAGACGGGTTACATCAACGAAGCGGGTCAGTGCCTCGTGATGCAAGCCAACGTCGACGGCCGTCCGGTCATCATGATTTTGCTCGACTCCACCGGCAAGTACTCGCGTTTTGCCGACGCCACGCGCGTTCGCAAGTGGTTGCTTGAAGGTGGCGGCACGGCGCCGCAACGCACGGCGGGTAACAACCCGACCGCGCAAGTGGCGACCAACGGCGCCCACGCGCTGTAAGCCATGCTTCACTGACGCGCTGTGCGCGTAGGTGCCAAAAAAGGCGCTCCCTCGGGAGCGCCTTTTGTTTTGTGCGCGCGAAATTGCACTTCGGATGCCGTAGTAACGCATCGTCGCCACATCTCACATAAGTCGACGCCCGATTGTCAAAGCCTGGGGCCGGTGGTCATCTAACCTTCCGGCTGGCAGTGGCGGTGACGACGAAACCGCGTCGACAACGTCACGGGCAACATTGATGACATGAGCGTGCGGAGGCGGTATGAGTCTTGGATGGATCAATGCGTTGGCGGACGTGGAGGCGCGCATCATGACGGATCAGCACGCTGGTCCGCCCGTACGGACCCAGCGAAGCATGGGGCAGATTTACGAGCATATCGCCACGAATCTCAAGTACGCGAAACAGCGTGCGATCGACGCGGATGGCGATCGTGCTTCGTCAGGCATGGTGAGCGAGATCGACGCCTTCGATGCGCGTATTCAGGCGCGCATTCGGCAGTCGGCCAAGCGCAGCGATTTCAGCATGTTGCGCGGTATGCGCGGTGACGGGTTCAACCGCTCGGTGCGTGGGCAGTGGGATGTGGCGAACGCGTCGTGCCTGACGTCATCCGCGCGGCGACTGCACGCGTTTCTGCTCGATGTCGATAGCCGCAGCGAGGCGATCCTGTTGCGGGCGACGGTGTATCAGGAGCGGGTCGCTGCGTCGATGGCCGCTCACTTGCTCGCGCGAGATAACGCAATCTTCGAGCAAGCCTATGCGGCGCTGGTGCAGGATCTGGTTGCCGTCTCCGGAGGCGTCGTCAGCACGTATGACGGCATTGCGCAGATGCAATCCGAAATATCGGACATGGCCGGCATGGCATCGAATATGGCCTCACAGATAGCGTCCCTGCTGCCACCGGGTGAGGCGCCTCCACCCTATGCGCCACCGTCGCCACCGTCGCCACCGTCGCCACCGTCGCCACCGTCACATATGGCGTCACCACCGCCACCACCGTCGCTACCGACGGCCCCGGCACCCGACACCCGGTTGTGATGACGCGATGACGCCGTCCGTGCGATTACTCGGCTGCGACCCCGTGCGATGCCATGTGGCCGGCGTCACGGCTAGGGGCGTGAAAGCCCAACGACGCCGAGATCTGGAGCGCGGTCTCGTTCAAATTGACGAGCCACGCGTCTTGAAGCCGGTCGGCTGGTGCCGAGAGCGACAACCCCGCGACAAGCTTGCCGCTGTCGTCGTAAATGCCGGCCGCGATGCAGCGCACACCGAGTTCAAGTTCTTCGTTATCGCGTGCGTAGCCCGATTTGCGCACGTGGCCCAGTTCACGTTCGAGCTTCTGCAAATCGGTAATGCTGTTGCGCGTATGTCCCGACAGACCGGTGCGTGTGGCGTAAGCGCGTACACGTGTGGCTTCATCGGCCGCCAGAAACAGCTTGCCGACGGACGTCAGATGCAAGGGAGCATGGCCGCCGATGGCGCGCACGACCTGCATGCCCGATCGCTCGCTGTAGGCCCGTTCGATGTAGACGATTTCATCGCCCTGACGGACCGACAAATTGACCGTCTGCCCGGTGATGCGGTGCAGGCCGCGCATCGGCGACAGCGCTGCGTCGCGTACCGACAGGCGCGCTTTAACGAGATTGCCGAGTTCGAGCAGACGCATGCCGAGCCGGTAGGTACCCGGGTCGCAACGGTCGACAAAGCGGCAGGCCACCATGTCGTTGAGGATGCGGTGTGCGGTGGAGGGATGGAGTTCGGTGGACTGTGCCAACTCCTTGAGGCTGACGGGATCGGCATGTCCGGCGAGCGCATCGAGCAAACGCATCATGCGCTCGATCACCTGAATGGACGTGCGCGACTCCGCGCCTTGACTGCTGTCGTCTTTCATGGGGTAGGGCCGAGTTTCGTATAGCGTCGATTCTATATCATATGGTGAAAAATTCGCAGGACTTCCCGTAGAGGAATCTTGCGAAAAGCAGAAGGAGGCGATGGGATGGAAGCAATGAACGCCCTTCAGGCGAGCCGGCTGCGCCCACGTACGGGCGCATGGCGGGCACACATCGGGATGACGGTTGCCGCGCAAGGGACGTGTGGGGCTGCCTTCGCGAGAGACGTTCGCAAATGCCTTCAACGATGCCGGCACGAGGTGCCGGTGTCGTTCCCGGTGCGGGTGCCACAAACCATTCGGGACGCCGGACGCTTTTTGGAAGACGATCTGCGCGCCGTCATGGAACAACTGGCGCAGCCCGATCGGTGGCAGGGACATCATGCCCCGCAACTCGGGGCAGTGGTCGCGGCGCTCAATACCATTGATGCGGAGGTGTTTCGTCTCGGCGAAACCAAGGACTGCGCCTCGTGGCGAGACATGCTGCGCAAGGGCGGCATGGGCAGCATGACCAACATGGTCAGCGTTCGGGGCCAACTGGACCGGACTCGCCATCTCACGCGCACTGCCAAAGCCCTGTTCGACGAACTGGTCTGCATGCAGATCACCACGCACGGGCTGCGCTACGCGTTGCAATGTCGAGGTCTCGACTGGCGCCATGCACCCAACGACTACCTCACGCCTGCACGCAGCACCGAGTGGATTGCGCAACATGCCGCCACCGACGGCGTCAACATGGCGCGTCAGGCGTTGCTGATCGCGTTTGCTGCGGGCCAGCGCGATAAGCGTGAACGGATGCTGGCATCGTTCAGCGGCATCGCGAACGTGCATATGCAGTTGGCGTCGCTATGCGAGCAAAGCGCGAGCGCGATGGACCGCATTCGCGATGATGCCCGGCACAACGAATGGAAATCGCGGGAGTGTGTCGATATTGCGCAGGGCGCTGATCTGTTGATTGATCGCCGGCAGAGCGAGATGACGGGTAACAGTGCCGCTGCATTACCAAGGTTACCAAGGAGAGATGCGTCATGACGTACTTGGCAAGTCACCCTGGTTTAGCGACGACGGGAATGGGGGCGCTGCGCTTACTGAAGGTGAAGGCGAGCGCTGTCAACACCCGTCCGTCGCGACCCGGCGATCTGACGTTGGACAACACGAAGGCTACGGCGGGGGCAGTGGGTTGTTCGATTGCCGGGAAGCGCGATGTCATTGCCGCGCAATTCGTTGCGTTGGCGAATACGAAGCAGGGCATGCACAAAGACGCGGCCGATGTCGAAGCGCTGCAAAAGAAGTTCGAGCGAGCCTATGCAAAAGCGACGTCGGGATATCTGAAGGGGGGAATGTGGGACGGGTGCTGGCGATACGCGGAGATGAAAGGAAAGTGGTGGCCGCACTATCTCGTCGCCCATCAACTCGACGTGACCGACATTGACCAACTGACCCCCTCGGCCAAGCGTTTCACGTTGATTCTGGATCACATGAGCGAGGCGCTCTTGCAGGAGCAGGAGGCATTGGCCAAGTGCAGTGAACTCGGGTTGCTGAAGGCGGAAGACAAAGCACTCGAAGCGCAGGGCGGCGAGGCCGAATGGGCGGGGCGTGAGCGCACGGCGATCCTCAGCCGGAAACGGGTCATCGAGATTGCCGAGCATCGAGACAATGCGCGCAAAGCCCTTGCGCGGGCCAGCGAGCAGGTGTGGCCCGACAAGAAGCACTACGGCAGACGGCTTGCCATTTCCGGCGGTCTTTATGGCGTTGCCGCCGCGGTTGGCGTCATCGGTCTTGCCGTTGCGAGTTTGGGCGTGGCCATCGTCGCATTTGCCGTCACGCTGGTGCTTCGGGTGGTGAGTCTCGGCAGCATCCGAGGCTACGACCGCGAGCGAAGCTGGAAGTCGGCCGAGAGCCTGCTCGAGGCGACCAAGGAATTCATCAACTGTGAAGGAGACGCAATGAAAACCGAGATCTGGCTGGCCCACTCCGATGTCATGTCCCGTCAACTCAACATGATTTGGGATGGGCAACAGCGTATGAGTGGCGATCTTCAGCAGACGCAGCGGACGCTGGAAAATCTTGCGACGAAGCACGATGTGTTTGCCAGCGACATGAACAGCAAGATGGATGGCTTGCGCGAAGACATGCGAAGTCTCGCGCGAGCGACGGGCGTCCATCCGTCACCGTTCAGAAGCGGGGCATTGAATCCGGTGTCGAGTCCGTTTCCAAGTCTGCCTTCGACGCCATTGTCGAGTACCTTTTCGACCCCCGTGGGTACGCCGCCACGGGACCGCCCGGCGCCGCTGGTGCGAGCGCTTTCTTGTAGTCAACTGACTTTCGACGCCAGCCGTCTCGCCTGACGCCGCGTCCTGCTTTCGCATGCGGGAATCCACGCTGGGCCACCTCGGCCCAGCGGCCTATAATGGCGCATTATTCCCAGAAGAGGATTCCCCATGCGCGTCGGACTCTTTGTCACGTGTCTGATCGACCTGATGCGTCCGGAGATCGGTTTCTCGACGCTCAAGTTGCTCGAGACCGCCGGCTGCGAGGTCGTCATCCCCGATTCTCAGACCTGCTGCGGCCAGCCGGGCTACAACTCCGGCGAACGTGCCATCGCACGCGATCTCGCCCAGAAATTCCTCGATGAATTCGAAAGCTTCGACTATGTCGTCGTGCCCTCGGGCTCGTGTGGCGGTATGGTCAAAGCGCACTATGGCGACCTCTTTGCCGACGATCCCGAACTCATGGGCCGCTACGAGCGTCTGCGCCCGCGCGTGTTCGAACTCACCGATTTTCTCGTCAACGTGCTGCACATCGAGACGGTACCGGGCGACTTCAACGGTGAAGTGACCTATCACGACTCGTGCTCGGGACTGCGCGAACTCGGCGTGAAAGCGCAGCCGCGTGCGCTGCTGGCCAAGATGCCGGGCGTCACGGTGACCGAGATGAAGGACTGTCAGGCATGCTGCGGCTTCGGCGGCACCTTCGCGCTCAAGTACGGCGACATCTCGACGGCCATCGTCGACGAGAAGTGCGCCAATATCGCGGCGTCCGGCGCGCCGGCCGTGGTGCTGGGCGATCTGGGCTGCATGCTCAATATCGAAGGGCGCCTGCGTCGCACCGGCGACACGAAGACGCGCGTGCTGCATATCGCGCAGGTTCTCGCAGGCGATGCCTGAGCGCATGGTCTTCTTTCCGACTTTCCAGCCCATCTGCGCCGATGTTGTGCGCGGGTGCGGCCATCACTTCTCGTGAGCCGCGATGCAAGTTCAATCGATGCAATTCAAGGCACGTGCGGGGCAGAAGCTCGCCGACCAGCGCCTTCAGGCCAATCTCAAGAAGCTCTCGACCAAGTTCGTGACGGCACGTGCCGCCGCGATCGAAGAGATCGATTTCGACGCGACGCGCGAAGCGCTCAAAGAGCGGCGTAATCGCGGGCTCGAGAGTCTCGATGTCTGGCTGGCGATGTTCGAGCGCGAAGCCACGCGCCGGGGTGCCACCGTGCTGTTCGCCGAATCGACGCAGGATGCGGCGCGCCTGATTGCCGAGATTGCGCGCAAGCACGAGGTGAAAAAGGTGATCAAGTCGAAGTCGATGGTCACCGAAGAGCTTCAGCTCAACAAGGTGCTCGCCGACATGGGGGTGCAGTCGGTCGAGACCGATCTGGGCGAGTACATCCTTCAGATCAACGACAACGAGCCGCCTTCGCACATCATCGCGCCGGTGGTGCACAAGGATAAAGACGAAGTCGCCGACCTGTTTGCACGCGTGCACCAGAAGCCGCGTCTCACCGAAATTCCGGCGATGACGCGCGAGGCGCGCGAGATGCTGCGGCCGCAGTTTCTGTCGGCCGACATGGGCGTGACGGGCGGCAACTTCCTGATCGCGGAAACCGGCTCGGTTGCGGTGGTGACCAACGAAGGCAACGAGGGCATGTGCACGATCATGCCGCGCGTGCACGTGGCGGTGACCGGTATCGAGAAGGTGCTGCCGACGCTCGAAGATTTGGCAACGGCCATGCGCCTGCTGCCGCGTTCGGCAACCGGGCAGGGCACGTCGAATTACTTCTCGCTGCTCACGGGGACGCGCGCCGAAGGTGAGGTCGATGGTCCCGATCACATGTACTTCGTGCTGGTGGACGGCGGGCGCACCGGGTTGATCGGCGGTGCGTTCCAGGAAATGCTGCGCTGCATTCGTTGTGGCGCCTGCATGAACCACTGCCCGGTGTATCAGAAGATTGGTGGCCACGCTTACGGCTGGGTGTATCCGGGGCCGATGGGCTCGGTGCTCACGCCGAGCTATGTCGGGCTGGAGAAAACGCTCGACCTGCCGCAGGCGGCAACGTTGTGCGGCGAATGCAATCGCGTGTGCCCGGTGGGTATTCCGATTTCGGACCTGCTGCGCAAGCTGCGCGAGCGTCAGGTCGATCGTGGTTTGCGGCCGTGGCAGGAGCGGGCGGCGCTGGCGGCGTGGGGGTTTGCTGCCCGGCGTCCGCGGCTTTATTCCGCCATCACCGGGCTCGGGACGTGGGTGTTGAACCGAATGGGGCGCGATCGCGGCAGCATTTCCAAGCTGCCGTTCGCCGGTGGCTGGACCAACACGCGCGAGATGCCGGCGCCGAGCGGCAAGACATTCCGCGCGATGTATCGGGAGCGCCGCGCACCGCGTTGAGGTAATGGCGTTGGCGTCAATTTCGCGAGGGCAGCGCCAACCGTTTTTCGATGCGCCGTTGCAGCGCCGAGAGACCCGTCGACAGCACCCAGTAGATCGCCGCACACGCGAGATAGAGCGGCAGCGGTTGGTACGTCGATGCGATCACTTCCTGTGCGGAGCGCAACAGCTCGGTCACGGTAATCACCGAGACGAGCGACGTGTCCTTGATCAGGCTGATCAGGCTGTTGCCAAGACTCGGCACGGCCATGCGCAGGGCCTGCGGGCCGATGACGTAGCGCAGTGTCTGCCAGTACGACAGCCCGAGGCTGTATGACGCCAGCCACTGACCACGCGGCATGCCTTCGAGCGCGCCGCGCATGCTCTCCGACAGATACGCGCCGACGTTCAGGCTCAACGTGAGTACACCTGCGGGCGTCGGCTCAAGCGAGATGCCGACGCTGGGCAAGCCGTAGTAGATCACGAAGATCTGCACGAGCAGCGGCGTGCCGCGCATGATGCTCACGTACCCGCGGGCGAGGGCGCGGAACACGCGGATCTTGCCGATCCCCATGATCGCGACGACGATGCCCAGCGCCAGACCGAACACCATCGACATCACGGCAAACTTGATCGTGAGGACGGTGCCCTGCAATAGCACGGGCAGGGATTGAGCGGCGAGTTCGAATGGATCCATGGCGGGGGGATAGATCGTCTAAAACGGCAAAGGCCGACGCCAGCAGGGTTGCGTGGCGTCGGCCGCGTTTATGCGCTTTGCAAGGTGATCGACAAGCGCGTTTTTATGATGATTACGGACGTTGTCGGGTTACTTGGCTGGCTTGGACGTGTCTTCGCCGAACCATTTTTGCGAGAGCTTGGCGAGCGAGCCATCCTGCTTCATCTGCGTGAGCGCGTCGTCGATCGCCTTCGCAAACTGCGGATTGCCCTTGCGGAACGGAATGCCCACCGACTCGTTGGCCCCTTGCAGCACAGCGCCCGTGCGCAGCGGCAGGTTCGACGTCTTGATCAGATACGCGAGCATCAGGCGGTCGTTGAGCGCGGCGTCGATACGTTGTGCGGCCAGATCGCGAAGATATTCAGGCGCGCCCGGATACGTGCGCACATCGATGCCCGGCACGGACTTTGCCAGCGTGTTGTAGTTGCTGCCCAGGCTCACACCGAGCTTCTTGCCCTTGAGGTCGTCAAGCGACTTGAATTCGCGCGTATCGTCTTTGCGCTGAATGAGCTGCGCGGCGGAATACACATACGGCTGGCTGAAGTCGACCGACTTCTTGCGGTCGTCGGTAATCGCGACCTGATTGACGATCACGTCGAACTTGCCGGCGACGAGCCCGCCGATGATGCCGCTCCATTCGGTCGTCACGAACACCGGCTTTACGCCGAGTTTGGCGGCGACGGCCTTGGCGACGTCGACGTCGAAACCATCCAGGTCACCATTCGCGCCGCGATAGTTGAATGGCGGATACGTGCCCTCAAGGCCGATCTTCAGCACGCCGGCCGACTTCACGGTGTCGAGCAGGTCGGCGGCACGCGCGGCGGACGTGCCCATGAGGGCGGCAGCGGCCAGCGGCACGAGGCACAACGTCTTGAGCCAGGTTTTCATAGTGATGAGTTCTCCGTCGGATGAAAGGCGCGCCGCTTGCCGGTTGAATCGAAGTGCTCGGACAGGTCAGGCCGGGCGCAGCGCTTGCACGCATTCTCGCACCAGCTCGGGTCCGCGGTAAATCAATCCGCTATAGACCTGAACCAGGCTCGCGCCAGCATCGAGTTTGGCGCGGGCGTCCGCACCCGACAGAATGCCGCCGACACCGATGATCGGCAGCGCGCCGCCCAGTTCGGTGGCCAGTGCACGAATCACGCGGTTCGACGCGTCGAACACCGGACGCCCCGACAGGCCGCCGGTTTCGTTGGCGTTCGGCTGTCCGGCGACGGCTTCGCGCGAGAGCGTCGTATTCGTGGCAATCACGCCGTCGAAGCCGTGGCGCGTGAGCGTGCCGGCGATCACCTTGATTTGTTCGTCGTCGAGATCGGGCGCGATCTTCAGGGCGATCGGCACGTATTTGCCGTGCCGGTCGGAGAGCGCGCTCTGCTTTTCCTTGAGCTTGCCGAGCAGGGCGTCGAGTTCGTCGCCGCCTTGCAGTTGGCGCAGGTTCTTCGTGTTGGGCGACGAGATATTGACCGTGACGTAGGTGGCGTACGGGTAGACCTTTTCGAGGCAGATCAGATAGTCGTCGACGGCGCGCTCGATCGGCGTATCGGCGTTCTTGCCGATGTTCAGCCCGAGCGGCCCCTTGTAGCGGGCCGACTGCACGTTTTGCAGGAACTGTTCGACACCGCCGTTGTTGAAGCCCATGCGATTGATGATTGCTTCGGCTTGCGGCAGGCGGAAGATGCGGGGCTTCGGGTTGCCGGCCTGCGGGCGCGGCGTGACAGTGCCCACTTCCACAAAACCGAAGCCGAGCGCGGCAAGACCGTCGATGCAGCTGCCGTCCTTGTCGAGGCCGGCGGCCAGTCCCACAGGGTTCGGGAACCGGATACCCATCACCGTGCGCGGATCTTCCGGCAGCGTCTGGCCGACAAGCCCGGCCAAGCCGAGTGATGCGGCCCCGCGAAGGGTTGCCAGCGTCAGGTGGTGGGCTTGTTCGGCGTCGAGGCAGAACAGGGCGCGGCGGGCCAGGGGATAGAGGGGCGCAAGCACGATGTCGGGTTCGGCAGAATCGGAAAGCCGCCATTTTACCGGTATCCCGGCGCAGATCGCGTCTTTTTCTACGCTCTGCGTATGTCAGGGCGGGGAAGGTTCGCGCTGTGCATGAACGCGGTGCGCACTGCGATGTCATCGAAGGCGTCCGGCACGTGAAGATCGATCCGCCGGTCCAGCCGGTTCGTCCAGCGGTCTCCGCTGGGGGCTCCTTGATGCTGCTTGATTCCGCCTGATTCGGCTTATTTGGCCTGTTCGGCTTGTGGCGCTAGCGGTTCACCGGCAGCGTCGAGGATGGCGTCCGGCATGTCTTGCCACTGCCCGTCGATCAGCCCTTGCAGCGGGCGGAAGTTGGCCTTGTAGACCATCTTGCGGCTCGCCTGAATCCAGTAACCGAGGTAGACATGCGGCAGCCCGAGTGCGCGTGCCTGCTCGATCTGCCAGAGGATGTTGTAGGTGCCGTACGAGGCACCTTCCACGTCGGGATCGAAGAACGTGTACACCGACGACAGCCCATCGCTCAGGATGTCGACCATGCTGATCATGCGCAGGGTGCCGGCGCCTTGACGGCCCGGCGGCTCGCGGAATTCGACCAGGCGCGAATTCACGCGGCTTTGCAGCAGAAACTGCTCGTACTGCTCGCGGCTGTCATGATCCATCCCGCCGCCGGCGTGACGCCGCGACTGGTAGCGCATGTAGAGCTGGTAGTGTTCTTCGGTGTAATGCAGGCCCGAGACATTGACCGCGAGGCTCGCGTGACGCCGCCAGATGCGGCGTTGCGTGCGGTTCGGCCCGAAGCGGTCGATGGGGACGCGCACCGGCACGCACGCGCGGCAGCCGTCGCAATAGGGACGGTAGGTGAACACGCCACTGCGACGAAAACCGGAGCGAACGAGTTCGCTGTAGACGTCGGAATTGATCAGGTGACTCGGCGTGGCAACTTGCGAGCGCGCCGTGTGGTGATCGAGATAGCTACAGGGATAGGGGGCTGTTGCGTAGAACTGGAGGGCAGACAGCGGGGAGAGCGGCAGTTCGTTCGGATGGGTCACTGCAAAACCTCGTGAGCCTTATCTGCTGCGTTACCGTAGGCCAGGCCGGTGAGGATCTGTTTGTCGAGATGCCAGACCGGCGCGGGGGCCGCGACCGCCTTTTGCACGTGGGTCAGAAACGCGTGGCGGGAGATCTCGCCGCCGCCGAGTGACGCCAAGTGGGCGGTACTTTGCTGGCAGTCTATCACCTCTATTGCGTGTGTGCGTGCAAAGGCGACGAGCGCGGCCAGCGCAATTTTGGAGGCGTCGGTGCGTTTGGCGAACATCGATTCGCCGTAGAACATGCGCCCGAGCGCGACGCCATAAAGGCCCCCGACGCGCTCGCCCTGATACCACGTCTCGACACTGTGGGCGAGGCCGGCGTCATGCAAGGCCCGATAGGCGGCAACGATGGCCGATGTGATCCAGGTACCGTCCTGACCGCGGCGCGGGGCTTCGGCGCAGGCGCGCATGACGGCGGGAAAATCTGCATCGAGACGGATTTCCCAGGCGTCGTCACGCAGTACGCGGCGCAGGAGCTTGCGGAAGTTATGGCTGACGACGAAGTTCTCGGGGCGCAGCACCATGCGTGGGTCGGGGCTCCACCACAACACGGGCTGGCCCTGCGAATACCACGGGAAGATACCTTGGTGATAGGCGGCGAGCAGCCGTTGTGGCGAGAGGTCGAGCCCGGCGGCAAGCAGGCCGGGCGCTTCGCTGGCAGCGGAGAGCGCGTTATCGGCCGGAGGAAAGGGATCGTTAGCTTCGAGCCAGACAACCATGTCGGGGCGGCGGCGCGGTGCGGTGAGCGCGGCGAGCGCTCAGCCGCGCAACATCGGCGTGAGGATATCCTCAGTGTGCGCCGTGTTGACGGGCAGACTTGGCACCGGCACGCCGGGCACGCCTGCATCCGTGTCCGCTTCCATGTGGACACCGAAGGCCCCGGCGCGCCGATCTTCAAAGAAGAAGCGCAGCGTCTTGGCGACCGTGGGGAACGCGATGTCGTCCCACGGAATCTCGTCTTCGGAGAACAGGGCGACTTCGAGGCTCTCTTCACCGGCGGCAAATTGCGGCTCGCGCATCTGTGCCAGATAGAAGATGTGAACCTGATTGACGTGCGGGACGTTGAGCAGCGAGAAGAGGGCGCAGACGTCCACGAGGGCGCCAGCTTCTTCGAGCGTTTCGCGAGCAGCGGCCTGCGACGTCGTCTCACCCATTTCCATGAAGCCGGCCGGCAGGGTCCAATAACCCAAACGCGGTTCGATGGCGCGCTTGCAGAGCAAGACCTGATCGCCCCATACCGGGACGGTGCCGAGCACGTTGCGGGGGTTCTGATAGTGAATCGTCCCGCAGTTCACGCAGACGTGCCGTTCACGGTTGTCACCGGGCGGGATGCGCAACTCGACCGGATGGCCGCAGGCAGAACAGAATTGGATGGGAGGGCGTCGGTTCATGGTTGCTGCGAGTGTATCATCGGCGGCGCGCGCTGTGCGGCGACGCACGCGGCGTTACGGGATAACCCGTTCTATATAGGAAGTGCCGTCATGGCGCAGTGCGGCAACGATGTCACAGCTGGCCCCAGGAAAAATAATCTGACGTTATTGTTGCACTGCGATGATGATTGCCATATAATCTATTTCTTCAGACGCGGGGTGGAGCAGTCTGGCAGCTCGTCGGGCTCATAACCCGAAGGTCACAGGTTCAAATCCTGTCCCCGCAACCAAATTGAAAAGCCTGATTTCCAAAAGAAATCAGGCTTTTTGCGTTTTGCCTTGGGCATACGCATTCAACGCAATCGATCTCTCATCCGGGACTCTCGATGTCAGGCATTTTCACCACTAGCGAAACCGAATTCGACGCGATCACCGAGTTGTGGGAAGCATCCGTGCGTGCCACGCACCATTTCCTGAGCGACGCGGACATTGCGTGGCTGCGCCCGCGCATTCGCGAGGACTATCTGGGCGCAGTGACCCTGCGCGTGTTCCGCGACGATGCGGGAGTCATCCGTGGTTTTCTCGGTGCCGCCGAGGGCAACGTGGAAATGTTGTTCGTCGCGCCCGAGGCGCGCAGGCAGGGCATCGGTGCGGCGCTGCTGGCCTATGCCGTGCGCGAGTTCGATTGCACGAAGGTCGACGTCAACGAACAGAACCCGCAGGCGCTCGCGTTCTATCAGCGCGAGGGGTTTGAGGTGATTGGCCGATCCGAGTTGGACGGGCAGGGCCGTGCGTTCCCGCTATTGCACATGCAACTGGCTACCGCGAAGACGGCATCAGGCGCTGTTTGATCTTCGCGCCGAACACGTTTACGGCAAGGCCTGCCATGACAAGCGCGGCGCCAGCGATTTGCGGTGCCGTGAGTTGTTCGTCCAGCAGCAGCGCTGCCGAAGCGAGACCGATGATTGGCACGAGCAGCGAGAACGGCGCGACCTGGCTCGCCGGGTAGCGCGTCATCAGGCGGCCCCAGAGGCTGTAGCCGACGAGCGTCGCGATAAATGCCAGATAGGCGATCGCGAAGATCGAGGCGCCCGAGATGTGCGAGAGCGATGCGGTGATCTGTTCGGGCCCTTCGAACCAGTAAGACAGCAACGCAAAAGGAATGGGGGGAATCAGACTCGCCCAGACCACGAGTCCGACGAGATCGACCTGACCGATCTTCTTCGTCACGATGTTGCCGGTGGCCCAACTGAGCGATGCGCACAGCGTGAGCACAAAACCGAGCAGCGTCATGGCCCCGCCGCCTTGTGCGCCGATGATGGCCAGCCCGGCGGCGGCGATCAGCAGGCCGATGACGTTTTGTGCGCGAAACCGTTCGCCTAGGCAGACAACGGCAAGGCCCAACGTGAAGAAGGCCTGCGCCTGAAGCACGAGCGATGCGAGGCCGGCCGGCATGCCGACGTACATCGCGGTAAACAGCAGCGCGAACTGGCCGAACGAGATGGTGACGCCGTAGGCGATCAGCCATCGCCACGGCACGGCCGGGCGCTTGACGAAGAAGATGGCCGGAAACGCTGCAAGCAAAAAGCGCAGCGCGCCGAGCAGCATGGGCGGCACGCCGTGCAACCCGACTTTAATGACCACAAAGTTCACGCCCCAGGCAAGGACCACGATCAATGCCTGCAACAGATCCTTCGGGGCCATGGCGGCGTCTCCTTGTGTTTGTTCTTGTGACATCGGGAAGGCGAAAGTGTACTCCCCGAGCGTCGACGTTGTCGTCAGGAACCGAATTGAGGGGCGCCCGTTGTTGAGGGCTAGGTGCGAGGTCCGGAGGTGGGTTGCGCCGCCTGCGAGGCCGGTACGCATGACGTATACTTCGTGTTTTGCATCGTAAAAGACGTCGTTTGATGGGGTGCTGCGACATTGCTGCTCACCCGGGGCCGATCAGGACGTATCAAGAAATACCGAGGAATTTGCATGAACTTGCCTGCCCGCCGCGTCAGCGTGGCGCCGATGATGGATTGGACCGACTCGAATTGTCGCGTTTTCCATCGCCAGCTTTCGCGTCACACGTGGCTGTATACCGAGATGGTGACGACTGGTGCGCTGTTGCACGGAGATGTCGCGCGCCATCTGGACTTCGATGCGATCGAGCATCCGGTGGCGTTGCAACTCGGCGGCAGCGAGCCGCAGGATCTCGCACGTGCTGCGAAGCTGGGTGAGCAGTGGGGGTATGACGAAATCAATTTGAACTGCGGTTGTCCGTCGGAGCGCGTGCAGCGCGGAGCGTTTGGTGCGTGCCTGATGGCGGAGCCCGAATTGGTGGCCGATTGCGTGAAGGCGATGCGCGACGTGGTGCAGGTGCCGGTGACGGTCAAGCATCGCATCGGCATTGATGACGTCGAATCGTTTTCGTTCGTCGAGGATTTTGTCGGCAAGATCGCGGAGGCGGGATGCGGCACGTTCATCGTTCACGCGCGCAACGCGATTCTCAAGGGGCTGAGCCCGAAAGAGAACCGCGAGATTCCGCCGCTCAAGTATGACTATGCCTATCGTCTCAAGCAGGCGTTTCCGCAACTCGAGATCCTGATCAACGGTGGCGTGAAGACACTCGATGAGGTGGCGCTGCATCTGCAACATGTGGATGGTGTGATGTTGGGCCGCGAGGCGTATCACAACCCGTATGTGCTCGCGGAAGTCGACGCGCGTTTCTACGGCGATGCTGCGCCGGTGAAGTCACGCGAGGCTGTCGAGGATGCGTTGATCGAATACGCGGCGGCGCAAGTGGCGAAGGGGCACTATCTGGGCGCGATCACGCGTCACGCATTGGGCTTGTATCGTGGCGTGCCGGGCGCACGCGGGTGGCGTCGGGTGCTCTCCGACCCGAAGCGTCTGAAGGCGGGCATCGGTGCGTTCGAAGAGGCGCGTGCGCAACTGCGTGCGGGCGCGTTGGCCGAGCGCGATAGCCGTGACGCGCGTGAGGCGCGCGATGCCGGCAATACGCCGGACGTGTCGTCATTGATGTCGGCGTAAGAAGGCCCGAGAGGGCGATGCGCGGCGGGTCATTGCCGCGCGAGAACACCATGCCGCGCATCGATCACGCGTGTGAGCCAAGAAATATTTAAAAGAAGTGAAGAAAGTGCTTGGCAACGCGATAATAACGTCGCTATAATCTTGTTTCTGTTCAGCAAGCAAGTCATGTTGTTGATCACGGCGGTGGCCGTAGCTCAGTTGGTAGAGTCCTGGATTGTGATTCCAGTCGTCGTGGGTTCGAGTCCCATCGGTCACCCCAAAATTCCTTGTTGTTCCCGGTAGTAACCACTTCGTTTATCAACGAATTCCCCGATTTGTCAATTTGCTCACTTTGTCGGTGACGCCTTTTTCACGCGTCTGCGATCGTAGTGACGCATCGTCGTTCCCGGGTCCGCGTGCGCGGCAAAGTCGAACACGTCAGCCTCTCGGCGCTCAAGTTTTTCCGTGATCGCAACGGGCCTTCCGTCATTCAGCGTGAAGTACGCAGGGTGAGTCGTGATGAGATGGGCAGCGCGACGCTCCGCGTCCTGCCATTCGGCTCGCACAGAAGTGTCGAATGTCGCGATCCATGCAAACTGAGCATCCTGCCAAACACTTCCCCATCCGCTTCTTGTATATGGCTGACCTTTGCGATTGCCGAAGAGGGCCATGCCAGGAATCCGACGCCCTTGCTGAGCGCGTTTGACGACAACGTTCAATCGCGGCGACCAGGCACGTAGCTTCATCACCCTCTCTTCCCCGCGTTTGCGCTTGGCACTTTCGACTAGAACGCCATCGTCCCGTATGCCCGAGCGGTGGAAAGGTCGCACCTCGGCCGCGCGGAACCCAGTGAGGTAAGCGAACATCGCTGCGCATCCCATCGTCTTGAAGGGCAGATCCTGTTTGATCGCCCACAGGTAGAAGCGCGTCACTTGGCGGCTCGTCACATCACGCCGGATTACTTCCGTCTCGTTGAGCATGAGCCCGATAAACGGGTTGACGTCTATCAAGCCCCAACGCACGGCGTAATTGCAGATCGTCTGCATGGCGGCCATGTCTTTGTTTGCGCTTGCCGGGGCGCCGGCCGCTGCCCGAGCGTCGAGGTACTGATAGCCGTGGACCATCTTGAGCGACGTCGGGGACATTCGGCCAAAGAACTTCGTGAGGTTCGCATATCGCGAGTTACGAACAGCGATCCCGTCTTTGCTTTGGTCTCGATAGTGCTTCGGGTCGTGGTCCTTCTTGAAGCGATCGATCATGTCACCGACTGAGCCGGCCACGACCTGTCCGGCCTGGATATCCAGAGCTCGTCGCTTCGCCGTTGATTCCGCGACACTGATACTTGCCCGATCACCAACCGGCGCAGTAGCGAGGGTCTCGCCGCGACCGTCCGGATAGAGGTAGATGAACGAAACCTTCGTTACGCCCGTGCGCTTATAAAGGCGCGGTACGGTGGTGCGCTCTCTATGCGTGGATGAAGGCTTTGAGGTTCGGCGTTTCGTCATGCTTCGTGTTCTCGATTTCGTGGGCGATACCCATTTTTTTGTCGCGGTAGGCGCGTGCAACCTTCGGTTGACCGTGTGCGTCAACGACATAGCGCCAGCGGTGGGTGGTAAGCCACTTCATCATGGCGGCCCGTTGGTTTGCCTTGCATCCAATCAGCTCGGCGAGCTCGTGCATGGAGAGGTAGTCGCTCATCTCACAATTCCCCAATCTCTCGCGGTCACCCGCAGAATTTCGTTCGTACTATCATGGCTTCTCGGCCACTCTCGGAAGCCGCTCAAACCATGCCGTCCATCAACTTTGTGCATCGCGGGTGCACCGTCGACATTCAGATCGGCGAGCGTGCGACTCTGTGGGACATCACCATCGAAGTCACGCCTTTCGACGGAGTAGAGCTCATCGAGCCCTTCGGCCCCAGAAAACTCAAGCTGCCAAAGACCGAAGCGCTCGACGACATCACGAACACCCTTGTGGACGAGGTATGTCTGGCGATTGATCAGCGGCTGGTCGGCTGCTGAGTCAGCCGTTTGAAGTGGGTGTGCGCGGGATTTCCTTAGGAACAAGCATCCCAGCGTCGCGTAGCCTGTCCTGACCGTTAGCCACTTTTGCCCCAAGCCATACGGACTCAAGCCCCCACGTTCTGGCGGGCTTCTTTTTTTCGACGATGGGTTGGTGGTCATTCGCATAGCCCATACGCCGACGAGCATGCCGTCGGTCCTTCGAAATCTCCGAGTAGGTCGTATTGGCGACCGCCTCGCGTGGTCTTGCTCCATTCAACGACCGCGTGAATCGTGCTGTCTTGTCCCGAATGCCCTTGAGTTCCCATGTGGAAGAACGACACCGGCGAGCGCGGGCGGCAGACATCCGACACCAAGCGTTCCCATGCTGCGATGCGCTCGATGTGTTCCGGGAACCGCCGGGCAATTTCCCGCAGTTCGGCTTTCGAGCAGTTGATGCACGGCATGCAACCGACCCGCGTCATTCCCTGGGTGTACAGCGGGTTCGGCTTTACTCCGGCCAGTTCATGCGCCTGAAAAACGTCGCGCACGTTCCAACGCAGAATCGGGCGGTAGTTGAACAGGCCGCCGCCTGCGACTTCGAATGCCTTCACACACGCGCCGGTGCCCTGTAGCCGCTCGCGGCGACTCTGGCTCTCGTCGATCCGCACGCCCTGCCACGACCATACGGCCAGACCGGAGTCGATGATGTTCAGTGCATACGAGGTGAGCGGCTGGGTTTTCAGGTAGTCGGTGCAGTACTGGCGCTTCCGCGAAGGGAATCCGCCCTTAAGCATGCACATGTCGAGGTAAGGGTTACCGGTCGGGTGGAGCAGCTCAAGCGCTCGTTCGGCGGATGCCGGCGTCCAGGCGTACTGGAACTTGCGTTTCCCGTACACGGCGGATTCCGGCTCCCCGCCCGCCAGCCTTGCGAGGTTGGCCCGCTTCGTTGCGAACTCGTCGGAGAAATCGGCCGCGACCACCTCGACTGCGATGCCGAGTGCCTCCGGCAAGTAGCCCAAGGCATATTCGTACGTGGCTTCGTGCTCGTTGCCGGTGTCGGCAAAAACGAAGCGGCAGTTCTCGCGGCCGTGCATCTCAACGGCGAGAATCGCAGTCGCCGTGCTGTCCTTTCCGCCAGACATTGAGACGACGTGAACCGTGTCGCGGCAGTCGTCCAGAATGATCTCGTTATGTATCATGATGGATCCCTAATAAATATTAAGGATATGTATGGAGAGGGCATGGCGTTGTCTGGAATTTGGTTTTGCTCTGGTGGGGCTTGGCATTGTCGTAGTAGCGCTGATGTATGCGTTTAAGCAGCACAGTGAAAGTGCAGCGAACTGGGTACAGGCCGTCGGGGCCATTGGTGCAATCGTCGGAGCGGCTTGGCTGGGGCGTAGGCAAATGACAGACACGCGCGACCTTCAACTGTCGCGTGAGCAGGCAGCTCTGTTGCGGCGCTGGTCGTCAGTGAAATCCGTGATTGACTCGCTGTATCAGCAGTGCGTGGACGTTGAGTCTGTATTTGAAGGCCACAGAGAATTCGGATCCCTTAGCTTTTATTCTAAGTACGACGTTGTGGAATACAGGAGATCGCTCGCACGACTTGAAGCGGTGCCGATTTTTGATCTGGATTCCGCCGAACTTGTGTCAGCGGTAATCGGATTGCAGCAACACGCTTGGAACTTGGAGAAGTTGGTGGACGAGGGTATCCAGAGAAAATTCGGCAACGGAGACATGGATGGTGCGTCGGACGCTGACGTCAAAGGATATGCACGGGGCGAACTGCACTACATTCACAAACACTACGATGAGGTCGTTCGGATTGCAGGCGGAACGCCTATAACGAAGGCGAGACTGTCCGTATATACAACTTTCGACGACCTGACTTGAGGTAGCCTAAAAATAGGGAAAATGACGGTGAGTGAGAAGACGTATATTTTCGCGACAGGTGCGTTTGCAGTGGCGGTGGGATTGCTGGCAGCGATTGCAGTGTGTTGGTTGGCAAAGCTGGCACCCGTCGACAATTCAGCGCTTGCGAGTTGGGCCCAGGCTGTAGGCACGGTTGCGGCGATAGGTGCGACGATTTGGCTTGCTACTCGTGATTCGCGCGAAAAGAGGGATGCAGAAGCGTCAAGGGCACGAATGACGGCAGCAAGCATTCTCTATCGTATCGGCGCTGCCAACGCGATGCTTCAACATGTCAGAAATCAAGTCGTAACGGCCATTGTTGTTGACCAGTCGCCGGAGTACTTTCAGTTTACGACTGATCAGCTCAGGTCCGTTGTACTTTGTACCGCAGAAGTGCGTCTAGCGCTGCTTCCGCTGGCACCTCGAGCAGCGTTCTATCTGGCAGTCACCAGTGATCACGCCGGAGCAGCAATGAACTTCCTTGCTAGTGCTGCGAGTGAACATCGTGATTCCACATCAGAATTGCGCCGCGGTGCTGCGAAAATGGCGCTGGAGTCGATGAATGTTACCGTCCAAGCGAGTCAAGTTGTCATGCAAGACCTCGAGGCGCTTACAAGGGCCGAGAGTGCAAAGCATGCGGCCTCATTGGTGGGTCTAGCGAGGCAGGAAGATAGTCGTTAACGGCGCCGGTTTGGTACGGCGTCCGCAACCCGCTTCTGACGTTTCCGCTCACGACGCATCCCCCTTCGCCTGATTGGCGGCAATGGCGGCAACACGCTCGTCCTCGGTCGGCAGGTGCTGGAAATCGATGGTCGGACGGCGCAGCGGGTCGATCATGTGGCACGGCCACATCTTGTCGGTCTCACGCTTACAGATGCGTTCGGCTTCCTCGCGCGTGTATTTGCCAGCTTCATCCATCCGCGTAACGTAGCCACGGAAGTCTTCCCCCCACCACATCGGGCAGTTGCCAATGAACGAGCGCGTGTCCTGCACGTAGTAGAGGTCGCGCTCTTCCTCCCCGCCATCTGCCGACACCGCGGCGCGGGCATACCAACCTTTGGTGAAAAGGTCGCGCTCCGTACGCATAGCGGGATCGTTCCAATCTGCTTGAAAGCTGTTCTGATATGCCTCAATAAGCGCAGGCGTACTGGACATCGTCTCCACCGCTGAAGGCGGAGCCGGATCGGTATTCAGCCCTTCCGGGCGGGGGTCTTGGTAGCCCATGCTAGGATTCCTGAAAATACGTCGAGGGCGAACGCATGTGGAAATACATAGGCAGCCTCGCAGGTGGAGTAATCGGGGGAGTTTTCTTGGCGAAGTTCTGGCAGAACCCGCCGATGGGAAGCTCTGATTGGGCCGCTTGGGCGCAAGCAGCCGGGACGGTGGCGGCGCTATTTGCCGGCGTCGCACTCTTCCATTACCAGTCGGGGTTCCAACGCCGTCAGAGGCGGTCATGTGCCGCAGCTACCATTGGAGTTGCGATATTTGTGCTGGACACGTTCACGCGCGGCGGCAAGGAGTTCGACGATTCATTCGCTCACTTCGTTACCGATTTTTCGCCGCGCATGCGGAGCGCATTGGACGCGCTGAAGGGGTTCCCAACTTCCGACATTGACTCAGCGGAAGCGATTGTGCAGATCGCGTATGCAGTCGAAATCATGCAAACCGTGGTTGACAAGTTTTCTCAGAAGCCGGCATTGCCGATGAATGACGTACGAGGCTTTGAGACCGAGCTAAGAAAACTAAGATTCATAAGGGAGCGAGTTTTGGCCGCCGATTAAATAGGCCCTATGCGTTCTGGTCGTCAACGGGTAGTTTGATGTAGGCACGCCAATTGACCCACTCATTAGGCGTATGAAATCCCCAGTTACGCTGCCACGGCCCCATGATGAAGAGGGACCAAGCTTCGCCGCCGTCTGGGATTTCAAGGCGGTGCCGATCTGTGGCCTTGCGGAAGACGATCGAGCCTGGACCGCGCCAGACGCGGCGATACCCCTGCACCGTCGCTGCATAGGAGCCAGAGCGGAAAGTCCTCTCGGGGCGGCTATCGAATCTTGGCAACTGATCCTGATCGGTCGGCATGACTTCCCAGTAGCCACCGCGCAGAACAATCGAGATATTCCACCACGGGTGATCGTGAAGATCGCGACCCGCATCGCTTCGAATGGTCCGGTGGACGCGGGCGCCCCAACTTGTGTCGCGGCGCCCATCTTCGGCGGCGCTCGCGTCGTGGCCGCGCGGCTTCTTGACCCACCAGCGCTGCATGTAGCCTTTCAGGTCAAAGTAGGGCGTTCGCTGAGCGCGGGCGATGATTGCATTCGCGACCATCTTGGGTATCCAGATTCGCATGATCAGGCTCTCGGGGCGGCGCTGATGTCCGAGTGCGCGGTGAGCAGCTCGCGCAACGCCTTCGCACTCACGGAAACTTGAAAGTCAGTTTCGCTCTTCGTGATCGCGACGCGCTGAGCCTCGGGCAGCGTCGAGACGAAGGAGCCGACGCGCTCGACGTAGGTGCTGACGACCTTGCGTGGGTAGGACTTCCCTTTGATCGACCCGGCCGTGACCTTCTTCTTGCCGCCTGCCGAAGCCTTCTCCAATTCACCGGATAGGAACGCGCCGGCCGCCTCGCCGTGTTGTCGCACGGCGTCGGCCGCGACCGATGCCGAAGTCTTGCCGGCGAACACAAGGCGGTGAACATCCGAGTTCGCGCCGGCCAGTACGAGCATCTTGCCGACCCATTGGGGTGATACCCGGTCGCTCTCGGCGATTCTGGCGTTGTCCCAGCCGAACCGGCTCAGGCGCTGATAACCGAATGCTTTTTCGAGCGGGTGAAGCTGGAGGTTCTTGTTGCTCGACAAGATTCGAAGGGTTCGGTCGGCGTCGTTGCCGTCGAACGCGTCGATCCGAATCATCAACTCGCCGTCTCGATCCCGGAGGGGAGCGCCGGCAGCATCGGCACGACCGATGGCAACGTGTCGGCGGTGCCCATCGACAAGCCAGACGCCGCCCTCTGCGCGCGGTCGAACTTCAAGCGCGGGATACTGGCCGCCGGCCATGATGTGCTGAAACAGGCTTTCGTCTTCGAGCTTGGCCTGTTCCAGAGCCTCGCCCTCAAGAAGGTCAAGCGAGGCGCGCAGATTGAAGCCGGGTTCGATGTGGATATCGGCGTAGCGGATCTTCATTGCGTCCGCGCGGCGAATTTCCTTGTCGTTGATCTTCTGTTTGAACGACGGTACGGCGGTCATTTCTTTCCTCGTTCGCGGTCGACGGCGGTACGGATGTGTTCTCGGAATCCCTTCGAAGGGTGTCCGCCGTATGGGTAGTGAGATTCGACGTGGCGCCAGCGCGCGGCGTCCTCTTCGACGTCGTCGCGGCGCTGGGCATCGGTCTTGATGTAGAAGGCGAGGGCGGCCAGTAGGACGGGCGAGTGAGCGGCGAGCGCCTCGGCCAGTGCTTGGCGCGCCTCAATCTCTTCGTGATATCTGGCTGACCCGACGAGTGCGGGTTTCGCTGTTCGGCCTCGACGCTTGCTCACAAGCGACCGGAGTGCTTCCCAAGCCCGCAAGGCTGCCGCCCTGTTCGGGGCATTGCTCATACGCCGTGCTTCCACCTCACATAGAGGCAGGCAACGAGAAGAACGCCCCAGATCGTCCAGGCGGCTGGCTGGTGAGCGCGAATCCACTTGTCGGCGCCGTTGACAGTCCAGATGAGGATGCGATCAAACATGCGCGGGCCTCACGACGATTCGCAGGGCGGAGGTGCCGAAGTGCTCAGCGGCAGCTTGTCCGAGTTCGCTCCAGGTGCGAGCGATACCATCGCCGCGATAGCGGCCACCGGCCGTATAGACCGTCACGATGAAGCGCTTCATCTGATAACCTCTTGCGGTTTAATTCGTTACGGGGAGGAAGAAATGCGGGATGAAATGAGAAAGGAGCCGTGGCGGCATGTTGACCGGCTTCGCAAAGAACTCGTTGGGGCAACAGACCGAGCTACTGCAATTGTTATTGCCTCATACCTTGATGCCATGCTTGAGCAGGTGCTGCGCAACTTCATGGTGAATCGTGCAGAAGGAGTTAAGTCTCTTTTTGATCATCGCGGCCCCCTTTCTGCATTCAGCGGGAAGATTGATGTCGCACTATCACTCGGCTTAGTGAGCGGACAAGAAGCGGAGTGGCTTCATCAAATTCGTGAAATTAGGAATAAATTCGCCCATAACTTAGGAGGACTCAACTTCACAAATCAGTCCGTCGCTGATAAATGCAACCACTTGATCTTGCCACATGGATTAACGGCGATACACGAAGTATTCGAAGGCGAAGACGATGCGAAAATTGTGAGGCTTCTCGAGTCAATGCCGATCAGCGGCGGTCGAGAAAGATTTGTAATGGTGTCCTTGTTTTTAATTCAGGCATTGTCGGTAAGATCTATGAGCGCTGACCGAGATCGCTGTGAAGAAGCAAAGACTTACTCCAGTGACTATCTGCCAACTGAGCACGTAATTGAAATGTGTGAAGGGTGGATCGCGGAATTCGAATATGTAACAAAATCCGATAGCGTTAGCGAAGAGGACAGAGAGCGGGCTCGTTCATATGTTATCGAGCAACGGCAGGAGCTAAATTTGCAAACTGCCATATTGAATGGCATGAAGGAAGCCGCCGCCGCTGGCGAAACCATGTTCACAATCATCCCCCGCGGGACGGCGGCGCGAAGGACAAGGCTTTAAGCCGATGTTAGTTGACGTATATGGCGCAGCTCTCGGAAGAAAGCCGCCTCAGATACATCGCACGCAGTGCCCCGGCTACACCCGGCCAAGCCGGCTCCGGGGTCAGCTGCGTTTTGTGTCGATCACCTCGCCATCGACACGATGAGTGGGCGCCGCGATGTGTTGCGGAAGCCAGCCAAACCAGTTGGCCAACCATTTCCGCGTTTCCAACCTACTCATCCACGCGTGTGGGAGATGTGTGCGCATGGCGGCGCTATGCCGCGTGACACCTTTTATCCGTCGAATTTTTAGAGAGCACCCGAGAGGGCGGGCGGGCAGCGATGTGTGCTGCGTTGAGATTAAATATAGCAATGTGCTAAATTTACTGCAAGAAAAATTTCGCAAAATGCTAAATTTCGTGTGCGGAGTGCTAATCTTTGCGTGTCGATTTCGATGGTTGACAGAGATTTTTGGCGAAAAAAAAAGCCCGCACATGGCGGGTTGTGACTGTATCGCGGGCTGGCTCGATGTTAGCGCCGTCGGTAGCGCCGATGCTCAACCATCACCCCTATAACGCGCGCAGGTTCCCGTTCGCTATTGATCGTGGGGTAATCGGGGTTCAGGGGCACAAGTTCGAAAACCATATTGCCGTTGGCGCCGGGGCCTTTGGGTCGATATTTCTTAAAAGTGGCTTCCTCTTCACCATTCTTCGCGACGACGAAATCCCCTGGCACTGGTTCCAAGGCTGGATCAACGATGATCCGGTCCCCTTCCTTAAAGTCCGGTTCCATTGATCGTCCTTCGATCTCCAGCGCGAAAGCATGCTCCGATAAATCCAGATCGGTCAGCAGATACTCAAACGCGATGCCAGTCGGTAGGGGCGTAACGACTTCGCTCATCAAGCCGGCTTGAACACTGCTAATCAACGGAATGCGCCTCATGCCGATTTCCGCGGGGCGAACGTTTGCATCGCCTTCCATCGGGCCCACCCCGTCTTTCAGCCATTCGACATTAACTCGAAGGAACTTGGCCAGAGTGAGGATGTTGTCAGCCTTGAGTGATTTGGTGTCGCCCTTGAACCACTGGCTCACCGCAGATGCACTGACGCCGGCGGCGCTTGCGATATCACCCTTCAGTCTGATATTCCTGAGATTCATTGCATGCTGAAGTCTCGCAGGAAAACCCTCCGGCGCTCCAATGTCGAGAAGTTTCGGGCTCACTGGAACAATCTTCTGATCGGGCCTACGGTATGTTGGGATGCGTTCTTCGCCTTGGCCCGTAACCAGCCAGACCATGTTGAAGCCGTAGGCTTCTTGGATCTTGGCTGCCTCCAAATGAGCAATGGCGGATATTTCTCCGGAAAGCCATTTCGACACGCTTCCGGGGGGCGCCCCTGCGGTCGCCTCAAGTTCCTGATGGGTCACTTCAGTTCCGGCTACCACGCGAGCCACGCGCTCGGCCAACGTATTGCCCGAAGGTCGCTCGGCGTGAGCTGCATCCATCCATCCCGTTGGTTCTCCGAGAGCCCTTTCGATCCGACGTGCGGCGTCGTCCCCTAAGTTGCGTTCTCGCCCACCCTTACTTTCCGGGGCACGCGTCTTGACCTGGCTGATGTAGGCCGGAGACAAGCCAGTCAGGTCTGCCAGCTTTTTTGCGCTTCCTGCTCGGTCAATCGCGAGCAGCAAGTTCGCGCGGCGGATTTCGTCGATCGTTCTCATAGACGGCATTTGATAGCAAAACGCTAAAAATCGGAATGTGCAATTTGCTATTGTTTTAATTTAGCAAATTGCTATACTTTCGCCATGGACCTCAAAACGTACCTCTCCGCAGAACGTGGCCGCCTCAGTCGCCTCAGTCGGGCTATCGGCGCTCACTCGTCAGACGTAAGCGCTTGGGCATCCGGAAAAAGGCCGGTGCCCATCCCGTTTGCGTGGCCGATTGAGCGAGAGACGCGCGGGTCGGTCAGTCGCCCGGAGCTGCGGAAAGACGATTGGCAATCGATCTGGCCTGAATTGGCCGGCGGCGCTTCTGGAGAAGGCGAATGAACGAGGCGCATTCGATTCGGTTTTGCATGAGATCCGAAAAGTTGGAGATGGCGCTGCGTGATCTTGCAGGTCTAGCGGAGCGCCTTCCGAATGTTGTCCAGAGCTTCTTTGATGGCCTGCTCGGCAGCTCGGATCTCGTCTGCTTTCACAGCAGTGATGGCGCCGCAGGAACGGCAGGTGAGATCTGGATTCGTCTTGAGCCGTCGGATCGTCTCCTTGGACTTCTGGCCGCATTTCCCGCAGGGAACATCGATGGTCTTGTCGTCCAGGCTGAAAGTCATGAGCACTCCTAGATTGAGTGAACTGGTTGTGTGGAAACACCATTCTCGCATGACGGTGAGTGCTCATCTTTATCTCGCAGGGTGTGGATTCATGCCTTGCATCGTAGGCAAATCAGCGTGCAACAGCACGCAACTTAGATTGAGGGAGGTTGAACATGGCTGATCGGCCGAATATTGAGAAGGCCTTGCGTCTTCTCCTTTCTGGCGACGAGCGGAAAGCTGCGATGGAAGTTCTGAACTGGGATGCATCGCAGGTTTCGCGCTTTCTTTCCGGGCAGAACGGGATCCCCATCGACAAGCTCGACCAGGTGATCTACCTGACGGGTTTTGTGATGGTGACGCCGCGTTATCTCGAAGGTCTCGCGTCGATGGCGGAGACCGGTGTTGGGTGCCGTTGTGCGCGAGAGGGGGGTGGTGAGTGCGGTTTCGAGCGCCGGGTGAAGGTTCTGCCGAGAGCAGCGTGAGGTGACGATGAGAGATGTCGTTCGAAACATGCGCATCCCCGGCCCCTACGTTATGGATGTGTCGGAGACGGTCGCCGGTGCGCTTATCAAGAGTTCACATCTGATCGCACCGCTACTCACAGAGGCGCCTGCGGCGAGCGTATGCATTTGCTGCGGAGCTCGACGCTTGCCCAACGGCGACATGCCGTGCGAACACTGAGGAGCCACCATGAACGATCTCGTCCGCCGTGATGCCGAGCTGACCATGTCGAGCCGTGAAATTGCGGAACTGGTGGAGTCTCGCCATGACACCGTAAAACTCTCGATCGAACGCTTGGCAGATAAGGGCGTGATTGCTTTTACGCCAGTGGCGGAAAAGTCCTCCGGCGGTCGCCCAGGAGTCGAGTACCACGTCAACAAGCGCGACAGCTACGTGATCGTCGCTCAGTTGTCGCCGGAGTTCTGCGCCCGCTTGGTCGATCGGTGGCAAGAACTGGAGGCGCGGGCCGTCGCTCCGCAGGTTCCACGCACGTTTGTAGAAGCGCTTCGCCTCGCTGCCAACCAGGCGGAACTGCTTGAGCAGCAGCGTCCAGCGGTTGAGTTTGCCCAGGCAGTTCGCAATACCTCCGACGCCGTGAGCATTGGCGACTTCGCGCGGGTTCTGGGGCATGGCCAGAACACATTCTTTCGCATGCTACGCGCCGACAACCTGCTGATGGAGGGCAATCGCCCGTATCAGATCTACATCGACCGTGGCTACTTCCGTGTGGTCGAGAACATCTGGCGCGATTCTGCTGGTGAGGCACACCCGACGTTCAAAACCCTCGTCACGGGCAAAGGGCAGGTCTTCCTGCAACGCAAGTACGGCAAGGAGGCCGCAGTCGCATGAGCACGAAACAAATGCCATGGTTCCGTATGTACACGGACTTCCTCAATGATCCGAAGATGATAACGCTGGCCTTTGAGGATCAGCGCCATTTCATCGGTCTCCTCGCCCTGAAGGGTGACGGCACTCTGGACAATAAATGCGCGCCTGATCTACTCAATCGCATCGTTGCGCAACGTCTGTGGGTCGACTTTGCCATCGTCGGCGAGATCAAGAAGCGCTTGATGACCGTCGGCCTGATCGATGCGAACTGGCAGCCCGCGGCTTGGGACAAGCGTCAGATGCGCTCAGATTCGAGCACTGAGCGCGTGCGCGCACACCGCAACAAGACGAAACAGGATGGTAACGGTGATGAAACGTTACAGAAACGTTCCGGTAACGGCCTAGATACAGATACAGATACAGAAGAAGAGAAGAAGAAAGACAAAACGCACTCGCGCAAGCGCGGTGCTGGTGTGTCGGGTGGGGATGAGGTGGCTAAGCCGCTGAGTGAGAAGGATCTGATCGCCGAAGGCGTCGACAAGCAGCACGCCAAGGACTGGCTGACGATCCGCAAGGTGAAACGCCTGCCGCTCACGCAGACGGCTTGGGATGACATCAAGCTGGAGGCCGACAAGGCCGGAATGACGCCGGCGCAAGCAGTGGAGTGCGCCGCCAAGGCGGGGTGGGCCGGGTTCAAAGGCAGTTGGATGCAAAACGCCGGCGCCGACTTGCGAGCCACTCAGGGCGGCCAGTCCGCGCACAGCGGGTTCGAGAACCGCGACTACGGAACCGGGGGGCGGCTGTGATCCGTATCGGCGAGGGAGTCGGGCTCCACAACCCACCGCTTGAGCGTGCAGCACTTTGCGACGTGCATGGCGAGTATGTCGCCCGCTGTTTCATTGGCAAGGTCTGGCTTGGCTGCCCGGCATGCTCTACGGAGCGTGAGGAGCGCGAGAGTGCCGAAGCCGAAGCGAAGGCTCGCGCCGATCGGCTGCGTGCTTGGCAGAGAAAGATTGGCGACTCGGGCATTCCGGAGCGGTTCCACGACCGCCGCTTGAGTACGTATCGCGTCGATGTCGCCGGGCAACGGACGGCGCTTGAGTTCGCCGAGGATTACGCAGCGAACTTCGACGAGGTGCTGCGTACTGGTCGCTGCGCGATTTTCATCGGCAAGCGCGGCACGGGCAAAACGCATCTGGCGGCCGGCATCGGCCTGCACATCATGGAGCGCGACAACCGGTCGGTGTATTTCACAACCGTTCTTCGCGCCATTCGCGGCGTCAAGGATACGTGGACGCGTGGAAGCACCGTGAGTGAGTCCCAGGCGATCGCGGCCTTGGTGTTCCCGGACCTGCTCATCCTCGACGAGGTAGGCGTGCAATTTGGGTCCGAGGTCGAAAAGACCATCCTCTTCGACATCATGAACGAGCGCTATGAGAAGCGTCACCCGACGATCCTTCTTTCGAACCTGCCCCCCAAGGAAGTAGAGCAATACCTCGGTGAGCGCGTCTACGACCGTCTGCGTGAGGATGGCGGGCGCGCCATTGTGTTCGATTGGGAAAGCGAGCGGGGCAAGGTCTCAGCGTGACGCCGACCGAGTGCTGGCGGCGCTTCGAGGAAGCGGCGAGGGCGGCGCTGGCAGGACAGGGCAACGTGGCGAGGGGCTATCTCGCGGCAGTGCGGCGGCGCTGCGGTGACGCAGTGGCGGTTCGGCAGGAAAAGGAACTGAGGGCGTATATCGCCCACCTACGCGGAGTGCGGAAGTGAAGAGAAAGGGCCTGACGTTTCCGGAAAGTGCAATAAGCAAGGGCTGTGTGGGCACGGCGCGTATCCGAGCGCAAATCGGGGCGACCGCGGTTGCTTTGGAATCGACCGGCCCTGTCCCGTTGACAGCGCCGCTTGTTGCTATGGCGGCCAAGAAGCCGTCTAAGTATCGGAACGAGAAATGCGTCGTGGACGGCATCAAGTTCGACAGTCGAAAGGAGGCGCGGCGATGGCAACAACTGGTGCTCATGCGGGATGCAGGAGAGATCACTGACCTGGAGCGGCAAGTCGTTTACGTGCTGGCGCCGGCAGTCCGGATCAATGGTCGATTGGCCCCTCCACTGCGCTATATCGCCGACTTCGTTTATGAGCGTGGCGACAAAACCATCGTCGAAGACGTCAAGGGGATGATCACTCCCGAGTATCGAATCAAACGCCATCTGATGGCGGTGAAGGGCCTGAGCATCGTGGAGATCAAATGAAACGCACCATTCTCGAAAGCATGGATAAGGGCATTTGGTACGCCTACGAAACGCTTGCTGGCATGAGTGGCTTTTCGCGCTGGGCGGTAGCGAAGGCATGTCGTGAACTGGTTGCCGATGGGGTTCTCGAATGTGACTTTCACAACCACAAAAAGCGAGTGCGTTTGGCTATGCGTCGCATGGTGGCCAAGGCACCCACCTATGAGTGCACGCCTACCGTAGCTGGCCCGCGCTACGCGCCGAAGTGGACGCCACTCAAATCGTATGCGGCATATTTCGATTCTCACAAGGCTCTGTGCGAGGTGGCGCGATGAGTCTGCTGAGAAAGAAACCGCTGCGCTCGGCGACCCCGCTTAAGCGCTCGCCTTTCAAGTCGAAACCTCGCAAGCGAGCAAAGAAAGCCGAGCGCGAGCACATGGGCGTCATCGCGGGCCTGTGTTGCATCGTTTGCCGGAACCTTGGGTATGGAGAGAGTCCGGCTGAAGTTCACCATGTGCGATATCTGGCCGGAGGTGGGCAGAGATCGGCCCATACCGACACGATTCCATTGTGCCCCATGCACCATCGTGAGGGTGGATACGGCATTGCGTTTCATGCTGGCCCTGCCGAGTTCCAGCGGCGATACGGCACAGAGGCTGCATTGCTTGCGCAAACAAGGTTCGAAACTGCGCACCGAATATTCGCAAGTGTAGCGCCGGAGGTTGCCTGATGGCGGCGCTACCTTCGTATTTGTATCGGGATCCGGCGAAAGTTATTGAAATTGAGGAGAGCAAAACATGCAAGGGCTGCTTACACAAGCTGACGCTATGGGGATTGGAGTATTGCGCCAAGGAGCAGACCAAGCCGGGCGCCAAGAACATGCGCCGATGCAAGCTGTACGAGGAACAGCGATGACCACGAAACGCGACCTCGGCGCACTTTGCGAGGACTGGGCGGCCTGGCACCGCACGCGCCGAATCTTCGCCCCGCCCATGCCGAGCGGCCTGCTCGCCGGGATGCAGCCCCGCAAGGTCGGCCCTGAGCCGGATGCGATCTGCTCGTCGATGCTGAGCTTCTTCAACCTCGCAGTCCTGTCGCTGCCCGAGAGTCCGGAGAAGGAAGCGCTGTACCTGTTCTACATCCACCGCGTTTCTCACATCAAGCGGGTGGCCTCGGCGCTGGGGATCTCGCGCGATGCGTTTTACAAGCGTGTGGAGAGTGGTCGTTCGCAAGCGTATCGAGCATATTGCCGAATGGTCGAAAGTGTATAGCGCCACGCTATACATCTTCGAGCTATACAAATTCGGCAAAAAACGTATCATTTCGGAAAGGCTGAATCAGTGCCTCCAAAGCCCGCGACGGTGAGAACCTCGCGGGCTTTTCTGTCAAGTGACTGCAAGTTCGAGATCTCGACCGAGCGAAGCCAAGGCTTCCTCGATGCGATCAATCTTCGTTGTATGGCTCAGATCAATAAGGCGATTCACTTCCTGTTTCGTCGTGTTAAGGCGGCGTGCCAGCTCGATGGGCTGAATTTTCTGCGCGAGCATCTCGTTCAGGAGCAGGATTTTTGCTGACACGCTCGCAGGAAGCGAGATGAGTCGCTCGCTCTTGAGTGCCTTCGACGGACTAGGCACGGGGCGTTTATCGTCAAAGTAGAAGTCCATTGACGTGAGCAATGCGTCAGCCGCCATTTGCATGGCTTCTTCCTCTGTATCGCCTTGCGTGATGGCTTCGGGGATGTCGCGGAAGGTAACCACGAAGCCACCGGCCTCGTGGTCAGGCTCAAACGTTGCAGGATATTTCATTGCAGGCCCTCGGTTGTGGGTGCGGTGAAGCATGCGGACAAGCCCCTTTCGGGGCTGCCCTCATTTAAGGTTGAGCTGCTTTTTGATCCCTTCGACTGTACCTTTCTTTATTTCGGTATGCCTCGGGATCACCGTTTGCTGGCCGTGTAGGTAGACTTTCGTGTGGCTGCTGCCCTCCTTGAAAGTCGCGCCTTGTTCGGCGAGCCACCGGACCAACTCATTTCGCTTCACCGCACCTCCGGTGTTTGTGTTGATGTGTCTATAGTAATCAAAAATGTTTACCAATGCAATGTCTTTCGGTAAATATTTTTGATTACTTTGCCGGGTTTTGGTTGTCTCCTCCTCGACGTAAGTCGCTTGCCCGCCCCGCTTCCGCGGATGCGGGAATTTCCTTTTCAGAGTTCACATGGCGCGTCCTTCAAAGAGCATCGATGCTGACGCCTTGTTGGGGGAGATTGCGTTCATTCGATCCGCCATCTGGCACAACGGGAATCGCAGCGTCGCCGCCTTGGTGACAGCGGCAACCACGGACGCGGCGCTTCTGCCCGTCGGGGCGCTAGCTCTTGTTTCCCTAACAGCGTTTCCTGCCGGTGCCTCATCGCGAATGCTCGTGGACATTCCGCTTTATCCGCGTCCACCTGTCGAGGGTGTGCTTCCGGCCGCATGGCTTAAGCGGGCGCGAACCTAGCAATGCTCAGCTTAAATGTGCGATCCGACGTTCGAGACATTTCCGCGGATTTATCGAGATATCTTGGGGCCGAGAAAAAAGCAGTTGTGAGGGCGTTGAACAAGACTGCTGTCCAAGCCCGCACCGAGGCGTCAAAGGAAGTCCGTGCTGTTGGCTACAACATCAAGGCCAGCGCAATCAAGAAGTCGTTTTCAATCAAGCGCGCATCTGCTGGGCACCTGGTTGTTACGCTAAAAGCTACCGGTCGCCCGATTGGCCTGATCAACTACGCCGCACGCCAAGGGAGCGGCGGAGTCAGTGTCCAAGTTAAATCGGGTCGCAAGGTCCTTAAGCACGCATTCATTGCGAGCATGCCGAACGGTCACCGTGGCGTTTTCGAACGTACCGGAAAGCATCATCAGAAGGTCGTGCGCAACGGCAAGGTCATGCGCTCAGGGCTTCCGATAAAGGAATTGTTTGGGCCGTCAATTCCGCAGTCCCTTGCCAACGACGCAGTTCAGAAAGCCGTCATGGCGAAGATTCGACAGAAGTTTCCGCAGATTCTCCGGCACGAACTAGCTTTCGCGGCGAGCCGTCGCGGATGATCCGCGTGGTCGAAACGGGGTGCCTAAATAATGGGCGGGTCCTTCCCGGAGGATAGTGCAGGGCGGGAGCGAAGACTCGCGGAATTCGCCCAGCGCTGAGTTTTGGAATTTGGGTAACAGGTAACAGATCCATACATGAATCAAAGCGAGTTCGCGACACTTCACGGGGTCAGTCGAAAGACAGTCACGAAGTGGAAGGAGCGCGGCTGGCTTGTGTTTGCGGGCGATGACATCGACGTCGACCAGTCGAATGCACTTTTGAAAAGGTACCGCCGCAACGGGATTCCGGCTGTTACCCAAGCCCCGAAGGGTAACAAGCGAAATACTGTTACCCAGGTGGTGGCTGGGGTAACACTCGAAGCCGGTGAGAGCGCCAGCGAAGTAGCGGGTCGGATCTTAGCCGGTAACGTCGAGATGCTCGACTTCGACGAGGCGCGCTGCTTCAAAGAGAACTATCTCGGCCTGATGGCCCAGCTTGAGTACGAACGGAAATCCGGATCACTCGTCGAGCTGGATACCGCAACAGCAATCCTGTTTGAGGAATTTCGGGCGCAGCGTGATGCGTGGCTCAATTGGCCGACCCGAGTGGGGCCAATTCTGGCGGCCGATCTAGGCGTCGAGGCAGACCGAGTCGTCGAGGCCCTAACTGCGCATGTCCACAAGCAAATCGCTCAACTCGGGGAACCCGAGGCCAATTTCTCTGAACGGGAAGGCTGACAGACTTCGTGCATCGGTACGTCGAGCCTGGACACCTCCGCCACGCATTAGCGTGCCCGCATGGGCCGACAGATTTCGGCGACTTGCAAAGGAATCTGGGAGCACATCGGGAAACTGGGAGACATCGACGGTTGAGGTGGCTCGTGGGCCGATGCTTGCGGTGACCGAGCCTGGGGTTCATATCATCACCACGATGGTCAGCACGCAGTTGCTTAAGACTGCGTTGCTCGAGAATGTGTTTGGGTATTTTGCGCACCTCGATCCATGTCCTATTCTGTTGCTCCAGCCTAAAGAAGCAGCCGCGGAGCAGTTCAGTAAGGAGCGTATTAGTCCGCTGATTCGGGTCACGCCTGTTCTGCGAGAACTGGTGGGCACAAGCAAGACGCGTAACGCCGACGAAACGCTACTTTTCAAAGCGTTCCCGGGTGGCTTCCTTGCATTAGCGGGGGCAGGCAGTCCTGACAACCTCGCGCGGCGACCCATCCGTGTGCTCTTGTCGGATGAGGTCGACAAGTATCCGGTGACTCGCGAGGGCGAGCCGATTCCCTTGGCTGAGGAACGCACAGCGACGTTCGGCGCTAATTGGCTCTCGGTTCGAGCGTGCTCACCGACAGTTGAAGATGAAAGTCGTATCGAAGACAGTTACGAGGAGTCGGATCAACGGCGCGCATCGGTGGCCTGCCCCCATTGCGGGCACCGGATGTTCCCCGACTTCTTCAAGCACGTCGATTGGGACAAGCGCCGTGATGAGAGCGGTAACGTTATTGAGCATTTGCCAAAGACCGCGCGGATATCCTGCGAGTCCTGCGGACAGATTTGGTCCGAAGGTGATCGGCTCAGAGCGCTACAGACCGTGCGTTGGCACCAAACTCGCCCGTTTGAGTGCTGCGGTACGCATCACATTCCCCTTGCTGCATACGAGCGCGCTTGGCGTGGCCCCGATGATTCACGCGAGTCGTCTTCGGAAACGGCTGTCGCACAGGTTTGGGATTGGTGGGAAAGTGACCGCCACGCGGTATATCGCGCGAAGTGCCCGGATTGCGGCGAGTGGAAGGTTGATAACGAGCACGCTGGATTCCAGGCGAGCAAGCTCTACAGCCCGTGGCCGAAGGACAAGCCATCAGATATCGCCGCGAAATGGCTGAAAGCCGAGGGCGACGAAGAGAAGAAGCAAACCTGGTGGAACACGCAAGCGGGCATGCCGTATCGCCCCAACTCTGGCAAGGTCTTGCGCCTTGAGGCGCTCGTCGCTCGAGGTGAGCGCTGGGCGGCTCAAGTCCCTGACGGTGTTGCGGTGGTCACGGTTGGCGTTGACGTGCAGGACTATCGATTTGAAATCGAAGTCGTCGGCTGGGGGCGCAACGAAGAGAGCTGGTCGATCGACTATGAGGTCATCGAGGGCGATCTGGAGACCCCGGGGCCGTGGGAACGGCTCGACGCGTTTCTCGATCAGATATGGCACCGCGCGGATGGCCGACCGTTTGAGGCAATGGCGGTTTGCATCGACTCGGGCGGACACCACACCCAGAAGGTCTACGAATTTTCCAAAGCGCGGCTCGGTCGGAGGATTTGGGCCATCAAGGGTGAATCTGCTGTAAGCGGCAAGCGAAACCCTGTTTGGCCGGTCAAGAAGCCATCCCGGCGGACGAAAGCGTCGTTCCGCCCGGTGATTCTCGGCGTGAACACCGCCAAGGACACGATACGCAATCGACTTCATGTTGACGAGCCAGGGCCCGGCTTCATGCATTTTCCGAGCGATCGGGATATCGGCTATTTCGAGCAACTCACATCAGAACGCTCCGTCGTAAAAATCTCGGGTGGTCAGAAGTACCGGGTGTGGGAACTGCCGTCTGGCCGTGCGAACGAGGCGCTTGATTGCCGCGTGTATGCGTATGGAGCGCTCTGCGGGCTGATGCATCTTGGATTAAAGCTAAATCGGCGAGCTGACCTTGTGGCGCAGCCTCTCGAGCACAACGCTCTACAGACCGAATCAGTGCCTCAGGCCGTCGCAGAGCCTGCAGCACAGTTGCCGGTGACATCGGTGGAAACTCAAACGTCCCGCAGAAAACTCACAGGACGACTTGCTTAGGAAAGAAATGGCAATCACGGATGGGATGAGCGCAGCGGACATGCAGTCGAGACTGGCCGCGCTGCAGGCGGCCTATTTCGACCTATCGTCCGGCTCGAAGATCGTGACGGCCACTTACAACCAGGGCGACGGGGCCAAGTCGGTTACATACCAGCAAAGCGATCTTGCACAGATCATGCGCAGCATTCAGATGCTGCAAAAGGCCCTAGGGATCATCCCGAGCTTCCACCGCGCACGCAGGATTCTGTTCTAAATGGCATCTCTCATCGTCGATACATCTGGCAAGCCCTTTGGGGACGCGTCAGGCGAGGGGCGGTTGCGCGCAGAATCTGGGATGGGCGGGTCTACGGGCTTCGCACGCCCGCCGTACGCGAATGCCTTCCCGTACGAGGCGGCATCGCTCACATCCCCCGAAATGGGGAGTTGGTATCCGTGGATCCGTTCTCCGGACTCGGAAATCAACCTCTATCGCGACCAGATGGTCGCACGCTCGCGTGACCTTGCTCGGAATGATGGCTGGGCGAGCGGTGGCATTACGCGCATTCTCGATAACACCGTAGGTGCGCACTTACGATTGTCGACGAGTCCGGACTGGCGAGTATTGCAGCGGTTCGCGAAGGGATTCGATGCGACCTGGGCGAAGGATTTTGGACAGGCCGTTGAAGCGCTGTGGCGCTTGTATTCCGAGGATCTCGGGCGATACAACGATGTGTCGCGCCAGTTGACCGTTTCGCAGCAACTGCGCCTTGCTTTGCGTCACAAGCTGGTCGATGGCGAGGCGCTTCTCGTCTCGTACTGGAAGCCGGAGCGCGTGGGACGTGGGGCCGCTCAATACGCGACATCGTTTCTGGTGGTAGATCCAGATCGGCTGTCGAACCCGTATCAGATGATTGATACGAAGTACTTGCGCGGGGGCGTTGAGATTGATGACGATGGCGTGCCGTTGGCCTATCACATTCGCAAGGCCCATCAGAACGATTGGTACAACGCGGTCGAATCGATGGAGTGGGAGCGCGTTGAGCGTGAGGATGAGGATGGTTGGCGCCGCGTGATCCACGATTTCGAGCGAGATCGCGCCGGCCAGAGCCGTGGGATCGGCGTGTTCACGCCGGTGCTGGCTCACGCAAAAATGCTTGCCCGCTACTACGGCGTTGAGTTGCAAGCCGCCACGGTCGCAACGATCTTTGGCACTTATGTCACGAGCCCATATGATCCGGCGATGATTGAAGCCGCAATGGACTCGCAAGGTAGCGATCAGGAAATCGGCTATTACCAAGAGCTTCGTGCCGACTGGGCGAAAGAACGGCCGGCAATGCTCAATGGCGTTCGAGTACCAACTCTTGCTCCTGGCGAAGAGATCAAGCAGGTTGCCGCGGCCCACCCGCATAGCGGATTCGGGGAGTTTGCGCACGAAATGCTTCGTTCGATCGCCGCTGCAATGGGGGTTTCGGCGGAGCAGATCACGCAGGACTGGAGCAAGACCAACTATTCGAGTGCGCGCGCCGCGCTTCTTGAAAGTTGGAAGACGCTTAGCCGTCGCAATGCGGAATTCAAAGTTGGCACTGCGACACCACTGTTTGCCACGTGGTTGCAAGAAGCGATGGAGAACGGCGAGCTTGACGACGTGCTGCCTGTTGGCGCGCCAGATTTTGTTGAGGCGGCGACGGCCTATTCGCGCTGCGATTGGCTGGGCGTCGCCCGCGGTTGGGTCGACCCGGTCAAGGAAAAGCAGGGCGCCGTGCTTGGCATGGACGCTGGATTGTCGACGCTCAAGCGTGAGTGTGCGGAGCAGGGGCTCGACTGGGAGGAAGTCCTCGCCCAACGAGCAATCGAGCTTGAAGCATTCAAGCGCCTCGGAATGAAGCTTCCAAGTTGGTCTGGTGTGGAAAGTGCCGAGGAGGCATCCGAACCGGAAGAGGAACCTCAACCCCAATGAACAATCTGCCTTTCCTCGCCCAGCGGCTTTTCAACACACCCCTGGCCATCACCCCAGCGAAAGCGGAAATGGTTATGGCGGCGCTCGCCGATCGCTTCGGCATTACGAAACTCTTTCGCGCGAGCGGTCAACCGCTCGCCATCAGCGAATTCGGACTCGAAGATGAAGCGGATGAGCCCGACTACCGTTACTACGAGGTCGTGCGCGGCATCGCGATCATCCCCATCACGGGCACGCTTGTGCATAAGTCTGGGTATATGCGCCCGACGTGTGGCATGACGGGTTACGACGGAATTCGAGCGAATCTCAGCATGGCGCTGGATGACCCCGCAGTGCGCGCGGTAATGCTCGATATCGAAAGCGGCGGTGGCGAAGTGGCCGGGTGCTTTGACCTTGTCGACGCCATCTACAACGCGCGCGGCAAGAAGCCCATTTGGGCAGTCCTGTCCGAATCCGCATTTTCGGCGGCTTACGCGATTGCAAGCGCGGCGGACAGGATAACGGTTCCTCGTACTGGCGGCACTGGCTCAGTGGGCGTCATCTGCGCACACGTGGACTTCTCCCAAGCGCTTGCGAAAGACGGCATTGCGGTCACGATGATCCATTACGGCGATCGTAAGGCTGATGGCAACGAATTCAATCCGCTGTCCGATGTGGCGCTTGCGCGGTATCAGGCAGACGTCGATGCAATGGGCGAGCTGTTCGTCAAGACCGTAGCTCGTAATCGCAAATTGTCGGTGGCCTCTGTGCGCGGCACGCAGGCGACGACGTTCCTTGGCGCCGAAGGCGTCGAGATCGGTTTCGCCGATGCCGTAATGGCACCTGACGAAGCTTTTCGCTCACTGCTCGCCGAGCTGGGCTGACATTCCCAACCCCAAGAGGTTTCACTTATGAAGAGTATTCGCACCCTCGCGGCGCGCGGGCTTTCGTTTGCCCATCTCGCTGGAATTACCAGCCGCGCAGCGCGCGCTGAAGACGAAGATCGCCGCGACGATGATCGCGCCGAGGACGATGAGATGGACGACCAAGATCGTGACGATGGCGATCCCGGTGATTCGAAGGACAAGAAGGGTCGTCGCGCGGAAGATCGCGAGGACGACAAACCTGACGCAGAAGACGATTCGGATCCGAATAAGTCGGGGCGCAGCACCGCGAATGACGATGCCGATCCGGACGCGGAGGATGAAGACGCCGATCCGGACGCAGAAGACGACGACGGAGAAATGCGCGGCAAGAGTGCTGCCGCACGAGCGCGACGGCGCGAGCAAGCGCGTTGCGCCGCCATCATGGGTTCGAAGGCGGCCGCTCGCAATCCGGTGCTCGCTGCCAACCTGGCATTCAAAACTCGTATGACCCGTGCGGAAGCGATCGATACGCTCGAAGCGACTCCCGCCTCGGCGTCGGCAGCTCATTCGACTCGCGCGGCTCGCAACCCGAGCCTCGGCGGTGACGGCGGCGCCAAACCGTCTCGTCAACAGGCTCTTGCGGCGCGCTGGGATGCAAACCTCAAGGCCGCGAATCCGGGCCGTCGCTAATAAACCCTCAGCCTTCAAGGAACTGAACCATCATGGGTAACCCGACCTATACGCCGTTTCAAGAAAACTGGCACAACGGTGGCTTTCTCGTCTCCCAGGCGAATGGCCACCAATCGATCGAACAAGGTGTCCTCACGGGCGGCGTCAAAGTGTTGGCCGGTACGGTGCTCGGCAGCGTGCTATCGGCCCTGACGGCTATCGCGGCGGCGCTGGGCACGAACACCGGCACCGGCACGTTCGGTCCCGTTACGGTTCAAGCCGCACCGGCGACGATGATCGGCACGTACAACGTGGCGCTCACGAGTGCGACCGCTTTCTCGGTAACTGCGCCGGACGGGCAAACGGCCGTTGGTGCCGTCGGTTCCGCATTCAGCGGCCTTGGCATCGGGTTCACCATTACTGCTGGCGGAACGCCTTTCGTATCTGGCGACACGTTCGCTCTGACGACCACGGCGGCGCCCGGCAATCCGACGATCACGTCAGCCGCCGGCACGAACGCCGGCAATGGCACCGTCGGTTCGCTCAGCGTGCAAGGCTACGCGGCCAAGGCAGGGGTTTACTCCGTCGAGTTCGACGATGCGACGCACTTCGTGATGTCCGATCCGACCGGCGCCGAGGTCGGCCACGGTGCCACCGGCACGCCGTTCAAGGCTGCTGGCCTCGCATTCACGATCACGGCTGGTGGTACTGCCTTCGCGCCTGGCGACAGTTTCTCGGTGACTGTGGCGGCTGGGTCTGGCAAATACAAGCCGTTCGACCCCGCTAACGTCGACGGATCGCAAGTGCCGAGTGCGATTCTGTTCGCATCGAAGGACGTTACGACCGCAGACAAACCATGTGCGGTGGTCGTGCGACTCGCCGAGGTCAACGCATCGGAACTGGTGTGGCCGACGGGTATGAGCGGCGCCGCGATTGCCGGCGCTCTCTCGCAGTTGAAGGCGCTGACCATCATCCCGCGCTAACCGCACCCCAGTCCAAAAGCCGCCTGTTGGCGGCGCTTTCGTGAACGCATTGAGGCCGCCAGCAAGGCGGCTTTTCTTTTTTCTAAGGAATAAGCCATGGCCGGCGAAATCATCGACATTTTCAACAGCGACGCGTTTAGCGCGCTGACGCTCACGCAGGGCGTGCAACGCAATCCCTACCAGCCCGGCGCTCTTGGCCGGCTGAACATCTTCGATCCGAACCCGATCCGAACGACGGCCGTGTCCGTCGAAGAACGCACCGGCACGCTGAAGCTGATCGGATTCAGCGAGCGCGGCACCGAAGGTACGCAGCGCACGACGGAAAAGCGCAAGATGCGCTACTTCGACGTGCCGCGCCTGATGCACGACGATACGGTCTACACCTACGAAATCCAGAACATCCGCGAATTTCCGGAAGGGCCGACGGGGCAGGTCATTACCGTCCCCATGCAGCTCGAGCGTGAAGTCGCGCGCCGACTCGCTGGTCCGACCGGACTTTTGGCGAGCGTCGAGTATACGAAGGAATACTTGCGCCTGGCCGCTGTCCAAGGCCTTGTGCTGGACCCGAAAGATGGTTCTGTTCTGTACAACTGGTTCGACGAATTCCAGATCACGCAAGCAACCGAGACGCCGTTCAATCTGGCGGCTAATACGCCCAACAGCCTTCGCCCGATCATCAACGGGGTGAAACGCTATATGGCTCGGAAGGCGCAAGGGGCATTCACGAACCAGACGCGCATCATGGCACTCTGCGGCGACGCGTTCTACGACCAGTTTTCGAACCACTCCGACGTGATTCGCACGTTCCTGAACTGGGAGGGCGCTCGCGATATCCGTGACGATTCGTTCGGCGACGCGTTCGCGTCCTTCGAGTTCGATGGTGTGACGTGGGTGAACTACCGCGGATCGGATGACAACACGTCCGTGAAAATCGCTGACGACAAGGTCAAGTTCTTCCCGGTCAATGCGCCCGGCATCTTCCAAGAAGTGATGGCGCCTGGTGAATCGGCTGAGTTCATCAATCAGCCGGGGGCCCCGGTCTATGTCCTGCCGATCATCGATCGCGATCGTCGCATGTGGTGGAAGATGGAAGCATATGCGTATCCCCTCTACCTCTGCACGCGCCCCGAAGTGCTCGCCAGCGGCCGTGCGGAAGCGTAATGCCGATCAATTGGGGAGCGGAGGTTCTGGGGCCGCTGATGGGCGTGTTCGGTGAGCCGGTGCAGTACCGGCCGCGCGTCGGAAATGCGCTGACGATCGACGGGGTGTTTGATGACGCGTACCAGAAGGAAATGCTCTTCAGCGACGCGTCAAGCGAGATCACTACCGTCCAGGCTGTTCTCGGCGTCCAGTTGTCGCAGTTTGGTGTGCCTCCCGCCCAGAACGATCAGTTGACGGTCGTTCGCACGGGCGGCGCTTACGTCGTGAAAGATGTCCGAGTCGACAGTCACGGTGGCGCGAAACTGATTCTGAGCAGGATGGGGGCGTCATGACTACCTCTGCGGACATTCGCGCCAAGTTCGTCGAGGCCCTAAAAGGCTCGACAGATGCCGGCGACCTTGTATTTTCCCCATTCGATTGGCCGACGATGGGTGGTGCATATCCCTGCGTCTTAGTGCGCGCCCCGAAAGAACGGAAGGAATCCCACGGGCCGTTTCAGCCTGGATACGACGTCTATGCGACTTTGCAGGTAATTGCTCGGACCGTGTCGCCAGCGTTGATTGGTGATGAGGGATCGGTAGTGGCGTTGGCCGCCGCTGAGCGGCTGAAAGCTCAAATTGAGGTGGCGCTGATCAACAATCCGCTCATCTGGAATAGTGCAGACAGTGGCGCACTCATTGAGCAATTTGTTGCGATCGATTCGGAGATATCGTCGTCGTCCGAGGGCGAGATGCCGATGGCCGAGTTGGTTATGCATATCGAGGTCAAGTTTTATCAGGGCCCGGAAGACTTTTTCCCGATTCCGACTGTGCCGATCAACGAAGTGCAGATCGCCGCGGCCGTCGCTGATGGCACGCTTCAGCCAGGAATCATCATCAACCCGCAACAGTAAGGAGCGGAAATGTTCATCAAGCCCGCACCCGGCATCATGCTTCGCGATCCTGAAACACGACAGTTCGTCCCCGAAACCGGGCAGGAGGTTGGAGATTTCGACCTCTACTGGGTACGCCGCATCAATGATGGCGACGCTATCAAGGTTTCCGGCCCTCAGCCCGAGACGCCACCGGCCAAGGCTGTGAAAAGCGCCTGACCACATCAACGATTTGAACAACTACCCCGCCTCGGCGGGGTTTTTGTTTTGGAGAGCGCCAAGTGACAGTTCCCTTTAAAACCATTCCGCAGAATCTGCGGGTTCCTCTGTTTCATGCCGAGCTCGATAACAGCAAAGCAAACAGCGGTGCGTCGACGCAACGTGCGTTGATCATCGGGCAGATTACGTCTGCCGGGACAGGGACGCCGGGCGTTCCGCAGATTTCCCAAGGTGCTACCGAGGCCAAGTCGGTTGGTGGCGCGGGTTCGATGCTCGCGCTCATGACGGCGGCATATCGTCAGGCGGACCCTTTCGGCGAGGTTTGGTATTTACCTCTGGCCGATGACGCGACCGGCGTAGCGGCCACTGGCACCATTGCGGTGACCTCACCTCCGACGGCAACCGGCGTCGTGTACCTCTATATCGCCGGCATCAATGGTGTGCCGCCGGTGACCGCGACGGTTACGGCGATGCAGACCAGTGCCCAGGTCGCCACCGCCATTGCGGCCGCGATCAATGCCCAGACGGATCTGCCGGTGGCTGCGAGTGTTTCGACCTCGACGGTGACCGTGACAGCCAAGAACAAGGGGCTGGCAGGCAACGATATTGATATTCGCCTCAATTACCGTGGTGCCGCGAGCGGTGAGTCTTTGCCGCCGGGTTTGGCGATCACGATTACTCCCATGACTGGGGGCGCAGTCAATCCTGCTCTCACCACTGCGTTCGCGAATCTGCTCGATCAGGAGTTCGATTTCATCGCGTTCCCGTACACGGATGCGAACTCGCTGGATGCCATGAAGGCATTCCTGAGTTCGACCACCGGTCGCTGGAGTTGGAGCAAGCAGATCTACGGGCACGCTTTCGCCGGCTACCGCGGAACTCTTGGCGCACTTACGACGTTCGGCAACAGCCGAAACGATGAGCACGTGTCGATCATGGGGTTCAACGATTCACCGACTCCGGCATGGATTCTGGCGGCTGATCTCGCGGGCACGGTTGCGACCTCCGTTCGTGCTGACGCTGCTCGACCTGTGCAGACGTTGGCGCTGTCGAGCTTCCTGGCGCCGCCCTTGGCTTCGCGCTTTGCTCTGAGCGATCGGAACACGTTGCTGTGGGACGGGATCTCTACGTTCACAGTCGCCAGCGACGGTACCGTCGCCATCGAAAACCTGATCACGACCTACCAACTGAATAGCTTCGGTCAACCGGACGACAGCTATCTTGAAGTGGAAACACTGTTCACGCTGGCATATGTCCTGCGGTCACTTCGGTCTGTCGTTACCAGCACGTATTCGCGCATGAAGCTGGCCGCAGACGGTACTCGGTTCGCCCCGGGCTCGTCCATTGTGACTCCCGCGATCATCAAGGCTGGCCTGATCGCGCAATACCAGCAACTCGAATACGACGGCTACGTACAGCAGAGCGATGTATTCGCCCAAGGGCTCATCGTGCAGCAGAACAGTACCAATCCGAACCGGGTCGATGTGATTTACCCGGCCGTATTGATCGCGCAACTGCGCGTTTTCGCACTGCTCATGCAGTTCCGCTTGAGCTAACCCTAGTGAAGTCCAGCGCTTACGCTGCGCTTTTCTTATTTTTGGAGATTCCTCATGGCAGGTAATCCGAATCGCCTGGCCGGAACCGCCAGCATCACCGTCAGTGGGACGAATTACCTGCTTGTGGGGGATTTCGAATACAACCCGTCCAAGGTGACGCGAGAAACGCTTTCTGGAGTGGATGGCGTACATGGCTTCAGTGAGAAGCCGCGTCCTGGGTCGATTTCCGCAACCCTGCGCGACGCGGGGAGCCTTACTGTTGCCGATCTCAACGCGATGGACAACGAGACGGTTGTCGTGCAGCTCGCCAACGGTAAGACCATCATCGGCCGAAATATGTGGACGGTCGAGGATCAGACCGTCAAGTCCACCGACGCCACTCTCGAAGTGAGGTGGGAAGGCCCACAAGTCTCCGAAACCACGAGTTAAACATGAGCCAACCTGACGAAAAGACCCTCAAGCTTCGCAAGCCTGTGAAGCTCGGCAGCGGTGAGAGCGAAGTCATTTACGACAAACTCGACCTGCGCGAGCCGACCGCAGGCGAACTCGATAAAGCGACGACAACCGGAGGTTCGAACATCGGCATCGGGATCATGCTGATCCACCTTGTTTCTGGCCTGCCCAAGTCGGCCGTCGAAAAGCTCAGTCAGCGTGATTTCACGGAGGCGAACGAGTATCTCGCGGGTTTTACCGACGATGGCCCGACGGAGTCGGTGACGTAATCGCTGACGTCACACACTTCTTCAGTTGGGGCCCTCTTGAGGCAGAGCGCCTCTCGCTTTCAAAACTGGCTTGGTGGAGAGACCAGGCCAAACGCATTCGACAATCAATGGAGGAGGTCTGATGGCAGGTAATGCGTATCAGATCACCATCACGGCCGCTGACAGGGCGTCGGCGGTGGCGAAGAAGATTGAAGCGTCGATGCAGCGTATTACGCGTCCTATCGATCGCGTGACAGCGTCCTCGAAGAAGATGAACGACGCTGCCGCAACGCTTCGCAAGCCGTTCGCTGACGTGGGGCGATCCCTCAAAGCGTTGGGCGATGAAACAGGGGTGACGAAGGTTGCGCGCGGTATCCGTCGCATCGGTTATGCCGCCGCCGCCGCTGGCCGGAGCCTCTTGGGAATAGTGGCTCCGCTTGCGGGGATCGCGGGGCTCGGCTCAATCGCAGGTATTGCCCTGATGACGAACGAGTGGGGCAAGATGGGCGCAGAGGTTTTGAAGACTTCGGCTGCCATCGGCGTATCAACTGCTGATCTCCAAGCGTATCGGGGGGCAGCGAAACTTGCCGGCCTATCTGCGGATGAGATGGCCGGATCACTCAAGACCCTTGGGAAGACGATCGAAGACGCGACCTATGGCCGAAATCAGGACGCATTCGTGATGATGCAGAAGTTCGGCATTAGCTTGCATCGTACGAAGGATGGTGCCGTCGATGCCACTCGCGCGCTGAAAGACCTCGCGAATGCAATCGTGAAGCAGAAGGGGAACGTCCAGACGCAATCGCTAATTGCTGATGTATTCGGCGTTGGCTCGCTGCTACCTATGCTGCAAAAGGGCGAATCTGGAATTGATGCGTTCGTGCAAAAGGCGAAAAGCATGGGGCTCGTGCTCAGTGACGAGCGGTTGAAGCGAGCAGCCGCTTACAACGAGCAGATGATCAAGCTGGAGGCCTCCGGTACGCGGCTGAAGTATTCGTTCGGTGAGGCAATGGCGCCAGCGCTTGAGCGAGTCATTACGGTGGTGCAACGGCTCGTCGACCAATACGGAGAGATAGTGGCGACGAACGTGGCCGAATACGTCGAGCGGTTCGCGAAGTGGCTTGAGCAAGTAGATTGGGATGCAACTGCGGCGAAGGTAACGAACTTTATCGATGCGATTGGCGGGGTAAAGGGAGTTGCGGTGGCACTGGCGGCTATCACCTTTGCCGCACCGATCGCTGGAATCGTCTCGATCGTCGCCAATCTGACTTCACTCACCGCTGTGGCCATCCCGGGGGCGGTTGCCGCATTGGGCACGCTTGGAGTGGCCGGTCTGGCGGCGTGGGGCGCACTGAAGGTCGCAAAGGCGGCGGGATTGCCCGACACGAATTCGGCAAAGGGAGCGAGCGACGTGGCCGCCGGAAACTGGTGGGCCGCATCGGCCAGCCTGCCGGCCATGAGCTTTCTGGGCGCCGGTTGGGACCGGCTGACAGGGAAATCGAACGCAGATATCGCGTCAGGTCTTCGCCTTCAGTCAGGTGCAGGCAAATCGAGCGCTGAATCGGACGCACTATTCTCGAAGCTTGAAACACAGTACGGCTTGCCGAAAGGGCTGCTCGACAGCGTATGGGCGCAGGAATCGGGGCGCGGTACGAACATGCTGTCGTCCGCCGGCGCCAAGGGGCATTTCCAGTTCATGGATGCGACGGCAAAGCAATACGGGCTCGACGACCCAAATGACCTGTCGAAGTCCTCAACGGCGGCCGCGCAGATGTACCGAGATTTGCTCAAGCAGAACGGTGGCGATCTGAGCAAGGCACTTGCCGGGTACAACTGGGGGCAAGGCAACTTGCAGCGCAAGGGCATGGAAAACGCCCCGAAGGAGACGCGCAACTACGTGGATCAGGTTCAGGCCCGCATGGGCGGAACAGGCCTATACGGTAGTTCTCCGCGCATCGCTGAGGCCAATCTGCCAGGGCAGTCGCCACCTGCTGTGACTGCCGATGCGGGACGAGTCCATGTGGACGTGGTTATCCATCAGGACGGCCGTCCTGCAACGGCAAAGGTGCGGTCGCAAGGCAATGCAACTGCATCCGCCAAGGTAACGACGTCAAAAATGGAGGCGTTGGTGTGAGCGTAGCTGATGTGGTGAACGTCGCCGGAAGCATCGGCGGCGTGGCGTCTGCCGCCAAGGGAATTGCCTCGTCAGCGCAGGGCTTGATGAGTCTATTCGGCAGCGGCGACTATGCGAGCAAATTGCGCAAGGCTAGCTATAACGGTGTGCCGTTCGCCGTCGTATCGGAAAGTGGCGTGTTTGGGCGGAACGTGGTCGTGCACTCCTACCCGAAGAAAGAGACGCGTCCCTGGATCGAGGACAACGGCCTGAAGACGAACGTCCTGCAGATCACCGGCTTTCTCGTTGAGAACAGCCTGATCTACGGTGGCGGGGACGTCACCACGCAGAAGATCAATCTGCTGAACGTGATTCGCGGCGGTTCCGTCAACAATACGAAACCGCCTGGTATCGGGAAGCTTGTTCACCCCACATGGGGTGAGATCAAGGCAAATTGCACTGAAGCTGAGTTCGGGACGTCGTGGGATCGTGGTCGCGTCGTCGAGTTGCGCCTGACGTTCATTCTCGGTGGCGATAGGTTATATCCGAGTGCCCAGTCTGCGACTAAGGACGCGGTAAGCAGTGCGGCTTCGGGCTTGACGGCATCATCATTGCTCAGCTTCGTCAGCCGCACTCTCGACGCAATCAAGGCGGGCGTCGCTGTCATTCGTACTGCCGTCGGTGTTGCCGTCGGGTTTTATCAGTCTGTGAACGGCTTGGTGCATAGCGTCCGTCGATTCTTTAATTCGATTTCCACGCTGTCAGGAAACTTCGGACGAATCTTCGGTGGTAGCAATTCTGGTTATGCCGGCGCCAACGGGAAAGCACCTGCTACTGCTACGGTAGCGAGCCTCCTTGCTCAGGACACGCAGAATGTTGCCAATGTTGTTGCCGCCGGGGCGGCGATTTCCGCCGCGGCCGTGAGCGCTGGGACCAATCCGGCGGCATTTAGCGGGGCGGCGCAGTCGCTTATGACCGCGACCGCAAACACTGCCGCATCGCCCGCTGACGCAATCAGGTTGTTGACGCCGTTGGCGCAGTACGCGCCGCCGTCAGTGTCGCCGAGCTCGCCCGTCGCGGCAGCGCAAGCAGTTATGAGCGGTGCGACGGGGGATTTGCTTCGCCGATCTGCGATTGCTCAGCTTGCGATGAGCTCGACGGCATATCAGCCAGCCTCAGCCGACGATGCCGTTGGTGTCCGGGATACCATCGTAGGGCTTATCGACGCCGAGATTCAGGTCGCGGCGGACCAAGGCGAAGATGACGTTTATGTGGCGCTGCGCACATTGAGGCAAGCCGTGGTGACTGACTTCGACGGTCGGGGACAGGGACTGGCGGCAGTAACAACATTTCAGTTCAATGGGACAATTCCGTTGTTGGCACTCGCGAATCGCATCTACCGTGACGTTGGCCGCGCGGACGAGCTTGTTACACAGGCGAACCCGGTTCATCCTGCTTTCTGCCCAACTACCTTTAATGCTCTAGCGACATAGGGTGCGGCGCTGCTCAAAAATGGTACAATTGTTTACCCCTAAGAGTAAATAACCATATAAATCAAGCACTTATGGCAAATCCGATTCCGCTCTCCAAAGCAAGAGCGGCGTTTGCGGAACTGGGCGACATTGCACACGCCCGAATCGAGGCCGACGAATTTACGCTTGCTCGTTGCGAGCGCGATGCAAAAGCGTCCTTCGACGAAGATCCTATCGGAGCACTTCAGTTGCTTGGAGTGGTCGCATCGTTTCGTTGGGACGATGTTGGGGTACAAAGCAACTTCGAGCGCGCGTTGGCGATGGGCGGCTCAACTACCGTTCAAAGCAACTATGCCCGTGCGCTCGGGGATATCAATCGATATCGTCAGGCGGCAAATCAATTTCTATTAGCGTCGGGCCGGGAGCCTGAAAACCTAGCGTTGCTGCGATCCGCGATCGTTCTTAATTTCTCGGTGTTTGAATTTGATGTAGCGCGCGAGCTTTGCGAAAAGCTGGCACAGCGAACTCCTAGCCTTGGCGATGATATGCGGGAAGACATGAAGATGATCGAAGGCATAGAGAAGCTTGGGGTTGACCTTGAGACGGTTCGACGTACGATCGATTGTGCGCTTTCATTCCTTGCTTCGAAAAATGTACGAGCCGTGGGATTCAAACAAGCTCTCGATGTTTCTGATGGAGACGGTTGCTTGTATGTCGACGTAGTAGTTCGCACTAGCGAAGTTCGTGCACGCGAGCTAGACGAAGAGTTCACGCCGGTGCTGTTTGACAGCATTGAGCATCCTCAGTTGAGTAGCATTGTGGTCGGACTAGAGGCGGCCGCCCAATGAGTTCAAACTACGATGAAATCATTCAAGTAGCGGAGCACTTGTTGGCGACGTCACTGGGCGAGCACTCTTTGCGGTCGTCTGTTTCGCGGTCATACTACGGCGCATTCCATGCTTGTGTCGAGATGCTTCCTGACGAGTTCGCGCCGCCCGACGAATCTTCCTACAAAGGCGAAAGTCATAAGTCCGTAGTTAATGCTGTGGAAGCTTGGGGGAAGAGTTTGAGGCCAGGCCGTACGGATGCTCAGCAGGCCGGAAGAAAACTCGCCAAGTTGAAACAATTTCGTAAGGAAGCGGACTACGTTTTAGGTAAGGACTTTGACCGCGATGCAGTTTTCTGCGTCGCCGAGGCGAAGAAAGCCATTGCGTTTGTTTCAAGCGCTCGCCAAACATATGACCTTAAGTCTCAGGACCAAGCCTAGATTCGCACCGTACCGCATCGCACCGTACCGAAATGAAAGGCCACCTTGTTAGGTGGCCTTTCTTGTTTGTATGGGAGAGAAAGTCAGTTTAGAGGCAGGTAGGTCTGCTGCATTTCCCCGTTCACACATTTGATGGTCACCTTGCCTTGCTTCAGATATAGCTTTCCATCTGGAGCGGAAAGGATCTTGCTCGTTACATAGCTTTCGGGGTAGTCACATGAGGGCTCTACGAAGTTACCTTTAGCGTCAAGTACCGGCTCGACATCGGCCTTCATGACGCTGAAGTACTTTGGAGTTGCGCGTTCGTTATCTGCCGCGAGAAAACGGCCATAAATCATCGCATCTGGCTTGCCGTCGCTGCCCGGTGGCGAATAGAAAGTATTGCGATTCATCGCTTCAAATCGGAATCCTTTGCTCACCTTTTGGCAACTATGAACCGGCAACGCGCTCGGTGCCTGGGAGGCTTCGTGCAACTGTGCTTCGGTGTTGCAGATGACGACATCGTCTTTGACGGTCTCAAAGACTGGCATTGCATAGGCTGTCGATGTCACGAGCGTCGCAGCCAAAAAGGCGATCTTCATATTCATGGAAATCTCAATGGAAGAAACGATAAAGCTCCAAATTAACGGGCTGAATCTCTCGGGCTGGACGCGCGTGCGTGTTACACAAGGGATTGAACGTTGTCCAACCGATTTCGAGTTGGAAATGACCGAGATTTTTCCGGGGCAGGCTCAAGACATCGTTGCAAAACCTGGTGACCCGTGTGTGTTGGAGTTGAACGGTGCACCTGTCGTTACCGGGTACATCGACCGTGTAACTCCCAGTATATCGGCTGAGGGACATGAAATACGAGTGACTGGCCGAGGGCGCTGCCAGGATCTCGTGGACTGTGCCGCAGTCTGGCCGAACTACCAGATGAGCAACGTCACGGCCTTTTCAATGGCGACGCAATTAGCCGAAACATACAGGGTTGACGTCAAGTGCGATGTCGAGAACCTGCTGGTGATTCCTCAGATCAATATCCTGCCTGGCGAAAGCACCTTCGACATCGTCGAACGCACGGCCCGATACAGTGCGCTGCTCGTCTACGAAGGTGCTGACGGAAGTCTCATTTTGGCTCGTGCCGGTACCGAGGCGATGGCCAGTGGTGTTCACGAAGGCATCAACCTCGAAGCGGCGACGGTAGAGCGCTCAATGGATCGACGGTTTTCCGAAATTGTCGTGATGCTGACCGGCACGAACAACATGCAGGATCTGAGCTCCATCAACGCCCCTCACTTCATTGCCAAGGACCCGAATGTCCCGCGCTTCCGCCGGCGGGTCATCATCGCTGAATGTGGTGAGCTGGGATGGGAGGTGGGCAAGAAGCGCGGTTTGTGGGAGGTCGCGCGCCGACGTGGTCGTGCCGAGACCATTCATCTCACCGTTGACAACTGGCATGATGTGGCCGGCAACCTGTGGGAGCCGAACAAGTTGATGGACGTGCTTATCTCAAGTCTGAAGGTCTCGGGCGATCAGGCGGGCACCGTGCCTGTGCGGTATCTAATTGCAGAGGTGACGTTCACCCTTGATGAGTCTGGTACGCATGCCAATCTTACGTTGATGCCACCTGAAGCGTTCGAGCCCGAACCGATCCTGCTCTATCCGCAGTACGGCGACTTAGTAGGCGCCGTGTGGGGGCGCTGAATTGGCATGACCGAAATTTTTGAGAGGCTTGCGCAGCGAATCCTATTGGTTGTTGCCCGCGCATTGGTGACCGTTGTTCGGGACACCGGCGGAATTCAGATCATGCAGGTAAAGCTGAGCGCGAGTGAGGTAAGAGACGATCTTCCTCGATTCACCGAATTTGGCTTTTCTTCGAACCCACCAACTGGTGCAGACGTCTTGGTGGCGTTCGTTGGGGGAGATCGATCAAAGGGGATCGTGATCGGAACTTGCCATCAACCGTCCCGACCGACGGGGCTCAGTCCTGGCGAAACGATCTTGCACAGCCAAGATGGAAAGTCCGTCTATCTGACGGCGGCCGGCGGCATCGTTGTCGAGGCGAAGGGGCAGCCAGTTGTGGTCAGCGATGCTTCTGACGTGACTTGGAACTGCACTGGCAAGTTCAAAGTGGTGGCACCCGGAGGCGTCGAGTTCGACGCGCCGATGGTGATATCGACCGGCGACATGCAAGACAACTTTGCGAGCAATCCGCACACGATGGCGGATATGCGCGAAATATCCAATTCTCATACCCATCCGGTCAAGTCGGTACAGGGTGGTGGGTCGACCGTCACAAGTGACCCACCAAATCAGCATCAGTAAGCATTGCTCTGCTCGATCAACAAGCCTCCCTTTCGGAGGCTTTTTCGTTTTGGCTCGAATGGATACATCAACAGTTTGGGACTCGGTCGCGAATCGAGGCGACTGGGTTCTTGATGGCGCTGCACTCGAGACGGGAAATGACGTCACCACGGCGCTTCTGATCAGTCTTTTCACCGATCGAATGGCTGATCTGGACGACATCATTCCTGATGGCACCACTGACCCGCGCGGTTGGTGGGGTGACGATCCCGCTGCCGGCTTGATCGGATCTCGAATGTGGCTCATCTTCAGAGAGAAGCAAACCAAGGAGACATTGCAGCGCGCCTATGACTACATCGTCGAAGCCATTCAATGGATGGTTGATGACGAGGTCGTTGCTCGGTTCGATATTAACGTCTCGTGGATCAAACGAGGTCAACTCGGTGCCCAGGTCACTGCCTACAAGCAGGACGGCGCAATCGTGCCGAACACGTTCACTTGGGCTTGGCAAGGAAACGACTGATGCCCTATCAACGACCAACACTCACGGATCTTGAGCAGCAGGTTGCTGCTGATGTTGCATCTAACTTGCCCGGGGCTGACCCGCTGCTCCGCTTCGCTAACCTCAAGATCACGGGGCGCGCACAGGCCGGCTTGGCGCATCTGCACTACGGATATATCGATTACATCTCGAAGCAAGCGGTGCCGTTCACTTCCACGGGCGAGTATCTGGCCGCTTGGGGCGCTTTACGGAACACCTATCAGAAGGCACCGACGAATGCGAAAGGTACGGTGTCTTTTCAGGCAACTCCCGGGGCCGTAATCCTTTCGGGAAGTGCCTGCGCGCGCGGCGACGGCTTTCTCTATACAACGCAGGGAGACACGGCAGCTCAGGCCAACGGTGTCGCCACCGCTACGTTGCTCGCGAATGAAGCCGGCGCGCTCGGTAATTGTGATGCGGGAACCGTGATTACTCTCGGCACCGCAATACCAGGCGTCCAAGCGGGGGGTGTTGCGGCGGCAGCCTTCACTGGGGGCGCTGCTGCGGAGATCGAAGATGACTATAGCGAGCGTGTGATGAGCGCGTACCAGGCCACACCACAGGGTGGGGCAGCCGGGGACTACGTCACGTGGGCTTTGGGCGTTTCCGGGGTAACCCGTGCATGGGTAACGCGAAACGGATTCGGCGCTGGAACGGTGGTCGTGTACGTGATGCTCGACGACGCGCAAGCTGGGCACGGAGGATTCCCGCAAGGGGCGAATGGCGTTGCCGCCGGCGACTCATCGCGAGGAGTGGTCGCAGTGGGGGACCAACTGACCGTTGCCAGTGCAATTTATCCACTGCAACCCGTCACGGCTTTGGTGTACGTCTGCTCGCCAATTGCGAATGCTATCCCATTCACGATTACGGGACTCTCCGCGGCTGATTCGACGACGAAAGCGGCAATTTCAGCGGCGATCATAGGAGTGTTTAGGGCCAACGGAGCGCCGGGTCAGACGATCGATCTGTCGGATATCAATTCCGCGATCGGAGCGATTCCCGGTGCGAGTGGCTTCGTTATCACCAGCCCAGCGGGGAACATTACCAACTCGACCGGCCAACTGCCGACACTCGGCCTGGTCACTTATCCGTAAGGTCCTCCATGCTGGTGCCCTCACTCACCCCAGACGATTTTCTCCAAGCATTCCAAGGCCTGCTGCCAAGGGGAGCAGTTTGGCCGAGAGACCCTGACGCCGTTCAAACGAAGGTATTCCGAGGGCTCAATACGGTGTACGCGCAGAATACTGCGCGCGCAAACAACTTGTTGGTCGATGCGTTTCCAGGCACCACGTTTGAGCTTCTCCCCGAGTGGGAGGCAACGCTTGGCCTGCCAGACCCCTGCGCAGGATCATCGCCGACCGTGGAAGCCCGACGAGCTCAAGTCGTTGCACGTCTCGCGGCTGTGGGTGGACAGTCGGTCGCGTACTTTACCCAACTGGCGGCCAATCTAGGCTATGCGATCAGCGTCGATCAGTTCGCTCCTTTTCGCTTCGGACAATCACCTTTCGGATCGCAGCTTGGCTCCGATGATTGGTTTTTTGCATGGCGCGTCAATGCGCCGACGTATTCGATTCGATATTTCTCGTTCGGGATAAGCGGTTTTGGTGAACCGTTTTCCTCGTGGGGAAACAACGTACTTCAGTGTGAGATTCAGGCGTTCGCGCCTGCTCATACGATTCCTCTATTCAATTACTCCTGAAGCAAATCACATGGATCGACTTATTGCGGCAAATACCGTTCCGGTCGGTAGCGGCGATCTTGCGCCTGCGACCGGTACCCCAGGGCAAGCAACGGACGGCAATCCGGCAACCAACACTCCGGCGACGCGTTTCCCTTCATATGCATTCAATGCTATTCAGGAAGAGTTGGCCACGACCATTCTCGCCGGTGGATTGACGTTGGATCGAACAAACAACGGTCAACTTGCGCAGGCGGTGAAATTCATCGCACAGAAGCAGGTGTCCGGCGTCGTTGGCCAAGCCCGAAACGCAAAGATGACGGTCTCGGCGCCATCCACCACGGCTACGTTCACGGCGGATGAGGTGATTCTCGAATCTGTGCTTGGTGGCCTGCGTTATTGCGTGGCGAACGCGTCCGATGCGTTCAACCTCGGGACTGATATGGATGCCGGAAGCGCGCCGGTGTCCGGTGCCGTAGCGCTGTACAAGTTGGCCAATCCAACGACCGGCGCCGTTATCCGGCGGATTGTCAACACAACATCTGGTATCGCGCCAGAAATTTACGCCGGGGCGGCACCGCCGGCTGGCTACACGGTTTCTGCGCTCGTAGTCGTGTGGGGTACGGATTCGCTAGGGCGATTCGTCGTCGGATCGATGCGAGACCGTCGCGTTAGTTTTCCCACCAAGGTCATTTTCAGTACATCGACGAGTAACGGGTCTTACACGTCGTTCTCGACGGCCGGCAATATCCCGCTCAACGCGAAGACGCTTTACGGCGGCTTGATCATCGCCAACAACACGGCGAACGTGACCATTTCGCTTCAAGTGGCAGCCGATGCCAACGGCACCGGCGAGCAAGGGAACGGTTCGTTTCTCGTTCAGGCGAACAACACACTCACCATCATGATGGGTCTCGACATCGTTACGGCGGGCTCGCTCTACGTCAAGACGAGTTCGAGCGCCGGCGTGCCGACGTTTCAGGTGACATCGACGGGCTACACATTCTGAGGAAGCTATGACCGCAACGACGATTTTCATTCGCGTCAACGGCGCGGGCGAGTTGACTGACTATTCGCCGTGCCCGCAAGACGAAAGCATTTGGCCCGGGTTCATTGAGACAGACACCAAGAACGAGGCATATGCCGCGTGGTACGGGTACCTCGACGCGACGCGGCAGAGCCAACTGCCCGCACCTGGGGCATGAAACAGAACTGTCCTTCGTGAAGTTGGCACGGCAGCAACGCCCCTGAGCCCGCTTCCCGCACTGACGTCGCACAGCGGCGAATAGTCCATAGCCCATTCGGGCACTTTCTTCAGGAACAACATGCCTCGAATTGATGCTGCCACAGCGGGCGGTAGGAACGTGCTCGCGTTTCTCGACACGCTTGCGATCAGCGAACATACGGCGATCGGGCTCGCCAATTCCGACGACGGCTACAACGTCATCGTCGGTGGCACACCGCAGCGCCCGACGCTGTTCACCAGCTATCAGGACCATCCGCGAATCGTCGTCACGATCCGGGATAAGACTGGTGCGCCTCGGATCATCAACGGCAAGCCGTTGCAGTCGACGGCGGCGGGGCGCTACCAGGAAATGCAGTGGATTTTTGATTCCTACCGTCCACTGCTCCAACTGCGTGATTTCTCGCCGATCAATCAAGACCTCATAGCACTGCGCCTTATTCGAGAATGCGGTGCGGTAGCTGACATTTCCGCAGGGCGTATCGCGTCAGCTCTCAACAAATGCCGCAGTCGTTGGGCCAGCCTGCCTGGTGCCGGCTACGGCCAACACGAAAACGCACTCGACTCGCTGCTCGATGCCTACCGGCGCGCGGGCGGTGTCACAACAGCCTAAATCCGGGGGGATCGATGGGCGACGAAAAAACGCTGTGGGGTTTTGCAGGACTGGCTCTGTTGGGGGCTCTCATGGGACTCGGGAAATTGCTGGTCAGTGACGAGGTGCTGACGATCCGTTTGATGGTCGGTCGCTCGATCTTGGGGGCTGGCGCGTCAATGATCGCTGGTGTGGTGTTGATCCAGATTCCGGACATTCCGCCGTTGGCGTTGTACGGGATCGGCAGTGCGCTCGGTGTCGTTGGCGCCCAGTTCATCGAAGGGGTACTCAAGCGAAAAGGGCGACATTTCATGGGGGACCGACACTGATGATTCACTGCGCCGCTGGCCGCCTTCGGGCGGCTTTTTCGTTTCTGGAGGACCTATGTCTGCCGTAACCGACACCCATGAAGAGCGCGAAACGCTAACCGTCGACGTGCTGCTTCCGGGCCACGAGCAGCGCACCACCACGCCGCTGTTCACGCGCACGCGCTTGGCGCTCATCGAGCGCGAGGGCGGCCGGTGTTTCGTTTGCGGCGGTGCCGAGCAAGACGTCGGCCATCCGCTCGAAGCCCATCACCACCCGATTGAGCGCAGCACCGCGAACCTGATCGACTGGCCGCGCTTCACCGAGGACTGCCGTTCCGGCGTCTGGGGTGAGCGGGCCAGCGCATTCGACTGGGACGGCTTTCTGGCCGCACAGCCACTCGACCCGTACCGCTTCGTCGACGACATGACGGTCAACGGGATGCTGCTCTGTAAGGACCACCACATCGGAAAGGGGGAGGGCATCCACGCGATGCCGTTCCCGCTTTGGGTGGCACAGAAGTATGCCGTCGATGGCTACAAGTTCACGCCGGACGAGATCATCCATCACCACGAGAAGGACACAACGAAATGAACACTCGCATGAAAGTGGTTTGTTACGGCGCGCTGCTCGCCCTCTGGGGCTTGTTTGCTTGGATGGGGAAGACCCCCGTCGAGGGCTTCATTGCAGCGATCAGTGCTGCGTTGACCGCCCTCGGCGTCGTCCATGTGGCAGCAGCGAAGACTCAGGCCCCGCCGTCCGACCCAGGCTCGCCACGGTGATTCGCGCCGCGTTCGCTTGCGTCGCCAGCATCTGGTTGGCGGCGTGCGCGGGCACCGCGCGCTACGAAGCGCGGCCGTTCTATGACTCGGCCGGCCGGTTGATCTGCTGCCAAGCATCCGTGTGGAGCAGCAAGGACGTCGGTGCAGTCACCGTGCGCGTGACCAATACCACCGAGGGCTTCACCCTCGATTTTGCCGAAACAGGCGTATCGGCCAGCGCGCCGATCACCGCAGGCGGAGGCATCGCTTCCAGCATCTCATCAGCAGTCACCAGCGCGGCAGCCGCCGCCATCAAGCTCACCACACCGTAAGGATCCCACCATGAAGCGTTTTGTCATTGTGGCCGCGTGCGCGGCCGTGCTTTCGTTCGTCCTCGCCGCATGCTCGACGACGCCCCAGTCGGCGCCCACGCCGGCGCAGGTAGCTGCACGAGTGTGCCCGCCGGTTGAGGTCGCCATCACCTCGTTGCAGCAGGTCAGCGGCATGAGTGACGCTGCGCTGCACGCGCTCGCCGATGCCCAGCCGGTCGTCTCGGCGGTCTGCGCGGCCGGTTCGACGGTCGATGCCGTCAACCTTCAGACGCTCGCGAGCGCGGGGCTGCCCGCGATCATCACCGTGGCGAAGGCGTCGCAGCTGTCGTTGCAAGATCAGGATCGCATCGTAATGGGCGTGACCACTGCGCAGATCATGCTGGCGGCCGCGATCGCCGCCTGGCCATCGGATCAACCGACCGCCGCGGCAAAATGAGCCGGTTCCTGACAAGGCTGGTCATCGAGAACGCCACCGGCTGCGACGATGGCCGATGGCGGCTCGTGCGCGCATTGATTTACCAGTCCGATGTGGCCGGGCAGACGTTCGTCGTGCCGCGCGGGTTTGTCACTGATTTTGCGTCGGTGCCGCGCGTACCGATTGCCTATCTGCTGGCCGGCGGCACGTCGAACGAGGCGGCTGCCGTGCATGATTGGCTCTACATGACGCAACCGGTGCCGCGTTCGATCGCGGACCGAGTGCTTCGTGAGGCGTCGGCCGTTACATGCGTACCGGTATGGCGCCGCTGGTTGATGTACTGGGGAGTCAGGATTGGAGGTTCAACGCATTGGGAGTGAATGATGCTGCGCTTTTGGCTCTGGTGCGAGGGCTTCAAAGATGCAAACGATGGGATCGAGAAGCCTCCGTTGGCGACTGGGCAATTGAATAAGCTTAAAAGAGTTTGTTTTCCTCTTCCCTAACTAGTCTAAGGTCAGCGTCATCCCAACCTTCGACACGACCGGTTTCGACAAACTGATTGTCTTTCAGCATATAAGTGACTCGGTCTCGGAAACCCATCACATAGGGAAGGTCGGCCCTTTTTGACACCTCGACCGTTTCAACTTGATTCTTGCCTTCATCGCTGATAGTAACGTCAAAGCCATGCCCCGTTGTGCAGTAAAGCTCGGCGATTTGTTTGAATTCCCATGGTTCGCACTTGAATACAAGAAGGGCCGTGGAATGGGGGCCGGATATCACTTCAATTAGCAATTCGTCCGTTCCATCGTTGTTAATGTCGGCGTATCGAGACTGTATCCACGAACTATTTCCGTCGAGCGATCCAGGCGTGGCCCATTCCCCTGTACTTCCGTATACATCCGGCGCGCGCCTAACAACTTCCCCGATCCCACGAATCAACGCGCCTGGTAGCTCCAGTAACCTTTTGTGAGCCTCTTGATTCATTCTCTGAAGCTCCTCAGTTGCTTTGCGCGTCTCCTTCTTCGCGATGCGAGCTTCAATGAATTGCCATGCAGCAATTGCAAGCGTTACACCAATACCAAGTGGACCGAATGGGTCAATCTGAAATGGCATGATTTTAAGTGTTGGATTCGACTCCGCGATCGTAGCAGAGATCATTCACATTTGATTTCAGTAGCCGTGCATCAATGAGTAGCTATCGCGATCCCATCGGCTTCTCCCACCACTCATCCCAATCCGTACCGTAGCGGATATCACTCATCTTCGGAGCCCGCTTCAGCAGAGCGGGGCCGTCCATGTGTAAACGACTTATGGGTGGGTTTGGGCTGTCGGATAGCCCCGCGGAGGTGTGTCCGCTGCCTGATGCTGCCGACTGATCATTGCCCTGCACGCGTCCGGGCGGACCCGCCGATAAACCCCTGGCGCCGCCGCGCTTGGGGAGTTGGCCGATACGGCGCCGAACCGACGCCATCAGCGCAGTTCGTCCAAGATCGACCGCACCACCGCGCCCCGCACGTTTCCGCGAACGGCGTCCAGCGCGTTAGTACTGTCTATGACGCTCTGCGCGCCATTGTTCCAACGGCCGATGTCTCCCAAGTGCGACTCGCTCAGATGGGTTTGGCGGACACTGCGCACGACCGTATCGACCTCGCCGTAGGTCACCCGGCGTACGGAGGATTGCTTGATCAGGTCGCGCAAGGCGGTGAAATACCCCTTCAAGGGCTTGGTCGTCTGCAGCTCCGGCAGGTAGCGGCCGGCCATGTTGCTGATCTCCTGGACGTAGTAGGTCGACTCTCGCTGCTGTGCATCTCTGCCAGAGTTCACGCCCCGTTCCAGCGCAACACGCGCGCCTGCCGTGCGTGCCACGGAGTCCATGTAGGTATTCGGTTCAGGCCAATAGACGGCCTTGGGCGCAATCGCGTTGTAGCGCCGGCGTACCTGGTGTTCGCCTTCGTTGATCGCCTCAAGACATCTCGTCAGCTTGCGGTTCCAGTCGCCTCCATGGTCGGCAAATCCATCGCCCCAGAAGGCTGCGTCCCGCGGCGTCGTATCCCAGAGATAGCCGCCGCTGACGACATCGGCGCCCTTGGACGCCATATCCGGTGCACTGCTTTCCGGTCCGTTGGGTCCCTCCACCTCGCGTTCCTCGTACGTCACGCGACCCAGATCAGCGATCGCTTTACGCGCGTCCAGTCCCATCGCCGACACGGGCGTGGCGAGCAGCGGATCGGCGGTCACGTCGGCGTCCATGCTGCGCATGACGGGAGAGATGGCGGTTGCATCGCGCAGGCGGCTGATCAGATGCTCGGTGCCGGGATGGAGGGTCACGTTGGCACGCATTTCAAGAAACGGGAAGGTATAGCCGCCGCCCGGCGCGGTATTGCTGAACACCGTCGGGAAGCAGCCGCCTTGCACCCCACGCGTCTCGGCATGGGTCGCGACAGCCGTGGCATCTGCCACCAGGTCTGCATATGACGCGAGAACAGCGCCGGGTCTGACGAAGTTGGAGTTTGGGAGCGGGGCAACATCGCCGGCCGCAGCGGGCCTGTTCAAACCGATCATAATGGCGCGGTTATCCGTCGCAGTGGCGGAATTGGCGATGCTGTCGATCTTGGCGATGGCCGAAGCGCGGACGCCTTCCATCACTTCGATAATCACGCCGCGGTCGCCGTTGGCCGCGGTGGCGACGGGTGCCTGATCCGACATGGTGGCCGCGCCGATCAGCGCATGCGGCGTGCGAGCCTGTGCGCCGACCGTCGTCACGCGCTGGACTGGTCCGGATGGGATCATGGCCGGTTGCGCCACCGGGGCGGCGTGCGGGACCCCGCCATACGCTGCAGCGCGCGCTCCCATCACATCGGCTTCCCGTTCGAGCGTCTCATCGTCATTTATCGACACAGCGTCGCGTAATTGCAGCGTTGGTCGGACACGCCCCTGCGCCTGTTGCTCCACGTGCCAGGCCTCATGCGGCAAATGCCTCTCTTGGCCCGCCCCAAGATGAATTTCACTACCTTCGGCATAGGCATAGGCATGCGCCTGCAACTGCGCCGGCTTACCCGAGTTATAGTGCACCGTTACGTGATCCATGCTCATGGCCGAGAGCGACTCTATTCCCGCCTTCAACTGATGGGGCAAGCCGGTATTGTCAGCTTTTTCTTCAGGTTGCTGGGGTGATAGCGCCCCAGCAACCGCGCTGCCTTCTGGCAGTCGCGCGTTCCCGCCGGTGAGTGCGTCCACTTCAATACGCTGGGCCACTGTCCGCGGACTGCTATTCATCATCTCGGCTAATTGGCGTTGCGCCAATGCCGTTGGACGGTTGTCTACCAGTCTCGACCTCTCTGTGACCGGCCGTGCTGTTGCCATTTGGATGGCATCAGAATCATCTCTTGCTTGGAGCGGTGACTTCATCAAATGGCCTCCGTCGGTGAGGTGCGCTGTCTCCCGTGTTCGTTAGACTATTGTGCCTTACGCGGCCAAACTGATTGTTTCGGCTTTCGAACAAAGGGAAGGTGCGGCAATTCTGTTGGGAGCGCATTGGACTAAAGTCCTATGCGGATGGCGGGGCGTCTGCTTCTTGCCATTTGTGGTGGTGTCCGGGGACGAGAGGCAGGGTGGTTGTCAACGGGTTCAGTCTATCTCCGAAGTGGTGCCCCAGGAATGCGTGGTGACTCTCCTTTCGCCTCACGGTGCTGCCCAAGCTACGACTTCAGACATTCGAGCGCGATCAGGGTGCTTCCAACTTCCTCCCGCCACGCTTGGTGGATCACCACGTAAAGCGTCTCCACTTCCCGCAGTACCTTGTCTTTTCGCTGAGCTTCGCGTCGGCGGAACGCGACTTCTTCGAGCGCAGGTCGGACGTCTGGATCTTTGTTGGTCAGCCAGAGGCTGCGGAGCTGGTCGATGGTCAGCTCTGACGGACGGGGATTGAGAGGTATAACGGGCTCAGCTACGCTGCCGCATGCTCGTCGATCGCCGGAATTCGGCCGTGCTGAAACAGCACCTTGGGCGAATCCATTGCGCCGGTCTCAGGATCCATCTGCACTTCGTACGCGGCAACGCCGGCGTGACGCTCGCGCATCGAGTGGGCCACGCGCACGGCCCCGAAGCTCGTGCTTGCAGGTCGCACCTCGATGGGCAGCAGATCGCCGCCAGCACCTTTGCGGAACGGGACGACGATGAATCTGGTGATGTGAGGATCTCGCATGGCGACCCCCCTCAGGTGCTGGTGAGGGAGGTAAATTAGCATAAATACTGTATAAAAACACAGCAACACCGCGGGTGAGTGATTACTGTATATGACGCTATATAATGCTCAAACTATGCGTCATATGTGCGTTTATGACGCGAAACGTCATCGTCATGCAAGCACGGGGAATGTGAGTAATGCGCTGCGTCGACGGTTTGCAACTAATATCCAGTTGCACTTCCTATACTTAATGGATATAGTTAGTGTCCAAGCTAAAGAAGCTTCGTGCACGAGTGGTCCAAATTCCGTCGGATTTTTCCTGGGATGAGATGGTCACTCTTCTGGAAGGCCTAGGGTTCACAGAGAAGGCGGCCAAGGGCGGGTCGTATCGAACGTTCTTTGATGAGACTGGGCGAAAAATTTTTCTTCACAAACCCCATCCAGGTTCGATTGTGAAGGTCTACAGTATCCGAGACGTAGTGGAGAAGCTACGTGAATTCGGTTTGCTGAGTGACGGGGGCGATAATGACTGAAAAAGCAAAAGTTCTAGACCACAAAGGGTATGTTGGCTCAATCGACACAAGTCTTGAGGACGATGTTCTTCATGGCAAGATTTTGTTCATCAATGATCTTGTAACGTATGAAGGACAGACTCTCGGTGAACTGAGGAAGGCGTTCGTCGAAGCGGTGGATTTTTATCTTGATACTTGTGCCGAAAACGACGTAGAGCCAGATAAACCGTGTAGTGGTGGATTCAATGTGCGGATCCCTCCGGCAACGCATCGTGCTGCGCAGATCGCGGCTGCTCGTCGCGGCGTTTCATTGAATGAATTCGTAGGGGAAGCGATCGCCAATGAGGTGTCTGGGGCGCGAATGGTTACCATTCACCAGCACGAGCATCGACATACGCATTCCGAACATGGGATGTTCGAGTCGGAAGAATCATTCTCATACAGAGCAGTCACAAAATGGTCGAACGAGGCACCAAAAGTAACGCGGCACTGAATTTGACCGATTTTCGTTTGGTGGATTATCGGATCAAGAGCATCAAGGCTGAGAGCTTTGCCGAGCCCGCTGATGACGGTTCCAGAGGCGGGACCTCCCACAGTAGGCTCGAGTCAATTGGAAATGTTATTCCGGAGAAGAACGACCCTGGTGAATATGCGGCTGTTCAGTTCACATATTCACTAGATGGATTCGGCAAGGGAAGTGGCGATAAGAAACCGCATTTCTCTATTAGTGTGTGCGCCGAGTTCCTATTCGAAGCAGAGTCGAGCGGTTGGATCGAGGATGAGCAACTTGCCGGCTTCATGCAGTATGCGGCGCTGCAAGCGTATCCTGTATTCGTTCCGAAAGTTCGTAGCATTGCCCATGAAATGGGATATGTCGGCGTCGATCCAGCGCTTGGCCTCCGCGTATCAAATCTTCCTCAGAGGGTTAAGAGGTCTCCAGAAAAGATGGCCGAAAAGAAGCCCCAGTCTAAGCGCCGCGTTGCGCCGGCGAAGGAGTGATCTAAATCCTCTCCGCTCTTGGTCAACTGGATTGCGGAGAGTGATTGGTTTACGGTGGTCGAGGTAGTGTAGTCTGTCATACATATGCTTCGACGCTGGATGAGACGTGCAACTGCGAGATAGCCGGTGCTTTTTACTCGGGTTGAATACGTTCAATGCGCAACACCGCCCGCTGATGAACTACATCCACAAACCGGGAAGCGAAAAGCGATTGGTCGCGACCATCTAACCGGCCGACTATGTCGATTGACTTGGCGCTCGATCGATGGATGGATAAGGCAAGGTCGTTCATCACACTTCCAGATGCCGCTTCTATGAGCGCAGCTCCGCAGCCCAAGTCGACATCCTGAATCGTCCCCGACAAGCGTCAGTGAATATTAGACAGTCACCTAATATTACGCTGTGCGAATCAACAGATTGACTCAAACGAAAAAAACCGCACAACCAATGACTGTGCGGGTTCAATTCTGGTCGGGGCGAGAGGATTTGAACCTCCGACCACCTGCGCCCCATGCCGGTACGCTACTTCGGGTCGAAGGAGCATCACCGTCCGTCCAATGACTGATTCCTGCCCGTTGCCGTCCTTGAATCGGATTTCCCGAGCGACCAACTGCGCAGCAATGCAGCTGCTCCGTGACGCTGATCCCGTAGTTGCCCACTTCGGATCCGACAAACTTTGTGGCATAGTTTTGGCTTGGGGGGGGCAATATGCCGAACAGAATCTTTGAATTCGTGATACCTCAGCGGCCAGTATCTTTGCAGACTAGGAAGAGAAAAAACCTACAGACTTGGAAGGCCTTTGTGAACGCAGAGGCCGCCAAAATTTGGCCAGCGGATACGCAACCGTTTGCTGGTGAGTTGCGGGTGACGTTAGTGTACTTAGCTGCGGATGATGCTGCTGACGTAGACAACATCATTAAGCCGATTCAGGACGCCCTGGTCGGTATGGTGTACGAAGATGACGTCGCTGTATGTGATGTTGATTGCCATCGTCGGTTCCTGTCTGACCCGATCGACGTGACCGATTTGCCGCCGCTGTTGCAGGCAGGTGTTGCGAACGCCGATGAGTGCGTCTACGTCCGCGTGTCGCATGCTTCTGAATTGAAGGACTATCTATGACGACGCAGAGCAACCACTCGGCACATGAAGCGAAGATCCAAGAGCTTAAGGAACGGTTCGAACGCGACGGCTATGCTGTGCTGATCGAGCCCCGGAGGCAGGATATTCCCTTCGATCTCGGCAACTACGTCCCCGACCTTGTCGCTCGCAAACGTGATGGTGGTCTCATCGTTGAAGTTAAGACGGTCAACGCAAGGACGTCCATTGAGCGGTACCAGTCGCTCGCCCACACAGTTCAGCAGCATGACGGGTGGAGATTTGTCCTTGTTACGGTCGATGACTTGAATGTACCCGTCTCGTTGCAGGAGACTGTGGGTTGGGGGGAGCTGGAGGCGAAACTCGGAACGATCCGATTGTTGATCGACAATGGGAATGCTGAACCCGCAATCCTGTACTTATGGTCTGTCTTTGAGGCTGCAATGCGTAAGCTCGCTATCACGACGGCAATGCCTATCGAAAGACTACCCGCTACAAAGTTGATGAACCAACTCTACACCGCTGGTTACATTGCCGTCGATGACTTTCAGATAGCCAAAAAATTTTTGACTATGAGAAACGGTATTACGCATGGCTTCGGTACTCCACCGGATGTCCCGTTAGCGGAATCATTTCTTCGCGCCGTAGCGGGGCTCATCCGGGAATGGACGAAGGAAGGAGCCGATTATGAAACGTTGGACGACTAGTAACCAATACGGGCAGACGGTGCGCGACTAATGCCCATGGGAGCATGCGAATGCATGCTCCGTAATATAAAGGCGTCGTTTGGGCCACCGAACTGAGACGTCGATTACTGCCGAAAGCAGCCATTGCCAGGAGCATGGGTGCGGACTGCCAGCATTGTGCCAGTGTATCGCCTGAAAGCCCCAATGTATAAGGATTGTGCTGGGGTTCGAGTCCCGTCCTCTCCGCCAAATGAGATAGCCCGCTTGCGCGGGCTATCTTGCATTCTCAACTTCCCTTTTCGCCTCCCTCGATTCGTCGGCGTCGAACCAATGCCTGTGCCCACCGACCTTCGATACTGGCGGCAGCACCGCCGGCTCCTCCGTCTATGGAGTCATCGAACGATGGGTCACCATGTCCAGCGCAGACCAAGCGTGGCAGACACCGACTGCTGTCGCGTTGCGTCAAGCTGGGTCAAGTAGGCGAGCGTGGCATATACGCTCGCTGCTTTGTTGAAGCGGCCGGCGACGCCGATGCCGAACTGGGCGGCTGTGCTGTTGGAGTTGGTCACCACCGGAGTATTGCCTCCAAACAGAACGCGACCATCGTTACCGAAGCTGTGGATGAGATTGAAGAGTAGGTAAGGGCGGAGCAGCCCGCGCGCGCCGTCGTAGTTAGCTTCCAGTCTCGCGCCAATACGCGCCATCAGACTGTTGACGTTGTTGAACGCTACGGTGGAAATTCCATCGTTGAAATCGTCAATACTCTGTCTTTGCCAGATGATCTGCGCCTGTGGCTCGAGCGCTAACGTCTCCGATAGGTGAATCGGCCACCCCGTCTCCAGCGACGCGGCCAGGCCCTTGCCGTTGACGTTCCGGTTGAGGCCGCTCAATGGCTTTGCCTGATATTGCATCGACGATGCCAAGAAGATAGCGTCCGTGTAAGCACCGCTGGGCATGACGTGAGTCCAGTAGAGACCAGCGCTGTACATGTCCAGCCCGAGAGATCCGGCGTGCGTATCAGGCATACCGAGTGCGAGACCCTGAACATCACCCGAAGCACGTGTCCACCCGCCGAGAATCCCCACGTGGTCGCCGTGGCCCGAATCGCTGCGACTCGCAAAGAAGTCGTGCCCGATCTGAATGCCGCCAATGTTGCCGTCAAACTGAGGGGTGACATCGCCTTTCGTACGCAATTGCTCAGTCTGCCCCCACACCCGAGCCCAGCCATCGGTCAGCCAGCCACGCTCATCAAGCAATCCCTGCTGGCCCTGCCGTTCGTGGAATGTGGCCAATTGGGCGAAGCCTGCGGTTCTGCCTAGCTCCGGCATCATCGAGTAGACGGGCACCTCGATCCGATAGATGGGGAGCGGGTCGTCGCCGGGCTGGAGCGTCGCGGTTGGCGGTGTTCCGATACCTGGCGTGGGCGTCAGGATTTCGACTTCCGGCTCTCCGGTGACCGGATCTGTGACGGTCACCTCAACGGGGGCAGCAACCGTCGAGCGGAGATACCAACTGTTCGTGCTGTCGGCCGTCGTGCCACCCTTATACAAGTAATAGGTGTAGGCGCCGGCACTCACCGAGGAGCCGAGCGCGAAGGCTGACGCAGTCGATGTCGCGCCGCTGACGGCCTGCACCACCGGAATTCCGTTGCCCGTGGTCAGGTTGCCGAGCCCGCTAAGATTATTGACGGCAACCGATGTGTTGCCGTTGATCGTGCCGCCGCTCACAGTGAGAGGGGCGACACGCGAACTGTCGTTGCCAAGTACAGAGTCAACTTTCAGGGTGCCGTTCTGCCCGGTGTAGTTGCCGACAATAGTCAGCGTGCCATTGCCACTGCCGTCCCCTGGGTGAACGGTGCCCTGGTTTGTGACGTTGCCCGTGAGCGTCCCAGTGCCAATAAGGGTTGCGCCAGAGGCCACCGTCGTCGTCGCGCCGCCGAGCGTGCCGGTGAGGTTGAACGTGCCGGTCTGCAACTGGGCGTTGTTGAAGTTGCCGCTGCCACTCCATGTCCAGTTGTCGCCTTGAGCGAGCAGGGTGCCGAAGTTCACGAACGCGTTGCTAGCGGTGCCGGTGCCCTGAAGAATCAATGTACTGACTGCGCTCGA